>NZ_SNVJ01000005.1 GCF_009829925.1 Teichococcus coralli
CCCGGCGCGCAAGACGACCGGCACGCGCACCGCAAAGGCGACGGCGACCAGCCGCAAGTCGGCGACGGGCAGCCGCACGACGACGGCGCGCAAGGCGACCGGCACGCGCGCCACGAAGGCGGCGACCCCCACCCGCAAGCCAGCGGCCAGCCGCAGCACGGCGGCGCGCAAGCCTGCGGCGACCAAGGCCGGCAGCACGCGGAAGACGGCCACCACCGCCCGCAAGCCGGCGGCTGCCCGCACCGGCACGACGGCGCGCAAGGCGGCGACGCCGCGCCGCGCCTCCGCGCCGAAGGCCGCGGCAGCCCCGAAGAAGACGACGTCTTCGCGCCGTGGCCGTGCCAGCGCCTCCGAGAAGGCAACGGGGGGAATGGCGCCGGAAGCCGCAACCCAGGCGGCCCCGCAGTCCGCGGCGGAGACGAAGCCGAAGCGCGCTTCCGGCGCGCGCAGCGAGGCGGCCAAGAAGGCGGCGGCCACCCGGGCCCGCAAGAAGGAGGCAACTGCTCCGGAGCCGGCCTCCGCGCCTGAGGCGTTGCCGGAAGTCACCGTACTGACGGTGGCCGAAGACACGCCGCAGGACATGGCGCCCGGCAACTGAACGGTGAGAGGGCGGCGCATCGGCGCCGCCCTCTCACGCCATGGCTTTGCGGCGCCGGCGCTCTGCCCTAGCTTCTCCGCACCGTGCCACGACGCGGCACACGGAGAGGGAACCATATGTCAGAGAATATCCGCCGCATCCTGTATCTGAGCCATGCGCCGGAGGCCGTTTACGCCCTTTGGCGCGCCAGCATGCCGGAAGGCTGCGAACTTCTGACCCTCTCGGCCAATGACGATGCGGAACGGCTGGAGAAGCTGGCGATCGCCGATGCGGTGATCGTCGCGCCCGCCGTGCTGCGGCCCGAGTGGGTGGCGAAGGCGCCGCGGCTGAAGCTGGTGCAGCACCAAGGGGTGGGCTGGCAGGGCGAGACGCCGATCGCGGAACTGCGCGAGCGCGGCATCCGCCTCGCCATCAACCCCTCCGGCACCGCCGATGTTGTCAGCGAGCATGCCCTGGCGCTGATCTTCGCCTGCCTGCGGCACATCCCGCGCACCGATGCCGCCATCCGCCGTGGCGAGTGGCTGGGCACCGCGCTTCGCCCCATTTCCCGGAACCTGCGCGGACGCACCGTGGGGATTGTCGGCATGGGGCGCATCGGTTCGGCGCTTGCGGCCCTGCTGCAGCCCTTCAAGGTGCGCGGGTTGTACGCCGATCCCTACCAGCGCCTGCCGGAGGGGCTGGAACTGGCGCTCAACTTCCGCCGCGTCGGGCTGGAGGAACTGCTGCGCGAGTCCGAGGTGATCTCCCTGCACCTGCCAGCGACGGCGGAGACGCGCCACCTGTTCAGCGACGATGCCTTCGCCCGGATGCGCGCCGACGCGGTGCTGGTCAACTGCGCGCGGGGCGCGGTGGTGGACGAGGCGGCGCTGGCGCGCGCGCTGCAGGCCGGCAGCATCCGCGCCGCCGCCATCGATGTGTTCGAGCCGGAGCCGCCACGGCCCGACAATCCGCTCTTCGGCCTGCCGAACGTCGTGCTGACGCCGCACGTCGCCGCCGGCACCTTGGATGCCATGCAGGCGAAGGTGCAGGGTGCCACGGCCAACCTCGGCCGGTTCTTCCGCGACGAGCCGCTGGCGGACGAGATCGACCTCGCGGCATGCCCCTGAGCATCCGGCCCTTCACCGCCGCAGACCAGGCTGCCCTGCTGCCTCTGCTGGACGCCTATGCGGCGGAGATGCGCGGCGTGCTGCACGGGCAGGCGGCGACGACGGGTGCCGCCGTTGCCGCGCTGCTCGCCGCCGACGCGCGCGCGGAGCTGCTGGTCGCCTGGCAGGAGCGCGCGCCACAGGGCTTCGCGCTCTTCTTCGACCTGCCGGAGATCGTTTTCGCCCGCCGCTGCGGCCAGCTCGACGACCTGTTCGTGCTGCCGGCGGCGCGTGGCCGCGGCATCGCCCGCGCGCTGGTCGGGGCCGTGGGCGAAGCCGGACACGCGCGGGGCTGGAGCCATCTCCGCTGGTTTGTGCCGGAGTCCGATCGCGCGGCCATCGCCCTCTACGAGCGAATCGCGGAGCACGCACCGTGGCGCAGCTATATCCAGCGGCTCGACCCCGGCGCTTCGCTTTGAAGCGAGTTCGGAACGGCGCGGCGCGGCAAGGCGTCGTCCGGCGATAAAGCTTCCCGTTCGGGTGAACTCGCCGAAACGGCGGCTGCCGGAAGCAACCAGCGCTGTCTGGGCGCTTTTTCCCGGCGGGCTTGCAAGGGCGTCGGCCATGCGCATCAGGGTGATCATCAATGCGGGCGGCGGCTCGGTAGGTGGCGAGGACATCAGCCGGCAACTGACCGACGCTTTCGCCCAGCACGGCGTCGAGGCATCCGTGGCCGAAGTCGAGGGTCCGGCGCTGCGCGATGCCGTCGAGGCCGCGCTCGGAGAGCCGTGGGACGGCGTCGTGGTCGGCGGTGGGGATGGCACCATTGGCACCGCTGCCGGGCTGGTGGCGGGCACGGAGCGGCCCTTCGGCGTGCTGCCGCTCGGCACCCGCAACCACTTCGCCAAGGATCTCGGGCTCCCTCTGGAGGTGAAGGAGGCGGTTGCCGTCATCGCCGGCGGCCACCTGCGCAGCATCGACGTCGCCCGGATCAACGACCGCATCTTCGTCAACAATGCCACGGTGGGCCTCTACGCGGACATCGTGCGGGGGCGGGAGTACGAGCAGGAGCGGCACCGGCTGCCCAAGAACCCCGCCACCGTGCTGGCCACGCTGCGCGCGCTTTGGCGGTTCACCCGGCACCGCCTGGCCGTCCGCGCGGAAGGCTGGGGGGAGCGGTTGCGCACGCCGCTCGTCTTCATCGGCAACAATCTCTACAGCACCAGCTTGCCCAACCCGGGCCGCCGCTGTGCGCTGGACAAGGGCGAGTTGTGCCTCTGCATCGCCCGCCACCACAGCCGCCTCGGCATCCTGCGCATGTTTGTCCGCGCGCTGAGAGGGCGGCTGCGCGAGGACCGCGACTTCGAGATGCGCTCGGTCACCGCGGTGGAGATCCGTTCCCACCGCCGCAGCCTGAGCGTGACCCTGGACGGTGAAGTGCTGAAGATGCAGTCCCCCCTGGAATGCCGGAGCTGGCCGGGGGCGCTGCGCGTCTTCGCGCCGCCTCCGCCATCTCCCACCGGCGGATAGGCTGCCGCGACCCCGCCGCCAGCTCAGCCGAAGGTGGAAAGCAGGTCCTCGACCTGGGCGCCCGTCAGCGCGCGCGCGCCGGCGCCCCGCAGCATCAATGCAAGCCGCGCCGATTCCTCCAGCTCTTCGGCGGCGTAAACGGCGTCCATGAGCGTCTTCCCGGAAACGACGGGACCGTGGTTCGCCAGCAGCATGGCGCGCGCCGACTTCGCCGCCTCGTGGATCGCCGGCTCCATCGCCGCATCGCCGGGACGGTAGTAGGGGATCACCGGCAGGCTGCGGCCGACGCGCATGACGAAATAGGGTGTCAGGGGTGGAATGGGCGCGCTCTCGCCCGGTTCCGCCAGGCAGCCGATGGCGGTTGCATGGGTGGAGTGCAGGTGCACCACCGCTCCCGCATCGGGGCGTGCCGTCAGCACGGCGCGGTGCATGAACACTTCCTTGGAAGGCTTGTCGCCACCGACATGGGCCCAGCCGGCGTCCAGCTTGCTGATGCGCTCCGCCTTCAGCCGGCCGAGGGAGGAGTTGGTCGGCGTCATCAGGTAGCCGTCGGGCAGGCGGACGCTGATGTTGCCGGCGCTGCCGACGGAGTAGCCGCGGGCGAAGAGGCTGGCGCCCAGTTCGCAGAGCAGGTCGCGGAGTTCGTTCTCGGTCATGCGGCGAAGGCCTTGAGGAAGAAGTCGCGGGCACCGAAGTTGCCGGATTTCAGCGCCAGGTGCAGCCCGCCCGGCTCGGCATAGGTCCAGGGCACGCCGGGGTCGATCTGCGGACCGATGCGCAAGCTGGTCACGCCGAGCTTCTGCACCACCGCGCCCGAGGTCTCGCCGCCGGCCACCACGAGGCGGCCCACGCCGCGCTCCACCAGCGCCTGCGCGATGCCGGCGATGGCGTGCTCCACCAGCGTCCCGGCCGCCTCGCGCCCGAGCTTCTGCTGCAGCGCGGCCACCTTATCCGGCGGTGCGGAGGCAGCGATGACCACCGGCCGCTCCTCGGAGAGCTTGCCCTCCACCCAGCCGAGTGCCTCCTTGACCAGCGCCTGTGCGTCGGGGTTGGCGAGCGCGTCCAGCTCCAGCGTCGGCACGTGGTCGCGCGCCAGCCCGATCTGCCCGAGCGTGGCGCGGGAGCAGGAGCCGGCCACCACGGCCATGGCGCCGCGCGGCGGCGGCAGGCTGGCGGCGTCGCCGCGCTCGGGCAGCAGCCCCTTGGCGCGGAAGTTGTCCGGCAGCCCCATGGCGACGCCGGAGCCGCCGGTGATCAGCGCATGCTCGGCGCAGGCTTCCCCCAGCATCCGCAGATGCGCGTCGGTCACCGCGTCGGTGATGGCGTAGCGGCGCCCGGCCTCCTTCAGCCTGGTGAACTCGCGGCGGATGGCCGCAGCGCCCTCCTCGACCACGGGGAAGGGCACCAGCCCGACGCCGCCCTCCGTTTGGCGGGAAAGGACGCGCACGAGGTTGGCGTCCTTCATGGGCGTCAGCGGGTGGTTCTCCATGCCGCTCTCGTTGAGCAGCGCCTGGCCGACGAAGAGGTGCCCCATGTAGATGGAGCGGTTGTTGGCCGGGAAGGCCGGGCAGGCGATGGCGAAGCCGGATTGCAGCCGCTTGAGCAGCGCGTCGGCCACCGGGCCGATATTGCCCTCATCGGTGCTGTCGAAGGTCGAGCAGTACTTGAAGAAGATCTGCTTCGCGCCTGCGGCCAGCAGCGCCTCGCAGGCGGCGAGGCTTTCGGCGACCGCGTCGGCCGCCGGCGTGGTGCGCGACTTGAGCGCGACCACGATCGCATCCGCGTCCGGCATGGGCCCTTGCGGAACGCCGATGACCTGCACCGTGGTCATGCCGTTGGCCACCAGCATGGCGGCGAGATCCGTCGCGCCGGTCGAATCATCCGCGATGCAGCCGAGCAGAGGCATGCTTCTCTCCCTGTTCCTATCCTGAAGGCGCAGCCTTTGGCCCCATTCTTCGCCCAACGAACCGAAAGAAGAAGGGGGTTCGGGGAATTCATTCCCCCGAGCTGCCTCTTATCCGGGCAGCGCGAGCAGGTCGGTGTGCCCGATGCGTGCCGCGAGCCGTCCGCGCATCGCCTGCGCCTGGCGCGCGCCTGCCCAGCCTCGCAGCATCGGCGAGAGGCTGCGCGGGAGGGATGTCATGGCCGCCCGCGCATGACCGTCCGCCAGCGCGTCGGCCATGGCGGGCGTGTTGGGGCCGACCCACCAGGGGCTGGGCGCGGTCCGCACGGTGAAGCCGCGCGCCCGGAAGGCGCTGGCCATGGCGGCAGGAGCAGCGGGGCCGAGGGCCGACCCGCCGAAGCCCTTGTCGCGCGTCTGGTCGCGCCGGAACCCGCGGGCGACGAGATGGTCGGCGGGATGGGGCGGAAAGAAGCGTTCGCGCCCGTTCACGTTCAGCGCGGCGTAGAAGGGCATGTTCAGCCCTCCGGCCATCGCTTCCACCCAGCGCCGCGAGACCAGATCGCAGAGGGCGGAGCTGACCACCGCATCCGCGCCGTCCAGCGGCAGAGCACGCGGACCGGCGGCGAGATCGGCGACCACCGCCTCCACGCGCCAGACGCCCTGCGGGGTGTGAACGAGCAGGGTACGCTTCTTCGGCCAGGTGGTGGTCCAGCCGGCGAGGATGGCGCGCTCTTCGATGGTGGTGACGGCTTCCTCCAGCAGGGCAGCGTCGGCATCCACCAGTGTCCAGCGCTGGGAACGGGCGAGCAGCGGGGCCAGCCAGCGCAGCAAGGCGCCGGTGCCGGCGCCGAGATCCACGAGATGCGGGCGCGGCGGCAGCGCCTCCGCCAGCGCCACGGCGAGGCCCAGGCTGCGCGCGCGCGCATCGAAGGGCTCGCGGAGGGCGAGCCAGCCGGCGTCGAAGCCCTCGCTCATGCCTGCGCCGCGTCCAGCTCGGCGGCGAAGGCCTCGGCGCGGTCGGTCCAGCGCGGCAGCTTCTGGCCGGCGGCCCAGGCGGCCTCGGCCATCGCGGCACGCAGGTCGCGGTCGTAGATGACGCGCCGCATGGCGCGGGAGAGCGAGCTGGCGTCACCCGGCGCGGCGATGACACCGGCCTCCTTCGGCACGAGGTCGGCGATGGCGCCACCGGCGGTGATGGCCAGCGGCAGGCCGCGCGCCAGCGCTTCGGCCGCGGCCATGCCGTAGCCTTCCCAGTGGGTCGCCAGGGCGAAGAGGTCACTGCGGGCGTAGAGGGCGTCCAGGGCGGGCTGCTCGACCTCGCCGGCGAAGGTGACGCGCTGGGCGATGTTCAGCTCCTCGGCGAGTGCGGCGAGGCTCTTGGCGTGCACCGGATCGCGTGGGGAGCCGGCGATGGTCAGGCTCCATTCCAGGTCGGTGAGGCGGCCGAGGGCGTGCAGCAACACGTCATGGCCCTTGCGCGGCACCAGCACGCCGACAGCCAGGAGGGCACAACCCGGCCCGCCCGAGCCCTGGCTGCGCGGCGCCGGATCGGTGCCGGGCTCGACCACGCCGATGCGCTCCTTCTCGGCGCCGAACTCCAGCGGAAGCCGGTCCGCGGTGAGAC
Source organism: Teichococcus coralli (assembly GCF_009829925.1). Classification (GTDB taxonomy): domain Bacteria; phylum Pseudomonadota; class Alphaproteobacteria; order Acetobacterales; family Acetobacteraceae; genus Pseudoroseomonas; species Pseudoroseomonas coralli. Next base: position 6,741 of record NZ_SNVJ01000005.1, read on the forward strand.
GGGAGGTGGCGACCAGCCGCGCCATGCGCGGGAAGAGCAGGCTCTCGCGCTGCTTCAGCTCCTCGCGGTCCTCCCCGTCGTAGCCGGGCTCGATGGCGGTGGGGTGGTGGATCAAGCCGACCGCCTGCCGCGCCTCCAGCTCGTCAACGAAGGGGGCGAAGGCGGGCAGGCCAAGCCCGTCGATGACCAGCCGCGTGTTCTCGGGAACGGCGTCCAGCGCCGCGCGGGCAGAGGCCTGGGCGGCGGCGTCTGGAAGGGGATGGCGCCCATCCAGCTCGACCACGTCGATGTCATGGCCGGCGGCGCGGAAGCCCTCGACCAGCCGCCGGTCGTAGCCGTAGCCGCCGGAGATGGTGCTGAAGGGGCCGGGGACGAGCAGCGCGATCCTCATCTCAGCCGACTTCCGCGTCATAGGCGGCCCAGGCGAGAGGGCTTTCGCGCAGCAGCACCTTGATGGCCTCCACCTTGCGGCCGCTTTCGCCGAGCCGGCCGTCTCTTGCCGCGGCGCAGAGCCGGCCATGGATGTGCCGGCAAAGGAATTCGGTGCTGGTGTTCTGCCCGGCGAATTCCGGCACCGTGTCGAGGTTGCGGTAGTCAATGGCGTCCAGCAGGCGGCGCAGTTCGATGCGGGCGGCAGCGATGTCCACCAGCAGGTTGGCCTCGTCCAGCGCGGTGGCGCGGAACTCCGCCTCCACCACGAAGGTGGCGCCGTGCACGCGCTGCGCGGGGCCGAAGCCGTCGCCGCGAAAGCTGTGCGCGACCATGATGTGGTCGGCGACCGTCAGGCTGAACATGGGGCTGCGCGTCTCCGGGGCGGTTTGCGGATCGTGTCAGTAGGTGATGACGGGGCAGAGCGGCGCAACCACGCCCGGCGGCGGATCGAGCAGCGCCGGCATCCGCGCGGACAGCTCGCCGAGGGGAACCGCCGGTCCGAGCAGCGCGTCGAAGACGGGTTCCGACAGCAGGGAAAGGGCGAGGGCAAGCCGCTCCGCATGGCTGCGTCGGCCGCGCATGGCGGGCGAGACGGCACCGACCTGGCTGGAGCGCAGCGTCAGCCGCTTCGCATGGAAGGCCTCGCCCAGCGGCAGCGTCACCGGCTCGTCGCCATACCAGGAGGCTTCGATGATGCGCGCCTCGAAGGCGGCATGGGCGAGCGCGTTGCGCAGCCCTTCGGGATTGGCCGAGGCGTGGATAACCAGCTCCTGCTCGGCCGGACAGTCCTCCGGCGCGGCGAAGTGGACGCCGAGGGCCTCGGCCTCCGCGCGGCGGGCTGACTCGGTGTCCAGCACGGTGACGGCGGCGCCGGGGATCCGCGCCGCCAGCCAGGCGGCGAGCAGGCCGACCACGCCGGCGCCGATCACCAGCACGCGCTCCCCCGGCAGGGGAGCCGCGTCCCAGATGATGTTCAGCGCGGTTTCCATGTTGGCGCCGAGCACCGCGCGCCGGTCGGGCACGGAATCGGGCAGCGGGATGCACATGGAAGCCGGGGCGAGGAAGCGGTCCTGGTGCGGGTGCAGGCAGAAGACGCGGCGGCCGGCGAGTTCCGCAGGCCCATCTTCCACCACGCCGACGGCGGCGTAGCCGTATTGCACGGGAAACGGGAAATCGCCCTGCTGCAGGGGCGCCTGCATGGCCTGCCACTGGCTCTCGGGCACCTGGCCGTGAAAGACCAGCCGCTCGGTGCCGCGCGAGACGCCGCTGGCGGTGGCGCGGACCAGCGCCTGATCCGGCGCGCGTGGCGGAAGCCGCCGCGCGCGGAGTTCGCCGCGGCCCGGGGCGATGGTCCAGAAGCCGTGCGCGATCACGCGCAGACCGCCGGGCGGGCGCGGTGCAGGGCGATGTCGAACAGCACGTCCTGGCCGAGCTGGTGCACCTGCCATTCGAAGCGCAGCCCGTCGGCGATGCGGGCGGCCTCGGGCAGGGTGAAGGCGGGAATGCCGGAGCCGAGCAGCACCGGTGCGACGGTGACGTGCAGCCGGTCCAGGCAGCCGCTGGCCAGGAAGCGCGAAACCGTCAATCCGCCGCCCTCGACGAAGAGCCGCTTCAGGCCGCGCGCAGCCAGCAGCGGCAGCAGCGCGCAGAGATCGAGCCCGCCGATTGCGGCACGCGGCGCTCGCAGCACCTCGGCCGCGCCGTGGCGGCCCGGCCCCTGGGCGTCCTCGGCGCAGACCAGCAGGGTGGGCGGCCCGCCCGCGGCGAAGACGCCGTGCTCCGTGCCGAGCCGCCGGTCGGTGTCCAGCACCACGCGCACGGGGCTGGGCCCATGCACCTCGCGGGTGGTCAGGCGGGGGTTGTCGTGCCGCACCGTTCCGGCGCCGATCACAACTGCATCGCAAAGGGCGCGCAGGCGGTGGGTGTGCAGGATGTCGCCGCGGCCGCCGATCCATTGGCTGGAGCCTGAGGCGGTGGCGATGCGCCCGTCCAGCGTCTGCGCCAGCCGGCCGAGCACCATGCAGCCATCCGGCGCGCCGGGCGGGGCCAGGATCGGCGCGAACAGACCACCGAGCGGATGAGCGGCCAGGGCCGCGGCGTCATGCTCATCGCGGAGGCGCAGCAAGGCATCCCAGGCGGAATCCTCCCCGGGAAGCTCGGCCTGCCGCGGGTCAGGGGTCGGCGTATCCATTGCCGTGATCTATGCCGCAGCGCGCGGAATGTTGCCAGACCCGCCCGCGGGCGGAGCGCCATGCCGTTTCGTGATCGAAACCGGACCCGCAGGCATGCTGAACTGTCGCTGAAGGAGGACGCCGCATGAGGATCGTTCTGGCCACCTTGGCGTTGGCGGTCATGCTGACCCCGCTCGCCGCCTCCGCGCAGGGCAGCGCCCCGACACCGCAGCAAGACCGGATGAAGGCGTGCAATTCCGGCGCCGGAACGCAGAAGCTGGAGGGCGACGCGCGCCGGAAGTTCATGAGCGACTGCCTGGCGGGACGGGTTCCCGCGACGGGGCCGGCCCAGGGCGGCAGCCCGGCCCAGGCCGCGCAGCGCCAGCGCATGACGGGCTGCAACGCCACCGCCGCGCAGCGCAAGCTGAGCGGCACGGCGCGGCAGGACTTCATGAAGTCCTGCCTCTCGGGAAACTGAGGCGCCTCAGGCCGGCAGAATGCCGCGCCGGGCGTCGGCCCGGCGCAGCCAGGCGGTCAGCGGCAGGGCGAGCAGCACCATCCAGAGCTTGCCCAGCACCTGCCCGGGAAGGAAGCTGAGGTCGCCAAAGGCGATCAGCAGGAAGAAGATGCTGTCCACCACCAGCCCGGCCAGACCGGAGGCGAAGACGGCGAGCACCAGGTTGCGCCGCTGCAGCGGGGTATAGACGACGAGGTCCACCGTCTCGCTGATCAGGAAGGCCACGGCGGAGGCCAGCACCAGCGATGGCGCCGCCAGCAGGGCCGAGAGCACGGTGCCCGCCAGAATGGCCAGCCAGGCGAAGCCGACGCCCAGGCGGCGCTGCACGAGGTCCCGCAGCACCAGGGCGAGGCCGATCATCAGCACGCCGGAGGGCGCCATGACACCGGGCGCCACCGGGATCAGGCAGGGGCCTTCCGCCGTGCAGACCGTGCCGGCATTGCCGATGAGCCAGTTCGCCGCGGGAATGGTCAGGCCGAAGGCAATCAGAGCCAGCAGGCCCTCCAGGCGGCGAATTCCGGTCATCTGCGAGTTTTCCCTTATGGGGCGGGTGCATCCGCGCGTAAGCGGCGCGACTGGTACGCCATCCACCCCTTGGCGCGCAACGCGCAGGCCGGACATTCACCGCAGCCATGTCCCCAGGGATGGCTCGCGCCGCGCTCGCCGAGGTAGCAGGTGTGGGTCCTCTCCACGATGTCCCGCACCAGGGGCGCGCCGCCGAGGCTTTCGGCCATTTCCCAGGTCTGCGCCTTGTCCAGCCACATCAGCGGCGTGTGCAGGACGAAACGGCTCTCCATCCCGAGGTTCAGCGCCACCTGGAGGGCCTTGATGGTGTCGTCCCGGCAGTCCGGATAGCCGGAATAGTCGGTTTCGCACATGCCGCCGACGATGTGGCGCAGCCCGCGCCTGTAGGCGAGGGCGGCGGCGAAGGTGAGAAAGACGATGTTGCGGCCGGGGACGAAGGTGTTGGGCAGGCCACTGTCCGTCATGGCGATTTCGGTCTCGCGGGTCAGCGCGGTGTCCGAAACGGCACCAAGCGCCTCCAGGGCGAGCGTGTGGTCGGCGCCGAGGCGATCCTGCCAGCGCTGCGGCAGGGCGGCGCGAAAGTCGGCGCGGCATTCCAGCTCGACGCGGTGCCGCTGGCCGTAGTCGAAGCCCAGGGTTTCCACCCGCTCGAAACGGTCCAGCGCCCAGGCGAGGCAGGTTGCGGAATCCTGCCCGCCGCTGAACAGAACCAGTGCGCCTTCGCTCATTCCTCGCTCTCCTTCGGCTGCCGGGCGTGGGGCTTCCCGCCCCGGGCAGCGCAGGTCAAGGGTAGGACGGCGGGGGCGCGCCGGCCTCAGAAGAAGGAGAAGGCCTTCTTGCGCGAGCGCTCCGCCTGCACCACCAGCCGCGCCTGGTCGGCCGCGAAGGCGCGGCGGGCCGCAAGGCCGGGCGCGCCGATTCCGCGCTGCCGGCACCAGGCGAAGAAGTCGTCCGGCCGCATCGCGATGCGGATGACGCGGTAGCCCTCCTGCTCCGCCTTCTTCAGGTCCTTCTGCGCGCCGAGGCGCCAGTCGTCGTAGTTCTCGCTCATGTCGGGCATGGCTTCGCGCAGCTTGTCGAAGCTGCCGGAATCGTACCAGGCGAAGCCCATGACAGGACGGTTGTCCGACTGAAAACCAAGAATTTCAGAGATCATTCCCGATCCGCCCATCATCCGAGAGTTGTCAGGACCGTGCGGAAGGAAGTGCCGCACGTGGTGTGATGCGGCGCATAATCCGGGACAAAATTTACAAAATCATGAACGGCGTGCGCCCAAATCAGGGCAAGGCCTCGGCCAGCCGCGCGGTTGCCCAGCCGGCGGCCTCCGCCACCACCGGGGAGGGATCGCCGCGCAACGCCTCGGCCGCCGGGCGCAACCCGGCCTCGCCGGAATTGCCGATGGCGATCAGCACGTTGCGCACGAACCGGTCCCGCCCGATGCGCTTGATGGGCGAGCCGCTGAACAGGGAGCGGAAGGCGGCGTCGTCCAGCGCCGCCAGCTCCGCCAGGCGTGGCGCGGTCAGCTCCTCACGCGGAAGCAGGCCCGGCTCCTGCGTGGCATGGGCGAACTTGTTCCAGGGACAGACCGCGAGGCAGTCGTCGCAGCCATAGATGCGGTTGCCCATGGCGGCGCGGAATTCCTCGGGGATCGGCCCCTTGTGCTCGATGGTCAGGTAGGAGATGCAGCGCCGCGCATCCAGCCGGTAGGGGCCGGTGAAGGCGTTGGTCGGGCAGGCGGCGAGGCAGCGCGTGCAGCGGCCGCAATGGTCGCTCTCGGCGCCGGAGGGAGCGAGGTCGAGCGTGGTGTAGATCTCGCCCAGAAAGAGCCAGGAGCCGAACTCCCGCGAGACGAGGTTGCTGTGCTTGCCCTGCCAGCCGATTCCGGCTGCCTGCGCCAGCGGCTTCTCGGACACGGGAGCGGTGTCCACGAAAACCTTCAACGCGCTGCCGCGCCAGCGGTCCACCATCCAGCGCGCCAGCGCCTTCAGCCGCTTCTTGACGATGTCATGGTAGTCCTTGTTGCGCGCATAGACGCTGATGGCGGCGCGGTCACGCTGCTGCAGGACCGCGAGCGGGTCCTCCTCCGGCCCGTAGTTCATGCCGAGCGCGATGACGGAGACGGCCTCGGGCCAGAGCGCCCGCGGATGGGCGCGCTGCCCGGCGCGATCGGCCAGCCAGTCCATCTCCCCCTGCATGCCGGCGGCAAGGAAGGCGTCCAGCCGCTCCCGCACCTCCGGGCCGAGATGCGCCGGCGCGAAGCCCACCGCATGGAAGCCGAGCGCCAGCGCCTGCGCGCGGATCTCCGCCGCCATGCCCTCCGGCGTCAGTGCCGGGGAGGGCACCGGGGGCGGCGCCTTGCCGGCGCGGGGCGTCTCACCCCCGGCCACGGTAGTTGGGCACGTCCTGGGCCGGCACCCAGACGCCCTCCGGCGCGTTGCCGGTCTGCCAGAACACGTCGATGGGCATGCCACCGCGCGGATACCAATAGCCGCCGATGCGCAGCCAGGCCGGGTCCAGCACTTCGGCGAGCTTGAGGCCAATGCCCACCGTGCAGGCCTCATGGAAGGCGCCGTGGTTGCGGAAGCTGGTGAGGTAGAGCTTCAGGCTCTTGCTTTCCACCAGCCAGCCGCGCGGGATGTAGTCGAGGACGAGGTGGGCGAAGTCCGGCTGACCGGTGATCGGGCAGAGCGAGGTGAACTCGGGTGCGGTGAAGCGCACGCAGTACTGCCTGCCGGGATGCGGGTTGGGCACCCGCTCCAGCACGGCCTCCTCGGGGCTCTGCGGCTGCTTCGTGGCCTGGCCGAGCATGGTGAGGCCGGACACGTCGTGCGTGGTCATGCGGTGGTCTCCTGGGCGCGGACCCAGCCGGCCTCGATGGCGGTGGCCTTCTCGGCGAAGCGGCCCGCGAGGATGGCGGCGCGGAGGCGCGCCATCAGGGTCTGGTAGTAGCGGATGTTGTGCCAAGTCAGCAGGATCGGCCCGAGCATCTCGGCCGCCTTGAACAGGTGATGCAGATAGCCCCTGGAGTGCCTGGTGCAAGCGGGGCAGTCGCAATCCGGGTCGAGCGGGCCGATATCCTCGGCATGGCGGGCGTTGCGCAGGTTCAGCACGCCCTGACTGGTATAGGCCCGGCCGGTGCGGCCCGAGCGCGTCGGGATGACGCAGTCGAACATGTCCACGCCGCGCGCCACGGCGCCCACCAGGTCGGAGGGCGTGCCGACGCCCATCAGGTAGCGCGGATGCGTCTCCGGCAGCATGCCCACGCTGAAGTCGAGCACGCGGAACATTTCCTCCTGCCCCTCGCCGACGGCGAGCCCGCCGATCGCATAGCCCTCGAAGCCGATCCGCTTCAGCGCCTCCGCGCTCTCTCCGCGCAGGTCGGCATAGACGCCGCCCTGCTGGATGCCGAACAGCCCGTAGCCCGCGCGCGGCGTGAAGGCGGCGCGGGAGCGCGCGGCCCAGTCCATCGAGAGCCGCATGGCGCGCGCGGCCTCGTCATGCGTCGCCGGGTAGGGGATGCACTCGTCGAAGCACATGCTGATGTCGGCATCCAGCAGGTGCTGGATCTCGATGCTGCGCTCCGGCGTCAGGCGGAACCGCTCGCCGTTGATGTGGCTCTGGAAGGTGACGCCGTCCTTGTCGAGCTTCCGAAGCTTGGAGAGCGACATCACCTGGAAGCCGCCGGAATCCGTCAGGATCGGTCCCTGCCAGTCCATCATGCGGTGCAGCCCGCCGAGCCTGCCGACGCGCTCGGCGCCGGGGCGCAGCATCAGGTGGTAGGTGTTGCCGAGCACGATGCTGGCGCCGGTGGCCCGCACATTGTCGGCCGTCATGCCCTTCACCGTGCCGGCGGTGCCGACGGGCATGAAGACCGGCGTCGGCACCTCGCCATGCGCGGTGCGCAGGGTGCCGGCGCGGGCATGGCCGTCGCGGCACTGGCAGGTCCAGGCCAGGGGGCCATGCGTCGTCATGAACAGTAATCCTCCCGGAACAGCAGGCTGGCATCGCCATAGGAGTAGAAGCGGTAGCCGGCCGCCACGGCATGGGCATAGGCGTTGCGCATCCGCGCCATGCCGGCGAAGGCCGAGACCAGCATGAACAGGCTCGACTTCGGCAGGTGGAAGTTGGTCAGCAGCAGGTCCGCCGAGTGGAAGCGGTGGCCGGGTAGTAGGAAGATGTCGGTGAGGCCGCGGAAGGGATGCACCACGCCCCGGCTGTCCACCGCGCTTTCCAGCAGCCGCAGCGCCGTGGTGCCGATGGCGACGATGCGGCCGCCCTTGGCGCGGGCGTCGTTGATCGCCGCCGCCGCCGCGGGCGTGATCTCGCCCCATTCGGCGTGCAGCTTGTGGGCGCGGGGGTCCTCGGCGCGGATGGGAAGGAACGTCCCGGCGCCGACATGCAGCGTCAGCGCCACCTGCCCGACGCCGCGCTCGGCCAGCGCGCCCAGCAGGCGGTCGGTGAAGTGCAGGCTGGCGGTCGGCGCCGCCACCGCGCCGGGCTGGCGCGCGAAGATCGGCTGGTAGTCCTCGCGATCCTCTGCGCGCGGCCCCTCGGGGCGGGCGATGTAGGGCGGCAGCGGGATCTCGCCGGCCTTTTCCAGCGCGGCGGCGAGCAGCGCCTGGTCCGGCCCGAAGTCGAGCAGCGCGGCGCCGCCTTCCTGCCGCTCCACCACGCGGGGGGCGAGCTCCGGCGCGCCCTCGATGCTCAGGATGTCGCCGGGGCGCAGCTTCCTGGCGTTGCGCACCAGGGCGTGCCAAATGCCGCCGGCCTCGGCGCGGTTCAGCATGATCTCCAGCCGCGCCTCGCCGCGCCGGGCGCGCAGCCGGGCGGGAATGACGCGGGTGTCGTTCACCACCATCAGGTCGCCGGGGCGCAGCCATTGCGGCAGGTCCAGCACGCCGGCATCGCGGATGCCCTCCGGCGCGGCCACGAGCATGCGCGCCGCATCGCGCGGGCGGGCCGGCGCCTGGGCGATCAGCGCCTCGGGCAGGGCGAAGTCGAAATCATCCGCCCGCAGGGGGGGCAGGGTGGAGGGGTCTTGCGCGGTCATTCCGATGGGGCTTTCGCCGCGCGCGGTAGCGGAGGGGAGCCCCGAAGGCAAGCGCGGCCTCGGCATTGCGTGCTCGGAAGGGGTTGCCTCCCCACAGGGGCGGGGGCAGGCTCAGGCAAAACAAGCACCGGGGGATCGTCCGACCATGGGCCTCAAAGGGGCGGAGTGGCTGGCGCGCAGCATCGCGGCATCCGGCCAGAGCCATGTCTTCTTCATCGACGCCGTGCTGCGCCCCACCCTGATGGCGCTGCAGGCGCAGGGCGTGCGGCCCATTCTGGCGCATTCCGAGAAGGGCGCGGCCTACATGGCCGATGGATATGCCCGCGTCAGCGGGCGGCCGGGCATCGTCGCGGCGCAGTCGGTCGGCGCGGCCAACCTCGCGGCGGCCTTGCAGGATGCCTGGCTCGGCCGCGCGCCGGTGATCGCGCTGACCGGGCGCAAGCCGCCCTCGGCGCAGCACCGCAATGCCTACCAGGAAGTGCCGCATGCGCCGCTCTTCGCCCCGGTGACGCGGTTCGGCGCCGCCGTCGAGGCCGCTTCCGACCTACCGCGCCTGTTCCGCATGGCCTGGGCGGCCGCCACGACGGCGCCGCCGCGCCCGGTGCATCTCGATCTCCATGGGCTGATGGGCGAGGTGGTGGAGCAGGGCGACAGCGGCGCCGAGCCGGCCGACTTCTCCGCCTGGACCGCGCCCCGGCACCGCCCGGTGGCTGAGGGCGCGCAGATCGAGGCCGCCGCCGCCCGCCTCCGCGCCGCCGGGGATGTGGTGATCCTGGCCGGCGATGGCGCCGCGCTCTCCGGCTGCGGCGAAGGCCTGCAGGTGCTGGCCGAGGCGCTGCAGGCACCGGTCGTCACCAGCCTGGGCGCGCGGGATCTTCTGCCGTCGCGCCACCCGCTCAACATCGGCGTTGCCGGCAGCTACTCGGCGCCGCCTGCCAATCAGGTGCTGCACGAGGCCGGCCTGGTGCTGATGGTCGGCTGCGACGGCGGCGACCAGGTGACGCATGGCTGGCGCCTCCCGCGCCCCGGCACGCCGGTCATCCAGATCGACGCCGACGCGCTCGAGCTCGACCGCTGCCCGGCCGAGCTTTCCCTGCACGGCGACCCAAGGGGCACGCTGAGCCACCTGATCGAGGCGCTGGGCCGCCCGGCGCGGGACCATGCCTTCGCCCGCCGCGCCAGCGCCCGGATGGAGGACTGGCGCGCGGCCATGGCGCCCCGCCTCGCCAGCGACGAGGCGCCGATCGATCCCGCCCGGCTCTGCGCCGAGATTTCCGCCGCCCTGCCGGAGGATGGCATCCTCGTCGCCGACACCGGCTATTCCGGCATCTGGACCGGCACGCTGATCGAGATGAACGGCGCCGGGCAGCGCTACCTGCGCGCCGCCGGCTCGCTCGGCTGGGCCTTTCCCGCCTCGCTCGGCGCCAAATGCGCGGCGGGCGACCGCAAGGTGGTCTGCTGGAGCGGCGACGGCGCGCTCTACTACCACCTGACCGAGCTGGAGACGGCGAAGCGCCGCGGCATCGCCGTGACGCTGGTGGTGAACAACAACCAGGGCTTCGGCCAGGGCTGGCCCAACCTCCTCCGCGCCGCCGGCAACAACCCCGAGCGCGCCGCGACGCTGCTGCGCTTCGGCGAGCACACCGATTTCTGCGCCCTCGCGCGCGGCTTCGGCCTGCGCGGCATCCGCGTCGAGCGGCCGGAGGAGATCGGCCCCGCCCTGCGCGAGGCCATGGCCGCCGACGAAACCGTGGTGGTTGAGGTGATGACCGGCATCGAGCATCGCGCGCCCGAGCCCTGGGCGCCGGAGGAGCGGGTATGAAGGTTTCGATCATCGGCGCGGGGCTGATGGGCCATGCGCTGGCCCTGGTCTTCGCCATCGGCGGCCATCGCGTGCGGCTGACCGACAACAACCCGGCGGCCCTGGCCCGCGCCCCCTCGCTGATGGAGAAGGCGCGCGCCACGCTGGACGGCGCCGGCGAGGCCAACGGCCTGACCGAGGCCGGGCTGCGCGAGCGCGTCACCCTGCACGAAAGCCTCGCCGAGACGGTGGCGGACGCCGGGCTGGTGATCGAGGCCATCATCGAGAAGCCCGAGGTGAAGCGCGCGCTCTTCGCCGAGTTGGACCCGCTGATGCCGGCGGACACCATCCTGGCCAGCAACACCTCCTATCTCGACGCCTTCCCGCTGATGCCGCCGGGCCGGCTGAAGCGCGCCATCCTGATGCACTGGTACACGCCGCCCTACCTGGTGGACCTGGTGGACCTCGTCGGCAGCCCGGAATGCGCGCCGGAACTGGTGGAGCAGGTCGCCGCCACCCTGCGGGCCATGGGCAAGGTGCCGCTGGTCATGCGGCGCTTCCTGCCGGGCTACCTCGCCAACCGCATCCAGTCGGCGCTGTCGGGCGAGTGCTACCGGCTGATGGACGAGGGCTACGCCACCCCGCAGGAGATCGACGCCGCCATCATCCATGGGCTCGGGCTGCGGCTGCTGCTGCTGGGCCAGATGGCGAAGGCCGACTTCACCGGCCTGCCGCTTTCCGCCCAGGCCCTGGCCAACGGCATGTACCAGCCGCCGCCGCCGCGCCGGAACAGCGAGACGCTCGACCGCGCCCTGGCGGAAGGCCATACCGGCGTCATGGCCGGGCGCGGCCTCTATGACTGGGGCGGGCAGGACCCCGAGGCGCTGCTTGCCGAGCGGGACCGCCGCCTGCTGGCGCTGAAGCGCGCGATCAAGGAGATCGGCCCGATGGCGGGCCTGGAGGACAAGAAGACATGATCCGCTACGAACTTCCCGGCAAGACGGCGCTCGTCACCGGCGGCGCCTCCGGCATCGGGCTGGCCACGGTGCGCGGGCTGGCCGAGGCCGGCTGCCGTGTCGCCATCAACCACCTGCCGGACGACCCGCGCGCCGAAGGCGTCATCGCCGCGCTGCGCGCCGCCGGGCATGACGTGATCTCCGCGCCGGGCAATGTGGGCGAGGCCGAAAGCGGACCGCGCATGGTGGAAAAGGCCATCGCCGATCTCGGAGGCAAGCTCGATTACCTCGTGAACAATGCCGGCACGCCCGGCACCAGCAGCCTGATCCCGCCCGCCGCGCTGGACCGCCTCACCGAGGAGCTCTGGCAGACCGTGCTGCAGGTGAACCTGCTCGGCGTCTTCCGCTGCGCCAAGGCGGCGGCGCCTGCGCTGAAGGCCTCGCACGGCGCGGTGGTGAACGTCGCCTCCATCGCCGGCCTCGACAGCCCCGGCAGCTCGATGGCCTATGGCGCCACCAAGGCGGGCGTCATCAGCCTGACCAAGAACCTGGCGCGCTCGCTTGCGCCGGAGGCGCGGGTGAACGCCATCGCCCCCGGCGCGGTGGACAGCCCCTGGATGGTGGAGTGGACGGAGGAGCGCCGCGCTGCCTCCGCCAACAAGGCCCTGCTGAAGCGCCGCAACCAGCCGGAGGACCTGGCCGAGGTCATCATCTTCCTGCTCGCCGGCGCACGGATGGTGACGGGGCAGACCGTCGTCGTCGACGGCGGGCTGACGCTGGAGGCGCGGTAGGCGAAGAGACGAGGGGACCTTGTCCCCTCGCGCTCACCCTTCGTGAAACCGCGTTTCCCGGACCTTCCCTCAGCCGAGCGCGGCAACGCCCTCGATCTCCAGCAGGAACTCCGGCAGCGGAAGCGCCTTCACCACCGCCGTGGTGCGCGCGGGATACGGGCCGGGGCCATACCAGGCGGCGTAGAGGCGGTTCATCTCCTTCACGTCCTCCTCGCGCGTCAGCAGCACGTTGACCTTCACCAGCCGGCTGCGGTCCGCGCCCGCCTGCGCGAGCACCTTGTCCAGCGTCGCCAGCACCAGTTGCATCTGCGCCTCGAAGCCATCAGGCACGCTGTTGTCGGCGTTCAGCGGCCCGATGCCGGAAACGTAGAGCAAGTCTCCCGTGCGCACCGCATAGGAGAGCGGTGGCGTCCGGAGCCCGGCCGGCGGCGGAATGTGCGTCAGCGCGCGCATGGCAATCCTCCTCTTCAGCAGCGCCTCCATCCTGCACGCCATCCGGGCCACAGGCGAGACACCTTGCCCGCCGCAGGCTGGAGCGGCACGCTGCCTGCTGACGCTGCAACGACCGCAGTCACCGACGGAGCCTCGCCATGCCCCAGGTTGATACCGCCCGCTTTCTTCAGGACCTGCACGACCTGCGCAGGATCGGCGCCTTCAAGACCGGGGTGCATCGTCCGACCTACTCCCCTGACGACATGGAATCCCGCCGCTGGCTGATGCAGCGGATGGAGGAGGTCGGGCTGGAAGCCTCCATCGACGGCATCGGCAACGTTTTCGGCCGCAACAAGGGACCGGGACCGCACCTGCTGGTCGGCAGCCATATCGAGAGCCAGAACGAGGCCGGCTGGCTGGATGGCGCGCTTGGTGTCGTCGCCGGGCTGGCGCTGGCGCGTGCCGGGCTGCCGGTGGATGTTTGCGCCTTCGCCGACGAGGAAGGGCATTTCGAGGGCGGCTTTCTCGGCAGCAGGTCCATCATCGGCGAGCTGTCGGAGGAGGAGATCGACCGCAGCCGCAGCCGCAACGATGGCACGCCGCTGCGGGACGCGCTGAGGGCCGCCGGCCTCGCCGGATTGCCGCGGATGCAGATTGATCCCGCCCGCTACAAGGGCTTCTTCGAAATGCATATCGAGCAGGGCACGCAGCTTGAGGGGGCCGGGCTGCAGGTCGGCGTCGTCACCGGTATCGTCGCCATCTGGCAGTGGCGGCTGAGCGTGACGGGGCAGCAGGACCATGCCGGCGGCACCACCATGGCCGAGCGCCGGGATGCCGGGCTGGCGGCGGTGCGCCTGCTCGCCGCCATCGACCGGGAATTTCCGCGCGTCTGCGGCGAGCGCAGCACCTGGACGACCGGGCGCATCCTGCTGGAGCCGGGTGCGCCGAGCATCATTCCGGGCAAGGCGGAGGTGCTCTTCCAGTTCCGCGACGTGTCCATGGAGAAGCTGCAGGAGATGGAAGCGGCACTGCGGATGCTCGTGCGCGAGAGCAACCGGCGCGAGCGCAGCCACACCGAGCTCGTCGGCATCAGCAAGGCGACGCCCGCGCTCTGCGACCCGGCGATGATGCGCGCCCTCGGCGGCGCGGCCGAGGCGCTGGCGCCCGGCGCCTGGCAGGAAATGCCGAGCGGCGCGGGACATGACGCGCAGTACCTCGCGAAGCGGATGCCCGCCGCGATGCTGTTCACCCCCTCGATCGGCGGCATCAGCCACCATTGGGCGGAAGACACGAAGGAAGAGGATCTCGCCCTCTGCGTGCGGGTGCTGGCCGAGGGCGCGGAGCGCTACCTGGCAGGCTCGAACTGAGAACTCGAAGAACGAAGATGGGGGCGCGGGGGAGTTCCTTTCCCCGCACGTCCTCCTAGCCCGGCGCCAGATCCACCTCGACCCGCAGGCTATGCCGCCCGCCGCCAAGGATGATGCCGCGCAGGGGCGAAATGTCGTGGAAGTCGCGTCCCCAGCCCAGCGTGACATGCTCGTCGCGCACGACCAGGGCGTTGGTCGGGTCAAGGTCCACCCAGCCGTGCTCCAGCCCGAGCCAGGCGCTGACCCAGGCGTGGGACTGGTCGGCGCCCATGAGGGACGCGCCCCCCGGCGGCGGCAGGGTGCGGATGTAGCCGGAAACGTAGCGCGCCGGCAGGCCAAGCCCACGCAGCGCGCAGAGCATCAGGTGGGTGAAGTCCTGGCAGACGCCCGCCCGTTGCGCCAGCACCTGCGCGACCGGCGTGGCGATGCCGGTGACGCCGGGGCGAAAGGCGAAGTCGCGCGGGATGCGCGCGGTCAGGTCCAGCAGCCCTTCCAGCACCGGCTGGCCCGGGCGGAAGGAGGCAGCCGCATAGGCGGTGGCTTCGGCCTCGGGCGGAAGCATGGGCGAGGGAAGAGCGAACTCGGCCGCCTCAGGCTCCCGCGAGGCCCGTTCCGCGACGGTTTCCCAGGGCGGCGTCGCGGCGGGATCAGGAAGGGCGCGGGCGGTAACCTCCACCGTCGCCTCCGCCACCACTTCAAAGACCGAGTGTGGGCGGTCGAGGAAGAGCCAGGCGACGCGGTTGCCGAAATGGTCGGTGCCGGTGGCGACGCGCGCGGGCTCGGGCTGGCAGGTCAGGCTTTCCGCCAACACGCGCTGGTGCGGCAGCGGCCGGGGCGCGAGGTGCAGAAGGTGGGTGGCGATGTCCACCGGCTCGGCATAGCGATAGGTGGTGGCGTGGCGCACATGCCACATCATCCCGCGCCTCCGCCGGGATATTCCTGCCCGATCTGCTGGATGGGCGGCAGCAGCGCGAAGTAGCGGCGGGTGATGGCGTCGGAAAGGACGGCGATCTCGCCCTCCATCGCGGCGAGGCGGGGTGCGAGCGCCACCGCCGCGGCCGCCTGGTCGGGCGCGGCGAGAACCGCGGCGGGCATGGCCTCCACGGTTGCGATCAGCGCTTCGGCCGGCGGCAGCAGCTCGCACTCTGAGCCGCCATCCACCGACCGCAGCAGGTCGCGGATGGCGTGGAGCTGGAAGGCGAGGCCGCGCGGGTTGCCGGGCTCGGCCAGCACCAGGTCGAGCGCCGGCGCGGGCTGCAGCGTGCCGAGATAGCGGCTGCGATAGGTGATGACGGAGTCGCACAGCTCCAGCGCCAGCCGCAACCCGCCCTCGATGCGGCTGGCGCTCTGGCCGAGCGCGAAGCCAAGCTGCGCGGCGATGCTCTGCGCCCGCTCCACGCGCCGCCCGAGGTCGAGAAAGGCGAACCCGCCGGCGCGCACCATGTTCTCGGCCGCGGCGCCCGCCACGCCAGCCGAGTAGCGGAGCACGCTGCCCAGCACGGCTTCCAGGCCTTGCAGGCCAAGCTGCGGTGCATCGGCCTGCACGCGCACGGCGCGCAGCGGCAGGGTGAAGAGGGTGTGCATGTCGCCGGTCAGCCGGTCACGCACGGCCTCCACCAGGCGGCCGATCTCATCGAAGAGCCGCGCGACCGTGCCGCCCTCCCGCAGCGTGCGCCAGAGCGCGGCCTGGAAGGCGGAGCTGGCGGCGGTGTTCGGCATGTCCTCGGGCATGACCAGCCCGGCATGGCGCAGGCCCGTGAAGAGTGCCGCCAGCTCCGCCATCTCGCGCGGCAGCAGCGGGCCGCGGTCCAGCCGGGCCAGGGCCGCGCGCATCAGTCTCGCGGCGCCTTCCATGCGCTCGACGTAGCGGCCGAGCCAGAACAGGTTGTCGGCCACGCGACTGGGAAAGTCGCCACCGGCACGGCGGATCGGCAACGGCGCCTGGCGTGGCGCGCCCGGCCCCTGGATGCGGCCGCCTTCCTCGCTGAGCACCCAGACATCCTTGGACAGGGCCTGGCGCGGCAGCCGGCCGATCGGCCCGGTCGCCTCGTCCGGCACACGGGCGAGGCCGCCGGGGAAGGCGCTCCACGCCGCGCCGTCCTGCGCCAGGAAAAGGCGCAGCAGCACCGGGCGCGGCGCCAGGCCACCACCCTCGACGAAAGGCGCGACGGAGGGCGGAAGGTCGCGCGTGGCGGCGAAGGCGCGCGGCTGCGCCGCCACGCGGGCGAGCAGGGTCTCGCGCTGGGCGGGCGTCATGCGGCCGGGGCGCCAGGCGGGGGCGATGCCGTCGGCGGCGGGTCGCAGCAGCCAGGCGTCCGGGTTGCGCAGCACGGCGGCGAGGGCATCGGGATCCGCCAGCCAGTGCGTCTCGACCGAAGGCAGGCGCAAGGGCTCGCCGAGCAGGTGCTCGCAGAGGCGCGGCAGCAGGGCGGTCAGGCCCGGCGCCTCGGCCAGGCCGCAGCCGGGCGCATTCACCACCCGTACGCCGCCATGCCGCCAGGCGTCGAGCAGGCCGGGGACGCCAGGTTCATGGCCGCCGAATTCCAGCGGATCGAGCAGGCGGCCGTCCATCCGGCGCAGCAGCACGTGGACGGGCTGCAAGCCCTTCAGCGTCTTGAGGAAAACAGCCCCGCCACGCGCCGCCAGATCGCCCGGCTCCACCAGCGCGCAGGAGAGCTCGCGCGCCAGCAGCACATGCTCGAACCAGAGCGGGTGCTGCACGCCCGGCGTCAGCAGCGCGATGGCGGCGTTCTCCTGGCGCGGCGGGGCGAGGCGTTGCAGCGCGTCCTGCCAGAGATCGAAGAACGGGCGCAGCGGCCGCACCTGCTGGCTCTGGAACAAGTGCGGCAGCACGCGCCCGAGCATGCGCCGGTTCTCCTGCGCATGACCGATGCCGGCGGCGCGGCTGGTGCGATCGGCCAAGACCCGCCAGCACCCGTCGGGCCCGCGCAGCAGGTCGGCGGCATAGGTCTGCAGCATCGGGCGCGGCGGTGGCGCGGCGGCGCTGCGGCAGGGGCGCAGGAAGGCCGGGTTGGCGAAGAGCAGTTCGGGCGGCACCAGCCGGCCGGCCAGCAGGCGCTGCTCGCCGTACAGGTCGGCCAGCACGGCATCCAGCAACCGCGCGCGCTGCGCCAGCCCCTCGGCGAGGGTGGCGAACTCGGCGGCGGGAAGGGGCAGCGGCACCGGATCGCAGCGCCAGGAAGGTTCGGCGCGCCTGAGGCCAGGCAGCAGGGAGGTGGCGCCCTCCTCCTCGAAGGCGCGGTCGAGCCGGCGCGCGGCCTCGCCGAGGCCGCCCTCGGCGGAGTCGGGCGGCAGGTCGGAAAGGGCCGCGAGCACGCGCCGCCAGTGCGGCCGCACCTGGCCACGGCCATCGACCATCTCGTCGGGCGGGGAGGGCTGGATCACCCGCCGCCCGCTATCATGCGAGGCGGCGCAGGTCGAGGGTCCGGCGCAGCTCCGCCCCCTGCACCGTCAGCGGCGCGGCGCCGGGCCCGGGCGTGTGGCCGCCCCCGGGGGTATGTCCGAAGGGGAAGAAGCGGGCGCGGCGCCGCGCCTCCGCCTCGTTGGCGTTCACCGGAAAGCGCTCGTAGTTGCGCCCGCCCGGATGCGCCGCGTGATGCATGAAGCCGCCGAGGCTGCGGCCGGTCCAGCTGTCCCAGAGGTCGAAGGTCAGCGGTGTCTGCGCGCGGATGGCCGGGTGCATGGCGGAGGTCGGCGCCCAGGCCTTGAAGCGCACGCCTGCCACGAACTCGCCGGCGCGGCCGGTAGGGGCCATGGGCAGGGCGCGGCCGTTCACCGCCAGGGTGAAGCGCTCCGGGGTGAAGCCGGTGGCGCGGAGCTGCAGCCGCTCGGTGCTGCTGTCCACGAAGCGGGCGGTGCCGCCAACGTAGTTTTCCTCGCCCAGGACGTTCCAGGGTTCCAGCGCGTGCCGCAGTTCAAGGCCGACATCGTGCACCGCCGTCTCGCCCAGCAGCGGGAAGCGGAACGCGAAGTGCGGGTCGAACCACGCCTCCTCCAGCGGTGCCCCGAGCGCCCTCAGCTCCTCGATGGCGTCGCGGAAATTCTCGCGCGCGTAGTGCGGCAGCATGAAGTCGTCATGCAGGCGGGTTCCCCAGCGCACCAGCCGGCGCTCATAGGGTGCCTTCCAGAAGGCGGCGAGGGCGGCGCGCATCAGCAGCATCTGCGCCGCCGACATGCGCGGGTTGGGCGGCATCTCGAAGGCACGGAACTCCACCAGGCCGCGCCGGCCGCCGGAATGGTCGGGCGAGTAGAGCTTGTCGATGCAGAACTCGGTGCGGTGGGTGTTGCCGGTCATGTCCGCCAGGATGTTGCGGAACAGCCGGTCCACCAGCCAGGGCGGGCATTCCAGCCCGGGCTCGATCTGCTGGAAGGCGATCTCCAGGTCGTTCAGCACGTCCTGCCGCGCCTCGTCGATGCGCGGGTGCTGGCTGGTCGGGCCGATGAACAGGCCGGAGAAGAGGAAGGAAAGGCTCGGATGGTTGTGCCAGAAGCCGAGCAGCGACTTCAGCAGGTCCGGCCGGCGCAGGAAGGGGCTTTCGGCCACCGTCGCGCCGCCCATCACCACATGGTTGCCGCCGCCGGTGCCGACATGGCGGCCATCAAGCATGAACTTCTCGGCCGCAAGGCCTTCCTCCCGCGCCAGGGCGTAGAGCTGCTCGGTGCGCTCCACATGCTCGGCCCAGGAAGCGGCGGGATGGATGTTCACCTCGATCACCCCAGGATCGGGCGTGACGGAGAAGCCCTGCAGGCGCGGGTCGGAGGGCGGCCCATAGCCTTCCAGCACCACGCGGCGCCCGGCGGCGGCGGCGGTTTGCTCAACGGCGGCGCAGAGTTCCAGCCAGTCCTCGGCGGCGTAGAGGGGCGGGAAGAAGACGTGCAGCCGGCCTGCGCGCGGCTCCACCGTCAGTGCGGTGCGGACGAGATCCCGCTCATCGCGGCCGTTCTCGGCAGGCAGCGGCGCGCGGGCGCGGCGCAGTGCCTCGGCGCCGGGCAGCGGACCGGCGCCGGGCGCGCCCGCAGGGGACGTGTGCCCGATCTGGTGGTGGATGGGAAACCCGGCTGCGCTTGTGGCGGGCGGCGGCGCAGCGGGGCGGAAGGCCTGGGCGGGCGGGAGGGGCGCGCGCGAGGCGAAGGGATCGGCCTCGAACTCGGCGGGAATGCTGGCCGGGTCGGCCCAGGGCAGGCTTTCCAGCGGCAGGCGGGAACCGATCGGTGAATCGCCGGGGACAAGAAAGATCAGGTCATCCTCGCGGAACAGCCACCGGCCGGATTCCCAGCCCCTGCCATCTTTCCGCCGGCGCAGCGGCAGCACCGAGCCGACGCTCGCCGCCAGCCCCTGGCCGAAGACCTTCGCCAGGCGCGCCCGCTCCAGCGGGTCCTTCAGCCTGGAATCCTCGGCCAGCACGTTGGCCGGTAGGCGCTTCTCCTTCCAGAGATAATAATGGATGTCCTCATGCGCCGGCTGCACGTGGCGCGCGTCGAGCCCGAGCCGTTCCGCGAGTGCCGTGGCGAAACCGGCAGCATCGGCGGCGGTGGCGCTGTCCGCGTGCTCGTCGTCGGCGAGGAGGGCGGGGTCGGTCCAGACCGGCTCGCCATCCTTCCGCCAATAGGCGTTGAGCGCCCAGCGCGGCAGCTGCTCGCCGGGATAATGCTTGCCCGCCGCGTGCTGCACCACGCCGCCCGGCGCCCAGAGCGGCATCAGCCGCTTCAGCAGCCGCCCGGCGATGCGCCGCTTGGTCGGGCCAAGGGCATCGGTGTTCCACTCGGGCGCCTCCTGGTCGGTGGCGGAGACGAAGGTGGGCTCGCCGCCCATGGTCAGCCGCACCTTGCCCTCGGCGAGCTGCGCGTCCACCACCTCGCCGGCCTCCAGGATGTCCTGCCAAGTCTCCTCGGAATAGGGCTTGGTGACGCGCGGCGTTTCGCGCAGGCGGGTGACGCGCATGCCGAAGTCAAAGGCCACCTCGGCCTTCGACATCACGCCGCTGATCGGCGCGGCCGACTGCGGCTCCGGCGTCGCCGCGAGCGGAACATGGCCCTCGCCTGCCAGCAGGCCGGAGGTGGCGTCCAGCCCGACCCAGCCGGCACCGGGAAGATAAACCTCCGCCCAGGCATGCAGGTCGGTGAAGTCGGCCTCCGGACCTTCAGGCCCTTCCAGCGGCTTCTCGTCGGCGACGAGCTGGATCAGGTAGCCCGAGACGAAGCGCGCGGCATAGCCGAGGTTGCGCAACATCTGCACCAGCAGCCAGGCGCTGTCCCGGCAGGAGCCCTTGCCCGCGGTCAGCGTCTGCTCGGGCGACCAGACGCCTGGCTCCATCCGCACGATGTAGGAGACGCGGCTCCGAACCAGGCTGTTCAGCGCCATCATCATGGAGACGGTGCCCTGCTCGCCGCGCGGCACCTCCGCCAGCAGCGCGGCGAGGCGCGGACCGGGCTCGGCGGCGCGGCGGAAGGGTGCCAGCTCCTGTTCCAGCACCGGGTCATAGCTGAGGGGCCAGGTCTCGGCCTCGGGCTCCAGGAAGAAGTCGAAGGGATTGATGGTGGCCATGTCGGCCACGAGGTCCACCGTCACGTCGAAATGGGTGATGCGTTCGGGAAAGACGACGCGGGCGAGGAAATTTCCCTGCGGGTCCTGCTGCCAGTTCAGGAAGTGCGGCTTGGGCGCGATGCTCAGCGCGTAGGAGAGGATCGGCGTGCGCGCATGCGGGGCCGGCCGCAGCCGGATGGTCTGCGGCCCCAGGCTGACGGGGCGATCATAGCGGTAGCTGGTGCGATGGGTCAGCGCGACATGGATCGGCATGCGAGGGCCCGGCTGCTGTTGCTGCAGTGCAGCTTAGACCTTGCCTCGCGCGCCGCGAAACCCGCTATGAACGACGGCGTGGCAGGGCCGTCTTGGCGATCCGGCCGGCCCATCCCATCATGCCGCCCTCGCTGGATGACCCACAGGCGGAGGCTTTCCTTTATGGCTGCTGACAACGAATCATCCGCCGGTGGCGTGCAGGGTGGCGTCGAGGGCGCGACGCCCAGCCTGGAGGTGGCCGGCGCCGTCGCCACCATCCGCCTGAACCGTCCGCGCCACCACAACCGCCTGGAGCCGGAGGACCTGCTGCGCCTGGTGCAGCTGCTGGACCGGGTGGAGGCGGATGATGCCCTCCGTGTCCTGGTGCTCACCGGCGCCGGGCGTTCCTTCAGCGCCGGCTACAACATCGGCAAGCTCGGCCGCGGGGCGGGTCCGGAGACCCCTGAGTTTGGCACCGTGGGCGACCGCCTCGAGCGCTGCCGCCTGCCGACGATCTGCGCCCTCAACGGCAGCGTCTATGGCGGCGCGGTGGACCTCGCCATGGCCGCGGACTTCCGCATCGGCGCCGCCGGCATGTCGCTGACCATGCCGGCCGCAAGGCTGGGCCTGCACTACTACCCCAGCGGACTGCAACGGGCCGTCGCGCGCATTGGCCTGGGGGCGGCCAAGCGGATCTTCCTGCTGGCCGAGCCCGTCGGCACCGACGAGCTGCTGCGCATCGGCTTCCTGGACGAGGCGGTTCCGGCCGAGGCGCTGCAGGCCCATGTCGCCGCCCGGGCGGCGCTGCTGGCCGGGCACGCGCCGCTGGCCGTGCAGGGCATGAAGGCGGCGCTGAACGCCTTCGCACGGGGCGACGCCGATTTCGCGGCGATCGACACCCGCCACCAGCAGTCGCAGCGCTCCGCCGACCTCGCGGAGGGGCGTGCCGCCTGGCTGGAAAAGCGCGCGCCGCGCTTCGCCGGGCGCTAGAGCAGCTCCCGTTCCGATGGCATCATCGGGACGGGTGAAGATGCTCGTTAAAACAAACGGCTAGAGCGTTTCCCGTGCGCCAGGATGAACCGAAAATGCTCTAGGCGAGGGGGAGCCGCCTCAGTTGTTCCGCAGGTTGTCCTGCCGGGCCATCTCGGCGTTCACCGCGCCTGCCGCCTCGGCGCTGCGCGGTAGCCGCGGCATGCTGGCCAGCAGGCGCAGCGTCTCCGCCCCGCCGCGGCTGAAGGCCGGCGCCTGCAGCGCCGCCTCGGCGGTGGCGCGGCTGCCGTGGTCCAGCGCCTCCGCGGCCTGGCGCAGCGATCCCATGACCGCCTCCGCCGGCGCCCCTTCATGGATGCCGAGGTAGTTGCGCGCCTCCCGGCGAGCCCACTCCATCTGCGTCATCACGGTGGGCGAGGTCTTGGCGGACCAGTAGGGATCGTTCACCAGGGCGTCCGCCAGGAACTCGATCTGGACAACCGCCAAGGCGGCGCGGCCGGGCTGCCCCTGCCACTTGGACAGGTCGCCGAACTGGAAGGGGGCGTTCAGCGCCGCCCCGCGCACCGAGCTGCCGGCGCCAAACAGGTAGGAACGTGCCGGATCCGCCGAATAGCAGGCGGCGAGAAGGGCAGGGAGGCCAAGGGCGGCGAGCAGGGTGCGGCGGTTCATGCACGCCAGATGGGACCATCCGCGCCGCGCTGAAGGCAGATCTGCTTCACGCTCCCGCGCGCGATCCGCCCTTGCCCCCGCCGCGCGGCGCTGCCACACACGCGCCGTCCGAACCCTCTTGCGCCGCGCCTCCCCGGCGCCACGGCCAGCGGAACCATGACCGAAGACCTGCCCAACCCCGCCCTGCTGCCCTCCGGCCTCGCCGACCTCCTGCCGCCCGAGGCGGCGCGCGAGGCGGACATGGTCGAGGCGATGCTCGCGGTGTTCGTGGGGCAGGGCTATGAGCGGGTGAAGCCGCCGCTGCTGGAGTTCGAGGATTCCCTGCTGGCCGGCTCCGGCGCCGCGGTCGCCGACCAGACCTTCCGCCTCATGGACCCGGACAGCCATCGCATGATGGGGCTGCGTGCCGACATCACGCCGCAGGTGGCGCGCATCGCCGCCACGCGGCTGGCGGATGTTCCGCGTCCGCTGCGGCTCTCCTATTCCGGCCAGGTCCTGCGCATCCACGGCAGCCAGCTCGCGCCCGAGCGGCAGGTGCCGCAGGCCGGCATTGAGCTGATCGGCGTGGATTGTGCCGAGGCGGATGCCGAGGTGGCGCTGATCGCCACCGCGGCGCTGGCCGAGGTGGGCATCACCGCTCCCAGCCTGGACATCACGCTGCCCACCATGGCCCCCGCCCTGCTGGACGCGGCCGGCGTGCACGGCGACCTGCGCCGCAAGCTTGCCCGCGCGCTGGACCGCAAGGACGCGGCGGCGGTGCGCGAGCTGGCGACCATGGCAGGGCCGCCGGCCATTGGACTGCCGGCGCTGCTGACCGCCGCCGGACCGGCCGACCGTGCCCTGGCCGCGCTTCAGGAGGCTGACCTGCCGCCTGCCGCCCGCGCCATCGCCGACAATGCCGCGGCCATCGTGGCGGTGATCCGCGCCCGCGCGCCGGAACTGCACATCACGCTGGACCCGGTGGAGTTCCGCGGCCTTCAGTACCATGTGGGGGTGGCCTTCACCCTCTACGGCCCCGGCACCGCCGGGGAGCTGGCGCGGGGCGGCCGCTACCGCTCCGGCGACGAGGCGGCGACCGGCATGACGCTCTATCTGGACGCGGTGCGCCGCGCCGCGCCGGTGCCGCCGGAGGCGCCGCGCGTCTTCATCCCGCTCGGCGCCGATCCGGCGGCGGCGGCGGGCCTCAGGGCCCAGGGTTTCGTCACGGTGGCGGCGCTGACCCCCGCCGACACGCCGCAGCGCCTGCGCTGCGGCCATATCCTGCGCGGAAACAGCGCCGCGCCGATCGAGGAGAGTGTTTAGCCATGGCCAATGTCGCCGTGATCGGCGCCCAGTGGGGTGACGAGGGCAAGGGCAAGGTGGTGGACTGGCTGGCAAGCCGGGCCGACATCGTCGTGCGCTTCCAGGGCGGCCACAATGCCGGCCATACGCTGGTGGTGGGCAACCAGACCTACAAGCTGTCGCTGCTGCCCTCGGGCGTGGTTCGCGGCAAGCTCGGCGTCATCGGCAACGGCGTGGTGCTGGACCCGGACGCGCTGCTCGGCGAGATCTCGCGCGTGCGCGGGCAGGGCCTCGACGTCGGGCCGCACAACCTGCGCATCGCCGAGAACGTGCCGCTGATCCTGCCGCTGCACCCGGCCATCGACAAGGCGCGCGAGGAAGCGCGCGGCGAGCGCAAGATCGGCACCACCGGCCGCGGCATCGGCCCGGCCTACGAGGACAAGGTGGCCCGCCGCGCCATCCGCCTCTGCGACCTCGCCGAGCCCGAAACGCTGTCGTCCAAGCTCGACGAGCTGCTGCTGCACCACAACACTTTGTTGAAGGGCCTCGGCGCCGAGACCTTCGAGAAGCAGGACCTGCTGGACCGCCTGCTGGCGCTGGCGCCGAAGCTGCTGCCCTATGCCGAGGCGGTGTGGGAGCGGCTGGACGAGGCGCGCCACAAGAACAGCCGCGTGCTGTTCGAGGGGGCGCAGGCCGTCATGCTGGATGTGGACCACGGCACCTACCCCTTCGTCACCTCCTCCAACACGGTGGCGGGCAGCGCGGCGGCCGGCTCCGGCATCGGGCCGCACAACATCGGCACCGTGCTGGGCATCGCCAAGGCCTACACCACCCGTGTCGGCTCCGGGCCGTTCCCGACCGAGCTGCATGACGACACCGGCAAGCGCCTGGGCGAGCGCGGCCGCGAGTTCGGCACCGTGACGGGCCGGCCGCGCCGCTGCGGCTGGTTCGACGCTTGCCTGGTGCGCCAGGCGGTGAAGGTCGGCGGCGTGCAGGGCCTCGCGCTCACCAAGCTGGACGTGCTGGACGGCCTGCCCGAGCTGAAGATCTGCACAGGCTACCGGATCGACGGCGAGGTGGTGAAGCGCCTGCCCGCCGCCGCCGCCGCCCAGGCCAAGGCCGAGCCGATCTACGAGACGCTGGAAGGCTGGAGCCAGTCCACCATGGGCGCCCGCTCCTGGGCCGAGCTGCCGGCCACCGCCATCAAGTACGTCAAGCGCATCGAGGAACTGGTGGAGGCGCCCGTCACGCTGCTCTCCACCTCGCCGGAACGCGACGACACCATCCTGGTGAGCGACCCCTTCGCGGGGTGAGGGGAGGGGACGCCCTCCCCGGCCGGCCAGGGGAAGGCGCCGCCTTCCCCCGGACCCCCATCCGCCAGGAGGCTGAGCCTCCTGGACCTCAATTAGATGAGGATTCTGGGAGCGGAGCATCTGGTCGTCGATCCTCTGACCGATGTTGGCCGGTAGCGGAATGGCGGCTCTGAGGGACGCGACGGGGCAGAAGCAGACCTTCTTGCCCGTAAGGGGCTAGCACCGGATGCGCCCCACAGGAGCTCTGCTAGGCCTCCAACTGGGCGTGATTACCTGCCCGGCTGAGCCAAAGAAAAGGAAAGCGTCACCCAGGCATTCCATCCTTCGGGACGATTCTGGGCAGCGAACTCGCCGTACGCCTTGACGTTCAGGTAAGCGTTGATCCGCTCCCCGATGCGGAACATGTAGCCGATCTGCGGTCCGACGCCCGCGACGCGCGACTTGAAGTCGCCGAGCCGCGCTCCCTCGCCGCTGTCGCCAGTGATCTGGTTGTAGAGGTAACCGACGGCGCCGACGTGCAGCCGCTCGTTGATGAAGTACGAGGCGCCCCAATCCAGGTGCATATCGATGCCGTTCCTGTACTCGGTGTCGGGGTTCTCGAAGTTGTAGGTGAAGCCCAGAACCGCCGAGAACTCCAGCTCGCTCTTCGGGTCGAAGTAGGTGTAGCCGCCGCCCCCATCGATTGCGGCGTGCCCCGTGCCGAGATTTGCGAGGCGGTTTGGGTTGTAGGCGCCGACAGGTATGCCGCCGGTTCCATAGGCCAGAAAGTTGTGGACGCCCTGGTTCCACTTGAGGGTGAACTGGGGGTAGAGGTCGCCGAAGGCTGTGCGGGCATCGCTTCGTTCGCCGGAGATCGTGTTGCCGCGTGGGCCTGTGAGCGTCGCATCTACGGAGGCTTCCGAGCGCCCCGCAATGCCGGTGAGGCTGAGTGCCGCCTGCGCCCCGAGAAACGGGGTCTCAAAGGTGTAGGTCGGGCCGAAGAAGACGCCGTCGACCCTGGCTGAGAGGCCACTCTCGAACCGGCCGCCACGCAGGAAGGTCCTGCCGCCGCCGCCATCGACTGAGGTGTGGTTGTAGACCGTGGCCCATGACCATCCCGCCTCCCCTGGCACAGCCGCGAGGCTGCCGTAGAGCCCGGGTGCCCAGAAGCTGACGCCGCCTTCATCAGCATGGGAAGCGGTGGAAGTCACGACCCCGCCAAGGGCCACGAGGAGCGCCGCGCTTGGACTCCACCCCCTGCTGGGGTCGTTCCTGAACGGCGCCGGTGCCGTGCTCACCCACTCTTCCCCGGCCTATAGGGGTCGGCTGCCCCCATGGGGATGGGAGGGTGCTCCTTCAGGCTCTGCTGGAAGGGGGTGAGGGCCGCAAAGATGCCATGCACCACCCAGCCATGCGTGAATCCCGTCGGCAGGCTTTCATCCGGGCGCTCCTGCGGAGTGATGTCCAGGTTGAACAGCTTGACGCCGCCTCCGAGCCGCTGCGGCGCGTCGTCCATGCGCTCCTGCCAGACGAAGTGGAGCTTCCAGTTGCGCCATTTCACGGCGAAAAGCTCGTTGTTGACATAGACCGGGAACCATTCGCGGACCGAGGTCTCCTGGCGACCCAGAAGGAAGCTGGTCTGGTCCAGGCCGTCGATCGGCCGGTCCTGCGGGATCTCCGCTCCGGCGATGCGGGCCAGCGTGGTGAAGAGATCCGCGATGTGCACGATCTCGTTGCTCACGCGCCCTTCGGGAACCCGGCCCGGCCAGCGAATAATGAAGGGTGTGCGCAGCGAGCCTTCCATGGCTGTGAAGTAGGAGCCAGACCACGGGCCCGCCCAGCCTCGCCACGGATAGGTTTCTTCCGGCCCGTTGTCGCTGGTGAAGACAAAGACGGTGTTGTCTTGGACGCCCATTTCGGCCACCGCATCGAGGATCTGCCCGACGCTCCAGTCCATCTGGGCCAGCACGTCTGCCCAGTCGCCTCGTCCCGTCTTGCCCGCGAACTGCTTCGACGGCTCGGTTGGCGCGTGGACGAGGGTGAACGGCACGTAGGCGAAGAAGGGGCGTCCGGCCTGCACGCTGCGCTTCATGAAGTCGATGGTCTTGGTCGTGAGCTCAAGATCAATCTCCCGACGGGCGTTATCGTCGTAGACCTTGATGCCCCGCGCCTTCTCTCCTCGGCGCCCCTCCATGACTTGCTCCAGGTGTGCCAGCTTGGCGTCAAAGCCCGCCTGTTGCGGCCAAAAGCTCTCGTCGCTCGAATTTGGTATGCCGTACCACTCGTCAAAGCCGCGGTCGTGAGGGTAGCGACCCTCGCTGTCGCCCAGGTGCCACTTGCCGAAGATGCCGGTGGCGTAGCCTTGCGAAGACAGCAGATCCGGCAGGGTGACCTCCCACCGCACAGGGCCGTAAGGGCGGCCGTCAATCGGAACGCTGTAGGTACCGGAGCGGATCGGGTGCCTGCCCGTAATGAAGGCGGAGCGCGATGGCGTGCACTGCGGCTCGACATTGAAGTTCAACAGCCGCGTCCCCTCGGCGGCCAAGCGGTCTATCCTGGGCGTCGGGGCACCGCGGAGGATGCCACCACCGTAACAGCCGAGCTCGCCATAGCCCAGGTTGTCGGCCAGGATGAAGATGATGTTCGGCTTCTGCCCACCCTGCTGGCTCTGCTGTGCTCGCACGGATCTGCTCGAGGCGGCAGAACCCACAGCCAACGCCCCAACAAGTGCGGAGCCACTCAACAGCAGGCTTCGCCTGCTACCGTCGCCGCTTCTTCGCTGGGGCCCTGACGAAACATCTATGGTGACGCGTTCCTGGGGCATCCATAGCCTCCCGCAGCGTGCCGCCGCTGCGCAGGGACTTACGCTTACGATCCAAGGAACCTAGCGAAAGAAGGGTTCGAGGAGCCATACAGGAAAACCCTGGGATCTTCGGAAGATTTCCGCTTCTGAGAACACGCAATGTGCGACGTGACGTCTAAGATGGGCGCAAGGCAGACCTCAGGGGCGGTTCATTCCTCACCCATGCCTATCTTGACA
Source organism: Teichococcus coralli (assembly GCF_009829925.1). Taxonomy (GTDB): domain Bacteria; phylum Pseudomonadota; class Alphaproteobacteria; order Acetobacterales; family Acetobacteraceae; genus Pseudoroseomonas; species Pseudoroseomonas coralli. The sequence continues at coordinate 34,851 of NZ_SNVJ01000005.1, forward strand.
ACAGGACCAAATTCCTATTACCCTCCGCTCCCCCCACCCGGAGCGGCCCCATGTCCCGCCTCACGCCCCCAACCCTCTGGACCCCGCTTTCCGACACCGCCTGGGCCGCCCTCCAGCCCTTCCTGCCCGCGCTCTCCCCGCAAGGCCGCCGCACCGCCGACCCGCGCGCCCGGCTCGATGCCATCTTCCACCTCGCCCAGCTCCCCGGCGCCCCCTGGCGCGACCTGCCGGAGCGCTACGGCAACCCCGCCACCGTCGCCCGCTTCTTCCGCCGCCTGACCCATGCCGGGTTCTGGCACGGCCTGCTGCGGGGGCTGGCCAAGGCGCCGCCCGGCCATCCGCTCCGCGCCGTGGAATACGCCATCTGCCGTGCCTGCCGCCGCGCCGCGCGCCTCGGCGGCCTGCCGCTGCTGGCACTGATCCGCCGCCTCGGCCTACGCTCCGCCCTGGCCGCACCCCCCTGGCTGCTGCCCGATCCGCTTTTGTCCGAAACTCTCGCCCGCCTTCCGCTCGGCCCGCGCGCCGCGCCCGAAACGCTGCGCAGCCTGCTCCGCCTGCTGCGGGACGCCGGCGGACGCGCCCGCATCCCGCGCTCCGTCCGCCTGGCCTGGCCATGAGCGCCATGCCCGCCCCGCCGCGCGAGTCCACCGGCCACGCCGGCCGCACCCCGAACCTGCCGCGGGTCCCGCTGGCGCTGCGCCGCGCCGGCTGCGCCCACGCCCTCCCGGCCCGCCGCCCCCGTCCCGAACCGCGCCCGACAACGAAAAAGGGGCGCGGCCTTCGCCGCGCCCCTTCTCCAGTCCCGCTGCCGGGGCAGTCAGTCCACCGCCAGCCGGCGCTCCATGATCTGCGTCTTCATGCTCTTCTGGAGCTTCTCAAAGGCGCGCACTTCGATCTGCCGCACCCGCTCGCGGCTGATGTTGTACTGCTGCGACAGCTCCTCCAGCGTGGTCGGCTCGTCCTTGAGCCTCCGCTCGATGAGGATGTGGCGCTCGCGCTCGTTCAGCGTCTTGAGCGCCTCGCCAAGCAGCTGGCGGCGGTTGGTGAGGTCCTGCCGTTCGGCAAGCTCCTCCTCCTGGCTTTCGCCCTCATCCACCAGCCAGTCCTGCCACTCGCCCTCGCTGTCGGCGCGCACCGGCGCGTTCAGCGAGTTGTCGGGAGAGGCGAGGCGTCGGTTCATCGACACCACGTCCTGCTCCGGCACTTGCAGCACGCGGGCGATCTTCTCGACCTGCTCAGGCTGCAGGTCGCCTTCCTCCAGCGCGGCCATTTGGCCCTTCAGCCGGCGCAGGTTGAAGAACAGCTTCTTCTGCGCGGCCGTGGTGCCCATCTTCACGAGCGACCAGGAATGCAGGATGTACTCTTGGATCGCGGCGCGGATCCACCACATGGCATAGGTGGCCAGGCGGAAGCCCCGGTCGGGATCGAAGCGGCGGACGGCCTGCATCATGCCGACATTGCCCTCGCTGATCAGTTCGCCGACCGGAAGGCCATAGCCACGGTAGCCCATGGCGATCTTCGCCACGAGGCGCAGATGCGAGGTGACAAGCTTATGGGCGGCCTGCTGGTCGCCATGCTCCTTCCAGTCCTTCGCCAGACGGAGTTCCTCGTCCGGCGAAAGCATGGGGAACTTGCGGATCTCCTGCAGGTAGCGGGAGAGATTGCCCTCGGGGGCAATCGGAATCATCGACGAAGTGGAAGCCATTCTGCATCTGCCTCCTGCACCGGCCGGGTGCTCCTGTGACAGCGAGCCCCGGAGGGTATGGTCCGGCCGTCCCCGCTGAGCCCTGGCGCGCCGCTTCATCCCCTGTCACGGGAGGGACAGCTTCGGCGGCCGCGCCTTGGTGGTGGCACCCGGCGTTGGCGACGGGTTGAACGCTACCCCGCTTCAATTGGTTTCGCAAGAAAATCCCGACTGTAATAGTCGGGTTACGGCGGGTTACCATCCAGCAATGTTAGCAGCCCGCGCATGTCGGGCGGCAGGGGGGCGGCGAAGCGCAGCAGCTCCCCCGTGGCGGGATGGCGGAATCCGAGGCTTTCCGCGTGCAAGGCCTGCCGCGGAAAGGCCAGCAAGGCGTCGCGCGCCGTTGCCGGTAGGATGCGGGCGGCGGCGGGTATGCGCCGCAGGTAGACCGGATCACCCACCAGTGGATGGCCGATCTGCGACAAATGGACCCGGATCTGGTGGGTCCGTCCGGTGGCGAGGCGGCAGCGCAGCAGCGCGCAGCCGGTGCCCCAGGCGCGTTCGGTGGCGAACCGTGTCAGCGCGGGCTTGCCGCCCCGGGTGACCACAGCCATGCGCTTGCGGTCGGTCGGGTGCCGGCCGATCGGCGCATCCACTTCGCCCGCCGGCCGGGAGGGCACACCCCAGGCCAGCGCAAGGTAGGCGCGCTCCAGGTCGCGCGTCGCGAAGGCGGTGCTGAGGGCCTGGTGCGCGAGGTCCGTCTTGGCCACCACCATGACGCCGGAGGTGTCCTTGTCCAGCCGGTGCACGATGCCGGGACGCCGCTCGCCGCCGATGCCGGTCAGTTCCTCGCCGGCATGGGCGAGCAGCGCATTGACCAGTGTGCCGTCCTGGTTGCCGGGGGCAGGATGGACCACCAGCCCGGCCGGCTTGTCCAGCACGATCAGGTGGCGGTCCTCGAACAGGATGGTCAGCGGCATCGCCTGCGGCTGCGGCGTCGCGTCCACCGCCGGCGGCGGAGCGACGCGGTAGCGCATGCCGGCGCGCACCGTCTCGGAGGGATCGGTCGCGGGCGCGCCGCCGCGGCTGACATGGCCTGCCTCGATCAGCGCCTTGACGCGCGAGCGGGAGAGCGTGCCTATCGCCGCCGCCAGGAACCGGTCGAGCCGGTCGCCCGCGTGGGCGGCTTCCGCAAGGACCTCGAACTGACCGTCCGGCATGGGGCCGGGCTCGGGCTGGCTTGCGGAAGGGGAGATGTGGGTGCGCGCGCTCAAGATTTTGGTCGTTGTGATGGGGGTGATGATCATCCTGGGCACGGTGGCGCTGGTGGTGGCGCTGGTGCAGCGCTCGCACACGGCGATGACCGGCCTTTCTTCCGGTGCGGTTAGCACGGATCTCGCCCTGCGCCAGCCACCAGGCACGCGGATCGGCCAGATCGCCGTGCTCAATGGCCAGTTGGCGATCTGGGTGGAGCGGCCGGACGGTGGGCGCATCCTGCTGGTGGACCCGCAGGGCAGCCGCGTGGCCGGGGAGATCCGGCTCGGCGACTGAGGTCGACGGCCAGGGAAACGGGGAAGCATTCCGAGTGCGGAAAGTTGGAATCTTCCTCTTGCCCGGCCAGGGCAGGGCCTATAAAAGCCCCCTCACGCCTCCAGTCCCCTTCGTCTAGAGGCCTAGGACACCGCCCTCTCACGGCGGCAACAGGGGTTCGAATCCCCTAGGGGACGCCAAGCGTGCTAAGGCGCGCTTTTTCAAAGGCTTAGGCGCTTTCCACTTTTTATTTCTGTAGCAGTAGTTCGTAGCAGTTTTGGCTCCGTTTGGCCTCCGCTAGCGGCTGGCTGCGGCAGGGGCTGCCGAGTCAGTCTTCAGCTTCAAATTCACTCCTGCAAGCTCCTTGCCTGCACGCTTGATAGCCTCATGCGCCGTTCCCTCTGCTGAGGCGGCGACGATCAAGCCGTCATGCATGGGCAGCGCCAGGATGCCCTTCGTGGCGAGATCCTCCATCGCCTGCGAGATGATGCTGGCCTCAATGAACATGAGCTGGAGGGGAAGCAGCTTACGCCGTTGCGGCAGCGCTTCGTTGGTACGAATGGCATCTGCTGGCTCGCTGAGGAAGGGATACCGCCCAAGGACGGCTGCACCGACCTGCTTCGGAGACCAGCTGACATCCCGCCCCAACTGCTCCCGCGCCTTCTGTGCCCAGCGCTGGACGGGCGAACCCTTGCCAATCGTCGCATTAATCCACGCCTTCGCCACATCACGGGGCACGCCCTCGACCGAGTAGGCATCTCCCTCCGGCTCCGGCAGGCCCAGCATCCCGTGCAGCAGGGTCAGATGCGAGGCTGAGATGTCCACCTCGACCACGGATTCTCCCCCGATCCGGATCTGGAGTCGATCCGCCTGGGAGAGGTTCTGGTAGTTCCCTTCCGCTCCTGCGGCATACCAACGCCCATGGTGCTGCCAGTCGTGCGTAAAGGTCCGCCTCCACTGTGGAGGAAGGCAGCCCTCAACTACGGTGGCGGCAGCCAGGCGGTTCATGGCCTCGATCTGCTGGATCAGGTGGAAGGCTTCCGGTGAGGCAGCATCGATCTGAAGGACAGATTGCCTCCTGCCTCGTACCTTCAACTCCATAAGCCGGAGCGGCTGGACAACCCTTGGCGCCTTCTTGGGAGGGTTCAGCCGGAAGTGCTGGCGGAGGGTGCTTGGGGCGATGCCATGCTGATCTGCCAGCTTGAGCAGGTTCTCTGACGGCCAATAGCGGGCTGAGAAGCTGTCGCTTGCCTGCCTGCGGTATCCTTCATGCTGATGAATGAGGCCAAGCTGAAGGAGAGCCTTCAACGTGCCCTTGAAGACCTCAGCGCCAATTGGTTCTCCGGTGAAGTCATTGGTCTTCAGGCTGCGATACGACGCTCTCGGCTGCGTGGCACCCCAGTGCCAGAGCAACCCACCCAGGATGGTGCCAAGGGCCTTCTCCAGCTTCACCAGGCCCTTCTGCCGACGTTTCCGCTTCCGGTTTCTGGCCGATGCTTCCCACTCAATGACCAACTGCCCGATCTCAGCAACGAAGCCTGCTGCTCCGAGTGAGATAGGCTGAGCATGGAGAGGAATGATCTTGGCAGCCTTGAACTGCTCCTTGTTCAGCGTCTGGAAGGGCTGCCTGAAGCCTGACGGGGAAGCAGAAGCTCCGATGCTGGCCATAGGGCAGGCATTAGGACTGACCTGAAAGGGCAGAAGAGAAGGCTGAAGACCTTCGGGCTGCCCTGAAGCCTCGTCCTCAGCCTCAATAGAGGGGGAGGCCAAGGATGGCATACAGATAAGGTTTTTGAGGAAGGTCGATGGAGTAGGAGAGGGCATGGGGGAACTCGGAGGGGGGTTATGAGAACCGGATCGTTAGCCGGGTCTGGCCGTGGACTTAGGCTCTTCTTCTGAACCGAAAGTTAACGAAATCCCCCCCCCAAGATTCCGTTTCAGGACTGGTATCGGCTGCGTAAGCGAAGGCAGGCAAGCATGACGGCGCATGCAGGGCTCGGATTAGGTCGAACCAGCAACTCCCCTCCTAATGGCGCATACCCCGCCTAATGTGGTATCTGAGTATACGGCAAGAACTTCCAGCGTGAACGTCGTAGGAGAACAGGGTACCCCTGGGTGGCCCAGGCCCGGCCCCTTTCCTCTACTGCTACAGAAGACACCTGTGGCAGTGCTGGAGAGGCTCTGGGCCATCGACCTCCTTTGGAGAGGTCTAGGCCATTGGCCTCCTTGGTGCTGCTGCGTGCCGGCCTGCCACGCTTGTTCTGCTTCACTCCAGTGGAACCTATCACTTTGCCATCGAGCGGGTAGCTCTGCCCACGCCAGTTCATCCGTGCCACGTTAACAACCTGGCCCTGTCCGAGCATTCAGGGGCAACAACACCGGAGCCTGCACTCCCAAGTCATTCAGTCAGGGTTCTGAACGTGTCCAGTTTCACAAGACCTCGCCCCTAATATTTTCCGCGATAGACGTCGAAGAGAGAGCGGAAGAATCGGTCGTAGGCCGGAGCGCGTGGATCGCGGCGCACCGATGCCCGCAAGCAGAGCAACGGATCTCCTGGGACATAATTTCGCCCTTGCCCCTGCCCTCTTGCCCGTCTCTCTCCCCATACTTCGCCGATAACCGTCAACTTCCGAGCGCTTAGCGCGATTTCGAGTTGCGAGTAGCACCAGAGCTGAGCCCATACATTCGGCCAAAGATTTGTTGTAATCGGTAGTTTAGAGTGTTTTATCTCCACAATTATTACGTCACCATTCATTTTATTCATGTAAATAAGGTCGGGAGATGCCCTCAAGGGTCTTCCGTTGACCTGCAAACTTTTTATTTCGTAGTAGTTTTCTTTCTTTTTCCCACAAACGTGTAAGCCATTATGCAATAAATTCCAATCCGAATTTATATATTTTAAAAAATCATTATCGGTGCATTCAGATAATTGGCTTCGACGATTTAGAATTTCCTCCTCCGCTGCCTTACCGCGTTCGCGATCATCATCGTTTCCATGATCACTACTATAAAGAGAGTAGATCCACTGTGAGAAGGCCGATGCAGTCGCTTGAGGCTTGTCCGGCGGCATTGTTTGCGCTCGACGCAGGAACTCCGACGGAACCAACTTAAAAGTAGGAGATGGTTTTCGGCGCAGAGGGTAGTTTTTAACGAACTGATGTATTTTTTTATTACCAGCTTCAGCTGTACTATCGCTAATTTTCGGGCGATAAAAAGGTTCTTCTGTTGTGGCTGCCCCAAAAAGTATGGCGGCTCTGTTTTCAGCTGCCTCTCTGTTTATTTTGTAAATGCCGTGCGGATCGGCCCGGAGATGAACGTGCAGCTCGGGTAAGCTTTGCGGAATCGCAAGCTCATCTGGCTTATTGGATTCATCAGGCTCTTGGGACTCGTCGTCCCAATCTCGCGGTGGGCGCTGCGTCATCCGCCTACTTTAGCTCGGCCGCGCAAAGCGCATAGCATGCTCTAGCTGCTGGCCGATTCTTCCACTCCAAATTCCACAAGATCGATCTTCGCCTTCAAATCCGCATAGTCGCCGTAGGTCCGGCTCACCCGCTGCGACTTGTGGCCGGTGATCCGCTCCCGATAATCCTCCTCCATAACCTTCCGCGCAGCACCGATGAAGGTGTGCCGCAGGGAATGAACGACCTTGCCCTCACCGAGGCCGACGGCCTTGAAGCGACGGAGCAGACGCTTGCTGGCCACGGCGCTGGTGAAGGGGAACAGCTGCTCCTGAGGGCGGGAGGCAGCCCATTCCGCGAAGCCATCCGCCATCAGCTGGCGATGCACCGGCACCTTCCGCACTGAATTGCGGGTCTTCACCGTCTTGCCCAGCTCCGCATCATCCCTGATGTGGAGGAAGGTCACGCCACCCTCGACGGTGACATCCGGCTTGCGGAGCTGGCACAACTCGCCCAGGCGGGCACCCGTATAGAGAGCCACCCGGACCAGCCACCATTCCTCGCCCTCCAGGCTGGAGAAGAGCTTGGTCAGGTCGTCCCTGGTCAGGATTTCCCGGCTCTCGGCGTCGTCTTTCAGCTGCCCGAGCTTGACCTGATCGAAGGGATCAGTGGCCAACAAGCCGTCATCCTTCGCCACGGTGAACAGGACGCGGACCATCGACCACTGCTTCTGCTTGGTGGCGTTCTTGATGGAAGTGTCCCGGATCAGGTCATCTTTGAAGCGCCGAACATGCTCAGTGGTAACGTCACCATAGGGGAGAGGCCCATTCAGCCGCTCGAAGCGATCCAGCGCTGTGTTCATGTCCGCCTGGGAGCTGCGGGCCGGGGTTCGCTGAACGGTCCATACGGTGACGAGAGAGCGAAGGCTGCCGGGTTTTGCAGCCTTCTCCGCCCCCGCAAGGGGGACTGATCCACTGGCAGGGGAATTGGCGGCGGCGCCTTGGAACTGTGCCCGGATGGCTTCCAGGGAGCGCTTGGTCGCCTCGAACTGTTCTTCCAGGAAATGCGTAAGGGGGTCCAGGTACCGCTCAGGCACACCCCAGATTGGCTCGCCGTCAGGGTCCTGACCGATGGCGAAGGTCCAGCCGTGCTCCCGCTCCAGCGCCAGGGCTTCCAGAGCCTGGTCAATCATCGCCATGGCCTCGCTACGGGACTTCGGCCGGCTCTGAAGCTGGCCAAGCTCAAGAGCTCTAGCGATGAAGTCCCGATTCTCCGGAGACGGATCGGCGGGGGCAAAGGTTGGATTTGGCAATCCAAGCTGCCCTGCGAGGCGGGTGAACTTGCTTAACGCGGCGTCAGCGCGGGCAGAGGCCATTTGGGCTGCCTCTTCAGCCTCCGCGTTCACTGCCCGCTCAGCCGCCTGGAACTCGGCGTTGAGCTTGGTCATGGCGTCGTGGAAGCGGCGCTCAGCCTCCTTGCGGTCCTGGGTGCCGAGGCTCTTCCAGAGATCCTTCTTCCCGCTGAAACTAGGCCGCAACGGCTCCGGGACGGAGCGGCGGAGGTACCAAAAGCCATTGCGCTGGAGGAGGTTCTTCATGAGCACTCTTGTAGCACTTATTCGTAGCAGATTTCTCCTGTAATCCTGTGATATCGGCTAGATGACCAAGTTTTCTGCTTATTTTCGTCGGTGTCTTCCCTTCCCCTAGGGGACGCCATCTTCCTGGCATCGATGATCGGAAGACTGGCCCATGCCAGCCAAGGCGGGTAGCACATATCCGTCAGGCATCCCTGGCCCGGAGGGCTTCCCCCGGGAATGCCGCGGAACTTCGCAAGAGACGATGGTTCACCCGGCACTCAGCTTCCGCTGCGCCACCTGAAACGCCGCTGCCACATGCCGATGCCGAAGAAGGCCCGGCGATAGGCGGCCTGCGACAAAGCGCTTTCATCGGGGTGCGCCGGCACCTGCAGGCAGGGGTTTGCGCGCGGTGAGCCGCTTGGCCCATTGTCGTGCTGCCTCCGCATCGGCCCCATCCTGTTAGGCCGGAAGGCGAAGCCTCGCCACGGCCGGGCGGGGCCGTTACGCGGAATCACGTCTCGAAGCCGGGCGAAGCCGAAGCGGACCGCCCGCATCGGCAAGCGGCGCTGACGCCCATCCCGAACGGTTGCGCAACGGCATCCCTTCTCCGGATTATCTCGGCTCCCGCGTCCTTTGCGCTCTTCAATATGCCCTGTTCGTCACCAGAGACGGAGGTTGAGGGTCATGGCGAAGCTGAGGCCTGCGACCAGCAGGCCCAGGAGGATCAGCACCGCAAGAGCCAGCAGCCTGACTTTCAGAGGACGGTCTTCACCGACGCAGTAGTCCATATGGGCAATGCCCTGCTTCATCTATCCCTCGAAGGTCCAGAACGCCGACGTTGCCAGCCAACATAGCGGCGACTAGGCCGACATGTTCGGATGGACCGCAGCATGGCGAACGCAAGAGCGTGAAGCCTTCCTTCGCGCAGCCTGGCCGCTCCACGCAGCCTGGCCGCTCCACGCGGCCTGGTCCTCGGCTCAGGCGCGCACCAGGTGCGCCGAACAGCCTGTGCGGGCCAAGGCGAAGGGTGAGGGAAGTAGACGCCCGCAGGTGCCCGGCGCGATCTGACGGCACCCTCCATCGTGAGGGCCAGTGGCGCTTGCGGCGCGTTGAGGATGCGGCCTCGGGGAAAAGCGCAGCAGAAATCTTCCGTCGCGGATCTGCCGGCTCCGGCGCGCGTGCCCACGGTCCCGGTGCGCACCTTTCAGTGTGCAGCGAGACGGCAGCGCGCTAGGGGCAAGCCGCAATCGCGGAGGTCGCCGGAAGCGCTCCTGCCAGCACCGGCGCAACCTTTGCGCGCGGTGGAGCGGTGAGGAGCCGCGCCGATGAGGCCAGGGCCCGGTCAGGCACGGGTGCCTCGGGGCGCGCGTCCAGGCTGGAAAAGGTGAGGGCCGCCAGCACCAGGGTGATGCCATAGGCCGTGCCGACCATCACCATCGGGCCGCGCGCATACCAGAATCGTTCGAAAGCCACTCTTCCGCGATAATGCATTGTCCGGTCCTCCTGCAAAGGTGTCCCGCCAAGCCTGTGCTCAGACGCGCCTGCTATCGCCCTCGGTCATGCGCCCAGCGTTCCAGCTGCAACCGCTCCCAGGCGAGTCCCAGCCCACGCTGGAAGCCTTCCAGCACCCGGCGCGCCGCCCGCGCCTCGCGCCACTGGCAGTCCCTTTCGAGCAGCAGGATGAGGGACAACTGCCGCGCGATTCGATCCTCGCTTTCCCGCACCTTCCGCTCGGCGGTTGCGAGAGGCGCCTCGGGCGGATCACCGACATGCATCTTTTTGGGCCGCCATGGTGTCTGCCTACTGGAGCAGTGGAGGATTTCGGGAACTATCCAGCTTCCGCTCGCGCCGAGTGAATCGCTCTTTCGGAGATCAGCCATTTGGGGAGGGTTTCACCTCTCGCTTGAAGAAGGCAACGGTGGCCTTCGACTCCCAGCGCGAAGTTGAGGCTGGCCCACTTTGCTGGCTGGAGCGGGAGATTCTACGCTCCGCCGTGTTGCCCGCCGCCGAAGCAGGCACCGACGGAAAGCGCCATACTGCCGGTAGGGGAACAACCGCGTGCCTGAAGCACTCCATCGTCCTTCGCCCGCGAAGGGCCCTCCCGTCGGCATGCGAGCTTCCAGTGGGCGCTTCGCCTGGCTGCTGGCCTTCGCGGTCGTTCTGCTGGCGCTCCCTGTTCTGCTTACGCCGCTTCCGCCGCTGCTCGACTATCCCAACCACCTGGCACGCCTCTGGCTGGTGGCGGGCCGTGCGGCGCAGCCGCCCTTTGACCGAATCTATGCGGTGGACCTCACCAGCGTGCGGACGAATATCGGCATCGATCTCCTGGCGGCCGCGCTGGGTTCATGGCTGCCGATCGAGCGTTTCGGGCAGATGCTGGTGCTGGGCGCGGTGGTGCTGCCACCGCTGGGAGCCGCGTTGCTGAACCGCTCCGTCTTCGGTGGCCTGCACTGGTGGCTGGTCGGCCTTCCCCTGCTGGCCTGGAACTGGACGCTGATCGCCGGCTTCCTGAACTTCCAGATCGGGCTCGGGCTCGCCCTCCTGGCCGCCGCCGCCGATCCGGCGCTGGCACGGCGAACCGGCCCCCTCGGCGCCTTCGCCATACGTGCTGCGCTCGCTGCGTTGCTGCTGCTGGCGCATGCCTTTGCCGCATTGTTCTATGCGGGACTCCTCGCGGCCCTCGCGCTCGGCCGTGACTGGGACTTCCTGCGCTCGCCTCGCGAACTGGGACGGGCCGTGCGACGGGTGGCCGTGGCGGTGCTGCCGATCCTGCTGCCGGTGCTGCTTGCCTGGCTTTCCGCGCCCGCTTTGCCGGGGGCGCAGGAGGATCCGGCCACACAGACCTCCTGGCAGGGCGGCTTCAGCCTCCATGCGAAGCTGGTCACGCTGTTTTCCGGCATCGCCGCCTACAAGTCGCTTTACGACCTCGTCTTCGTGGCGCTGCTTGCCCTGCCCGTGCTGGTGGCGCTGGCGAGGCGGAGGCTTCGTTGCCACGCCGGGCTGCTGCTGGCCACGCTGGGTTTTCTCCTTCTGGCCTTCGCCGTGCCGCCCAAGGTCGCGGGAACCTATTTCGTGGACGCGCGCTTTCCCGTCATGGCGGTGCTGACCGCCGTCGCCGCGCTGCGCCCCGACATTGTCGTGCCGGCCTGGCCGCGGCGCCCCGCAGCCGAGGTTTTGCTGGCCTGCGCGCTGCTGGCCCTGGTTGGCCTCCGGGCTGCCTGGGTCGGCGGCATCTGGCATGAACGGCAGGCGGATATCGCTTCCCTCAGCCGGGCACTCGCTCACGTCCCACCAGGGAAGGCCATTCTGCAAGTGACGCATTCCATGACGGTTCCCGCCCGTCGGAGTGCGCCGCGAGGGCGGTACTACGGCGGCGGCGGTCCGATGCTCTACGAGCACTTGCCTGCCCTCGCGGTGCCTTGGCGGCACGCCTTCGTGCCGATCCTGTTCGCCTCGCGCGGAAAGCAGCCGCTGCAGGTCCTGCCGCCCTGGGACGAGATCGCCGGCCCGGACAACACGACCGCTGTCTCGGTTCACCGCCTTGCCGACGCGGAGCATGCCGTGCTGCCGGAGAACACGGAGTATGTCCGCGCCTGGCGCACCCGCTTCGACTATATTCTTGTCCTGAACGCCGACCAGCCTGACGACGAAGGACCGATGACGATGCCGCCCGAACTGGAGCTGGTGGCCGACGAAGGCTTCGTGCAGCTCTACCGTGTCAAATCCCCCCCGGCCAGGCCGCCGGGGGAGGTCAGGGCCGGAGGCTAGAGGGCGCCCCGCTGGGAGCGGCGGAGGCGTTCAGCCCGGTTGGGCGGCTCCGCCGCTCCGAGCGGAGGCTCTGGGCGCGGCGGCGCGAGGTGCGGCATGTCGAGCTCCGCCAGAGGAGGCAGCAATCCACTGATGCCCGTGCGTGGTGCCGTCCCGACCCTTCGCCTAGACAGCCGGCTGGTGGTGCAGGGCTTCACCCCGTCGGCGGGTGCGCTGCTCGGGCTTGGGGCAGAGGATGTCGGCCGGCCCTTCGCCGCGCTGCTCGAGCGCGCGGGGCTGCATGGGCTGCAAGAGGCCGTCGCCGAGGCCCAGCGGACGGGCGAGCCGCAACACGGCCTCCTGGCGGTGGGTGGCGGCAAGCGCCGCTGGCAGGCGTTGATCCTGCCGGCGGCGGAGATGCTGACAGTCGCGTTGCTGCCCGGCCTTCCGCATTCGCCCGGTCCGCAGGAGGCAGCCGGTGCGGAGCAGGAAACCGCCCTGCTAGAAGCCCTGCCCATGGCGGGCATGCTGCTCGACCGCGAGGGCCATGTCCGGGCGGTGAACGCCGCCTGGCGCAGCCTGGCCGGAGAACTGCCCTTTCCCGGTGCGGGCGCGGCGCCGGGCGACCACTACATCCGCTGCGCCGCCGAGGCCCCGGCCTGCGATCCAGGGACGGCCGGGATGGTGGCCGAGGGTCTGCGTGCGCTGCTGGCCGGCGCGCATGACCGCTTCGAGGTGGAGTACCCCTGCGCGGGCGGCGGGCAGGCGCGCTGGCTCAAGCTGGCGGCGGTGGCGCGGGTGCCGCCACGAGGCGGGCGGCAGGCCCGGGAAGCCGTGGTCCTGCAGGAGGAGGTGACCGATGCGCGGCTGGCGCGGAACCGCATCCTGGAGCGGGAGGCGCATCTGCGCTCCATCCTGGAAACCGTGCCGGACGCCATGATCGTGATCGACGAGCACGGCACCGTTCTTTCCTTCAGCGCCGCAGCCGAGCGGCTGTTCGGATTCACCGCCGCCGAGGCCTGCGGGCAGAATGTCAGCCTGCTGATGCCGGCGCCCTACCGGGAGGCGCATGACGGCTATCTCCATCGTTATCTCTGTACCGGCGAGCGGCGGATCATCGGCATCGGACGGCTGGTGGTCGGTCAGCGGAAGGATGGCAGCACCTTTCCGATGGAACTCTCGGTTGGCGAGGTCAGCCGCGGCGGCCGGCGCCTGTTCACCGGCTTCGTGTGCGACGTGACCGAGCGGCAGGAAACCGAGGTGCGGCTGCAGGAGCTGCAGACCGAGCTGCTGCAGGTTTCGCGGCTGAGCGCGATGGGCCAGATGGCGGCCACCCTCGCGCACGAGCTGAACCAGCCGCTCACCGCCACCGCCAACTACCTGCGCGCCTGCCAGAGGCTGTTCGACAGCGGCGCGCCGGACCTGCCACGAGTGCGCGAGGCGGTGGCGCTGGCGGCCGAGCAGACCCTGCGCAGCGGGCAGATCATTCGCCGCCTGCGCGATTTCGTCACGCGTGGCGAAACCGAGCGGCAGGCGGAGAGCACGGTCAAGCTGGTGGAGGAGGCGAGCGCGCTGGCGCTGGTCGGTGCCAAGGAGCATGGGGTGACGGTGCGGCTGCGGCTCGATCCGCGCCTTCCGCGCATCCTGGCCGACCGAGTGCAGGTGCAGCAGGTGCTGCTGAACCTCATTCGCAACGCCATCGAGGCGATGAGCGGGATGCCGCGGCGCGAACTGACCGTGTCGGCCGAGGCGCAGGGCGAGGAGGTGGAGTTCAGCGTGGCCGATACCGGGCTGGGCCTGGCGCCGGAAGTCGCCGCGCAGCTGTTCTCGCCCTTTGTGACCACCAAGCGAAGCGGCATGGGGGTGGGGCTGTCGATCTGCCGCACCATCGTCGAGGCGCATGGTGGCCATATCCGGGCCGGGCCCAACCCCGCCGGCGGCAGCATTTTCCGCTTCACCATCCCTGTCGCGCCGGAGGGGGAAGCGGAGCCGCGCTGAAGCCGGCCTGTGGGCGCGAAGCGATGGCATGCTCGATCCAGGCGAGAAGGTCCTCCTGCTCGAACGGCTTTTCGAGCACGCCGACCGCACCAAGCGTGGCTGCCAGCCGCGTGATGTTCCGGCTGGGCATGCTGGTGACCAGCAGCGTCGGCGGGGCCAAGCCGGCATTGCGCAGGCGGGTGAGTAGCTCGAGGCCGGTGATCTGTGGCATCTCGTGGTCCAGCACAAGGCAGGCCAGCACCTCCGGCCGTGCCTCCGCCAGGAACTGCGTGCCCGAGGCGTAGGCCTCAACGACATAGCCGGCCGTCTCGAGCAGGAACCGGAGGGAGTCGCGAACACCCATGTCGTCGTCGACGAGGGCGATGGTGCGGAGAGGCGGGCTGACCATGGGAAGCTCCGGGCTTCAGGGCTCGCGCCGGACGAGGCCGGCTCCTGAAGGAAGCCTTTCTAACGGAGGCCCGCCCGCCTCGCGCTGATCTGCATCACCTGGCCGGAGGGCATCGGTCCTCCGTTTACGGCGCCACGGCCACCCCTGCGCTGAGCGCCATGCGGACAAGCTCGGAAAGGTTGCGCGCCCCCATCTTCTCCATCACCCGGGCGCGATGCACTTCCACGGTCCGTGGACTGGCGCCGAGATCGGCGGCAATCGTCTTGTTGGATTGGCCGGCCACGAGCCGCTCCAGCACCTGGTGCTCGCGCGGGGTGAGGGTGGCCAGGCGGGCGGCGACGCGGCCGCGCTCGGCCTCGTGCTCACGGCTTCTGCGGTCGGCTTCCAGGGCGGTGCGGATCGTGCCGAGCAGCGCCTCGTCGTCGAATGGCTTCTCGATGAAGTCGAAGGCGCCCGCCTTGAGGGCCTGCACGGCGATCGGAACGTCGCCATGCCCGGTCATGAAGATCAGCGGCAGCCGAAAGCCGAGCTCCCGCAGCCGGCGCTGCAGCGCCAGGCCGTCGATATCCGGCATCCGCACGTCGGCCAGCACGCAGCCAGACTGAAGCGCGGGCGCGACCACCAGGAAGGCCGCGGCGGAGTCATAGGTCCGCGCGGCAAGCCCGGCGCACTGGAACAGGAAGGCCAGGGAATGGCGGACCGCCTCATCGTCGTCGATGACATGCACAGCGGCCTCGCCCGCTGCCGGGGATATCTCTGGCATGGTCGCGAACAATCCTTCCGCCGGGCGATCGCGCATCCAGGGGCGGCTGCCGGGTGGCAGCCGGCTTTGTCGCCCCCGGCCAGCCTAACACGATCTCGAATCACCGGGGGCCTGGCGCGGGTCCAGACAGGCTACGAGGCGCAGGAGGGGGCAGGCGCCGCTAGGTTCCGGTGCGGATCAGCCCCGGTCTCCCACCGGGCGCCCTTGCGTCATTGCCGCGTGCCGGCGCCGGGCAAGGCGGCAGCACGGACGGAGGTTGATCCGGTGGAGGGTGGATGCGCAGGGAAGCCGCGCGTTGCTCGCGAGCTCTGCCGGCCCTGCCGCGAACGCCAAGCTGCTCCAGGCGATCTCTGCCCGGGGCGCGGCATCGCGCAGACCATCGCGGCACCGGCACGCCGGGATGCTGCTGCCGCGGCATGCAAGCCACGCCGGAGAGGGCCGGCGCGGCAGGAAAGCGGCGGCGCACGCTGAACGCCAGGCCCTCGACCATGATCCGGAAGGACTTCTCCGCACGACAATGATCAAGCCCGAGACGCGGCTGAATCGGAGGGGCAGACCGCGTGATCGTCGAGGCGGCAGCCAACCCCGTCGTCTTCATCGACGGGCGAGGCGTGGTGCGGCCGGTGAAGCCTGTGGTGACTCGGGTTTCCGGCCGCCCTGCGGCGGTCAGGTCGCCCCCGCCAGGTTAAGGTGCCGGCCGCGGCGCGGCATACATACTTCTCCTGATGGGGCTTTCCCCGATGGGGAAGTTCCGGATTATCGCACTTCCGCTGTTCCGGTATTGGTTCGACTGGACCGCCTGGCCGATGGAGCGCGAACATGCCCATTGCTTCCCTTGTCCGTGGCAGCTCCGCTCCTGCGCCGCCCACCTCGGCCATGGAGATGCTGGGCATGGGCGAAGCGCATGATCCGCGCTTCGCTTTCGGCCATCCCCTCCGGCTCGGACGGGGCGCCGAGATCTATGCCGAAGGGGCACCGATCGGGGATCTCTACAAGGTCGTCTCGGGCACGGTCCGCACCTGCCGCTACCTGCAGGATGGCCGCCGCGTCGTGGCGGAGTTCGTTCTCGCCGGCGAGATCTTCGGCGTGGATGGCGTGGACCACCACAACTTCTCGGCGGAGGCGGTCACCGAGGCGGTTGTCATCGCCTTTCCGCGCGAGCAGCTCAATGCGTGGGTGGACCACGAGCTGCCCGCGGCCCGCGCCTGGCGCAACTTCATGCTTGCCAAGCTGAGCGGCGCGCAAAGCCACTGCGTTCTGCTCGGCCGCAAGACGGCGACGGAGCGCGTTGCATCCCTCCTGCTCGATCTTGCCGACCGCGCCGGCTCCGCTTCCCTCCTCGACCTGCCGATGTCCCGCTACGACATCGCCGACCATCTTGGCCTGACGGCCGAGACGGTGAGCCGCATCTTCAGCGGATTCAGGCGGGGCGGCGTCATCGCCAACCGCAATTCCCGCAAGGTGCGGATCCTGGACCGGAGTCGTCTTGAGGCCGAAGCGGCCCGGGACACTGCCTGAGCCTGCAGAGCACCGCGTGGCAAGGTGAGTTGCGGGCGAAGCAGCCGAGCGGGTCACCGGCAGCGTGCCGGCGCGCGGGTGCGGCAGAATCCTGGTGGTATGCGGCGCCGGGGCGGAGGCGAGCGGCACGGCGCTGCCGGTGGGGGAGGGAGATGCCGTGCTCCGGCGGCTGCCCGATGTGAGGCGGGCAGGTGCGCGAGCTCGGCCCGGCGCTGTCAGAGCGTGCGCCGCACCGGTCCGCCCCTCGCCCGCTGCCGCCGCCCGTGGGGTCGCGACCGCAGCGCTGACATAGGTCAGCGACGGCGGCCCCGGAAAATGCTGCGCTGTGGAGGCAGGCATCCCGCCGCGAAAGGGAACCAAGTCTCATGCAGGGCTACGGGAGCATTATGGTTCATGTGCGCGCCGAGGGAGAGGCCGGCCAGGCCGTCTCTCTCGCGGCGGAACTGGCCCGGCGCTTCGACGCACGGCTGATTGGCATCGCGGCCGCTGATGTGGCGCTGACCATGAGCGTCGCATCCTATGGATCAGGCAGCGCGCAGCTTGTCACGTTGCGGATGGCTGAGCTGGAGGACAAGCTGCGCGCTGCCGAGCTGCTGTTCCGGGGCTCTGCCGGCGCGGCGGGCGAGCATGTGGAATGGCGTGCCTTCACCGAGTTCCCCGCGACCGCCGTGGCGCGCGAGGCACGGGCTGCGGACCTGTTGGTGATGAGCCCGCGCGCGGGCGCGCGGAACAGCAGCTTCATGAGCGAGGCCGAGCCTGGCGACGTCCTGATGCAGGCGGGACGACCCATTCTCCTCGTGCCTTCCGGACTGGGCGAACTCTCTGCTTCCAGGATCCTGGTCGCGTGGAAGGACCGTCGGGAGGCCCGGCGCGCCGTCCGCGACGCCCTGCCGCTGCTCGCCCGGGCGGAGCGCGTGCAGGTGCTGGAGATTTGTGAAGCCGAGGAATCGGTGGCCGCTGCCAGGCGCCGGGTCGCGGACGTCGCTGCCTATCTGCGCGATCATGGCGCGTGCGCGGAGGGCGAGGCCCGCCTCCGAAGGGAGGTGAGCGCTTCAAGGGAACTCGCGGCGGCGGCGGCTGCGCTGGAGGCTGATCTGGTTGTCGCGGGCGGCTATGGCCATGCACGGTTGCGCGAGTGGGTCTTCGGTGGCGTCACGCGGGACTTGATGGCGGATCCCACCCGCTGCTGCCTGTTGAGTCACTAGAGCGACCCGCCTCCGCCTTGGCTCACCTCGAACGCTCCCGCTCTTCGCCATGAAGAGCGCTTCCACCCGATCCGGTGCTTGCGCCTGATCGGGATCAGGAAACGAGGGTCTGTTCTCAATGGCCTGCCGGTCCGCGGCGTACATGGAGAGGCCGACCAACTTCGCGGGCAGGACACTGGCGCTGCGCGACCTGTGCGCGGCCGCGGCGGCGCCCGCGCGCCACCACCTCCGCATCCGGCCCACCCCGGGCGTTCCGCGCCTCATGGGAGCCGCATGAAGTTGGCTGCTCCCGAGGCGCGGGCGATCAACGCCTGCATGGCGGGGTTGCTCGCGCCCTGCTCGTCGGTCAGCGCATCCATCGGACAGAAATACTCGTGCGCCTGCGGCATCTGGGTGCGCGCGAAGCCGTCGTACTGGCGGGTCTTCAGCCCGTAGAGCACCCGCACGTCGCGCACCGGCAGTACCAGCGGTTCGACCGGCTGCTGCCGCAGCAGCTTGATATGCTGCCAGCGCGGCTTGTCGCTCCCGGGGTCGAGCGGCGCCGTCAGCCAGGGCACCGGGCAGACCGTGAGCAGCGAGGTCGTGGACGGGGCGAAGCGGGAGCGCTTGTCGAGCAGGTTCTGCAGGGTCGAGCAGGCCTCGATGCAGAGAATATCGCAGTAGGCGTCCGCCGGATCCGGGCTGAAATGCAGCCAAAGGCCATCCGGCAGGGTGCGAAGCCGGTTGGAACCCGGGAGCCGCAGAAAAGGGTGGGTACTCGTATCAGCCTCGCCCGGGCGGGCGCGCATCCAGATGCCACGCTGCTTCGGGGAGTCGAGGGCGCCAGGCGGTCGCTGTGGCCAGGTACGCAGTCGCCGGCGGACCAAGTCGTCCAGTGAGCGGTAAGTAAGTTCCGGTTGGCCCGAGTCGCGCATCAGAGGTGTTCCGTCCGCATCTTGCAGGTAACGGGGAACAATGAATGCGATCTCGAACTTGTGATCAAGAGGAAGAGCGGAGTTTCTCTGAATTTTTCGTTGAAAGCTTTCACTGCCGATGGAGATTTAACTTCCGAATGCGACCATAGACTTCTCCTTCATTTGATGCGTGACAATAACTTGGAAGTCGTTCTTCCTGCGAAGTGCAAAGAAAAGCCCGCCACAGCGAACCGTGGCGGGCCTCCTTGCGGCCGAAATGCGGCGTGGCGCGGTTAGCCGCGCTGCTCGACCGGCTTGAAGGCGCGCTCGGTGGCGCCGGTGTAGATCTGGCGCGGACGGCCGATGCGCTGGCCCGGATCCTCGATCATTTCCTTCCACTGGCTCACCCAGCCCACCGTGCGGGCCACCGCGAAGAGCACCGTGAACATATGCGTCGGGATGCCCATCGCCTTCAGGATGATGCCCGAATAGAAGTCCACGTTCGGGTAGAGCTTGCGGGAGACGAAGTAGTCGTCCTCCAGCGCGATCCGCTCCAGCTCCATGGCAAGGTCGAGCAGCGGCTCGTCTTTGATGCCGAGCTCGGCCAGCACCTCGTGGCAGGTCTCGCGCATGATCTTCGCGCGCGGGTCGAAGTTCTTGTAGACCCGGTGGCCGAAGCCCATCAGCTTCACGCCGCTGTTCTTGTCCTTCACCTTGCTGATAAAGTCCGGGATGTTGTCGGCGTGCCCGATCTCCCCCAGCATCTTCAGCACGGCCTCGTTGGCGCCGCCATGGGCGGGGCCCCACAGGGCGGCGATGCCGGCGGCGATGCAGGCGAAGGGGTTGGCGCCTGTCGAGCCCGCCAGCCGCACCGTGGAGGTGGAGGCGTTCTGCTCGTGGTCGGCGTGCAGGACCAGGATGCGGTCCATGGCGCGGGAGAGGATCGGGTTCGGCTTCCACTCCTCGGCCGGCACGGCGGTCATCATGTAGAGGAAGTTCTCAGCGTAGCTGAGGTCGTTCCGCGGATACATGAAGGGCTGGCCGATCGAGTACTTGTAGGCCCAGGCGGCGATCGTCGGCACCTTGGCGATCAGGCGGAAGGCGCTGATCTCGCGCTGCGCCGGGTCGTTGATGTCCAGGCTATCGTGGTAGAAGGCCGAGAGGGCGCCGACCACGCCGCAGAGGATCGCCATCGGATGGGCGTCGCGGCGGAAGCCGTCGAAGAAGCGCCGCAGCTGCTCGTGCACCATGGTGTGCAGGGTCACGCCGCGACCGAACTTCTCCATCTGCTCCTTGGTGGGCAGCTCGCCGTTCAGCAGGAGGTAGGAAACCTCAAGAAAGTTGCTCTGCTCGGCCAGCTGCTCGATCGGGTAGCCGCGGTACAGCAGGATACCCTGGTCGCCATCGATATAGGTGATGGCGCTGTCGCATGCAGCCGTGGCACCATAGCCGGGGTCGAAGGTGAAGACGCCGAGTTCGCCGTAAAGCTTGCGAATGTCGAAAACGTCGGGGCCGATCGAACCCTGGATAAGTGGCAGGGTGGCGGAGCGATTGCTCCCGTCGAGCGTGACGGTGACGGTCCCTTTGGCCGTGCTGCTCATAGCGTCTTCCTCTTTTCCGGAGGGCGGCGTCCGAAGTGCGTGACGCCGTCAATGATGCGGTGCAAGATTAGGCGTCAGGCCGGCGGCTTGTCCATCCGGCGGGGGTCTCCCATGGTGCCGCAGGCTTATCTAGGGGCGCATGCGCCAGCTTGCAGGAGCACCGGGAAGATGCGCCCATAGGCCGCGTCTTGCCTGGCGCGCTGTGGCTTCCGCCCTCGCCAGCGTAGCCTCGTCATCCTCGGCCAAGGCCCAGCCGGCCTCCACCAGCGCGGCGCCCATGTCCATACCGCCTGCCTTGCAGGTGCCGAGTGCGCGCCCGAGCCGGTCGCGGCCCTGCACCCGGCAGGCGATGTCATGCCCCTGAGCCAGCCGGGCCAGCGCCTCGGCCGCGGCGGCGCCGCAGTCGAAGCCGACGCCCTGGGCCGTTGTGCAGGTCTGCCCGCGTTGCGGCGAAAGCAGGCCTGCCAGCCGTAGCGTGCGGCTCCCCAGGCGCAGTGTGTCGCCGTCCGCCACCCGGACCAGTGCGGCTTCCGCCGCCCAATCCTGCTCGCGCGGCGCAAAGCCCGATAGGCTGGCCGGCAGACCGAGGCCGACCAGCCCGAGGGCGAGGAGTGCCGCGCTGCCCCCAAGGGCAGCGCCGCCCCATCGGCGAGACGACCTGGCAGGACGGAAGATGCGGCGGCGGGACAACACGTCGTGAAG
This sequence comes from Teichococcus coralli, assembly GCF_009829925.1. GTDB lineage: Bacteria > Pseudomonadota > Alphaproteobacteria > Acetobacterales > Acetobacteraceae > Pseudoroseomonas > Pseudoroseomonas coralli. The sequence goes on from NZ_SNVJ01000005.1 coordinate 55,854, forward strand.
CGTTAGACCAGGGAGAGGTACCCCTTCAAGCGATGATCGGCCTCATTCCCGCCGGCCTTTCACTCCGTGCCCCAGAAGGGATCAAGCCTGGAGAAGCGGCGCCAGGCCGGAAGCGTCTGCTGGCGTACGCCGCGCGTCGCCGCCAAGGCCCATCCCTCCGCCAGCCCGACCGCCCAGGCAGGCGCGCCCCGGCCGAGGCCCGCAACCAAGGCCCGAGACGTGACGGTATCATTGGCCACTCCCAGCGCCTGCTGCAGGGCGGCGATACGCTTGAGGAAACGGCGCGCCGGCTTGCCCGGCCACAAGGGGGCGAACAGTTCCGCGGCGTAGCGCAGGCGCTTGGCCTTCAGGCGCAGCTCGTGCAGCGCCGTGTCGGACAGGGAGGCGATATCCCGGCCATCTTTCAACAGCTTGCGGTGGCGCTTGCTCAGGAGCCCCGCGGCGAGAGCCCGCAGGGGGGGCGCCGCTTCGGCGCCTTCCCAGTCCCGCAGGGCTGCGAGCCGCACCGCCTGCCATACCAGCCTGCGGAACACCGGCCCGTCGAGCATCGCGCGCAGCTCCCCGTAGGCAGCGACCCGGCGGGCTTCGGCGGCCCGCAGCAGCCGTGCCCAGCGCCGCTCCGGCCCCAGCGCCGCGGTGAGCTGCGCCCCCAGCTCCGACAGAAACACGTCCCATTCACGCGCCTCGCCCAGCGCCCCCGCGAAGTCACGCAGGGCGGCGTCCAGGCTGCGCAGGGCGGGCCCGTCGAGCGCCGGCCGGAACAGGCGCAAGCAGGAGCGCAGCCGCCGCGCGGCGACACGCAGCTGATGCACCGCCTCCGGGCCGCAATCGGGCCGGGCGGCGGGCGCATGGGTCAGCAGCACGTCGGTGAGATGGGCGATGGCGAGGGCCAGTGCCTCATCCGCCGTCTCCACCACGCCCAGGTCGGGCGGTCCGCGTCGGCCGTCCGGGAGTGCTGCAGGGCTGCGGCGCAGGCCGAGCGCAAGGCGATCGAGCCCCGCCACCGCAGGCAGCAGCGGCAGGTCGTCGGCCAGGGCGCCGACCAGTTCCAGCACAGGCGCCTCCGGCCCTTCCAGCTCCAGCAGCGCCACCGGCCGCGCCGGGTCGCCGATGGTAAGGTCGCCGATGGTGAGATCGCCCGTGCGCAGGCGAAGCGTGACGCCGGCGGCGTCGGGCCTGGTCTGCTGCAGCCGTCCGGCATAGCGGGCGATCGCCTGCAGGGCCTCGCCCCCGGCTTCCGGCGGGGCGGCGCCCACCGGAAGCAACTCCGGCTCGCCGGGCAGCGCGCCGGGCAGCCGTAGGCCGGGGGGCGGCTCAAGGCGGCAGAGGCGGCGGTTGCCTGCGGCCGGGCTGCGCAGCGCCATGCCCGCCCCGGCAAGATGCCCCTCGGCGCTGTCGAGCCAGGTCCATCGCTCCGGCATGGCGCGCGGGCGCCGCAGCTCAGCCAGCGCCGCATGACGCCAGAGTGCGGCCACGGTCTCGGGGGGCAGGGCGAGCTGGAGCCGGAGCACGCGTGCTCTACTCCGCCATTTCCGGCAGGTCGTTCGGCGCGATGAAGCGCACCAGCCGGCCGCTGCCCGCCTCCAGCATCCGCCATGGCGCGGCGACCGCGAACTCCGCCAGGGCGCCGGTCGGGTAGCCGCCGGCCAGCCGCTGCGTGCCCGGAGCGCGCCCCGCCATGCCCGCCGGGCCGGCCAGCGCGAGGGCGAGGTCGTGCAGCCCGGGGTTGTGGGCGATCAGCAGCACGCTGCGGACCGTTTCCGGTGCGCTGTGCAGGGCCTCCAGCAGGCGTGGCCAGGGCGCCAGGTAGAGATCGTCCATCGGTTCGATGATGGGGCTGTCCGGCAGCGGCGCGAGGGCTTCCAGCGTCTGCAAGGTGCGGCGGGCCGAGGAGACGAGCACGATGTCGGGCGCCAGCCCGAGACTGTGCATCACCTCCGCCATGGCGGCGGCCGCGCGTTTTCCGCGCGCGTTCAGCGGGCGGGCATGGTCGGGCAGGCTGGGGTCGTCCCATGACGACTTGGCGTGCCGCAGCAGGAGCAATTGCCGCATGGGCCCCAATCTGGCACGCCGCGTTGCCGCTGTCGCGGGGGGTGGAGGAAACTGAGCGCCCCTTGAGCGGGGTTACGCTTCCCGGGAAGGTTCCCATGTTTCGGTCGTTTGCGGCAGCCGGAGAGGGGAGGCGCATGGCGGAGCGAGTGGTTGTGCTGGGGGCGACCGGCGGGGTGGGCAAGGCGCTTTCGCGCCGCCTGATCGCGCGCGGCGCCGAGCCTTTCCTTATCGCGCGCGACGCGGATAGGCTCGCGGCGCTCGCGCGGGAGATCGAAGCTCCCTTCGCTCCGGCGGATGCCACCGATCCCGACGCGCTTGCCGCCGCCATCGGGCGCGCCGGGCCGCGTCTGGCCGGTCTGGCCTACTGCATCGGCTCGATCCCGTTGCGGCCGCTGAAGCGGCTCACGGCCGCGGACTTCGCCGAGGCCTTCCGGCTGAACGCCACCGGTGCGGCGCTCGCGGTGCAGGCGGCGCAGCCGGCGCTGGCGGCGGCCGACGGCGGCGGCAGCGTCGTGCTGTTCTCCTCCATCGCGGCCCGGGCCGGCTTTCCCAGCCATGCGCTGATCGCCGCGGCCAAGGCTGCCGTCGAAGGGCTGGTGGTGGCGCTCGGGGCGGAGTTGGCGCCCGCGATCCGGGTGAACGCGGTGGCGCCGAGCCTGATGCGCACGCGCATGGCCGCGGCGATGACGGAAAGCGCCCAGATGGCCGAGGCCATCGCGCGCCTTCACCCGCTGCCCCGCCTGGGCGAGCCGGAGGACGCGGCGGCATTGGCGGACTTCCTGCTCTCGCCGCAGGCGGGCTGGATCAGCGGCCAGGTGGTCGGCGTCGATGGCGGCCGCGGCACGCTGCGGGTGAAGGGATGATGCGCCGCCGCGCGCTGCTGGGGGCGCCGCTGCTGGCGCTGCTGCCGCCGACAGCACGGGCCTTTCCCGCCGAGGGCTACCGGTTCCGCCTGATGCGCGAGGGGCGGGAGATCGGCACCCATACCGTGCGGTCCGAGCCGGGCGGCGTGACCCGCACGGCCGTGACGCTGGAAGTGAAGCTGCTTTCCTTCACCGTGTTCCGCATGACGCACGAATATGCCGAGCGCTGGCAGGGCGGGGCGCTGGTCGGATTCGCCGCCCGCACCGTGCGCAACGGCGACGAGGGGCGGCTGAACCTCGTCGCCACGGCTGACGGCCTGCGCGGCGAGGGACCGGAGGGGGCGGTGCGGCTTCCGGCCGAGGCCGCGCCGCTTTCCTGGTGGGCGCCTGCGCATCTGGAGCGCCCGCTCTTCGACACCGCAACGGGCAAGCCGCTTCCCTCCGCGCCGCAACGCAGCCGCCAGGGCGCGCTGACGCGCTGGGAATGGCCGGAGCGCGGCATGGTGGCGCTGTATGACGCCGCCGGCACCTGGGTCGCCTTCTCCATGCGCGGGGATGACGGCAGCACGGTTCGCTACGAGACCGCCTGAGGCCGGCGGGCCAACCGCCGGCCCCGCGGCGTTCAGGCCACTTCCAGCCGCGAGCCGGCGGGGCGCACCACGTCGTCCCGCCGGGGAGCGTGCAGCACCTCGGCGGTGACATCGCGCACGTCCCTGGTGCCGGTCAGTGCCATCGAGACATCCAGCTCCTTGCGGATGATCTCCAGCGCCTGCGTCACGCCGGGGCCGCCGCCGGCCGCCAGCCCGTAGAGCCAGGCCTTGCCGATCATGCAGCCCCTGGCGCCGAGCGCCAGCGCCTTCAGCACGTCCTGCCCCGAGCGCACGCCGCCGTCGAACAGCACCTCGGTCTTGTCGCCCACCGCCTCGGCGATGGCCGGCAGCATGGAGATGGAGGAGGGGGCGCCATCGAGCTGCCGGCCGCCATGGTTGGAGACCACCATCGCGTCCGCCCCGCAGTCGGCGGCGATGCGGGCATCCTCCACGTCCAGCACCCCCTTCAGGATCAGCTTGCCCGGCCAGATCTTGCGGATCCAGGCGACGTCCTTCCAGGAAAGCGAGGGGTCGAACTGGCCGGCGATCCAGTGCGAAAGGGTGCTGAGCCCCTCCTTGGCGCCCGGCGCCTCGGTGAGGTTGCCGAAGGTCTTGCGCCTGCCGCGCAGCACCTCCAGCGCCCAGCGCGGCTTGGTGGCGATGTCCAGCGCGTTCTTCAGCGTCAGCTTCGGCGGCACCGCCAGCCCGTTCTTGATGTCCTGGTGGCGCTGGCCCTGGATCTGCAGGTCAAGCGTCAGCACCAGGGCCGAGCATTTCGCGGCGATCGCGCGGTGCACGAGGGATTCCGCGAAGCCGCGATCGCGCATGACGTAGAGCTGGAACCAGAAGGGCTTCTCCACCGCCGCCGCCACATCCTCGATCGAGCAGATGGACATGGTGCTGAGCGTGAAGGGGATGCCGAAGGCCTGCGCCGCGCGGCAGCCGTGGATCTCGCCATCCACGTGGAACAGCCCGGTCAGGCCGGTGGGCGCGATGGCAAGCGGCATGCTGACCGGCTCGCCCAGCATGGTGCTGGCGGTGCTGCGGTCGGAAACGTCAATCATCACCCGCTGGCGCAGCTTCAGCGCGGCCAGGTCCTCGCGGTTGGCGCGGTAGGTGGCCTCGTCGTAGGAGCCGCGGTCGGCGTAGTCGAAGATGGCGCGGGGAATGCGCCGGCGGGCGATCCGGCGCAGGTCCTCGATATTGGTGACGGGCGGCATGGCGGTTCCTTTGGTGCGGTGGTGCCATTGTCATGCCCTCGCGGCGCTTGGTAAAGTTTTTTGACCAGATTGCGGAGCCGCCATGCCCGAGCCGATCCGTACCCCGCCTCTGGCAAGCGCCGTGGCCAGTCATCTGGAGGAGCTGATTCTGGAAGGGGCGCTGCGCCCGGGCGAGCGCCTGGCCGCGGAACGTGAGCTGGCCGAGGCGCTGGGCGTCTCCCGCCCGTCGCTGCGCGAGGCCCTGGTGATGCTGGAGCGCAAGGGCCTGCTGGCCGGCTCACGCAACGGCACGGTGGTCGCGGATTTCCTGGCGCCGCTCAGCGGACCCCTGGAGGGGCTGTTCGGCCGCAACTCACGCGCGGCCGGCGACTATTTCGAGTACCGCCGGCTGATCGAGCCGGAGGCGGCCGTGCTCGCCGCCCGCCGCATCACGCCGCCCGAGCGGATGGCGCTGGAGGAATGCCTCGTGGCCATGAAGGCCGCCCATGCCCGTGCCGTTCCGGCGGAGGAGGCGGCGGAGGACCTGCGCCTGCACCAGATCGTGCACGAGGCCGCCCATAACCTGGTGATGCTGCACGTGCTGCGCGTCTTCTCAGGCCTGCTGAAGCGCGGGATCTTCCTGAGCCACGAACAGTACTGGCAGCGCGACGCGCTGCGCGCGGCCATCCTGGAACAACATCAGGCGCTGGGCGACGCCATCCTGCGAGGAGATGCGGGGGTGGCGGGCGAGGCCATGCGCGCGCACATTGCCTTCACCGAAACCGCCTTCCACGAGCTTCGGCGGGAGGCCTCGCGCCTTTCCGAGACATTGCGCAAGCGCGACGTGCGCGCGCTGGTCAGCACGCCTGCCCGGCGCGGCGGCGGCATGGCCTGAGGGCAGCGGGCCGGCGCCGCGCCAGGCGGAAGGCTACTCCCAGGGCGCCGCGCCGAATGCGTCGAGCGGGATGCGCAAGTAGCGCCGGCCGTTGCTTTCAGGCGGCGGCAGCCGGCCGCCGGCGATGTTCACCTGCAGCGCGTGCAGGATCAGCTTCGGCATTGGCAGGGTGCGGTCCCGCGCCGTGCGGAGGCGCACAAAGCTTTCCTCGTCCTGGCCCTTTACATGCGCGTTCTGCTCCCGCTGCTGGGCCACCGTGCTTTCCCAGGCCACGGGCCGGCCATTCGGCTGGTAGTCATGCCCGGTGAAGAGACGCGTCCGGTCGGGCAGAGCAAGGATGCGCTGGATGCTGCGCCAGAGCGCCCGCGCGTCGCCGCCCGGGAAGTCCGCCCGCGCCGTGCCGCCATCCGGCATGAACAGCGTGTCGTGCACGAAGGCGGCGTCGCCGACCAGGTAGGTGACGGAGGCCATCGTATGCCCCGGCGAAAAGAGCACCGAACCCTCCAGCCCGCCGATGCGGAAGCCATCGCCATCGCTGAACAGGCGGTTCCACTGGGAGCCGTCGGTGGGGAAGCCTTCGGGGAGGTTGTAGAGCTCCTTCCAGAGCTGCTGGACCTTGACCACCTGCGCGCCCGTCGCTGTTGGCGCGCCGGTCGCGGAGTGCAGATAAGCGGCCGCCGAAAGATGGTCGGCGTGCGGATGCGTATCGAGGATCCATGCCACGCGCAGGCCACGTTCGTGCAGGTGGGCAAGGATCGCATCCGCAGATCGCGTGGCGGTGGAGCCGGATTTCTCGTCATAGTCGAGCACCGGGTCGATCACGGCGCAGGCGCCGCTGCGCGGGTCCGAGACGACGTATTGCAGGCTGCAGGTGCGCGGATCGTAGAAGGCCTTCACGTCCGCCGGCGCAAGCCCCGCGGCCGTTCCGGCGGCGCGTTCAGCGTCATGCATGTCGAAGCCTCCCTCCGCTTGGTCGCTGCCTCCGGCGAGACCGGTCCGGCCTCCCTCCTTCTGCGCCGGGGGACGGCCATGATGATTAGAAGTTCTTGAAAGGAAGTTATCTTAACTGTTGAAGTGCTGTCACCTGGTGGTTGCCCCAGGGCGGCACCCAGCTTGCGGGGCCGCGGCACGCCCACCCCGCTGTGGGCCGCCGCTCCCTGGCGCCGCCGCGCCGCAGGCGCGCCTGCCCGGCATGGAGAAACGGCCAGGCCCTGGAAACCTACCGCACTTGCCGGCCTTCGCGGTTCTCGCATCCGGCGGACCACACGCCGGTTTGCGCCGACGCCGTCACCGCCCTCACGGTCGGCCGCGCCCCTGGCTTCCTGCGGACAGCACCCCGCTTCGTCGTCTCCGCCGGCGCAGGGCGGTCACCATGGCAGGTCGATCCAGGAGAGATGCCCGCCCTTGCCCGCGCCGGTGTCGAGGAACACGGCGCGTCCACCCGCGGCGGAAACGGCGACAAAGGGTCGCCCGTTCAGGCTGCGCATCTCATGCCCGCAATAGACGGTGATGCCGGAGGGAATGCGGTGCACCCAGCTATGCAGCCGCTCGGGGTAGCCGTCGAGCCGTGTGCGGCTGGTCACCTGGCCGAACAGGGCGCGCGGCACCAGCCCCTCGGGCTTGCGCAGGCCGGCATCCGGCGGGGAGGGCTCGCGCAGCATGCGCGGATGGAAGCCTCCATGCACGAAGAGCCAGGGGCCGAGCCGCAGCCAGGCCGGAGCGTGGCTGATCTCCTCAAGCGCGCGTGCCCTCAGCGCAACCCCGTCCGGCGCGGCCTCGAGTTGCGCCAGCGTGACGCCCAGCCCGTCCGGGTCAGGCCGGACCACGGCGCCTGCCAGGGCACGCCGCAGCTTATGGTCGTGGTTGCCGAGCAGGAAGAGGCCGCGCCGCTCCGCGCGCATGGCGAAGGCGAGGCGCAACGCCTCGGCGCTGTCCGGGCCACGATCGGTGAGGTCGCCGAGCTGCAGCACAAAGAGGCGCTTCTCCTGCGCGCCGGCCAGCGCAGCGGAGAAGCTCGCGGCGTCGCCATGCACGTCACCGACCACCCGCAGCCCGGCGAAGTCATGGCGGAGCCGGTGGAGCAGCTCGGCAGGGGACTGGCTCATTCGGCGGCCTTCATGCCCCGCAGGGCGGCGAGGGCGCGGGCGCGGCCGGATTCGGGCGCGACCGCCGGGGCAGGATAGTCGCGGCCGAGCACGACGCCGGCTTCGCGCAGCACCGGCGCCGGGGCGGACCAGGGCTCGTGCAGCCAGCGGTCCGGCAGGCGGGCCAGCTCGGGCACGAAGGCGCGGACATAGGCGCCGCCGCTGTCGAACTTCCGGCCCTGCAGCACCGGGTTGAAGATGCGGAAATAGGGCGTGGCGTCGGTGCCGCAGCCCGCCACCCACTGCCAGTTGGCGCTGTTGTTGGCGAGGTCGGCGTCCACCAGCGTGTCCCAGAACCAGGCGGCGCCGTCCCACCAGGGCTGCAGCAACTGCTTCACCAGCAGGCTGGCCGCGATCATCCGCACCCGGTTGTGCATCCAGCCGTGCCGCCAGAGCTGGCGCATCCCGGCATCCACGATCGGGTAGCCGGTGCGGCCCCGCTGCCAGGCGCGCAGCAGCGCGCGGTCAGGCTGGTAGGGAAAGCTGGCATAGGTGCGGCGCAGCGGCTGCTCCGGCAGCTCGGGGCGGTGCCAGAGCAGGTGGTGGCTGAACTCGCGCCAGAGGATCTCCCGCAGGAAGGTGCCGCGCCCGCCCTGCGGGCCGCTGTGCGGCGCCGCCGCGTGCCACACCTGGCGGGGGGAAAGCTCGCCCCAATGGAGGTGCGGGGAAAGGCGGGAGGTGCCGTCCTCGCCGGGAATGTCGCGGCCTCTGTCGTAGTCGCCGGCGGCATCCTCCAGGAAGCCGCGAAGCCGCGCCTGGGCGCCGGCTTCGCCCGGCGTCCAGAAGTCCGGAAAGGCCGCGGCCCAGGCGCGGCGCGGCAGCAGGCCGAGCTCATCCAGCTTCAGCCCGGCCTCGGGTGGCTTGATGCCGTTCAGCCGGCGCGGCGCGGGCAGGGGCGGCGCCGGCTCGCCCAGTGCCATCACCGCCCGGGCGAATGGGGCGTAGATGGCATAGGGGCGGCCCTGGCCGTTGCGCAGCCGTTCCGGCTCCACCAGCAGCGCACCCTCATGCAGCTCCAGGCGCCGGCCCTCGGCTTGCAGCGCCCCGGCCACCGCGGCGTCGCGCGCCCGTGCCCAGGGGGCATGGTGCCGTCCGGCATGCACCGCCGCCGCGCCGGTCCGGGCAGCCAGCGCGGGAATCACCCGGCGGGCATCGCCGCGCAGCAGCAGCAGGGGCGCCCCGCGCTCCGCCAGGGCGGCGCCCAGCCTGGCCAGGCTGTGGTGCAGCCACCAGCGCGCCGCGGCGCCCGTCGCCCAACGGCCGGCCGCCGCGTCATCCAGCACGAAGACCGGCAGCACCCGCCCCGCGCCAGCCGCGTGCAGCGCGGGGTTGTCGGCGAGGCGGAGGTCCTGGCGCAGCCAGAGCAGGGTCGGGGCGTCGGTCATGCGAAGGATGTGGGTTCGGCGGGCGACCTCGTCAGGGCAGCGGCCAGGTGCTTCATCGGCCCCACCGCCATGCTGAACAGCCGCTCCTTGCCGAGCAGGAAGGCGCGGCCGCCGCGCGGAAAGAGCGCGGCCACGGGTGCCTCGGTGATCGCCAGCCCGCCGGTATAGGCGCCAAAGGAGGGCAGCAGGATGCGGCGCGCGTCGGTCATGAAGCAGGGCCGCGTCACCGCGCCGCAGCGGGTGGCCATGCTGGCCTTGGGGTGGAAATGGCCGCTCAGCTCGAAACCGGCGGCGCTGCCGGGGATGCCCTGGTGGCGGAACACCAGCGGGCCGAGGCGCAACTCCTCCACCGCCTCGCCGGGCAGCGCCTCGGGCGGCAGGGGGTCGTGGTTGCCGAGCACCCACGTGACCTCCCGCCCGTCCAGCGCCTGCCGCAGGGTGGCGCGCTCGGCGGCGGGCATCCGCGCGGCGCCGGCCGCGTCATGGAAGCTGTCGCCGAGGAAGACCAGATGCGCCGGCGCATAGCGCCGCAGCAGCGGAGCGAGGCGGGCCAGCGTCTCGCGCGTGTCATAGGGCGGGACGAAGCGGCCGCGGGCGGCGAAGTGGCTGCCCTTCTCCAGGTGCAGGTCAGAGACGGCGAGCAGCTTCCGGGCGGGCCAGAACAGCACGCCCGCCGGATCGAGGGCCAGGCGTTCGCCGGCCAGGTGCAGGGGCGCGGAAATCATTGCTTTGCGTGCGTTACCGGACGGAAGGCGAAGCGGGAAGGGGCGTTTTCACGCCGCCGGCGGATTGGCGGACTCAGACGGCGCCGTGCCGCAGGCGCTGGCGGGCATGGCGCGGCGGGCGGCGGGGGCCGCGCTCCCGCGGCGGGCGGGGTGCCGGGTGGGAAGCCAGCATCTCCAGTCCCAGCGTCCCGGTGAAGTGCTCGGTGCCGCCGGTCGCCTCCTCCACCAGCGCCTCGGCCTCGGCCAGCAGCGCGTCCTCGGCATTGCCGGCGACCCATTCGCGCCCCTCCTCGATCAGTGCGGGCACGGCCAGCGGCGAGACGCGGTCCAGCGTGCGGTGCCGGATGCGTCCCTTGACGCGGGCCAGCAGCGCGCCGATGCGGCCGACATCGGTGAGGCCGGCCGCCGCCTCGGCGCGGGTGGCGCGCAGCAGGATGTGCTGCGGGTCGTGCTTGCGCAGCACGTCGTAGATCAGGTCGGCCGACATGGTCATCTGCCGCCCGGACTTCTCCTGGCCGGGATGGTGCTTCTCCAGCAGCCCGGCGATGGTGGCGATGTTGCGGAAGGAGCGGCGCAGCATGGAGCTGTCCGCCATCCATTCCTCCAATTCCTCTCCCAGCAGGTCCTCGGCGAAGAGGTGCGCCATGTCCTCCGGCGGAAAGGCGGACCAGGTGGCCAGCACGTAGTCGGTGCCGAGGAAGCCAAGCGGGCCGAAGCCCATGCGCTCCATCCGCCGGGTGAGCAACATGCCAAGGGTCTGGTGCGCCAGCCGCCCCTCGAAGCAGTAAGCGACCAGGAACCACCGGCCGCGATGCGGGAAGGTCTCGATCAGCAGCCCCTCGCGCGGCGGCAGTTCCGAGGCGTGGCGTTGGAGCCGCAGCCATTCCTGCACCGGCGGCGGCAGCTCCCGCCAGCGGCGCGGCTCCGAGAGGATGGCGCGCACGCGGCGCGCGAGGTCGGTGGTCAGCGGCAGCTTGGAGCCGCCATAAGCCGGCACGCGCGGCTCGCCCTCGCCACCCGGCGAGACGACGACCGCGGTGGGGTCCAGCCGCTCGTAGCGCAGCAGCTGGCCGGCGAACATGAAGTTGTCGCCGGGCTGGAGGGTGGAGACGAACCATTCCTCCACCTCGCCCAGCACGGGGCCGCCGCGCAGCCGCACCTTGAGCAGCGGCGTCTCGACAATGGTGCCGAGGTTCATCCGCAACTGCCGCACCACCTGGGTGGAGCGCACATGGATCATCCCCTCGCTGTCGCGGAACAGCTTGCGGAAGCGCTCATAGGCGGTGAGGGCGTAGCCGCCATCCTCGACGAAGCGCAGCGTGTCGTCGAAGTCGCGGCGGGCGAGGGCGGCATAGGGGGCGGCGCGCGTCACCTCGGCGAAGAGATCGTCCGGGTGGAAGGGAGCGTGGCAGGCCATGGCCAGGATGTGCTGCGCCAGCACGTCCAGCCCGCCGGGGCGGGGCGGCTCGCCATCAACGTCGCCCGCCGCCACGGCCTCGATGGCGGCGCGGCACTCCACCACCTCGAAGCGGTTGGCCGGCACCAGCAGGGCGCGGGAGGGCTCGTCCATCCGATGGTTGGCGCGGCCGACGCGCTGCAACAGCCGCGCCACGCCCTTGGGCGCGCCGACCTGGATCACCTGGTCCACCGCGCCCCAGTCGATGCCGAGGTCGAGCGAGGCGGTGGCCACCACGGCCCGCAGCTTCCCCGCCGCCATCGCCGCCTCCACCTTGCGGCGCTGCTCGACGGTCAGCGAGCCGTGGTGCAGGGCGATCGGCAGGTTGTCCTCGTTCAGCCGCCACAGCGCCTGAAAGCAGAGTTCCGCCTGGGCACGCGTGTTGACGAAGATGATGGTCACACCGGCACCCTTCAGTGCCTCGTAGACCTCCGGCATCGAGGCGAGGCCCATATGCCCGCCCCAGGGCAGCCGGCCCGCGGGCAACACGATGTCCAGCGCCGGTGCCGCGCCGCCCATGGCCCGCACCAGCCGTACCGAATCCGGCCGTGCATCCTCCGCCACCCAGGCGGCGATGGCCGCGGGATGCGCGACCGTGGCGGAGAGGCCGAAGCGCCGCATTCCCGGCGCCAGCCGCGAAAGGCGGGACATGCAAAGGGCGAGCTGGTCGCCGCGCTTGCTGCCGGCCAGCGCATGCACCTCGTCCACCACCACGCGGGCGAGGCCGCCGAACATCTCCCCGGCATCCGGAAGGGAAAGCAGCAGGGTCAGGCTCTCCGGCGTGGTCAACAGGATCTGCGGCGGCTGCGCGCGCTGGCGGGCGCGACGGTTGGCGGGCGTATCGCCGGTGCGCGTCTCCACGGTGATGCCGAGGCTCATCTCCTCGACCGGCGTCAACAGGTTGCGGGCGATGTCGACTGCAAGGGCTTTCAGTGGCGACACATAAAGCGTGTGCAGGCCGGGGCGGGGCTCGCGATGCAGCTCGATCAGGCTGGGCAGGAAACCGGCCAGCGTCTTGCCGCCGCCGGTGGGGGCGATGAGCAATGCGGAACGGCCGGCTTCCGCGGCCTCCAGCATGGCGAGCTGATGCGGGCGGGGCCGCCAGCCACGCGCGGCGAACCAGCTTTCAAAAGGTTCTGGCAATGTTCCCATGGGCGCGGCGGATATGGCCCTCGCACCGCGTGCTGCCAAGCCTCGGGCTACTGCAACGCGCCCCAGCGCTCCACCGCCGGTTCGGCGGCGGCCCACTGCCAGCCTTCCGCCTGCCTGCAGGCGGTCGTGATGAAGAGGCCCGCCGGCGGGTCGGTGGGCTTGTCGCCGGCGACGGAGAACAGCACCTCGCGGCAGTTGGCGAGCGGGTTCTCGATTACCCGGGTGACCTCCATCTGGCCTTCGAGGTTCTGGTAGCCGAAGGGCAGGCCGTGGTCGATCTTCCAGGCGCGGCTCTCACCTGGCTGCATGTCCCCGGCCGTGGCTGCGATGGCCTGCTGCTCGTCATGGCGCAGGCCGCGGAACCAGCTCGACAGGGCGGCACTGACCGCGGTGCGGATACCGAGGCCGATCGCATAGCCGATCGCCGGATTGCTGGTGAGCCCGCCCACCGTGATGCCGCCGATGGTGCCGGCAACTTCCCCGCCGCCGCTGGTCAGCTCGCCGCCTTTTCCGCAGCCGGCGGCCAGCAGCGCCAGTGCCATCAGAGCGTGGCGGCGGCTCACTGCAGCGCGCCCCATCGTTCGGTCGCGGGCTCCGCGCTGGCCCATTTCCACTGCGCGCCGTTGCGGCAGATCACGGCGGTATAGAAGCCGCGGTCCGGCGCCTTGGGCGGAGCGGCGGCTGCCGCGCCGGGCTGCGGGCGCATGACCGTCTCGACGGAAAAGACGATCTCGCGGCAACTCAGGCCGAGCCCGCCGATGTCGCGGCTGACGGTGACCTGGCCTTGGTGATCGTCGGTGATCGGCACGGTGTGGGCGATGGACCAGCTCGCCACCTGACCCACGGACAGCGGGCCGGCGGCGGAAGCGATGCTGTCCTGCTCGGCGCGCTGAAGGGTGCGCTGGGTATATTGCAGCCCGGCCCGCGCCACTGACTGTACGCCGAGGCCGATGCCGGCGGCCACCGCGCCGTTATCGGTCACTGCCGTGGAGATCGCGGCGCCGGCGAGGCCGGCTAGGTCGGCCGTGCCTTCGCTGAGGAAGGCGTTGCAGCCCGGCAGCGCCAGCAAGGCGCCCAGCAGCAGGACAGGCTTCATGCCAAGGAGGTGCTCCCTTCGATCACGCCCTTCCTGTCTGGCACAGGGGCGGCGGGGGGCAAACCCCGAAAGCGTCACCGAGGCGGCTACAGGCGCGCGAGCACCTGGTCGGTGAAGGCGGCGGCGCTTCCCAGGTAGCTGGCGGGATCGGTCAACCGGGCAAGCGATTCGGCGTCCAGCACCGCGGTCACGCAGCTGTCGCGGCCCAGCGCCTCGGCAAGGGTGACGCGCTCGGCGAGGGCCGCGTCGCAGGCGCGGGCCACAGCCTCGTGCGCGCCGCCACGGCCAAGCATCGGGGTCAGCCCCATCATCACCGCCTCGGCCATGATCAGGCCGCCACTGGCCTCAAGGTTGCTGCGCATGCGGGCGGCGTCCACGGTCATCCCCTCGGCGATGGTGAGCGCCTGCACCAGCGCCCCATGCGCCAGGGTGAAGGCCTGCGGCAAGGCCAGGGGCTCCGTCTGCCAGGGGCCGGCGCCGCGCTCCTGATCCACGCCCATGGCACCAAGCATCTGCGGCACCAGCGTCTGCACGCTGTGCGCCTGCGCGATGACGTATTCGCAACTGACCGGGTTGCGCTTCTGCGGCATGGAGGAAGCGCTGCCATGGCCGGGGCTGTAGGGTTCCGCGACCTCGGCGACCTCGGTCTGCATCAGCAGCATGACATCGCTGGCGAATTTGCCCAGGGCGCCGGCCAGCAGGCCGAGAAAGCAGGCCGTCTCGGCCATTGAATCGCGCGCCGCGTGCCAGGGTATGTCGGGCGCGGCAAGGTCAAGCTCCCGCGCCAGCGCCTCGGCGACGGCGATGCCGCGCCCGCCAAGGGAGGCGAGGGTGCCCGCCGCGCCGCCGAACTGCAGCTTGAGCACGCGCGGAAGAAGCTGTTCCAGCCTTTGCCGCATGGTGAGGAGCGGCGAAAGCCAGACGGCGCACTTGTAGCCGAAGGTGACCGGCAGCGCCTGTTGCAGGTGCGTGCGCCCGGCCATCACCGTGCCGCGATGCTCGCGCGCGCGGCCCGCCAGGGTGGCGTTCAGCCGGTCGAGATCGGTGGCGAGCAGCACGAAGGCCTCGCGTATCTGCAGCACGACCGCGGTGTCGATGATGTCCTGCGTGGCGGCACCCCAATGCACCCAGCGGCCGGCCTCCGTGCCCGCGAGGGCGGCGAGTTGCCGCACCAGGCCGATCACCGGATAGCCGGCGACGCGCGTCGCGCGCGCCAGGGCAGGGAGGTCCAGCCTCTCCACGGCGGCGGCTTCCGTGATGGCGCTGGCGGCCTCCTCGGGGATGATGCCGAGCCGTGCCTCGGCACGAGCGAGCGCCGCCTCCACCGCCAGCATCTGCGCAAGGAACGCCCGCTCGCCCACCACCATGCGCATCGCATCGGTGCCATAAAGGACGGAAAGCACCGCTCCATCGGCCGGATTGACGGACAGCATCGGGGTCGGCCCTCCCTGGAATCCAGCACGCTCTGGCTGCAACCCCGCCGGAACCCCGAGGTTGCCTGCGCTCCAGCTGGCGCAGCCTGGTCTTACGCCCGGGCTTCGAGATGCGCCATCATGGCTGCGGCCAGCGCCTCGGGCGCCTCGTAGTTCGGGATGTGGCGGGTGCCGGGGAGGGTGACGAGGCGGGCGCCGGGAATGGCCGCGCAAAGCGCGGCCGTGGCCTCGGCCGGCACCACGGGGTCGAGTTCGCCGATCATCACCGTGGCCGGCGCCCTGATCCGGCCGAGCACCTCATCGGCCCGCGCGTCCCGCAGGGCGGCGGCGGCGGCGGCATAGCCCGTCCGGTCCGTGCGCAGGAGCATCCAGCGCAGGCCTTCTCCCGCCGGTGCCTCCGGATGCGCCACCCATCGCGGCATGACCGCATCGGCGAGCACCTGCGTGCCTCCGGCTCGCACCGCCTCGATGCGCGCCTGCCAGGTGACCGGATCGGGAAAGTCGAGGGCGGTGTCGATGAGCAGCAGCGACGCCACACGGTCGGGCGCGTCGGCGGCGAGCTGCAGCGCGACCCGCCCGCCGATCGAGAGCCCCGCCACATGGGCCTGCGCGACGCCAAGGGCGTCGAGCAGCGCCACGGCGTCCTGCGCCAGCCCCCGCATCGAATACTCGCCCGGGCTCACGCCGCTCAGGCCGTGGCCGCGGAGGTCCGGGCGGATGACGCGGAATCGGCGCGCCAGCGCCTCCGCCTGCGGGTCCCAGACGTTCTGCGTCGTGCCGATGGAGTGCAGCAGCAGAAGCGCCGGTGCGTCGGCGCGCCCCTCCACCACGCAGTGCACGAGATGGTCCGCGATCCGGAGGAACATGCCTGGGTAACCCCACTGCCTTTCGGGAGGACCGTCGCTTCCCGGCCGGTCGAGGTCAAGCCTTCCTCCTGCCGCGATCAGCCGCCGGTGAGGCCGGAGACCTGCTGCTCGGCCTGGCCCCGCGTCGCCCAACCGGTGGTGCGCGCCTCGATGGCGGCGGCCACGGCGTACATCGCGACGCCCATGACGGCGGTGACCATCAGCCCGGCGAAGACCAGCGGCACGTCGAAGCGGCTGCTCGCCACCAGCATGAGCTGGCCGATGCCCGCGTTGGAGCCGACCGTCTCCGCCAGGATGGAGCCGACAAAGG
The DNA here is from genome assembly GCF_009829925.1 of Teichococcus coralli. Taxonomy (GTDB): domain Bacteria; phylum Pseudomonadota; class Alphaproteobacteria; order Acetobacterales; family Acetobacteraceae; genus Pseudoroseomonas; species Pseudoroseomonas coralli. The sequence goes on from NZ_SNVJ01000005.1 coordinate 72,020, forward strand.
CCACGGTGATGGCGATCTTCAGCGAGGCGAAGAAGTAGGGCATCGCCCGCGGCAGGCCGACCTTGCGGATGATGTCGAGCGGCCGGGCGCCGAGGGCGCGCAGCACGTCGCGCAGTTCCGGCTCCACCGTGGCGATCCCGGTGGCGACGTTGACCACGATGGGGAAGAAGCTGATCAGGAAGGCGGTGATGATGGCCGGCACGGTGCCGATGCCGAACCAGATCACCAGGATCGGCACCACCGCCACCTTGGGCACCGAGTTGAAGCCGATCAGCAGCGGGTAGAGCCCATGGTAGAGCAGGGTGGAACTGCCGATGGCGACGCCCAGCGCCAGGCCGAAGACGATGGCGAGGCCGAAGCCGACCAGCGTTGTCATCAGCGTCTGCCAGGCGTTCACCAGCAGCGGCTGCCACCACTGCACCATGCTGGCGGCGATGGCGGAGGGGGCGGGCAGGATGAACGCGTCCACCTGCAATCCGCGCACCAGCACCTCCCAGAGCAGGAAGGTGGCGCCGATGATCAGCCAGGGCAGCAGCGTCTGCAGCCGGCGGCGGCGGCGGGCGGCGGCCGCCATGGCCTCCACGCGGCGGGCGTTGGCGTCGCCGCGGCGCGGCCGGGGCCCAGAGGATGGGGGCCCAGAGGATGGGGGACCAGAGGGCGGGAGACCAGAGGGCGGTGGAGAGGGGGTGGCGTCACGCGGCATCGGCGATCTCCTCGCCTTTGCGGGCGGCGTTGATGTGGTTGCGGAGCTCATGCACGAGGTCCTGGAAGTCCTGCCGGTAGGTGTCGTCCAGGCTGCGCGGGCGCGGAAAAGGGATGCGGCGCTCGGCCAGGATGCGGCCCGGCCGGGAGGACATCACCAGCACGCGGTCGGCCAGGAAGACAGCCTCCTTCAGGTCATGCGTCACCAGGATGACGGTGGGCTTGAGCTGCAGGCAGACCTCCTGGAACTGCACCCAGAGATCCTCGCGGGTGAAGATGTCGAGCGCGCCGAAGGGCTCGTCCAGCATCAGGAGCTGCGGATCATGGATCAGCGCGCGGCAGAGGCTGGCGCGCTGCTGCATGCCGCCCGAGAGCTGGTACGGAAACTTCTTCTCGAAGCCGGAAAGGCCCACCATGGCCAGCAGGCCGCGCGCCTTCGCCTCGTAGGCGGCGCGCTCGGCGCGCAGGCGGCGGCGGTGCGGCTCCACCACTTCCAGCGGCAGCATCACGTTGCCGAGGATGGTGCGCCAGGGCAGCAATGTGGGGTTCTGGAAGGCCATGCCGACCACGGAGAGCGGCCGGTCCACCTCCTGCCCGGCGACCACCACGTTGCCGGCGCTGCTCGGCCAGAGGCCGCTGACGAGCTTCATCAGCGTGGATTTGCCACAGCCCGACGGGCCGACCACGGCGACGAACTCGCCGCGCCGGACGGAGAGCGTGGTGTCCTGCAGGGCCAGCGTGCCTTCCGCGCCGCCATAGCGCATCGAAACGCCGTCAATCTCGACGAAGGCCCTCTCCATGGCCGCCATGCCCTGCACTCCCCGCGCCTGCCGTGCCTCAAGTGCCAAGCGGGAAGGGGAGAAAGCAAGCGCAACAGCGTGGGGGAAGGGACCTGAGACGCCGCTGCGGTGCCGCCAGTGCCTCTCCCTCAGGCATCGGGCCCACAAGGAAGGCAGAAGGGCGTTCCGTTCCGCCTGGGGAAAGCTGCGCAACATACCGCTCCGTGGTGAGTTCCCCGGATTGCACAAGCCGCTCTAGCCTTCCCGCATGACCCCTCTCGAACTTCTTGCGCCCGACGAAATGGGCCGCGCCGACCGCGTGGCCATGGCGGCCGGCATGGCTGGCCCGACGCTGATGCAGGCGGCGGGCGCGGCGGTGGCGCGCGCCGTCCGCGCCCGGTTCCGGCCATGCCGCGTGCTGGTGCTGGCGGGGCCGGGGAACAATGGCGGCGACGGCTATGTCGCCGCGCGGCTGCTGGAACAGGCGGGCTGGCCGGTTGCGATCGCCGCACTGGCCCCGCCGCGACCGGGCAGCGACGCCGCCGGCGCCGCGACGCGCTGGCGGGGGCCGATGGTGCCCTTCGCCGCCGAAGAGGTGGCGCGCGCCGGACTGGTCATCGACGCGTTGTTCGGCGCCGGCCTGGCGCGGCCGCTGGAGGCATCCGTGGTGCACGTGCTGCAGGCCGCGCGTGCGCCGCTTGTCGCCGTGGACGTGCCCTCCGGCCTGGACGGCGCCACCGGCCAGCCGATGGGCTACGCGCCGCAGGCCGCGCTGACCGTCACCTTCTTCCGCCGCAAGCCTGGCCATCTGCTGCTCCCGGGGCGGTCGCTCTGCGGCCGGCTGGAGCTGGCGCAGATCGGGCTGCCGGATTCGGTGCTCGCCGAAATCGCGCCAAGCACGTTTCACAACGGCCCTGGCTTGTGGCGTCTCCCGGTCCGGCCGCCGGAGAGCCACAAGTTCAGCCTTGGCCACGTCACCGTCCCGGCGGGCGCGGCGCTGACCGGGGCGGCGCGGCTCGCGGCAGGCGCGGCACGGCGCGCGGGGGCGGGACTCGTCAGCCTTGCCGCGCCGGACCGCGCCACCGCCATGCTGCTGCGCTCGGGCGAGCCGGGGCTGATGGTGGCGGAGGAGGCACCCGCCGCGCTGCTGGGCGACGAGCGCCGCAATGTTTGGGTGCTCGGCCCCGGCCTGCCGGCCACGCCGGCGACGCGGGACCTGCTGCGCCGCGTGGTGGATGCAGGGCGGCAGGTTGTGGCGGATGGCGGTGCGCTCACGGCGGCGGCGGGAAAGCCGGAGGCGCTGCATGGCGTCAGCGTTCTCACCCCGCATGCCGGCGAGTTCGCCCGGGTCTTCGGGGCGCCCGGCGAGGACCGGCTGGCGGCGGTGCGCGCGGCGGCCGCCAGGCTTTCAGCGGTTGCCGTCCTGAAGGGCGCGGACACGATCATCGCCGCGCCGGATGGGCGCGCCGCCATCAGCGACAACGCGCCACCCGCGCTGGCCACGGCGGGCAGCGGCGACGTGCTGGCCGGCATGATCGCCGGGCTGCTGGCGCAGGGCATGGCACCCTTCGAGGCCGCCTGCGCCGGCGTCTGGCTGCATGGCGCGGCGGCGGAGCGGGCATTGGGCGGACGCCCAGCGGGCGCGCCGCTGCTGCCCGAGGATTTCATGGCGGAAATCGGCGTGAGTCTCGCCTCCGTGCTTTCCTCACGACCCTAGGCTGAGGCATGGTTATCACCATATATTTCGCGGAGTTTCAGTTCCGGACCGCGCCGGGCAGGCTGTAGGAGGCACCATGTCAGACGTCGCCGTAGCGGAAGCCGGGTTGTTCGACCGGGCGCTGAAGCGCGTCGCGCTGCTCTGGCGCGACATGGCTTCCTCGGTCTCCGGCCCGGCCGAGGATGCCTCCTGGGAGGCGCGGATGCGCGCCTGCCTGGAAGCCCGCGGCGGCGAGATCTCGATGCGCAACCGCGCGGCCAGCCTCGCGCAATCCTATACGCAGCTGGACGAGGCGGGGCGGCTGGCCTTTTTCCGGGCGCTGGCGAATTTCGACTCGGACCCGGCGGCGGTGGAGGCGGCGATGCGCGAGGTCAGCGCCGCGCCGGACGTCGCCGCCCGCGCCGCCGCCAAGGCGCGCCTGCGCCGCATGCTGGAGCCGCCGCGGCTGCGGCTGCTGACGCAGTTCTCCACCATCCCCGACGGGGTGAAGTTCCTGGTCAACCTGCGGGCCGACCTGATGCGGATGATGGGGCGGGACCCCATGCTGATGGCGCTGGAGGCCGACCTGCGCGGCCTGCTGGCCAACTGGTTCGATCTCGGCTTCCTGGAACTGCGCCGGATCGACTGGCAATCGCCCGCCGCGCTTCTGGAGAAGCTGGTGGGCTACGAGGCGGTGCACCGCATCCGCACCTGGCGCGACCTCAAGAACCGGCTCGACTCCGACCGCCGTTGCTACGCCTTCTTCCATCCGCGCATGCCGGAGGAGCCGCTGATCTTCGTTGAGGTGGCGCTGGTGAAGGGCCTGGCCGCCTCCGTGCAGAAGCTGCTGGACGAGAAGGCGCCGGTGCAGGACCCGCGCGAGGCCGATACCGCGATCTTTTATTCCATCAACAACTGCCAGCGCGGGCTGGACGGCATCTCCTTCGGCAACTTCCTGATCAAGCGCGTGGTGACGCTGCTCTCCGAGGAATTCCCGAACCTGAAGGCCTTCTCCACCCTGTCGCCGATCCCAGGCTTCCGGCGGTGGCTGGAGGAGCAGCTTATCGAGCCGCAGCCCAACCTGCTTTCTGAGGACGAGGACAAGCTGCTCACCGAGGCTTCCGGCCTGGCGGACGGCCATGCCGCGCTCCGTGCCCTGCTGGCCAGCCGCCGCCCGCTCTCCGAGGTCTGGAGCGGCAAGGCCGAGCCGGTGCTGACGCGGCTCTGCGCCCGTTACCTGCTGGTCGAGACCGGCAAGCGCGGCCGCCGGGCGCTCGACCCGGTGGGCCATTTCCACCTGTCCAACGGCGCGCGGGTGGAGCGCGCCTGCTGGCGCGGCGACATCTCGGACAAGGGCATCCGCGAGAGCCTCGGCTTCATGGTGAACTATCTCTACGACCCCGCACGAATCGAGAGCTATCACGAAACCTATGTCGGCGAGGGCAACCGGCCAGCCGCGCCGGCGCTGCGCAGGCTGGCGCGCAGCGTGCTCTGAGGCCGGGCGCCAGGTCGGGCGGGGCGGGTGTCCTGCCTGCTCAGGCCGGAAGCAGCGCGGCCGGGAGCTGCTCGAATCCCGGCCGCCCGATCAGGTAGCCTTGGAACAGCGTGATGCCGAGGTCGCGCAGCGCCTGGAACTCGTCACGCGTCTCCACCCCCTCGGCCACCACGGTGATATCCAGCTCCGTGCACAGCGCCAGGACATGGCGCAGGATGATCCGGCGGACCCGGTCCCGATCCAGGCCTTGCACGAGGGCCATGTCGAGCTTGACGGTATCCGGCTGAAACTCAGCCAGCAGGCCAAGGCCGGAGTAGCCGGCGCCGAAATCGTCGATCGCGGTGCGGAAGCCGATCTCGCGGTAGCAGGCCAGGATGCGGAGCAGGTGCTCCGGGTTCCGCATCGCCTCGTTCTCGGTGAACTCGAAGACCAGCCGGTTATGCGCCAGCCCGGCCCGGCCTGCGGCCGCCAGGCTGGCACGGATGCAGGCGCGCGGCTCGTAGACGGCATTGGGCATGAAGTTGATGGAGAGCGCCGCTGCAGTTCCGCCCAGCCCGAGGGCACTGGCCATCTCGATGGCGCGGACCCGGCAGGTCTGGTCGAACAGGTAGCGGTTGCGGTCGGTGACCTGGGACATCACGCTGCCGGCACCCTCGCCGTTTGGCCCCCGCACCAGCGCCTCGTAGGCATAGATGGACGTGCCGCCTTCGGCCGAGCAGCGAAGGATCGGCTGGAACGCCATCGAAAGCGGCGGAAGGGTGGCGCTGCCGTCGCGGCAGGCGGCGCAGGCCGGTTTGGGCTCGGCGGATGGGGCGTCCAGGAGGTCCAAGGCGGCAAATCTCCGGCTATTGGCGGCCGTAGACTGCGTGACGCACGATAATGAAAGATAAATGACGCGAGCCTTGGTCCGCCAGCCCTTCGCTCATAGGCTAGGGCCGTCCAAGACTGCGGGTAATGAGGGGAAGCCGATGAACGCAACGCCCGATCCGCGCGCCCTGCGCGCCGATGACGACCCGGCTCACCGGCTGCGGCTGCTGCGGGCGCTGGAACGCAAGCTTCTTTGGCTTTCCGCCTGGACCATCCACCACGCCAACCATATCCGGCCGAACCGCGACGGGCTGAAGGTGGGCGGCCACCAGGCCTCCTCCGCTTCCGTCGCGGCGATCATGACGGCGCTCTACTTCGACATCCTTCGCCCGCAGGACCGGGTGGCGGTGAAGCCGCATGCCGGGCCGGTCTTCCACGCCGTGAACTACCTTCTGGGCCGGCAGGAGCGCGAGAAGCTCTCAACCCTGCGCGCCTTCGGCGGCATCCAGCCCTATCCGAGCCGGGTGAAGGACGGGCCGGAGGTGGACTTCTCCACCGGCTCCGTCGGCCTGGGCGTGGCGATGACCAGCTTCGCCTCGCTGGTGCAGGACTACGTGCGGCTGCACGAGCTGGGGCGGCCGGAGCTGCCGCATGGCCGCCACGTCGCCATCGTGGGCGATGCCGAGCTGGACGAGGGCAACATCTACGAGGCCCTGCTGGAGGGCTGGAAGCACGACGTCCGCGACGTCTGGTGGGTGGTGGACTACAACCGCCAGAGCCTCGATTCCGTGGTGCCGGACCGGCTCTTCGGCCGCATCGAGGGGCTGTTCCGCGACATGGGGTGGAACGTCGTCATCCTGAAATACGGGCGCAAGCTGGAGGCCGCCTTCGCCCGCGAGGAGGGCGAGCACCTGCGCCGCTGGATCGACGACTGCCCGAACAGCCTCTACGCCGCGCTGACCTTCCAGGGCGGCGCCGCCTGGCGCAGCGCGCTGCTGGCCGAGCTGGGCCGGGTGCCCGGCATCCGCGCCATCATCGACCCGCTGACCGACGAGGAACTCGGCGCGCTGATGACCAACCTCGGCGGCCACGACGTTGAGACGCTGACCGAGGCGTTCCGCGCCCAGGAGGCGGCCGGCGACCAGCCGACCTGCTTCATCGCCTATACCGTGAAGGGCATGGGCCTGCCCTTCGCCGGGCACAAGGACAACCATGCCGGGCTGATGACCAAGGAGCAGATGCAGGCCTTCCGCGAGGAGATGCGCATCCGCCCCGGCCATGAATGGGACCTGTTCGAGGGGCTGGACATCCCCGAGGCGGAGCTGCGCGCCTTCCTCGCGCAGCTGCCCTTCGCGCAGCCCCTGACGGCCGAGGGCCGCAGCCTCGCCGCACCCTACGTTCCGGTGCCGGATCGGCTGCCCCCCGCGCGCCTGCCGCCGAACCGCACCCTTTCCACCCAGGCCGCATTCGGCGAGCTGATGGCGGAAATCGGCCGCGGCGGGAAGGAGATGGCGCCGCTCGCCGAGCGCGTCGTCACCACCAGCCCGGACGTGACGGTCTCCACCAATCTCGGCCCCTGGGTGAACCGGCGCGGCATCTTCGACCGGCACCTGAAGAACGACGTGTTCCGCGACGCCAAGGTCGCCTCGGCGCAGCGCTGGGGCATGTCGCCCAAGGGGCAGCACATCGAGCTGGGCATCGCCGAGCAGAACCTGTTCCTGGTGCTCGGCGCGCTCGGCCTCGCCGACCGCATGCACGGGGCGCGGCTGCTGCCGGTCGGCACGGTCTATGACCCCTTCGTCAACCGCGGCCTCGATGCGCTGATCTACGCCTGCTACCAGGATGCGCGCTTCCTGCTGGTCTCCACCCCGTCGGGGCTTTCCCTGGCGCCGGAGGGCGGGCAGCACCAGAGCGTCAACACGCCGCTGATCGGCATGGCCCAGGACCGGCTCGTCGCCTACGAGCCGTCCCACGCCGACGAGCTGGCGATCCTGCTGCGGCACGCCTTCCACCACATGCAGCAGCCCGACGGCTCGGCGGTCTGGCTGCGGCTTTCCACCCGCGGCGTGCCGCAGCCGGAGCGGAGCCTCGACGCCGCGGCGGTGATCGAGGGCGGCTACTGGGCGGTGCCGCCGGAGCCCGGCGCGCGCATCGCCATCGCCTACCAGGGCCCGGTGGCGCCCGAGGCCTGGGCCGCCTTCGAGGCGCTGCGCGAGGAGGAGCCGGGCGCGGGGCTGCTCGCCATCACTTCGCCGGACCGGCTGCATGATGGCTGGCTGAAGGCCCGGCGTGCGGCGCGGCAGGGGCCAGGCGGGGCGCTCTCGCCCGTGGAGCGGCTGCTGGCGCCGCTGGCGCCCGGCGCGGCGATCGTCTCCGTGCTGGACGGGCATCCCGCGGCGCATAGCTGGCTCGGCGCGGTGCGCGGGCATCGCGTGGTTCCGCTTGGGGTGGACCGCTTCGGGCAGTCCGGCGACATTCCCGACCTCTTCCGGGAATATGGCCTGGACACGGACGCCATTCTTGATGCCTGCGCCCAGGCGCTGCTGGAGGGTTGAGCGCCCGCAGGGGGGGGGCTGCTCCCTGCACCTCCGCCGGGGTGACGGCGTCAGCCACCGCTCCGCCTGGCCTCGGCAAGCAGCGCGCCAATCGCCTCATCCGCTTCGCGCGGGTGGCGCAGCCGCAGCACGCGGAGATGGCCGTGGGCTCCCCCCTCAAGCACCGCCTCCAGGCTGGCCCGGCGGCCACGCCACTGGCTCCAGGCCCAGCGGATCGGGTGGCTGGCGCGCCACCAGCTGCGCCAGTCCTCGCGGTTGCCGTTCCAGAGCTCCTGCCGGCCGAGCGCCCGCGACACCGAGCGGCGAACGACCCGCAGCATGATCGGCAGGCGCTCGTAGTCCAGCCAGACCAGGTGCGTGGCACCGCCCCAGAGGAAGGGGCGGACGGCGCTGTAGTTGCCATCCACCACCCAGGCGGGGCCCGCGGTGGCGGCGGCAACGCGGGCGGCGAAGACGTCCGGCGCGGCGGGCGTCCAGCCGGCGTCCCAGTGCAGGGCGTCCAGTTCCACATGCGGGGCATCCAGGCCCTCGGCGAGCGCGCGGGCGAGCGTGCTCTTGCCGGCCCCGGAAATGCCGATCACCACGACACGCATGCAGGTCTCCGGAGGCGGGTTGCGCCGCAGGATGGATCGCCATCCACCGGCGAGGCAACCGTGCCGTCGCCGAGGCTTTTTGCCTTGCGGAACGCGGCTCTGCCGCCTTGCCCCGCGCCTGGTTCGCCCGCGCCCGCAGCGCGCCGCCTCCTGGCCGTGGGCCTCCATCCCGCCAGGAAACGCTGCCCGTGACCACAACGCTCCTTCCACTGTCCCGACGCGGCCTTGTGAGCGGTGGCGCCGTCGGGCTGCTCGGCGCCGGGCTGGCGCGGCCGGCCCTCGCCGCCGGTCCGGTCCCGCCAGCGCCAGCCGATATCGGCCAGGTCGAGAACGGCCGCGTCACCTTCCCGAACTGGAAGGGCGAGGCGGACCGCCCCTCGCCGCCACCGCCGGCGCCGCTGCCGCCGGGAAAGCGGGTGGGCTTCGCCGTGGTCGGCCTGGGCAGGCTTTCGCTGGAACGGATCATGCCCGCCTTCGCGCAATGCAAACGGGCGAGGCCGGTGGCGCTGGTCTCCGGCACGCCCAAGAAGGCGCAGGCGGTGGCGGCGCAGCACGGCATCCGGCCCGAGGCCATCTACGGCTACGGCGAATTCGACAGCATCCGCGACAATCCGGAAGTCGGGGCGGTCTACATCGTGCTGCCCAACGGCATGCATCGCGAGTTCACCCTGCGCGCCGCCAAGGCAGGCAAGCACGTGCTCTGCGAGAAGCCGATGGCCAACTCGGCCGCCGAGGCTGAGGAAATGGTCGCCGCCTGCCGCGATTCCGGCGTCACGCTGATGGTGGCCTATCGCTGCCAGTACGAGCCCTACAACCGCCGCGCCACCGAACTGCTGCGCTCCGGCGAACTGGGCGCGCCGCGCTTCATCGAGGCGGTGAACACCCAGGTGCAAGGGGAGGTGGACCAATGGCGGTTCAAGCGGGCCATGGCCGGCGGTGGGGCGCTGCCCGATATCGGGCTCTACGGTCTGAACGCCGCCCGATTCTACAGCGGCGAGGAGCCGGTGGAGGTGTTTGCCCGCATCCACAGCACGCCGGGTGACCCACGCTGGCGAGAAGTCGAGGAAAGCATCGCGTTCATGCTGCGCTTCCCGTCCGGGCTGATGGCGAGCTGCGCCGCCAGCTATGGTGCGCACGAATGCAAGGACCTGCGGCTGAACCTGCAGAAGGGCTGGGTCGCGGTGGACGATGCCTTTGCCTATGAGGGCCAGTCGCTCCGGCTGGCCCGGCGCGAGGGCAAGGCCGAGAGGGTGGAGGAAATCCGCCTCGGGCAGAAGAACCAGTTCGCCGAGGAGATCGACCACATGGCGGAGTGCGTGCTGTCCGGCAGGGTGCCACGCACGCCGGGCGACGAGGGGCTGCAGGACCACCGGATCATGGAAGCGCTTTATGAGAGCGCCCGGACCGGCACGCCGGTGAGCCTACCGCCCGCGGGAGCGCCGGATGCGACCCGCGGGCCGGAGCCGGAGGCGAACTAGAGCAGATCCCGTTCAGATGGCATCATCGGGACGGGTGAAGATGCTCGTCAAATCAAACGGCTAGAGCGTTTCCCGTGAGCCAGTGCGAACGGAAAATGCTCTAGGCCGCCCTGCCCGGAAAGGCGGCTCCTATCCCTTGCGGAAGAAGGCGGTCAGGCGCCGCATCGCCTCCTCGGCCAGCGCCGGGTTAACGGCGAAGCAGATCCGCAGCTTGCCCTGGCCGGCAGGGCCGAAGGCGGTGCCGGGTGCCACGCCGACCTTCGCCTCGCGCAGCAGCCGGACGGCGAGCGCGCGGGAGTCGGTGACGCCGGCCACGGAAGGCATCAGGTAGAAGCTGCCCTCCGGCGGCTGCACGGTGATGTTCGGCAGCTTGGCGAATCCCTCCAGGAAGATGCGCCGGCTCTCCTGGCAGCGGCCGACCATGGTGCGGATGAAGTCATCGCCCTGCTCCAGCGCGGCAATGCAGGCGTGCTGCAGGAAGGTCGGAATGCTGGTGGTGTTGTACTGGCCGAGATTGTCGAAGACCGGCGCCAGCCCTTCCGGGAAGACCAGCCAGCCGGCGCGCCAGCCCGTCATCGCCCAGTTTTTCGAGAAGGTGTTGGTGACCAGCAGTTTATCCGTGGCGCCACAAATTTCCAGGAAAGAGGGAGCGATGGCGTTGCCATAGGTGAAGTGGTTGTAGACCTCGTCGGAGAGAATCCAGAGGCCCCGCGCGGCGGCGAGGTCGCGCAGCGCCAGCATCTCCGCCTTGGGCATCACCCAGCCCGTCGGGTTGGCCGGCGAATTGATGGCGATCATCCGGGTGCGCGGGGTGAGGGCGGCCTCGATATCGGCCAGGTCCAGCCGGAAGGTTCCGGCGGCGTCCTGGCGCAGCGCGACCGGCACCGGGGTGGCGCCCACCACCTTCACCGCCTCGGCCATGTTGGGCCAGTGCGGGGTGGGGAAGATCACCTCGTCGCCCGGGCTGAGCACGGCCTGCATGGCCTGCATGATGGCGTTCATGCCGCCGACGGTGACGCTGAAGCGCTCCGCCGGCACCTCCACGCCCCAATGGCGGCGGTGATAATCCGAGAGCGCCTGGCGCAGGCGGGGAAGGCCGAGCGAGTAGGTGTAGCGGGTGTGGCCCGCCCGCATGGCCGCGGCCGCCGCCTCGGTGACGAAGTCGGGCGTCGGCAGGTCGCCCTCGCCGACCCAGAGCTTGATCACCTCCGGGTCTTCCAGGCCGAGATAGGCGATCTCGGCGATCTGGTTCTGCGGCAGGCTGCGGATCCGCTCGGGCAGGTCCTCGAAGGGGGAGGAAGCGTGCGGGGTGCCGGGGCTGGTGTTCATGCGGGTCTCCAGGGCGAGCGGCCTGTGTGCCGCCGCGCCGGGGGGCGCGCAAGCCGCCCGCCGGGCGAGGCCACCCTTTCAAAGCGGCGCCCGCTGCGCTAAACGCGCCGGCTTAAGGAGCGCCGGGCCTTCGGCATGCGGGCGTGGTGGAATTGGCAGACACGCTGGATTTAGGTTCCAGTGGCGCAAGCCGTGGGGGTTCAAGTCCCTCCGCCCGCACCATGGGACTGCCGGCCGTTTATGGATTCTCTTCAGGAGCGTGGTGTGGCGATGCAGGTGACCGAGCTGGCAGCCGAGGGGCTGAAGCGGGCCTTTACCGTGGTGGTTCCGGCGGCGGATATCGCCGCGGCGCGCGATCAGCGCCTGACGTCGCTCGCCAAGGACATCCGCCTGCCCGGCTTCCGCCCCGGCAAGGTGCCGATGGGCGTGGTGAAGCAGCGCTACGGCTCCGCCATCATGGGCGAGGTGCTGGAGGAGCAGGTGCAGTCCGCCACCAAGAACGTGGTGGACGAACGTGGCCTGCGCCCGGCGATGCAGCCCAAGGTGGAGCTGGTGAACTTCGCCGAGGGCGCCGACCTCGAGTTCAAGATCGAGCTGGAGCAGCTTCCCGAGATCCCGCTGCCGGACTTCTCGACCATCGAGCTGGAGAAGCCGGTGGCGAAGGTGGGCGACGAGGAAGTCACCAAGGCGCTCGAAGGCATCGCCGCCCGCAACCGCGACCTGGAGGACGTGACCGAGGCGCGCCCCGCCGCGACGGGCGACGTGGTGGTCACCGACTTTGTCGGCCGCCTGGTGGAGGCTGGCGAGAACCTGCTGAACCTGGGCGAGCCGGGCAATATCTCGGTCTTCTCCCATGGCAGCGTGGCGGAGAAGCCCAGCCTGGAGGTTGTCGGCTCCGGCTCCGAGAACGGCGCGGCCTGGGCCGAGGTGAAGCTGAAGGGCGACTACAGCGGCAATGGCCAGCTCGGCCTGCTGCTGGTGCCCCAGCGCGAGTTCCCGGCCCGCTCGGGCGAGAGCTTCCTGGCGGAGGGTGCCTATAGCCTGACCGGCGGCGCCTGGCCTGCTGGCGCCTCGCTGGTGTTCGACATGGTGGAGCGGGACGCCTCGCTCCGGGTGCTGCGGAACAACCAGACGCCGCTGGAGGAGCCAGGTGCGGAGAGCCGCAGCTTCTCGGCGCAGGTGAAGCTGGAGGGCGGCGACGAGGTGGTCATCGCCGCGCCGATCCTGCGCGTGATGATCAAGGAAGCGGCCAGCGTCGAGCTGACCCTGCGCCTGCAGGGGCTGCGGGTTGCGCGGCAGGACGGCGCGGGGAAGCTTTCCGAGCCTTTCCCAGGTGGGTCCGGCAGCGACATGCCGGTGGAGATCGGCGGCAGCGGCTTCATCCCTGGCTTCGCGGAAGGCCTGGAGGGCATCCAGATCGGCGAGACCCGCCATGTGGACGTGACCTTCCCGCCCGAGTACGGCGCCGCCGAGCTGGCCGGCAAGCCGGCCCGCTTCGAGCTGACCGCCAAGGCGCTGAAGAAGCCCGCCCAGGCGCAGCTGGATGACGCGTTCGCCAAGAAGCTCGGCCTGGAAAGCCTGGACGAGCTGAAGAAGCGGATCGGCGAGTCCCTCCAGGGCGAGTACGACCAGCTCTCCCGCCTCAACGTGAAGCGCAAGCTGCTCGACGCCCTCTCGTCGCAGGCCTCCTTCGAGGTGCCGCAGAGCATGGTGGAGATGGAGTTCGCGCAGATCTGGCAGCGCGTCGAAGCGGACATGAAGGCCGGCCGCCTGGACGAGGAGGACAAGGGCAAGGACGAGGAGGCGCTCAAGGCGGACTACCGCGCCATTGCCGAGCGCCGGATTCGCCTGGGCCTGCTGCTCTCCGAGATCGGCCGCAGCAACAACATCCAGGTGAGCAACGACGAGCTCTCCCGGGCGATGCGCACCGAGGCGCAGCGCTATCCGGGGCAGGAGCGGCAGGTTCTGGAGTTCTTCCAGAAGAACCCGCAGGCCATTGAAAACCTTCGGGCCCCGTTGTTCGAGGAGAAGGTCGTGGACTTCATGCTGGAGCTGGCCAAGGTGACCGAGAAGGACGTGCCGGCGGCCGAGCTCTCGGCTGAACCCCAGGCCTGAGGGCACTTCGCCCTTCGATGCGCGGCGGGCCGGGCGCGGGATTTCCGCCCCGGCCCGCAAGCGTGAAGGGGCCCCCCCTCTTTCGCCCACGTGGCGTCTGCCCCATGTTAATCTTCGAAGTCTAGGGTGACGGTGGCTGGCCGGCGCCGGGCCGAAGCGGGCAGGGGCCCGCGGAGGTGCCGGAGCCCCGCCGCCGCGAGAGGATGCTAAGATGCGGGACCGCGATCCGGTCGAACTCTACAACAACCTCGTCCCCATGGTGGTCGAGCAGACCGCGCGGGGCGAACGGGCCTTCGATATCTATTCGCGCCTGCTGAAGGAGCGGATCATCTTCCTGACGGGTCCGGTCTACGACCAGATGTCGTCGCTGATCTGCGCCCAGCTGCTGTTCCTGGAGAGCGAGAATCCCAACAAGGATATCGCCTTCTACATCAACAGCCCGGGTGGCGTGGTGTCGGCGGGCTTGGCGATGTACGACACCATGCAGTACATCCGCGCCCCGGTGAGCACGGTTTGCCTGGGCATGGCGGCCTCCATGGGCAGCCTGTTGCTGACCGCCGGCGCCAAGGGCAAGCGCTTCGCCCTGCCCAACAGCCGGATCATGGTTCACCAGCCCTCGGGCGGTGCCCAGGGGCAGGCGACGGACATCGAGATCCAGGCGCGCGAGATCCTTGCGCTGCGCAAGCGCCTGAACCAGATCTACGTGAAGCACACCGGCCAGCCGCTGGAGGAAATCGAGCGCAAGCTGGAGCGTGACAGCTACATGTCCGCCGAGGAAGCCAAGGAGTTCGGCCTGATCGACCAGGTGGTCGAGGAGCGGCCGCTGGCTCCGACCGAGGTTGCGAAGGGATGATGCCCGGCCGGGAAACCTCAGTGGGGGCTTTCCGGCGGTACCTTCTGCCAGGGAAAGCCGGACCGGCGCGGGCCGTCCGGCTTCCGTTCCGCTTCCCCCTGGATGACAGGGGGGCTACAGTCCCGCAAGATCCGCCGGTCCATTCCCGGAGGGTCCAGGAGCGCGCATGAGCAAGTCCGGCGACTCGAAGAACACCCTTTATTGCTCGTTCTGCGGCAAGTCGCAGCACGAGGTCCGCAAACTCATCGCCGGCCCGACGGTCTTCATCTGCGACGAGTGCGTCGAGCTTTGCATGGATATCATCCGTGAGGAGCACAAGACGCACCTGGTCAAGTCGCGCGACGGGGTGCCGACTCCGCGCGAGATCTGCAAGGTGCTGGATGATTACGTGATCGGGCAGGAGCACGCCAAGCGCGTGCTCTCGGTCGCGGTTCACAATCACTACAAGCGCCTGGCGCATGGCGGGAAGACCGGCGACGTCGAGATCGCCAAGTCGAACATCATGCTGGTCGGGCCCACCGGCTCGGGCAAGACGCTGCTGGCCCAGACCCTGGCCCGCATCCTCGACGTGCCCTTCACCATGGCGGACGCGACCACGCTGACCGAGGCGGGCTATGTCGGCGAGGATGTGGAGAACATCATCCTCAAGCTGCTGCAGTCGGCCGACTACAATGTCGAGCGGGCGCAGCGCGGCATCGTCTACATCGACGAGGTCGACAAGATCAGCCGCAAGTCGGACAATCCCTCGATCACGCGCGACGTGAGCGGGGAGGGCGTCCAGCAGGCCCTGCTGAAGATCATGGAAGGCACCGTTGCCTCCGTGCCTCCGCAAGGCGGGCGCAAGCACCCGCAGCAGGAGTTCCTGCAGGTCGACACCTCGAACATCCTCTTCATCTGCGGCGGCGCCTTCGCCGGGCTGGAGAAGATCATCGCTGGCCGCGGCAAGGGCTCGGGAATCGGCTACGGCGCCGAGGTTCGTGGCCCGGATGAGCGCCGCACCGGGCAGATCCTGCGCGAGGTGGAGCCGGAGGATCTGCTGAAGTTCGGGCTGATCCCGGAGTTCATCGGCCGCCTCCCGGTCGTGGCCACGCTGGACGACCTGGACGAGAAGGCGCTGATCGAGATCCTGACCAAGCCCAAGAACGCCCTGGTCAAGCAGTACCAGCGCCTGTTCGAGATGGAGGCCACCAAGCTGACCTTCACCGAGGACGCGCTGCGCTCGGTCGCCACCCGCGCCATCCAGCGCAAGACCGGCGCCCGCGGCCTGCGCTCGATCATGGAGGGCATCCTGCTCGGCACCATGTTCGACCTGCCGGGGCTTGAGGATGTGGAAGAGGTCGTGGTGAACAAGGAGGTGGCCGAAGGCCGCGCCGCCCCACTGTTCATCTATGGTGAACGGGCAGCGGAGCAGACTTCCGCGTGAGGTCTAGCCCGGCCGGGAAAGCGGGGCTGGCCCACGTGGCTTGCCCTGCGCTCGTGCCGATCCCATCTCATGGGAGATCCCCGTGGTGTGGCGCCGTGCCGAGAATGGGCGGAGCCGCGCCGGCTGTCCTGAGTGAGGTCCCCAATGGCGGATAAAAAACCCGAGTTGATGAGCGGCGAGCTGCTTCCCGTGCTGCCGCTGCGGGACATTGTTGTGTTCCCGCACATGATCGTTCCGCTTTTCGTGGGGCGTGAAAAGAGTGTCCGTGCCCTTGAGGCGGTGATGCGGGAGGACAAGCAGATCCTGCTTGTCGCCCAGCGCAACGCCTCCCAGGACGATCCGGGCGCCGACGATCTGTACGAGGTGGGCACTGTTTCCACCGTGCTGCAGCTGCTGAAGCTGCCGGACGGCACCGTGAAGGTGCTGGTCGAGGGTGGCAAGCGTGCCCGCGTGCTCGGCTTCAAGGAGACGGAGCAGTATTTCGAGGCCTATACCTCGCCGATCGACGAGGCCGAGGCCGAGACCTCCGAGGTGGAGGCGCTTGCCCGCACCGTGGTCTCCCAGTTCGAGCAGTATATCAAGCTCAACAAGAAGATCGCCCCCGAGGTGCTGGTCTCGATCAACCAGATCGACGACGCGGCCAAGCTCGCGGATACGGTCGCCAGCCACCTGAACCTGAAGATCAGCGAGAAGCAGGAGCTGCTCGAGATCTCCAGCGTGGCGCAGCGGCTGGAGCGGGTCTTCGCTCATATGGAGAGCGAGATCGGCGTTCTTCAGGTGGAGAAGCGCATCCGGAACCGCGTCAAGCGGCAGATGGAGAAGACCCAGCGCGAGTACTACCTGAACGAGCAGCTCAAGGCGATCCAGAAGGAGCTGGGCGAGGGCGAGGACGGCAAGGACGAGGCCGCCGAGCTGGAGGCCAAGATCAAGGCCACCAAGCTCTCCCCCGAGGCGCGCGACAAGGCCATGGGCGAGCTGAAGAAGCTTCGCACCATGTCGCCGATGAGCGCCGAGGCGACGGTGGTGCGCAACTACCTCGACTGGATCCTCTCCATTCCCTGGAAGAAGAAGTCGAAGGTTCGCAACGACCTGGCCAAGGCCGAGGCGGTGCTGGACGCCGACCACTATGGGCTGGACAAGATCAAGGAGCGGATCCTGGAGTACCTGGCGGTGCAGTCGCGCTCGCCGAAGATCCGCGGCCCCATCCTGTGCCTGGTCGGCCCGCCGGGCGTCGGCAAGACCTCGCTGGGCAAGTCGATCGCCAAGGCCACCAACCGCAACTTCGTGCGCATGTCCCTGGGCGGCGTGCGGGACGAAGCGGAGGTGCGCGGCCACCGGCGGACCTATATCGGCTCCATGCCGGGCAAGATCATCCAGGGCATGAAGAAGGCGAAGACCTCCAACCCGCTCTTCCTGCTGGACGAGATCGACAAGCTCGGCGCCGACTGGCGCGGCGACCCGTCCTCGGCCCTGCTGGAGGTGCTGGATCCCGAGCAGAACGCCACCTTCGCCGACCACTACCTGGAGGTGGACTACGACCTCTCGGACGTGATGTTCGTCACCACGGCCAACAGCCTGCGCATGCCGCAGCCGCTGCTGGACCGCATGGAGATCATCCGCATCCCCGGCTACACCGAGGATGAGAAGGTGCAGATCGCCAAGCGCCACCTGCTGCCCAAGGTCACCGAGGCCAACGGGCTGAAGGAGGGCGAGTGGAGCGTGTCCGACGAGGCCCTGTTGGACCTGATCCGCTACTACACGCGCGAAGCCGGCGTCCGGAACCTCGAGCGCGAGATCGGTGGCCTGGCCCGCAAGGCGGTGAAGGAGATCGTCTCCAAGAAGGCCAAGAAGGTCGCGATCAACCGCAAGAACCTCGACAAGTATGCCGGGGTGCGGAAGTTCCGCTATGGCGAGGCCGAGGCGGAGGACATGGTGGGCGTGGTCACCGGCCTGGCCTGGACCGAGGTTGGCGGCGAGATCCTCACCATTGAATCCGTCATGGTGCCGGGCAAGGGCAAGGTGCAGACGACCGGCAAGCTGGGCGACGTGATGCAGGAGAGCGTCTCCGCGGCCATCTCCTATGTCCGCAGCCGCTCGGCGAGCTTCGGCATCAAGCCGAATGTCTATGACCGGCGCGACATCCACGTGCACGTGCCGGAGGGGGCCACCCCGAAGGACGGGCCCTCGGCCGGCATCGCAATGGCGACCTCCATCGTCTCGGTACTGACCGGCATTCCCGTGCGCAAGGATGTCGCCATGACGGGCGAGATCACGCTGCGCGGGCGGGTGCTGCCGATCGGCGGGCTGAAGGAGAAGCTGCTGGCCGCGCTGCGGGCCGGCATCACCACGGTGTTCATCCCCAAGGACAATGAAAAGGATCTCGCCGAGATCCCGGACAATGTGAAGAAAGGGCTGACCATCATCCCGGTCGCGCATGTGGACGAGGTGATCAGCAAGGCGCTGGCGCGCGCCCCGGAGGCGATCGACTGGATCGAGCCGGAGGAGGCGACGCCGGCTCCGGCCGACGGCAAGGCCGGCCAGCCAGCCAGCCTGCCGCATTGAACACAGGGGCCGGGGGGTTCGCCTCCCGGCCCTTTTTCCTGGGAAGGCCGGCTGCTGCACTCGCCGGCAGGCGCGCAATGCGAGCTTGGCGTTGACGGAGCAAAATCTCGTTGCCTAGTGTCAAGCCCAGGCGGGCCGGCGCGTCCTGATTCGGCCCATTCTCAGGCGAGGATGAAGCAGTGAACAAGCAGGATCTCGTCGCGGTTGTCGCGGAGACGGGAGAACTCTCCAAGGCCAAGGCCGGCGAGGTGCTGGACGCCGTCTTCGATGCGATCGGCCAGGCGCTCAAGGCCAAGCAGGAAGTCCGGCTGGTGGGCTTCGGCAGCTTCGCGACCTCAAGCCGCAAGGCCGGCAAGGGGCGCAACCCGCGCACCGGCGAGGAGATCGAGATCGCCGCCTCCACCACGGTGCGCTTCAAGGCGGGGAAGGCCCTGAAGGATACGCTGGGCTGAAGCCTTCCCGGTGACATTCGCAGGAGAGGCCGGCGGCGATGCCGGCCTTTCGCGTTTTTTGGGCTTTGCGCCAGGGCGGGCTGGGCGCTAATCGCTGCTCCGGAAGGGTGGGCACTTAGCTCAGCGGTAGAGCGCCTCGCTTACACCGAGGATGTCGGCGGTTCGAATCCGTCAGTGCCCAATCCGGCTCGCCCGAGCGCAAGCCTGGCCAATCGGTTCTTCCGCGGATTGATCATCGAAACGCGACTTTCGTTGATTGACAGGGGGGCGGGGCCGGATTATTCCCCCCTCCACGACGCAAGCGGGTGTAGCTCAGTTGGTTAGAGCGCCGGCCTGTCACGCCGGAGGTCGCGGGTTCGAGCCCCGTCACTCGCGCCAGTTGTCTTGGAACGCCGCCCTGGAACCCAGGGCGGCGTTTCGCGCTTTCGGCCTACGCAATTTCAATGTGCTGCAACGCCCCAGGGCTATGGCGAAGCGAGCCTTGGGGGGGTAATGTCCGCCCCGAGCGTTGCGCTGCGGCACGGTCTGCGGCGTGGCTGGCCATGCGCTCCCCTGCGCTTGGCCGTGATGGGCCGTGGGCCCGAGGGACGGACGCATCATGACCCAGCCACTGCTGGCGAACTATTTCCCGATCCTGGTCTTCCTGGCCATTGCGGCCGCGATCGCCGTCGCCATGGTGGTGGGGAGCGTATTGGCGGCCCGCCAGAAACCCTACGCCGAGAAGGTGTCGGCCTATGAGTGCGGCTTTGAGCCGTTCGATGACACGCGTCGGCGCTTCGATGTCCGGTTCTACCTGGTCGCCATCCTGTTCATCATCTTCGACCTGGAGGTGGCCTTCCTCTTTCCCTGGGCGGTGGCGCTGGGCGACATCGGCTGGCTGGGCTTCCTCTCCATGATGGGCTTCCTGACCGTGCTGACGGTGGGCTTCCTCTACGAATGGCGCAAAGGCGCCCTGGACTGGGAATGAATCCCATGAGTACGAGCAACGAGCTGACCTGGAACAAGCAGGCCCTGCAGCCCGGCGCCGAGCAGGACGCGGTGGTGAAGGCCGCCACCGACGAGATCGAGGATAAGGGCTTCATCGTCGCCAACCTCGACAAGGTGGTGAACTGGGCACGCACCGGCAGCCTCTGGCCGATGACCTTCGGCCTCGCCTGCTGCGCCGTGCCGATGATCCACGCCTACATGCCGCGCTACGACCTCGACCGCTTCGGCACCATTCCGCGCGGCTCGCCGCGGCAGTCGGACGTGATGATCGTGGCCGGCACGCTGACCAACAAGATGGCTCCCGCCCTGCGCAAGGTCTACGACCAGATGGCCGAGCCGCGCTGGGTCATCTCCATGGGCAGCTGCGCCAATGGCGGCGGCTACTATCACTACAGCTACAGCGTGGTCCGCGGCTGCGACCGCGTCGTGCCGGTGGACGTCTACGTGCCGGGCTGCCCGCCCACGGCCGAGGCGCTGGTCTATGGCGTGCTGCAGCTGCAGAAGAAGATCCGGCGGACGGGGAGCATCCTGCGTGGCTGACGACAACGCCATTGCCCCGGCTGAGGCGCCGCGCGCCCCGACGGCCCAGGAAGATCTGCTGAACGCCGTGCTGGGCAGCATCCCGGAAGGGGTGGTGACCGAGTCCCAGATCGCCCGCGGCACGGAAGTGGAGATCCGCGTGCAGCGCGCCGCGATCCATGCCGTGCTGCAGCTTCTCCGCGACGAGGCACGTTTCGCCTTCGAGCAGTGCATGGACATCTGCGGCGTGGACTGGCCCGGCCGGCCTGAGCGCTTCGACGTCGTCTACAACCTGCTGTCGCTGGCGCATAACCACCGCATCCGTGTCATCACCACGACCGATGCCGTGGCGGCGGTGCCGACCGTCTCCGACCTCTGGCCTTCGGCCACCTGGTTCGAGCGCGAGGCCTGGGACATGTACGGCATCGTCTTCAGCGGCCAGTCCGACCTGCGGCGCATCCTCACCGACTATGGCTTCGAGGGCCATCCGCTGCGCAAGGACTTCCCGCTGACCGGCTATGTCGAGGTCCGCTACGACCCCGAGCGGCAGGCCGTGGTCTACGAGCCGGTCAAGCTGCAGCAGGACTTCCGCAACTTCGACTTCCTCTCGCCCTGGGAAGGCATGACCACGCTGCCCGGCGACGAGAAGGTGCACCTCAACCGGATCACCCGCGAATGAGCCTCAGCACCGAAGACACTCCCGCCGCCGCCGGCAAGCGCGTCGTCGAGATCGACAGCCACACCATCAACTTCGGCCCGCAGCATCCCGCCGCGCATGGCGTGCTCCGGCTCATCCTGGAGATGCAGGGCGAGGTGGTGGAGCGTGCCGACCCGCATATCGGCCTGTTGCACCGCGGCACCGAGAAGCTGATCGAGCACAAGAGCTATATCCAGGCGCTGCCGTATTTCGACCGCCTGGACTACGTCGCCCCCATGGCGCAGGAGCACGCCTTTGCCCTCGCCACGGAGCGCCTGCTCGGCATCGAGGCGCCGATCCGCGCGCAGTGGATCCGCGTGCTGTTTGCCGAGATCAGCCGCGTGCTGAACCACATCCTCAACATCACCACCTATGCGCTGGACGTGGGCGCGACGACGCCGAGCCTCTGGGGCTTCGAGCAGCGCGAGGCGCTGCTGGAGTTCTACGACGCCACCTCCGGCTCGCACTACCACGCCAACTACTTCCGCGCGGGCGGCGTGGCGAAGGACCTGCCGGCCGGGCTGACCGACCGCATCGCGGCCTGGGCGGAGCAGTTCCCGAAGTTCGTGGATGACATCGAGCGCCTGCTGACGGGCAACCGCATCTTCAAGCAGCGCACCGTCGACATCGGCATCATGACGGCCGAGGAAGCCTTCGCCTGGGGCTTCTCCGGACCCTGCCTGCGCGCCTCGGGCTGCGCCTGGGACCTGCGCCGCAGCCAGCCCTACGACGTCTACGACCAGCTTGACTTCGAGATCCCTGTCGGCAGCCATGGCGACTGCTACGAGCGCTACCTCGTGCGCATCGCGGAGATGCGCGAGAGCCACAAGATCATCAAGCAGTGCCTGGCGCAGATGCCGAGCGGTCCGATCAAGGTGCAGGACAGCAAGATCGCGCCGCCGAAGCGGGCGGAGATGAAGCGCTCGATGGAAGCGCTGATCCACCACTTCAAGCTTTACTCCGAGGGCTACCACGTTCCCGAAGGCTCGACCTACACCGTGGTCGAGGCGCCCAAGGGCGAGTTCGGTGTGTTCCTCGTGGCGGACGGCACCAACCGGCCCTACCGCTGCAAGATCCGGGCGCCCGGCTTCGCGCATCTGCAAGCCATGGAGAAGCTCTCCAAGGGCCACATGCTGGCGGACGCCGTCTCCATCATCGGCAGCCTGGACATCGTTTTCGGAGAGATCGACCGGTGAGCGCCCAACAGGACGTGAAGCATCACGAGGAACCTGCGAGTTTCGCTTTCGACGCCGAAAGCGAGGCGCAGATCGAGAAGATCCTGAAGCGCTACCCCGCCGGCAAGGAAGCGAGCGCGGTCATCCCGCTGCTCTATGTCGTGCAGAAGCAGATGGGCCGCGCCACCGGCAGCGCCTGGGTGCCGCGCGTGGCGATGGACGTGGTGGCCACCCGGCTGCACATGGCGCCGATCCGCGTCTATGAGGTCGCCACCTTCTACTTCATGTTCAACACCAAGCCGATCGGCCGGTTCCACCTGCAGGTCTGCGGCACCACGCCCTGCTGGCTGCGCGGCTCGGACGAGGTGCTGCGCGCCTGCAAGGATGCCGGCGCGCTCAAGGGCTATGGCGACACCAGCGAGGACGGCATTTTCACCCTGTCCGAGGTGGAGTGCCTCGGCGGCTGCGTGAACGCTCCCGTTCTGGCGGTGGACGACGACTACTACGAAGACCTGGACTACGAGAGCACGGTGAAGCTGATCGAGGCCCTGAAGCGGGGCGAGCGGCCGACGCCCGGCAGCGCCCGCGGCCGCCTCTGCAGCGCGCCCGAGGGCGGGCCGGAGGTGCTGCTCGATATCCCGCTGAAGGCGCCGGCGGACGCCGCCGGGCGGAAGGGAGAGTGATGCCATGCCGCTGAGCGACAAGGACCGCATCTTCACCAACCTCTACGGCATCCACTCCTGGAAGCTGCAGGAGGCGATGCGGCGCGGCAACTGGGACGGCACGGCCGGCATCATCGCCAAGGGGCGGGACTGGATCATCGAGGAGATGAAGCAGTCCGGTCTGCGCGGCCGTGGCGGCGCCGGCTTCCCGACCGGCATGAAGTGGAGCTTCATGCCGAAGGCGAGCCCGGATGGCCGGCCCTCCTACCTCGTCGTCAACTGCGACGAATCCGAGCCGGGCACCTGCAAGGACCGCGACATCGTCCGCAACGACCCGCAGACGCTGATCGAGGGCTGCCTGATCGCCTCCTTCGCCATGGGGGCGCACGCGGCCTACATCTACATCCGCGGCGAGTACTACAACGAGGCCGTGGTGCTGCAGGCGGCCATCGACGAGGCCTACGAGGCCGGGCTGCTCGGCAAGAACGCCGCCGGATCGGGCTGGGACTTCGACCTCTACCTGCACCGCGGCGCCGGCGCCTATATCTGCGGTGAGGAAACGGCGCTGATCGAGAGCCTGGAAGGCAAGAAGGGCATGCCGCGCCTGAAGCCGCCTTTCCCGGCGGCGGTGGGCCTCTATGGCTGCCCGACCACGGTGAACAACGTCGAGACGATCGCCGTGGTGCCGGAGATCCTGCGGCGCGGCGCCACCTGGTTCGCCAGCTTCGGCCGCCCGCGCAACTCGGGCACCAAGGTGTTCTGCATCCAGGGCCATGTGAACAAGCCCTGCAACATCGAGGCCGAGATGAGCATCCCGATGCGGGAGCTGATCGAGCGCTATGCGGGCGGCGTGCGCGGCGGCTGGGACAACCTGCTGGCCGTCATTCCGGGCGGCTCCTCCACGCCGCTGCTGCCCAAGTCCATCTGCGACGACGTGCTGATGGACTTCGACGCGCTGCGCGACCACAAGTCCGGCCTCGGCACCGCCGCGGTGATCGTGATGGACAAGTCCACCGACATCATCAAGGCGATCTCCCGCCTGGCGGACTTCTACAAGCACGAGAGCTGCGGCCAGTGCACCCCCTGCCGCGAGGGCATGGGCTGGCAGAAGCGCCTGATGGACCGGATGGTCGAGGGCCGCGCCGAGATCGAGGAGATCGACCTGCTGGAAGGCGTCACCCGGCAAATCGAGGGCCACACCATCTGCGCCCTGGCCGATGGCGGCGTCTGGCCGGTGCAGGGACTGATCCGGCATTTCCGGCCCGTGATGGAAGAGCGCATCCGGACCTACAAGCAGAAGCACGGCGGCGGCATGCCGCTGGCGGCGGAGTAACGCGCCATGGCGAAGGTCACGATTGACGGGGCCGAGATCGAGGTCCCGAACGGCGCATCGGTGCTGCAGGCCTGCGAGGCGGCGGGCAAGGAAATTCCCCGCTTCTGCTACCATGAGCGGCTGAGCGTCGCCGGCAACTGCCGGATGTGCCTGGTGGAGGTCGAGAAGGCGCCGAAGCCGATCGCCTCCTGCGCCTATCCCGTGGCGGACGGCATGAAGGTGTTCACGGACAGCGCCATGGTCCGCAACGCCCGCCGCAACGTCATGGAATTCCTGCTGATCAACCACCCGCTGGACTGTCCGATCTGCGACCAGGGCGGCGAGTGCGACCTGCAGGACCAGGCGACCGCCTATGGCGGCCAGGGCGGCCGCTACCGCGAGGAGAAGCGGGCGGTGAAGGACAAGTACATGGGCCCGCTGATCAAGACGATCATGACCCGCTGCATCCAGTGCACCCGCTGCGTGCGCTTCGCCACCGAGGTGGCGGGCGTGCCGGAGCTGGGCGCGACCGGCCGCGGCGAGAACATGCAGATCGGCACCTATGTCGAGAAGGCGCTGACCACCGAGCTTTCGGGCAACCTGATCGACATCTGCCCGGTCGGTGCGCTCACCAGCCGGCCCTACGCCTTTGTGGCGCGGCCCTGGGAGCTGCGGAAGACGGACAGCGTGGACGTGCTGGACGCGCTGGGCGCCGCCATCCGCATCGACACGCGCGGCCCCGAGGTCGTGCGCATCCTGCCGCGCATCAATGAGGACGTGAACGAGGAGTGGATGGCCGACCGCGGCCGCTTCTCCTTCGACGGCTTCCGCCGCAAGCGTCTGGACCGCCCCTGGGTGCGCCAGGACGGCAAGCTGCGGCAGGCGAGCTGGGAAGAGGCCTTCGCCGTCATCACCGAGCGGATGCAGGGCATTCCCGGCAATCGCGTCGGCGCCGTGGCCGGCGACCTGGTGGATGCCGAAAGCGCCTTCGCGCTGCGCGAGCTGATGGTGGGGCTTGGCTCGGCCAACCTCGACTGCCGGCAGGATGGCGCGGCGATCGACGCCTCGCGGCGCGACTACTACCTGTTCAACTCCGGCATCGCGGGCATCGACGAGGCGGACGCGCTGCTGATCATCGGCAGCAACCCGCGCAAGGAAGCGCCCGTGCTGAACGCGCGCATCCGCAAGCGCTGGGCGGCGGGCGCGCTGAAGGTGGCCTATGTCGGCCCGGCCGGACTCGACCTGACCTACCACGCCGAGCATCTGGGGGAGGGGCCCGCCGTCCTGTCCGCCCTGCTCGACGGTGGCAACGCCTTCGCCGAGGTGCTGAAGGGCGCCCGGCGGCCGATGGTGATTCTCGGCCGCGGCGCCGTGGCGCGTCCCGACGGCTCGGCGGTGCTCGCGGCGGCCTGGGAACTGGCCCGCGCGGTTGGCGCCCTGACGCCGGAATGGCATGGCTTCAACATGCTGCACCTGTTTGGCGGCCAGGTGGGCGCGCTGGACGCCGGCTTCGTGCCCGGCCCGGATGGGCTTGACCTCGCCGGCATGCTGGCGGGCGGCGTGGACGCGCTCTGGCTGCTTGGCGCCGACGGCTTCGATGCCGGCCTGATCCCGGAGGGCACCTTCGTGGTCTACCAGGGTCATCACGGCGACCGGGCTGCGGCACGGGCGGACGTGATCCTCCCTGGCGCGGCCTATCCGGAGAAGGAAGGCACCTACGTCAACACCGAGGGCCGGGTGCAGCACGGCCGCCTGGCGCTCTATCCGCCCCGCGAGGCCAAGGAGGACTGGCGGATCGTCCGCGCCGCCGGCGCCGCGCTGGGCGTGGACCTCCAGTTCAATACGCTGGATGCGCTGCGCGAGCGGCTGGCGGCGGCGAACCCGGCCTTCCGCCTGGTGGATGGCCGCATTGCCGGCGGCTGCACCGACACCACCGGCCCGCAGGCCGGCAGCACCAGCCTTGGCCAGCAGCCCTTCGCGCTGCCAATCACCGACTACTGGCAGGCTGACGTGGTCAGCCGCGCCTCGCAGGTGATGGCGGAGTGCAGCCGCATCTACAACGACCCCACGCCGCGGCTGGCGGCGGAGTGACCGGGATGGACAGCTTTCTCGCTTCGCCGCTTGGCGTTCTCATCATCACGGTGCTTCAGAGCCTGGCGCTGCTGGTGCCGCTGCTGCTCGGCGTCGCCTATCTGACGCTCGCCGAGCGCAAGGTCATGGCGGCGATGCAGATGCGGAAAGGGCCGAACGTGGTCGGCCCCTTCGGCCTTCTGCAGCCCTTCGCCGATGCGCTGAAGATGCTGCTGAAGGAGACTATCATTCCTTCCGGCGCCAACCGGGGGCTGTTCGTCTTCGGCCCGATGCTGACGCTGATCCTGGCGCTCATCGCCTGGGCGGTGATCCCGGTGAATGACGGTTGGGCGGTGGCCGACATCAACGTTGGGGTGCTGTACCTGCTGGCGATCTCCTCGCTCGGCGTCTACGGCATCATCATCGCCGGCTGGGCTTCGAATTCGAAATACGCCTTCCTCGGCGCCCTGCGCTCGGCCGCGCAGATGGTGTCCTACGAAGTCTCGATGGGCCTGGTGATCGTGACGGTTCTGCTCTGCGTCGGCAGCCTGAACCTGAATGCCATCGTGCTGGCGCAGAAGACCGTCTGGTTCTTCATCCCGCTCTTCCCGATGTTCATCATCTTCTTCATCTCGACCCTGGCCGAGACGAACCGCCCGCCCTTCGATCTGGCCGAGGGCGAGTCCGAGCTGGTGGCTGGCTTCATGGTGGAATACTCCTCCATGACCTTCGCCCTCTTCTTCCTGGGCGAATACGCCAACATGATCCTCATGTCTGCGATGACCTCCATCCTCTTCCTGGGTGGATGGCTGCCGCCGCTCGACGTCGCGCCCCTCAACTGGGTGCCGGGCCCGATCTGGTTCATCCTGAAGATCTGCCTCTGCCTGTTCACCTTCATCTGGGTGCGCGCGACCTTCCCGCGCTACCGCTACGACCAGCTGATGCGGCTGGGCTGGAAGGTCTTCCTGCCGTTCAGCCTGATCTATCTTGTGCTGGTCGCCTTCGTGCTTAAGCTCGCGGGGTGGCTGCCGGCATGAGGTCCCTTGTTCAAATGACGGGCGCGGGCTACCCCCGCGCGACGAGGTGAGAGATGGCATCGCTTGACCGCATGGCGCGCAGCCTGCTGCTGACCGAGCTGGTCTCCGGCATGGCGCTGACGCTGAAGCAGTTCTTCAGCCCCAAGGCCACGATCAGCTATCCCTACGAGAAGACGGCGCTCTCGCCCCGCTTCAAGGGCGAGCACGCGTTGCGCCGCTATCCCAACGGCGAGGAGCGCTGCATCGCCTGCAAGCTTTGCGAGGCGATCTGCCCGGCGCTCGCCATCACCATCGAGGCCGAACCGCGCGAGGACGGCTCCCGCCGCACCACGCGCTACGACATCGACATGACGAAGTGCATCTACTGCGGTCTCTGCGAGGAGGCATGCCCGGTGGATGCGATTGTCGAGGGGCCGAACTTCGAGTTCGCGACGGAGACGCGCGAGGAGCTGTTCTACGACAAGGACAAGCTGCTTGCGAACGGCGACCGGTGGGAGCCGGAGATCGCCAAGCGCCTCGAGCTCGACGCGCCCTACCGCTGATCTTTGCCGCGGGGGAGGGCCTGGTCGTGACGCCCCCGCAGCCATCCTCCACGGCCCCGTCCTCCTGCCAGGGCGGCTCTTTCGGAACGGTGCCATGATGCTGCATCTGCACGCGGGCGGGCTGCGATGATCGCCGCACTCGCCTTTTACGTCTTCGCGGCCATCCTGATCGCCAGCGCGGTCATGGTGGTGACCAGCCGCAATCCCGTGCACAGCGTGCTGTTCCTGATCCTGGCGTTCTTCAACGCCGCGGCGCTGTTCCTGATGGCGGGGGCCGAGTTCCTGGCCCTGATCCTGGTCATCGTCTATGTCGGCGCGGTCGCGGTGTTGTTCCTGTTCATCGTGATGATGCTGGACATCGACTTCGTCCAGTTGCGGCAGGGACTGCAGCGCTACGCGCCGATCGGTGCGGTGATCGGGGCCATTCTCTTCCTGGAACTGCTGTTCGTCTTCGGCTCCTGGCAGTTCGCGCCGGATGTCGCGACGCTGCGGCTGAACGCCGTGCCGGCCGATCCGGCGCTGTCGAACACCGAGGCGCTCGGGCGGCTGGTCTACACGGATTACATCTTCCTGTTCCAGATTGCCGGCCTGATCCTGCTGGTCGCCATGATCGGCGCCATCGTGCTGACGCTGCGCGACAAGCCGGCCAACAGCAAGCGGCAGGACATCGCCGTGCAGCTCGCCCGTGCAGAGGCCGTGCCGCTGACCAAGGTGCCGGCGCGTACCGGCCTCGACAAGCTCGGCATCGTCCGGCGCAAGCTGCCGGAGGCGCCGAAGCCGAAGAAGGTGGCGCACGAGGCGCACGGTCATGGCCACCACGACCACGAAGAAGGCGGGCACCACTGACATGCTGAGCATCGGCCTTGGCCATTACCTCACGGTGAGCGCGATCCTCTTCGTGCTCGGCGTGTTCGGCATCTTCCTCAACCGGAAGAACATCATCGTCATCCTGATGTCTCTCGAGCTGATCCTGCTCGCGGTGAACCTGAACATGGTGGCCTTCTCCTCGGCCCTGCAGGACCTCACCGGGCAGATCTTCGCCATGTTCGTGCTGACCGTGGCGGCCGCCGAGGCGGCCATCGGTCTGGCCATCGTCGTCATCTACTTCCGCAACCGCGGCAGCATCGAGGTGGAGGACGTCTCCACCCTGAAGGGTTAGTCGCATGTATGTCGGTGCTGTCTTCTTTCCGCTGCTTGGCGCCTGCATCTCCGGCTTTTTCGGCCGGTGGATCGGCGACAAGGCGGCGCAGTGGGCCACGGTGGTCTGCATGGCGCTGGCCGCGGTCTGCGGCCTCTATGGCTTCGTCCAGGTCGGGCTGAACCACACGCCGGGCGTGGTCGAGATCGTCAAGTGGATCGATGTCGGCGGGCTGCAGGTCTCCTGGGCGCTCCGCTACGACACGCTCGCGGCAATGATGGTGGGCATGGTCACGCTGATCTCGACCATGATCCACCTCTACAGCGTGGGCTACATGTCGCATGACGAGACGCCCCCGCGCTTCTTCGCGTACCTGTCGCTGTTCACCTTCATGATGCTGATGCTGGTGACGGCCAACAACCTGGTCCAGCTGTTCTTCGGCTGGGAGGGCGTTGGCCTCGCGAGCTACCTGCTGATCGGCTACTGGTACGAGCGCGAGAGCGCCAACCGCGCCGCGATGAAGGCCTTCATCGTCAACCGCGTAGGCGACCTCTTCTTCATGCTCGGCATGGCGCTGACCTTCTGGACCTTCGGCACCGTCGAGTTCGACGGCATCTTTCAGGGCGTCGAGGCGGCCCGGCAGACCACCTTCGCCGGCTATCCGGTGCTGGAGCTGATCGGCCTGCTCCTGTTCCTGGGCGCCATGGGCAAGTCGGCGCAGATCGGCCTGCACACCTGGCTGCCGGACGCGATGGAGGGCCCGACGCCGGTCTCCGCGCTGATCCATGCCGCGACCATGGTGACGGCGGGCGTCTTCCTGATGGCGCGCATGTCGCCGCTGATGGAATACGCCCCGAACGTGCTGGGCTTTGTCGCCGTGATCGGCGGCACCACGGCGCTCTTCGCCGCCAGCGTCGGCATGGTGCAGAACGACATCAAGCGGGTCATCGCCTACTCGACCTGTTCGCAGCTCGGCTACATGTTCTTCGCCATCGGCGTCGGTGCCTACCAGGCGGCGGTGTTCCACCTGTTCACGCACGCCTTCTTCAAGGCGCTGCTGTTCCTGGGCGCCGGTTCGGTCATCCATGCCATGTCGGACGAGCAGGATATCCGCCGGATGGGCGGGATCTGGAAAAAGATCCCTTTCACCTACGCGATGTTCTGGATCGGCTCCCTGGCGCTCGCCGGCGTGCCGCTCTTCGCGGGCTACTACTCGAAGGACATGATCCTGGAGGCCGCCTTCGCCGGCGAGGGCTGGACCGCCACCTATGCCTTCATTTGCGGCATCGCCGCCGCCTTCCTGACGGCCTTCTACTCCTGGCGCCTGATCATCCTGACCTTCCATGGCGCACCCCGCGCGGACCATCATACGATGGAGCACGTGCATGAGAGCCCCTGGGTCATGCTGCTGCCGCTCTTCGTGCTGGCGGTCGGCGCGGTGTTCACCGGCGGCGTGTTCCACGAGATGTTCGTCGGCCACCACTGGGAGGAATTCTGGAACGGCTCGATCGTCAACGCCCCGCATAACCACGTGATGCACGAGGCGCATGAGGTGCCCTCCTGGGTGCCGCTGCTGCCGACGGTTGTGGGCGTGATCGGCATCATCCTGGCCTATGCGCTCTACATGTTCGCCCCTTCCATGCCGGCGCGGATCGCCGCCGCGGTCCCGGGCCTGTACCGCTTCCTGCTCAACAAGTGGTACTTCGATGAGCTGTATGACCGGATCTTCGTCCGCCCGGCGCGCGCCCTTGCCGTGCAGCTCTGGAAAGTGGGCGACGTGAAGATCATCGACGGCATGCCGAACGGTGCCGCCAGCCTGACCGCCCAAGCTTCCGGCCGGGTGGTGCGCCTGCAGTCGGGCCGGGTGGCGAGCTACGCCTTCGCCATGATCATCGGCCTCGTTCTCTTCGTCAGCATCTTCCTGTTCGGGGTCGGCCGATGAACGCCGCGGGTTTCCCTCTGCTCTCGCTGCTCACTTTCCTGCCGCTGGTGGGCGCGGGCATCCTTCTGTTCATCCGGGGGGAGGAGGCGGTCGTCGCCTCCAACGCCCGCTGGACGGCCCTCTGGACCAGCCTGATCACCTTCGCCCTGTCGCTGATCCTCTGGTTCCAGTTCGACAAGACGACGGCCGAGTTCCAGTTCGTCGAGCAGATCAACTGGATGCCGGAGTTCGGCCTCGGCTACCACATGGGCGTGGACGGCATTTCCGTGCTGTTCGTGCTGCTCTCCACGGCGCTGACGCCGCTCTGCATCCTGGCCTCCTGGGAGGCCATCGAGAGCCGCGTGCGTGAGTACATGGTCGCCTTCCTCGTCCTGGAGACGATGATGGTCGGCATGTTCAGCGCGCTGGACATCGTGCTGTTCTATATCTTCTTCGAAGGCGTCCTGATCCCGATGTTCCTGATCATCGGCGTCTGGGGCGGCCCGCGGCGCGTCTATGCCGCCTACAAGCTGTTCCTCTACACCCTGCTCGGCTCGCTGCTGATGCTGCTGGCGCTGCTGGCGCTGTGGTACGAGGCCGGCACCTCCTCCATCCCCGCGATCTTTCAGTTGCAGATCCCGGCCTCCGTGCAGGTCTGGATGTTCCTGGCCTTCCTCGCCTCCTTCGCGGTGAAGGTGCCGATGTGGCCGGTGCATACCTGGCTGCCGGACGCGCATGTGGAGGCGCCGACCGCCGGCTCCGTCATCCTGGCGGGCGTGCTGCTGAAGATGGGCGCCTACGGCTTCCTGCGCTTCTCCCTGCCGCTGCTGCCGCAGGCGACCGAGTGGTTCGCCCCGCTGATCTTCACGCTCTCCGTGGTGGCCGTCGTCTACACTTCCCTGGTGGCGATGGCGCAGGAGGACATGAAGAAGCTGATCGCCTACTCCTCGGTCGCCCATATGGGCATCGTGACCATGGGCATCTTCACCCTCAACCAGCAGGGCATCTCGGGCGCCATCTTCCAGATGCTGAGCCACGGCGTGGTCTCCGGCGCGCTCTTCCTTTGCGTCGGCGTGCTCTATGACCGCGTGCACTCGCGCGAGATCGCGCGCTACGGCGGCGTGGCGAAGATCATGCCGTCCTATGCGATGGTCTTCATGCTGTTCACCATGGCCTCGGTCGCGCTGCCCGGCACCGCCGGCTTCCCCGGCGAGTTCCTGGTCATCGTCGGTGCCTGGCAGGTCAACCCCTGGGTCGCCTTCGGCGGCGCGCTGGGCATGATCCTGGGCGCGGCCTATATGCTGTGGCTCTATCGCCGCGTGATCTTCAGCCGCATCACCCGCGAGGACCTGAAGGCCCTGCTGGACCTCAGCCCGCGCGAGTACATCACGTTCGCGCCGCTCATCCTGCTGACCTTGTGGATGGGCGTCTATCCGTCTTCCTTCCTCTCCTTCTTCGAGGCCAGTGTCGCGGCGCTGGTCACGCGGCATGAAGCCGCGATGGCCCTGCCGCGCTTGGCCGGGATGTGACCGGCATGAACTGGACCCTCATCCTCCCCGAGCTCGTGCTGGCGCTCGGCGGCCTGGTCATCCTGGCCGCCGGCGTGCTGCCGAAGCGGGATCCTGCCTTCGCCGTCAACATGGCGGTCTTCGGCACGCTGCTGCTGACCGCCGTGCTCGTCCTCGGCCAGCCCGAGGGCGTCGCCTTCAACGGCCAGTACGTCGCCGACGCCTTCACCAAGTTCATGAAGCTGCTGGTGCTGGCTGGCGCCGCGCTCGGCCTGCTGCTGGCGATGGACTGGAACGCCAAGGAGGGGCTTGGCCGCTTCGAGTTCCCGGTGCTGCTGTTGTTCAGCAGCCTCGGCATGCTCGTCATGGTTTCGGCCAATGACCTGATCACGCTTTACCTGGGCCTGGAGCTGCTTTCGCTCTCCCTGTATGTGATCGCCGCCTTCAACCGCGACAGCGAGCGCTCCTCCGAAGCCGGCCTCAAGTATTTCGTGCTGGGCGCGCTGGCCTCGGGCATGCTGCTCTATGGCTCCAGCCTGATCTACGGCTTCACCGGCTCCACCAATTTCGACCGCATCGCCGATGCGGTGGGCGCCACGGTGGGCATGCCCTTCGGCCTGGTGGTCGGGCTGGTCTTCGTGCTGGCGGCGCTGGCCTTCAAGATCTCGGCCGTGCCCTTCCACATGTGGACGCCCGACGTCTATGAGGGCGCGCCGACGCCAGTGACCGCCTTCTTCGCCACGGCGCCGAAGGTGGCCGCCATCGCCCTCCTGACCCGCGTCGCCGCCGGCCCCTTCGGGGAACTGGCGGCCCAGTGGCAGCAGGTGCTGATCCTGGCCTCGCTGGGCTCGATGATCCTGGGCGCGCTGGGGGCCATCGGTCAGCGCAACATCAAGCGGCTGATGGCCTATTCCTCCATCGGCCATGTCGGCTATGCGCTGATCGGCCTGGCGGTGGCCAGCGAGATCGGCATCAGCAGCCTGCTGCTCTACATGGCGATCTACGTCTTCACCAGCGTGGGCACCTTCGCCGTGCTGATCGCCATGCGGCGCAACGGGCGGGCGCTGGAGGGCGTCGAGGACCTGGCCGGCCTTGGCCGCACCGATCCTGCCATGGCGCTGGGCATGACGGTGTTCATGCTCTCCATGGCGGGCATCCCGCCGCTGGCCGGCTTCTTCGGCAAGCTCTACGTCTTCCTGGCGGCGGTGCAGGGCGGATACTGGACCCTGGCGGTGGTGGGCGTGCTCACCTCCGCCATCTCCGCCTACTACTACCTGCGCGTCATCAAGGTGATGTACTTCGACGCCGGCACCGCGCTCGATCCGCGCCCCGCGAGCCTCTCCTTCGTGCTGGCCGGCACCGGGCTCTTCACCGTCTTCTTCTTCGTCTTCCCCGCGCCCTTCCTGGCGGCGGCGCAGGCGGCGGTCGCGGCCCTGCTGGGGTGACAGGCGGCGTGGCCGCGTGGCGCCTGACCATCCATGCGGAACTGGCCAGCACGCAGGATGCCGTGCTGGCCGCCGCAGCCGCGGGCGAGCCGGAGGGGCTCGCGGTTCTGGCCCGGCGGCAAACCGCCGGGCGCGGCACCCAGGGGCGGCCCTGGCATTCCAGCTCCGGCAACCTGCATCTCTCCTTGCTCTGGCGGCCACCGGGTCCGGCGCGCGAACTGCCGCAATGGGCGCTGCTTGTCGCCGTGGCCCTGGCCGAAACGGTCGCGTCCTTGCTGCCTCCGGAAGCGTCACTTGCCCTGAAATGGCCGAACGACCTTCTGCTGAACGGGGCCAAGTGCGCGGGAATCCTGACGCAGGCCGCGCCTGACGAACGTGGCGGGATTGCCTGGATCGTCGCGGGCATCGGGGTCAACCTGCGCGAGGCACCTTCCTTGCCGGACCGGCCCACGGCCAGCCTGGCAGGCGGCGGAATCGTTCCGCCCGGTCCGGTGGCCTTCGCCGAAGCCCTCCTTGCCTCCCTCGATCGTTGGCGCGAGGCGCAGCAGGCCGGCGGCTTCACACCCGTGCGGGAGGCCTGGATGCGGCACGGGCCGTCACCCGGCTCCGCGCTGCTGCTGAAGCAGCCGCACGGCCTGGTCAGCGGACGGTACGCCGGCCTGGCCGAGGACGGCCGCCTCCAGCTTCGCGTGGGCAACGAGCTCCTTGCCTTCGCTGCTGGCGAACTGGTCTCCGCGCCCCTCGCGAGCGGCGAACCGCGGCCGATCGGGAGGTAGCATCGCCCGGCAAGGCGCCGAAAGCGCGGCCGGCAAGCCTGGCGGCACACAGCGGGAGCGTCCACCGGTCCGCATCCGCATCGCCGGCTGAAGGCCTGGCCATTGCGGCCGCCCGGCTCGCCGCCCATGCTCTCCGGGAGAAGCTGGAGCAGCACCTTGTCCGCAATCCGTGATCGGTGGTGTGACTGTTCCGGCGCTGCAATCGGACGTTGTCTGGGGTTATGTGACGGTGTGGAAGGACGCAGTGCACCTCATCCCGGCCGCCAAGCCGTCGTACTCTCGCGGGCAGGCCAGCCCGACGGGACTGCGGCCTCGGTGATCAGGCCAATGGAGGCCGTGAGGTTGGCGAATGGCAGGTGCGCTCCCATTTTCCACATGACCGATTTGCCTGACGCGTCCTGGCCCCGGAAGGGCCACGGGCATGACGAGGGCCACGATATCTGCCCTGGCAAGGGCATGACTGCATGGACACCATCACTGGCGAGAGTAGATGAACCTGAACGATAACGGAGACTTGGCCTTCATTCCGCTGGGCGGAACGGGGGAAATCGGCTGCAACCTCAATGTTTATCGCTGCGATGGGCATCTTTTGGCCATCGACTGCGGCATCGGCTTCGGCGGCGCCGAACAGCCGGAGGCCGAGGTCATGGTGCCCGACCCCAGCTGGCTGGCCGAGCGCCGGGACAAGCTCCTGGGCCTCGTGATCACCCATGCGCATGAGGACCATGTCGGCGCCGTCGCGCCGCTTTGGCCGCAACTGCGCTGCCCGATCTACGCCAGCCCGTTCACCGCCGCGGTGTTGCGGCGCAAGCTTGGCGAGGCCGGCCTGCTCCACCAGGTCGAGCTGGTCACGGTTCCTCTCGGTGGAGAGGTGGAGCTGGGACCGTTCCGCCTTCGCTTCATTCGCGTCACCCACTCGGTGCCGGAGCCGCAGTCGATCGCCATTCGCACGCCTCACGGCACGGTGCTGCACACCGGCGACTGGAAGCTGGACCCCGAGCCCCTGATCGGGCAACCGGCCGATGAGGAGGCTTTCGCGGCGCTTGGCCGCGAGGGCGTGCTTGCCATGGTCTGCGACAGCACGAATGCGCTGGTTGAAGGCCATTCCGGCTCGGAGGCGGAAGTCCGCCGCAGCATGACGGCCTTGATCCGCAAGCTGAAGGGGCGCGTGGCCGTCACCTGCTTCGCGACCAATGTCGCCCGCATGGAGTCCGTCGCGCTGGCCGCCCATGCCGCCGGCCGGCAGGTCGCGCTGTTCGGCCGCAGCCTGCGGAATGCCGAGGCGGCGGCACGGGAGTGCGGCTATCTCCAGAATCTTCCGCCCTTTCTTCAGGAGGAGGATGCCGACGACATACCGGACGACCAGCTGCTGATCCTTTGCACGGGCAGCCAGGGCGAGCCGCGCTCCGCCATGGCGAAGATCGCGGCCGATACGCATCCCCGCATCTCCCTTGGGGAGGGCGATACGGTGATCTTCTCCTCCCGCATGATCCCCGGCAACGAGCGCGCCATCCTGCGCATGCAGGACGACCTGGCGCGTGGCGGCTGCAAGGTCATGACCGCCGACGACCACATGGTGCATGTCTCCGGCCACCCGGCGCGGGATGAGCTGCGGCGCCTCTATTCCCTGGTGAAGCCGCGCTTTTCCGTGCCGGTGCATGGCGAATGGCGCCACCTGCAGGAGCACGCCGCCCTGGCCCGGGAAATGGGCGCCACCCCCGTGCTGGTCGAGGATGGGGACGTGCTGCAGCTCGCTCCACGCGCGGGCAACGCGGCGCCGGAGGTGGTGGAGGGCGTGCCCACCGGCCAGCTGGCGCTGGATGGCGAGCGCCTGCTGCCGCTCGATGGCGGCGTGCTCGGCGCCCGGCGGCGGATGCTGTTCAACGGCGTGGTCATGGCCTCGCTGGCGGTGGATCGCAGCGGCCGGGTGCTGGGCAGCCCGCAGATTTCCGCGCCCGGCCTCTTCGACATGGCGGACATGGAGCCCGGCCAGCTCGCCGACGAGCTGGCGCGTGCGGTGACCGACCTGCCATCGGCGCTGAAGCAGGAGGACGACATGCTGCGCGACGCGGCCCGCACGGTGCTGCGCAAGGCGGTCAGCCGGCGCCTCCGGAAGCGACCCAGCGTGGAGATCCACCTGCTCCGCGTGTGAGGAGGGGGAGGCGGCGGCCCTCCCCGCCGCACTTTCTCAGGTAAGGCGGGGCTGCAGCCTCGCCGACCGCGGCGGCGGCAGACGCCGGGCCAGCCGGTGCGCCGGCCGTTCAACCAGGCCATGCATGGCGGCGGCGGCGGGAAGAGCCATCACCGTCGCCATCATTGCCACCACGGCGGGCGCCGTCTGGCCGTGCAGAAGGTGGGTCAGCAGCAGCAGCACCGGCAGGTGCACCAGGTAGAGGCTGAAGGAGACCTTTCCCAGCCAGAGCAGCGAACGCCGCCGCAGGCTCCTGGCGAAGCGGCCGCCCCGCAGGGCAAGCAGGATCAACAGCACCGAGCCGGCGATGACGCCATAGTCATGCGCGGCCATGGCCATGACGACCACCACCACGGCCGCCGCAAGCGCCTGCGTCTCGTCCAGGCGTGGTACGGGCCGCAGGGCGAGCGCCGCGCCGGCGGCGAAGGCCGGCAGGAAGCCGGCACTGGCGGCGAGAGTGCCGAGCAGGCTATCGCCGAGCGAGACGTGCCCCTCCGGCATACCGGCCAGCCGCGCCACCCCGGCGCCCACCAGCGCCACCGCCAGCAGCAGCGCCAGCCGGTCGCGAAACAGCAGCGCAAGCGGCAGCAGCAGCGCGATGCGCCACTCATGGACCAGCGACCAGAGCACCGGATCGAGCTGAAAGCCGTCGCCATGCTCCAGCAGAAGGGCCTGCGCGGCGAGATCGCGCCAGGTCCAGGGCGCCGCCCAGGCAGCGCCGCCCGTGATGTGCGGTGTCTCCGGCGGCAGCGGGCCGGACCAGCTCAGCGACTGCAGGGCTGCGGAAAGCGCCACCGCGGCCAGCACCGGCAGCCCGAGGCGGATGGCGCGCTGCGCCCCGTAATGTGCCCAGCCGCCGCCGCTCAGCACACTGCCGGGTTGCCGCTGCTCCTGCCGCGCCAGTGCGCGGGTCAGGACATAGCCGCTCAGCACAAAGAAGAAGATCACGGCCTGCCGACCCATGCCGATGGGCCG
This sequence comes from Teichococcus coralli, assembly GCF_009829925.1. Taxonomy (GTDB): domain Bacteria; phylum Pseudomonadota; class Alphaproteobacteria; order Acetobacterales; family Acetobacteraceae; genus Pseudoroseomonas; species Pseudoroseomonas coralli. The sequence continues at coordinate 109,814 of NZ_SNVJ01000005.1, forward strand.
GAGAGGCGTGTCGTTCACGGTCCAGGCCACCCAGCCCGGAACCTCTGGCAGGCTGAGATAGGCGTGGTGCACGACGACGATGAGAGCCGCGATGCCGCGCAACGAGTCGAGCTCGACAAGGCGGGATGAGGAATCTGCTTTCATGGGCTCCCGGCTGCGAACAGGTTCCGGCGCTGCGGCCCGGGAACCGGTGGGAGCACGGCTCGTGAACTGGTGCCGCGCAGAGGAGAACAACGCCGCTGCGCCTGGAGCGCCCGGCAGGCCCGTTGCGAACCATCTTTCTGTGGCAGGGTTGCGGCGGGAGCTTCACGCTGTGGCGAGGAGCGGAAGGCTGGTCTGGCCGGGTACGAGAGCCTATCTCCCGCATCCGAGGGCATAAGAGGGGCGCGCAGTGAACTGGTTTACCGGCTTCGTCGTGTATTTCCTGGTGTGGTGGACCGTCCTGTTCGCGGTGCTGCCGGTCGGCATCCGGCCCGATCCGGATGGACAGGCGCCCGGCAACTGGCGCGGCGCCCCGGAAGCACCGGGAATTGGCCGCAAGGCTCTCTGGACAACCGTGGTGGCGACGGTTGTCTTTCTCGGCATCTACTCCCTCATCACCAGTGACTGGCTGAGCTTCCGTCATGGATGGCTTGCTATGCCCATTGATTAGGCGAAATGCTGAGGTTTTCCTCTGATTTGAACTATTTTTAGGCTTATCGGATCTATGCGCCCAATTTTTCGGCTCTTTCCGGAAGATTTTGTGTTGCGGCGCAGCGAAGATCAGCGCACCTTCGGTTTCAGGAAGAGAGCTGGTTCTCTTCCTGCCGTGTGACTGGCGTTTCCTCCCTAAACTCGGGCCGCACCTTTCAGGTGTGGCCCTTTCTTTTTGCCGAGCCGAAGCATCCTTTTCCCAGGCGCTGAGATCTTCCTGTGTTCAGGCTTGCTGGCCACGTCGATAAGGCTGACGCCCGCGCGTCCTGGAAAAAGCATGATCGCGGCACGGCATTCGCGCCGGGGAACGCCTCGCGGCCCCTGGCATCCTGAGGCCAGCGCCCTTACCTTCGCGCACCGCTGACCGGACGGAGCTGACCCGTGCGCCTCTCCCGCGCCTTCCTGCCCACCCTGAAAGAAGTTCCTGCCGAGGCGGCCATTGCCTCGCACAAGCTGATGCTGCGCGCCGGGATGATCCGGCAGACCTCCGCCGGCATCTATGCCTGGCTGCCGCTCGGACTGCGCGTGCTGCAGAAGGTCAGCCAGATCGTCCGGGAGGAGCAGGACGCCGCCGGCGCCCAGGAAATCCTGATGCCGACGATCCAGAGCGCCGATCTCTGGAAGCAGTCCGGCCGCTACGACGACTACGGCAAGGAGATGCTGCGCATCACCGACCGGCACGAGCGGGAGATGCTCTACGGCCCGACCAACGAGGAAATGGTGACGGACATCTTCAAGTCCTTCGCCCGTTCCTACCGGGACCTGCCGCGCAACCTCTACCACATCCAGTGGAAGTTCCGGGACGAGATCCGGCCTCGCTTCGGCGTCATGCGCGGCCGCGAGTTCCTGATGAAGGATGCCTACTCCTTCGACCTGGACGTCGAGTCCGCGCGCCTTTCCTACAAGAAGATGTTCGTGGCCTATCTCCGCACCTTCGCGCGGATGGGGCTTAAGGCCATTCCGATGCGTGCCGACACGGGCCCCATCGGCGGCGACCTCAGCCACGAGTTCATCATCCTGGCGGAGACCGGCGAGAGCCAGGTCTACCTGCACAGGGACCTGCTGGACTTCGACGTGCTGGCGCAGAAGCCCGACTATGACGGCGACCTGAGCCCCACGGTGGACTTCTGGACCAGCCGCTACGCCGCCACCGACGAGATGCATGACGAGGCCGCCTGGAACGCCATCGGCGCGGAGAGCCAGGTCTCGGCGCGTGGCATCGAGGTCGGCCACATCTTTTTCTTCGGCACTAAGTACAGCGCCAGCATGGGCCTCTCGGTCGCCGGACCGGACGGCAACCCCGTCACGCCCCAGATGGGCAGCTACGGCATCGGCGTCTCGCGCCTGCTTGGCGCCATCATCGAGGCCAACCACGACGAGGCCGGCATCAAGTGGCCGGACGCGGTGGCGCCCTTCCGCTGCGCCATCCTCAACCTGAAGCCGGGCGACCTCGCCACCGATGCGCTCTGTGAGCGGCTCTACAGCTCCCTCGGCGGCGAAGCTGTCTATGACGACCGCAACGAGCGCGCCGGCGTGAAGTTCGCCGATGCCGACCTGGCGGGCTATCCCTGGCAGGCCATCATCGGCCCGCGCGGCGCCGCCCGGGAGGTCATCGAGCTGAAGCGCCGCGCCACCGGCGAGCGGGAGGAGGTATCCCTCGAAGCCGTCCTGTCGCGCATCCTGGGGAACTGACCGCCTGATGTTCGGAGCCTTCGAGCGAAAGGTCGCGTTCCGTTACCTGCGGGCGCGCAAGGGGGAGCGCTTTGTCTCCGTCATCGCCACCTTCTCGCTCGTGGGCATCGCCCTCGGGGTGGCCACGCTGATCATCGTGATGAGCGTGATGGGCGGCTTCCGGCAGGAGCTGCTCGGCCGCATCCTTGGGCTGAACGGCCATCTCGGCGTCTATGCCGCGAGCCAGGGCGGGCTGAACACCTACGACGACATCGCCGCGCGCGTGCGGAAGCTCCCCGGCGTCGCCATGGCCACGCCCATCGTGGAAGGACAGGTACTGCTGACCAGCGAGGCCGGCGGCGCCACCGGCGGCCTCGCGCGCGGCATCAAGCCGGAGGACCTGCGCGCCCGGCCCATCCTCGCCAACAACATCCGCGCCGGCTCGCTCGACGACTTCAGGGGCGACGACGCCATCATGGTCGGCACGCGCCTCGCGCAGAAGCTTGGCTTGAACATCGGCAGCAAGGTGACGCTGGTTTCGCCACAGGGCCGTACCACCGTCATCGGCACCGTGCCGCGGATGCGCGCCTATACCGTCGTCGCCATGTTCGAGGCGGGAATGAACGAGTATGACAGCTCCTACGTCTTCCTGCCGCTGCAGGCCGCGCAGGTCTATTTCCAGATGCGCGACGCCGCCTCGCAGATCGAGGTCTTCGTGCAGGACCCCGACAACGTCCGGAAGGTGACGCAGGAGATCATCCAGGCCCTCTCGCCCATGCCCTTCCGGGTGCTGGACTGGCAGGCTTCCAACAGTTCCTTCTTCGCCGCCGTGCAGGTGGAGCGGAACGTGATGTTCCTGATCCTCACCCTGATCATCGTGGTGGCGGCCTTCAACATCATCTCCTCGCTGATCATGCTGGTGAAGGACAAGGGGCGGGACATCGCCATCCTCCGCACCATGGGCGCCACGCGCGGCGCGGTGATGCGGATCTTCCTGATCTGCGGCACCTCCATCGGCGTGCTCGGCACCGGCATCGGCTTCCTCCTCGGCATGGTGTTCTGCCTGAACATCGAGCGCATCCGCGAGGCGCTGCAGGCGCTCACCGGCACCCAGCTCTTCAGCCCGGAGGTCTATTTCCTCACCCAGCTTCCGGCCGTGCTGGACGCGCATGAGGTGACCCAGGTGGTGCTGATGGGCCTCGGCCTCTCCATCCTGGCCACGCTTTATCCCTCCTGGCGCGCTGCCCGGACCGACCCGGTGGAGGCCCTGCGCAATGAGTGAGGCGCCAAGGCATGATTCCATGGGCACCGAGCGTCTGCGGCTCGCGGCCGTGGAGCGCCGCTACCGCAGCGAGGCGGGCGAGCTTCCCGTGCTGCGCGGCGCCGACCTGACGCTGAACGGCGGCGAGATCGTCGCCCTAGTGGCGCCCTCCGGCACCGGCAAGTCCACGCTGCTGCACCTCGCCGGGCTGCTGGAGCGGCCGGATGGCGGCGAGGTCTTCATCAACGGCCAGGCGGCGGGCAGCCTCGGTGACGAGGCCCGCAGCGCGCTCCGCGGCCGGGCCATCGGCTTCGTCTACCAGTTCCACCACCTGCTGCCCGAGTTCACCGCGCTCGAGAACGTGGTGCTGCCGCAGATGGCCAATGGCACGCCCGAGCGCACCGCCAATGCCCGCGCCCATGAGTTGCTGGCCGGCTTCGGGCTGGAGGGCCGGGAGGCGCACCGCCCCGGGCGGCTCTCCGGCGGCGAGCAGCAGCGCGTCGCCATCGCCCGCGCCCTGGCCAACCGCCCCGGGCTGCTCCTGGCCGACGAGCCGACCGGCAACCTCGACGTGGAAACCTCCGAGCGGGTCTTCGCCCAGCTCCTGGAGGCGGTGCGCGGGGCAGGGGTGGCTGCGCTGATCGCCACCCACAACCCCGAGCTGGCCGCGCGGATGGACCGCGTGGTCACCCTGCGCGAGGGGCACATCGTGCCGGCCTGAACAGGTCCGGGGGGAGGAGGAGTTCTGCCTCCCCCGCGCCGCCTCGTCTTTTCCTGCAAGTCAGGTGACTCCGGCGCGAAGGCGCCGCCTGTGCTAGAACCGGTCTCATGACCGGAAGCTTCGTTCACCTGCACGTCCACTCCGCCTATTCCCTCGCCGAGGGAGCCATCAAGGCGGAAAAGGTGGCGGACCTGGCCAAGGCCAACGGCATGCCCGCCGTGGCCCTGACCGACACGGCCAACATGTTCGGCGCCCTGGAATTCGCCAAGGCTTGCTCGGGCAAGGGCGTGCAGCCGATCATGGGCTGTCAGCTCTGGCTCTCCCGCGCCGCCGCCGACCCGCGCCCCGAGGTCGCCCGCCTCGCGCCCGATTGCGTCGTCGCCCTGGCCACCAACGCGCAGGGGCTGGAGAACGTCCAGCGCCTTTCCTCGCATGGCTTCCTGCGCGACGATCCCTCCGGCAAGCCCGCCATCACCCTGGACCTGCTCCGGCAGCACGCCCAAGGCGTGTTCCTGCTGACCGGCGGCACTTGCGGCCCGCTCGGCCGCCTGCTGTTGGAAGGCCGCCGCGATGCCGCCGCTACCCTGCTGGACGCACTCAAGGAAAGCTTTGGTGACCGGCTGGCGGTGGAGCTGACCCGCCATGGGCTTGATATCGAGCGCGGGTTGGACCCGGCGCTGCTCGCACTCGCCGACCAGGCAAGCCTTCCCATCGTGGCCGCCAACGACGTTTACTTCGCCAAATCGGAGATGTACGAGGCGCATGACGCGCTGCTCTGCATCGCCGAGGGCCGTACCCTCGCCGAGCCGGACCGCCGCCGCCTGACCGCCGAGCACTACTTCAAGTCGGCGGCGGCCATGCGCAAGCTCTTCGCCGACCTGCCCGAGGCCTGCGACAACACCCTCGCCATCGCCCGGCGCTGCGCCGTCATGGCCGAAACGCGCAAGCCCGAGCTGCCGATCTGCCCCAAGGTGCAGCCCGGCATGACAGAGGCCGAGACGGTGCGCGACATGGCCCGGCGCGGCCTGGAGGCGCGGCTCGACGCCCAAGGGACGCCGGATGGCACCACCGACCGCGAGCCCTACCGCTCGCGGCTGGAGTTCGAGCTGAGCATCATCGAGAAGATGGGCTTCTCCGGCTACTTCCTGATCGTCGCCGACTTCATTCAGTGGGCCAAGGAGCAGGGTATCCCGGTGGGGCCGGGCCGTGGCTCCGGCGCCGGCTCGGTGGCCGCCTGGGCGCTGCTCATCACCGACCTCGACCCGCTGCGCTTCGGCCTGCTCTTCGAGCGCTTCCTGAACCCCGAGCGCGTGTCGATGCCCGATTTCGACATCGACTTCTGCCAGGACCGGCGCGACGAGGTGATCCAGTACGTCCGCCGCGAATACGGGCCGGACCGGGTGGCGCAGATCATCACCTTCGGCCGGTTGCAGGCCAAGGCGGTGGTGCGCGACGTCGGCCGGGTCATGGGCATGCCCTATGGCCAGGTGAACAAGATCGCCGAGCTGATCCCCTTCAACCCGGCCAAGCCCATCACCCTGCAGCAGGCGCTCGACGAGGAGCCGCGCCTCAAGGAAATGCGGCGGGCCGACGAGACGGTGGACCGGCTGATGGAAACCGCCCTGGTGCTGGAGGGCCTCTACCGCAACGCCTCCACCCATGCGGCGGGCGTCGTCATCGGCCGCAAGCAGCTGATCGACACCGTCGCGCTCTACCGCGACCCCCGCTCCGACATGCTGGTGACGCAGTACTCGATGAAGTACGTCGAGAACGCCAGCCTGGTGAAGTTCGACTTCCTTGGCCTCAAGACGCTGACGGTGCTGCAACGCGCGGTGGAGATCCTGGCGGAGCAGGGCACCGTGATCGACCTCGCGCGCATCCCGCTGGATGACGCCCGCACCTATGAGATGCTGGCCCGCGGCGATTCCGCCGGCGTGTTCCAGTTTGAAGGGCAGGGGATGCGGGACTGCCTCCGCATGATGCGCCCCGACCGCTTCGAGGACCTGATCGCCGCCGTCTCGCTCTACCGCCCGGGCCCGATGGCGAACATCCCGGCCTATTGCGCCCGCAAGCATGGCGAGCCCTGGGAGCCGGTGCACCCGGCGATGCGGCACCTGGTCGAGGAGACATACGGCATCCTGGTCTACCAGGAGCAGGTCATGCAGATCAGCCAGGACGTCGCCGGCTACTCGCTGGGCGGGGCCGACCTGCTGCGCCGCGCCATGGGCAAGAAGATCCGTTCCGAGATGGAAGCGCAGCGCAAGATCTTCGTGGAAGGGGCGGTGAAGAACGGGGTGCCCGAGGGCAAGGCCGGCGAGATCTTCGACCTGATGGAGAAGTTCGCGGAATACGGCTTCAACAAGTCGCATGCCGCCGCCTATGCGCTGGTCGCCTACCAGACGGCCTACCTCAAGGCCAATCACCCCGTCGCCTTTCTCGCCGCCTCCATGACCTTCGACATGGACAAGACGGAGAAGCTGGCCAACCACATGCAGGAGGCGGCGCGCCTCGGCATCCCCGTGCTGCCGCCGGACGTGAACCGCTCTGCCGCCGATTTTCGCGTGGAGACGCGGGAGGAGGACGGCAAGGCTTGCATCCGCTTCGCGCTTGCCGCGGTGAAGCGCGTCGGCATGCAGGCGATGAAGGACATGGTGAAGGCGCGCGACGTCAAGGGGCCGTTCCGCTCGGTTGCCGACTTCGCCGGGCGCGTGGACCCCAAGCTGCTCAACAAGATGCAGCTGGAGAACCTGGCCCGTGCCGGCGCCTTCGACAGCATGGAGAAGAACCGGGCCAAGATGACCATGGCGGCCGAGGTCATCCTGCGCCGCGCCCAGGCCGCCGCCGAGGAGCGCACCTCCAGCCAGATCGGCCTGTTCGGCGGCGGCGATGCCAAGCCCGAGCCGTTGCGCATGCCCAACCTGCCGGACTGGCCCGAGCTGGAGCGCCTGACCCAGGAGGCGGAGGCGGTGGGCTTCCACCTCTCCGCCCATCCGCTCGACACCTACAAGGAGGTGCTGCAGAAGCTGCGCGTGGTGCCGATCGCCCAGTTGCAGGTGCGGGCGGAGCGGGGCGCCACGCATGTCAAGATCGCCGGCACGGTGGTGAACAGCAAGGAGCGCACCACCCGCACCGGCAGCCGCATGGCCTGGGTGCGCCTCTCGGACGCCACCGGCAGCACGGAGGTGACGCTGTTCTCCGAGGTGCTGTTGCGCTCCCGCCCCCTTCTGGCCGAGGGCTCCGCCGTTCTGGTCACCACCGAGGCGCGCATGGAGGGCGAGACCCTGCGCCTGACCGCGCAGGGAGTGGAGGCGCTGGACAAGGCCGCTTCGGGCGTCGGCCAGATGCTGCGCCTCTGGATCGAGGACGCGGCGGCGGTGGAGCCGATCCGGGACATGCTGAACCGGGAAGGGCCGGGAAAGGGGCGCGTGGTCCTCATTCCCCGCCTCGCCGCCGGCCAGGAGCTGGAGGTGGCGCTGCCTGGCGCCTGGAACGTATCGCCACGGCTGGCGCAGGCCATCAAGGTGGTGCCGGGAGTCTGCGAGGTGGCCACCGGCTGAGGCGTTCGCCTCCCGCTCCACGCGGGAAAGGCAGGGCGGGAAAGGCAGGGCGGGAAGGGCAGGGCGGGCGCGCGTCCGGCAAGCCGGCGTGCCGCCCCGCCTCCCGCATCAGGCGGCCCGGAGCGCGGCCAGGAACTGCTCCATCCGGCCGCGCAGCCCTTCCGCCTGCTCGGCAAGCTTGCTGGAGGCGCCGCGCACATCCTGGGCGGCGCTGCCCGTGCGTTCCGCGTCCTCGCTGACGCCCGCCGCGTGGTGGGATGCCTCCTGCGTGCCGACGGCCGCCTGCGCCACCGCCGAACCGATCTCGCGCGTCGCTTCGGCCTGCTGCCCGGCGGCCTCGGCCACCACCGCCGTCGCCTCGTTCAGCGCCACGATCATCTGCGCGATGCCGCCGATCTCCTGCGCGGTGCGCTCCGTCTCGGCCTGCATGGCGGCGATCTGCTGGCTGATCTCGCCGGTGGCCCTGGCCGTCTGGCTGGCCAGGTTCTTCACCTCGCCGGCCACCACGGCGAAGCCCTTGCCGGCCTCGCCCGCCCGTGCCGCCTCGATGGTGGCGTTGAGCGCGAGCAGGTTGGTCTGGCTGGCGATGCCGGCGATGAGCTGCACCACATCGCCGATTCGCGCCGCCGCCTCGGAAAGCCCGCGCACCGTGCGGTCGGTCTGCTGCGCCGCCGCCGAGGCCTGCTCGGCCCGCGCCGCGCTGTCCCGCACCTGCCGGGCCACCTCGGCGATGCTGGCGGAAAGCTCTTCCGCCGCGGCGGCCACCGTCTGGACGTTGCCGCTGGCCCGTTCCGAGGCGCCGGCGACGAGATTCGCGCGGTCCTTCCCGCTGGCCGCGACCTTGGTCATGCCGCCGGCCGTGGCTTCCATTTCGGACGCGGCCGTCGCCACCATGCGCAGCATGCCGGCGGTTTCCTGTTCAAAGGACTTCAGCAAGGCATCCACACGCTGCGCGCGCTCGATCTGCTGCTGCTGAACCTGCCGCTGGTCCTCCGCCAGTTGCAGCCGCTCGGCCGAGCCCCGGCGCAGCGTTTCCACCGCCGCTGCCATGCTGCCGAGTTCATCGCGGCGGGCGCGATGCGGCACCTCCAGGTCAAGCTCGCCGCCGGCAATGCGGGTGACGGAGGCCGTGAGCGCCTGGACCGGGCGAACAATGCGCGACAGCAGCGTCAGAACCGAGGCCACCGCGGAAACGGCGACGGCCAGCGCCAGACCGAGGGCGGCCAGAAAGGCTGCCCGGGCGCGGTTCCAGGATGCCTCGGTCATCGCCATGGTCTCGTCCAGGGCGGCGTCGCGCAGCTTCAGGATCTCCGCCTGGGAGGCGACGGCCCATGGGCGGAACTCCGGCACGGTGGTGTTCCAGCCCGGGTCGCCGCCGGTGAGCGCAACGCGGCTCTTGCGGATCATCTCCTGCCAGCGGGCCTCGTTCGGCGCGCGTGTGGCGGCCTGCTCCTGCATGGCCGCCTGCAGCGCCGGCCGCTCGGGCATGGCGCGGATCAGTTGCTCCACCGTATCCCAGGCCTGCTCCATGCGGCCGGTCTGGCCCAGCACCGCCTCGAAGGCGGGGAGAGCGACCGGGCCGCCGCTGATCCAGGGGTAGAAGGCCGTGCTGCGGCGGCCCATGAAGTCGCGGTAGTCCATGACCGCGTTGGCCACGCTGATCAGGGCCGCAGCCTCGGGTGAAGCGGCGAAGACGCCGCGCCCCGCCTCGGCGGCCAGTTCGCTCAGCGCCTCCACGCCCTCGTTGCGCAAGGCGTGGGTACGCTTCGGCAGCTCCGGGTCCCGGGCGGCCAGGGGGCGCGCCAGCTCCTCCATGGTGCGTTGCCGCATGGGAAGGATTCGGGCCAGCATGTCCTCCGCGATGCGTGACTTGAAGCCGGCCTCGCGCGCAACGGCGGCGGCGGCGGCGAGCTGCCGGTCGGTCACCTCGGCGGACCGGCGCAGCGTTGCGACATCCGGGTTGTCGAGCCGGAGCTGGCTCGCGTAGGCGCCGACCTCGACGGCGATGGCCGACTGCGCGCGCTGGGAATCGCTCACGGTGCGGGCGGCCAGTCGCGCGGTGCCGCTCTGCTCCAGCTTGGACCAGGCACTCAGGGCCAGCCATCCCGTTGCAAGGGCGCCCGGCACGGCGGCGGCGCAGAAGCAGGCCAAGAAGAAGTTCCGGATGCGCACGGGCAGGCTCCTGTGAGGGTATCGCGCCGCGCAGTATCGGAGGGGAGGGTTAAGGCCCCTTTGCCAAGCCACCGGCGGCTTGGGGCTTGCCGTCACATCGCTTGCTTCGCGGCGGGATCCGTGGCAATTCCTGCGCCGCCGCCCGCGAGCCGGGCTCGAGGCGGCAAATCCGCACGCGGCGCGCCCTTCCGCCATTTCTGGCGAAAGGTCCGGTCTCCCGAGGGAGGTTCGGCGCCGCGGAGGCCGAACCGGACTGCATTCGAAGGAAGGACCGCCACCATGGCGATGCCGGAAGTTTCCCTGCGCCAGCTGCTTGAGGCCGGTGTCCACTTTGGCCACCACACCCGCCGCTGGAACCCCCGCATGGCGCCGTACATCTTCGGCGTGCGCAACCAGGTGCACATCCTGGATCTGCAGCAGACCGTGCCGATGATGGACCGCGCGCTGCGCACCATCCGTGACGTGGTGGCCGGCGGTGGCCGCGTGCTGTTCGTCGGCACCAAGAAGTCGGCGGCCGAGTATGTCGCCGAGGCGGCGACCCGCTGCGGCCAGTACTACGTCAACCACCGCTGGCTTGGCGGCATGCTGACCAACTGGAAGACCATTACCGGCTCCATCAAGCGCCTGAAGCAGATGGATGAGCAGCTCGGCGGCAACACCCAGGGCCTCACCAAGAAGGAAGTCCTGATGCTGACCCGCGAGCGCGAGAAGCTCGACCGCGCGCTGGGCGGCATCCGCGAGATGGGCGGCCTGCCGGACATCCTGTTCGTGATCGACGTGGTGAAGGAGCGCCTGGCGGTCGAGGAGGCCAACAAGCTCGGCATCCCGGTGGTCGCCGTGGTCGACTCCAACGCCGATCCCGAGGGCGTGGCCTTCCCGATCCCCGGCAATGACGACGCCATCCGCGCCATCAACCTGTACTGCGACATGGTCGCCGGCGCCGTGTTCGACGGCATCAGCGCCGAGCTGCAGGCCTCCGGCGTGGACATCGGCGCCTCCGAGGAGCTGGGCGCCGAGGACCTGCCGGCCGTCGAGGGCGTGGACCAGGAGAGCGTGGCCGGCGCCGTGGCCGAGGGCGAGTCGCTGGTCGGCGGTGCCGATGCGCCGGCCGAGCCGGCCACCCCGCAGTCCTGAGCAGAGCCGTCAGACAGGAGCAAACCCATGGCTGAGATCACCGCCGCGATGGTCCGCGACCTGCGCGAGAAGACCGGCGCGGGCATGATGGACTGCAAGAAGGCCCTGGTCGAGAACAACGGCGACGCCGAGGCCGCGGTCGATTGGCTGCGCAAGAAGGGTCTTGCCGCGGCTGCCAAGAAGTCCGGCCGCGTTGCCGCCGAGGGCCTGATCGGCACCGCCACCGGCCCCGAGGTCGGCGGCATGGTGGAGGTCAACGCCGAGACCGACTTCGTGGCCCGCAACGAGCTGTTCCAGAACTTCGTCGCCGAGGTGGCGGGGCTGGTCCTCGTCGTGGGCGATGACGTCGAGCAGCTGAAGGCGGCGACTTTCCCCGGCACCACCCATTCGGTGCAGGACGAGCTGACCCGGCTGATCGCCACCATCGGCGAGAACATGTCCATCCGCCGCGCCAAGCGCTTCACGGTGCCCTCCGGCGTGGTCGCCACCTATGTCCACTCGGCGGTGAAGCCGGGCCTGGGCAAGATCGGCGTGCTGGTGGCGCTCGAGGCGGCCTCGGAGATCGAGGCGCTGGAGACGCTGGGCCGCCAGATCGGCATGCATGTCGCCGCCGCCCGCCCGGAGGCGCTGGACATCAGCGCCGTGGACCCCTCCGCCCTTGAGCGCGAGAAGGCGGTGCTGACCGAGCAGGCCTCCACCTCTGGCAAGCCCCCCGCCATCATCGAGAAGATGGTCGAGGGCCGGGTGCGCAAGTACTACGAGGAAGTGGTGCTGCTGGAGCAGGTCTGGGTGCATGACGGCGAGAGCCGCGTGAAGGCCGTGGTGCAGAAGGCCGGCGCCAAGCTGGCCGGCTTTGCCCGGTTCCAGCTCGGCGAGGGCATCGAGAAGCAGTCCAGCGACTTCGCCGCCGAGGTCGCGGCTGCCGCCGGCACCGTCTGATCCGACCAGCCCCGGGCGGACGCTCCCGCGTCCGCCCGGGATCGCCTGCCGCATCGCCCGGGCGCCGGATTGCCGGCCGCATCCGCGAAGCGGCCGTTGACTTAGTCGTGGCCTTGTCGCGCCCAGATGCGGCCCGTATCGTGCCATGGCTCTCCTGACGCTTCCTGATCCCGGATCCCCGCCCATGCCAAGTCCGATCTACAAGCGCGCCCTGCTCAAGCTCTCGGGTGAGGCGCTCATGGGCTCCCGCGACTACGGGCTGGACACCAACACGGTCCGCGAGATCGCGCAGGACATCAAGGGGGTGGCCGAGCTCGGGGTCGAGGCCTGTGTGGTCGTGGGGGGCGGCAACATCTTCCGCGGCGTCGCCGGCGCCTCCGCCGGCATGGACCGCGCCCAGGCCGACAGCATGGGCATGCTGGCCACGGTGATGAACGCCCTGGCCCTGCAGAGCGCGCTGGAGAAGCTCGGCGTGCCGACCCGCGTGCAGTCGGCCATCCCGATGAGCAGCGTCTGCGAGCCCTTCATCCGCCGCCGCGCCCAGCGCCACATGGAGAAGGGACGGGTGGTGATCTTCGCCGCCGGCTCCGGCAACCCCTTCTTCACCACCGACACCGCCGCCGCGCTGCGGGCCGCCGAGATGAACTGCGACGTGCTGCTGAAGGGCACCCAGGTGGACGGCGTCTATTCCGCCGACCCGCGCAAGAACCCGCATGCCGAGCGCTACGTCACGCTGACCTATCTGGAGATGCTGGCCCGCGACCTTGCCGTGATGGACGCCGCCGCGATCAGCCTGGCGCGCGAGAACAAGCTGCCGATCATCGTCTTCAATATCCACGAGCCGGGCGCCTTCACCGCCGTGATGCAGGGCGAAGGCCGCTTCACCACGGTCGTGGATCAATAAGAAGGAAGCCCCGGTCATGGCCGCCCCAGCCGATCTGAACACGCTGAAACAGGACCTCTCGCGCCGCATGGATGGCGCCCTGGACTCGCTGAGGAAGGAGTTCTCGGGCCTGCGCACCGGGCGCGCCTCGCCGGCGCTGCTGGAGCCGATCCGGGTGGAGGTCTATGGCGCCGTGCAGCCGCTGGTGCAGGTGGCGAACATTTCCGTCTCTGGCCCCAGCATGCTTTCCGTGCAGGTTTGGGACCGCGGCGCCACCAAGGCGGTGGAGGTCGCCATCCGCGACTCCGGCCTCGGCCTGAACCCGCAGGCGGAGGGCCAGACCATCCGCGTGCCGCTGCCGCCGCTGACGCAGGAGCGACGCAACGACCTGGCCAAGCAGGCGGCGAAATATGCCGAGGCCGCCAAGGTGGCGGTGCGGGGCGTCCGCCGCGATGGCATGGACCAGATCAAGGGCTGGGAAAAGAAGTCCGAGATCGGCAAGGATGAGGCGAAGGACTGGTCCGACGAGGTGCAGAAGCTTACCGACCTGACCATCAAGAAGGTCGATGAGTTGCTCGCCGAGAAGGAAAAGGACATCAAGGCCGTCTGATCACCCCATGAGCGCCGCGTCCCTGAACCAGCCTCTTGCGGCGCTGCCGGATCTGGCGGCCCCTCCTGACGGCCCACTTCATATTGGCCTGATCATGGATGGCAACCGCCGCTGGGCGAAGGCCCGCGGCCTGCCGCGCGCCCTTGGCCACAAGGCCGGGGTGGAGGCGGTGCGCCGTGCCATCCAGGCCGCGGCCGATGCCGGCATCGGCTGGCTGACCCTTTTCGCCTTTTCCTCGGAGAACTGGCGCCGCTCGGCCGATGAGGTGCGCGACCTCACCGGCCTTTTGCGCATCTATCTCCGCCGCGAGGTCAACACGCTGGCCAGGAACGGCGTGCGCCTGCGCGTCATCGGCGAGCGGGACCGCTTCGGGCCGGAAACGGTGGCCGCCATCGAGGCGGCGGAGCAGGCCACCGCGCACAACACCAAGCTGAACCTGACCGTGGCGCTGTCCTATGGCGCGCGCGCCGAGATCGCCGCCGCGGCACGCGCCGTGGCCCAGGACGTCGCGGCCGGCCGCCTCGACCCGGCCAGCATCGACGAGGAGACGGTCAGCCGGCGCCTGGCCACGCATGGCATGCCGGACCCGGACCTGATCATCCGCACCTCCGGCGAGCAGCGGCTCTCGAACTTCCTGCTCTGGCAGGCCGCCTATGCCGAGTTCGTTTTCCTTGACGTCCTGTGGCCGGACTTCGACGCGACCCATCTGGGTCAGGCCCTGGTCGAGTACCGCCGCCGCGTCCGCCGCTTCGGGGTGGGCAGCGGCTGAGGATGGGAGCGCCTCCAGGCTCCGAAGCACCGTCGGCGAAGCGCTGGCGCGACCTGAAGAAGCGGGCCATCTCGGCGGCGGTGCTGGGGCCTGGCGCGCTGCTCTGTGCCTGGCTGGGCGCGCTGCCCTGGACGGCGCTGATGGCGCTGGCGGTGGCGCTGCTCTGCTGGGAATGGGTCCGGCTCTGCGGCTTGCGCAGCCGCGCCTGGCCGGGCGCCGCCCTGCCCGCCGTGGTGTTCGTGGCCTGCGCCCTGGCGGTCCTTGAACGGCCGGTGGCCGGGCTGGTGGTTCTCGGGCTGGGCTTCGCGGCCACCTGGGCGACCGTCCCGCGTCTGCATCGCGCCGCCGTGCCTCCCCCGCCGGCGAGCTGGCTTGCCCTGGGCGTGCTCTATATCGGCATCGCCGGCATCGCCCTGATCGAGCTGCGGCACGACAACGAGGCCGGGCGCGGTAACATCCTGTTTCTCTTCTTCGTGGTCTGGGCCAGTGATATCGGTGCCTACATGTTCGGGCGCCTGCTCGGCGGGCCCAAGCTGGCCCCCGCCATCTCCCCCGGAAAGACCTGGTCGGGCGCCATGGGCGGCCTAGTCTCCACCATGCTTGTCGGCTGGCTCGCCGCCGCCTGGCTGGCGCCGGGCACACCTTCGCTGGTGCGGGTGCTGGGCGTGGCGGCGCTGCTCGGCGTCGCCACCCAGCTCGGCGACCTGCTGGAAAGTGCGGTGAAGCGCCACTTCAAGGTGAAGGACAGTTCGATGTTGATTCCCGGCCATGGTGGCTTGCTGGACCGGCTGGACGGCCTGATGGCAGCGGCGCCGGTTGCCGCGCTGCTCGCCTTCGCCATCGGCTATGGGGTGCCCCTGTGGCACTAGGTCTGCCGGACCGGACGCGCCGCCTCACCATTCTCGGCAGCACGGGCTCGGTGGGCCGCAGCACCGTCGCGCTGCTTGATGCCACACCAGAGGGGAGCTTCGCCGTCGCCGCGCTGGTGGCAGGGCGTGACGCCGACGCCTTGGCCGAGCAGGCGCTGCGCTTGCGGCCGGACATCGCCGTCCTGGCTGACGAGGCCGCTGCGCCGCGGTTGCGGGATCGGCTGGCAGGCTCGGGGATAGCTTGGGCCTGCGGCCGGGACGCCGTGCTCGCCGCTGCCGCCATGCCGGCGGACTGGACCATGGCCGCCATCGTCGGTGCGGCCGGGCTGGAGCCGACCCTGGCGGCGCTGCGCAACGGCGGCACGCTGGCGCTGGCCAACAAGGAGTCGCTGGTCTGCGCCGGAGAGCTCGTGATGCGCGCCGTGCGCGAGGCCGGCGCGACGCTGCTGCCGGTGGATTCCGAGCACAACGCCATTTTCCAGACCCTGGACGCGCGCGACCCTGCGGCGGTGGAGCAGATCGTGCTCACCGCCTCCGGTGGGCCGTTCCGCGAGATGCCCCTGGAGCGCATGGCCCGTGTCACGCCCGAAGAGGCCGTGCGCCATCCCGTCTGGTCCATGGGCGCCAAGATCAGCGTCGACTCCGCCACCATGATGAACAAGGGCCTGGAGCTGATCGAGGCGGCGCGGCTTTTCCCGGTGCCGGAGCCGCGCATCGGTGTGCTCGTGCATCCCCAGTCGGCCGTGCATGGCATGGTGCAGTATGCCGATGGATCGCTGCTCGCCCAGCTCGGCACGCCGGACATGCGCACGCCCATCGCGCACGCCTTGGCCTGGCCGCGCCGCATGTCGGTGGACCTGCCGCGGCTCGACCTCGCGGCGCTGGCCCGGCTGGAGTTCCACGCGCCTGATATGAATCGTTTCCCCGCCTTGCGCCTCGCGCGCGAGGCCTTGCGGGCGGGGGCGGGGGCCACCACCATCTTGAATGCCGCGAACGAAGTGGCCGTCGGGCTGTTCCTGCAGCGGCGGCTCGGCTTCCTCGACATCGCCGCGGTGGTGGAGGAGACGCTGGCGGCGCTGGGCGCGCCGGACGTGCCCGACCTCGCCGCGGTGCTGGCGTTGGACGGCGCCGCGAGGCAGGATGCCTCGGCCCGCGCGGCACGCCGCGCGGCCTGAACACGCCCCGGTTCCCTGCTGCCCGCGGCGCAGGGACGGCCCGGGCAGGAGAACGCGATCTTGGACCTGTTGCCTGAGCCCTTCCGCTCGATCGTCGCTTTCATCGTGGTGCTGGGCGTGCTCGTCTTCATCCACGAGCTGGGCCATTACCTCGCGGCCCGCTGGCGCGGCGTGCATGTCGAGGTCTTCTCCATCGGCTTCGGCAAGCGCATCCATAGCTGGGTGGACCGGCACGGCACGGAGTGGCGGCTTTCATGGCTGCCGCTCGGCGGCTTCGTGAAGCTGCATGGCCAGGAAGGGCCGGCCGAGGCCGACCCGGAGGTGCGCGCCGCCTGGCGCGCCGGCTGGACCTTCCACGACAAGCCGGTGAGGGACCGGGCGATCGTTGTCGCCGCCGGGCCGATCGCCAATTTCCTGCTCGCCGCCGTCCTTTTCGCCGGCCTCTACATGACTGTGGGCCAGCCCCAGCCGACCGCCACGGTGGGCGCCGTGGTGGCGGGCAGCGCCGCGGAGCGGGCCGGACTGCAGCCGGGCGACCGGATCCTCAGCCTGGATGGCGCCCCGGTGACGCGCTTCGAGGAAATCCAGCGCCACGTTCAGCCGCGCGCCGGCCAGCCCGTCGAGATCCGCATCCAGCGGAGCGGCGCGGAGGAAAGTGTGCAGGCCACGCCGGAGGGGCGCGAAGCGAACGGCTCCACGGTGGGGGTGCTGGGCATTTCCGGCGGCGTGCCGGAGTTCACGCGGCTGAACCCGGTGAGCGCCGTCTGGGCCGGGGTCGAGCAGACCGCCAACGTCACCGTGCAGACGCTGGCTGGCCTGTGGCAGATGATCTCGCACCAGCGTGGCACCGAGGAGCTCGGCGGGCCGTTGCGCATCGCCCAGATCTCCGGCCAGGTGGCGCAGCTCGGCCTCGCCAGCCTGGTGTCCTTCATGGCGGTGCTGTCGGTGAACCTGGCGCTAATCAACCTCTTTCCGATTCCGGTGCTGGATGGCGGCCATCTGCTGTTCTACGCCGCCGAGGCCATCCGGGGCCGCCCGCTGCCGCCGCGCGCCATCGAGTACGGCTTCCGGGCCGGATTCGCCCTCCTCCTGGCGCTGTTCGTCTTCGCCACCTGGAACGACCTTTCCAGCCTGGGCGTGGTGCGCTGGGTGAGCGGGCTGGTCGGCTGACGCGGCGGGCGGCGTCTCGGTACTTCAATCGCAGCTTGCGCGCCACTCGCTAACAGACTGAAAAATTTCCTGATCCGCGAGATCGCCCCGCTCCCCCTCAGGGGGTGGCGGGGCGTCGCGTTCCCGGCTAGTCTCCGCCGCCCGAAGCCCCTGTTCGCGGGGGTTCCAAGGCCTTTCTCCTGGCCCCCATCAACCGGCCCCGGATCCGACCTTTGCACGCCACCCGCGCCCTTCTGCTCGCCGCCACCTGCCTCGTGCCCGTGCTGATGCCGCCCGAGGCCGTCGCACAGCCGCGCAACGCGCCGCGCCGCGCCGCCCAGCCCGCGCGGCAGCCCGCGGGGCCGGTGGTCAGCCAGATCGAGGTGCAGGGCAACCAGCGCATCGAGGCCGATACCGTCCGGTCCTACATGCTGCTCCAGCCCGGCGACGCCTACGATGATGCGCGCGCCGACCGCAGTCTGCGCACCCTCTTCGCGACCGGCCTGTTCAAGGACGTGCGGATCAGCCGCCAGGGCGACCGCGTGATCGTGCAGGTCCAGGAGAACCCGATCGTCAACCAGGTGGCCTTCGAGGGGAACAGCAAGCTCTCGGACGACACGCTGCGGCCCGAGATCCAGCTCCGCCCACGCGCCGTCTTCACCCCTGCCGCGGCCCAGGCCGACCGGCAGCGCCTGCTGGAGCTCTATGCGCGCCGCGGCCGCTTCGCCGCCCGGGTCGAGCCGAAGATCATCGAGCGCGACCAGAACCGGGTGGACGTCGTCTTCGAGGTCACGGAGGGCGATGCCGCGCTGATCAGCCGGATCAACTTCGTCGGCAACGAGAATTACTCCGACAGCCGGCTGAAGGAGGTCGTCGCTTCCAAGGAGGCGGCCTGGTACCGCCCCTTCAGCTCCGCCGATACCTATGAGCCGGAGCGGCTGAACTTCGACCGGGAGCTGCTGCGGCGCTTCTACCTGCGCGAGGGCTTCGCCGACGTGAGCATCACCGGCGGCGCCGCTGAGCTGGCGCCGGACCGCAGCGGCTTCTTCGTGACCTACACGATCAACGAGGGGCCGCGCTACCGTGTCGGCGACGTCGAGATCAAGTCCAGCCTCCGCAATGTCGGCCCGGAGCGGCTGCGGCGGGTCATGGAGATCTACAAGGGCGACTGGTACGACGGCGATGCCATCGAGCGCACGACCGAGGCGCTGACCGACGAGGCGAACCTTGCCGGCGCCCCCTTTGTCGAGGTCGAGCCAAAGATCACGCGCGATCGCGAGAAGCACCTCGTCAACATCGTCTTCGACGTGCACGAGGGAAGCCGCGCCTATGTCGAGCGCATCGACATCACCGGCAACACCCGCACGCAGGACCGGGTGATCCGCCGCGAGTTCCGTCTTGCCGAAGGCGACGCCTTCAATGCCGCGCAGTTGCGCCGGTCGCGCCAGCGCATCCGTGACCTCGGCTTCTTCAACGACGTGCAGGTCAATCCGGTGCCCGGCTCGGCGCCCGACCGGGTGGTGCTGAACACCCAGGTTTCCGAGCGCGCCACCGGCGAGATCTCGCTGGGCGGCGGCTACTCGACCGATGCGGGCGCCCTGGCCGATTTCGGCCTGCGCGAGCGCAACATCGTCGGTACCGGCGTGGATGCGCGGTTCAACACCACCATCGCGCAGCGCCGCAGCCAGGTGGACATCTCGGTCACCGATCCGGCCTTCCTCGACCGCAACCTCTCGGTTGGCGCCGATGTGTTCTACATCGTGCGCGACCTGACGGATTACTCGGGCTTCGAGGAGCGCCGCGCCGGCTTCAGCCTGCGCGCCGGCTACGAGTTCAACGAGCGCCTGCGCCAGTCCTGGGCCTATACGCTGTCGCGCCGCAACGTGTTCAACGTGGACAGTGACGCGAGCCGCTACATCCAGGAGCAGAAGGGCGTCACCGTCCTGTCGCAGATCGGCCAGACGCTGACCTACGACACGCGCGATTCCCGCCTCGACCCGCACAGCGGCTATGTGGTGCGCCTGGGCACCGACCTCGCCGGCCTTGGCGGCGATGTCAGCTACGTCCGCATGCGGCTGGACGGCACCTACTACATTCCCTTCGAGCGCTGGCTCGGCAATCCCGACTACGTGCTCGCGATCTCGGCCGGCGCAGGTCACCTCGTGACCTACGGCGGCAAGGATGAGCGGATCATCGACCGCTTCTTCCTGGGCGGCGAGAACCTGCGCGGCTTCGCCGTGGCCGGTGCCGGCCCGCACGACACCTCCACGGGGGATTCGCTCGGCGGCCGCACCATCTGGACGCAAAGCACGGAGATGCGCTTCCCGCTCCCCGGCGTGCCGTCCGAACTCGGCCTGCTCGGCCGCGCCTTCGTGGATGTCGGCTCGCTGAGCGGGTCCGTGGACGACCCGGTGGTCGCCGACGATGCCTCGCCCCGCGTCGGCGCCGGCGTCGGCATCTCCTGGCGCAGCCCCTTCGGGCTGATCAACATCGACCTGGCGCAGGCCGTGGTGAAGAAGCCCTACGACGACACGCAGGTCTTCCGCTTCGGCTTCGGCACGCGCTTCTGAGTTTCCGTACGGAGTTTACCCAAATGGCCCGACGCGCTTCCACCGCGCTTGCGGCGGTCCTGCTGTCTTCCGCGCTGATCCCGGGAGGGGCGGCGTTCGCGCAGCAGCAGGAATGGTTCGTTCCCAACCAGCAGTCCGGGCAGCCGCAGCGTCCCGCGCCGCAGCGCCAGGCTCCGCCGCAGCGGGCAGTGCAGCCCAACCCGGCCCCGCTGCCGGCCGGCGAGCAGCCGCCGGCCGCCGTTATCGGCATTGTTGACGTGCCGGCGGTGCAGCGGGACTCCACCGCTTTCAACCAGGTGCGGGAGGAGATCGAGAAGCGGCGCCAGAAGCTGAACGACGACCTGCAGCGCGAGCAGGCCCGCTGGCGCGAGGAGCAGCAGGCGCTGGCGAACCAGCGCAGCGGCCTCTCCCCGGAGGATCTGCGTGCGAAGGAGCGCGACCTGCAGGAGCGCGTGACCGACGCCCAGCGCGTCTTCCGCGACCGCTCGCGCGACATCGAGCAGGCGGCGCAGCAGGCGCTACAGCAGATCGAGCAGGCGCTGGCGGTGGTGATCCGGCAGGTCGCGGCCAGCCGCAAGGTGAACCTCGTGCTGCCGCGTCCGCTGGTGATCTACAACGAGCCGCCCTTCGACCTCTCGCAGGAGGTCTCGACGCAGCTCAACAAGGTACTGAAGTCGGTCAAGGTCGCGGCGGAGGAGAACACGGCGCCGACACCGGCGCCGGCCGCCAGCCGTCCCGCCCAGGGCCAGCAGCAGAAGCGGAACTGAGGCCGTGGCCGCCGACCCGCGCTTCCATCCGGCCGCCGGTCCTTTCGCGCTTGCGCAGGTGGCCGAGGCGGGGGCGGCGCAGCTCCGCGGCGATGGCGAGCGGCGCTTCCGCGACGTGGCGCCGCTGGACGCCGCGGGACCGGAAGAGGTCGCCTTTCTCGATGGGCGCCGCAACCTGAAGGCCATGCAGGCCAGCCGTGCCGGTGCCGTGGTGCTGCGGCCGGAATTCGCCGAGGCGGTGCCGGAAGGCTGCGCGGCGTTGGTGAGCCCGGCGCCCCCCCTGGCCTTCGCGCGCATCGCCGCGCTGTTCCACCCGGCGCCCCTGCTGGTGCCGGGCATCCACCCCACCGCCAGCGTGGCGCCCGACGCGGTGCTTGGCGAAGGCAGCGAAGTCGGCCCTTATGCCGTTGTCGGTGCCGGCGCGGTCCTGGGCGCCCGCGCCTATGTCGGTCCGCACGCCGTTGTCGGCTCCGGCTGCGTCTTCGGCGACGATGCCCGCATTCATGCTCATGCCAGCGCGATCTGCTGCCTCGCGGGGCACCGGGTCACCCTGCATCATGGTGCGCGGGTCGGGCAGGAGGGCTTCGGCTTCGCGCCCACGCCGGAGGGCCGCTTCGTCACCATTCCACAGCTCGGACGGGTGGTGCTCGGCGACGAGGTGGAGATCGGCGCCAACGCCTGCGTGGACCGCGGCGCGCTCGGCGACACCGTGCTGGGGGCGGGCACCCGGCTCGACAACCTGGTGCAGATCGGTCACAACGTTGTCACGGGCCGCGGCTGCGTGATTGTTGCACAGGTCGGCATCTCTGGCTCGACGCGCCTGGGCGACCACGTGACCATTGCCGGCCAGGCGGGGCTGACGGGCCATCTGAACATCGGCTCCCGGGCGCGGATCGGTGCCCAGGCCGGAGTGCAGAGCGACATCCCCCCCGGCCAGGATGTGACGGGATCGCCGGCCATGCCGGTCAAGGATGCCTTGCGAGCGGCACTCTACCTGCGGAAAGTGGGCGCCCGCCGGGCGGCGGAAGCCGGTTCCTTGCAGGACCGCGCAGATCAGAAGGGGCCGCCCGGCGGGCGGTCGGGACAGACGGACTAAACGCACATGGACCAGCAAGAACAGACCGGCTCCGATCCGGCGGCGAAGCAGAGTCTGGAGGTTTGCGACATCGCCCGCATCATGCGGGCGATTCCGCACCGCTACCCGTTCCTGATGGTCGACCGCGTGGTCGAAATGGCGCTCGGCGAGAGCGCGATCGGCATCAAGAACGTCACCATCAACGAAAACTACTTCCAAGGGCACTTCCCGGCGCATCCAGTGATGCCGGGCGTGCTGATCATCGAGGCCATGGCGCAAACCGCCGCCGTTCTGGTGGTCGAGACGCTGGGGCCAAGCGCCCAGGGCAAGCTGGTCTATTTCATGAGCGTCGAGAACGCCAAGTTCCGTCGCCCGGTCGGCCCTGGCGACCAGCTGCGCATCCATATCCAGAAGGAGCGCTCGCGAGGGAACGTCTGGAAATTCAATGCCTTGGCCCGAGTCGATGGCGTCGTGGTGGCCGAGGCCAGCTACGCCGCGATGATCCTGGACCGCTGATCGGAATACGTGTGAGCGTGACGCAGACAGAGCGCGGAATTCACCCTTCCGCCGAGATCCACCCCACCGCCATCGTCGCGCCCGGCGCGGCCATCGGGCCCGGCTGCCGTATCGGGCCGTTCTGCATCATCGGCGCCGAGGTGACGCTGGGCGAGGGCGTGGTGCTCGACTCCCATGTCTCCGTGGACGGGATCGCCGAGATCGGCGCGGGCGTGCGTGTCAGCCCCTTCGCCACCATCGGGCATTTGCCGCAGGACCTGAAGTACAAGGGCCAGCCGACCCGCGTGGTGGTCGGCGCCGGCACCATGGTGCGCGAGCATGCCACCATCCATCGGGGCAGCGTGGGCGGCCACGGCGTGACGACGGTCGGGCCGGACTGCCTGATCATGGTCAACGCCCATGTCGGGCATGACTGCACGCTGGACCACCACGTCATCCTGGCGAACAACGTCATGCTCGGCGGGCATGTGGCGATCGCCGACACCGTTTTCGTCGGCGGCGGCGCGGCGATCCACCAGTTCGTCCGCATCGGCCGGCAGGTGGTGGTCGGCGGCATGAGCGGCGTCGAGGCGGATGTCATTCCCTTCGGTGCCGTGATGGGCAACCGTGCCCGGCTGACCGGCCTGAACCTGATCGGCCTGAAGCGCCGCGGCTTCCCGCGCAGCCAGATCGGCACCCTGCGCGCCGCCTACCGCAGCCTGTTCCGCACCGCGGGCGCCTTCCAGGGCCGGGTGGAAGCCACCGAGGCCGCTTTCGGCGAGGACCCGGTGGTGCGCGAGATCCTGGCCTTCATCCGCGCCGACAGCCATCGCGGCCTCTGCCGCGCGGGCCGCGAGATGCTGGAGGATGAGGACGCCGAGGCCGAGGCCTGAGGCCATGGGTGCGCCGCTCGGCATGATCGTCGGCGGCGGGCTGCTGCCGCAGCGGGCGGCCGCTGCCGCGGCGGCCGCCGGCCGGATGCCGCATGTCGTGATCCTGGAAGGCTTCGGGAATCCCGCCGACTACGCCGGCTACCCGCACATCGTCTGCCGCCTTGGCGCCGGCGGTCAGATGCTGGAATGGCTGCGCGGCTCCGGCGCGCGCGACCTGGTGCTCGCCGGCAGGGTGACCCGGCCGAGCTTTTTCGCTCTGCGGCCTGATGCCGGCGCGGCGCGGCTGCTGCCGCGCATCGGGGTCAAGGCCTTCGGCGGCGACGACTCCCTGCTTCAGGCGGTGCTCGGCGTGCTGCGGGAGGAAGGCTTCAACCCGATGCCGGCGCAGGACGTGATGCGGGAGCTGCTGGTGGCCGAGCCCGCCGCCTTGACCTCCCTCCTTCCCGACGAGGCGGCACGCCAGGACATCCGCCGCGGCATTGCCGTGGTGCGGGCGCTGGGCGCCGCCGATATCGGCCAGTGCACGGTGGTGCAGCAGGGGCTGGTGCTGGCGGTGGAAGCCATCGAGGGCACCGATGCCATGCTTGCCCGCGCCGGGTCACTGCGCCGCGAGGGACCGGGCGGCGTGCTGGTGAAGATCCTGAAGCCGGGGCAGGATCGCCGCGTTGATCTGCCGACCATTGGGCCGGACACCGTGGCCGGTGCCGCCGCAGCTGGGCTGCGTGGCATTGCCATCGAGGCGAACGGCACCATCGTGGTGGATCGGGCGGCGACCGTCGCGGCGGCCGAGGCGGCGGGCCTGTTCCTGATCGCCCTCGACCCGGCCGCGCTGGTCTGGTCTGAACCGCATTCCTGACGGAGGAGAACCGCGCATGAGCAGCTTCCTGCATACCATGATCCGCGTCGGCAACCTGGAGCGGAGCGTTGATTTCTACACCCGCCTGCTGGGCATGAAGGAACTTCGCCGCAACGACGTGCCCGAGGGCAAGTACACCCTGGCCTTCGTCGGCTTTGCGCCGGAGAGCACCGGCGCCGGGGTCATCGAGCTGACCTACAACTACGGCACCGAGACGTACGATCTGGGCAATGCCTTCGGCCACCTCGCCATCGGCGTTCCCGACATCTACGGCACCTGCGAGAAGCTGCGCGCGGAGGGCGTGAAGATCACGCGCGAGCCGGGCCCGGTGAAGTTCGGCACCACGGTGATCGCCTTCATCGAGGATCCGGACGGCTACAAGATCGAGCTGATCGAGCGCAAGTCGGCCGAGGCCGGCACGCGCGGCTGAGGCCCGCCAGGCGGGGAGAGGGCGCAGGCGCGCGCTCCCCGCTCAGGCTTCCTCGATGAGAGCGCAGGCGGTGTGGCAGAGCAGCCCGTCCGGCGCTTCCAGGGCCTCCAGCGCACCCGCCTCATCAAGTCCTGGCAGCGGCAGCAACGGCCCCACGCCGCCCTCCTTCTGCCGCAGCATGTGGAGGGCGCGCGAGGAGCGTTGCCGCTCCGGCGGTTCCGTCTCGCCGAAGGCAAGGGCGAGCGGCTTCCGGACGACCGGCAGGCGCAGGGGCGAAAGCGCCTCCACCTCCAGCGGGCTCAGCTCCAGCCGCTCCTCGACGGGCGCCAGGTCGTAGAGGCCCGAGATGCCCAGCCCCGCCGCGACGCGCGGATGGTCCAGCAGCAGCGCCGCCAGCAGGGCGCCCGCGCCCCAGCCGCAGACCAGCACCGGGCCGGCGACGCCATGCAGCGGCCCCTGCGTGTTGAGCCAGTCGAGGGCCCGGTGCAGCTCGCGGACGATACGGGTGAGGCTGGCGCCCGGCACCGGGCTGTGGCCCGGCAGTGCGGCCGCCCAGCCATGCGCGAGCAGCCCTCGCGCCAGCGTGCCCCAGGTACGGTGGCCACCAGCGCCCCAGGGGCCTCCGGGCAGCAGCACGAGGCAAGGTGCCACCGGGCTGACGGCCGGAAAGAGGTCCCACAGCCGATGCTCGCCGGAGGCGTAGGGCAGGTCCAGCTTGCCGGGCCTTGCGATGCGCAGCGCGGCGGAGTCCGCGGCCCACTGGGCAGTGCGCTCGGCGGCGGAGCGCGCGACCACACGGCGGATCAGGGCTGATGCCGGCCGCCCCTGCGGCGTGCCAGCCGGCGTGGCGCTCATGCCGCGCTCACCGGACGGTTGCGGGAGAATACGGAGTTCTTCCAGTAGGGCGTGCGCGGCATGCGGGAGGCTCCGGCTGGCAGGTCACCCCAGGAGCTCTGCAACCTCCGTGCCGCGCGGAGGGAACGCCTGTTCAGCTTGCCGGAGCGACCATCAGCGGCGTCAGCGCTGCCTTTAAACTGGGCGGCACCGGCTGGGTGCGGCTCTGTGTCGCGGCATCCACATGCACGTGGATGAAGTGCCCTTCGGCGCAGGCGGTGTCCTGGCCCGGCCGGAAGATGCCGATCTCGTAGCGGACCGAGCTGTTGCCGATATGGGCGACCCGCAGGCCGGCCGTCAGCACGTCGGGAAAGTAGGCGGGTGCGTGGTGGCGGCAGAGCGTCTCGACCACCACGCCGAACACCTCGCCGTTGCGCATGTCGAGGCCGCCTGTCGCGTTCAGGAAATGCGCGACCAGCGTGTCGAAATAGGTGTAGTAGACCGCGTTGTTGACGTGGCCGAAGCTGTCCTGGTCGCCCCAGCGGGTCGGAATCTCCAGAAAGAAGCGGTAATCGGCCCGGTGGGGGATGGTCTTGCCCATGGGGATGGGGGCCTCCTGCTTTTGCTGTGACGCTTTTCTCACGTGCGGCCGTAAAACAACGCCCGGCATGTCGGCCAGGGCTTCGCCCGGGCGCCGCGCTTTTGTATAGGTTATGTATCCCTGGCGAACAGGATGCCTCCCGGCAGCGGAACGCTGCCAGACGGGCGACCCGCCGCGCCGGAAGCCTCTCACGCCGCCCCCAGGCCAGGATCGCCACCGCAGCCGATGTCAGCCCCCGCCGCCAATCCCCGCCTTGAGCCATTCCGGCTGCGCGGTGCCAATTTCAACCTGCTTGTGCTTCGGCTTCTCGATCCACGGCCTGAGGTGATCATTCCCGCGCTGGCCGATCAGTTCCGCCGGGCGCCGGGCTTCCTCCGCTTCGCGCCGCTGGTGATCGGGCTGGATGATCTCGCGGTGGCGCCGCATGAGGTGGATTTCGCCGCCCTCGCCGCCGAGCTGCGTCGCATCGAGATCACGCCCATCGGCACGGTGGGCGGCACGCCGGAGCTTCGCGGCGCCGCGCAGGGCGCCGGCCTGCCGCCGCTGCGCCCGGCCGGCGGCAGCAAGGAAGAGGACGTCGCCCTGGCCGCGCCCGTGGCCACGCCAGCGGCGCCCGCCGCCGCGCCGCAGGAACCCGTCGCTCCGCCGCTGCCCCCCGGCACTGCCCGTCCGACCATGGTGATCGACCATGCGGTGCGCGCGGGCCAGCGCATCTGGGCGCAGGGCGCGGACCTGATCGTCAACGGAACGGTGAATCCCGGCGCCGAGGTCATTGCGGACGGCAACCTGCACGTCTACGGCGCCCTGCGGGGGCGAGCCATCGCCGGCGGCGCGGAGAACACCGAGGCGCGCATCTTCGCGCTGAATTTCGAGCCGGAGCTGGTTTCCATCGCGGGCTACTACGCGGTACGGGAAGGCTTGACGGACGCCCCGATCGGCAAGGCCGTGCAGGTCCGGCTGATCGGCGAAAATATGCGATTCGACCGGCTGGGCTGACTGGGCTGCCTGCCGGCACAAAGGAGAGACTCATGGCGCAAGTGATCGTGGTGACGTCCGGCAAGGGAGGGGTCGGCAAGACCACAAGCTCCGCCGCCTTCGCCACCGGTCTCGCCCAGAGCGGCAAGAAGACGGTGGTGATCGATTTCGACGTCGGCCTGCGCAACCTCGACCTCATCATGGGGGTCGAGCGGCGCGTGGTGTTCGACATCGTCAACGTCATCACCGGCGAGGCGAAGCTCAACCAGGCGCTGATCCGCGACAAGCGGGTGGACACTCTCTCCATCCTTCCCGCCAGCCAGACGCGCGACAAGGACGCGCTGACCAAGGAAGGCGTCTCGACGATCATCGACGAGTTGTCGAAGGACTTCGATTACATCGTCTGCGACAGCCCGGCGGGCATCGAGAAGGGCGCGCTGCTGGCGCTCTACTTCGCGGACCAGGCCGTCATCGTCACGAATCCGGAAGTCTCCTCGGTGCGCGACAGCGATCGCATCCTGGGCGTCCTGCAGTCGCGCTCCAAGCGCGCGGAGGAGAAGCGCGACCCGGTCAAGGAGCACCTGATCGTCACCCGCTACGATCCCAACCGGGTCGAGAGGGGCGAGATGCTCAAGCTGGAGGACATCCGCGAGATCCTGGCGATCCCGCTGCTCGGGGTCATTCCGGAGAGCGAGAGCGTGCTGAAGGCCTCGAACACGGGCAATCCCGTGATTTTGGACGAGGTATCCAACGCCGGACTGGCCTACAAGGACGCCGTCGCGCGATTCCTGGGCGAGGAGCGGCCGCACCGCTTCCTTGAGCCCGAGAAGAGGGGCTTCCTGTCGCGCCTGTTCGGGGGGAGGGCCGCATGAGTTGGCTCGACGTCTTTCGCGGCGCCCGCAAGCCGCCGCCAAGTGCGGGCGCCGCCAAGGAGCGGCTGCAGATCGTGCTGGCGCATGAGCGCATCAGCCGCACCGGCACCGATTTCCTGCCGCGGTTGCAGCGCGAGCTGATCGAGGTCGTGGCGCGCTATGTCGCCATTGATCCGAAGGCGGTGAACGTCTCGCTCGACCGTGGCGGCGACATGAGCACCCTCGCCATAGAGGTCGAGCTGCCCGGGCCGGAGAAGGTGGTTATCACGCCGGGCATCAAGACCGACACCAGCCCCGCCTGAGGGCGGGGCGCGCCGCCGGCCGCCGCATAGCCCCGCCTTCCGAGAAGGGCGGGGCGGATGCCTCAGCGCGAGGCGGAAAGCTCGGTTTCGAGCGCCTTGATCTTGGCGGTCAGCGACTGCCGCAGGGATGCGGCGGCATGCGGCTTCAGCGCCGCCAGCGCCTCCTTCAGGTCGCGCAACTGCCGCTTCTTCTCCTCCGTCGAGCGGGAGATGGGGCGGCTGCCGGAAAGCTGTCCGTCAAAAGCACGCATGGTGGCAAGTCCTTCGGATGCCCCGCCGGCCACGAGGATGGGCCGGCACGGGAGGGTAGAATCGGGGTGGGTCAGAGACCGTTCAGCTTGCGGAGCAGGCTGAGGAGGGTGGTGCGCTCCTGCTCCGAGAGCGGCGACACCATGCGGCCCTCGTAGTCGTCCACTGAAGCCTTGAGGGAAGGCAGCAAGGCCGTTCCCTCGGGGCTCAGTCGCAGCGCCTGGGTGCGGCGGTCGCCGCTGACCGGCTGGCGTTCCACCAACTGCCGCTCGGTCAGGCGCTGCATCGCCGGGCTGAGGGTGGACTTGTCCAGCGCCGCCGCCTGGGCGAGCTGGCCAAGGGTAATGCCGGGATTGGCCTCCACCAGGCAGAGCAGCGCGAACTCGCTGGCGGTGACGCCCCTTCCCGAGGTGGCCTCCGCGAAGCCAGCCTGCATGCGGCCATGCGCACGGCGCAGCAGATGCCCCAGCAGCCCCGGCAGGGGGCCGAGGTCGATCGGCTCCTGCCTTGCTCGCACCGCGTCCATCGGAGCAGCCTAGCGCACAAAGCGGCGGTGCGGAACCATGCTGCCATGCACCGCCGAAGAGGCGCGGCTCCCCGTCAGTACTCGAACTCGTAGGAGAGCCCGACCCGCTCGCCGACCTCGCCGCCCGTGCTGCTTTCCAGCTTCAGGCGCGGCGTCAGCTCCACCTCGACCCCGACACGGGGACCGCCCTTGGTCCCCTGCTCGACGCCCACGTAGACGCCGTCGCCGATATAGCCGCCGGCCTCCAGCGAAGGGTTGGCGGCGTTGCTGTTGTTGCCCGAGCCGCTGTCGGAGTCGCTGGCGCTGCCCACGCCCAGCCGGTCAAGCCCCAGCTTGTCGGCGATCCGGCCGAAGAAGCCGCGCGACCCGCCTGGACCGAGGCCGGCGAGGCTGGCGGCACCGCCGGCCAGCTGCGCGATTTCGAAGGGTGAAAGCTTGTTCAGCGGCCGGTTGAAAAGCAGCCGTGCCAGGATCTCGTCCTGCGGCATTTCCGGCGAGGAGCTGAAGGTGATCTTCGGATCGTTCGCCGGACCGGAAATCGAGAGGGTGATGCTCACGCCCTGCGCCGAGGTCGTCGCGTTGAAGTCCAGCCGCGGCGTCAGCGTGCCGTCGAAGGTCAGGCTGCCCGAGTTGAAGCTCAGCCGGCGGTCGAGCAACTGGAACGTGCCACGGCGGAGGGTGAAGGCCCCTTCCGGTTGCGGACTGGCGGCGGTTCCGCCAACGGTCAGCGAGCCGCCCAGCTCGGCATCCAGCCCACGGCCGCGCACCAGGATCGATTGCGGCGCCTCCACCTTGACGTTCAGCGCGATCGGCGGGGCCGCCGGGCCCGGCGCGACGGGCTTTGGCGCCGCCGCCCCGCGTTCGCGGACGTCGCCCAATGTGGGCACGCCGCCGCCCGGCAGGCTTTGCGGGATGGAGATCGCCACACGCTGCAGCCGCACCGTGCCGCCAAGGGCCGGGCTGGTCTGGAGCGGCCCGGTGAAGCGCAGGTCCGCATCCATCAGCGCGGTGACAAGCTCGCTCTGCAGGGGCGTGGCGTCGCGGGCGGTGATGTCGATCTGCGCCGGAATGCCGGGAGCGAAGGGCTCGGCATAGCCCTGCATGGCGATGCGGCCGCTGCCGGCGCGCGCGACGAGGTTCTCCAGCAGCACCCGCTCCCCCTCCGCGCGCAGGCGGCCGGTGATGTTGGTCAGCCGCAGGCCATAGATGGGGTTGCGCACCTCGCCATTGGCCAGCGTGACGCCGCCGTTCAGCTTCGGCGCGCCCAGCGTTCCGGAGGCGCCTCCGTCGATGGTGATCCGGCCGGCCACCTGGTTGGCGCTGCCGCCGAGGGTAGGCGAGGCGAGCGGCTGCAGGTTCGCCTGCCCGGTGACCCGCGCGGAAAGCGGCGCGGTGGCGCCTGGGCCCTGCGGCAGGGTGGCCTCGGCGTCGAGCGTCATGACCTTGCCCATGCGCAGCGCGGCATTCGCGCGGACGGCTCCGCTGCCGGCCCGATGGGCTTCGACGCGCAGCGTGGCGGCCGGCCAGCCCGTCGCCCAATCGGCTCCGGTGCGCAGGTTGGTGCCGTTCAGCGTGGCGTTCACCTCCGGCGCCGAGACCGGGCCGGTGATCCGCGCCTCGCCGACAACGGTGCCGGAGAGCGGCGGCTGCGGGGCGAACTGGTTGACCACGGAGGCCGGCAGGGCAGCCAGCGCGACGCGGATGTCGGCGGTGTCCGGACCCCAGCGGCCGCTGATGGTGAAATCACCCGCCGGCTGCGCCACCAGGCGCATGCCGGGGATCTCAATGGCCCCATTGGGCAGCCGCCGGACCGTGGCGGGCTGGGCCAGCCGCACGCCCATCCCGCCCTGCTGCGCGGTGAAGGCGGCGATGTCGAGCCGCATCCCCTGCTCGGTCTGCGCGAACTGCCCACGGCCCTGGACGTTCGCCTGCGGCAAGTCGGCCTTCACGTTCCAGTCAAGCGCCGCGTTGCTGCCCTTGAGGTTGGCATCCACGGAATAGGGCTGCCCGGCGAGCTGGAAGTTGCGGGTGGCGGCATGGGCGTCCACCAGCTGCCGCCCGTCGGGTGCGGTGTTCAGCTTCGCCTCGACCCGCAAGCCGCCCGCGACCGGCTGACCGATCAGCCCGGCAAGCGGCGCCAGGTTCTCCGCCGCAACGTTCAGGTTGCCGTCGAAGCGGATCGTGGCGGTGTTGAACGCGCCCTCGGCCGTGGCCTGGGCGGGGCCGAAATTGGCCTGCGCCTCCGTCAGGCGCACGAGGTCGCCATCCCGTGCCGCGTGCAGGGCCACCGAAACCGGCTGGCCCTCGGCCTGCGCGGTGAGCCGTAGGGTGCCGGCCATGCCGCTGACCGAAGGCAACTCGGCGCTCAGGTCCAGCGCTTCGATGCGTCGCTCGGCGGCCACCAGGCCAGGACTCTGCAGATGGGCCGCGATGGCCGGATCAGCGACGGGACCGGTGACACGCGCTTCCAGCGTGGCGGGCCCGGAAAGCTCGGGGCGGACCACCTGCAACTCGGGCACCGTCAGCTTCGCCTGGAGGTCGAGCTGGTCCCAGCCGGTGCCGCTGGCCTCCAGGGTGGCGCCGCGGCCGCGCACGGTGAGGGAATCGATGCGGAAGGCGGTGCCGGCATACTCGACGACCGGCTCGGGGCCGAGCACGCCGGCCAGCGGGTCCGGCCCGGTCAGCCCGTGCGGACGCAGCGTCGCCTCGATCTGTTCGCCGTTCGCGACGCGGGCGTTCAGGTCCACCCCTTCCCAGCCCACGATCTGCGGCACCAGCGAGCCGAGCGCGTCGGAGGAGGCCAGATGCGCCTCGGCTTCCAGCAGGTCCATGTTGCCCTTGGCGATCACCTCGCCGGCGGGGGCGGTGAGGTGCAGCCGGTTGAGGACGGGCTGCTTGTTGGCAAGGACGCCGCCCTCGAACGCGAAATCCAGGCTGGCGACCGGCGGCGGCGCCAGCGGGGTCGGCGCGTCGAGATGGCCCTGAAGGGTCAGCGAGCCGCTGCCATCCGGCGCCATGGCCAGCCTGCCATCGGCCTTGAACCCGGCCTGGCCACCGAAATCGGCGATGGCGCGGAGGTCGGCGCCGCTGGGCGGGCCTTCCAGGTGCAGCGAAAGCTGAGCCGGAGCGTCCGGGATGCGGAGCGCCGTGGCAAGCACGCCCTGCGGCGGTTCGCTCGCCTGGAGATCCACCAGAAGCTGCTGTTTCGGGTCCATCCGGAGCTTAAGGCTGAGCTGTCCGTCGGCCTCCAGCCGCTGCGCCGTCAGGTCGGCGGTCAGCGCCGCGTCGGTCAGGCTGGCGGTGCCGTTCAGCGAAAGGGCGAAGCCGGGCTTGGCCCCGTGCTCCTCCACCGTCGCGGCAACCAGTTCGCGCGGGATCTCGATCCGGGCGACGGAGAGCTTCTCCACGAAAAGATCGACCGGCAGGTTCGGCAGGCTGGGCAGCAGCGACTGGTTCTGCTGGTCGGGCGGCGGCGGCGGGGGCTGCTCGCCGCTCGATTCCGGCAGGCGCAGCAGGGCAATGCGGGCTGCCGTCAGTTCGGAAATGCGGAGGTCGCGCCGCAGCAGCGCCATCAGCCCGAAGTTGAGGCGGACATCATCCAGTTCCAGCCAGGGACCCTTGGCGTCGGCCATGGTCAGGCGGGTGAAGCTGATCGCGCCGGGAACCGGGCGGAGACCTTCGATCTGCAGGCCGGGCACGAAGCGCTTCAGCAGGCTGACCACCATGCGGCCCGCGGCACCGGAGATCAGTCCCGGCTCAGGCGCGGCTTCCACGGACGTCGCCTTGTCCTCGGGCGCGGCGCCGGCCTCCAGCACCGGCAGACCGAGGCCGAGGATCAGGCCGAGCACGAGGAACCCGCGAAAAACACGCCGCATCAGAAAGCCTGCCCGATACCAACATAGAAGCCGAAGGCGGCGTCGCCGCGCTCCTTGTTCAGCGGAACGGCGAAATCGGCACGGATGGGGCCGATGCCGGTGAGATAGCGCACGCCCAGGCCGGCGCCGAACTTCATGTTGCTGAAGTCGGGCGTCTGGTCCTGCGTGACGGAGCCGGCATCCACGAAGGCCGCCATCCCCCAGGGACCGCTGACCCGCTGCCGCAATTCCACCGTGCCTTCCACCAGGGAGAGGCCGCCGGCCGGCTCGTCGAGCCTCGTCCGGGGGCCGATGGACTGGTAGTCGTAGCCGCGCACCGAACCGCCGCCGCCCGCGTAGAAGCGCTTGTCCGGCGGCACGCCCTCGAAGGAGGCGCCGACAATGCTGCCCACCGCGCCGCGCAGCGCGAGGATGCTGCCCTTGTCACCGGTGAAGTCGT
Source organism: Teichococcus coralli (assembly GCF_009829925.1). GTDB lineage: Bacteria > Pseudomonadota > Alphaproteobacteria > Acetobacterales > Acetobacteraceae > Pseudoroseomonas > Pseudoroseomonas coralli. The sequence goes on from NZ_SNVJ01000005.1 coordinate 143,176, forward strand.
AGTAGGTGCTGACCTCGCCGCGCAGTCGGGTGAAGACGTTGCCCTGGCCAATGCTGTAGATCGGGTTCACCAGGAGAGCGGCGCGCAGGCCGCGGCTCGGGTTGAGCGGGCTGTCCACATCGCTCCAGGTCAGCTGCCCAAGCAGGCCGATGAGCTGGTAGTTGGTCGTCACGTCGTCCTGCGTCACCCGGCTGAACTCCACCTGGGGACCGAAGGTGAAAGTCAGCCGCTTCGACACCTTGCGCTCCACCAGCGCGCCGAAGACGAAGGCATCGCGGTCATAGGCGTCGAGCCGTTCGCGGATGCCGGCGACATCGAGCGTGAGCGTCTGGTTGCGGCCGGCGAACCATGGCGTGCGCAGGCTGGCGGCCAGCTTGCCGCCGGTATCGCTGGTGTCCCCGGTCGTGCCGAGGCGGTTGATCTCCGCCTCCAGCCGCAGCCGCTCGGCCCCGCCGAACAGGTTGCGGTGCTCCCAGTATGTGCTGAAGGTCGGGCCGTAGCGGGTCTCATAGGCGGCGGTGAAGCCGAGGGCGTGCAGCGGCCGTTCCAGCACGGTGTAGGTGAGGGGCAGGCGCCCCTCCTCGTTCAGCCGGTCCGCCGCGCGGCTGCGCACCGTGCTGAACACCCCGAGGCTGAGCAGGTCCTGCCGCTTCTTCTCGATTTCCTCCTCGCTGTAGATCTCGCCTTCCAGCGGCTGAACGACGCGGCTGACCAAATCGCTGTCGGTGCGTTCCTCCCCGGTGACGGTGGGGCGGGCGAAGCGGGCCTGCGGGCCGGCATCGAGGGTGAAGGCCACCTGCATGGTGTGGCTGTCATGGTCCACCGTGACGCGCCGGCTGACGTCCACGAAGGGATGGCCGGCATCCTTCAGGCGGGAGGTGATCTTGTTCTGCGCGTCGATGATGGGCTGGGCGCGGGCGGGGCTACCCTTCTCCAGCTCCACCGGGCCGGCCTGTTCCGCCGAGACGCCGCCCGGCTTGGTGTCCAGCGTGATCGAATCGATGTGGTACTGCGGCCCGTGCTCCACCGTAATGGCGACCGGGATGGGACCCTCGCGGCCGGCCAGCCGGTCGGCGAGGCCAGGCGTGTTCGGCGGCTCACCGGCAACGGTGATGCTGGCGGTGCCGCTGTAGTAGCCCTCGGAGCGCAAGGCGTCGCGCATGTTGTCGCGGTCGGCAAGCGCGCGGCTGACCAGGCCGAAAGCGTCCACCGGGGCCCGCTCGCGCAGTTGCTCGAGCGCCGAGGCGCGGCGAATCGCCTCGTCCAGTGAATCATCGCCCGTCTCGGGAAGATCGACCTCGTATTCCACGGTGGGCGCGGCTTCGGTCTCCCCGCCGGCCTCCGGCTGCGCCCGGGGCGCGCCCTGCGCGGCGGCAGGCGGCAGCAGGACGTGCGGCAGCGCCGCCAGCAGAGTGGCCGTGAGCGCAGCCCAGGGGAGGTGAGGTTTGAGGCGCATCGTCTTACGGGCTATGCCTTCTCGGATGGATCCGACCCTTGCTGAAACACTGACCGGCTGGCGCAGGCATCTCCACGCCAATCCGGGCCTTACCCTGCACGAGGGCCCCACCGCCGCCTTCGTCGTCGAGAAGTTGAAGGAGCTGGGCGTCACGGATGTTGCCACCAATGTCGGTGGTCACGGCGTTGTGGCAACCCTTCATCGGCCGGGCAGCAACCGCAGCGTCGGGCTGCGCGCCGACATGGACGCCCTGCCGATCGAGGAAGCGGCGCAGGATCTGCCCTGGCGCAGCACCAATTCCGGCGTGATGCACGCCTGCGGGCATGATGGCCACACCACCGCGCTGCTGGGCGCCGCGGCGCTGCTGATGCAGGACCAGAACTGGAGCGGCACGGTGCGCCTGGTGTTCCAGCCGGCGGAGGAAGGCGGCGGGGGCGCGGCCGCGATGGTCAAGGACGGCCTGTTCCAGCGCTTCCCCATGGACCGAATCTTCGGCTGGCACAACTGGCCGGGCCTTCCTGCGGGCACCATCGCCGTCCATGACAGCGCGGTGATGGCGGCCGGCAACCGCTTCGAGATCGCCATCGAGGGCCATGCCGGCCATGCCGCGCTGCCGCACCTGACGCGCGACCCGATCGTTGCCGCCGGGCACACCATCGTCGCCTGCCAGTCCATCGTGGCGCGCAGCCTCGACCCGCTTGACACCGGGGTGGTGAGCCTGACCATGGTGCATGGGGGCGAGGCGCAGAACCAGATCGCCGCCCGCGTGCTGATCAGCGGCAGCATGCGCTTCGTGCGCGACGAGGTGGGCGAGCAGATCCGCGCCGGGCTGCGCCGGGTGGCGAAGGGCGTCTCCGCCACCTTTGGCGTGAAGGCCAAGATGCGCATCCTGGGCGGCGTGCCGGTGACGCGGAACCACCCGGAGGAGCGCGAACTCGCCGCCGAGGCCGCTGCCGCCGTCACCGAGATGCGCCGAGACGTGCCGCCGGCCATGACGGGAGAGGACTTCTCGCACTTCCTGCACGAGGTGCCGGGCGCCTTTGTCTGGATCGGCAACGGCCCCTCGAATGGCGGGCGCGAACTGCACAACCCGCATTACGACTTCAACGATGCGGTGTTGCCGGTGGCCAGCGGCTTCCTGGCGGAGACGGCGCGGCGCGCACTGGCGCAGACGCGGGGCTGAGGCGCCGGCGGCACGGTCCGTTCGGGCATTGGGGGCCGGCATGGAACTTCCAACGCAGCCCGACCGTGGCGGTTGCAGGGCGGCCGTTCCGCGCAGGGCGGGGTTGCGCCGGCCGGCGCTCCGTGCCGATCTTTTCAGGATGAACCGGAAGGACGCGGCATGATCCCGCTTGTGCAGACGCCACGCATCAGCATCCCCAAGCTCGGCCTCGGCACCTGGAAGCTCGCTGGCGCGGAAGGCCAGGCGGCGGTGGAGAGCGCCCTGGCGCTGGGCTACCGCCACCTCGACACCGCCGACCGCTACGGCAACGAGGAGGCGGTCGGCGCCGCCATGGCCGCTTCCGGCGTGGCGCGCGACGAGATCTTCCTGACCAGCAAGGTCTGGTACGACAACCTGGCGCCGGAGGCGATCCGCCGCTCGCTGCAAGGCTCGCTGCGCAAGCTCTGCACACCCTATCTCGACCTGTTCCTGGTCCACTGGCCGGCACCGGACATGGACCTCTCCGCCGTCGTCCGCACCATGCAGGCCGTGCGCGACGAGGGGCTGGTGCGCCGCTGGGGCGTGTCCAACTTCCCCCTTGGATTGATGCGGCGGCTGGAGGAGGCCGGCGCCGAGCCGGCCTGCCTGCAGGTCGAATACCACGCGCTGCTTTCCCAGCAGCGGCTGCTGGACTGGTGCCGCCCGAGGGGCATCGCGCTGACCGCCTACTCACCGCTTGGCCAGGGCGCGCTGGCGGAGCAGGCGGTGCTGCAGGAGATCGGCCGCAAGCACGGCGCGACGCCGCTGCAGGTGGCGCTGGCCTGGCTGCTGCAACAGGAGGGTGTGGTGGTGATCCCCAAGGCGGCGCGCAAGCAGAGCCAGCAGGCCAACCTGGATGCCGTGGCGCTGGCGGCGAAGCTGGACACCCAGGACGTGGCCGCCATTGACGCCATGCCCAAGGACTGGCGCCGGGTGAACCCGGATTTCGGCCCCGACTGGAACGCCTGAGCGCGGGCAGGGCGGGCGCTCAGGCCTCCGGCGGCTCCTCCAGCAGGGCGAGCCAGAGCGGCTCCTTCACCTTGTCGAGGAAGGCGCGGTGGGCCTCCAGCTCCGCCGCGCTCGGCACGATCGGGCGCGGCACGCGGGTGACCGGCACGGCGTCGAGCTGGATGGCGGCGGGCGCGGAGACCGCCGGCCGGCTGGCCAGCTCCAGCCCCGGCTGCTTGCCGCCCATCAGCTCAAGATAAACCTGCGCCAGCAGCTGCACGTCGAGCAGCGCGTTGTGCGAGGTGCGCATCGAGTTGTCGATGCCGTAGCGCCGGCAGAGCGCGTCCAGGCTGTTGGGCAGGCCGGGGAAGCGCTTCTTGGCGAGCACCAGCGTGTCCACCATCCGCGCGCGGTCGATAATGGGGTGGCCGGCCTTCTTCAGCTCGAAGTCAAGGAAGGCGAAGTCGAAAGGCGCGTTGTGCGCGATCACCGGATCGGCGCCCAGGAACTCCAGCATGGCGGGCGCGACCTCGGCGAATTTCGGCTTGCCGCGCAGCATCTCCCAGGTGAAGCCGTGCACCTTCACCGCTTCCTCCGGCACCTCGCGCTCGGGGTCGATCAGCACGTGGAAGTGCCGGCCGGTGGGCACGAGGTTGACCAGCTCCACCGCCGCGACCTCCAGCACGCGGTCGCCGGTCAGCGGGTCGAAGCCGGTGGTTTCGGTGTCGAGCACCAGGGCGCGGCTCATCGGAAGTTCTCCAGCAGGCGCCGGATCGCCCGGCGCGCATGGGCGCGGGACAAGCCGGTGCGGATGACGAAATCGGCGCGGCGGCGCTTCTCGGCATCGGGCGTCTGGCGGGCCAGGATGGCGGCCAGCCGCTCCGGCGTCATGCCGCGTCGCGCCAGCACCCGGGCACGCTGCACAGGGGCGGGCGCCGAGACCACCACGACGGCGTCGCAGCGCGCCTCGGCGCCGGTCTCGAAGAGCAGCGGGATGTCCAGCACCACCAGCCGCCGCCCCGCGCGCCGTGCGCCGCCGAGGAAGCGGCGCTCCTCCGCCCGCACCAGCGGGTGGACGATGCCTTCCAGCCGGTTCAGCGCCGCCGGATTGCCGAGCACGGCGCGGCGCAGCGCCTCGCGGTCCACCATGCCGTCCCGCACGGCGCCGGGAAAGGCAGCACCGATCGGCGCCACGGCACGGCCGCCGCGCCCCTGCAGCCGGTGCACCGTGGCGTCGGCGTCGAAGACCGGCACGCCGAGGCGGCGGAAGGTGTTCGCCGCAGTGGACTTGCCCATGCCGATGCCGCCCGTCAGGCCCAGGATCTTCATGCGGTGCGCGGGATGTCGCTGGCCAGGAAGTCGCGCAGGGTGGCATCCACCTGCGGCATAATGCCGAACCAGGCGGCGAAGCCGGGCCGTGCCTGGTGCAGCAGCATGCCCAGGCCGTCCACGGCGCGCAGGCCACGCGCCCGGGCGGCGGCGAGCAGCGGCGTCTCCAGCGGCACATAGACGGCGTCCGCCACCACGGCATGGCCAGGCAGGGGAGCGAGGCCGATCGCCAGCGGCGGCTGCCCGGACATGCCGAGGCTGGTGGCGTTCACCAGCAGCGCCGCATCGGCCAGCGGCGGCGCGCTGGCGACCTCCACCGGCCCGCCGAGCGCCTGCGCCAGCGCCTCGGCGCGCGCCGTGTCGCGGTTGACGATGGTCAGGCGCGGGCAGCCGGCGTCCAGCAGGGCGGCGGCGATGGCGCGCGCCGCGCCACCGGCGCCCAGCATCACCGCTGGCCCATCGCTCGCCTGCCACTCCGGCGCCTGCTCGCGAACGCTTTCCAGGAAGCCGAACCCGTCCGTGTTGGCGCCGAGGATGCGGCCGTCGCGGAAGACCAGCGTGTTCACCGCCCCGGCGCGGCGGGCGCTCACCTCCACCGTGTCGCAGAGGGCGAAGGCCGCCTCCTTGTGCGGGATGGTGACGTTCGCTCCCTGGAATCCGAGCGTCGCCAGGGCACGGACGGCGGCGGCGAAGTCCTCCGGTCGCACCGGCAGGGGGAGATAGGTGCCGTCGATGCCGTGCCGCTCCAGCCAGGTGCCGTGCAGCCGCGGGGAGCGGGAATGGGCGACGGGCCAGCCGAGCACGCCCGCCAGTTTCGCCTTGCCGGAGAGGATCGCCATGCCGGCATGAATCCGCTGCGCGGGCCCTGGGGTCAATGGGCAAGGCCGGGGGAATGGCTCCCTCCCGCCTTCTCCCGCGCCATCCCCTCTGGCGTTCCGTGCCGGCCGATGCCACCACTCTCCGCCAGAGAGAGACAGACGGAGCGTTCCATGGCGCGAGCATTGAAGGTGGCGGTCCAAATGGACCCCATCGAAAGCATCAACATCGACGCCGACAGCACCTTCGTGCTGATGCTGGAGGCGCAGGCGCGCGGGCACCAGCTCTGGTTCTACCCGGTGAAGAACCTGACCCTGGCCTCGGGCCGGATCCTGGCGCGGATGCAGCCGGTCGAGGTGCGGCGCGAGAAGGGCAACCACTACACGCTGGGCGAGGCGGCCGAGTACGACCTTTCCACCATGGACGTGGTGCTGATGCGGCAGGACCCGCCCTTCGACATGGCCTACATCACGGCCACCCATATCCTGGAGCACATCCACCCCAAGACCCTGGTGGTGAACGACCCGGTGCATGTCCGCAATGCGCCGGAGAAGCTCTTCGTGATGCATTTCCCGGACCTAATGCCGGAGACGATGATCACCCACGACCCCCTGGAGGTGCGGAAGTTCCGCGAGAAGCATGGCGACATCATCGTCAAGCCGCTTTTCGCCAATGGCGGTGCCGGGGTGTTCCACCTTCGTCCCGAGGACGGCAACCTCAACGCCCTGCTGGAACTCTATGCCGAGCGTTCCCGCGAGCCGCTGATGATCCAGAAGTATGTTCCAGCCGTGCGGCAGGGCGACAAGCGCATCATCCTGGTGGACGGCGAGCCGATGGGCGCCATCAACCGGGTGCCCGCGACCGGCGAAAGCCGCTCCAACATGCATGTCGGCGGGCGGCCGGAAAAGGTGGCGCTGACCGAGCGCGACAAGGAGATCTGCGCCCGCATCGGGCCGGAGCTGAAGGCGCGGGGGCTGATCTTCGTCGGCATCGACGTGATCGGCGACTATCTCACCGAGATCAACGTCACCTCGCCCACGGGGCTGCAGGAGATCGCCCGCTTTGACGGGGTGAAGCTGGAAAAGGCGATCTGGGACGCCATCGAGGCCCGGCGCTGAGCCGTGCCTGGCCGGGGCAGGCGCGGCGCGCCCGTCCCGCCCGGGTTCCTTCAGGCGGTGCCGAGCAGCCGGATCAGGCCAAGGCTCACCGCGCCCAGCGCCAGCAGCGACAGCACCACCGTGGCGGACACGCGGGCACCCGCACGCGCCACGATCCGCACATCCACGCCCAGGCCGAGCGCGGCCATGGCCAGCACGGTCAGGATACCGGTCACCGAGGCCAGGGGCGCCAGCAGCGCCTCGGGCACCGCGCCCAGCGCGCGCAGCACGGCCAGCGCGACAAAGCCGATGATGAACCAGGGCACCAGCCTGGCGAAGCCGGGGCGCTTTCCGCGGCCTTCCTGCCGGCCATCCGCCAGGGAAAGGGCCAGCACCACCGGCCCCAGCATCAGCACCCGGACGAGCTTGACCAGCGTGCCCATCTGCACCGCGAGCACGCCGGCCGGCGCGGTGGCGGCCAGCACCTGCGGCACGGCATAGACCGTCAGTCCGGCCAGCACGCCGTACTGCAACTCGCTCAGGCCGAAGAGCGGCATCAGCAGCGGCAGGCTCAGCACCATGACCACGCCCAGCACGGCGGTGAAGGCGATGGAGGCGGCGACGTCCTTCGCCTGCGCCCCGATCACGGGTGCCACGGCGGCGATGGCCGAGTTGCCGCAGATGGAATTGCCGCAAGCTACCAGGACAGCCATGTGCCGCGGCAGGCCGAAGGCGCGCCCGATGCCGTAGCTGAAGACAATGGAGAGCGTCACCACCACCGCGATCCCAAGGATCAGCGCGGGTCCTGCCGCCAGCATTGCCGTCAGGCTGAGGGAGGCGCCCAGAAGCATCACCGCCACTTCCAGCAGCGTCTTGGCGCTGAAGGCGATGCCGGGTGCCAGGGCCTTGGGCGGCACCCAGAGGCTGCGCAGCAGCGTGCCGACCAGGATGGCCAGCACCAGCGGCTCAAGCCAGGCATGGCCGAACAGCGCTGCCTCGACCCGGGCGAGCACGACAGCCACCGCGGAGACGCCCGCGCAGAGCACGATGCCAGGCGCGAGTTCTCGCAGCCGGTGCATCAGCCCGGACGAGGATTGGGAACCAAGGGCGGAGGACATTGCGGCGACTCGCGTGTTGCATCGGTGTTGCGGAGAATGCCGCGACCGTTTCGTTCGATCCAACGCGTTGTTCTTGTGATTTCGTTCGATATAATCGATGAGCCGTGACCCTTGAGCAACTCCGTATCTTCGTCGCCGTCGCCGAGCGCGAGCACATCACCCGTGCGGCGGAGGCGCTTCATCTGACGCAGTCCGCCGTCAGCGCCGCCGTCCGCGCGCTGGAGGCGCGGCACGGCATCACGCTGTTCCATCGGGTTGGCCGCCGGATCGAGCTGACGGAGGACGGCCGCATCTTCCGCGCCGAGGCGACCGCCGTGCTGGCGCGCGCCGATGCGGCGGAGCTGGTGCTTTCCGAAATGGGGGGAACGCTGCGCGGCACCCTTCGCGTGCAGGCGAGCCAGACCGTCGCCTCGTACTGGCTGCCGCCGCTGCTGGTCCGCTTCCGCACCACCTGCCCGGGCGTGGCGGTGGAGGTCGGGGCGGGCAACACCCGCAGCGTCGCGCAGGCGGTGCTGGACGGTGTGGCGGAACTGGGTCTCGTCGAAGGCGAGGTGGATGATCCGGCTTTGGCGCAGACCGTGCTGGCGCGTGACCAGCTCGTCGTGGTTGTCGGCCCCCGCCACCCCTGGGCTGGCCAGGGGCCGATCGCCACCTCCCGCCTGCTGGAAACGACCTGGATCATGCGCGAGGCGGGCTCCGGCACGCGGGCGGCCTTTGAGCAGTGGCTGCCGGGGTGGGGACTGGCGCCCGAGGCGCTGACCATCGCCCTTGAGCTGCCGAGCAACGAAGCGGTGCTGGCCGCGGTGGAAGCGGATGGCGGCGCAACCGTCGTCTCGGAGCGCGCCGCCGGGCCGCATCTTGGGGCGGGGCTCCTGGTGCAGGCGCAGGTCGCGCTGCCGCCGCGCAGCTTCAAGGCGCTGCGGCACAAGGAGCGCTACGCCAGCCGCGCCTCGCGGGCGCTGCTGGAACTGGCGCTGCAGGGATGAGGATGGATCAGTACAGACGGTGACCGTTGCCGTAGGGCACCACCAGCTCGTCCTTGTCCACCATGTTCAGCAGCGCGCGGGCGCGCTCGTCGAGCTGGTCGCGGTCAATGCGGTCGCCGCGGAGGCCCGCCACCTTGCGCTCCATGAGGTCACGCTCTGCTTCAACGTGAACCAGCGTGACCTTCGCGCCGACGATTTCAGCGGCCTTGGCCTCGCGCGCGAGCGAACCCACGCGAGGACCATGCACGGCGTACCAGGCGAAGTGCCAGATCAGCCCCGCGAAAACCAGCGGTAGCCAAAGAACCTGGACCATTCGCTTCATGGCACGCATCGGGTCGTCCTGCATTCTAGGAAACGCAAGCACTTAACGGCAGGAGCGGGGCGCGCTGCAAGGGTTGCTTCAAGAGTCCGGGCGCTTTGTCACCGCGCGTGGCCTGCCGGACACGCGGGAGCGGGCGCCGCCTGCCCCCGCGCCGGTCCGCTTAGCGCTTCAGGATGGTCCGCCCGGCATAGCGGGCCGCCGGGCCGAGGCCCTGCTCGATGCGGATGAGCTGGTTGTACTTGGCCAGCCGGTCCGAGCGGGAAAGCGAGCCGGTCTTGATCTGCCCGCAATTGGTGGCAACGGCGAGGTCGGCGATGGTGGCGTCCTCGGTTTCGCCCGAGCGGTGCGACATCACCGCCGTGTAGCCGGCGCGGTGGGCGGTCTCCACCGCCTCCAGCGTCTCCGTCAGGGTGCCGATCTGGTTGACCTTCACCAGGATGGAGTTGGCGGTCTTCTTCTCGATGCCCTGGCGCAGGCGCTCGGGGTTGGTGACGAAGAGGTCGTCGCCGACCAGCTGCACCTTGTCGCCCAGGCGGTCCGTCAGCAGCTTCCAGCCGGCCCAGTCATCCTCGGCGCAGCCGTCCTCGATGGAGATGATGGGGTACTTGCCGCAGAGGTTGGCCAGGTAGTCCACCATGCCGGCGGCGTCGAGCTTCTTGCCCTCGCCCTCCATGTCGTAGGTGCCGTCCTTGAAGAACTCGGTGGAGGCGCAGTCGAGGGCGAACATGATGTCCTCGCCGACGCGGTGGCCGGCCGCCTCGCAGGCCTTGGCGATGAAGCCCAGCGCCTCCTCGGCGGACTTCAGGTTCGGCGCGAAGCCGCCCTCGTCGCCCACATTGGTGTTGTGGCCGGCGTCATGCAGCGCCTTCTTCAGGCTGGCGAAGACCTCGGCGCCGATGCGGGCGGCATCCGCCGCGCTGCCGGCGGCCACCGGCATGATCATGAATTCCTGGATGTCGATCGGGTTGTCCGCATGCTGGCCGCCGTTGATGATGTTCATCATCGGAACCGGCAGGGTGCGGGCGAAGACGCCGCCGACATAGCGATAGAGCGGCACGCCATAGTGCTCGGCCGCCGCCTTGGCGGTGGCGAGGGAGACGGCGAGGATGGCATTGGCGCCCAGCCGGCCCTTGTTGGGCGTGCCGTCGAGCGCCAGCATGGTCTCGTCGATCTTGACCTGCTCGGTGGCGTCCATGCCGGAGAGCGCGTCGAAGATCTCGCCCTCGACATTGGCGACGGCCTTCTGCACGCCCTTGCCGTGGAAGCGGGCCTTGTCGCCGTCGCGCAGCTCGACGGCTTCGTGCGCGCCGGTGGAGGCGCCGGACGGAACGGCGGCGCGGCCGACCGCCCCGCTGTCGAGAACCACATCCACCTCGACCGTCGGGTTGCCGCGCGAGTCGAGGATCTCTCGGGCGATGATGTCGGCAATGGCGGTCATTCCGGGCCCCCTTGGGTATATCGGATGAATCTTTGGACTGAGCGCGGATAAGACGACCGCCGTCCCAGGGCAAGGTCTGACCTGGGCCGAAGCGGGCGAAGTTTTCGTGTCCGCATGGAATGGCGAGGTGCGTGGCGGCGGTGGCGGCAGCCGGGCAGGCGGCGGCGCCGGAGCTTAACTGCGTCGCTTCAGAGCGCCCCGCCGAGGCCCTGGTCGGGTTCGCCGCGGCGAGCCTGTGCGCTGTCATGCGGTGAATGCCGGACCCCGCCGCCGCATGGACCTCTCCCCATCAAAGGCGGGGAGCCAGCACGCGCCGTGGACGGAGCAGCGATGAGGAGGGGACTGCGCTCGGCAGCTGCCGCGCGTTGCTGCGGGGCGGGAGGGGAAAGCTGCCGTGCCGGCCCTGCAGGCACCCTGCAACTTTCCCTTCGCATCGTCAGGAGGCGGATTAGCGGAAAGCCAAGCGCCTCAGGTCACGCCAACACAGGCCGGCGTCAGACAGGGCGACCCTGATGCTCCTCGCTGTTCGCCGCATCCGCCATTTTGCCCTGCAGGAGGGACGCCGCCTCGCCACTCTCGGCCTCGCCGCCGAACCAGTGGTTGACCGCCCAGATGGCCGCCTGCGTGCGGTTCGCGGTCTGCGTCTTTCGCAGCAAGGCTTTGACATGGACCTTCACCGTGGCCTCGGTGATGTCCAGGTCGCGGGCGATCATCTTGTTGGAGAGGCCATCCACCAGGCACTGAAGGATCTGGCACTCGCGCTTGGACAGGCTGATGGTGCGCGACCGCTCGGCGAAGCGGGGCATTGCCTCGGCGGCGGGCCGCGAAGGCGTCAGGTCGGAAGCGATGGCGCCATCGGGCTGCAGCCAGGCCGGATTGAAGACCAGCTGCGCCAGGTTCCCTGGAAGCAGGTGCTGGCCGTTCAGCACCAGCTCAAGGGCGCGCCGCAGCACCTCGGCGGAAATGTCGCGGGAAAGGAAAGCCTCCACGCCCGACCGCACGGCATGGAGCAGCGAGGCGGGTTTGCTGCAATCGGTGAGCACAACCGCCTTCAGCCCGCCGAAACGCAGCCGCGCCTTCTGGATTTCGGGCAGCGCGGCTTCTATCCCGCCGTCCGAGTCCAGAGTTTGGATCAGGAGCTGGATGCTGGTTCCCGCGGGCACGTTCTGGAGGGCTTCACCGAGCGTCGCCCCCTCAGCGACGACGGCGAGCGCCTGCGACGAAATCAGGCGCCGCAACGCTTCGCGGGAAAGACGCCGTGGATCAACGACAACAATGTTGACCGGACTGAGGTCCTCGGCGTCGGCGGAGAACTCGATGCTCATGGAGATTAGCCTCCGAGAAGATCAAATACCTGGTTGAACTTTCCGCTGGCGAATTGCCAAACCGAGAAGTTGAAACCTCTTTGCTTTGTTCTGTACCCTTCTGGATCTTCGGATTAATTAGAGCGTTTCCGTCACCATTATTTACACATATGCATGATTATGGGGGAAACCCTCAACCAACCTCAAATTGCATCATCGCGAGCAGGAGACGGTGAAAGGAAGTTAATGCTATTTGAAGTTGTGAAAGAGGTCTGAAACAACGATCTTTGCGTGCAAGGGAAGCTTTGGCCATTCCCAGGAATGGCGTTCCAGGTGAAAAGCTTAAGATATTTCGTTATGACGCGAGTTGCCGATCGCATGAACGTTATTGAGAGGTAACGTCGGCAACCCTCGGTTCCACGGCGAGCGAGCCGCGCCACGGGAGGCCGGTGCCTGATCTTGGCTGATTCCGCCGTGGAGGCGGCGGCGCCCAGCCCCGGAACTAGGTCCTGGTACGCTCGCAGCAACAGGGGAAAGGCATCAGGGCCTTCCAGCGGGCTGATCCACCGCGAACGGCCCGCTTCCGGCGGAAAAAAGGGCGCCTGCCGCGCGAACAGCGGCAGGCGGGCCGCGTCAGACCAGCCGAGCCTGCTTCACCGCCGCCCCAATGAAGCCGGCAAACACGGGATGCGGTTGGAAGGGCTTCGACTTCAACTCGGGATGGTATTGCACGCCCAGAAACCAGGGATGGTCCGGGTACTCGACGATCTCCGGCAGAAGCCCGTCAGGCGAAAGGCCGGAAAAGCGCAGCCCGGCGTCCTCCAGCCGCTCCCGGTAGCCGATGTTCACCTCGTAGCGGTGGCGGTGCCGCTCCTCGATCTCCCCATGGCCATAGACCTGCCGGACCAGGGAGCCCTCGGCAAGCACGGCGGTGTAGGCGCCAAGCCGCATGGTGCCGCCCAGGTCGCCCGCGGCGGTGCGGCGCTCACGCTCGTTGCCGCGCAGCCATTCCGTCAGCAGGCCGACCACCGGCTCCTCGGTCGGTCCGAACTCGGTGGAGGAGGCCTTTTCCAGCCCCACCAGGTTCCGGGCCGCCTCGATCACCGCCATCTGCATGCCGAAGCAGATGCCGAGGAAGGGGATCTTCCGCTCGCGGGCGAAGCGCACCGCCTCGATCTTGCCCTCCGCCCCACGCTCGCCAAAGCCGCCGGGCACCAGGATGCCGTGCACCCCCTCCAGCCGCTGCAGCGCGTTCGGCGTCTCGAAGATCTGGCTGTCCACCCAGTCCATCTTCACCTTCACGCCGTGGTGGATGCCGCCATGGGTCAGCGCCTCGGCCAGCGACTTGTAGGCGTCGAGCAGCGAGATGTACTTGCCGACCACGGCGATGCGGACCTCGCCCTCCGGGTTCTCCAGCCGCTGGACGATGCGCTTCCAGCCCGCCAGCTCCGGCTCGCCGTAGATGGAGAGGCCGAAATGGCGCAGCACCTCGCGGTCCAGCCCCTCGGAATGGTACTGCAGCGGCACGGCGTAGATCGAGCTGGCGTCCAGCGCCGGGATCACGCTCTCCGGCCGCACGTTGCAGAACAGCGCGATCTTGCGGCGCTCGTTCTCCGGGATCGGCCGGTCGCAGCGGCAGAGCAGGATCTGCGGCTGGATGCCGAGGCCGAGCAGCTCCTTCACCGAGTGCTGCGTCGGCTTGGTCTTCAGCTCGCCGGCGGAGGGGATGTAGGGCACCAGCGTGAGGTGCATGAACAGGCTGCGCTGCGGCCCCAGCTCGTTGTGAAGCTGCCGCAGTGCCTCCAGGAAGGGCAGGCTCTCGATGTCGCCCACCGTGCCGCCGACCTCGATCAGCACGAAGTCCAGCCCCTCGGTATCGGCCGTGGCGGCGTCCTTGATGGCGTCGGTGATGTGCGGGATGACCTGGACGGTGCCGCCCAGATAGTCGCCGCGCCGCTCCTTGGCGATCACCTCGGCATAGATGCGGCCCGAGGTGTAGGAATCACCTTTGGTCGCGTGCACGCCGGTGAAGCGCTCGTAATGGCCGAGGTCGAGGTCGGCCTCCGCCCCATCGTCGGTCACGAAGACCTCGCCATGCTGATACGGGCTCATCGTGCCCGGATCGACGTTGAGGTAGGGGTCAAGCTTGCGAATGCGGACCTTGTAGCCCCGCGCCTGCAGCAAAGCGCCGAGGCTGGCCGCCGCGATGCCCTTGCCGAGAGAGGAAACCACGCCGCCGGTGATGAAAACAAACCGCGTCATGGGCGTCCTTTCTAGCGTGTGGCGCGTCGGGCGGAAAGCGAAAGCGCGGCGACGCTGCTGCGTGTTGGAAGCGGGGCCGGAATGGCCCGCGCCGAAGGGCACGGCCCGGCCCTCCGGCCACCTTATGCCCTCATCAAACAGGTCGGGCGCCTGGGGGTGCCCCAGCGCCCGATTCGGCGGCTCAGTTGTTCGGTACGCTGGCCGGCGGCGGGGTGGCCGGCTGCGCCGGCGCCGCGGGGACAGCGGGAGCCGGCTGGCCGGGCGCCGCCGGCTGCGGCTGCAGCGGCTGCTCACCGGTGACGGCGGGCGGCGGCGGCGCATCCAGGATGGAGCTGCGCTGCGACTGGCCACGGCCCAGCAGCGCCATCGCCAGGGCCAGCGCCATGAACAGCGTGGCCAGCACGGCGGTGGTACGGGTCAGCAGGTTGGCCGTGCCGCGCCCGCTCATGAAGGCTCCCATGCCCTGCGAGGAGCCGATGCCGAGCCCACCCCCCTCGCTGCGCTGCAGCAGCACGACGCCGATCAGCGCGAGGGTGACGAACAGGTGCAGGACAAGCAGGATGGTCATCATGGCGCTGCGCTCTTAGCCGCCTTCCGGAAAGGACGCCAGCGGCAAGCGCATGCCGACAGAGCGGAAATCCGCTCCGCGCGCTAGCAGGGCTCGTCGTGCGCGGCCGGGGAGGGCGGCGGCAGGTCGAGCGTGACCAGCAGCCCGCGGTCGTCCCCGGGTGCGTGCCATCGCAGCGTGCCGGAAAGCTTCTGACTCAGGCCGTGGATCAGGACCATTCCCAGCCCCGTGGCCTCCGCCGGCACGAAATCGGGCGGCAGGCCGCCGCCCGCGTCCTGCACGCTCAGCCGCAGCCCGCCGTCCGGCTGGCGGCGGCATTGCAGGTCCACCGCGCCGGCGCCGTACTTCGCCGTATTGGTCAGCAGCTCGGTGACGATCAGCCCGATCGCCACCGCGTCGTCGGCCGAATACTCCGCCACCTCCACCGCCACATGCAGCGGCCGCCCGGCATCGGCAAGGCCAGAGGCGTAGTGCAGATCCTCGCAGAGCCCCTGCAGATAGTCCGCGAGGTCCACATGGCCGATGCGGCTGCTGCGGTAGAGCCGGTCGTGCACCCGGGCGATGGTGGAGACGCGCTGGGCCGCCTCCTCCAGCAGCGCGCGGGAGGATGGGTCCGGCGTGATGCGCGCCTGCATCGCCAGCAGGGAGCGCGTGACGGTCAGGCTGTTCTTTACGCGGTGGTCGATCTCCCGCATCAGAAGGTCCTTCTGGCGCAGCAACTCGTCACGCGCCCGCAGCGCCTCTTCCGCCTCCCGCGCCCGCGCCTCCGCCAGCGCCGCCAGCCGGTTCCGCTCCTGCCGGGCGCGCTCGCGGTCGATCGCAACGCCGAGCGTGTTGGCAAGGGCCTGGAGGAAGTTGGTGTCGTCCGGGGTGAAGGGCTCGCCGTCGCGGCTGTCAGCCTCCAGAACACCATAAGGCGTGCTTTCGCCACGGATGACGACATTGGCGGCGCGGCGAACGCCATGCTCGACCAGCAGCCTCGGGATCTGGAACCGGGATTCCTCCGACAGGACGTTGGAGGTCACCGGCCGGCCGGTGCGAAAGGCATAGCCGGCCGCGCTCTCCATCTCGCTCCCGATCCGCGCATGACCCACCACGCCGGGCCGCCAGCCCACGCCGGCCCGCACCAGGAAGCTGTTCTCCTCCGGCAGGTACTCCAGCACCTTGGTGAAGTCGCTGCCGAGGCCGCGCGCCGCCAACTGGGCAGCCATGTCGAAAAGAACCTGCAGGTCTTGCGATCGCAGGGCGGCGATGCCGAACTCGGCGATCAACGCCTGCTGGTGCAGGCGAATGACGACGTCCTGGTGGGCTTCCATGATCTGATCCGTCCAGGGCCGCGCAACGAGGCCCATGACGTTCCCTTACAACGGCGCCGCCAAGCCCGCGATCACGCAGCCCGCCATGGCGCGGCTTCACCGGGCAATCTCACGACAGCGTGTTCCAGTGCGGCGTGATCCAATGGAACTTCACACGCCGGCATCCTTCGCCGGCAGCCCGGCCGCTTCACGCAGCAGGCGGAACGCCATGCCGACGCTGGCCGCGCGCACCGTGCTCCGGTCGCCCGGCAGCACCTGCCGGTGCGCCAGCGTGGCACCGCCGCGCCGCGCCGCGGCGAAATGCACGAGGCCGACCGGCTTCCCCGGCGTGGCGCCGCCCGGCCCGGCGATGCCGGTGATGGAGACGGCGAGATCAGCTCCGGAATCGCGCACCGCTCCCTCGGCCATCGCGCGGGCGACCGGCTCGCTGACGGCGCCGAACTCGGCCAGCAGCGCCTCGGCCACACCCAGCATCCGCTGCTTGGCGGCATTGGAGTAGGTGACGTAGCCCGCCAGCAGCGTGGCCGAGGAGCCGGGAACGGCGGTGAGCGCGGCGCTCACCAGGCCGCCGGTGCAGCTTTCGGCGGTGGCCAGGGTGAGGTTCCGCGCCTGCAAGGCCTGCAGCAAAGCCGCGGCTTCAGCCAGGGTTTCGGCATCGAGCAGCGTGTTCACGACAGGACCTCCCAGAAGCGCAGCGCCAGGATCAGCGCCGCGGCGAGCGCGCCCGCGATCAGGTCGTCCAGCATCACCCCGGTCGTGCCCTTCTGCCGGTCGGCCCAGCCCACCGGGCCAGGCTTGGTGATGTCGAACAGGCGGAACAGCACAAAGGCCAGGATGACGCCCGTGGCCCCTGCGCCCAGGGGGAGCGCGGCGAGGGCGATGCTCTGCCCCGCGCCCTCGTCGATCACCACCCAGCCCGGGTCGGTCCGCGCATCGGGCAGGCGCTCCAGCGCCCACCACCCCAGCAGGGCCAGCAGCGCGGCGAGGGCGAGGCAGGCATCCGGCCCGAGCAGAACGGTGGGAAGCACGATGGCGCTGCCCCAGGTGCCGGGCGCGGGGCGGATAAAGCCAACGCCGCCCAGGCTGGCCACGAGGCGCGGCAGCGTCGCCGCCGGAAGCGGCGGCGCCGCGAGCGGAGTGGACATCAGCGTGCCGTTCCGACCGGCAGCCAGGGCTTCAGCGGATGGTCGAGCCCGCCGGCGCCGCGCAGCGCCCGGTAGATCACCGCGTTCTCCACCACCCGCTGCACGTAGTTGCGCGTTTCGCTGAAGGGGATCTGCTCGATCCAGTCGATCAGGTCCACGCCGCCGGCACTGGCCGGCATGCGGGGGTCGCCATAGGTGACGATCCACTCGTCCACCCGCCGCGGCCCCGCGTTGTAGGCTGCGGCGGCCATGGCGAGGTTCCCGAAGCGCGCGAGCTGGTCGCCCAGATATTGCGCGCCAAGGCGCAGGTTGTGCTCGGGCTGACCGGTCAGCCAGGCGGCCTGGTGCGGGATGTCGAGCTGCCGCGCCACCAGCGTGGCGGTGGAAGGCAGGAGCTGCATCAGCCCGCGCGCGTTGGCGGACGAGACCGCGCCGGGATCGAAATTGCTCTCCTGGCGACTGATGGCATAGACGAAGGCGGGCTCGACGGGGGCGTTCTCCGGCACGGGATAGGGTGTCGGGTAGCCCTCCGCGATCATGGTCACGCCGTCGATCCCCGCGCGGCGCGCCACCCAGACGGCATTGTCCGGCCGGCCGATGCTGTTGGCCAGCCGCGCCGTCAGCACCTGCTCGGCGGGATCGGCGGCGGTGTCCTCCAGGCGCAGCAGAAAGGTGCGCGTGCGGTCGGTGTCGCCAAGGTCGGCGAGCGTCAGAACCGCCTGGGCCATCTCCTTGCCGAGAAAGGCGTTGGCGGCTTCGGCGGTTGGCTGCGGCGCGGGCACGGCGGCGATGCGGGCGGCGAGCTGCGGCGACGTCTCACCGAGCGCCAGGGCACCGAGCTGGCCATAGAAGGCGGTCGGCAGCGCCGCGGCGGCGGCGAACTGCGCCCTTGCCTCCTCGGCGCGGCCCCGCGCGGCGGCGGCGCGGCCGCGCCAGTAATGCGCCCGGGCGCGGGTGATGACGCTGCTGCTGTCCTCGCCCAGGCGGGCGAAGTGCTCGGCCGCGCGCGCGGGATCGTTCAGCTTCCGCAGCGCGATGAAGCCGGCCAGGAACTCGCCATCATGCAGCGCGGCACCGTCGGTCTGCCCGTGCACCGCGGCGACGCGATAGGCGGTGGCGGCGTCGCCCAGCCGCAGAAGCTTGCGGGAAAGGATCTGCCGCTCGGTCCAGACGGCACGGGCCGCCTCGTCGGAAAGGTTCCGCTGCACCGGCTCGGCCCGCTGCCAGATTGCCGCGGCTTCGCGGTCACGGTCCTGCCGGCGCAGGAAGCGCGCCAGCTCCATCGCTAGACCCAGATCGGATGCGGTACGCGGTGCGGCGCCTGCCTCGGCGCTCGCCTGGCCCGCGGCCAGCGCCAGCCGCAGCTCGCCGCTGAGCCGCGCATCCGGTGGCAGCAGGGGCAGCATGCGGGCCGCGGCGGCGGTCTGGCCAGTCCAGGCAAGGCGCTCGAAACGGGCGCGATGGTGCTGCGGGGTCAGCACGCCGCCCAGGGCGGCAAGAAAGGCGGCTTCGGCCTGCGCATCAGGCGTCGCGTTGCGCCAGCCGGCCTCCACCACGCGCTGCGCGGCCGCCGTATCGCCCTGGCGCTGCAAGGCCTCGGCGAGTTGCCGGACGGCCGGCAGGCCGCGCGGCGGCGTGCCGGCGAAGAGCCGCAGCACCAGCGCATCCTCGGCCAGCACGGGCAACGCTTCCTCGCCGCGCTGCGCCAGGGTTGCCTGCAGCGGCCAGCCGGGGTTGGCGGCAAGGAAATCCGCGACCTCCGCCGCCGTGGCCTGGCCCCGCACCTGCAGCCGCATCCAGGTGACGATCTTGTCCGCCAGCGGGTCAGCGCCCTGGTCTGCCAGGGCCTGCGCCTCGCTCCACCGCCCGGTATTCGCGGCGATGATGGCGGCGCGGCCGGCGGCCCGGGCCTGCTCCGGGGCCCAGGGCTGCGCCAGGGCAGGTGCGGCGGCCAGAGCCAGGGAGGGGAGCAGGGCCAGGGCCAGGGCGCGGCCCCGGGAGAGGTCCAGGGAGGAGCCCCGGGAGAAGCGAAGCAGGGAGGAGCGCGAGGCGGAAAGCATGGGTGCCAAAGTTAACCGATCCGCGAGCACTTGTCCTGGCGTTTGGAAGGGCCGAGCGGCCTCCGGCGCTTGTGCGGGGACGGGCGGGCGCCTAGCTTCCCGCCAGCATGCCGCCGCCATTCCGGGAAAGAAAGCCTCGTCCGATGTTCAAGGGATCCCTCGTCGCGCTGATCACGCCGATGGCCGAGAACGGCGCCCTCGACGCGAAAGCGTTCCAGGACTTCGTGGAGTGGCAGGTTTCCGAGGGCACCGCCGGGCTGATCCCGGTCGGCACCACCGGCGAGAGCCCGACCCTCTCCCACGAGGAACACCACCGGGTGGTGGAGATGTGCGTCGAGGCGGCGGCAGGGCGGGTGCCGGTGATCGCCGGCGCCGGTTCCAACAGCACCGAGGAAGCCATCGCGCTGACCCGCCACGCCAGGGAGGCGGGCGCCGACGCCGCGCTGGTGGTCACGCCCTACTACAACAAGCCGACGCAGGAGGGGCTCTACCTGCACTTCACCGCCATCGCCGACGCGGTGGACCTGCCGATCATCATCTACAACATCCCGCCCCGCAGCGTGATCGACATGTCCGTGGAGACCATGGCGCGGCTGGCGAAGCACCCCAACATCGTCGGCGTGAAGGATGCGACGGCCAACCTGACCCGGCCGCTGCATACCCGGCTCGCCTGCGGGCCGGACTTCTGCCAGCTTTCCGGCGAGGATCACACGGCGCTCGCCTTCCGCGCGGCCGGCGGCGTCGGCTGCATCAGCGTGACCGCCAATGTCGCGCCGCGCCTCTGCGCGCGGATGCACGCCGCCTGGGAAGCCGGCCAGATCCAGGAGGCCATGGAGATCCAGGACCGGCTGACGCCGCTGCATGACGCCATGTTCTGTGAAACCTCGCCCGGGCCGGTGAAGTATGCCGCCAGCCTGCTCGGCTACTCCTCGGCGCGTTGCCGGCTGCCGCTGGCGCCGGTCGGCGACGCCAACCGGGCGCGCGTCAAGGCCGCCATGGTGGCCGCCGGGCTGCTGAACTGAGAACGCGGCCAAGGAGGCGCCGCCCCCTTGGATCCCCCGCCGGGGGGACTCCATTCCCCCGGCCCCCGCCTTCAGGGGGAATTGCTTCAGGAACGATATGGCCGAACCCCGCAAGAAAGCCCTGATCAGCCACGGAACCGCCGCGCAGAACCGCAAGGCGCGCTTCGACTACAAGATCAACGAGACCGTGGAGGCCGGCATCGTGCTGGTCGGGCCGGAAGTGAAGTCGCTGCGCGCCGGCCGCGCCGCGCTCGCCGACGCCTGGGCCGGGGAACGGGACGGCGAGCTCTGGCTGTTCAACACCTACATCCCGGAATGGCAGGCGGGCAGCTTCGTCGCCAGGTTCGAGCCGCGCCGGCCGCGCAAGCTGCTGCTGCACAGGAAGCAGATGCGCGAGCTGATCGGCGCCGTGACCCGCGAAGGCGTCACCATCGTGCCGCTGGAGATCCTGTTCAACGACCGCGGCATCGCCAAGGTCGTCCTCGGCCTCGCCGAGGGCAAGACCAAGGCCGACAAGCGCCACGCCATCGCGGAGCGCGACTGGCAACGCGACAAGGCGCGGCTGATGCGGGAGCGCGGCTGAGCCGCGGTTCTCCCGCCGGCCAGGGGCGCCTACTCCTTGAAGGACGCCTCGTGGCGGAGCAGCGTGCCGGAGCGGTCCTCCAGCGTGAGTTCGAGACGGTCGGAGCTGGGCGCCAGCTGGAAGGGATTGGCGCGGTCATAGCGCTGGAAGTGCAGGGTGAGGGTCAGGCCCTGCTCCGGCCAGTTGCGCCGCTGGATTGAGTCGCGCTCCACGTCGTTCAGCTCGCCCGTCATGGTCAGGCCCTGCTCCATGGCGGTCTCGATGGCGATCAGGTGGCTCTTTCTCTGGCACGCCGCCTCGATGGCCTGCTTGAGCACCGCGAAAGCCTTGAGTGCCTCGGATTTGGGGGTGGAAGTCTCGGACATGGCCTGCGTCTCCCGAAAGGCGTGGGTTTAGTTTGCGCGGACCGGAGGGAGTTTCAAGCGCCACCCGGACCACTGGAAGGGCACGCGAAGGCCGGCTGCGTGCCGCCCTGCTGCCTTGTCTCAGCCGGGTGCGTCGATGCGGCGGTAACGCGCCTCGGCGAACTCGAAGGCGCCGAACAGGGCGAGGCCCAGCGCCACCAGGCCGAACAGAACCCGCCCGAAGGGCTGCTGCTGCAGCGCGATCAACGCGCCGCCCAGGCCGCGCACCTCGCTTGCATCGGACTGCCAGGCCGCGAAGATGATGAAGCCGCCAATGAGCATGAACACCACGCCCCGCGCGGCAAAGCCGATCCGCCCCAAGGGCACCACCCATCGGGCAGCGTCGCCCGGGCAGCGGAGATGGCGGGTGAAGACGCAGCTCCATGCGAGGTACAGCATCACAACACCGACCGCGGCGACCACGGCGCCGCAGAGGGCCACCAGCACCTCGCCGGCGGGCTGCGCCAGCAGCCAGCGCGTCCAGTCACGTGCCGACTGGCCGTCCTCGCTGCGGGCCGCAGCTCCGATCAGCAGGCTGACGGCGAAGATGCCGAGGCTGACATAGGCGAACGCCGAGACGAGCTGGCCGCCGCGGATCACGAGCGCCTTGGCTTCCCGGCCCCGGTTGTCGGCATCGAGCAGCGACTGGAAGCAGCGCCACAGGGCGAAGCCGAAGAGGCCGAGCGCCACGGCACCCAGCATCACGCTGCCGAACGGGTGCAGCAGCAGCTCCTGCAAGGCGCCCTTGGAGCCGGTCGCCTGGCCGCCGCCGGCGCCGAAGGCGCCGATCAGCGCCAATATGCCGATCAAAAGGTTGACGACGCCCCGCGCGGCATAGCCGAGACGGGCAAGCAGTTCCAGGGCGGGACGCGGCGAGGGCATGGGTGAGCTCCGGGCAGGGGCTTCGCTGCCTCTGCAACGCCGCAGCTCAGGCTTCGGATGCAGGCCAGGCGTGCTCGGGCGCCGGACGGGCCGGCGGCAGCCGCACCAGGAGGAACAGCATGATCGCCATGGCTGGCAGCGCGGCCGCCGTGGTGAGCAGAAAGAAGTCCGGCCATCCCAGCCAGGCCGCCAGGCTGCCCGAGCTCGCGCCCAGCGTCCGCAGCGGCACCGCCGCCAGCGAGGAGAGCAGGGCGTACTGGGTGGCGGTGAATGCCCGCGTGGTCAGGCTGGAGAGGTAGGTGACGAAGGCGGCGTCAGCCAGGCCGTCGGTGAAGTTCTCCACGCCCACCTGCGCCCAGAGCATCGGCATGTCATGCCCGGCATGGGCCAGCGCCACGTACATCAGGTTGGAGAGCATCTGCGTCATGCCGGTCAGCACCAGGGCGCGGGCGGTGCCGATGCGCACCACCAGCCAGCCCCCGGCCAGCGCGCCCAGCAGCGTGGCGAAGAGGCCGAAGACGCTGCCCACCGCCGCCACCTCGACACGGCTGAAACCCATCTCGCGGTAGAAGGGCGCCGTCATCACCCCGGCCAGCGCCTCGCCCAGCTTGAAGAGGGCGATGAACAGCAGGATGGCCAGCCAGTAGGGCCGCCGCGTGAAGTCGGCGAAGGGGTCCACCACGGCGGCCCGCATCCGCGCCGCCCAGGCCAGGGCGGGCCGGGGCGCCGCGGCCGGCTCGGCAGCCAGCGCCACGGCCAGGAAGCCCACGCCCACCAGCGCCGCGCAATAGGCGAAGGCCGCCGTCCAGCCGACGAAGTTGGCGACCGTCAGCGCGCCCGCATTGGCGGCCAGCAGCGCCCCGCGATAGCCCCAGACGTAGTAGGCGAGGCCCAGGCCCTGCTGCCGCTCCTCCAGGATCTCGATGCGGAAGGCGTCCACCACGATGTCCTGGCTGGCCGAGAGGAAGGCGACCAGCACGGCCACTGCCACGGTGACCTCCGGCGCCGTGGCCGGGTTGGTGAAGCCCATCGCCAGGATCGCCAGCGCCAGCACCGGCTGGATACTCGCCAGCCAGCCCCGCCGCCGCCCCCAGGCGCGGAACAGCGGCGGCGCCGAGTGGTCGATCAGCGGCGACCACAGGAACTTCAGCGAGTAGGACAGGCCGACCAGGGCGGTCAGCCCGATCGCCGTCAGGTCGATGCCGGTTTCCGACATCCATTGCCGCAGCACGAAGGCGGTGAGCGGCAGCGGCACCCCGGAGGAGAAGCCGAGGGCCAGCATGATGAGGAAGCGGCGATCATTGGCGATCGCGGGGAGGGTGAGGCGCATGCGGCGCTCAACCTGCCATGCGGGCGGCCGGTTTTGAACTGTCGGAGTAGGCGGGCGCGGCGATCGTCTCGGCGCCCGGCGCGGGAATGGCCAGATAGGCGATGCGCTTGGCCTCGCGCCGGCCCTGCGTCACCGTGTCCAGGATCAGCCCGCAGGCGCCGGAGAGGAAGGAGAGCAGCAGAAAGGCGACCGAGGCCAGGAAGGTCGGCAGGCGGGGCACCAGGCCGGTTTCCAGGTAGGTGCCGAACACCGGCAGGAAGAAGCCGGCGGAAAGCAGCAGGAAGGCCAGCCCGAGGGTGCCGAAGAACAGCAGCGGCCGCTCGCGCTGGATCAGCCGGACGATGGTGCGCAGGATGCGCAGCCCGTCGCGCCAGGTGTGCAGCTTGGAGATCGAGCCCACGCCGCGCTCCCGATAGGCGGTGGGCAACTCGCCGACCGGCAGGCGCAGCTCCAGCGCGTGCACGGTGAACTCGGTTTCCGTCTCGAAGCCCGTCGCCAGGGCGGGAAAAGATTTCACGAAGCGCCGGGAGAAGCAGCGGTAGCCCGAGAGCACGTCCGAGACGCGCTTGCCGAAGACCAGCCGCACCATTCCCGTCAGCACCCGGTTGCCCAGGCGGTGCCCGGGCCGGTAGGCGGCCTCGGCGCTGGCGACGCGGATGCCCGTCACCATGTCCAGCCGCTGCTCCAGCAGCATCCGCACCATGGCGGGGGCGGTGGCGGGGTCATAGGTGCCGTCGCCGTCCACCAGGAGGTAAAGGTCGGCCTCGATGTCGGCGAACATCCGCCGGACCACGTTGCCCTTGCCCGGCAGACGCTCGCTGCCGAGCGTCGCGCCGGCGGCGGCGGCCACGGCGCGTGTCTCATCGGTCGAGTTGTTGTCATAGACATGGATGGCGGCCTCCGGCAGCGCGGTTCGGAAACCCGCCACCACGCCGCCGATGGCCGCCGCCTCGTTGCGGCAGGGGATCAGGACGGCAAGCCTGGGCGCTCCACGCATCCGATCCCCCTCGCGGTTCCGCCGTGTTGTGGCGGCGAGGCTAGCCCATGTTCACCATGATCGTCTTCTTGTGCGTGAAGTGCTCCAGCATGGCTTCCAGCGAGGCCTCCTTGCCGAGCCCGGAGGACTTCACGCCGCCATAGGAGAGGTTGGCCTGCACCACGAGGTTCTGGTTGATCTGCACCAGCCCGGCCTCCAGCTTGTGGGCCAGGTTCAGGCCGACCTTCAGGTTGTTGGTCCAGAGGCTGGCGGCCAGGCCGTATTCGCTGTCATTCGCCTCCGCCAGCACTGCCTCCGGGTCGTCGAAGGGGAAGATGCAGGTGACGGGGCCGAAGATCTCCTCCCGCACCAGGCGGCTCTCCCTGGTCAGGCCGGTGAAGATCACGGGCTGGATGAACAGGCCCTTCTTCAGCGCAGGATCATCCGGCATGGCGGAGCAGGCGCGGCCGGTGGCCCCGGCGGTGGCGCGGCCCTCCTCGATGAAGGCCTTCACCTTGTCGAACTGGCCGTCGGAGATGATGGTGCCGATGTCGGTCTTCTCGTCCAGCGGGTCGCCCATCACCATCTGGTCGACCTTCGCGGCCATGGCGTCCACGAACTTCTGGAAGATCGGCCGCTCCACATAGATGCGGCTGGCGGCGGTGCAGCTCTGCCCCTGGCGGGTGAAGCGCATGGAGGTGAGGGCGCCGGCCAGGGTCTTGTCGAAGTCGCAGTCGGCGAAGACGATCATGGGCGACTTGCCGCCCAGCTCCAGCGTCACCGGGATCAGCTTCTCGGCCGCCGTCCGGTAGACGATCTTGCCGGTCTCGACCGAGCCGGTGAAGGTCACCTTGCGCACCAGCGGGTGCGCCACCAGCGGCGCGCCGCATTCCGGGCCGAAGCCCGAGACCATGTTGAACACGCCCGGCGGCAACACGCGGTTCATCAGCTCGCAGATGCGCAGCACGGCGAGCGGCGCCTCCTCGGCGCTCTTCACCACCACCGAATTGCCGGCCACCAGGGCGGGCGCGACCTTCAGCGCCATCAGCAGCATCGGCACGTTCCAGGGGATGATGGCGCCGACCACCCCGAGCGGCTCGCGCACCGTCACGGAGAGCACGTCCGGCGCAAAGGGCACGGTCTCCCCCTTCAGCTCGCCCCCCAGCCCGCCGAAGAACTCCAGCACGTCGGCCACGGTGTTGGCCTCGACCCGGCTCTCGGTGCGCAGCGCCTTGCCGGTCTCCAGCGCGATCAGCCGGCCCAGCTCCTCCACATGGTCGCGGATCAGCGCCGCGGCCTTGTGCACCAGCGCCCCCCGCTTGCGGGCGGGCAGCTTGGCCCATTCCTTCTGCGCCTTCGCGGCATCGGCCACCGCCGCCTCGACATCGGCGGCGTCGCCCTCGGCCGCCTGCGCCACCTCGTCGCCGGTCGCCGGATTAACAACGGCGAAGGAGCGGCCGGACCGGGCCGGCGTGAAGCGGCCACCGATCAGGTGCGACCCCGAGAGCGCCTTGGCGAGGGCGAAGGGGTCGAGGCAAGGCGCTTCCGGCGCAGGGTTCGGACGGTCGAGCATGGGTTTCCTCCGCTGCGGTCTGGCAATCGGCAAAGCGCGACCATGCGCCGCCGCGGTCAGGCGGGCAACCCCGGCACCGGCGGCGACGCGCCGGAACTCAACGCCCGGTCACATTGTCTTGCACAACCTTCGCCGTTCTGGAATTTTGCGCTTGGACAGAAGGTCCGACCGCATGCTGGAGAAGGGCGTTGCGCCGCATCGCGGTGGCAGGCGCCCGGCCGGGCTGGGGGAAGGGTTCCGGCACGCGACGGGGGGCATGTCATGGCGAGCATGGACGTGGCCACGGGGGTTCAGCAGGGCGGGGCGGGGCAGCCGCGCGACGGCGCGGGGGACCTTGCCGTCTTCATGCTCGATCCCGGAGGGCGGGTCGCCAGCTGGAACGCGGGCGCGGCCCGGCTGAAGGGCTATGGGGCGGCCGAGATCATCGGCAAGCCCTTCGCCATCTTCTTCGGCCAGGAGGAGGTTCGCCAAGGGAAGCCGGAGGCGCTGCTCGCACGCGCCCTGCGCGACGGCCATGCCGAGGCCGAGGGGCGGTGCCTGCGGCGTGACGGGCGCTCCTTCCGGGCCCATGTCACCCTCAGCCTGATCCGTGATGCGGAAGGGCGGCATGTCGGCTTCGTCGAGGCCACGCGCGACCTGGCGCCGCTGCGGGAGCGCGAGGAGGCGCTGCGCGCGAGCGAGGAGCAGTTCCGCAAGACCATGCTTCATTCGCCCATCGGCATGGCGCTGGTGGGGCTGGACGGCACCTTTCTGCGCGTCAACCGGGCGTGCTGCGCGCTGCTCGGCTATGGGGAGGCGGAGCTGCTGCGGCTGAGCTTCCAGGAGATCACCCATTCCTCCGACCTCGCCGGCGACCTGCGGCAGCTGGAGGCGCTTCTGCAGGGCCGGACCGACAGCTATCAGGTGGAAAAGCGCTACCGCCGCCGGGACGGCGAGCTGATCTGGGGGCTGCTCTCCGTTTCGCTGCTGCGTGACGCGGCCGGACAGCCCATGCATTTCATCTCGCAAATCCAGGACATCAGCCGGCTCAAGCGCAGCGAGACCGCCCTGCACGAGGAGCGGGACCGCCTGCATGTCACCCTCTGCGCCATCACCGACGGGGTGATCAGCACGGATGCGGAGGGGCGCATCTGCTTCATGAACCCGGCCGCCGAGGCCGCCACCGGCTGGATGCTGGAGGAGGCGCGGCACCGGCCGATCGAGGCCGTCTTCGAAATCGCGGACACGGAGGCCGGCGAGGCGCTGCTCAACCCGGTCCGCGTCACCCTCGCGACCCGCCGGCCCTTCGACCTGAAGCGCCAGGCGGTGCTGATCGACCGGCAGGGCGAGCGGATCGAGGTGCGGGACTCCTCGGCGCCGATCCGGGCGAAGGACGGCGGCATCCTTGGCGCGGTGCTGGTCTTCCAGGACGTGCGGGCGGTGCGGAGCATCGAGAAGGAGCTGGAGTTCTCCACGCTGCATGACGCCCTGACGGGCCTGCCCAACCGCAGGAAGTTCGAGGCGGCGCTGGCCAGCGCCGTCGACTCCGCGCATATGGGCGGCGGCGAGCACACCCTCTGCTTCCTGGACCTCGACCGCTTCAAGATCGTCAACGACAGCGCCGGCCATGCGGCGGGGGACGCGCTGCTGCGGGCGGTGGCGCAGACCCTCTCCCGGATGGTGCGGCCCACCGACATGGTGGCCCGGCTGGGAGACGACGAGTTCGCCATCCTGCTCTTCGGCTGCCCGGTGACCAAGGTGCGCCGCGTGCTGGCGCCGGTGATCGAGGCGATCGCCGCCATGACCTTCACCTGGGAGGAGCGGGACTACCACATCACGACCAGCATCGGCGTGGCTTCCATCGGCGCGGTGGCGACCAGCGCCAGCGTGATGAAGCACGCCGACGTCGCCTGCTACGCGGCCAAGCTGGCCGGCCGGAACCGCATCAGCGTCTACGACATGGAGGACGAGGCCGGCGGCGCGCATCACCGCGAGATCATCATGGCGACCGAGATCCGCACGGCGCTGCGCGAGGAGCGATTCCGCCTGCACGCCCAGCGCATCGCCGCCATCGGGGTGGAGCGGGGCAGGCACTACGAGCTGCTGCTTCGCATGGTGGGGAAGGACGGCGCGCTGGTCTCGCCCGGCCTGTTCATCCCCGTGGCGGAACGCTACGACCTGATGGCGGAGCTGGACCGGTGGGTGCTGCGCGAGGTCTTGCAGCGCCGCGCCCCGCAGCTCGCCGCCGTGCCCGGGCTCTCGCTGGCGGTCAACATCTCCGCCCATTCGCTGAACGACCCGCAGTTCCTGCCCTTCTTCCTGCAGCTCCTGCAGGACTCGCCGCTGCGGCCGCAGGCCCTCACCCTGGAGATCACGGAAACCGCCCTGGTCAGCAACCTGACATCGGCGGGGGCGATGCTGGACAGCATCCGCCAGCTCGGCTGCCGCGTGGCGCTGGATGACTTCGGGGCCGGCCTCAGCTCCTTCGGCTATCTGCGCGCCTTCAAGGTGGATGTGATCAAGATCGACGGCAGCTTCATCCGCAACCTTCCGGAGAGCGTGATCGACCTCACCATCGTGCGGTCGATCCACCGCATCGCGCACGAGATCGGCGCGGAGACGGTGGCCGAGTTCGTCGAGAACGGCCTGATCCTGGAGCGGCTGCGCGAGATTGGCGTGGACTACGCGCAGGGCCACGCCATCGCGGTTCCCGTGGACCTCGACGAACTGATCGCCGAGCTGAGGGCCCTGGGCGGAATACTGGCCTGAGGGGGCCGGGCTGGCAGGGCGGCGGCGAATCTGGCTTCATGCCCGTTCGGCCCGGTTTGCGGCCGCACCAGCCAACGCGACAGGAAAGAGCCAGCCTGATGACCGAGCCAAGCCCCTCCAACGTCACGGGTCCGCTGAAGGGCTTGCGGGTGGTTGACCTGACCCGCGTCCTGGCCGGCCCCACCTGCACCCAGATGCTGGGCGACCTCGGCGCCGAGGTGATCAAGATCGAGCGGCCCGGCGCCGGCGACGACACCCGCGGCTTCGCGCCGCCCTACGTGCCCAACACGAAGGAGAGCGCCTACTTCGTCGGCGTCAACCGCAACAAGAAGTCCCTGACGCTGGATATCGCCCAGCCCGAGGGTCAGGCGGTGGTCCACAAGCTGCTGGAGACGGCGGACATCCTGGTCGAGAACTTCAAGGCCGGGGCGCTGGCCAGGTACGGGCTGGGCTGGGAACAGCTCAAGGAGAAGTATCCCGGCCTGATCTACTGCTCGATCACCGGCTTCGGCCAGACCGGCCCCTACGCGCCGCGCCCGGGCTATGACGCGCTGATCCAGGCCATGGGCGGCGTGATGAGCCTGACCGGCGAGCCGGAGGGCGAGCCGCAGAAGGTCGGCATCCCCATCGCCGACCTCTTCGCCGGGCTGTACGGCACCATCGGCATCCTGGCCGCGCTGCGCCACAAGCAGGCGACAGGGCAGGGGCAGCAGATCGACATCGGCATGCTCGACACCCATGTCGCCTGGCTCGCCAACCAGGGCATGAACTACCTCGCCACCGGCGAGAACCCGCCGCGCCTCGGCAACCAGCACCCCAACATCGTGCCCTACCAGGTCTTCCCGACCCAGGACGGCTACATGGTGCTCTCCATCGGCAACGACCCGACCTTCGAGCGCTTCTGCAAGAGCTTCGCGCTGGAGCACCTGCTGGCCGACGCGCGCTACGCCACCAACGCCGCCCGCGTGCAGAACCGCGCGCTGGTGACGGAGACGCTGACCGAAGTCACCCGGACCATGCCCACCAAGGAATGGATCGCCAGGCTGGAGGCGCTGAAGATCGGCTGCGGCCCGATCAACACGCTGAAGGATGTTTTCGCCGACCCCCATGTGCTGGCGCGCGACATGCTCAAGGAAATGCCGCACGCCTCCGGCGAGACGGTGACGGTGATCGCCAATCCCGTGAAGCTTTCCGCCACCCCGCCCGACTACCGTTCCGCCCCGCCGGTGCTGGGGGAGCATTCCGACGCGGTGCTGGGCAGCCTCGGCTATTCGGCCGGGCAGATCGCCGCCCTGCGCGAAAAGGGTATCGTCTAAGCCACCCTGGCGGCTTGGCCTGAACCGGAGCACCCGCAAGGGTTCTGCAACCTGGCCGCCAAGACCACGTTGCCATCTCCGCATGTCCCGGTCCTCCGACCGGGGCCGAGGAGATGCCCCATGCCTGTTCTGTCGCGCCGCGCGAGCCTGTTGCTGCCACTGGGCCTCGCCGGCCTCGCCAGCGCCTGCGCAACCTCGCCCGAGCCAATGCCGCCCGCCGACCCGACCGGCCGCGCCGACCCGCAGATGCGCGATTTGCTGGAGAGCCTGCAGGCGCTCCGGCCCAAGCCCATCGAGACGCTGAGCCCCGCGGAGGCGCGCCTGCAGCCTGGCATGGCGGATGCGGTGAAGCACCGCCTCAACGCGCTGGGCCGGCCGGATACGCCTCGACCGCTGCCGGTCGTCCGCGACCTGCAAATCCCCGGCCCCAGCGGCCCGCTGGCGGCGCGGCTCTACAGCCCGGCGGAGCTGCCGCGGCGGAACCAGGGCCAGCCCTTGCTGCCGCTGATCGTCTATTATCATGGGGGCGGCTGGGTGATCGGCAGCCTCGACGCCTATGACTCCTCGGCGCGCACCCTGGCGGCCGAGGCCCAGGCCGTGGTGCTCGCCGTGCACTACCGCCAGGCGCCGGAGACCAAGTTCCCGGGCCCGGTGAACGACGCCTATGCCGGCTACCTCTGGGCGTTGCAGAACGCCGCGCAGTTCGGCGCGGACCTTTCCCGCGTGGCGGTGGTGGGCGAGAGCGCCGGTGGGAACCTGGCGCTGGACGTGGCCATGGCCGCCCGGGAGGCCCGCGCGCCGCTGCCGGTGGCGATGGGGCTGATCTATCCGGTCGCCGGCACCGACGTGACCACCGAGTCCTACATGCAGAACGCCAACGCCAAGCCGCTCAACGCGGCCATGATGCGGTGGTTCTTCGACAAGTACATCACCAGCCCCTCGGACCTGCAGGACACGCGCCTCAACGTCTATGGCCGGGCCGATCTGCGTGGCCTGCCCAAGGCGGTCATCGTCACGGCCGAGATCGACCCCCTGCGCAGCGATGGCATGCTCCTCGCCGAGCGGCTGCGGCAAAGCGGCGTGACCGTGGTGGCGCAGGACTTCCCCGGCGTGACGCACGAGTTCTTCGGGGTGAATCCGTTCCTGCTGGCGCAGGCGGGCGCGGCGCAGCGCTTCATGGCCGGCGAGTTGCAGTCCGCCTTCGCGCTTCCTGCCCCCGCCGTGGTCGTGCCGGACCGCCGGCGCGCCCGGCGCGGCTGAGCCGCGCCTCACTCCGCTTGCTCACGCGGCCTGCCCCCACGGGCCGCGCGAGCAAGGACGGGCCAGGGGAGCCCGCCTCCCCTGGCTGCCCGCCTCCCCTGGCTGCCCGCCCAAGCTTCCATCCTTGGGGACTTCCGCCGCGGCGAAGGAAGGGCCACTCTCCCGCCCGGCGCGCCGCGCACGGCCGGTGCCCCACCGATGGAAGGAAGCTGACGATGGACATGCGCCCCCTCGGCCGCTCGGGCCTGAAGGTCTCGCCACTCTGCTTCGGCGGCAACGTGTTCGGCTGGACGGCCAGCGAGGCGGACTCCTTCCGCCTGCTCGATCGCTTCGTGGAGGCAGGCTTCAACTTCATCGACACCGCGGATGTTTATTCGCGCTGGGCGCCCGGCCACCAGGGCGGGGAGTCCGAGACGGTTCTCGGCAACTGGCTGGCACGCAGCGGCAAGCGCGACCGCGTCATCATCGCGACCAAGGTCGGCATGGAGATGGGGCCGGACCGCAAGGGCCTCGCCCCCGCCTACATCCGCCAGGCCGTGGAGGACTCGCTGCGCCGCCTGAAGACCGACGTCATCGACCTCTACCAGTCCCACAAGGACGACCCGGACACCCCCCTGGAGGAGACGCTCGGCGCCTATGCGGAGCTGATCAAGGCCGGCAAGGTGCGCGCCATCGGCGCCTCCAACTACGAGGCACTGCGGCTGAGAGCCGCGCTGGAAGCCAGCGCGAAGCATGGGCTGCCACGCTACGAAAGCCTGCAGCCGCATTACAACCTTGTCGAGCGGACCCATTATGAATCCGGGCTGGAGGCGCTCTGCCGGGCGGAAGGGCTGGGGGTGATCCCCTATTTCTCGCTCGCCGCCGGCTTCCTCACCGGCAAGTACCGCTCGGAGGCCGATCTGGGGAAGAGCCCGCGCGGGGAACGCAGCGTGGCGAAGTACCTGAACGAGAGCGGCTTCCGTGTTCTGGCGGCGCTGGACGAGGTGGCCGCGCGCTACCGGGCCAAGCCGGCGCAGGTGGCTCTGGCCTGGATGATGGCGCGCCCTGGAATCACCGCCCCGATCGCCAGCGCCACCCGCCTGGAGCAGCTGGAGGACCTGATCGGCGCCGCCGACATGCGGCTTGATGCGCAGGATATCGAGCAGCTGAACCAGGCGAGCTGACCCTTGGCTGCGCGCCCTGCCGCGTTGCTTGATAATCAGCGCCTCAGGCAGCTTTGTTCAGGACGGAGGAAGGACGGCCAACAGGATGGCCGAGAGGAGAAGGCCAAGCGAGGAGTCCACCCGCGCCCGGCCTTTTTCTGCCTGCTGTGACGAGGGGCGCGCCCCGTAAAAGACGAAAAACCAACGCCTTACAGGATGTTCCTGCGTCGGATGAGAGGCCGCGGGAAAGGTGTCAGCCGGCCCGCATCCGCCGCGCCGCCTCGATGGCGAAATAGGTCAGCACTCCGTTCGCGCCGGCCCGCTTGAAGGCCAGCAGGCTTTCCAGCATCGCCTTGTCATGGTCCAGCCAGCCGTTGCGTACGGCGGCCATGATCATCGCGTATTCGCCGCTGACCTGATAGGCGAAGGTCGGCACCGCGAAGCGCTCCTTCACGCGCTGGATGATGTCCAGATACGGCATGCCCGGCTTCACCATCACCATGTCCGCACCTTCGGAAAGGTCCAGCGCCACCTCGCGCAGGGCCTCGTCCGAGTTGGCGGGGTCCATCTGGTAGGTCTTCTTGTCACCCTTCAGCGCGCCGCCGGAGCCGACCGCGTCGCGGAAGGGGCCGTAGAAGGCGGAGGCGTACTTCGCCGCGTAGGACATGATGCGCGTGTGGATCAGCCCCCTGGCATCCAGCGCGGCGCGGATGGCGCCGACGCGGCCATCCATCATGTCGGAGGGGGCGATCACGTCGATCCCGGCCTGCGACTGCACGACGGCCTGGGCGGTCAGCACCTCCAGGGATTCGTCGTTGTCCACATAGCCGTCGCGGATGACGCCGTCGTGGCCGTGGTCGGTGTAGGGGTCGAGCGCCACGTCGCCGACCAGGCCGATCTGCGGAAACTTCTCCTTCAGCAGCCGGGAAGCCCGGCACATCAGGTTCTCGGGGTTGCGCGCCTCGGTGCCCTCGGCGTTCTTCTTCTCGGCCGGCGTCACCGGGAAGAGCGCCAGGGCAGGGATGCCCAGCTCCGCCGCGGGCGCCACATGCGCCTCCAGCCGGTCCAGCGTCACCCGCTGCACGCCCGGCATCGAGGCCACCTCGGTGACCGTTTCACGCCCTTCCATGACAAAGATCGGCCAGATCAGGTCGTCCACCGAAAGATGGTTCTCCGCCACCAGCCGCCGCGTCCAGGCGTCATAGCGGTTGCGGCGGGGACGGAGGGCGGGGAAAGCCCCGTGGCAAGCGCCGTGGTGGGCGGCCGTGGCGGGAGCGGTCATGCAGTCTCTCCTGCGGCGACCAGCGCCTGGTCGAGGTCGGCCAGGATGTCGTCGATATGCTCGATGCCGATGGAGAGCCGGACATAGCCCGGCGTGACGCCCGCCGCCAGTTGCTCCTCGGGCGAAAGCTGGCTGTGGGTGGTGGTGCCGGGATGGATCGCGAGGCTGCGTGCGTCGCCGATATTGGCCACGTGATAGAAGAGCCGCAGCGCCTCGATGAAGCGGCGCCCCGCCTCGATGCCGCCCTTCAGCTCGAAGCCGAGCAGACTGCCGAGGCCGCCTTTCAGGTGCGCCTCCGCCCGCCGCCGGGCCTCGCCCTGAGCAACCGAAGGATGAATGACGCGCGCGACAGCCGGGTGGCCGGAAAGGTAGGCGGCGACGCGCAGCGCGTTGGCGCATTGCCGCTCCATCCGCAGCGGCAGGGTTTCCAGCCCCTGAAGGAAGAGGAAGGCGCTCATCGGGCTCATGGCGGCGCCGATGTCGCGCAGCAGGCAGGTTCGCATCCGCAGGATGTAGGCGACGGGGCCGAGCGGCTTGGCTGCTTCCGTCCAGACCGCGCCGTGGTAGGAGGGGTCGGGCTGGTTCAGGGTGGGGAAGCGGTCGGCCTGCGCCGCCCAGTCGAAGTTGCCGCCATCCACCACGATGCCGCCGATGCTGGTGCCATGCCCGCCGATCCATTTGGTCGTGGAATGCATGACGATGGCGGCACCGTGCTGCAGCGGGCGGCAGAGCACCGGCGCCGCGGTGTTGTCCATGATCAGCGGAATGCCGAGCTTGCGCCCGACGGCCGCGACCTCGGCGATCGGGAAGACCTCCAGCGCCGGATTGGGCAGGGTCTCGGCGTACCAAGCACGGGTGCGGGCGTCCGAGGCGCGCGCGAAAGCTTCCGGATCAGCCGGATCCACGAAGCGAACTTCGATCCCGAACTGCTTGAGAGTGTTGGCAAAAAGGTTCCAGGTGCCACCATAGATGGCGGTGGAAGAGACGATGTTGTCCCCCGCCGCGCAGAGGTTCATCACGCAGAAGGTGCTGGCCGCCTGGCCAGACCCCAGCCCGAGCGCCGCCACGCCGCCCTCCAGCGCCGCGATGCGCTTCTCCAGCACATCCACGGTGGGGTTCATGATGCGGGTGTAGATGTTGCCCAGTTCCTCCAGCGCGAAGAGCCGCGCGGCGTGGCCGGTGTCCTGGAACTGGTAGCTGGTGGTCTGGTGGATCGGCACCGCGACCGAGCCGGTCGTCGGGTCCGCGCGCCAGCCGGCGTGCAGCGCGATGGTCTCGGGGTGGGTGAACTCGGCCATGCTGCGCCTCCCGTCGTTCTTCTCCGCGCTTTGGTGCCATGCGGCGGGGGGCGCAGGGAAGGGGGCGCCGCGCCCGTGCCCTCTGCGCAGGCTGTATCGGACCGCCGTCGCGGATCCGCCCGCCCACCCTGGCGCGGCCGCCCGCCGCTGCCTACCTGGACGCACATGACGGGGTTGCGCACAGCCCGTGGTGGGCCGAGTTCCCCCGATCAACAAGGCGTGGTAACGGAGGCGCCATGAATCCGGCCAGCATCCCCATCGCCCTCGGCGCCGACCATGCCGGTGTCGCCCTGAAGGACAGCCTGCGGGCCGCGCTGGAGGCGGCTGGCCATCCTGTGCTCGACTTCGGCACCCATGGCGCGGCGAGCTGCGACTATGCCGATTTCGCCCATCCGGTTGCCGACGCGATCACCACCGGCAAGGCGCGGTTCGCCGTGCTGGTCTGCGGCACCGGCATCGGCATGGCGATGGCGGCCAACCGCCACCCGGCCATCCGTGCCGTCGTCCTGCACAACACCACCGAGGCGCGGCTGACCCGCGCCCACAACGATGCCAACGTCGCCTGCTTCGGCGCCCGCACCATGGGGCCGGAAGTGGTGCTCGACACGCTTTCCGCTTTCCTCACCACGCCCTATGAGGGCGGCCGGCATGATCGCCGCATCGCCAAGCTGACGCCCGGCGCGCGGCCGCAGGAGGCCTGAACCCATGAACGAGCTGTCCCCCGCGAATGGCACCGGCCGCTTCTTCGCCGCGCCGCTGACCGAGGCCGACCCCGAGATCGCCGCGCTGATCGGCAAGGAGCTGACCCGGCAGCAGGACGGGATCGAGCTGATCGCCTCGGAGAACATCGTCTCCCGCGCGGTGCTGGAGGCGCAGGGCTCGGTGCTGACCAACAAGTACGCCGAGGGCCTGCCGGGCAAGCGCTACTACGGCGGCTGCGAGTTCGTGGACGAGGTGGAGACGCTGGCCATCGAGCGCGCCAAGCGGCTCTTCGGCTGCGCCTTCGCCAACGTGCAGCCGCATTCCGGCGCGCAGGCCAACATGGCCGTGTTCTTCGCGCTGATGCAGCCAGGCGACACCTTCATGGGCCTCGACCTCGCCGCCGGCGGGCACCTGACCCATGGCAGCCACGTCAACTACTCCGGCAAGTGGTTCAAGGTGGCGCCCTACACGGTGGGCCGCGAGAGCGGCCTGATCGACATGGAGGAGGTGGCCCGCATCGCCCGCGAGAGCCGCCCCAAGGTGATCGTCGCCGGCGGCTCGGCCTATTCCCGCGCCTGGGACTTCGCCCGGTTCCGCGCCATCGCCGACGAGGTGGGCGCGCACTTCATGGTGGACATGGCGCATTTCGCGGGGCTGGTGGCCGGCGGCGCGCATGACAGCCCGTTCCCGCACGCGCATGTCGTCACCACCACCACGCACAAGACGCTGCGCGGCCCGCGCGGCGGCATGATCCTCACCAACGACGAGGCGCTGGCCAAGAAGTTCAACAGTGCCGTTTTCCCCGGCCTGCAGGGCGGCCCGCTGGAGCATGTGATCGCCGCCAAGGCGGTGGCCTTCGGCGAGGCGCTGCGCCCCGAGTTCCGTGCCTACGCCCAGGCCGTGGTGGCCAATGCCAGGGCGCTGGCGGCCGAGCTGGTCGCCCAGGGCGCCGGCATCGTCACCGGCGGCACCGACAACCACCTGATGCTGGTGGACCTCCGCCCGATGAACCTGACCGGCAAGGCCGCCGAGGCTGCGCTGGGCCGCGCCCACCTGACCTGCAACAAGAACGCGGTTCCCTTCGACCCGGCGAAGCCCGCCGTGACCTCCGGCATCCGCCTCGGCACGCCGGCCGGCACCACCCGCGGCCTTGGCGAGGCGGAGTTCCGCGCGATCGGCCGCATGATCGGGGAGGTGCTGACCGGCCTTTCCCGCGCCAACGACCCGGAGAGCAACGCGGCGGTGGAGAAGGAAGTCGGTGCACGGGTGCTGGAACTCTGCAACCGCTTCCCGATCTACCGCGCCTGATCTGGACGGGCAGGAGGGCCGAAGGCGATGCGCTGTCCCTTCTGCGGCAGTGAGGATACGCAGGTGAAGGACAGCCGCCCCGCCGATGACGGGGCGGCGATCCGCCGCCGGCGCTCCTGCCCTTCCTGCGGGGCCCGCTTCACCACCTTCGAGCGCGTCACGCTGCGCGAGCTGACGGTGGTGAAGGCGGATGAGCGCCGCGTGCCCTTCGACCGGGACAAGCTTGCCCGCTCCATCCGCATCGCGCTGCGCAAGCGGCCGGTGGACGAGGACCGGGTGGAGCGCATCGTCAACGGCATCCAGCGACGGCTGGAGGCCGAGGGCGAGAGCGAGATCAGCAGCCGCGCCATCGGCGAGATGGTGATGGAGACGCTCAAGGAACTCGACCAGGTGGCCTATGTGCGCTTCGCCTCGGTCTATCGAAACTTCAGCGAAGCCAAGGACTTCAAGGCTTTTCTTGGCTCGCTGGATCCAAACGACAACGGCTGAACGCATCGTGGTGAAGCTTTTCCATCCCGCGGCCCTGGCGGCCGGGGGCATGTCCGTCATCTCCTTCCCCGGCAGCGTGCCGCTGCGGTCGGCCCGCCTGGCCGACCATGCGGCGCTTTCGGCCCTGGCGGCGGAAGCCTTCGCCCAGGGAGCGGTGGCGCTGGTTCCCGCGGGCCTGCGGGCGGGCGCCGATGCGGTGCGCTTCCGCGCGCTGTTCTCCGAAGGTGGTCCGCTGCTGATGGCCGAGGATGAAGACGAGCAGCCGCTGGGCTGCATCCTCGCCGAGCGGGCCGTCGAAGAGGGAACCGCCCGCCTCACCGGGCTCTGGGTTGCGCCGCAGGCGGCGGGCCAGGGCATCGGCTCCGCGCTGCTGGAGGCCATGGAAGCCCTGCTCGCCGCCGAGGGCGCCGCGAAGCTGCGGATCCGGGTGCCGAGCGGCAACCTCCGCGCGCTGGGCCTGTTCCGGCGCCGTGGCTACGCGATGCTGGCGGCGGGCCGGCGCAGCGAGCCGGTGCTGCGCGTGCAGTTGCCGCACTGCATCCTGGCCAAGCCGCTGGCGGCGCCGGTCAGCGCCACGGCATGAGCGCGCCGCCCGACCCGCCCGATCCGGCCCGGGACGCGGCGCATATGCGCGCCGCGCTGGCGCTGGCCGCGCGCGGGCTGGGCAACACCTGGCCGAACCCCTCGGTCGGCTGCGTCATCGTCAAGGGCGGTGCGGTGGTGGGGCGCGGCTGGACAGCTCCTGGCGGCCGCCCCCATGCCGAGACCGAGGCGCTGAAGCGCGCCGGCGACGCGGCCAGGGGCGCCACCGCCTATGTCACGCTGGAGCCCTGCTGCCACTGGGGCCGCACGCCCCCCTGCACGGATGCGCTGGTCGCCGCCGGGGTGGCGCGCGTGGTGGTGGCGCTGCGCGATCCCGACCCGCGCGTGGATGGCGCCGGGCTGGAGCGGCTGCAGGCCGGCGGCGTGGCGGTCACGGTGGGGGTGCTGGAGGCCGAGGCACGGATGCTCAATGCCGGCTTCATCACGCGGCTGGAGGAAGGCCGCCCGCTGGTGACGCTGAAGCTGGCCACGACGCTCGACGGCCGCATCGCCACCCGCACGGGCGAGAGCCAGTGGATCACCGGATCCGCCGCCCGCCGCGCCGCCCATGCGCTGCGCGGCCGTCACGATGCCGTGCTGGTCGGCAGCGGCACCGCCCTGGCCGACGACCCCGATCTTTCCTGCCGCATCCCCGGCTTCGCCCCCGTGCCCACCGTGCGTGTGGTGGCCGATGCGCGGCTGCGCATGCTGCCCACGGCCCGCATGTTCCAGGGGCGAGGCCCGGTCTGGATCGCCACCCGCGCCGGCCACCCGGACGCGCCGCGCGAGGCGCTGCAGGCGGCGGGCGCCGAGATCATCGAGGTGCCGCCGGCCGGGCATGGCCCCGGGCTCGACGTCGCCGCCCTGCTGCGGGCGCTGGCCGCGCGCGGCCTGACGCGCGTGCTGGCAGAAGGCGGCGCGGCCCTTGCCGCCGGGCTGCTGCGCGCCGGGCTGGTGGACCGGCTCGCCTGGTTCCATGCTCCGGCGATCATGGGCGCCGATGGGCGCCCAGCCGCGGACGCCCTGCCGTTGGAGGTTCTGGCCGCCATGCCCAGATATCGCCGCGTCGGCCTGGCGCCGCTGGGGCCGGACCTGCTCAGCGAGTTCGTCAGCGAAGGATCGGGGGCTGCCTGAATGTTCACCGGCATCATCACCGCCACCGGCATCGCCGCCGCCATCGAGCCCATCGGCGCAGGGGAAGATGGCAAGGGCCATGACATGCGCCTGGCCATCGAGACGCCCGAGGGCTGGCTGGAAGGCGCCGCGATCGGCGCCTCGATCGCCTGCTCCGGCTGCTGCCTGACCGTTGTCACGCTGGAGACCAACCGCTTCACCGTCGAGGTCTCGGGCGAGACCCTGTCCAGGACCACGCTCGGCCGCTGGCGCGCGGGCAGCCGCATCAACCTGGAGCGCGCGCTGCGCATGGGTGACGAGCTGGGCGGCCATGTCGTCTCCGGCCATGTGGACGGCGTCGCGGAGGTGCTGTCCGCGACGCCGGAGAATGGCTCGCTGCGCATGCTGTTCCAGCTTCCGCAAGGCCTCGCGCCCTTCGTCGCGCCCAAGGGTTCGATCACCGTCGAGGGCGTCTCGCTGACGGTGAACGAGGTCGAGGGCGCCAGTTTCGGGGTCAACCTGATCCCCCATACCGCAGCCGTGACCACCTTGGGCGAGCTGCGGCCGGGCCAGCCGGTGAACGTCGAGATCGACATGCTGGCGCGCTACGTCGCACGGCTTCGTCAGTTCAACGCGAAGGATCTCACCGCATGACCGTCCTGACGAGCCGCACCTCCTTCGCCGAGTTCCTGAGCCCCACCGAGGAACTGCTGGAGGAGGCCCGCCGTGGCCGCATGTTCATCCTGGTGGATGACGAGGACCGCGAGAACGAGGGCGACCTCGTCATCCCCGCGCAGTTCGCGACGCCCGACGCCATCAACTTCATGGCGCGCCATGCGCGTGGCCTGATCTGCCTGGCGATGACCAAGAACCGCGTCGAGCAGCTCGGCCTGCCGCTGATGGCGCAGAGCAACGGCACCCGCCACCAGACCGCCTTCACGGTTTCCATCGAGGCGCGGGACGGGGTGACCACCGGCATCTCCGCCGCCGACCGCGCCCGCACCGTGGCCGTCGCCATCAACCCCGAAGCCTCGCGGGACGAGATCGTCACCCCCGGCCATGTCTTTCCGCTGGTGGCGCGCGAGGGCGGCACGCTGGTGCGCGCCGGCCATACCGAGGCGGCGGTGGACTTCGCCCGCCTCGCCGGGCTGAACCCGGCGGGCGTGATCTGCGAGATCATGAACGAGGACGGCACCATGGCCCGGATGCCGGACCTGGTGGCCTTCGCCCAGCACCACGGGCTGAAGCTCGGCACCATCGCCGACCTGATCGGCCATCGCCGCCGCACCGAACGGCTGGTCCGCCGCGTGCAGGAAGGGGCGCTTCCCGAGGCGCCGGGCGGCGAATGGCGCATCATCGTCTATGCCAACGCGCTGGAATACGGAGAGCACATCGCGCTGGTGAAGGGCGACCTTTCGCGCGGCGGCCCGGCTCTGGTGCGCATGCATGCCGTGAACCTGTTCACCGACATTGTCGGCCCGCATGGCCCGCATGGGCTGCAGGCCGCCATGCGCGAAATCGGCGAGGCGGGGCGCGGCGTGGTGGTGCTGATCCGCGAGGTCAGCCCCACGGCCCTGTCCGAGCGGGTGCGCGACGGCCGCCAGCTTCCCGTGCAGCGCGAGCTGCGCGACTACGGCATCGGCGCCCAGATCCTGGCCGACCTCGGCGTGCACGAGATGATCCTGCTGACCAACCATCCCAAGGCCATTGTTGGCCTGGAAGGCTACGGCCTGACCGTGGCCGAGACACGACCGATTGAGGAAGGCGCCGCATGAGTACGATCGACGCACCGGAGCGCGCCACCCCCGCCATTCCCGGACCTCCACCGCGCATCCTGCTGATCCAGGCGCCCTACTATGAGGCGGTGGTTGGCGGCATGCGGCGCGGCGCCCAGCGCGTCTGCGCCGAGGCCGGCGCCACGCTTGAGGTGGTGGACGTCGCTGGCGCCTATGAGCTGCCAGCGGCGCTGCGCATGGCGCAGAAGGTCGCTCCGGGCTGGGACGGCTTCCTGTTGCTGGGCTGCGTGGTGAAGGGCGAGACCGACCACTACCAGTTCATCTGCGAGGCGGTCTGCCAGGGTGTGATGGACATCAGCGGCGAGACCGGGCTGGCGCTCGGCTTTGGCCTCCTGACCGTCGAGACGCTGGCCCAGGCCGAGGCCCGCAGCGCCGAGGACCGCCACAACAAGGGCGCCGAGGCGGCGCATGCCGTGCTCGGCCAGGTCGCCCTGGCGCGCAAGTGGGGCCTGCGATGAGCACCACCTCCGGCAAGCCGACCCGCCGCCCGAACGTGCAGGGCCGCCCGCGCACCGGCTCGCGCGTCGCCGCCATCCAGGCGCTGTTCCAGAGCGAGCAGACCGGCGAGACCGCCGAGACCGTGATCGACCAGTTCGTGCGCCACCGCATCGGCCCCGATGCCGGCGGCTACGAGGATGGCCGCGTGCCGCTGGCCGACGTGCCGCTCTTTGCCGAGTTGGCGCGCGGCGTGGCGCGCCAGTCCGACGGCCTGGACGAGATCGTCGCCGGCCATCTCGCCAAGGACTGGACCGTGGCGCGGCTCGACCCGGTGCTGCGCGCCCTGCTGCGCGCCGCCGCCTTCGAGCTGTCCTCCGGCACCGAACCGCCGGCCCGCGTGGTGATCAACGAATACATGGACATCGCGCACGGCTTCTTCAGCGGCGACGAGCCACGATTCGCCAATGGCGTGCTGGACGCCCTGGCGCGCAGCCTGCGCCCGGACGAGTTCCGGCGCTGAGAGGCTGGGCTGGGGCCCGCGCGCCCCGGCAGTCCCGCGGAGAGGGAGGGCGCCGATGACGCTGCCGCCGGAATTCGAGCTCATCGCCCGGCATTTCCGGCCGCTCGCCGGGCCGGGCGCGCTCGGCCTCACTGATGATGCGGCCGTGCTGGCCCCGCCGGCGGGGCGGGAACTGGTGCTGGCGGCCGACGCCATGGTGGCCGGCGTGCACTTCCTGCCCGACGATCCGCCGGAGACCATCGGCCGCAAGCTGCTGCGCACCAACCTTTCCGACCTCGCCGCCATGGGTGCTGCTCCGCTCGGCTACCTCATGACCACCGCCCTGACGCGCGGCACCGGCAGTTCCTGGCTTG
The DNA here is from genome assembly GCF_009829925.1 of Teichococcus coralli. Lineage (GTDB taxonomy): Bacteria > Pseudomonadota > Alphaproteobacteria > Acetobacterales > Acetobacteraceae > Pseudoroseomonas > Pseudoroseomonas coralli. The sequence goes on from NZ_SNVJ01000005.1 coordinate 185,659, forward strand.
CCGCATTCGCCGCCGGGCTGCGGGAGGATCAGGCGGAGTTCGGCGTCTCGCTGCTGGGCGGCGACACCGTCTCGACGCCGGGGCCGGTGACGCTTTCCCTGACCATCCTCGGCCATGTCGCGCCCGGCAGGGCGCTTCGGCGCACGGGCGCGGCGCCGGGGCAGGACGTCTGGGTCTCCGGCAGCATCGGCGACGGCGCGCTGGGGCTCGCGGTGCTGCAGGGCGAGCTGCCCGCCGATGCCGAGGGCCATCTCGCCGGGCGCTACCGCCTGCCGCGGCCTCGGCTGGCGCTCGGGCAGGCGCTTGCCGGGCTGGCCACGGCGGCGCTGGATGTCTCGGACGGGCTGGTGCAGGACCTCGGCCACCTCTGCCGTGCCGCGGGCTGCGGCGCCGCGCTGCAGGCGGCGGCGGTGCCGCTGTCGGCCCCGGCAGCGGCGCTGGTCGCCCAGCGCCCGGCGCTGCTGCCGCGCCTGCTGACCGGTGGCGACGACTATGAGCTGCTCTTCGCGGCCCCGCCGGCGGCGGCGGCGGCGGTCGCCGCGCGGGCGGCGGCCTGCGGCGTGGATGTCACGCGCATCGGCCAGTTCGTGCCCGGCGAGGCGGTGGTGGCGGTGCGCGACGCGCGGGGGGAGATGCTGCGGCTCGACGGGGGCGGCTGGAGCCACTTCTGATGGCGCGGCGCCGGGCGGCCGCCCGGCGCCGCGCCCGGCTCAGGGGGTGACCGGCCGCGTCCGGAAGGATCCGGTGGCCCAGAGGGTCGCCACGGCGATCAGCAGCGGTGGCAGCGACACCCAGCAGACCATTTCCCAGCCATAGCTGTTCAGCAGCCCGCCCGAGGCGAAGGAGCCGACCACCATCAGGCCGAAGACGAGGAAGTCGTTCAGGCTCTGCACCTTGGTGCGCTCCTCCGGCCGGTGGCACTCCACCACCATGGCCGAGGCACCGACGAAGCCGAAGTTCCAGCCCAGGCCCAGGAAGATCAGCGTCAGCCAGAAGTGGCCGACCGTAATGCCGGTGAGGCCGACAACGGCGGCGCAGGCGGTGAGCAGCAGGCCGACCGAAACCACGCGCGGCGCGCCGAAGCGCGCGATGACGCGACCGGTGATGAAGGAGGGACCGTACATGGCGATGACATGCCATTGCAGGCCGAGATTCGCGTCATCCTGCGAGAGGCCGCAGAGCCGCATCGCCAGGGGGGCCGAGGTCATGACGAGGTTCATGATGAGATAGGAGATCACCCCGGCGGTGACGGCGCTGATGAAGCGCGGCTGGCGGGCGATCTCGGCGAGCGGGCGCCCGCGCTCGGCAGAATCGCCTGCCTTCGGCTTTGGCAGCCGGACGCCGGCGAGCACCAGGGCGCAGAGCACCGCCACCGCGGCCTGGGCCAGGTAGGTCGGCACGAAGAGGAAGGGCGGCCAGAGGTCCATGGTGTGGGTGACCAGCTGCGGCCCGATCACTCCGGCGAAGACGCCGCCGGCCATGACGGCGGAGATCGCCCGCGCCCGCCTCGTGGCCGGCACGCAATCGGCGGCGGCGAAGCGGAAGGTCAGCACCACGGCGGCATAGGCGCCGCCGAAGAAGGTGGCGAGGCAGAACAGCCAGAAGGAGCCCAGCGTCACCGCCAGGGCCGCGAGCAGGCCCACCAGCACGCCGCAGCCGGTTCCCAGCAGGAAGGCGGCGCGGCGGCCGTGGCGTTGCGCCACGGCGCCGGCGGGCAGGGTGCAGGCCGCCATGCCGACCACGAAGATGGTGATCGGCAGGGTGGCCAGGGCCTTGTCCGGCGCCAGCGTGTTGCCGACGACCGCGCCGGTCGCATAGACGATGGTGGCATTCGCGCCAGCCAGCGCCTGGGCGATGGCGAGCCGGGCGACGTTTCCGCGCTCATTTGGGAGTACCGCCGGCGAGGCGGCTTGTGCTTCCTTGGTCATGCCGTCTTATAGGATCATTGCAGGGGCTACGGCCAAGGCAGGGCAGATGGTCTGCCAAGCGCCGGCGACAGGCCAGCAGGGTCCCTGATGGGCGGTCTGCATGGAAACCCGGCTCTCCGATCCGTCAACCCAGGCCGTGCCGCCGCTGCCCGGCGCCGCCAGCGTGCTGGCGCAGCGCCTCGGCGCCACCGGCGGGCCGTGGCTTTCCGGGGTCTCCCTGGCGCAGTCCGGCACGATGCGGGGATCGCCCGGGGCGCGGCCACTGCGCTTCTCGGCCGCCCAGAGCATCGATCTCCGGCGGTGCGCCTTCTCCTGGCGCGCCAATGTGGGGCCGCTCGGCTGCGTTTCCGTGGTGGATGCGCTGGAGGGGAGCGAGCCAAGGCTCGATCTACGCCTCCTCCGCGTCATCCCGCTCGGCAGCGCGACGGCGAGCCCGGCGCTGACCAAGGGTGAGATCATGCGCTACCTGGCGGAGCTCGCCTGGGCGCCCGATGCCATCCTGCTGAACCCCGAGCTGGACTGGCAGGAGCTGGACGGACGAAGCCTCCGCGTCGGCGCCGGGCAGGGCGCGGCGCGCGGCGAGGTCACGCTGCGGCTTGATGCGCAAGGGCGAATCGTCGAGGCAAGGGCGGAGGACCGCCCGCGCGAGGAGGAGGAGGGCTTCGTCGAGCGGCCCTGGCGCGGCCGCTTCGGCGACTATCGCCAGCACGAGGGGCGCTGGATTCCCTTTGCCGCCGAGGTGGACTGGGTGATCGAGGGGCGCCCCTTCACCACCTGGAGCGGTGTTCTGCGAAGTTGGGAAATCGCTTGAGGCCAGCGGCGCTCAGGCTGCGCCCCAGGGGGGCGGCGGGTCTTCCGCCGCAGGGCGGCCGCGCTGCATCCTACCGCGGGAAAGCTCGGTGACCACGCCATGCAGGGTGCGCAGCTCCTGCTCCGTCACCTCGCCGCGCTGGAACCAGTGGCGCAGGTTGCGCACCATGCCCGGCCGCTTTGGAAGGTTGTCGAGGAAGCCGCAGGCGTCCAGCTCGGCCGTCAGACGGGTCAGGAAGCCTTCCAGCTCGCCCTTGGTGGCCACCCGCGTCTCGTTGGTGACGAGCTGGCGCGGCGGCGTGCTGTCCTCGGCGGCGTTCCACCACTCATAGGCCAGGATCATCACCGCCTGGGCGAGGTTGAGCGACATGTGGTCGGGGTTGAGGGGGTAGCGCACCCAGGTGTCGGCACAGGCCATGTCCTCGTTCTCCAGCCCGGCGCGCTCGGGGCCGAACAGCACGGCGCTGCGCAGCCCACGGCCGCGGCAGATCTCCACCAGGTCCTCCGCCGCGGAACGGGCCGTGCGCAAGGGGGCGATGACATGGCGCGCGCGCGGACAGGTGGCGAAGACGCGGTGGCAGTCGGCCACGGCCTCGGCCACGCTGGCGTGCACCGTCGCCGCCTCGAGGATCCGGTCGGCGCCGGAGGAGGCGAACCAGGCGCGCTCCAGCGGCCAGCCGTCGCGCGGGGCCACCAGCCGCAGGTGGAACAGCCCGCCATTCGCCATGGCGCGCGCCGCCGTGCCGATGTTCTCGGCCAGTTGCGGCCGCACCAGCACGACGATCGGGCTCTCGCCGGGCAATGGCTTCAGGTCGGCGCCACCGTCGCGGCCGGTCATGGGCGGATCATCCTCAAGGGTTGCCAGGGCAGGCTGCCCCCGATAGCGCCCCGCGGCGCCCGGCGAAAGGGCCGGACGCTCAGCGCCGGCGCGGCGGCGGCTCCAGATAGGTGCGCAGCACGGCGATTTCCTGCTCCTGGGTCGCGATGATCTCCTCCGCCATCTTCCGCAGCACCGGATCCCTCCCGTAGCGAAGCTGCACCCGCGCCATGTCGATGGCGCCCTGATGATGCGCGATCATCCCGGCCGCGAAGTCGCGGTCGGGATCGCCGGTGACGGGGAGGTTCAGGTCGCGGCGCATCCGCTCGGCGGCAGCGCGATACTCGGTGCTGGCGGAAGCCTCCGGCCTCGCACCACCGGGGGCAGCCTGGCCGGCATGCTGCGCCTGCCCGGGGCTGGCGAGAACCAGGCCGGCGAGGAGGCCGCCGGTCGCCAGAAACATGCGGGTCATCAAGTTCTCCGGTCGTGACGGGATTCTCCGGCCAGATGCCACCCTTCCAGGGGGGGAATGCAAGGCCCGGCGACGCAAGGAAATGCTCGGTAACACTGCGGACCACTGTCAGGATGGGCAGCGCGCCTTAAATGCCTGTGACCCACAGCCGGTGCCGGAGACCTGATGGCCCAGCCTCACCGCCGCATCCTGCCGCCCTGGCGTGACCGCCAGGGCCAGTTCTCGCCGCTGAAGCTGGGCGTGCTGCTGGGCCTCGCCCTCCCGGCACTCTGGACCGCCTGGCTGGCGGCGCAGGGGAACCTGGGTGCGCGGCCGATCATGGAGGCGGTCCATCAGGCGGGCCTCTGGGCCGTGCGCATCCTGCTGCTCTCGCTGCTGATCACGCCCTTGAAGCAGATGCTGCGCTGGCCGCGCCTTATGCTGGTGCGCCGCATGGTCGGGCTCGGGGCGCTCGCCTATGCCGTGCTGCACCTGACCCTTTATGCGCTGGACCTGGACTGGAACCTCGTGAAGGTCGCCAGCGAAATCGTGCTCCGCTTCTACCTGGCCATCGGCTTCGTCGCCCTGCTGGGGCTGGCGGCGCTGGGCGTCACCTCGACGGACGGATGGGTGCGGCGGCTTGGAGGGCGGCGGTGGCAGCGGCTGCACCGTATCGTCTACGGCATCGGCGTGCTGGCTCTGGTGCACTTCGCCCTGCAGTCGAAGATCGACGTCACTGAGGCCATGCTGATGGCCGGGCTCTTTCTCTGGCTGATGGGCTACCGGGCCGTGGCGCCGAAGGGCGGTGCGCCGGGGCTGCTGCGGCTGGGCGGGCTGGCCCTGGGCGCCGCCCTCGGAACGGCGCTGCTGGAGGCCGGTTGGTATGCCGTGGCGACAGGCGTGCCGCCACTGGCCGTGCTGGAGGCGAATTTCGACGTCAGCTTTGGCCTGCGTCCGGCGCTCTGGGTCGGGATCGCCGGCGGCGGCGCCGTGTTGCTGCGGGCGGCACGCCAGTTGCGCGACCGCCTGCCGGCCGCCCGACCAGCTCATTGAACCCGGCCCGCTGAACCTGGCCCACGGAGCGCAGGACGCGGGGCGCAGGGGCGTTTTCAGCCCCGCCGCCAGGTGGTGCCGCCTGGACCATCCTCCAGGATGATGCCCTGCGCGGCCAACTCGCCGCGGATGCGGTCGGCCTCGGCCCAGTTCTTCGCCGTGCGGGCGGCCAGCCGTGCGGCAATGGCGGACTCGATGGCGGCTTCATCCCCGCCGCCACCCTGGCGCCACGCCACCGGGTCGCTTCCGAACAGGCGGAGCACCTCGGCGGCCTGACGGATCGCCGCCGCCGCGGTACCCGATTCCGGCTGCCAGGCCTTGCCGATGCGGGACAGCACCGTTGCCGCCGAGCCGCCCACGGTGGCCACGTTCTCCAGCGTCCGCAGGTCGCGCAGGCGGGTGAGGGCAAGGGGGGTGTTCAGGTCGTCGGCCAGGGGTTCGAGCGCCCATTCCGCCATCTCCCCCACCAGCGGGTCGTCCGCCTCGGGCGCGGGGAGGTCGCGGGCGAGCAGGGCGTAGAAGTCGTCCAGCTCCGCCTTGGCCTCCTCCAGCCGCTCGGCGGTGTAGTCGAGGGCGGCGCGATAGTGGGTCTTGAGCAGCAGCAGGCGAAAGGCCTCGCCCGCCCAGGCACCGGCTGCCAGGATGTCGCGCACGGTCAGGAAGTTGCCGAGCGACTTCGACATCTTCTCGCCGTTCACCAGCAGCATTCCGTTGTGCAGCCAGTAGCGGGCGAAGCGGCTGCCGGGAAAGGCGCAGACGGACTGGGCCAGTTCGTTCTCATGGTGCGGGAAGAGCAGGTCGTGCCCGCCGCCATGAATGTCGAAGTCGGTGCCGAGATAGCGCCAGGACATGGCCGAGCACTCGATGTGCCAGCCAGGCCGGCCGCGGCCCCAGGGGCTCTCCCAGCCCGGCAGTTCCGGCTCGGAGGGCTTCCACAGCACGAAGTCGCCGGGGTCGCGCTTGTACGGGGCGACGTCCACGCGGGCGCCGGCCAGCATCTCCTCCGGTGAGCGGCCGGACAGCGCGCCATAGGCGGCATAGCTCGGCACCGCGAAGAGCACGTGCCCCTCGGCCTCGTAGGCATTGCCGTTGGCGATCAGCCGTTCGATCAACGTGACCATGCGGTCGATGTTATCGGTGGCGCGCGGTTCCTCGTCAGGCGGCAGGCAGCCGAGCGCGGCCATGTCGCGGTGGAAGTCGGCCGTGGTGCGGGCGGTGATGGCGGCGATCGGCTCGCCGCTCTCGCGTGAGCGCGCGTTGATCTTGTCGTCAACGTCCGTGATGTTGCGGACATAGGTGACGCGGGGAAAGCGCCGCCGCAGCAGCCGCGCCAGCACGTCGAACACCACGACCGGGCGCGCATTGCCCAGGTGGGCCAGGTCATAGACCGTCGGGCCGCACACATAGAGGCGCACATGCTCCGGATCGAGCGGGACAAACGTCTCCCGCCGGCGCGTGGCGCTGTTGTGGAAGGCCAGTTCGGTCATCAGGCTGCCTTGTCGGGCTGAGCTGTGGAAACAGGGGCGGTTGGTGCGCCAGATCGGCGCTCCCCGTCAACCTCCCACTGCTCGCTCCCACTGCCCTGCGCGTCAGGAGGCCTGCCGGAAAAGCGTGGCGAACTGCTGGGGCGGCATGGGGCGGCCGTAGAGATAGCCCTGGACCTCCTCGCAACCCTCCTGGCGCAGCAACTCGGCCTGCTCGTCGTTCTCCACGCCTTCCGCGTGCGCGCGGATGCCCAGCGTCTGGCTGAGGCCCATCACCGCATGAACCACCGCCTTGGCCTTTGGATCGTTCGTGAGATGCCGCACGAAGCTGCGGTCGATCTTGATTTTGTCGAAAGCAAAGCGGTTGAGATAGCCGAGGCTGGAATAGCCGGTGCCGAAATCGTCCATGGCGAGACGCACGCCGAGATCCCGCAGGCGGCAGAGGACTTCCAGGGTTTCCCGTGTGTCGCGCATCAGGATGCCCTCGGTGATCTCCAGTTCCAGCCGCTCCGGCGCCAGCCCGGCCTGCTGCAGCGCCGCCTTCACCGTCCCGTAAAGGTCGGGGAGCCGGAACTGCAGGGGGGAGACGTTGACGGCGATGCCAAGCGGCGCCGGCCAGCCAGCGGCCTCGCGGCAGGCCTCCTGAAGCACCCAGGCGCCGATCGGACCGATCAGCCCGATCTCCTCGGCGAGGCCGATGAACTGATCAGGGGGGATCTCGCCATGGCCAGGCCGGTGCCAGCGCAGCAAAGCCTCGGCGCCCAGCACCCGCCCCGAAGCCAGGCAGACCAGCGGCTGGTATTCCAGCCGGAACTGGCCCCCGGCCAAAGCGCGCCGCAGGTCCCATTCGAGCCCGTGCCGCTCCTGCCACTGCGCCCCCAGCTCGGGCGTGAAGAGGCAAAAGCCGGCGCGGCCCTGCTGCTTCGCCTGGGACATCGCGCGGTCGGCCTGCTGGAGCAGGTGGAGAACGTCGCCTGACCCGTCCCGGTGGCCGACGGCGATGCCGATGCTGGCGCCGATCTCGACCGGGCCGCCCCCCAGGAAAAAGGGTGCGCCGAAGGAGGCGAGAAGCCTTTCGGCCAAAGCGGCCGCCGCTTCCGGCTGCGCGCCGGCCTGCAGCACCCCGAACTCGTCGCCACCGAGGCGGGCCAGCGTCTCGCCGGGCCGCAGGCTCTCGGAGAGCCGTTGCGCAACCGCCCGAAGCAGCGAATCGCCGGCCGCCTGGCCGAGGGCATCGTTCACCGACCGGAAGCGGTCGAGGTCGATCAGCAGGACCGCCAGCGCGCCGTTCCCGACCAGCGCGGCCTTGGCAAGCCGCTCCAGGAAGGCGGCGCGGCTGGGCAGCCCGGTCAGCGGGTCGTGGGAGGAAAGATGAGCGGCGTGACAGAGGGCGGCCGACAGGGCGCGGAGGGGCGACATGCGCAGCAGCAGAAATACCAGCGCTCCGAGGCCGCCACTGCCGGCCAGCACCAGGGCGGCGGCGGGAAGTGCGGCGCCCGGCGCCTCCTGCGCCAGGAGGTAGCTTCCAGGCGGCACCAGCGCGGTCACCAGCGCCGCCACCGCCGCGAGCGGGGTGACAAAGGCGGCGGGCGGGGGGCGGTGCGGCGAAGGCCAGTGCCAGCCTCGGGGCGCGCGGGGCCGGCGGGCAGGGGGCGCCGCGAACAGGCTCTGCGTCATGGGCGATGGTCCCTCCTGGTCCCTCTGCGCGGCGGATTGCGTGCCCCCGTCCAGCCCGGAGAGATTGGCTGACGAGACCTCGCCAGCCGGTTAATGCAGCGCCGGTCGCGGGGGGGCGGATTGCCTCGGGAAAGGGGATGCGGCATTCCAAAGGCGTCAAATCGCCGCTCCTCGGTCCAGCTGAAGGTTTCCGCCATGCCCCGCATCCTGCGTGTCGCCGCCGCCCAGATGGGGCCCACGCAACGCGCCGATTCCCGCCCGCAGACACTCGCCCGCATGATCGCCCTGCTGGAGCAGGCGGCGGCCGGCGGCGCGCGGCTCGTGGTCTTTCCCGAGCTGGCCTTCACCACCTTCTTTCCCCGTTGGCTGCTCGACGAGGCGGCCCTCGACGCCTACTTCGAATCCGCCCTTCCCGGGCCCGATACCCAGGCGCTGTTCGACCGTGCCCGCGAGCTCGGCGTCGGCTTCTATGTCGGCTATGCCGAGAAGACGCCGGAGGGGCAGCGGTTTAACAGCGCCGTCACGGTTGGGCCGGATGGCGAGGTGCTGCAGAAGTACCGCAAGATGCACCTGCCGGGCTCCGTCGAGCCGCGGGAGGGCTCGCGCTTCCAGCAGCTTGAGAAGCGGTATTTCGAGTATGGCGATCTCGGCTTCCCGGCCTTTCACGGGCCGGCCAGCTGGGGCGAGCCGGTGCTGGGGATGCTGGTCTGCAACGACCGCCGCTGGCCGGAGGCCTGGCGTGTCTATGGCCTGCAGGACCTGGAAATGCTGCTGGTCGGCTACAACTCCGCCGCCTACGACCCCAATGGCGGCGACAGCGAAGACGCCGCGCTGCGCACCTTCCACTCGCAGCTGATGGCGCAGGCCAACGCCTACATGAACGCCAGCTGGGCCGTGGCGGTCGCCAAGGCGGGTGAGGAGGATGGCTCGGGCCTGATCGGCGGCTCCTGCATCGTGGACCCGAACGGGCGCATCGTGGCGGAAGCCAAGACGCTGGCGGACGAGGTGATCCTGGCGGATTGCGACCTCGATCTCTGCCGGCAGGGCAAGGAGAAGATGTTCAACTTCGCGGCCCACCGGCGGCCGGAGGCCTACGGGCTGATCACTAGCCGGAAGGGCGCTGAGGCGCCGCCGCGCTAGAGCAGATCCCGTTCCGATGGCATCATCGGGACGGGTGAAGATGCTCGTCGAAACAACCGGCTAGAGCATTTCCCGTGAGCCGGAGCGAACGGAAAATGCTCCAGAGCAGATCCCGTTCCGATGGCATCATCGGGACGGGTGAAGATGCTCGTCGAAACAAACGGCCAGAGCATTTCCCGTGAGCCGGAGCGAACGGAAAATGCTCTAGCCTTCTCCGGCGCGATGCCGTGACCGTCCTGAACTCCAACGGGTGCGGCGCAACTCACGGCACGCACGCAAAAAGCCCGGTTGGGGGACCGGGCTTCGCGGAGAACGGGGATGAGAGGCTTTGGCTGCTTACCAGCGGCCGTAGGAGCCGAGCGTCAGGGGGTTGCGCTCACCCCAGGAGTTCCAGCTGGAATAGCCGTTGCCGGCCTCGGTGCGGAACGTGTCGTAGCGGTCGGCTTCCGGAGCAACATGGCCCGGGCGGCGATCGGCAGGCGCTTCGCTTTGGGTCGGCTTGCTGTCCATCATGGGTGGCCTCCTCTGCTGCTCTCCTAATTAGGGCAACGCACGCCACATTTCAGCCCTAAATGTGGCGATGGCCGAAAATTCTGCCTTATTCGTGATGACCGCAAGCGAGCTGAAGCCTGTTCGCAGCTCGCAAGGAGCCCGCAGGTTTCAGGTAAATACCTTCACTCTCAGATGTTTGGCGGAAACGGAGAATGCTCCGCGCTAGGATTTCTGGCGGCCGGATTGAGGCCGCAATTGGGCCTGCTCATTCGGCGTGCAGCGGGCGAGGCGGCCTTCCCCTATGCGCCCCGGAGGCCAAGAAGGAAGAGCGAGCGGGCCGCAGGCGCGATTCTTCCCACGCAAAACTCGCCTTGAGGGGCAGGGGCGCGGAAGCAGCATTTCAGGGCGCCAGCGGGGCCGCATCGGTCAAGCCGCGGAACAACGGACCGCGGTCACCGGGGCACCGTTGGCCCCAGCCGAGCGATGATGCGGGCCCAATGCTCACCGAGGCCATGCGCGGCGAGAACCCGAGAGGCGGCAGCGCCATGCCCGCGGAGTTCCGCGATCTCCAGCCGAAATGCCGCCGCCTCCGGCGAATCAGCCAGGAGCAGATCAGTCAGCAGGCGAAGCGTATCGGCTGTTTCTTCCCGGCGGGCATCCCGCTTGAGGCGGCTCCGAAGGGAATTGGACATCGCCTGCCCGAAACGTGGAGGGCGCCCGCGCTTCCTTGGCTGCGATGCGTCACTTGCTTCCCCATCTGAGGGCTCGGCTGGTGAAGTGGCACCCCGGCTGGTGGCGGCGGCTGGCCTGGACTCGCCACCCAGCTCCGCTGTCGCAGGGGCGAGGCCAGGTTCTGGCGAAACAGGGCTGTTGTCGCGCTCGCCCCCTGGCGGTGGGCTTTCTGATCGCCTGCTTGGCGGCCCCTCGTTCGGCGCAGACATCCGCAGCTTGCTCATGAGGTTTCTCACTTAACGTGGCGCCACGCAAATTGGAGGGGGAATTAGGTGGAAGCAAGCATTCCGTGTCGCCACTAAAGATCGTGGCGCGGCGGGCGGGAAGGGGACTGGCATCCAGGGACCGCGCGGCCTCGCTTCGCTTGATCGTGTGGGATGGGCGGGGGGCTCCCATGCCGGCGGCAGTTCCTGCCGGAGCGGCCAGTTGGGCCCTTCAGCAAGTGGCATTCGGCTCCCGGCGGGAGCCGACGGGTGGAGCGTCATGGCAACACGGCGGTTCCGATCGCCGGAACCTGGAAAGGCACGCTCCCATAAAGCGTTTTCACGGCTGAGTGAGATGCGGTAAAAAAGCCGGATGGCTCTCTATCAGAGGTTTAGCGGGTCTTCGGGATGCCGCAGGGACGAAGCCTGGACGGGCGGCGCGTGAACAGGAATCGTACCGTCGATGCGACGGATCTGGAGTGCCCCGCCGTGCTTTCCGCAAAGCGGAGGAAAACTTCGCAGCTTTGGGCAGGAAGTGGCGGTCATAACCGGCATGTTTCACCGGCTCCTTCGCGGCCCGATCGCCCACGCTCGCGAACAGAGCCTCGGATAGTTTGTTAACACTGTGAGAAGAACTCACCTGATGAAGGTCACCTACCTAACTCTTCCCCACGAGCACGACGGAAAGTCCCTCAATCTGGGTGACCGGATTATCTACTTGGGTGCGCGGAACATTGTCCGCCGTGCCATCGGCCAGCATGAGGAAGAAGTCCGCTTCCTTTCGGACAATGAAAGCTTTCCGAGCGACACCGACATGATTGTGGTCTGCGGAACTCCGCAGATCCTGGTCGGCGCCACTCCGAGCCAGAATTTGCAGCGCATCCTGGAAGCGGCCAACAGCGACGTTCCGGTCAAAATCAACCTGGGTGCAGGCGCCTTCTACTTCGACGCTTTCGGTGAGCTCAGGAATTCATTGGACGAGGCGTTCGGTGAACGCGTCCGGCAGGCGCCGATCGCCTCGGCCTACGCCCAGTACGCGAAGTTCGACCTCTGCACATGCCGGGACTTCGCTGGCGTGGCCGTTTTGAAACAACTGGGCCTGGAGCCCTTGGCTCTTCCTTGCCCAGGCTTCTTCTCAGCCATTTTCGAACCCCGGCCACTGTTCCGGCGCCAGGAACAGCTGGTTTCTGTTTTGAATGGCACCGCGAGCTTCTGGAACCGCGTTTCCGGCGATGTTCATGGCTTCTTCCGGAGGTTGTGGGAACAGGACCCCACGCGGGTCTTCATCGCGCATGACGAGCAGGACTGCGCCATGCTTTCCGAAATGGGCATCCCCTTCGTCACCTTCACCGACGCGGATCGCTTCCTCACCTACCTGGCGTCCGCGCAGAACCTGCTCTCGCTCCGCGTGCATGGGGCGCTTCCCGCCTGGACCTTGGGACTGAACGTGACCCTGCTTGGCATCGACAGGCGTTCTCTTCTGGGCGAGGACTTTGGCGCCCGCTTCAGGGTGATACCGCTGCGCAGCCAGTCCGACTTCGACCAGGCGCTGGCACTGCCATCCAGCGAGAAGCCTCCGCAGGACGACGATGAGCGTCGCGCATGGCTTTCGAAGCACCTGGACAGCTATGTGAGCAGCATCCGGCAGACGGTCCGTGAAAAGCTGGGGGTGGTGCCGGATGAGAGTGTGTCGCCTGATGGAGCCGGAAATAAGCCGAAAGACGAGGTGGCAGAAAAGCAGTATGCCGGGAGCTACTTCAGGGAATTCTTCTACAGTACCCAAGAAGAATTCGAGGTTGGCCTCGACCTCATGCGGTCCTCACACTCCTCCACCATGCGGGAAGGGGAACTTCTCGTCAAAACCAGCGCCAACCAGTCTACTCTGGCTTTCGGACCTTACATCCGCATTCCCGCCGGCGAGTGGGTGGTCTCAGCAGACCTCGCCATCGAACCCCTGGAATCGGACTTCTTCCAGGCTCAGCCGGAGAACATCATTCTCATGCGGATCACGAAAGGTGTTCCTGGGACCGAGTTGGGACGTGCGAAGAGAGAAGTCCCGGAAACATCGAGGAGGTTCGAGGCAGTGTTGGAGATCGGTTTCACGAATCCGAGCGACACGGGACACATCGAGATCGTGTTCTCCACGGTGAAGATGCTTCCTCTGAGCACAAGAATCTCCCTGCGCAATCTCAGGCTGCAGAGAAAGTAAGAATCGGCTGGTACTGCTCGGTTTCTTTAATGGAAATGATCGAGGACGGCTTGCTGCACTTGTCTCCATTTGGAGCCATCTCGCACCAAGGAGGCCTGCGGTACAGCCCGCGATCAGAGACCACGCCTTCACCGCCGGTCCCAACGGCGGCGGGGAAGGCAGCCTTCCTCCGTGACTGTCGCCTGCCGGCCCGGCTCGGCGCCTGAAGTCCGGCGAACCCCTGTTGCCGATCGGCAAGAGCCTTGTGCTCCACGCGGGCTGCTGCGTCATGGTTCACCGCACGTCCGGAGGCTCGGCAGAACAGCTCCTCCGCCTTTCCGGACAACCGAGCCCGCGGAAAAGGCGACGCCCGCGCTGCGCTTCGCTTGGTCCGGGAATTCGGAGGGATTGAACGCAGGGACGCGAACTGCCTGGCCTGGAGAAGAGTTCCGGGCTGCACTACCCCGTGCGAGAATGCTCATCACGCGGCGCCGAATGCTTTGCAGCAGGCGTCCCTGAGCAGCCACCGGGCCTCGCCTGCGCCTCGCCAAGAGACAGCGGCCGAAAGACCTCTCTCCTGGATCAGATCCCGAGCGGATGGAGCCGGCTGATTGGGAAAAGATGCTCGTCGAAACAGAAGGCTGGAACGGCTGAAGTGAGCAAACACGAAGGGAAGCCGCTCTGGCGTGACAGCCGAACCCTGCGCCGACTCCCAGGCTGGGCGAGCTTCGTTTGAAGCGATGATGGCTTTGGAGAGCGTGGCTGGGGAACCTGGATTCGAACCAAGACTGCCCGAGTCAGAGTCGGGAGTTCTACCGTTAAACTATTCCCCACCAGCCGTTCGGCGGTGGCGGCGATATAGCGTCGTCCGGTGAGGCTTGCAACCCGTCTCGTAAATCGTTCCGCAGTGCGGTACGAAACTGCTTGCTCTCGCCGCCCATAGGCCGGATCATAGAGAAGCCCCCCCTGTCGCCGCTTCATCGGCGGCCGTGGGAAGGCCGTATTGTCATGCCAGAAGCTGTATCTCATCCTGCCGTCGCCTCGTCACGCACCTGCCCGGACCGCTCGGCCGGGACGTTCGCGGCGATCGACCTGGGAACCAACAACTGCCGCCTGCTGGTTGGTGTCCCAACCTCCTCCGGTTCATTTCGCGTGCTGGACAGCTACAGCCGCGTCGTCCGGCTGGGGGAGGGGCTTGCGGCTCATGGCCTGCTCTCCGAGGGCGCGATGAGCCGGGCCCTGGCGGCGTTGCAAACCTGTGCGCAGAAGCTGCTCCGCCGTCCGCTGCGCCGCCTTCTCGCAGTGACCACCGAAGCCTGCCGCCAGGCCCGGAATGGCCCCGCCTTTGTGGCCGAGGCGCGCGCCGCCACGGGCTTGCCGATCCGCATCATCTCGGCGCGGGAGGAGGCGGAACTGGCCATGGAGTCCTGCGCGCCCCTGCTGCGGGCGCATGACCGGCGGGCGCTGCTCTTTGATATCGGCGGCGGCAGCACCGAGATCGCCTGGATCCGCAGCGAAGCCCGCGGCTCCACGGAGTTGATCGGCTACGTCTCGTTGCCGCTCGGCGTCGTGACCCTGGCCGAACGGGCCGGCCTCTGCTGCGGCACGCCCGAAGGCTTTCGCCACGTAGTGGAAGAAGTGGTCGAGGAACTCGCCCGCTTTGACCGGGTGCACAGCATCGCGCGCGAGATGCGGGCAGGCGGCGTGCGATTGATGGGCACCAGCGGCACGGTCACCACCCTGGCCGGCGTCGCGCTGGCGTTGCCGCGCTACTCCCGGCCGCTGATCGATGGCCGCGTGCTGGACACCGGGGCGGCCGACCAAGCGCTGCGCGACCTTTTCGCCCTTGGGCCGGATGGCTTGCGGGCCCATCCTTGCATCGGGCCGGAGCGCGCCGACTTCGTGCTGCCGGGCTGCGCCATCTATGCGGCGATCCGCAAGGTCTGGCCCTCGTCCTCTGTCACGGTCGCGGACCGGGGGCTGCGGGAGGGCATGTTGCTGCGCATGATGCGGCAGGAGCTGGCGGCGCCCCGGCGTGCCGCCTCCTGGCAACGGGCGGCGGCGCACCCCGCCCCTTGAGGATGAAACAACTGTGAAACTGCCGAGCGAGGCCGGACGCGGCCTGACCACGCGCCTGCGCACCGCCAAGGGCCGCAGCACCGCCAGCCAGAAATGGCTGGAGCGGCAGCTGAACGATCCCTATGTCCGCGCGGCCAAGGCAGCGGGATGGCGCTCGCGCGCCGCCTTCAAGATCCTGGAGCTGGACGAGAAGTACAAGCTGTTCCACCCGGGCCAGCGCGTGGTGGATCTCGGCGCAGCGCCGGGCGGCTGGACGCAAGTGGCCGTGCAGCGCGCCGGTGAGCGCGGCAAGGTGGTGGGCCTCGACCTGCTGCCGATGGACGAGATCGCCGGCGCAACCCTGCTGCAGGGCGACTTCCAGGACGAGGCGGTGGAGCGGCGCGTGCTGGAGGCGCTGGACGGCCCCGCCGACCTCGTGCTTTCCGACATGGCGCCCAACACCACCGGCCACAACGCGACCGACCACCTGCGCATCCTCGGCCTGGTCGAGCTGGCGCTCGATTTCGCCGGCAAGGTGCTGACGCCCGGCGGCGGCTTCGTCGCCAAGGTCTTCCAGGGGGGCACCGAGCGCGAGCTGCTGAACCGCATGAAGCGCGACTTCGCCAGCGTGAAACACGCCAAGCCACCGGCCAGCCGAAAGGACAGCGCGGAGATGTACGTGGTTGCCCAGGGGTTCCGCGGCGGCGAGGGCTGAGCGGCGGGCGCGGGTCCCTGTTGCGCGATCATCACGCCTGTGATGCTTGCGGCGCGGCGCGATTCTGGGGTAGGGGGACGCGCCAAGGCTGCGGAACGCGCCTGTGAGTTCTGCGAAAGGCTCCCGCCATGGCTCCCGACACCATCCCGACCGACGGCCCCGCTGATCGCGGCGCCGCGCCGCGCCGCACCCTCATCGCCGAGGCCTACGCCTTCGACGACGTGCTGCTGGTGCCGGCCTATTCCACCGTGCTGCCGGCCCAGACCGACATCCGGACCAGGCTCACCCGCGAGATCGCGCTCAACATGCCGGTGATCTCCGCCGCCATGGACACGGTGACGGAGAGCCAGATGGCCATCGCCATGGCCCAGGCCGGCGGCATCGGCGTCATCCACAAGAACCTCACGCCGGAGGAGCAGGCCGCCCAGGTCCGCCAGGTGAAGAAGTTCGAGAGCGGCATGGTGGTGAACCCCGTCACCATCCATCCCGACCAGACCCTGGCCGAGGCACAGGCGCTGATGACCAGCTTCCGCATCAGCGGCATCCCCGTCGTCGAGCGGGAGAGCAAGCGGCTGGTCGGCATCCTCACCCACCGGGACGTGCGCTTCGCCACCGATCCGAATATCCGCGTCTATGAGCTGATGACGCGCGAGAACCTGGTGACGGTGACGGCCGATGTTCTGGCCGAGCAGGCGCGGGGCCTGCTGCACAAGCACCGCATCGAGAAGCTGCTGGTGGTGGACGATGCCTACCGCTGCATCGGCCTGATCACCGTCAAGGACATGGACAAGGCCCAGGCCAACCCGAACGCGGTGAAGGACGCCATGGGCCGCCTGCGCGCCGCGGCCGCCACCGGCACGGGCGAGGATGGGCTGCGCCGCGCCGAGCTGCTGATCGAGGCCGAGGTTGACGTCATCGTGGTGGACACCGCGCATGGCCACTCGGCGGGCGTGCTGAAGGCGGTCGAGCGCATCAAGCACCTTTCCAACAGCGTCCAGGTGATCGCCGGCAACGTGGCGACGCCGGAAGCCGTTGAGGCGCTGGCGGAGGCGGGGGCCGACGCGGTCAAGATCGGCATCGGCCCGGGCTCCATCTGCACCACCCGCATTGTGGCGGGCGTTGGCGTGCCGCAGCTTACCGCCGTGCTGGAGAGCGCCGCGGCGGCGCACGGGAAGGGCGTGCCTGCCATCGCCGATGGCGGCATCCGCTCCTCCGGCGACATCGCCAAGGCGATCGCCGCCGGCGCGGACTGCGTGATGATGGGCAGCCTCTTCGCCGGCACCGACGAGGCGCCGGGCGAGGTGTTTCTCTACCAGGGGCGTTCCTACAAGTCCTATCGGGGCATGGGCTCGATCGGCGCCATGGCACGGGGCTCGGCCGACCGCTACTTCCAGGCGGAGGTGCAGGACCAGATGAAGCTGGTGCCGGAGGGCATTGAAGGCCGGGTCGGCTACAAGGGGCCGGTCGGTCCGGTGGTCCACCAGCTGGTCGGAGGCCTGCGCTCGGCCATGGGCTACACCGGCAACGCCACCATCGCCGAGATGCAGAACGGATGCACCTTCCGCCGCATCACCAACGCGGGCCTGCGGGAGTCGCACGTGCATGACGTGGCGATCACCCGCGAGGCGCCGAACTACCGCCAGGAAGGCTGACGCCGGACCATGACCCCCGCCGCGCGCATTGCCGCCACGGTGGCGCTGCTCACCGAGGTGGAAGCCGCGCCGCGCCGGCCGGCGGACGCCACCGCCAACGCCTTCTTCCGCGAGCGCCGCTACATCGGCAGCGGCGACCGCCGGGCGGTGGCGGAGCGTGCCTGGGGCGTGCTGCGCCAGCGGCTACGGCTGGAATGGCATCTGGCGCGGCGTGGCCTGCCGCCGACGCCTCGCCTTCTGCTGATGGCCTATCTCCTGCTGGTGGAGCGCTGGACGCGCGAGGAGGTGCTGCAAGCCTTCCCGGGCGGCCGCTTCAATGCCGATCCGCCCGATCCCGGCGAGCTGGCCACCATCGCGGCGCTGGACGGCGCCCCCTTGCAGCCTCCCGCCATGCCAGAGGGGCCGCGCCTGAACCTGCCGGACTGGGCCTTGCCGGGCTTCCGCTCGCGGTTCGGCGAGGAGCTGCCGGAGGCCGCCGCGGCGATGGATGGCAGCGCGCCGCTGGACCTGCGCGCCAACCTGCTGCGCGGCACGCGCGAGCAGGCCGCCGCCGCCCTGGCCGCCGAGGGCATAACGGCTGAGCCGATGGCCTTTTCTCCCTGGGGGCTGCGCGTCCCGGACCGCCGGCCCATCCTGGCCAGCCGCGCCTTCACCGAAGGCCTGATCGAGATCCAGGACGAGGGCAGCCAGCTCATCGCCCTGCTGACCGGCGCCCGGCCCGGGATGCGGGTGGCCGACTATTGCGCCGGCGCCGCGGGCAAGACGCTGGCGGTCGCGGCCATGATGGGCAATCGCGGCCGCATCGTCGCCTGCGACGTCTCGGCAACACGGCTGGAGGGAGCGGCCAAGCGGCTTCGCCGGGCGGGCGTGGACAACGCGGAGCGCCACCTGCTGACAGCGGGGGATCGTTGGGTCAAGCGCCGCGCCGGGCAGTTCGACTGCGTTCTGGTGGATGCACCCTGCACGGGTAGCGGTACCTGGAGACGCAATCCCGACGCGCGCACCCGCACCGATCTGCGCGACTTCGAGGAGCTGATCACGAAGCAGCGCGCCATCCTGGATAGCGTTTCCGGTCTGGTGCGCCCTGGTGGGAAGCTGGTCTACGCTACCTGCTCGGTTTTGCCGGAGGAGGATGGCGTGCAAGTGCGGAACTTCCTGTCGGAACACCCCGAATACGAGGCGGTGCCGCTGGCGGAAGCCTGGACCGCCGCCTTTGCGCCTGCCGCGCCGCCGGTGCCGCCGCCCGGGTCGGGGCAGTGGATGGAGCTGGCACCCCACCAGCATGGCACCGACGGTTTCTTCGCGGCCGTCCTGCGGCGAAAGGCCTGACCCGGCCGGAAGACAGGAGGGGGAGCCCAGCGCTGATGATCTGCATCCGCCGAGCGCAACCCGCCGACGCCACCGCGATCGCTGCCGTTCACGTGGCCTGCTGGCGCAGCACCTATCCGGGCCTGCTGCCGGATACCTACCTCGCCGGGCTGTCGCCGCCCCGTATTGCGGGGGGCTATTACCGCAGCCTCGTGGAACGGCAGAATGGGGAAGCGCTTTTCGTTGCTGTGGCGCCGCCGCAACAGCCGGAGGAGGTGCCGCTCGTGGTCGGCTTCGCCTCCTGCCGGCGGGCACGCCGCCGTGGCCTGGCGCAGGGGGAGATCGAGACCCTCTACGTGCTGGACGACTGGCGTGAGCGCGGACTCGGTCGCCGGCTGATGCGGGCCGCCGCGGCGCATCTCGCCGCCATCGGCTGCGGTTCCGTCATGCTTTGGGTGCTCAGCCAGAACCCGTCGCGCTGGTTCTATCAGCGCCTGGAGGGCAAGCTTGTGGCCACGGAGTCCATCCTCGTCGGCGGCCGCCCGGTCGCTCAGGAGGCCATGCTCTGGGATCCCATCGAGCGGCTGCTGACCGCCACGGCACGTGCCGACGGCGCCTGAGCGCCTTCTCCCGGCAGGAGCGGTGTTGCACGAAAGCATCACCCCGCTGAAGCTTCTACGCCACACCCCGACGCGCGGTTGACCTTGGCCGGTCATACCGGTTCTGTTGCAAGAAGAAGGGGTTGCGAGGAGTCTCACGCCATGGGCCGCGCTCGGTCATGAACACCATCACGCGCGCGCAACTGGCCGAGGCGATTTATGCGCAGGTCGGTCTGTCGCGTAACGAAAGCGCCGCGTTGCTGGAGGATGTGCTGGAGCGCATCTCCGCCGCACTGGAAGCCGGACGTCCGGTGAAGATCTCCGCCTTCGGGACCTTCTCCGTGCGCCAGAAGGGAATGCGCGTCGGGCGCAACCCGAAGACGGGCGTCGAAGTGCCGATCATGCCGCGGAAGGTGCTGACCTTCCGGCCCAGCCAGGTTCTCAAGGCGCGGTTGAACGGCGAGTCGACCGGCGCCGATGACGAATGACGCCACTGGCCAACGGGCCAGTGCCGAAGCTGGCTCCGACCGATGAATGACGGGGTGCAACTCATGCCTGAGGACCAGGAGGCTTCCGGCCGACTGCGCAAAGCGCCCACTGCTTTCCGCACCATTTCCGAGGTCGCCGAGGACCTGCAGATCCCGCAGCATGTGCTGCGCTTCTGGGAAACCAAGTTCCCGCAGCTGAAGCCGCTGAAGCGCGGCGGCGGCCGCCGCTACTACCGGCCCGAGGACATCGCCCTGCTGCGGCGTATCGGCGACCTGCTCTACACCCAGGGCTATACAATCAAGGGCGTGCAGCGCCTGCTGCGCGAGGGCGGGCTGGAAGGTCCGGAGCCCGCCGAGGCGGAGGCGGAGGCGGAGAGCGACATGCGGGCCGAGATGGAGGTCCCGCCCGCGCCGTCCGGCCAGGTGGTGCTGCGTGACATCCTGGCCCAGCTGGAGGCGATCGCGGCCGAGCTGCGCCTGCTCGGCGAGGCGGGGCAGGGGGGCGCCAAAGGCTGACAAGCGCGCAAGAGGTGACTTGCGGGGGCTTGAGGGGGGCGGGCGCCGGTGCTATTGCCCACGGCGTCGGAGCGTAGCGCAGCCTGGTAGCGCATCAGTCTGGGGGACTGGGGGTCGTGGGTTCGAATCCCGCCGCTCCGACCATCCGCGAGGGACCGGACGCTCATCCCGCCTCGCCTCGACCCAATTCACTTGCTGCCTGCGACGCGGCCTGCTGGAGCGGCGGTGGAGCCGTTCTCCTCAGAGGCCGGCGAAAAGGTCGGTCGAGAGGTAGCGCTCCGCGAACGAGGCGGCGATGCCCACAACCAGGCGCCCGTGCATTTCCGGGCTGGCCGCGAGGTCCAGCATGGCGTGCAGCACGGCGCCCGAGGAGATCCCGATCGGCAGGCCCTCGGTGCGCGCGCAGAGCCGGGCGGCGGCGAAGCTCTCCCGTTCCGTCACGCGCCGCACCTCGTCGAGCCGCGCGAGGTCCAGCACCCCTGGGCGGAAGCCCGCACCGATGCCCTGGATCTCATGTGGGCCGGGATCGTCGCCGGACAGCACCGCCGATTCAGCGGGCTCGACGCCGACCACCCGCAGCCCGGCGCGGCGCGGCTTGAGCGCCCGCGCGATGCCGGTCAGGGTGCCGCCGGTGCCAATTCCGCCCACCACAACATCCACTTCGCCAGCGGTGTCGGTCCAGATCTCCTCCGCCGTGGTGGCCTCATGCACCGCCGGATTGGCGGCATTGTCGAACTGCCGCGGCATCCAGGCGCCCGGCGTCGAGGCGAGGACGGCCTCGGCCCTCGCGATGGCGCCCGACATTCCCTGGCTGGCCGGCGTCAGCTCCACCTCCGCGCCGAGCAGGCGGAGCATCTTGCGCCGCTCGACGCTGGCGCCATCCGGCATGGTCACGATCAGTCGGTAGCCCTTGGCGGCCGCGACGAAGCCAAGCGCGATGCCGGTGTTGCCGGAGGTCGGCTCCACCAGCACTGATTCGCCAGGGGCGATGCGTCCCTCGCGCTCCGCCGCCTCGACCATCGCGAGCCCGATCCTGTCCTTGACCGAGCCCAGCGGGTTGAAGAACTCCAGCTTCAGCGCCAGCCGCGCTCGCAGCCCATGCGCCGCCTCCAGCCGGGGCAGGCGCACCAGCGGCGTTTTGCCGATCGTGGAGAGCACACTGGCGTGCATGCCGCCCGCATTCTGCGCCGAGCGGTCGCTCATACCGGAGGGGGAGGTGTTTCCTTCACGCATGGGCGCGGTATATCACGTCTTGTGCGCGTGGATCAGGGGGCAGTCACGATGTTATTGCGGCGGGACCGGGCGATGACTGCGGTTCGCATCGTGCTTGACGTGGCGTTCCATGCCGGGCGCGGCACCACGGTTCCGGCAGGTGACATCGCCGACCGGCTTGGCGAGGCGCGGCGTGGCATTGAGCCGGTGCTGCAGGCGCTCTCGCGGGCGGGGATTCTGAGCAGCACGCGCGGTCCGAGGGGAGGGTACCGCCTCGGCCGCGCCGCCCGGGACATCACCCTGGCCGAGGTGGTGGCGGCGGTCGGCGCGCCGGAGAACGGCGCACCGGCGGAGGAGGTGCCGCCGTCGGCCCTGCAGAGCCTGGTGATGCAGCCGCTCTGGGCCGAGCTGGAGCATTCGCTGCTGGAAACGCTTGGCGGCCATACCGTGGCCGAGCTGCTGCGCCGCGCCGCCGTCGCCGGCCTGCGGCGGCCCGCGCCGGAAGCCCTGAACTTCGCCATCTGAACCACTTGCCCGAGCCGTCAAGCTGATGCTTGCGCGGCGGCGGCCACTTCGTCATGCTTCTTCTAAGGGGTTGAAACAGCCCTAAAAGAATGATCAGGGAAGCGGGAGATGCAGGGTGGACACCATCCTGGCGACGGAGGACCTGACCAAGGAGTTCCTTGGTTTCACGGCTGTGAGCGGCGTTTCGCTGAATGTACGGCGTGGTAGCATCCATGGGCTGATCGGCCCGAACGGGGCAGGCAAGACCACCTGCTTCAACCTGCTGACCAAGTTCCTGCAGCCCACGCGCGGCAGCATCCGCTTTGACGGTCGGGACATCACGGGCATGAAGCCGGCCGAGGTGGCTCGCCTCGGGCTGGTGCGTTCCTTTCAGATCTCGGCCGTTTTTCCGCATCTGACGGTGCTGGAGAACGTCCGCGTGGCGCTGCAGCGTGCCCGCGGCCGCAGCTTCGACTTCTGGCGTTCCGACAAGGTGCTCGGGCAATACGATGCCCGGGCCCGTGCGCTGCTGGAGGATGTCGGGCTGCACACCCATGCGCATCTGCTGGCTGGCGAGCTGCCCTATGGCCGCAAGCGGGCGCTGGAGATCGCCACCACCCTGGCGCTAGACCCGGTGATGATGCTGCTGGACGAGCCCACCGCCGGGATGACGCATGAGGATGTGGACCGCATCGTGGCGCTGGTGCGCCGCGTGGCGCAGGGCCGCACCGTTCTGATGGTGGAGCACAACCTGCGCGTGGTGGAGGGGCTCTGCGACACCATCACCGTGCTGACGCGCGGCCGCGTGCTGGCCGAGGGCGACTATGCCGGCGTCTCGCGCAACCCGGAGGTTGTCGCCGCCTATCTTGGCACCGACCCCGCGATATCCGGAGCACAGGCGCATGGCTGAGCCGCTGCTGAAGGTCGCCGGCCTGCAGGCCTGGTACGGCGAGAGCCACGTGCTGCACGGCGTGGATATCGAGGTGCGGGAAGGGGAGGTGGTGACGCTGCTCGGCCGCAACGGCGCGGGCAAGACCACCACGCTGCGGTCCATCATGGGCCTGGTCGGCCGGCGCAGCGGCAGCGTGCGCTTCGAGGGGCAGGAGCTGGTCAGCGCGCGCAGCGACCGCATCGCCCGCGCCGGCATCGCCCTTTGCCCGGAGGAGCGCGGCATCTTCGCCAGCCTCGACGTGACGGAGAACCTGCTGCTGCCCCCCGTGGTGCGGCCGGGCGGAATGGATCTCGACGCGATCTACACGCTCTTTCCCAACCTGAAGGAACGCGCGCGCTCGCCCGGCACCCGGCTCTCCGGCGGCGAGCAGCAGATGCTGGCCATCGCGCGCATCCTGCGCACAGGGGCGAAGCTGCTGATGCTGGACGAGCCGACCGAAGGACTCGCACCTGTCATTGTGCAGCAGATCGGCCAAACCATCCGCACCATTAAGGAACGCGGCTTCACCGTGCTGCTGGTCGAGCAGAACTTCCGCTTCGCGCAGACCGTCGCCGACCGCCACTACGTCATGGAGCACGGCCATGTGGTGGACGCGGTGAGCAACGCCGAGATGGCCGGCGCGATGGACCGGCTGCACGGATACCTGGGCGTCTGAGCGCGCCCGCAACGCTTCACGTCCGCGCGGTGACCGGCCGCCAAGTCCGCGCGGTGCTGTGGAACCGACCCCGGGGATGCACAGGGGCATTGGGAGAAACGGATCGATGACACAAGATCGTCGTAGCCTGCTGAAGACTGTCGCCGCCGCGGCCATGACGCCGGCGCTGGGCGCCGGGCTGAGCGCCCTGCCCGGCCGGGCGCGCGCGCAATCCAACACCATCAAGATCGGCGTGCTGAACGACCAGTCGGGCGTTTATCGTGAAACCTCCGGCCCCACCTCGGTCGCCTGCGTCCGGCAGGCGGTGAAGGAAATGGCGCCGCCCGGCACGACGGTGGAGGTGGTTGTCGCCGACCACCAGAACAAGCCCGATGTCGGCGCCACCATTGCCCGCCAGTGGCTGGACCAGGATGGCGTGGATGTCATCGTGGACGTCCCGAACTCCTCGGTCGCCCTGGCGGTGAACACCGTCGTGCGCGAGAAGAACAAGGTCTATCTCAACTCCGGCGCCGCCACGACGGAGCTCACCGGCGGCCAGTGCACGCCCAACACGATCCACTGGACCTACGATACCTACATGCTCGCCAGGTCCACCGGCGGCGCCATGGTGAAGGCCGGCGGCGATTCCTGGTTCTTCATCACCGCCGACTACACCTTCGGCCACTCCCTGGAGCGCGACACGTCGAACTTCGTCAAGCAGGCTGGTGGCAAGGTGCTGGGCAGCGTGCGCCACCCGCTCCAATCCACCGACTTCTCCTCCTACCTGCTGCAGGCGCAGAGCAGCCGCGCCAAGGTGATCGGCCTCGCCAATGCCGGCACCGATACCATCAACTGCGTGAAGCAGGCGGCGGAGTTCGGCGTCACCCGGCGCGGCACGAAGCTCGCGGTGCTGCTGATGTTCATCGGCGACGTGCATGCGCTCGGGCTCAAGACGGCACAGGGCCTGGTCTGCACCGAAAGCTTCTATTGGGACCTCAACGACCGCACCCGCAGCTTCCTCAGCCGGGTGAAGGGCGCGGTGGGCGACAACTATCCCAACATGGACCATGCCGGCTGCTACGCCTCGGTGCTGCACTACCTGAAGGCGGTGAAGGACATGGGCGTCGGCGCCGCCAAGGCCAGCGGCAAGGACGCGGTAGCGCGCATGAAGGCCATGCCGACCGACGACGACTGCTTCGGCGCCGGCAAGATCCGTGAGGATGGCCGCAAGCTCTGCCCGGTCTATCTCTTCGAGGTGAAGTCGCCCGAGGAGTCGAAGGCTCCCTGGGACTACTACAAGGTGCTGCAGACCACCCCGGCCGACGAAGCCTTCCGCCCGCTCGGCGAGGGCGGTTGCAGCCTGGTCCGCACCTGAGTGATACGCCGTGCGGCGGTGGCCCGGTGCCGCCGCCGCGCTTCCATGCCTTGTTGCAGGAAGCCCCGCCAAGGGAGCCCTACCAGTGCTCGAAGACCTCCTGTTCCAACTGCAGATCGGCCTGCCGCAGGTTGCCCTGGGCCTGGTGAATGGCGCCTTCTATGCGCTGCTCTCGCTTGGCCTCGCCGTCATCTTCGGCATGCTGAACGTCATCAATTTCGCCCATGGCGCGCAGTTCATGATGGGCGCCTTCGTCGCCTGGATGATGCTGAGCTGGCTCGGCATCGGCTACTGGCCGGCGCTGATCCTGGCGCCGTTGATCGTCGGCGCCTTCGGCGTGCTGCTGGAAAAGACGATGATCAGCCGGCTCTACAAGCTGGACCATCTCTACGGGCTGCTGCTGACCTTCGGCCTCGCGCTGATCATCGAGGGCGTGTTCCGCAACCAGTTCGGCTCCTCCGGCATGCCCTATGCACCGCCTGCGGCGCTCGGCGGGCCGCCGGTGGACCTCGGCTTCATGTTCATGCCGGTCTACCGGCTCTGGGTGGTGGTGGCGGCGCTGGTGATGAGCCTGGTCACCTGGCTGGTCATCGAGAAGACGCGGCTCGGCGCCTATCTGCGCGCCGCGACGGAGAACGCGGCGCTGGTGCAGGCCTTCGGCGTCAACGTGCCGCGCATGATCACGCTCACCTACGGCGCCGGCGTGGCGCTCGCCGCCTTCGCCGGCGTGCTCGCGGCCCCGATCTACTCGGTGAACCCGCAGATGGGCTCCAACCTCATCATCGTCGTCTTCGCGGTGGTGGTGATTGGCGGAATGGGCTCCATCCTGGGCTCGGTGCTCACCGGCTTCGGCCTGGGGCTGGTCGAGGGGCTGACCAAGGTCTTCTATCCGGAGGCTTCCTCCACCGTGATCTTCGTCATCATGGCCATCGTGCTGCTGGCGCGGCCCGCCGGCCTGTTCGGAAGGGCTTAAGTCATGGCTGTGCAGGCATCCGCCCTTGTCGGGGCTCCGGTGAACGATGCGCCGGGGCTGCTCGGTCTTTCCGGCTTCGGCTTCAATCGCGCGCAAAGCATCACATTCCTGGTGATGCTGCTGCTGGTGGTGGCCGGGCCGTTCTTCCTCTACCCCGTGCTGCTGATGAAGCTGCTGTGCTTCGCGCTCTTCGCCTGCGCCTTCAACCTGCTGATCGGCTATGTCGGGCTGCTCTCCTTCGGCCATGCCATGTTCTTCGGCACGGGCGGCTACCTCGCGGCGCACGCGGCCAAGGTCTGGGGCCTGACGCCGGAACTCGCCATCCTGGTGGGCACCGCCTTCGGCGCGGCGCTGGGCGCGGTGGCCGGCTGGATCGCCATCCGCCGCCAGGGCATCTACTTCGCGATGATCACCCTGGCGCTCGCCCAGATGGTCTACTTCTTCTACCTCCAGGCGCCCTTCACCGGGGGCGAGGACGGCATCCAGCGCGTGCCGCGCGGTGCCCTCTTTGGCCTGATCGACCTGCGCGCCGACATGGCCCTCTACTGGGTGGTGGCCGTCATCTTCCTGGCCGGCTTCCTGTTCATCAGCCGCGTCGTGCATTCGCCCTTCGGCCAGGTGCTGAAGGCGATCCGCGAGAACGAGCCGCGCGCCATCTCGCTCGGCTACCGGGTGGACGACTACAAGCTGCTGGCCTTCACCCTCTCTGCCGCGCTGGCGGCGCTGGCCGGCAGCGCCAAGGCCATCGTCTTCGGCATCGCCACGCTGACCGACGTGTACTGGACCATGTCGGGCGAGGTGGTGCTGATGACGCTGCTTGGTGGCCTCGGCACCGTCTTTGGCCCGGTGGCGGGCGCGGCGGTGATCGTGCTGATGCAGAACCAGCTCGCCGAGCTCGGCGCCTGGGTGACGGTGATCCAGGGCATCATCTTCGTGGTCTGCGTGCTGCTCTTCCGCGCCGGCATCATGGGCGAGCTGGGGCGGTTGCTGAAGGTGCGGCTGTAACGCCGCGCCTCAACCCCGGGCGCCGTGGCGCAGCCCCAGCCGCAGCGCCCGGTCGGCGATCAGCGCCAGCCAGGCGGTGAAGAGCGCCCCCTGCAGCACCCAGGCGGTGTTGCCGTTGGCCAGCCCGACCACGATTGGCGTGCCCAGGCAACTCGCCCCCGCGACGGCGCCCACGGCGGTGGTGGCGATGGAAAGCACCACGGCCACCCGCAGCCCGGCCTGGATCACCGGCAGGGCGAGCGGCAGTTCCACGCGCGCCAGAATGCCGGCCCGCCCCATGCCGGTGCCGCGCGCGGCGTCCAGCACCGCGGGCGGCACGGCGTCCAGCCCCGCCACGGCGCTGCGCATCACCGGCAGGGCGGCATAGAGCACCAGCGCCAGCAGCGTCGGCGCCGCGCCGAAGCCGAGCAGCGGCAAGGCGAGCGCGATGACCGCCACGGGCGGAATGGCCTGCGCCAGCGCGAAGACGGCGTCCAGCAGGGGGCGCAGCGCGCGACCGGCCCCGCGCGTGGCGAAGATGCCGGCGCCGAGGCCGATGGCGGCGGCGATCAGCGCCGCGCCGAGCGAGAGCAGCAGGTGCTCGCCGAGCAGGGTGAACCAGCTCTGGCTGTCCCAGGTCGGGCGGGCAAGCGCGGGAAACAGCGCGTGCCACAGCGCGCCCAGATGCGGCGCCGCCCAGAGCGCGGCCAGGAAGGCCGCCACCTGTGCCAGCAGCGCCATCATGCCGGACGCACCAGGTCGGCCCAGTAGAGCGTGCCGCCGGGAAATTCTCCGGTTGGCGGCACCGCCAGCCGGTCGCTGCCCTCCGAGAGCATCAGCATCAGCGCCTGCTTGAGCGAGGCCTCCGCCGGCAGGATCGGCAGGTCGCCCGCGGCATCCTCCGGGCGGGCGATGGTGCTGGCGGGCAGGGTGGCCAGCCGGTGGAAGGCCAGGCTCTCCTCGCCGAACAGCCGCCGCACCGGCGCCCCGGTGCCTCGCTCCAGCAGCTCGGCGGGGCGGCCGCGCGCGGCGAGCCGGCCCTCCTCCAGCACCGCCACGGTGTCGGCGAGCGCCAGCGCCTCCTCGACGTCATGCGTGACGAAGAGGATGGTCTTGCCCGTCTCGGCGTGGATGGTGCGCAGCTCCGCCTGCAATCCGCGCCGCGTGCCGGGGTCAAGGGCTGAGAAGGGCTCATCCATCAGCAGCAGCGGCGGATCGGCGGCCAGCGCCCGCGCGAGGCCGACGCGCTGCGCCTGTCCACCGGACAGCTCATGCGGGAAGCGGTCCCGGAAGCGGCCGGGCTCCAGCCCCACCAGCGCCAGCAGCTCGTCCACCCGCGTCGCGATGCGGGCGGCCTCCCAGCCCAGCAGGCGCGGCACGGTGGCGACGTTCTCCGCCACCCGCCAGTGCGGGAACAGCCCGACCGACTGGATGACGTAGCCGATGCCACGCCGCAGCGTCTCGGGATCGGTGGCCGTCACGTCCCGGCCGTTCACCAGCACGCGCCCGGCGCTTGGCTCGACGAGCCGGTTGACCATCCGCATCAGCGTGGACTTGCCGGAGCCGGATTCCCCGAGCAGCACGCAGATGCTGCCGTCCGGCACGTCCAGCGTCACGCGGTCCACCACCGCGCGGTCACCGTAGCGGCGGGTGACGCCCTCGAAGCGGATCACCGCGCCACCTCCAGCCCCGACTGAAGGATGGCCAGCAGCCCGTCGACCAGCAGGGAGAGCAGCACCACCGGCAGCACGCCGAGCAGGATCAGGTCGGCCGCCATCTGGCCGATGCCCTGGAAGACCAGCCGGCCAAGTCCGCCGCCGCCAATCAGCGCCGCCAGCGTCGCCAGCCCCACCGCCTGCACCGCCGCGACCCGCAGCCCCCCGAGCATGACGCCCCACCCGAGCGGCAGGCGCAGCCGGCGCAGGATGCCGGCTTCGGTCATGCCTTGCCCGCGCGCGGCGTCCAGCAGCGCGGGCGAGGCGACGCGCAGCCCGGCCAGCAGGCTGCTGGCCAGCGGCAGCAACAGGTAGGCCGCGATGCCGAGGATGGCCGGCGCCGGGCCGATGCCGCCGACGCCCCAGTCCCGCAGCGCCGGCCAGAGCGCCGCGAGCGCGGCCAAGGGGCCCATCAGCAGTCCGAACAGGGCCAGCGAGGGCACCACCTGAAAGCCGTTGGCGAGGCCCATCAGTGCTGCCTCCAGCCGTGGGCGGCGCAGCGCCAGCAGGCTCAAAGGCACCGAGACCATCAGCGCCAGCGCCAGCGCGCCGCCGGCGAGCGCCAGATGGCCGCTGAAGGCGCTCCGCAACTCCGGCCCACGCGCGGCGGCCTCATGCACCACGGAGAGCCCATCCAGCAGGCCGGTGGCCAGCAGCCCGCCCACGCCCAGCACCGCCAGCGCCAGAAAGCGCCCGGGCGTGCCGCCGCGCCCCGCGGCGCAGCTTCCCGCCGCCAGGGCCAGCAGCAGCATGGCGACCCAGACGCCCGCCGCCGGCATGGCCCGCGCCATGGGCGAGGCTGCCTCCAGCGCCGCCCTCGCGCCCAGCCCTGCCGTGGCCAGCAGTGCGCAAAGCGCCAGCGCGGCGGCTGCCTCCGCCCAGGGCAGCAGGGCGGCGCGGCGCGCCAGCAGCAGCACCAGCAGGCAAGCCAGCAGGAAGCCGCCCATGGCCAGGCCCAGTTCCGGCCCCATCGGCAACTCGGCGGGGCGCGGGCTCAGCAGCCGGTTCGGCGCCAGCGAGAGCCAGCCGAGCAGAAAGGGCGCCAGCGCCGCCAGCGCGGCGAGCAGCCCCACCGCGGTGGCCTCGCGCGGCGGGGAGGGCGCGGCGGCCGGCTGGCTGGCGGCCAGCAGCGCAGGGCGCAGCGGCATGCCTCAGCCCAGCAGGCCGAGGCCACGCAGATGCGCCTCGGCCACCTGCCGCGCCGGCTGCCCCTCGACCACGATGCGGGCATTCAGCTTCTGCAAGGCCTCCAGCGTGAGCGAGGCGAAGAGCGGCCGCATCCATTCGTCGATCTGCGGCAGGCGGTCCGCCACCGCCTTCCGCAGCACCGGCGCCGGCTGGTAGACGACCTGGGCGCCCTTCGGATCCTCAAGCACCACAAGGTCAAGGGCGGAGATGGCGCCGTCCGTGCCGTAGACCATGGCGGCATTCACCCCGTTCAGCCGCTCGGCGGCGGCGCGCATGGTCACGGCGGTATCGCCACCCGCCAGCACCAGCAGGCGCTCCGGCGGCAGGGTGAAGCCGTAGGCCTTCTGGAATGCGGGCAGCGCCGCCGGGCTCTCAACGAATTCGGCCGAAGCCGCAAGCTTGAAGTCGCCGCCCTTCTGCAGGTAGCTGGCAAGGTCAGCCAGCGACTTCAGCTTGCCTTTCTCCGCCAAGTCGCGGCGCACGGCGATGGCCCAGGTGTTGTTGGCGCTGGCCGGCTGCAGCCAGACGAGCTTGTTGCGTTCCAGGTCAAGCGCGCGGACTTTGTCCGCGGCCTTCGCCGGATCATGCCAGGCTGGATCATCCTCCATCTGGAAGAAGAAGGCGCCGTTGCCCGTGTATTCCGGATACATGTCGATCTCGCCGGAAAGCAGCGCCTGCCGCACGATCCGGGTCGGGCCGAGCTGCAGGCGGCGCTCCACCTTCACGCCCTTGGCTTCCAGGAGCTGCGCCATCATCTCGCCCAGCAGGGCGCCCTCGGTGTCCAGCTTGGAACTGACGACGACCGGCCTCTCCTGCGCCCTGCCGGGGCGCGGGTGGGCAAGCAGCAGGGCCGTCGCGGTGGCCAGGGTGGCGCGGCGCGTCAAGGCGGTGCGGTGCATCGGGGCGGTTCTCCGGTCAGGGCCGCACCGGACGACGGGTGCGGCAATGGCGTGATGGACCCCGCCGCACGGCGCGGCAGGCAGAGGCTGAGCCGCCAACGCGCGAGGCGACGGCGGGTGGCAGCGGCCCGCGAGGATTTTTGCGGGTGCTTCGGTGAAGCAGATGGGACAGCCGCGGCGACCTTCAAACCTAACCTTCTCCCGTGCCGGCGTAGCGCCGCACGAAGCGGCCATCCAGCCATCGCTTCCACCGCCAGGCCCAGGCTCCCTCGAAGCTGATCCCGCGCCAGAGCCCGATGGCTTCCCCGCGACCGGTTCCGAGCAGAATGAGCGCCTGCCGCTGCGGCTCCCAGGGGCGGAGCGGCTCTCCCAGCAACGCGCGCGAAAGGTTGTCCGCCAGCACCGGGCCGGCCCGCACGGCCCATACTCCCGCCTTAGGCAGGCCGGCGGCAACGCCATCGCCCGCTCCGAAGACGTCGTGATGGCTCTGGCTGCGCAGTGCCGCGTCCATCCTCGGGAAGCCTGCCGCATCGCAGGCGAGGCCGCTGTCACGAAGGTCCAGGGCCGGCCTGGTGCCGGTGCAGGCGATCGCCAGCGCGACCTGGCCCATGCGGGATTCCGGGCCGTGGAGCGCGCCGTCATCGAGTCGCTCAACGGGGAAGTCGGTTCGCCAGGAGACGCCTGCCAGCCGCAGGGCGCGCTCCGCCCGGGCGCGAAAGGGCGCCGGAAGTCCAGGCAGCACGTCAGGCATCGCCTCCAGCAGCAAGGGCCGGGGGCCAGGTCGGCGCGCCAGCGCCAGGGCGAGTTCCGTGCCGGCCGCGCCCGCGCCGATGACGGCCACCCGTCCGGCCGCCGGATCAAGCGCCGCGAGGGCCGCGAAGAGGCCGCGCCAGGGGCGCACCGGCACGGTGCCCGGCGGGGTAACCGGAAGGGCTCCGGTATCGAGGGAAAGCAGATCGTAGGGCAATGGCGGGTTGCGGCCGAGGCGGAGCAGCCGGCGGCCTGCATCAAGGCCGGTCACGCGGTCCTCGATCCATTCCGCACCGGCGTCGGACAGCAGCGGGGCCAGGGGGATCTCCGCCGCCGTCGGCGGCAGCAGGCCGGCCACCACGCCGGGCACCGCGCCCGAATAGATCGCTGTGGCCTCGGGCGTGACCAGGGTGAGGCGCGCCGGCCCGGCATCCGGCGGCGACCGGGCGAAGTGCCGGAGCACTTCCAGATGCGCGTGGCCCGCGCCTGCCAGCACCAGATGCATCGGCCCATCCTGCCCACCGGCGCCTCCCTTGCCAATCGGTGACAGCCCCCGCCTGGCAGCGGTGTGACCCGCCAGCTCGCCGCGCGCCGATTTCCCTTGCGCCGGTGGAGGGACGATCCAAGCTAGGGACCATGCGCGCCGCGCCGTTCCTCCTCGCTTCCGCCCTGGCCGTGACGCTCGCGCCCCATGACGCCGGGGCGCAGCCGGCGGCCGGCCCCGCCGCACCCGAAGCGCGCCGCGCGCAGCTTGACCGCCTGCTGGACGCCCTGCCGAACGCGCCGGACGAAGACATCGCGGCCGCCGTGGCGGCGCAGATCCGCAACCTTTGGGCGCAGGCCGCTTCGCCGGCGGTGACGCTTCTGCTGGAGCGCGGCCGGCGCAACCTGCGCAGCGAGGCGGCGGCCGATGCGGTGGAGGACTTCGACGCCGCACTGGTGTTGCAGCCCGATTGCGTCCAGGCCTGGCTGCTGCGGGCGCAGGCCCTTGCCGAAACCGGTGACTTCGCGGCCGCCATGCGCGATCTGCGTCAGGTGCTGACCCTGGAGCCGCGCCACTTCACCGCGCTGGCGGTGCTCTCCGGCTTGCAGGAGCAACTGGGCGACACCGAGGACGCGCTGCGCTCCATGCAGGAAGCCGTGGCCATCTACCCCCGCATGCCCGGGGCGGAGGAGCGGCTGCGGAAGCTTTACCAGGCCGCGCATGGCCAGGGCATCTGAACCGCCGCAACCGGCGGAAGGCGCGGAGGCCGCCGGCAATGGCATAAGCCTTCTCATGAACCCCGATCCCGAGATGCTCTGGGCCGAGCTGCAACGCCGCGAGGCGAGGCCCGACATGGTTTACGCCGTGGCCACGCAGGGCGTGTTTTGCCGGTTCGGATGCCCGTCCCGCCTGCCGCTGCGGCGCAACGTCCGCTTCTTCCCGGACTGCGCCAGCGCGGAGGCCGCCGGCTTCCGCCCCTGCCGGCGCTGCGATCCGCTCGGCACCCGTGCCGCCCTCCATGCCGAGGCCGTGCGCGACGCCTGCGCCCGCATCGAGGGGGCTGAGGCGATGCCGCCCCTGGCCGAACTGGCCGCGCACGCCGGCTATGCCAGGCATCACTTCCTCCGGCTGTTCCGCGAGATCACCGGCCTGACGCCGCGCGCCTACGCCGATGCGGTGAAGGCCCGGCGACTGCAGGCCGCACTGGGCGAGGGCGCCCGTGTGGCCGAGGCCGTCGCGGAGGCCGGCTTCGGCAGCGAAAGCCGCGTCTACGAGCAGCCCGGGCGGTTGCTTGGCATGAGCCCCGGCGCCGCCCGCCGTGGCGGAGAGGGAGAGACCATCCATCACGCCTTCACCGCCTCGCCGCTCGGCCTGCTGATGGTGGCTGCGACCGAGAAGGGCATCTGCCGCATCGCCTTCGGTCCGGACAGGGCGACGCTGCTGGGCGAACTCGCCGCGCGCTTCCCGAAAGCCCGCCACCTGGCCGGCGGCGAGGCCATGGCGGTGGTGCTGCAAGGCGTGGTGGCACTGATCGAGGAGCCGCATGCGGCCCGCGCCCTGCCGCTGGACCTGCGCGGCACCGCGTTCCAGCAGCGCGTCTGGCAGGCGCTGATGGCGATCCCGCCCGGGGAAACCACCACCTATTCCGGCCTCGCGGAAGCGATCGGCCAGCCCCGCGCGGTGCGCGCCGTGGCGGCGGCCTGCGCGGCCAATCCCGCCGCCCTCGCCGTGCCCTGCCATCGGGTGATCGGCAAGGACGGCGCGCTGACCGGCTACCGCTGGGGCCTGCCGCGCAAGCGGGAGCTGCTGGCGCGCGAGAAGGCGCCCGCCTGAGGCCGGGCCGCCGTGAGCCCCTGAGGCCGGGCCGCCGTGAGCCAGGGTGGCGCGCCATGTTTTGATGGCGGCGCGTCACCGCTCCCGCTAAGGTCGGACATGGAGCAGCACCCGACAATCCTTCCGGCGCCTTCCGTCACCACGGACATCCACACGCACCTCACCGGCGCCCCCCGCTCCGCCGAGCTGATCCGCCTCGGCCTGCTGCACGACCTTTCCTACCCCGCCGCCATGCTGCGCCTCGCCGAAGTCCCCTTACCAGAAGGCGTCCGGCTCGCCGAGGGCGACACGCGCATCCTGCCCGGCGGCATCGCCGCGCCCGCCCAGGGCTCACCCCAGGTGCGTCTTCGCGACCTGCCGCCGGAAAGCCTCGCCCGGCTGGAGGCCGCCATGGAAATGCCCCGGCGCCCCGCGGCGAGTGGAGGGATGGACCCGTTCGTGCTGCTGGAGCGGGCCTATTCCGTCCGCAGGCCACTCGGCGCCCATCCCGCGCTCCTGCCCGGCATCCTCGCCTCCGTGGCGGGCGACGCCCGCCGCGACGGCGTCACGCATGTCGAGCTCAGCGCGAGCGCGCCGCTCGCGCGGGGCGAGGAGGGCGCGGCCTGGATGCGCGTGGCCGGAGCCGCGGCCCGGCGGCTGCAGGCGGATGCCGGGGTCCGCATCCTCTTCCTGGCCACCATCAACCGCCACGCGGCGCCCGATGACATCGCCCGCGCCCTGGCGCGGCTGGACGCGCTGATGGCAGAGCACCCTCTGCTCGCGGGAGCCGATCTCGCCGGGCACGAGACCAACCCGACCGAGGACTTCATGCCGGTGGTGGTCGCCTGGGCCGCCGGCCGCGTGCGCCGGGGCCTGCCCACGGTGGTCCGCGTGCATGCGGGAGAAACGCCTCGCCACCCCGGCAACGTGCGCGCGGCGCTGGAAGGCTTCCGCGCGGCGGGGCTGCCGCCGGGCATGGGGCGGGTCGGCCATGCGCTCTACGGCGTCGGGCGGCGGGAAGTGGCTCTGGCCCGCGAGATCGGTGCCGTGGTGGAGATGGGCATCGGCTCCAACCGGGCGCTCGGCTACCGCAGTGGTCCGGGGCGGAGCGGCGGTGGCGGGCGGCTGGCGCGGCTGATCCGCGCCGGAGTGGCCACCGTCCTCGGCACCGACGGCCATGGCATCTACGGCACCTCCCCGGCGCTGGAGGCGCGGCGCGCGCTGCGCGACGGGGCGACGGACGGCATCCTGGCGGAGGTGGCGCGCCACGAGGGCGACCACCTCCGGCGGATGGGCGCGGCCTTTCCGCTGGCCTGACGCCCCGCCGCCGGCCTCGCCCTACTTCACCACCGCGACGCGCAGCGCGTTGGTGGTGCCGGGCGTACCGAAGGGCACGCCCGCCGTTACCACGACCTCCTCGCCGGCCTGCGCGAAACCCTCTGTCTGCGCGGCGCGCACCGCCTTGGCCACCATGTCCGTCATGCTGTTCGGCTCGGCGGAGGGCAGCGGATGCACGCCCCAGACCACCGCCATGCGCCGTGCCGTCTTCTCGCTGGAGGTCAGGCCAATGATCGGGCTGGTGGGCCGCTCCCGCGCCACGCGCAAGGTGGTGGAGCCGGTCGCGGTGAAGGTGGCGATGGCCTGTGCGCCGATGGTCTCCGCCACCTGGCGGGCGGCGGCGGCGATGGCGCCGGCCGAGTTCTTCTCCGGTGCCGGCCGGGCGGCATCGGTGATCTGCCGCCAGCCGTCGTCCTGCTCAACCCGGGCCAGGATGCGGTCCATCATGTTGACCGCCTCGTAAGGGAACTGGCCGGCGGCGCTTTCGGCGGAAAGCATCACCGCGTCCGCGCCGTCGAACACGGCGGTGGCGACGTCCGAGGCCTCGGCCCGGGTGGGGGAGGGCGCGCTGATCATGCTTTCCAGCATCTGCGTCGCCACCACCACAGGCAGGCCGCGCCGGCGGCACTCGCGCACGATGCGCTTCTGCACCAAGGGCACCTCCTCGGGCGGGCACTCCACGCCGAGATCGCCACGCGCCACCATGGCGCAGTCCGTGGCGTCGAGGATGCCCTCCAGGTTCTCCACCGCCTGCGGCTTCTCCATCTTCACCATGACCCAGGCGCGCCCGTCGGCGATCTCCTTCACCTCGATCACGTCCTCCGGCCGCTGCACGAAGGAGAGGCCGATATACTCGATGCCCAGCGGCAGCACGAAGTCGAGATCGGCGCGGTCCTTCGGCGTCAGGGCCGGGATCGGCAGCGCCACATCGGGAACGTTGACGCCCTTCCGGTCGGACAGCGCCCCGCCGACCAGGATCTCGGTCTCCAAATGGTCGTCGCGCTTGTGCACCACGCGCAGGCGCAGCTTGCCGTCGTCCAGCAGCAGGGTGGTGCCGATGCGGGCCGCCTCAATGATCTCGGGATGCGGGAGTTGCACGCGCCGCACGTCACCCGGCGTGGCGCTGAGGTCTAGGCGGAAGCTCTGGCCGGTCTGGAGCTGGACCCGGCCGCCCTGGAAGCGCCCGACGCGCAGCTTGGGGCCCTGCACGTCCGCCAGGATGCCAATCGGGCGGCCCACGCGCTTCTCCAGCGCGCGGATCATCTGGATGCGGCTGGCGTGGTCCTCATGGCTGCCATGGCTGAAATTGAGCCGGAACACGTCGGCCCCGCCGCGATAAAGGCGCTCGATCACCTCCGGCGTGGAGCTGGCGGGGCCCAGGGTGGCGACGATCTTGGTGCGACGGCGGCGGCGGAGGGGAATGCGCGGCGGCAAAGTGATGTCCTTCGGCTACGGCGCTTTGGCCGGCTTGAACGAGGTGGCGGGCGCTTTGGCCCGTCGGACGGAGGCCGGACTCGGCTCAGGCGATCAGAATGGCACGGAAGT
Source organism: Teichococcus coralli (assembly GCF_009829925.1). Classification (GTDB taxonomy): domain Bacteria; phylum Pseudomonadota; class Alphaproteobacteria; order Acetobacterales; family Acetobacteraceae; genus Pseudoroseomonas; species Pseudoroseomonas coralli. Next base: position 222,335 of record NZ_SNVJ01000005.1, read on the forward strand.
CATTGACATTCGTAAGCGTGGGCCCGGTGACGATGGTATCGCCAAGCCGGTCGAACAAGGCGTGGCTGTTGTGTGACGCCAGCAGCGCGCGGGCGTCCAGCCCCGCCGCCGCGGCGCGGGCGAGGGTTTCCGGCGCCGCCAGGGCGCCGGCATTGTTTTCCGAGCCGTCGATCCCGTCGGTATCGCCCATCAGCGCCCAGGCGCCCGGCATCCCGGCGGCGGCGAGGGTGAAGCCGAGCAGGCACTCGGTGTTGCGGCCACCCCGCCCGGGCGTGACGCCGGGGCGGATGGTCACCGTGGTCTCGCCGCCGGAGAGCAGCACCGCCGGGGCGCCGAGCGGATGGCCATGCGCCCGCACGCTGCGGGCGATCCCGGCCAGCAAAGTGCCGGCCACCGCCGCCTCGCCCTCCAGTGCGTCGCCCAGCAGCAGCGGCGCGAGGCCGAGGGCGCGCGCCTCCTCGGCCGCCGCCTCCAGTGCCATCTGCGGCGTGGCGATCAAGCGGAACTCGGCGCGGGCGAGGCGCGGGTCCCCAGGCTTTGGCGTTTCCTCCGCCGCCGCCGCGAGATGCGCCGCCACCGCGGGCGGCAGTTCGATACCGTAATGCGCGACGATGCCGCGCGCCTCGGCGAAGGTGGAGGGGTCCGGCACGGTCGGGCCGGAGGCGATCACGGCCGGGTCGTCGCCCGGCACGTCGGAAACGGCGAGCGTCACCACCCGCGCCGGATGCGCCGCCGCAGCCAGCCTTCCGCCCTTGATGGCCGAAAGGTGCCGGCGCACGCAGTTCATCTCGTTGATGGTGGCGCCGGAGGCGAGCAGGGCGCGGTTCACCGCCTGCTTGTCGGCCAGGGTCAGCCCCTCGGCGGGCAGCGCCATGAGCGCCGAGCCGCCGCCGGAGATCAGCGCCAGCACCAGGTCCTCGGCGCCGAGCCCCTGCACCGCCGCCAGCACGCGCCGCGCCGCCGCCTCCCCCGCCGCGTCGGGCACGGGATGGGAGGCCTCAACGACCGCGATGCGCCGCGTCTGCGCGGCATGGCCGTAGCGGGTGATGACGAGGCCGGAAAGGTTGGCTTCCGGCCAGGCATCCTCAACCGCCGCCGCCATCACCGCGGCCGACTTGCCGGCGCCCACCACCACCACGCGGCCCTTCGGCGGCTCGGGCAGATGGCGGGCCAGGATCGCCCGCGGGTCGGCCGCGCGAATCGCCGTGTCGAACAGGCGCCGCAAGGCGTTGCGGGCGGAGGCATCGGTCCAGCTCATGCGGGCGGCGTTCCCCTGGGGTGTGCTTGCCGCGCATTCTGGACCGGGGGACAGGGAAGGTGAAGGCGGGGTGGCCGGATCGCCTTTTTCCGGCACTCGGAAACCCCGCGCCGCCTCGGCCGGTTCTCCATAAGCCTGCGGTGGACACGGGCCGCGCGGCGTTGGCGGCCGGGCACCACCCTCACGAACAAGGCGGAAGGCCAGCGGCCTATCGCCGGGAGACGGAACATGGCTGGGACGGACCACCGCGCAGACAAGCTGCGCCACGACATCGACAGTGGCCGCAGCGGCGACAAGGTCGCCTTCAGCGATCCGGCCGCTGCGCCTCTTGGCGCGGACGACGAGGCCGCCGGCGTTCCGCCCAGCCCGGAGATGATCGCCCGGGCCCGCGCGCTGGAGACCGGCTCGGCCCCGGCCGCGGCGCAGGGCCTGGCGCGCGGCGCCAGCGAGGCCGAGGCGCGGGGATCGGCCGACCGGTCTCGCACCGGGTGGATGATCCTGGCCGTGCTGGCGGGCGTCGTCGTGCTGGTCGCGATCGCGCTCGCCATCGGGTAGCGCCTGGCCTTTCCGCGCTTCACGCGCTGCGGCGCGCCACCTCTGCCGGGCGCAGCCGCACCAGCGCCTCGTAGTCCCCCAGCAGCGTTTCCGTGATGGCGCCGGGCGTGAAGCTGTGCTCGCCGATGGCGCGCACCGGCGTCACCTCGGCCGCCGTTCCGGCCAGGAAGACTTCCGTGGCGCCACCGATCTCCCCGGCGCCGATGGTGCGCTCCACCACCTTGATCTGCCGGTGTCTCGCCAGGTCCATCACGCTGCGCCGGGTGATGCCGTCCAGGAAACAGATCGGCGTTGGCGTGTGCAGCTCCCCATTCATGACAAAGAAGACGTTGGCACCGGTCGCCTCGGCCACGTCGCCCTTGAAGTCGAGCATCAGGGCGTCGTCGTAGCCCTCGGCCTCGGCCGCGTGCTTGGACAGCGTGCCGATCATGTAAAGGCCCGAGGCCTTGGAGGCGGTGGGCGCCGTGTCCGGCGCCGGGCGGCGCCACGGCGCCATGGCGAGCCGCACGCCCTTCATGCGGTTGGCGCCGAAGAGGTTGGGCCATGCCCAGGCAGCGATCGCCAGATGGATCCTGGTCTGCCGCGCCGAGACCGCCAGCATTTCCGAGCCGCGCCAGGCGAGGGGGCGCAGATAGGCATCCTCCAGGCCGTTCTTCTCCAGCACCGCCATGCAGGCGGCATCGATCTCCTCGGCGCTCCACGGAATTTCGAAGCCGAGGATGCGGCCCGAAGCGATCAGCCGGTCCGTATGCGCCCGCAGTTTGAAAATATTTCTTCCATAGGCCCGCTCGCCCTCGAACACGCCGCTGGCATAATGCAGCCCGTGGGTCAGGACGTGGAGCCGGGCGTCGCGCCAGGGCACCATATGCCCGTCCATCCAGATCCAGCCGTCGCGGTCGTCGAAGGGAGCCAGCGTCATGAGCGTTATCCTCCGTACCTTTTCTGCGTAACTTAATTGCGCCTGACACCTCAAACGTAAAACTTGCTTCGTTGATATGTCAATGAAGCTGACCAAAAGCGGACGCATGCCAGGGATGCCAGACACACCGGACGCGAAGGCCGCGGGCGAAGGCAAGCCCGTCGGCGCAGGACGCCAACTGCTGTTCCTCCGCGAAGAGGAACTCCGCCTGGCGCAGGACCTGCTGTTCTTCGGCTACCGCGACTTCACCGCCGGCCCCGACGCCATCCTGGCCGAACTCGGCATGGGGCGGGCGCATCACCGCGTGCTGCACTTCGTCGGCCGGCGGCCCGGCATCACCGTGGGCGAGCTGCTGGGTATCCTCGGCATCACCAAGCAGTCGCTCGGCCGGGTGCTGACGCCGCTGGTCGAGGAAGGCTACGTGACGCAAACGCCAGGCCGCAACGACCGCCGTCAGCGCCTGCTCACCCTGACCGAGAAGGGCGAGGCGCTGGAGCGGCGGCTTTTCGAGCGGCAGCGTGAATGGGTGATGCGGGCCTACCGCGAGGCCGGCCCGGTGGCGGTGGAGGGGTTCCGCCGTGTCATGCGCGGCCTGATGGGAACCGAGGCGCGCGCCCAGCTCGACCGCGCCGCGCCGCCCGATCCGCGTAGCGGCCCCACCCATCCCAAGCCGCGGAGCGCCGCATGAGCGGGAACGAGCCGCACCTGCTGGTGGTGGACGACGACGCGCGGCTGCGCAACCTGCTGCAGCGCTTCCTTTCCGAACAGGGGTTCCGCGTCACCGCCGCCGCCGATGCCGCATTGGCCCGGCAGGCCATGCAGGGCATGGCCTTCGACCTGCTGGTCGTGGACGTGATGATGCCCGGCGAATCCGGCCTGGAGCTGACCGAGACGCTGCGGCGGGAAGGGCATGACGTGCCGATCCTGATGCTGACCGCCGCCGGCGCGCCGGACGACCGGATCGCCGGCTTCGAGCACGGCGCCGACGACTACCTCGCCAAGCCCTTCGACCCGCGCGAGCTGGCGCTGCGCATCCGCACCATCCTGCGGCGCGCGGCGCCCGCGCTGCCGGCCAGCCTGCCGCTGGCGCCCGTGCAGCTCGGCTCGCGCTGGTTCGACCCTGAGCGGGGCGAGCTCCGTGGCCAGGACGGCACGCACCGCCTCACCGGCGGGGAGGCGGCGCTGCTTTCCGCGCTGGCCCGCCGGGCGGGGGAGGTGCTGACGCGCGAGGAGATCGCCGCCGCGCTTGGCACACCGGAAGCGGGCGAACGCGCCGTGGACGTGCAGGTGACGCGCCTGCGCCGCAAGATCGAGCCGGACCCGCGCGAGCCGCGCTTCCTGCAGACGGTGCGGCACCGCGGCTATGTCCTGAAGCCCGGCACATGAAGAGCCGCCCCTCCTGGTTGCGGCGGCTGCTCCGCCGCATGGGCGCGCCCTTCCGCTACCTGACGCCGCGCGGGCTGCTCGGCCGCGCCCTGCTGATCATCCTGCTGCCGCTGCTGATCCTGCAGGCGGTCGCGCTGCAGCTCTTCTATGGCGGACATCTCGACATCATCTCGCGCCGGCTGGCGGGCGGCGTCGCCGGCGATGTGGGAATGGTGGTGGAGATCCTCGGGCGGCAGGCGCCGGGGGAGGACCATGGCTGGGTGTTCCGCCAGGCGGCCTGGCGGCTTGACCTTTCGCTCGCTTTCGAGCCGGAGGCGAGCATCGGGATGCCGAGCCAGCGGCAGAGCTGGCTGCCCATCCTGCCGCTGGAGGAGGACCTTTCCCAGGCGTTGCGCGAGCGCGTCGGCCTGCCCTTCGACACGGACTGGCAGAGCGATCCCCGCAGCGTGATCATCCGCGTGCAAATGCCGGGCGGCGTGCTGCATGTCGAGGCGCCGCGCAAGCGCCTGTTCTTCGGCACGCTCTACCTCTTCGTCATCTGGCTGGTCGGTACCTCGCTGCTGCTTTTCGTCGTGGCCGCGCTGTTCATGAAGAACCAGGTGCGGGCCATCCGCCGCCTCGCCAGCGCCGCCGAGGCCTTCGGCATGGGGCGCGAGATCGGGCCGATCAAGCCTGAGGGAGCCAGCGAGGTCCGGCAGGCCGCCGCCGCCTTCAACCAGATGCAGGCGCGCATCCGCCGCTTCATCAACCAGCGCACCGAAATGCTCGCCGGCATCAGCCACGACCTCCGCACGCCGCTGACCCGGCTGCGCCTGAGCCTCGCCATGTTGCCCGCGGGCACCGAGGAGGATGCGGCCGCCATGTCGGAGGACGTGGCCGAGATGGAGCGGATGATCGCCACCTATCTGGCCTTCGCACGCGGCGAGGGGCTGGAGCATGCCCAGCCGGCCGACCTCGCCGAACTGGTGGAGGACCTCGCCGCCCGCGCCCGCCGGGACGGCGCCATGGTCACGGTGGAGGTGCCGGGTTCGGTGATGCTGCCGGTGCGGGTGGACGCGCTGCGCCGCTGCCTCGGCAACCTGCTGGACAACGCCCGGCGCCATGCGCGCCGCATCGCCCTTGCCATCACCGAGGTGCCGCGCGAGGAAGCCGGTCGGCCGCCTGGCCGCTGGGTGCTGATCACGGTGGACGACGATGGGCCGGGGATCCCGGAAGCGGCGCGGGAGGAGGCCTTCAAGCCCTTCACCAGCTTCTCCGCCGGCGGCACTGGCCTGGGGCTGGCCATCGCGCGCGACATTGCGCGGGCGCATGGAGGGGACATCGCCTTGGAAGGCAGCCCGCTGGGCGGGCTGCGGGCACGGGTCCGGCTGCCGGCGTGAACCGGGGAAAAGGGCGGCAAGAAACGCCGCCGCCCTGCTCGCCGTCAGCCGGAGGCTTTGTTCATCAATGTCTTGACCTCATCCATGGCCTCGGCGAAGCGGCGGTTCAGCACCGCCAGGGCCTCGGCATTCGACTTCTGGATGAGCTCGGCGATCTCCTGCATGTTGGAGACCGCCCGGCCATAGCTGGCCTTCAGCACCTCGGCCTGCTTGGCCGCCTTGTCCTGCGGCGTTGCCTCGCCGGAAATGCCTTGCATGGCCTGGGTCATCTCGGAGACGGACTGCTGGAGGATTTCCATGTGCCGGCGGGCCACGGCCTGGGCCCCCTCCAGCGCCACCTTGTTGGCGGCGGAGAGCGCTTCCAGGTTGCGCCGCTGCGCCGCGGCGAGCGCATCCGCATCGGGCATCGCCGGCAGGCGGAACTCGGAGAGCAGGCGCATCATGTCCGTCTCCAGGGGGAACTTTGGGCGGTCCGACATGAACGTCTCCTTGGCTCTTGTTTCACGGCCAGTCTAGGCCGCGGCCGCAGCGGCGCAAAACCGCTTCCCGGCGGCTCAGGTCACGACCTCGGGGGCAGGGTCGGGCGGGGGTGGCTCCTCGCCGGTGTCGAGCCGCAGGGTGCGCGCAACCCTTTCGGCCTTGTCGAGCGCGCGGTCCAGCGCCGCCATGGTGGAGCCGAGATCCACGCTCTCGTCCTGCTCCCAGGCCCGCAGCGTGGCGATCCACACCGCCGAGAGCCCCTTCACCCGGAGCATGCCGGTGAGGCCGCAGGCGTTGATCCGCGCCGCTTCCAGCATCCAGGCCATGGAGGCGGCCAACACGGGCGCCAGCGCCAGGCTGAGCAGCGGGTCATGCCGCATCTCCCGCCCGAACCGGATCAGCCCCTCCCGGTGCGGCTGCAGCGCGTCGATGCGGCGCATCAGCGTGTCGAAGATGCGGTCGCGCGGGGCACCGCCGGCGTTCGGAGCGGCATCGGCAAGCACCGCCTTGTCCACCAGCCGGGAGTGCAGGCGGAGGAGGTGGAACTTCGTGGGCGCGCGCTCCCGCAGGTCGGGCAGGCCGATGCCGGCCCGCTCCGCCAGCTCGGGGAAGGTGAAACCGTTCCAGCCGCGCTCGGCCACCAGCGGCCAGAGGGCGTCCATCAGGGCATTGTCGTCGGGGGCGGGGCTGGTGCTTTCGCTCATGCCGAAATTCTGGGGTGCAGGGGCAATTTCGCCAAGGCCGGAGACGGTGAAATGATCCGTTGCCTGCGGCCGCCGAGGCCTGGCCGCGGCGTCTCAGCCGGCCAGTTCGCGCGAGCGGGTGGTGGCGGCGGCGATCGCCTGCGACATCAGCCGCGGCCAGGCCTCGGCGGCCATCAGCACGTTGAGCGCGCGCTCGGTGGTGCCCTTGGGGCTGGTGACGTTGCGGCGGAGCTGCGCCGCGTCCTCCTGGCTTGCCGACAGCAAGGCGCCGGAGCCGGCGACGGTGCGCCGCGCCATCTGCCGCGCCAGCGCCGGCGGCAGGCCCTGCTCGATGGCGGCGGCCTCCAGCAGTTCGGCCAGCAGGAAAACATAGGCCGGTCCGCCGCCGGAAACGGCGGTGACGGCGTCGAGCTGCCCTTCCTCCTCCAGCCAGGCAGTCTCGCCGATGGCGGAAAGCAGCTCGTCGGCCAGCGCGCGCTGCGCCGGGTTGACGCCGGGGCCGGCGAAGGCGCAGGTGAAACCCTGGCGCACGGCGGCGGGCGTGTTGGGCATGGCGCGCACCACCTGCGCCTTGCCCCCCAGCGCGCCGGTCATGCCCGCGATGGTCTTGCCGGCCATGATGGAGACCGCCAGCGCCCCTTCGCGTGCGAAGCGGGAAAGGGTGGGCAGGGCGGCGTCCGCCTGTTGCGGCTTGATCGCCAGCACCATGGCGGCGGGTGTGAAGCCGGCGGGGATCTGCTCCACCGCCGCGCAGTGGGTGACGCGCCCGGCGAAGCCGGCGGTGGCTTCGGAGGAGGGCTCCACCACCACCACCTGCTCGGCGCCGCGCTCCAGCCAGCCCTCCAGCATGGCGCCGCCCATTTTGCCGCAACCGACCAGCAGGAGGGGCGGCAGGGTGGCGCCGCCCGCCGTGGCGACGGAGCTCACGCCTCGCCCACGCAGTCCAGCATGGCCGCCGCCAGCGCCTCGGTGGGCGGCTTGCCGCCCCAGAGCACGAACTGGAAGGCAGGGAAGAAGCGCTCGCACTCGGTGATCGCGATATCCACCATGTCTTCCAGGCTCTCGGCACTGGCGCCCTGGGCGCCGCGCAGCAGCACGGCATGGCGGTAGACCGGCGCGCCTTCGTCGCTCTCGATGCCGAAATGGCCGATCCAGAGCTTCTCGTTGGCCAGCGCCAGCAGTTCGTAGAGCGGCGCGCGGCGGCCGGCCGGCACCTTCAGGTCAAAGGCGCAGGTGAAGTGCATCGCGCTGATTTCCTGCGACCAGGAGAAGAACAGGCCATAGTCGCACCACTTGCCGGGCGCCTCGACCGCCATCTCCCCGTCCGAGCGACGCTCGAAGGCCCATTCATTGGCGGCGACGATCTGCTCCAGCACGTCCAGCGGATTGGCGGAACGGTCGCGATCAACGGTTTGCAAGCCGGACATCGCGGCACCTCCTTCCCTCGGGGGACAGGGCCACCCAGATCTTGGGTGAAGCCAGATGCCCACACCACGATCTGGCATATCGCGGCGGTAAATACCGCCGCAAGAGGCAAGCGCCGAGTCTGGGAATCTGCCTGTCGGATTTTCGACGCAGCGCAGCATGGGCGAAGGCAGCGAGCGGCGGTAGGGTCTCGCGATGACGTCCGAGTCCCGTGCCGCAGCCCTGCCGATTTCTCCTCCTCGTCCGGGGCGGGAGCGCCTGGTCGGACTCGCATGCGCCCTCGGCGTGCTGGCGGTCTGGACGGGCTTTCTGCTCTCATCCCGTTTCGGCACCCGCCAGTTCCTCACGCCCTGGGACATGGCGGCGCTGCGCTATGCCGGCTCGCTGGTCGTGGGGCTGGTGATCGCGGCGGCCTTCGGCTGGCCCCGCCTGGCGCCGGGGCGCTGCCTGGCGCTGATGGCGACGGCCGCCTTCGGCTATCCCCTGCTGGCCTACTGGGGCTTCCGCTATGCTCCCACCGCCCATGCGGCGGTGCTGATGACGGGGATGCTGCCTTTCGCGGCAGCCCTGCTTGGTGCCGTCTTCCTGGGCGAGCTCTTTCCGCGCGGCCGGCTGCTTTCGCTGGGCGTGGTGGGCGGCGGCATCCTGCTGCTGGCGGCCGACACCTTCGGAGCGCATCCCGGCGCCTGGCGTGGCGACCTGCTTTTCCTCTCCGCCTGCCTCTCCTGGGCCAGCTTCACGGTGCTGATCCGCCGCTGGCAGGTGCCGGCGCTCACCGCCACCACCATGCTCGCCCTTTACCCGCCGCTGATCTATCTGCCGCTGTGGTGGCTGGGGCTGCCCTCCGAGATGGCCTCCGCCTCGCCCGGCGCCATCGCCTACCAGCTTGTGTATCAAGGCTTCTTCGCCGTGGTCGTGGCCGGCTTCCTGTTCACCCGCGCGGTGAACGCGCTTGGAAGCGCCCGCACGACCACCATCACGGCGCTGACGCCCGCACTGGCGGCGCTCGCCGCCGGGCCGCTGCTGGGCGAGTGGCTGGGTTGGGCGGGGCTTGCCGGGGTGGCGCTGGTTTCGGTCGGCATGGTGCTCGGCGTGCTGGGCAGGCAGCGCTGAGATGGTGCGCTTCCTGCTCGCGGCGCTGAACCCGCAGCTCGGCGCCATCGCGGCCAATGCGGAAGCCCTGCGCGCCGCACGTGCCCTGGCGGCCGGGCGCGGAGCGGCGCTGCTGGTCACGCCCGAGGCCTCGCTCAGCGGCGCGCCCGCGGCCGATATCGCCGCCCGGCCCGAGCTTCTGGACGCCTGCGAAGCAGCCCTGCAGTCCCTGGCCGCCGAAACCGCCGATGGCGGCCCGGGCCTCCTTGTCGGCGCCCCCTGGCGGGAGGCGGGGCGCCTCCGCAGCGGCATCCTGCTGCTGGAGGGCGGCAAGGTCATGGCCCGGCGCGCCGGCCATGCCCTTCCGCATGGCGCCGATCCGCGCCTCACCCCCGGCCCCGCGCCTGGCCCCATGGCCTTTCGCGGCCTGCGCCTCGGCGTGATGAGCGGCGCCGACGCCGACGACCCCGCCATTGCCGAGACGCTGGAGGAAACCGGCGCCGACATGCTGCTCTCCCTGGCCGCCGCACCCTTTGCCGGCGAGCCGGAGGACCGCGCCAGCGACGCCGCCGTGGCCCGCGTGGTGGAAACGGGGCTGCCCTTCCTCGGCCTCGGCCTCCTGGGCGGGCAGGGGCCATGGGTCCACCCCGGCGGCGGGTTCGTGCTGAACGCCGACCGGCGGCTCGCGGCGCGCCTGCCCGCCTTCCAATCCGGGCCGCTGCTGGTGCAATGGCAGGAAGGCGAGGCGGGCTGGCGCTGCGTGCCGCAGGCGCTGCCGGAGGCCATGCCGCCGCAGGAGCGCCTGTGGCGGGTCCTGCTGCTGGCGGTGGCCGATGCCGTGGCGAAGGGCGGCTACGCCGGCGTGATGCTGGACATGTCCGGGGGGGCCGCCGCCGCCCTGCTGATGGAGGTGGCGCGGGCGGCGGGGCTGCGGGTCTTTCCGGTGGGAGGCGAGGAGGCAGCCGTTCCTTCGCCCAAAGACGATGCCGCCCTGGAGGCGCTTGCGGCCGCGCGTGATGCGCTGCTGCTCAACGCCGCCACGGCGGACCGGCGGGCGCTCGGCCTGGGAAGCCGGGCCGGGCACCTAGCGCCGCTCGCCGAGATCTGGCCCGGCGAGCTCGCCGCCCTCGCCGCCGCGCGCGGCCTGCCGCCGCCTTCCCTGGACGGCGGGACCGAGGCCATGCTGCGCGGCCTGCTGGCGGAGAAGCCGGTGGACGCGCTGGCCGCGCAGGGCTACGACCGCGCCGAGGTGTCCCGGCTCTGGCGCGCCCTGGCGGCGGCTGCCCACAAGCGGCGTCAGGCGCCCGCCGCCCTGCGGCTCGGCCGGGGCCATTGCGACCCCTTCAGCAACGGAATGACGGGCCTCCTGCCATGAGCGGCCAATTCGACGACACTCTCTTTGCGCCGCAGGGCGGCTTCAGCGTGCAGATCCGCGATCTCTCCGGCGGCAACGGCGCGGAGCCGGTGGAAACCATCCGTGGCTTCCAGACCCTGGCGCATGCCAACGGCTTCGCCCGCCGCTACGTGCGCGACAGCATCGAGCGCTGCCGCGCCCCCGGCCTGACCCCGGACGAGGTGCTGGCGGCCTGGTTCGCCTTCGGCGAGGATGCCGAGGTGATCGGCAGCGCCGGGCAGGGCTGGAGCAGCGGCAACGAAATCCGTGACTTCGCGGCCGATCCTGTGCGCGATCCCGAGGAGCGGAACTGGCGCATGCTCGACCCGCGCCGCATGGAGGAGGACGACGAGGCCCAAGGAGGCGGCGAAGGCGGCGAGGAGGACGAGGCATGAAGCTCCGCTTCGCCCCCAGCCCGACCGGATATCTCCATGTTGGCAACGCGCGCATCGCCGTGGCCAACTGGCTGCTGGCGCGGCGCCATGGCAGCCGCTTCGTGCTGCGCTTCGACGACACCGACACCGCCCGCAGCAAGCCGGAATTCGCCGCCGGCATCGAGGAGGACCTGCGCTGGCTCGGCCTCGACTGGGATGAGAGCTTCCGCCAGTCCGATCGTCTTGAGCGCTACGAGGCGGCGGCTGAGAAATTAAAAAAAAGCAGCCATTTGTATCCCTGCTTTGAGAGCGAAGAGGAGCTTCGCTTCAAGCGCGAGCAGCGCCAGAAGCAGGGCCGGCCGCCGGTCTATGACCGCGCCGCGCTGAAGATGACAGAGGAGCAGTACGAGCGCGCGCTGGCCAATGGCAAGCAGCCCTACTGGCGCTTCAAGCTTTCGACGCGCGCCGTGGAATGGCAGGACGGCGTGCTCGGCCGCCGTTCCGTGAAGCTGCCGCCGATCTCCGATCCCGTGCTGATCCGCGCCGATGGCTCCTTCCTCTACACCTTCACCTCGGTGGTGGACGACCTGGAGACCGGCATCACCGACATCGTCCGCGGCGAGGACCACGTCACCAACACCGGCGTGCAGATCGACATCCTGGAGGCGCTGAGCGGCAGGCCGAACAGCATCCGCTTCGCGCATCTGCCGCTGCTGACGGATGCGGAGGGCGGACAGCTTTCCAAGCGCCTTGGCTCCATGGGCCTGCGGCAGCTTCGGCGGGACGGCATCGAGCCGCCGGCGCTGGTCGGCTACCTGGCGGCGCTCGGCTCCTCGCAGGACCCGGTGGCGGCGCCCCCGGCGGAACTGGCGCCAGGCTTCGCGCTCGACAGGCTTTCCCGCTCCTCCGCCCGCTTCGATCCCACCCAGCTCCTGGCGCTGAACCGCCGCTACCTGCATGGGCTGGACTTCGCCACCGTGCGCGGCCGCCTGCCCGAGGGCGCCGACGAGGCCTTCTGGCTCGCCGTGCGCGGCAACCTGGACCTGCTGGGCGAGGCGCGCGACTGGTGGGAAGTGGCGCACGGCCCGGCCGCCATCGCGCCGCAGCCGGAGGAGGCGGATTTCCTCCGCCAGGCGCTGGAGCTGCTGCCGCCGGAGCCTTGGTCCGAGCAGACCTGGGGCGACTGGACCAAGGCGCTTGGCGCTGCGTCGGGGCGCAAGGGCAAGGCGCTCTTCCTGCCACTGCGCCGCGCGCTGACCGGCGAGGAGCATGGCCCCGAGCTTCGCCTGTTCCTGCCCGTCATCGGTTGGGCGCGAGCGGCGGAGCGGCTGACGCGCGCAGCCGCATGAGCATCGCCGTCATTGGCGCTGCCGGGCGCTCGGGTGCGGCGCTCTGCCGCGCCCTGGCCGCGCGGCGCGAGGCCTATGTACCGGTTGTCCGGCGGCCGGCCGCCTGGCAAGCCCTCGGCCTGCCGGGCGAGGCCCGCCTCGCCGACCTCCGAGACCCGGCCGCGCTACGGGCGGCGCTTGCCGGGGCGGACAGGATCGTTTCCTGCGCCCATGCGCGCTGGGCGCCCGCCCTCCTGGCGGCGGCGCCGGAGGGAGCGACGATGGTGCTGATGGGCTCCACCCGCCGCTTCTCACGCTGGCCGGACGAGCATGGCGACGGCGTGCGCGCCGGGGAGGCCGCCTTCCTGGCGGGGGCGCATCCTGGCGTGATGCTGCACCCGACGATGATCTACGGCGCGCAGGGGGAGAACAACGTGCGACGGCTGGCCGCGCTGATGCGCCGGCTGCCCGTCGCGCCACTTCCGGACGGTGGCCGGGCGCTGGTGCAGCCGGTCCACCAGGAGGATGTCACCGCCTCGCTCCTGGCGGCGCTGGGGCGGAACTGGGCGGCGCCCTCCACGCTGGTGGTGGCCGGACCGGAGCCGATGCCCTACCGCGACTTCCTGGCCGCCGTGGCGCGTGCCGCCGGGCTGCGCGCGCCTCCTGTGCTGCCGGTGCCGGCGGCGCCCCTGCGGCTGCTCGCACGGATGACGCCCCTGCTGCCTTTCCTGCCCACCATCGGGCCGGACGAGATCCGCCGCCTGACGGAGGACAAGGCCTTCGACATCACGCCGATGCGGGAGCGCCTCGGCGTCACGCCGCGTCCGCTGGCGGAGGGGCTGGCCGCGACGTTTGGCTGAGGCCACCCGGACGGAATGCTAAAGCGAGTAGGAAAGACGTAATCCGATCGCCTTGAAATTGCGGCTTTCATCAGTCAATAAGAGGTGGCCGTCCTGGTAGTTCAGCATGACCTTCACCATGGGATGGGGATACCAATTCAGCCCGGCGGTCCAGATCCGCTGCACGCCGCCCTGCAGCGGCCCGTCCCTGAGGTCAGCGACGCTGTAGCGGCCCGCCACCTCCAGCGCGCCCCAATGCCCGGCCGCCGCATCGAAGGGTTCCGGCGAGCTGGGGCGCTTCCAGGTGGCGGTTTCCGGATCATGGGAACGGGCGGCGCCGATCAGGGTGAAGGACGCCGCGACGTACCAGCCTTCGCCGTGGCGAGTGCCGCCCCGCGGCGTGTCGATGCCGATGACCTGATACTCCGCCTGCCCGAAGAAGCGCCCTGCCACGCCGGAAAGTTCCGGGCCGGCCGCCCAGAGGCTGTCTGCTTCGACGTCTCCGGTGTCCAGAAACCGCCGTGAATCCACCCGCAGTTCGGGGTAGCCGCTGAGGCTGGCTTCGTTGTATGCGCCGTCCTGGCCGGGGCGCCACTGATAGGCGGCGTTGGCGCCGAGCTGCACCAGCATCCCTTCCTGCCGCAGAGGGATTGCCGTGACGCGTCCGGCCACGCCCCGCTGGCCCCAGCTCTGCGGCTTCGACATCTCGCCGCCGGTGATGTAGGCGGCCATGCTCCACCGGTCCCGGCGCACCTCCAGCCCGGCGGCCTGTCGCCCGGTGCCGGTCGCGACGTCCGCGGCCAGATCGGAGATCACGGCGCGCTCGATGAAAAGCAGATCGAAGGAGCTGCCGGCCTGCTCCAGCATGTGCTGCGGCTTGTAGGCGCCGACCCGGACGGTGCCCCAGCCCAGGCCGTCCCAGGCCAATGAGGCCTCGTACAGGTCGCTGGCGTCACGCACGGAGGCGGCGCCGAAATCCCAGATGAAGGTTGCCTCCAGGTCATGCGGCAGGCTGGCTTCCACGCCGAGGCGGGCGCGCCGGAGATTGGTGCCCGAACGAAAGCCTCCAGGCCGGTCCTGGTCTCCATAGGCGCCGGCATCGAGGTCCAGCCGCAGCACGGGAGCCAGCTGCACGGCGCCATCCCCCAGGCGCAGCTCGGGCACACCTTCTTCCGGCCACTCCAGCCCGCTCTGAGCCAAAGTGGCCGAGGGCAGGGCAAGCGTCAGAAGAAGCAGGGGCGTGGCGAATGGGCGCATGGCATTTCCCGGAGCTTGCGGATCGTTGCTGAAGCTCCCGGAGACGGATCAGGTTTCAGTTTTGTAATGTGGCTCGCGTGTCGAGCCGAGGCAGCAGCAGCGCCATCGCGCCAAGGGGCATCAGCCAGGCGACCCGTGCCTGATAGCGGTGGTGCGGCTTGGAAAGGGCGCCGGTGGCCATGGCGTTCGCCGCGACGCCGACCAGCAGCATCAGGACGAAGCCCAGGCGAAGCCGGCGCTCCGCCTCCGGCAGCGTTCCCTTTCCGCTGGCCAGCCTGCGCCAGGCGAGCAGCAGCGCCCCGGCACCGAGCACCAGCGCCGGGCCTTGCGGCCAGAGAAGGGGCGCGGCCAGGGCAGGCAAGCGGCCCTCGACCTGCGCCGAGCCGTCATGCGCCGCCACTTCCGCCGGGGGGAAGCCCTGCACCAGCCGGGGCCGGACGGAACTGCCCAGCGCCTGCCGGCTCAGCGTATCGCCGACTTCCGCCTTGAACAGCTGCACCGCCGCGTTGCGCAGCGCGGCGGCGGCCACGCCGAAAGGTTCGCGTCGCAGCGTCTCGGCAACGATCTGCTGAGCCTCCGGCGCCAGGAGCACCCCGCCCAGGAAGCGGGGGCGGCCCTGCGCGTCCCGGTTCACCGGGCTGTCCGGCTCCCAGAGAAAGACATCGCTGTCGTCCGGCAGGCGGCCTGCCCAGGCGCAGAGATACCAGCCGCGCTGCGGGCAGGCGGCGGCGATGGTGCGTGCCGCCGGCCCGTCGGCGATCAACCGCGCCAGCAGGAAGGTGGCGCCATAAGGGGAGAGCGAGGCCTTCCCATGCCCGGCCGCGTTGGTGCCGACCAGCAGCAGCAGCGCAAGGCCCAGGGGAAGCGCGGCCCACAGCACCGGCGCGAGGCGGCGGGCAACAAGCAGCGTCAGCACCACCAGAGCGAGGGCGAGCGGGATGTGCGACAGGTGCGCGGCGATGCCCAGGGTCGCCAAGGCCAGCAGGTAGCCCAGCTCGCCACGCGAAAGGGCGGCATGCGGCGCGAAGCCGATCAGGAACAGCGCCAGCACCACCACCGGCGCGAAGACATCCGGCATCAGCAGGGCCGCCACCCAGGGCAGGGCGGTCAGCGCGGCGAGGCTGGCGCAGAGCAGAAGATGGGCGGCCGGCGTGGCGCCGCCGCGCAGCACGCGCTGGACGAGCCAGAGCAGGTGGGAGACCACCAGCCCCTGCGCCAGCAGCGGCAGCCACAGCGTCTGCCGCCAGTGGAACAGGTGCAGCAGAGGGCCGTAGATCCAGGGCTTGTCCCAGATCATCAGCGGCTCGACCGTCTGCGCCAGAAAGGCACCGGTGTCGCTGAACAGGATCGGATAGCGGTTGAGGAAGGCCGGCCAGACCAGCAGCAGCGCCGCCGCCAGGACGGCGGCGGGCGCGGCCAGCCGCCTCACGCCTGCTGCCAGCGGGCGGCCGCGGCGTCGTCGCTGGTCCTGGCCTCCACCCAGCGCTCCCGCCCGTCGGGAAACTCTTCGCGCTTCCAGAAGGGCGCGCCGGTCTTCAGCCAGTCGATCAGGAAGGCACAGGCTTCCAGCGCGGCGGTGCGGTGGGCGCTGGCGGTCAGCACCAGCACGATCGGCTCGCCCGGATGGATGCGGCCGACGCGGTGGACCACGGTGCAGCCGGTGAGCGGCCAGCGGGTCTCCGCCTCGGAGGCGATGCCGGCCAGCGCGCGCTCGGTCATGCCGGGGTAGTGCTCCAGCACGAGTGCGGCCAGCCCGTCATCCCCGCGGCAGAGGCCGACAAAACTGGCGATTCCGCCCACGTCGGTGCGGCCGGCGGCCAGCGCCGCCTGCTCCGCCGCCATGTCGAAAGCGCCTTCCTGCACCCGCACCGTGGCCATGGCCTAGCCCCCGGTCACGGGCGGAAAGAAGGCGACCTCGTCGCCCGGCCGCACCGGGTGGTCGGGCGGACAGAACTCCTGGTTCACCGCCGCGCGCACCTGCCGGGCATTGGCGAAGGCGGCGGCATGGCCGGGAGAGCGCCCGGAGAGCCACCGCATCAGCCCGGCGACATCGGCCACTTCCGGGGGCGGCGAGACCTCCTCCTGGCCAACGCCCACCTTTTGCCGCACCCAGGCGAAATAAAGGACCTGCATGGCGTTCAGCGCGGCGTCGGCACCTGCTGCACCGTGCCGTCCGGCTCGATCAGCAAGGTGGTGGCGCCCTGGGGCACGGCGATGCCGGAACCGCCGCCGGGCCGGTTGTAGGTGCTGTAGCCCCGGCCACCGCCGCTGGTGACGACGGGTCCGCTCGGCGTCGGGATGATCTGGCCGTCGGCGCGGCGCGGCGGCGGCGCCAGGTCGCGCGGCATCGCCGGCGGTTCGACGCGGACGATGTCCGGCTGGCGCACCACCGTGCCGGGCTGCAGCAGGTCCGCGCCGGTGGAACTGCCGCGCGGGATGGGCCGGTGCGCCGGGGGGGGCGTTGCCGGCGTGCTCTCCAGCAGGTTCGGATCGCCGAGCGTCGGCCGCCGCTCCTCCTGCTCAGGGGTCGGCCAGACGTCGCCCGGAACGGGTTGCAGGGGTGCCACCTCCGGCGGCTCGCCGAGCACCCGGCGAACCGTGAGGCTGGCTGGAATGGCTTCGGTGCGCTCGCCGGTGAAAGACGAGGCGCAGGCGCCCAGGCCGAGCAGCAGTGCCATGGCCGAAACCCCCCCGGCGATGCCCCGCCGCAAGCCCCCGTTGATCCGCCCGCCGCTCGAAACCTCGCTCATCGACCGCTCCTGGAACTGCTTGCCCGGAAGATGCGACGCGCCCGGGGCCCACTCAAGGGCGGGACAATCCCTTTTGCGCGGGATGGTTGCGCGCCGTGTCCTGCGCCTCCGCATGGCGCAGCCCGGCCATCACGTAGTCCCAGCCTGTCAGCAGCGTGAGGGCGGCGGCAAGCCACAGCATCACCTCGCCGATGGCATTGAGCGGCAGAAACGAAAGATGCAGCACCGAAGCGCCGGAGTCGCCGGCCAGCAGGATGCCAAGCGCGGTCATCTGCACGCCGGTCTTCCATTTGGCCAGCCGCGTCACTGGCAGGCCAACGGCGAGCCCTGCCAGGTACTCGCGCAGGCCGGAGACCAGGATCTCGCGCAGCAGGATCACAATGGCGGCCAGCAGGCCGAGCAGGGAAAGGTGCGAGAGGCCGGCCAGCAGCATCAGCGCCGCGCCGACCAGCAGCTTGTCGGCGATCGGGTCCAGCATGCGGCCGAAGGCGGAGATGAGCTGTCGCTCGCGGGCGATCTTGCCGTCGAAGTAGTCCGTGATGGCGGCAGCCGAGAAGACGGCGCAAGCGCCGAGATCCGCCCAGGGATGGCGCAGCACGGCCAGCAGCACCAGCAGCGGCACCGCGGCGATGCGGGAGAGCGTCAGGAGGTTCGGCAGATCGGTTGGCAAGACGTTCCCTTCCCGGTCGGGCGGTCAACCCTTTCCCAAATTCGCCGCGCCGGCGCCAGGGTGGAAATGCTCGTGGATGCGCGCTGCCATCGAAGGCCCGATGCCCGGACAGTTGCGCAGATCCTCCAGCCCCGCCTGCCGCACGCCGCGCGCCGAGCCGAAATGGTTCAGCAGGCGGCGCTTGATCGCCGAACCCACGCCCGGGATCTCGTCCAGCTCCGAGCGGCTGATCGCCTTGGAGCGGCCGGCGCGATGGGTGGTGATGGCGAAGCGGTGCGCCTCGTCGCGCAGGCGCTGCAGGTAGTAGAGCGTGGGGTCGCGCGGCGGCAGCTGAAAGGGGGGCTTGCCCGCCATGTGAAACCATTCGCGCCCGGCGTCGCGGTCCGGCCCCTTGGCGATGGCGACCAGCGGCAGGTCGCCGAGGCCCAGCTCCGCCATCACCTCGCGCGCGGCGGAAAGCTGCCCGGCGCCGCCGTCGATCAGCACCAGATCGGGCCAGCCCTCGGCCTGGCGCCCCGGGTCCTCCTTCAGCGCGCGGCCGAAGCGGCGCTCGAACACCTCGCGCATCATCGCGAAGTCGTCGCCGCCGCCGCTGGCCTGCCTGGTGCCGCCACCACCCGCGGCACGGCGGGTCTCGGCCACGCCGCCCGGCACCTCGGCCGCCACACGCGGCGGCACGCGCGGCGCGCCCGCGCCCTGGATGGCGTATTTCCGGTAGGCATTCTTCATGAAGCCTTCCGGGCCGGCCACCACCATCACGCCATAGGCGTGGCTGCCCTGGATGTGGCTGTTGTCGTAGACCTCGATGCGCGAAGGCGTCTCGGGCAGGTCGAACAGCGTGCCGACGCCCTCCAGCAGGGCGGCCTGCGCGGTGCCCTCGGCGAGCCGTCGCTCAAGCGCCTCGCGCGCGTTGGTCGCGGCGTGGTCCACGGCGGCGCGCTTCTCGCCGCGCTGGGGGCGGTGCAGCTCGACCTTGCGGCCGGCCTTCAGCGTCAGCGCCTCGGCGATCAGCGGCGCGTCCGGCACCTCGTGCGAGAGCAGCACCAGCGGTGGCGGCGGCAGGTCGTCGTAGAGCTGCGTGAGAAAGGCGGAGAGCACCTCCTCCGGCGCCGCGTCGTCCTTGGCGTGGGCCGGGAAGAAGGCGCGGTTGCCGTTGTTGCGTCCGCCGCGGAAAAAGAAGACCTGCACGCAGGACTGGCCGGCGATCTGGTGCAGCGCCACCACGTCGGCGTCGCCCACGCCCTCCAGGTTGATGGCGTTCTGCCCCTGGATATGCGTCAGGCCGCGGATGCGGTCGCGGATGGCGGCGGCGCGCTCGAATTCCAGCGCCTCGGCGGCCTGCTCCATTTCGGCGGCGAGCTTCTTCTGGACGCTCGGCGTCTCGCCGGAGAGGAACTTCTTCGCGTCCCGCACCAGGCCGGCATAGTCCTCGGCGCTGATGCGCTCGACGCAGGGCGCCGAGCACCGCTTGATCTGGTGCAGCAGGCAGGGCCGGTCGCGGCTCTCGAAAACCGTGTCGCGGCAGGAGCGCAGAAGGAAAACCTTTTCCAGCGCGGTGATGGTCTGGTTCACCGCCCAGGCGCTGGCGAAGGGTCCCCAGTAGCTGGCGCCCTTGCGCTTGTCGCCGCGGTGCTTGCTGATCTGCGGGTAGGCGTGGTCCTCGGTCAGCACCAGCCAGGGATAGGATTTGTCGTCGCGCAGGACGATGTTGAAGCGCGGCCGCAGCCGCTTGATCAGGTTCGCCTCCAGCAGCAGCGCCTCGGCCTCGCTGCCGGTGGTGATGATCTCCATCCGGCGGGTGGCGTGCACCATGCGCCGCAGCCGTTCGGGCAAGCGGGCGATCTGGGTATAGGCGACCACGCGCTTCTTCAGGCTGCGCGCCTTGCCGACATAGAGCGCCTCGCCCTTCGCATCGAGCATCCGGTAAACCCCGGGCGCGAGCGGCATGGTGGCAAGCGCGGCCTCGATGACCACAACGCCTTCCATGAGCGGGGCTTCGGGAGGCGACACGTCGGAACCTGCTGTCTGCATGGGCGGGATCAATCGCGTGGGGGGCAAGTGGGCACAAGAGGCGAGGAAGTTGTCCACCGAACCTGTGGATAATTCTGTGGATGAGAGGGGGGTGAATCCCGCTAAATCACTGTCATTCGTGCGTCACATCACCTTGCCCAAGCTTTAAGCAAAATCCTAAAGCCTTGAAATCCTTATCTAGGACGGAAAAATATCCGAACAAGCGTCGTCAAGAGCAACTTTGTGATTGACGCGTCCAGGGCGCGTCGGACGTGGGAAAGGCGGTGGATGATTCCGCGAACGAGCCGATCCGGTCTTCACGAAGCGGCGAAAGTCGCTGGCGGAGCGACATGCCGGGGGCGAGTTGCTGGTACCCTGTTCGCTTCCCGGGTTCGGCTTCCTGGTGCCGGCTGCATGCCCGTCGCTTGCGGGAACATTTCTGTTTCGGACCTTTCGCCCGTCTTGCTGAGAGGATGCGGGAGCGACCCGCAGGGCAGTGACAAGGCACTACCCTTAAATTGCATGGCTGCTATGTTAAAAAAGCATGATTGAGTTTGGCGGCGGAAATGTCCGCAGCGCGGATCATGGCGGCGGTGGAGCAGCAACCCTCGCACCCTCCAGACGCGCTGTCCCATCCGTGGCATCCACGCCTCCCCGCGGCGGCCGGCTCGGCGACGGGGGCCATGGCAGCGGCTGCCCTGGCCTTGAGCAGCCCTGATACGGAGGGGGTCATCGCCGCAGGCGCTCCACTGTCACCCCCACTCCCGCGACATCGGCGATGATGTCGGGTTTCTCCACCGTCACCCGCGCCGAGACCACCCGGGCATCCGCGGCCAGGAGCGCGCATGCGATGCGCTCCGCCAGCGTCTCCGCGAGACGGACATGACCTCCGAGGGCGATCCGCCGCGCGACATCGGCCATCGCCGCGTAGTCCACCACACGCGCCAGGTCGTCGGCGCCGACGCCGTGTGGCGCCGAATCGTCCTGCGCCAGGAGGTCGAGGTCGATCAGGACGCGTTGCGGCGCCACCTCCTCCTCGGGATAGGCGCCCAGCCGGGCGTTCACGGCCAGGCGGCGGACGAAGACGCGGCGCAGCCCTCGAGCGGCATCCGGCAGGTGGCTCATCGGTCCTGGCTCCGCCGCTCGGGCCGCCATTGCAGGTGCTGCCCGCCATCCAGCGCGATCATCTGCCCGGTCATGGCGGGAAAGGAAAGGATGGCGAGCACGGCGCGGCCGACCTCCTCAGGGCTGGTGCCATGGCCGAGCGGGGTGCTGGCGGCCATCGCGGCGAAATGCTCCGCCGTCTGGTGCGGCGCCGGGACGGCCGGGCCTGGGCCGATGCCGTTCACCCGGATGCGCGGCGCCAAGGCCAGGGCCAGGCTCTGCGTCAGCGCCCAGAGCGCCGCCTTGGAGACGCTGTAGCTGACGAAATGCGGCGTCAGCGACCAGACGCGCTGGTCCAGCATGTTGATCACCACGCCTTCCGCTCCCGCGGGCAGCGCCCTGGCGAAGGCCTGGGTCAGCACGAAGGGCGCGCGCAGGTTTGGCTCCAGGTGGCGGTCCCAGCTCGCGCGCGTCGCATCATGCCACTCGTCGCGCGCGAAGGTGGAGGCGTTGTTCACCAGCACGCCCACGGGGCCCAGTGCCGCGACGGCGGCGGGAAGCAGCGCCTCGACGTCTTCCTCGTGGTCCAGCGCCGCCGCCAGCGTCACCGCGCGGCGTCCGAGCGCCTCGACGTCCTGCCGGGTCGCTTCGGCGTCCTCGGCGCTGCTGCGGTAGTGCAGGGCGACGTCGAAGCCGGCGCCGGCCAGCGCAAGGGCGATGGCGCGCCCGATGCGCCTGGCGCCGCCGGTGACCAGCGCGGCGCGAGGGAGAGTGGGGGAAATCGTCATGCCCACAAACTCGGATGCGGCGCCCGCCGCGTCCAGGGGGCGGCTCGTCAGGCCCTCGCCGCCACCCCATCTGTTGGCCATGGAACGACCCTGCATCAAGATCTGCGCCTATGACGAAGACACCGGCTGGTGCCATGCCTGCGGCATGACGAAGCCGGAGCGCAAGGCGTGGAAACGCCTTCCCGGCTACCGCGAGGCCATCCTCCAGCCGCTGCCCGCACGGCTGGCCGCCCTGGCGGCGGAGGGGCATGTCACCGGCCCCGCCGCCGGCAAGAAGGCCAGGCACAAGGACTGAGCGCGGCCTCAGGCCAGGGCGGCCTTTCGGACCTCCTCCCGGATCTCCGCCATCAGTCGCGCCTTGAGGGCGCCGAACTCCGGGGCCGTCTTCACCTTCCAGTCGCGCGGATAGGGCAGGGGAACCGGAACCTCCGCCTTCACCCGGCCCGGCCGCGCGGACATCACCAGCACGCGGCTGGCCAGGAACACCGCCTCGTCGATGTCGTGCGTGACAAACAGAACCGTCTTGCGCGCGGCGGGCGTGTCCGCGCCCCAGACTTCCAGCAGCAACTCCTGCATCAGCTCGCGCGTCTGGTGGTCCAGCGCGCCGAAGGGTTCGTCGAGCAGCAGGATCTCGGGGCTGTTGGCCAGCGCGCGGGCCAGGGCCGTGCGCTGCTGCATGCCGCCGGAAAGCTGGCGGGGCCAGTGGTGCTCGAAGCCGCGCAGGCCGGTGCGGGCGATGTAGGCGGCGGCGATCTCGCGCGCCTGCGCTTGCGGCACCTGGCGCTCGCGCAGGCCGAACAGGATGTTTTGCTCCACCGTCAGCCAGGGAAACAGCGTGTAGGACTGGAACACCATGCCCCGGTCCGGCCCCGGCCGCGTCACCTGCCGCCCGTTGAGCGTCACGCTGCCAGCCGTCGGCCGGTCCAGCCCGGCGACGATGCGAAGCAGGGTGGACTTGCCGCAGCCGGAGGGGCCGAGGATCGAGACGAACTCGCCGGGCGTGACGTCGAGGTCGGTGGGCTGCAGCGCCAGCGTCGGGCCGGCGCTGCCCTGGCCCGGGAAGGTGCGGGTCAGCCCACGAATGGAGAGCCCCCGCATGGCGGCGCCGTCCCTCACAGGACCGCCCAGCGGAACAGGCGGCGGTTGAGCTGCCGGAACAGCAGGTCCGTCACCAGGCCGATCAGGCCGATAACCACGATGCCAA
The DNA here is from genome assembly GCF_009829925.1 of Teichococcus coralli. Classification (GTDB taxonomy): domain Bacteria; phylum Pseudomonadota; class Alphaproteobacteria; order Acetobacterales; family Acetobacteraceae; genus Pseudoroseomonas; species Pseudoroseomonas coralli. Next base: position 245,250 of record NZ_SNVJ01000005.1, read on the forward strand.
AGATCATCTGGCCGGTGTCGAGCAGGCGCTGGCTGTCCATGATCATGTGGCCGATGCCGCTTTGCGCGCCGATCAGCTCGGCGACGATGACGTAGGTCCAGGCCCAGCCGAGCACCAGCCGCAGGGCCTCCATCACCTGCGGCGCGGCGGCGGGGATGATGACGCGGCGCAGGATGCCGCCGCGCCCGGCGCCCAGCGTGTAGGCGGCCTCGACCAGGTCCATGCGCGTGGCACCGGCGATCACCGTCACCATGATCACGATCTGAAAGACGCTGCCGAGAAAGATGACCGCCAGCTTCTGCGCTTCGCCCACGCCGGCCCACAGAATCAGCAGGGGGATGAAGGCGGAGGCCGGCAGGTAGCGGGCGAAGGAGATGAAGGGCTCGAAGAAGGCCTCGACACCCTTGTAGGCCCCCATCATCAGCCCCAGCGGCACGGCGATCGCCGCCGCCAGCAGGAAGCCGCCCAGCACACGCCAGACGGTCATGCCGATGTCGTGCAGGAAGCCGTACTCGGTCAGCAGCGACCAGCCGGCTGCCAGGGCGCGTGCGGGCGAGGCGAGGAACAGCGGTTGCACATACCCCCCTTCCGTGGCCAGCGCCCAAAGGCCGACAAACAGAACGAAGAACCCGGTGCCGAGGAGGAGGCGGGCAGTCGCGGTGACGGGCTTGAGGGGTTCCAAGGAGCCTCGCTGTGAAAGAAGGGCGGTGGAAGAAGGACTTGCCATGAAACTTCGGCTGCAAGCGGCGCGCCACTCCCCGCGCCGGGCGGCCGGCGCGAAAGTTCGGTGACCATGGTCAAGCTGTGGCAATCCTGCAACGAGGTGCGACATTCCACGATGCAGGAAGAACAGTCCTCACGCCGTCGTGTGTCCAATATGGTAATCCTTTCTGCATGAACACACGCATTACGTGCGGCACCTTCGCCGCAGCCACGCTCCTTGTGGGTGCAATGCTGGCGGCGCCGCGCGCGGCCGCCGCCGCGGACCCGTACGTCCTGGACCTGACGGTTGACGGCCAGACCTACACCCGCAGCTACAACAATCTCGATGACCTGCTGAACCTGCTCAACCCAGGCGGCATCCGGTCGATCGCGCCCAACTACACCTCCAACTCGGCGGTGAACGCGGTCGTCAACTTCCGCGGTGTTCCGGCCACGGTGACGTCGGAGCCGGGTTCCAGCGCCCTGCGCCTTTCCGTTCCGGGCGCCGGCGTGGACCAGGTCTTCGATGCCGGCAGTCTCACCGAATCGCGCCGGCAGCTCGAGAACTTCGCCAAGGGCGAAGGCGACGCCGAAGCGCTGAAAAAGATCTACGACGCGGTTGTCTCCACCAGCACCGCCGATCCGGTCGCCGGCAACCCTGCCTCGCTGCAGGGCCAGTCCGTGATGGCCGACTATGCCGCCGGCACGCTACTGCCGGGCGACCTCGGCCGCATGGAGCCGCGCGCGGCGGGGTGGCACTTCAGCGTCGGCGGCGACTACACGCGCCAGGAGACGCGCGACTTCGACACGAACATCTGGAGCCTGCCGCTGGCCGTCTCCTACACCTTCGGCCAGGACGGGCCGGAGCTGTTCCTCAACCTGCCGCTGACTCTCACCGACACCAGCGGCGCCTACTCCTACCTGGGCTCCGCCGGCATCGGCCTGCGCGTGCCGGTGGTGACGAGCCCCTCCGTCCGCTGGGCGCTGACGCCGCAGTTCCGCTTCGGTGCGGCAGGCTCGTCCGAGGTGGGCTCGGTCGGCCAGGCTTACGGCGGTTCGGTGACCAGCGACCTGCGCCTCGCACTGCCCAACCAGTTCGTGCTCGGGATCGGCAACACCATCGGCTACTACGAGACCAAGCCCCTGAAGGTCAGTGACTATGACCTGGCCTATGACCTGCAGAACGCCTACTACCGCAACGGCGCCTCGATCTCCCGGCCGGTCGGCCTGATGGCCAACCTGCCGGTGCTGCTCGGCGCCTCCTTCGTGGACACCCGCATGGCCGGTGACGACCTGGCGGTGAAGAGCTGGCAGGAATACGGCCTCTTCGCCGTGCTCGGCACCACCACGCCGGTGCGCGCCAACATCAGCTACCTGAACGGCGAGCGCGGCTACGACGCCTTCCATGTCGGCCTGAGCGTCGCCTTCTGACGAAAAGCCGCCCGGCCGGCCTTCGCAACCGGCCGGGCGCATCCGCCTGCCTCAGCCCAGGAAGTTGGTATCCAGCAGCTTCGCGAGGTCGGGCGACTGGCGCACCACGCCCGCCTGCTTCTGCACCTCCAGCGCCTTCTGCATGAACTGCGGCAGGCCATCGGCCGCGTAGGCGCGGTTCTTCGCCTGGTCCATCCATTCGATGAACCCGGCGCTCGCCTTGAAGGCCTCGCCGCTCTGGTTCACGCGCTTGCCCATGATCGCATAAGCCTTGTCCGGCTCCTTGCCGATCATCGCCAGGGCGTCGTACCAGCCCTGCACCACCGCCTTCACCGCGGTGCCGTTCCTGGCGAGGAAATCCGGCTGGAAGGCGAGGGTATCGACCACGCAGGGGTAGTCCAGCGTCGTGGCGAGGATCTTGCCCTTGTCCGCGCCCATGCCCCGCACCTGCGAGAGATAGGGCTCATAGGTGGAGCAGCCGTCGAACTGGCCGGCCACAAAGGCTTGCGCCGCCGGCTGCGGCGCCAGGCTGGCGGTCTGGACGTCCTTGATGGAAAGGCCGTTCTCCCGGAGCATGTAGGCCAGCACGAAGTACGGCGTGGTGCCCGGCCCATCCACCGCGAGGGTCTTGCCCTTCAGATCCGCCCAGCCGCCGACCGAGGGCCGCACCGCGATGCCGTCCCCGCCGCGCGAGCGGTCGAGCACCAGCACCTGCACGAGCGGCATGGTGCTGCCCCAGAGGATCATGGTGTCCACCGTGGTGACGACGCAGTTCAGCGCGCCTGAGGCAAGCGCCAGGTTGCGCTCGCGCTGCGGGACGAAGCGCGTCTCCACCTCGACGCCGTTCGCCTTGAACAGGCCGGCCTCCTCCGCCAGGGTCAGCGGCGCGAAGCCGGTCCAGCCGGACATGCCGATGGTGATCTTTGGCGCGGCCTGCGCACGGGCGAGATGGGGCAGGGCAAGCGCGCCGGCGGCGGCGCCCAGGAACAGGCGGCGGTGCATTGGATTCGGTCTCCTTCGGGCCTGGCGGCCTCTCCCTGGCGGCGAGCCTAGTCCGGGCTGGCGGCGGCGGGAAGACTCGCGCCCGCTCGGGGCGCCGCCTCAGGCGCGCCGTTCGAGCCGCAGCGTGACGGCGCTGACACCAAGGCAGATCAGCAGCAGGATGCCGCCGAGCGCGAGGGCGAGCGGCAGGTCGCCTTTCTGCGTCTCCAGCGCGATGGCCGTGGTCATCGTGCGCGTTTCGCCGCGGATGTTGCCGCCGACGATCAGAATGGCGCCGACCTCGGCGATGGCGCGCCCGAAGGCCGCCAGCAGCACCGTGCCAAGCGCCGGCCGGCCCAACCGCAGCAACTGGAGGCCGCACTGCATCGGACCCGCGCCGTCGATGCGGAGGGGATCGCCGATCTCGGTCCAGAGCGGCGCCAGGACCCGGTGGGCCAGGGCCACCACGATCGGCAGGGCGAGAATCGTCTGCGCCGCCACCATGCCGGCGGGCTGGAACAGCCAGCCCAGCGCGCCGAAAGGACCGCTGCGCGAGAGCAGAAGGTAGCAGAGCAGCCCGACCACCACCGGCGGCAGGCCCAGCGCGGCATTCACCGCGACCAGCAGCAAGCGCCTGCCCGGAAAGCGGCTGGCCGCCATCACCAGCGCCAGCGGCAGGCCCAGGGCGAAGGCGAGCAGGGCTGCGCTGCCGGACGTGCGGAGCGAAAGCAGCACAATCTGCCCGAGCTCAGGATCGGCGCCGCCGATCAGCCCGAGCGCCAGCCGCGCGGCCTCGGCAAGGTCATGCATGGGAGGGGAGGGGCATGGAACCGCGGAGATGCCGATTCCGCCGCTTCCAGGCAAGGCTGCCAGGGGCCACCATTTGCCGGCTGCTGCCAACTCCTGCGTGCCGCCGGTGCATCAACGGTTTCTTCAGCAAAGCCGGCGAGAATGGGGCCATTCCAGAAGGAACAGCCGCCCATGACCGAGTTCGCCGAAGTCTCCGCCCGCCCCGTGCAGCTGCTGGTGCTGGACCCGCGCCAGCCGGGCTGGCCGGCAGCGCTGGCAGCCGCGGGCGCGGACACCGCCGTCCTGCTCCTGGACGCCGGGCATGATGGCCTGCAGCAGATCGCCGAGGTGGCGAAGGAATACGCGCCGCTGAAGACCATTCATCTGCCTGAGCATGGCACGCCGGGCCAGGCCCTTCTCGGCCGGACGGTGCTGGACGCCGCGCATCTGGCGGAAACATCATGGCTCCTGGCGAGGATCGGCGAGGCACTGGCGCCGGAGGGCGTGCTGCGCCTCGGCGGCGAACCTGGGCGCGGCGTGCTGGGCCGGAGGCTCGCCGACCTGGTTGCGGAGGCGGCGGGCCGCGCGGTGCTGACGGTGCGCCAGGCGCCACTGCGCGCACTGACCGCGGTGACGCCCTGGAGCCATTCCGGCACCCCCGGTTTCCCGGCCATGGCATCCGTTTGAGCGATCAGGATCACCACGCCCCTTTCGGGCTTCCGCCCGCCGCAATCATCAATCCGCAGCCACCCGTCGCACGGGCGGCGAGGGCAGGCAGACGGATCCAAAGGGGCGCGCGCTAGCCAGTCCCGCGATGCGGTGCCGCGGCCGGTAGAGGGTCTTGTGCGGCCCGATCCGCCAACCGGACGCGCTTGGCAGCCAGAACGGGCCAGCCTTGCCCGCGCCCGCGGCCGCCATGGAATCACGGCAGGATCGAAGCACAGGAGGCGCGGCGATCGGTCCTGCGCCTGAGGCTTTCGGCCTAGGGCCTTCCTTCACCCGCCGGAAGCAGGGGATGCGCCTGTCCGCTCACCGCGAGCCGGACAAGGCTGCCGACCGGCGGCGCCGTGAGATAGGAGCAGCGCAATTCGAGCCGGGGCGCGCGGCCGCCATCCTCCGCTCGTTGCAGCCGCACGGCGACGCCGCAGGAGGCGCCGCCGAACTCCACCGCCTCGACGCGCGCCCGCACCTCCGCCGCCTCCGTCCCGGTGGGCAGCAGGGCGATCTGCTCCGGGCGCAGCATGATCTCCGCCCGCGCGCGGGGGTCGGGACGGGTCAGCGGCACCCGGCCCAGCGCGCACTCGGCCCAGCCTCCCGACAGCCGCGCCGGCAGGATGACCGCCTCGCCGAAGAAGGTGGCGACGGTGGTGTCCCGGGGCTGCAGGTAAAGGTCACGCGGCTTGCCCGCCTGGAGCAGCCTGCCCTCGCGCAACAGCACCACCTGATCGGCGAAGGAAAGCGCCTCCGCCTGGTCGTGGGTCACCAGGATGGTGGTGATTCCTTCCGCCGCGAGCAGGTCGGCCACCGCCTTGCGGGTGCTGGCGCGTAGTCCGGTGTCCAGGGCGGAGAAGGGTTCGTCCAGCAGCATCAGGCGCGGCTTCCGCGCCAGGGCCCGGGCCAGCGCGACGCGCTGCTGCTGGCCTCCGGAAAGCTGGTCCGGCCGGCGCCGCAGCATGGACGGGTCCAGTTCCACCATCGCCAGCAGCACGGCGATCCGCGCCTCGCGGCCGGGGGTGGCTCGCGGCAGGCCGAAGCCGATGTTGTCGGCCACGCTGAGATGAGGGAACAGGGCGCCTTCCTGCGCCACCAGCCCGATGCCGCGCAGATGGGCCGGAACCGTGCGTGGCCCCTCGGCCAGCAGGTCGCCTCCCAAAGTGATGCGGCCGCTGTCGGGCGTCTCGAAGCCGCCGACGATCCGCAGCAGCGTCGACTTGCCGCTGCCGGAGGGGCCCAGGATGGCCGTGCGGCTGCCCTCGGGCACGGCGAGGTCAACCGCGTCGAGAGCGGCCACCTGGCCGAAGCGGCGGCTGACCGCCTGGAGGCGCAGGAAGCTCATCGCCCCCGGCCGCCCTGCGACTGCCGGTGCAGGAACCAGGCCATGGGCAGCGACAGCAGGATCATCCCGAGGGCATAGGGCGCGGCCGCCGCGTAGTCGATCTCCCCGCTGTAGGACCAGAAGCTGGTGGCCAGCGTGTGGGTGCCGTTCGGCGCCAGCATCTGCGTCGCCGTCAGTTCGTTGGCGATGCCGAGCGCCACCAGCGCCATGGCGGCCGCCGCGCCGGGCGCGGCCAGACGCAGCGTCACGGCCGCCAGCGCGCGCAGCGGCGAACGGCCGAGCATGCCCGCCGCCTCCTCCAGCTCCTCCGGCGCCTGGGCGATGCTGGCGCGGAGCGCGACAATGGCGCGCGGCAGGAACAACAGCGCGTAGGCCAGCAGGATGGTGGCGACGGACTGGTAAAGGGGTCTTGCCACCCGCACGGTGACGCTCACCAGGGCCAGCGCCACCACGACGCCGGGCAGCGCGCCGGCGATGAAGTTGCTGCCCTCCAAGGTTCGTTGCAGCCGCCCCGGCGCGCGCACCGACAGCCAGGCCGTGGGGATGGCGGCCAGGGTCGCCAGCGCCGCTCCGAGGGCCGACAGCAGCAAGGTCTGCCCCAGCGCCTCCCCGATCTCGCCCCACCGCCACACGGCGCCGCCGCCCGCGGCGAGCCAGCGGGCCAGCGTCGCCGCCGGAACACCGAGGGCGAGCGTGGCGGCCAGGGCGGGCAGCAGCAGGCAAGGCAGGGTGAACCACCCCAGGCGCACCGGCCGGGGCGGCCGCGCCGCCCCCGGCCCGAGCCGGGCATAGCGCGCCGCTCCGCGCAGCCAGGTTTCCAGCGCGAGCAATCCCAGGCAGCAGGCGACCAGCACAACCGCCAGCATGCTCGCCGCCGGTCCGTTGAAGCTGGACTGGAACTGGTCAACGATGGCGGTGGTGAAGGTGTCGAAGCGGATCATCGCGTAGAGGCCGAATTCGGCGAGCAGGTGCAGCCCGACCAGCAGCCCGCCGCCGCAAAGCGCCAGCCGCAGCTGGGGCACCACCACCCGGAGGAAAACGCCAGCGGGCGGCACGCCCAGCGAGGCCGCGCTCTCCTGCAGGGCCGGGTCCATGCGGCGGAGCGCGGCCACCACCGGCAGGTACAGAAACGGGGTATAGGCCAGGACGGAGACCAGGACGGCCCCGGCCAGCCCGTGCAGCCCCGGCAGCAGGCTGACCCAAGCGTAGCTGTGCACGAAGGCCGGGATCGCCAGCGGCGCCACCGCCATCCAGGACCACAGGCGACGGCCGGGCAGGTCGCTGCACTCGGTCAGCCAGGCCAGGGCGACCGCCAGCAGGATACAGAGCGGCAAGGTGCAGGCGACGAGCAGCGCGGTGTTGACGAGCAGCTCGCCGACGCGTGGCCGGAAGATCAGGGCCGAGGCCGTGGCCCAGCCGGTCTGCACCGTCACCCACAGCACGAACGCGAGCGGCAGCAGAGCCAGCAAGGAGACCAGCAGCGCCGCACCGCCGAGGGCCGCGCCCGGCCGCCGGTGCGCGCCCCGGTGGAGCGGCAGCCCGGCCATGCGCCGCAGGGGCAAGGCGCCGGCCCGGTGCGCGGCCTGCGGCTTCATGGATCAGAGCAGCCCGGCCTGGGTCATCAGCGCCACCACCGCCCTGCTGTTGAGGGTGGAGGGATCGACGGCCGGGGCCTGCAACTTCTCCATCGGCTCCAGGGCGGGGTTGGCCGGGGTGCCAGCCGCGACCGGATATTCGAAGGAGTTGTCACGCAGCACCGCCTGCCCGGCGGGACCGGCGATCCACCGCACGAAGGCTTCGGCCTGCGGCCGCCGCTTGCTCGATGCCAGAACGCCGCCGCCCGAGATGCTGAGGAAAGCGCCCGGATCCTGGTGGCGGAAATAATGCAGCGCGAGGTTGTTGCTGTTCTCGCCGGTGCGCGCGCGGTCGCCCGCGAAATAGTAGTGATAGATGACGGCGCTATCGACCTGGCCGGCATTGACCGCCTTCATGGCGACGCTGTTGCCCCGGAAGGTCACGACATTCTGTTTCATGCCCCGCAGCCAGGCCAGGGTCGCCGCCTCGCCCTTCAGCTGGAGCATGGCGCTGACGATCGCCTGGAAGTCCGCTCCGGCGGGCGACGCGCCCCAACGGCCCTTCCAGGCGGGGTCGGCGAGATCCATCAGGGACGAGGGAAGCTGCGCCGGGGTCAGGCGCCGCGTGTCATAGGCCAGAACGGTGCTGCGGGCGGCGATGCCGGTCCAGCGGCCGGTGGAAGGGCGGAAATGCTGCGGCACCAGCGCGAGCGTGGCGGGGTCGAGCGGGGCGAAGAGGCCCGCCCCTTCCACCAGCGCCATCGCCGGGGAGTTCTCGGTCAGGAAGACGTCGGCGGGAGAGGCGCTGCCTTCCTGCACGATCTGGTTGGCTAGCTCGACGTCGCCGCCGTCGCGCTGCGTCACCGCGATGCCTGTCTCACGCGAGAAGGCCGCGGCCCAGGCCTTGGTCAGGCTGGCGTGCTGCGCGTTGTAGACCACGATCCTGTCGCCCTCTTGCGCGCGCGGCGCCCGCAAGGGAAGCGAGGACACGCCAAGTCCGACAAGGGCGGCAAACCCGCGGCGGGAAATCGTCATCGGAAACCCCTCAGGCGTTCGATTGGCAGGGCTGGGCGATCAAGGGCCGCAGCGAAGTAGAGGATCGCGGGGAGGGGGTCAAGCTACTGATTATTATAATCATTCGCAAGTAACCTGGCGCAACGCCTGGAGTGACGCGCCTGAGGCCCATGATCAGCGCGAGCCGCCCGGCGCCTGACCAGGACCGCGGGAGGGGCGCCCGGCTCGCCCGGGTGAGGAGCAGCATGCGGTCGAGGGCGCGCGTGTCGCCCTCGCTCATTTCGCCCGCCCGGGCGAGAAAGAGCCAGGCCGCACCCGCTGCGCCGCGGAGCAGCCCGATCGGCCGGTACTCCCGGCTGATAACCCGCTTCACGGCCGCGGCACTTGGCGCATCCTCATCCCCGGCTTCTCGGTCGCCTAGAGCGGATCCCATTCCGATGGCATCATCGGGACGGGTGAAGATGTGCGTCAAAACAGACGGCTAGAGCATTTCCCGTGAGCCAGAGCGAAGGGATAATGCTCTAGGCGCGGCCTGGGCCGATCCCTTCGCGCGAGAGGAGGGGAAGCCACGGCGTGACGCGGAGGCCACGTTCCTCCCGCCCGGACGCGCCCAGTTCCAACGCGGCGTCGTGCAGCTTCGCCACCGCCGCGACCAGCGCGAGGCCCAGGCCGCTGCCGCCGTCCGAGCGGCTCGGATCCAGGCGGTGGAAGGGCCGCAGTACCTGCCCACGCGCGTCGGGGGGAATGCCCGGCCTATCGTCCTCGACGCTCTGCTCCGGGCCGGACTGTCTCCTGGAGTCTGAGACCCGAACCACGATGAGCGTCCCCGGCGGCGTGTCGCGCAGCGCGTTTTCCAGCAGGTTTGCCGGCGATTGCATCAGCAACTCGCGGTCGCCGCGCGCCGTCACGCCCGGTGCGACGGAGGTGGCCAGGGTGATGCCCGCCGTCCTCGGCCAAAAGGCCATAGGCCTCCGCCAGATCGGTGGCGATGGCGGAGAGGCCGACCGGCGCGAAGGCGGCGCGGCGCGCCCCGGCCACGACCTGATGCTTGGGGGCATGGCGCCCTGGCTCAACCAGGCAGCCCCGAAGCCACGGCCGTGCGCCAGCCGCCGCCGGAGCGCCCGATCATGCCGCGGGCTTCCACGCCAGCAGCCGCAGCGCGTTCAGGGTCACCAGCACCGTGGCTCCGGTATCCGCCATGATGGCGGGCCAGAGGCCGGTGATGCCGCCCAGGGTGGTGACGAGGAACAGGCCCTTGAGCCCGACCGCGAGGGCGACGTTGGTCTTCACGTTTGCCATGGTGGCGCGCGACAGGCTCACCAGCTCGGCGATGCCCGTCGTGCGGTCCTTGAGGACGGCGGCTTGGGCGGTTTCCAGCGCCACGTCCGTGCCGCCGCCCATCGCCACGCCGACCGAGGCGGCGGCGAGCGCCGGAGCGTCGTTGATGCCGTCGCCCACCATGACCACCGCTCCGGAGGAGCGAAGGGCGGCGATCTCCCGCAGCTTGTCCTGCGGCAGCAGCCCGGCCTTCACCTCGAGCCCGATATGCCTGCCGATGGCCGCGCCGGTGCGGGCATTGTCGCCGGTGAGCATCACCGAGCGGACACCCAGCCTCGACAGCGCAGCCACGCCGGAGGCGGCATCCGCCCGCGGCTCGTCCCGCAGGGCCAGAACGCCCGCGGCCGCGCCATCGGCGACCACCACCACGGCCGTCTTGCCCTCCGCCTCAAGCTGGGGGATGGCCTCGGACAGCGCGCCGAGCGCCGCACCCGCTTCCGCCGCGTGACGCGGACTGCCCACGCTGACCTCGCGGCCGTCCACCGTCGCGGTGACCGCCCGGCCGGGAATGGCGCCGTGGCTGGCCGCCGCGGGCGCCGCGATGCCGCGCGCCTCGGCTTCGGCCATGACGGCCTTGGCGAGCGGATGGGACGAGCCCTGCTCGGCGCCCGCCGCGAGAGCCAGCACCTCGTCCCCAGAGAAGCCTGGCGCGGGCAGGATATCGGTCACCCTGGGCTGGCCTTCGGTCAGCGTGCCAGTCTTGTCGAAGGCGACGGTCCGGGCGGCGCCGATCTCCTCCAGCGCGGCGCCGCCCTTGATGAGCAGCCCGCGGCGGGCGCCCGCCGACAGGCCGGAGGCCATGGCGGCGGGAACCGAGATCACCAGCGCGCAGGGGCAGGCGATGAGCAGCACCGCCAGCCCGCGATAGACGCTGGTCCACCAGTCCCAGCCCAGCAGGAGGGGCGGCACGAGGATGACCAGCAGGGAAACCCCCATCGCGCCCGGCGTCCACCAGGTCGAGAAGCGCTCGATGAAGCGCTGGGTCGGCGCGCGGGAGGCGGTCGCCTCCTCCACCATGCGGATGATGCGGGCGATGGTGTTGTCGGCGGCGGCGCGGGAGACCCGCACCCGCAGCGCCCCGTCGGCGTTGATGGAGCCCGCCACCACGGCCTCGCCGGGGCCGCGCGAGACCGGCACGCTCTCGCCGGTGACCGGGCTTTCGTCGAGGGCGGACCGGCCATCCGCGATGGTGCCGTCGCAGGGCACGCGGTCGCCAGGGCGGACGAGGACAAGGTCGCCCACGGACAGGGAGGCGGATGGCACCGGCTCGGCCGCGCCGTCGGCCCGAAGGCGAAGCGCGGTGCGCGGCATCAGCCCACCCAGCGCCTTGATGCCTGCCCGGGCACGCCCCGCCGCCACGTTCTCCAGCAACTCGCCGATGGCGAAGAGGAGCACCACCACCGCCGCCTCCTCGGCCGCGCCGATGACGGCGGCGCCGATGGCGGCCGTGACCATCAGGGTCTCGATGGAAAAGGGCGAGCCCACGCGCGCCAGGGCGAAGGCCCGGCGGCCAAAGGGCAGCACCGCCAAGGCGGTGGCGGCCAGGAACAGCGGATAGGTCCAGCGGTCCGGCAGGACCAGGGACAGGGCACAGGCGCCGAGGACCAGGGCGCCGAGCAGCCAGACCAGGCGGGCCTTGCCGGTGGCGTACCAGTGCCTGGTGGCGTCGGCCGGGTCCTCATGGTCGGCATGGGAGTGGCCGAAGGCGCCGCCGTGGCTATGCGCTTGGTGATCGTGGCCCGGATGGTCGCGCGCATGGCCCGCGTGGTCATGCCCGCAGCAGCCATCGTGGTCATGATGGTGCGATGGGTGCGGTGCGGCACCCGCTGGCCGCTCCTTCACCGGCAGGGGTTGCGCCGTGTAGCCCAGCGCGGCGAGCGAGCGCTGGATGGCGGCCGTGTCCGTCCGGCCCGGCTCCAGCCGGAGGGTCAGCCGCTCCGCCATCAGGTTCACCGAGACGTCCGAGACGCCGGGCAGGCGCTTCATCGCGGTCTCCACCTTCGCCACGCAGGAGGCACAGTCCATGCCCTCCACATGCCAGGCGAGGGGCGGGGGCGCTTGCGCGGCCTCCAGCCGGGTGGCCTTGAAGCTCAGCGCCGCGACCTGCTGCTCGAGCACCTCGGGAGTGGTGACGCCAGGCGCCAGGGTCGCCCTCAGCCGTTCCGCCATCAGGTTCACACTGACCTCACGGACGCCGGGCAGACGCGAGACCGCCTTCTCGACCTTGGCGACGCAGGAGGCGCAGTCCATGCCGTCCACGCGCCAGGTGACCTGCCTCTCGCTACTCTCGCTCCCGGTGCCGTCCATCGCCTGGCCTCCTGCTGACGGCTCCCCAGATACGACCTCCAGCCACTGGAGGTTCAAGGGGTCAATCGTCCGAAGGCGGGATCTTCAGGCAATTCGCGTCCTGACCCGGCGTGACCGTCAGGCGTCCACCGCCTCCAGATCCAGCCGCGCGGCATTCTCCTGGATGAAGCGGAAGCGCAGCTCCGGCTTGCGTCCCATCAGCGCCTCGATCAGTTCCGAGGTCGAGGCGCGCTCCTCCGCCGGCAGCACCACCTTGAGCAAGGTCCGCTTGCGCGGGTCCATGGTGGTCTCCTTCAACGAGGCGGGAGGCATCTCGCCCAACCCCTTGAAGCGGCTGACTTCAACCCGCTGATTCGGCTTGAAGGCCTTCTTCAGCAGCTTCTCGCGCTCCGCATCGTCCATCGCGTAGACGGTCTTGCCCGCCGTCGCCAGCCGGTAGAGCGGCGGCTGCGCGAGGTAGACCCGCTCCTGCCGCACCAGCTCCGGCAGCTCCTTGTAGAAGAAGGTCATCAGCAGCGCCGCGATGTGGGCGCCGTCCACGTCGGCGTCGGTCATGATGACGACCCGGCCATAGCGCAGGCGCTTGGGATCGAAGCGCTCCCCGGCGCCGCAGCCCAGCGCCTCGATGAGGTCCTTCAGCTCCTGGTTCTGCCGCAGCTTGTCGGCGCTGGCGGAAGCGACGTTCAGGATCTTGCCGCGCAACGGCAGCACCGCCTGGGTCTCGCGGTCGCGCGCCTGCTTGGCCGAGCCGCCCGCGGAGTCGCCTTCCACCAGGAACAGCTCGGTGCCCTCGGCTGCCTCGCGCGAGCAATCCGCGAGCTTGCCGGGCAGGCGCAGGCGGCGGGTCGCGGTCTTGCGCGGCGTGTCCTTCTGCTCGCGGCGGCGGATGCGATCCTCCGCGCGGTCGATGGCATAGGCCAGCAGGTTGTCCGCCCGGCCGGGGTCGCCCGCCAGCCAGTGGTCGAAGTGGTCGCGCAGTCCGGCCTCGACGAGGCGGGAGGCCTCCGGGCTGGTCAGCTTGTCCTTGGTCTGGCCCTGGAACTGCGGTTCGCGGACGAAGATGGAAAGCATGCCTGCCAGCCCGCCGAAAAGATCCTCGGCGGTGACGTTGCCGGCGCGCTTCTCCTTCTTCAGCTCGCCATAGGCGCGCAGGCCCTTCACCAGCGCGCCGCGCAGCCCAGCCTCATGCGTGCCGCCGAGCGGGGTCGGGATGGTGTTGGCGTAGGTGTTCAGGAAGCCTTCGCCCTGCTCCAGCCAGGTCACCGCCCACTCGGCGCGGCCAGCACCCTGCGGAAAGGTGACCTCGCCGGCCCAGGGAGCGGGAATGACGGGGCTGCGGCCCTCCACGGCGGCGGCCAGGAAGTCCGAGAGGCCGCCGGGAAAGTGCAGCGTGGCCTGGGCTGGCGTCTCCGTTTCCTGGCCTTTCGGAACCAGGGCCGGGTCACAGGACCAGCGGATCTCGACGCCGCGGAACAGATAGGCCTTGGAGCGGCAGAGGCGGAACAGCCGGGGGGCGGAGAACTGCAGGGGTCCGAAGATCTCGGGGTCCGGCTTGAAGCGGATCGTGGTTCCGCGCCGGTTGTGCACCGCCCCCGCGTTCTTCAGCTTGGCGAGCGGCTTGCCGCGCGAATAGGCCTGGGTGAACAGGGTGCGGTCGCGCGCGACCTCGACCTCCAGCCGCTCGGCGAGGGCGTTCACCACCGAGCTGCCGACGCCGTGCAGGCCGCCGGAGGTGTCATAGGCCTTGCCGGAGAACTTGCCGCCCGAGTGCAGGGTGGTGAGGATTACCTCCAGTGCCGAGAGCTTGGGGAATTTCGGGTGCGGATCGGTCGGGATGCCGCGGCCGTTGTCGCGGACGGTCAGGTAGTTCCCGGCCTCCAGCGTCACCTCGATGCGGTCGGCATGGCCGGCCACCGCCTCGTCCATGGCGTTGTCCAGCACCTCGGCGGCCAGATGGTGCAGCGCGTTCTCGTCCGTGCCGCCGATATACATGCCGGGACGGCGCCGGACGGGCTCAAGCCCCTCCAGCACCTCGATGTCCTTGGCCGAGTAGGTCGCCGCGGCCTGCGCCTTGGCCGCGCGGCCGCCGAAGAGATCGTTCATGTCTTGTTCACACCCCTGGCGGGCAACCTAGCCAATGGGGGTGGGGGGCTGCAACCCCAAGCGGAGAGGGAGGGGCATGCCCTCCCTCGCGGCGCTCACTTCTCCTGAAGATGCGCTTCCAGCATCCACAGCTTCTTGTCGAGGTCGCGCGAGAGGCCGGTCAGCAGATCGGCGGTGTCGGCATCGCCGGCATCGTCGGTGCTGTCGATGCCCTCGCGGACGGACTTGCCGAGATTGGCGAAGCGGTCCGCCAGCTCCTTCACATGGTCCAGCGTGTAGGTCGTCTGCTGCGAGTAGGGGGCGAGGCGGCTTTTCTCGGCGACGATCTGGCTGGTGCCGTCCGGCGTGCCGCCGAGCTGCACCAGGCGCTCCGCCACCTCGTCCGCCGTGGCGAAGAGCTCGTTGTAGAATTGCTCCAGCATCTCGTGCAGGCCGATGAAGTTCGGGCCCTTCATGGTCCAGTGCGCCATGCGGACGGCGTTGGTCAGGTCGATCATGTCGGTCAGCGTGCCGTTCAGCACGTTGACCGAAGCCTTCCTGATGTTCTCGCCAAGGTCGTTGCGGGTGCGGTGCAGGGAAGCCATCGTCAATCCTCCTGTCTGGTTCCGGAAACGCCATGCCCAGGCTCGGGTTGCCGAGCGCCAGGTGAGGCTGGCGCGGGTCAGGGGAGCCGGTGAATGTAGCGCACCGCCTTCGGTCCGGTTTCGCCTTGATGCAGCGCAGCCGCCCGGCCGATCGCCGCATGGTCGTCCGGACCCAGCCGGCTCTGCTCGCGCAGGTGCTCGTTCCAGTTCTCCACCGCCCACAGCTCCACCCACCGCTCGGGATAGGCGATGTCCTCGCAAAGCTGCCAGTTGAGGGCACCGCTGCGCAGCCGCGCCCGGCGCACCTCCGCCATGGCCGCGAGAAAGGCGCCGCGGTCCTGCGGGCGGATATGGTAGCGCACCACCTCCAGCAGCCGGCCGCGGCCCTGCGCCAAAAGGGGGGCAAGCTCCGGTGCCGGCTCCTCGGGGCGCAGCGGCGCGGCGGGCGCTGCTTCGGCGGCGGCCTCGGCGCCCAGTGTCCAGCGCCGCATCACCAGGGCGGCCACGCCGCCCGCGCCGCCGAAGCCCAGCAAGGCCCAGTGCACGCCGATGATGGTGCCGAGCCAGCCCGCCAGGGCCGACCCGAAGGCGAGGGCCCCGAAGAAGGAAAGCTGATAAATGCCGATCGCCCGCGCCCGCACCCAGGCCGGCGCCACCATCTGCGCCGCGGCCTGGAGCGTGCTGGAGGCGCTGATCCAGGCGCTGCCATAGAGCAGCATTCCGAGGCCAACCGGCGCCCAGTGGCGGCCGAACCCCAGCAACACCAACGCGGCGGCGGCGGCGAGCGAGGCGAGAACAACCAGATCCCCCCGGTTCACCCGCGCCCGCAGGCGCGGCAGCAGCAACCCGCCGGCCACGGCGCCGATGCCCATCGCCGCCAGCAGCATCCCGAAGGCTTCGGGGCCGAGGCCCAGCCGTTCCCGCACCACCAGCGGCAGCAGGCCCCACATGGCCGAGCCGAAGAAGAAGAACACCACCGCCCGCAGGATGATCCGCCGCAGCGCGGGAGAGGCGGCCACGAAGCGCATCCCTGCCCGCATGGCGGAAAGGAAATGCTCCTTCGGCAGGGTGCGCGGCGCCTCCTCCCGCCGCCAGGCCACCAGCGCCAGGATCAGCACCAGGAAGCAGGCGGCGTTGAAGGCGAAGGCGGCCTGCGTGCCCGCCAACCCGATGACGAAGCCGCCCAGCGCCGGCCCCACCGCCCGCGCCAGGTTGAAGCCGATGCCGTTGAGCACGATGGCCTGGGTGAGATCCTCGCGCGGCACCAGTTCGGGCGTGGTGGCGGCCCAGGCCGGGAAGTTCATGGCGCTGCCGGCGCCGATACCGAAGGTGAGCGCCAGCAGCCCCCAGGGACCGAGCAGGCCGGTGGCGGTGAGGATGCAGAGCACAAGGCCCATCAGGCACATCCAGCTCTGCGCGAAGATCAGGTAGCGGCGCCGGTCCACGATGTCCGCCAGGGCGCCGGTCGGGAGCGCGAGCAGGAACACCGGCAGCATCGAGGCGGCCTGCACCAGGCTGACCATCAGCGGCGAGGGATCCAGGCTGGTCATGAGCCAGCCGGCACCGGTGTTCTGGACCCACATGCCGGTGTTGCTGGCCAGGCTGGCGGTCCAGAGGTTGCGGAAGGTGGCGTGCCGGAGCGGCGCGAAGGCCGAGGTAGGGGCGGGATCTTGCATGGGCGGCTGCAAGGTGCCGCAATCGGCCGGGCTTGCGAAGGATGCTTCGCTTCCCGGTTGCGCCGCGCTCAGGCGGCGCCGCGCATCTCCTGCATCAGCGCCACGACGCAGGCTTCAAAGGCGGTGAGGTCCGTCCAGCGGAGATGATCGGGCACCGCATGGGTGATCAGCCGGCCGCCGGCGGCGACGATGCCGCCGTCGATCATCAGGTTGTCGTGCCGCCCGAAATCCTCCAGGCACAGTCCCTCGGCATCCACCCAGACACCGTCGGGGCGCCGCCGGGCCGCCGCGCCCAGGAAGTCGCGCGTGCGGTCGGCGAAGTGCCGGGCCGTGTTGGCGTAGCCGGTGATCGGGCGCCCGAGCGCCCGCATGAAGCCCAGCTCGTACACGGTGCCCGCATCGGCCGAGGGGCCGCGGAAGGGCGTCAGGTTGGCGATCAGGGCATCGCTCTGGCGGATATGCGCCTCGTTGCGGAGGTAGATCTCCAGGAAGCGCTCCTCAGCGGCGTCCGCCGCGCTGTCCGCGACCGGATCGGTCGGGAAGACCCCGATGGTCCCGTGGCGGGCGCAGATCTCCTTCTTGGCCACGGCGATCTCGCTGGCGTTGGGAAGGAAGACGTCGGGTCCGGCGAGGTAGATGCGCATGGTGCCTATTTGCCTTTCTGCCCCTGTGGATGCCAGAGCGCGATGGGTCTCCTCGGCCGATCTATGGTGATTTTTCCCACATGGCGCCAGGGCCTTCCGTGGCGCTTGCGGAAAGCCTCCGCCCCACAGGGCTTACGCGGCTCCGGCGGCGCTCTCAAGATCGCGCAGATCCGCCTCGAAGCGGTCACGCCAGCGCTCCAGGCTGTTGCGCCGCATGACGCGCAGCATGGCGGTGTGCCGCTCCTGCCGCTCCTCCAGCGGCATGGCCAGCGCGCGGTCGAGCGCGGCAGCCACCGCCGCCTCGTCATGCGGATTGACAAGCAGCGCCGCATCCAGCTCGCGCGCCGCGCCGGCGAAGCGGGAGAGCACCAGCACGCCCGGGTCCTGCGGATCCTGCGCCGCCACATATTCCTTGGCGACCAGGTTCATGCCGTCGCGGAGCGGCGTCACCAGCCCGACCCGCGCCGCGGCGTAGAGCGGCATGAGCCGGCGCCGGGGGAAGCCGCGGTTGAGGTAGCGCAGCGGCATCCAGTCCAGCTCGGCGAAGCGGCCGTTGATGCGGCCGGCCTCGCCTTCCAGCTCCCGGCGAATGGCCTGGTAGGCCTCGACGTCGGAGCGCGAGGGCGGCGCGATCTGCACGTATTCCACGCGGCGGTGCCAGGCGGCGTGGCTGGCCAGGAAGCGCTCATAGGCGGCGAAGCGCTGACGCAGGCCCTTGGAATAGTCGAGCCGCTCCACGCTGATGATCAGCGCACGGTCGCCGAGGCCGGCGCGCAGTGCCGCCAGGGATTCCGGCTCGCCGGCCTGGGCCTCGGCGCGCAGCGCCTCCACCTGCACGCCGATCGGGTAGACGCCGGTCCGGATCCGCCGCCCATGCGCCAGCAGCACCCCGCCAGGCAGCTCCTCGCCGCCGAGTTCGTGGCGGATGTAATCGGCGAAGGCGCGCCGGTCGCCCTCCGTCTGGAAGCCGACGAGGTCGTACTGGCAGAGGGCGCGCACCAGCTCGGCATGCACGGGCACGGTGGTCAGCACGGCGGGGGCCGGGAACGGCGTGTGCAGGAACAGGCCCATGCGGTTGCGCAGCCCCGCCGCGCGCAGCGATTCGGCCAGGCACAGCAGGTGGTAGTCGTGTGCCCAGATGACGTCGTCCGGCGCCACGAGCGCGGCGAGGTGGCGGGCGAAATGCGCGTTGACGCGGCGGTAGCCCTCGAACTCGCCATGCTCGAAGCGGGCCAGGCCGGTCTGGTAGTGCAGCACCGGCCAGAGCGTGCCGTTGGCGAAGCCGCGGTAGTAGTCGTCATAGTCGCGTTGCGTCAGGTCGGTGGTGTAGAGCGTCACCGGCCCGCTGCGGGCGACGGCGGGCGGCAGGCCGGGGGCCAGCGTGTCGGGCGGCACCAGCGTGTCCGGCACCGTCTGGCCTGACCAGCCGAACCACAGGCCGCCGCTGTGGCGCAGCGCGTCCATCACCCCCGCCGCCAGCCCGCCGGCGGTCGGCTCGCCCTCCGTGATGGGGGCGACGCGGTTGGAGACCACGACCAGTCGCGACATGCGCGCCGTTCCTCTTCAGGCCGCCTCTGGCAGCTCCGGCAGGGCGCCGGCCTGCTGCTGGCGCAGCAATTCCCGATAGGGGCCGAGGCGGCTGGCCAGTTCGGCAGGCGCACCGTCCTCGACGATCCGGCCCTGATTCATGACGATGATTCTGTCGAAATTTTGCAGCGTCGAGAGGCGGTGCGCAATCGCGAGGACGGTGCGGCCGCGCATCAGCCGGTCGAGCGCCGCCTGGATGGCGCGCTCGCTTTCGCTGTCCAGCGCCGAGGTGGCCTCGTCCAGCAGCAGGATGGGCGCATCCTTCAGCAGCGCGCGGGCGATGGCCAGCCGCTGCCGCTGCCCGCCCGAAAGCTTCACGCCGCGGTTGCCGACCAGCGTATCGAAGCCCTCCGGCAACGCCTCGATGAAGGCGCGGCACTGCGCCATCTCGGCGGCCCGCATCACCTCCTCGTCCGTGGCCTCGGGCCGGCCGTACCGGATGTTCTCCAGCACGGAGCGATGAAAGAGCGCCGTGTCCTGCGGCACCACGGCGAGGGCCTCGTGCAGGCTGTCGGGCGTGACGTCGCGAAGGTCCTGCCCATCCACCAGCACGCGGCCGGAATCGGGGTCGTGGAAGCGTTGCAGCAGCGCCAGCACGGTGGACTTGCCGGCGCCGGAGTAGCCCACCAGCCCGACGCGCTGTCCCGGCTCCACCGCGAGGTCGAAGCCGTCCAGCAGCGAGGCACGGCCGGGGTAGGCGAAGCGCACCGCCTCGAAGCACACCGCGCCCCGGCCGGGACGCAGTGGCAGTGCGCCGGGCCGCGCCTCCAGCGCATGCGGCACCAGCAGCGCGCCGAGCGCCTCCTCCAGCCGCGCCATCTGCTGCGTCAGCTCCACCAGCGCCACGGCGATGTCCCGCGTGCCGTGCAGGATGGTCAGCGAGAGGGTGGCGAGCAGCGCGACATCCCCGACGGAGGCATGGCCGCGCTGCCACAGGAGCAGCCCGGCGGCAAGGGTGGCGCTGGTCAGCAGCACGGTCAGCACGGCATGGATGAGGCGCAGCTTCTCCATGTACCAGAGGCTGCGGCGATGGGCGCCGATCTCGGCCTGGACGATGCCGGCGATCCGCTGCCGCTCGCGCAGCGTGGCGCCGAAGGCGCGCACAACCGGGATGTTGCTGACCACGTCCACCAGCTCGCCATCCACGGCGGCGGCACGGCTCGCATGGGTGCGGTGCAGCGCCGCGCCGCGCCGCGCCAGGCGATGCATCACCAGCCCGATGCCGAGCGCCAGCACCGCCAGGGCCGCGGCGAGGCCTGGATGGATCGCGCCGGTGAAGAGAATGGCGCTGAATACCGCCGCCGATGGCGGGACGACGCTCCAGGCCAGCGTGTTCTGGGCGGAGAAGGCGGCCTGCGCCGTGGAGGAGATGCGGGCCGCGAGCGCACCGGGCAGGCGGTCGGCGAAGTAGCTTGGGCTATGGCCGGCGAGGTGGGCGAAGAGGTCGCGCCGGATGTCGCCGCCGACGGCGGTGAAGGAACGGGTCGCCGCCCAGCCGCCGGCGCGCCAGAGCAGGTTGTCCGCCGCGATCAGGGCGCAAAGGAGGAAGAAGGCGCCCCAGATGCCGCGCGCCGCCTGCGGCCCCTGGGCCAGGATGTCGATCAGGTGCTTCAGCCCGTACTGCGCGGAAACCGCGCAGCCCACTGCCGCGAGGACGGTGCCGAACACCAGCGAATGCCCGGCCTTGTGGTGCTGGGCATAGTCCAGCAGGTAGCGGAGCGGGGAGGTTGCTGGCGTGTGGGTTGCAGTCACGGCAGCCTACATTTCGCCATATTCAATTTGTATGTTCATCACTGATACAGGAGGGTGCGGATACGATCAAGTCTCCGCCGGCCTGCCTCAAGTAAAACTTCCGGCCTGCCGGGAAAAAGGGGTCGCACTTCATGCGCATTGCGCAAATCTCGCCGCTCTTCGAGGCCGTTCCGCCGAAGCTTTATGGCGGCACCGAACGGGTGGTCTCGTCGCTGACCGAGGAACTCGTGGCGATGGGCCATGAGGTGACGCTCTTCGCCAGCGGCGACTCCGTGACCGCGGCGAAGCTGGCCGCGATGCGCGAGCAGGCCCTGCGCCTCGATCCCAGCGTGAAGGACTGGGTCGCGCATTACATGAAGATGGTCGAGCAGGTCGCGCAGCGCGCGGACGAGTTCGACGTGATCCACTCCCATATCGACTATTTCCCGCTCGGCCTGCTGGACCGGCAGCGCACGCCGTTCCTCACCACCCTGCATGGTCGGCTCGACCTGCCGGAATTCAAGATGATCTACGAGACTTACGGCCGCACGCCCTACGTCTCGATCTCCGACCACCAGCGCCTGCCGATCCCGCGCCTGAACTGGGTGCGCACCGTGCTGCACGGCATGCCGAAGGACCGGCTGACGCCGCAGCCGGTGGAGCAGAAGTACTTCGCCTTCCTCGGCCGCGTCTCGCCGGAGAAGGGGCTGGACAAGGCCATCCGCATCGCCGCCCGCGCCGGGGTGAAGCTGAAGGTCGCCGCCAAGATCGACGTCGCCGACCGCGCCTACTACGAGCGCGAGATCGCCCCGCTGATGGCGCAGGGCCATGTCGAGTACATCGGCGAGATCAACGACGACCAGAAGCCGGAATTCCTCTCCGGCGCCCACGCGCTGCTCTTCCCGATCGACTGGCCGGAGCCCTTCGGCCTGGTGATGATCGAGGCGATGGCCTGCGGCACGCCGGTGATCGCCTTCCGCCGCGGCTCGGTGCCGGAGGTGATGGAGGACGGGCTGACCGGCTTTGTCGTCGAGAACGAGGACGAGGCGGTGGCGGCCGTCGCCCGTGTCCCCGAGCTCGACCGGCGCAAGGTGCGCGGCCGCTTCGAGCAGCGCTTCACCGCCCGCCGCATGGCCGAAGACTACGTGGCGGTCTATGAGGAGCTGATCGCCGCCAACCGCAAGCCGCACCTGCGCGCCATCGGCGACTGAGGTCCGGAGCGGCCGGGGGGGGGGACGGTTCCCTCCCTCCCGGCCGCCTTTCGTGGGGGCTGCAGCGCTTGCCGGGCTGTTCAGTCCGGCTTTCCCGCCTTTCGCGCCTGCCACGTGTCCCAGGTGATGCGGGGGATCTCCACCCGGTCCGTGGTGCGGGCATACCAGCCGCGGCCATGCAGGCGGCCAAGCAGTTCCATGCGCGGCGTGTCGATGTAGAGCTTGGCGGGGTCGGCGACGCAGTCGTCCCGCATTTCCATGGACAGGACACGGCCGAGCACCAGCGTGTTGCCGCCGAGCGGCACGAGCTGGAAGGTCTCGCACTCCATGGCGACGGGGCTCTCGGCGATGCGGGGCGGCTTGACCCTCCGGCTCGGCACCGGCGTCAGGCCGGCCTCGGCCAGCTCGTCCACCCCGGGCGGCATGTCGATGGCGGTGATGTTCATGGCCTGCGCCGTCGCTTCGGAAACCAGGCAGACCACGAACTGCCCGGTCGCCTTGATGTTCGCCAGCGTGTCCTTGTCGCCCGGCCCGCGCGGAGAGCCGCCGACGCTGACGCCGACGATCGCCGGATCGCTGGAGAAGGCGTTGAAGAAGGAGAAGGGGGCGGCATTGACCACCCCTGCGGCATCCTGCGTCACCACCCAGGCGATCGGCCGCGGCACGACGGTGGAGGTCAGAAGCTTGTAGCGCTCGGCGACGCTCAGCTTGTCGAAGTCGAATTGCATGGGCCTGTGCTTCTCTCCCTCAGGGCGGCGCATGGTGGGTGGGGCGCGCCGCCCTGTCCAGCGGGCGCCGCCTCAGGCCATGGCAGGCGCGGCACCACGGCGGATGGCCAATGAGAGGCCCGCCGCGAGGAGACCTGTGGTGCCGGCGAGGATGAACATGCCGAGATAGTCGCCCTGGGTGTCGCGCAGCACGCCGCCCAGGAATGCCGCGCTGGCCGCGCCGACCTGGTGGCCTGCCGCCACCCAGCCGAAGATCACCGGCGCGTCCCGCTCGCCGAAAGCCTCCGTGGCCAGGCGAAGCGTGGGCGGCACGGTGGCGATCCAGTCCAGCCCGTAGAACACGGCGAAGAGGCTGAGGCTGTAGAGCGAGAAGTCGGAGTAGGGCAGGTAGATCAGGGAAAGCCCGCGCAGGCCGTAATAGACGAACAGCAGCTTGCGCGGGTCGAACCGGTCGGTCAGCCAGCCGGAGAGGGTGGTGCCGATGAGGTCGAAAATCCCCATCAGCGCCAGCAGCCCGGCGGCGCGCACCTCGGGGATGCCCATGTCGCCGCAGAGTGCGATGAGGTGGGTGCCGACCAGCCCGTTGGTGGTGAAGCCGCAGATCCAGAACGTGGCGAAGAGATACCAGAAGGTGCGGGTGCGCGAGGCCCGCTTCAGGCTGCCGAAGGCGGCGGCGAGCAGGCCGGCGGCCGGCTGCTGCGGCACGGTGCTTCCCGGCGCGGCCCCGTAGGGCACCAGGCCGATGGAGGCCGGGCGCTCTGGCACCAGCCACCAGACCAGCGGGATCACCGCCGCCGTGGCGGCCGAGACGGTCAGCACGACGGGGCGCCAGCCGCCGGCCTCCGCCAGCGAAGCCAGCAGCGGCAGAAAGATCAGCGTGCCGGTGGCGGTGCTGGCGGTCAGCAGGCCCATCATCAGGCCCCGGTTCCTCACGAACCACCGGTTCACCACCGTGGCGCCGAGCACCAGCGCCACCGCGCCGGACCCCATGCCGGAAAGCACCCCCCAGCTCAGGACGAGCTGCCAGGGCTCGCTCATGAAGGCGCTGGACGCGGTTGAGGCGGACATCAGCGCGAGGGCGCCGAGCACTGTGCGGCGCAGCCCGAGGCTGGCCATCAGCGCCGCCGCGAAGGGGCCGACCAGGCCATAGAGAAAGATGCCGAGCCCGGCCGAGAAGGCGATGGTGCTCCGGCTCCAGCCGAAGGCCTCTTCCAGCGGCAGGATCAGCACGCCGGGCGTGGAGCGCAGCCCGGCCGAGGCCAGCAGCGTCACGAAGATCACCGCGACGACGACGAAAGCGTAGTTCTGGCCAAGCGGCCGGGGGATGCTTATGCTCATGTGACTGACCGGTACGTTTCCGATATAGCGTACGTACCGGTCAGTAACATCGTCAAGGACCTTTCTTCCGCATATGCCTGCCACGCACGCCAAGCCGCCCTCCGCCGCCGCCCGCATCCGTGAGGCCGCCGCGGAGCTCTTCTACAGGCTGGGCATCCGCGCGGTCGGGGTGGACGAGATCGTCTCCCGGGCGGGCGTCACCAAACCCAGCCTGTATCGCAGCTTCTCGTCCAAGGACGAGCTGGCCGCGTGCTACCTCCGCGACTACGAGACCCTGTTCTGGCAGCGCTTCGATGCGGCCGTGGCCGCGCATCCCGGCGACCCCCGCGCGCAGCTCGGCGCGTTTCTGCGCCCATTGGCCATGCGGGCGGCGGCGGACGGCTATCGCGGCTGCGGGCTGACCAATGCCGCGGTGGAGTACCCGTCGCCCGGCCATCCCGCGCGGCTGGTCAGCGAGGCCAACAAGCGCGCGCTGCGCCAGCGCCTGCGCGCCATGGCCGCCGAGATGGGCGCCCGGGACCCGGAGGCGCTGGGCGATGGCCTGCTGCTGCTGATCGAGGGGGCCTATGTCTCCGGCCAGTTGTTCGGCGCCGGCGGACCGGCCGCGCGCGTGGCGGAGAACGCCGACCGGCTGATCGGCGCCTGGCTGGCCTGAGCCCCGCGCTCCCCGCCGCGGCAGGCCCTGCCTCAGCCTACAGGGTGCGGCGGCGCCGCGTTCCGCTGCAGCACGGCGTCGAGGTTGTCGAGGCAGCGGAAGCCCATGGCGTCCCGCGTCTCCACGGTGGCGCTGCCGAGATGGGGCAGCAGCACCAGGTTGGGCGTGGTATGATAGCCCTCGTAAATGTTCGGCTCGCCGGCGAAGACGTCGAGCCCCGCCGCGCGCAGGTGCCCGGAAGCAAGGGCCGCGCAGAGGGCGGCGTCGTCCACCGTGGTGCCGCGCCCGGTGTTCACCACGATCGCGCCCCTGGGCAGCATGGCGATGCGCTCGGCGTTGAGCCAGTTCCGGGTCGCCGCGCCGCCGGGGATGTGCATGGAGAGCACGTCGATCCCGCCGAGGAAGGCCGCGTCCTCGGCATGGTGGATGGCGGCCTGTTCCTCGGCGGGGCCGAGCCGGTTGCGGTTGCGGTAATGGATCTCCATGCCGAAGCCGCGCGCCATGCGCGCCAGCGCCTGGCCGATCCGCCCCATGCCGAGGATGCCGAGCCGCTTGTTCTCCAGCGTGACGCCCATGAGCTGGGTCGGCGCCCAGCCCGTCCACTCGCGCGCGCGCACCATCCGCTCCGCCTCGCCGCCGCGCCGCGCGGCGGTCAGGATCAGCAGCATGGCGATCTCGGCGGTGGCGACGCTCAGCACGTCGGGGGTGTTGGTCACCAGGATGCCGCGCGCGGCGGCGGCGGGCAGGTCGATGTGGTCGGTGCCGACGCTGAAGGTGGCGATGATCCGCACGCTTTCCGGCAGGCGGCCGATGGTCTGGGCGTCCAGCGCGTCCCCGGCGGCGCAAAGGATGCCGGCGGCACCGCCCCGCTCCGCGGCGGCGACGATCTCGCCGCCGCTCATCGGCGTGTCCGCCGGGTTGGGGATGGTGACGTAGTCGCGCTGGGCGCGGGCCTCCACCGCGTCGGGGAAGCGGCGGGTGAGCAGGATGACGGGCTTGCTCATGCGGCGGGTCTCCGTGCGGGGCTGCGGGCGTAGCCGAAGGCCATCGCGTCCATGGTGGTCGTCCCTCCCTTTCGTGCCTCGGGCCCAGCTTAATCGCCGGGCGCCGTCTTGCCAGGGGGAGGGGAAGGGTTCACGGTCCGCCCCCTCAGCCAGCAAGTGAGGAGGAGCGGAACCATGGATCTGGGTCTGCAGGGGCGCCGTGCCCTGGTGATGGGGGCTTCCAAGGGACTTGGCCGGTCGGTCGCCGATGCGCTGGCGGCGGAGGGCGTGGCGATCGCCATCTCCGGCCGCAACCAGGCGAGCCTGGACCGGGTGGCGGACGAGCTGAAGGCGGCCGGCGCGCCGAAGGCGGTGGGCATCACCGCCGACGTGGCCGAGGCCGCGCAGATGGACCGGCTGGCCGACGCGGCGGTGGCCGCGCTGGGCGGGGTGGACATCCTGGTGCTGAACCATGGCGGCCCGCCGACCTGCACGGCGCTGGAGATGAAGGAGGAGGACCTCGTCACCTGGTTCCAGCGCATCGTGCTCTCGCCGATCCGCATCGCCAACCGGCTGCTGCCGGCGATGCGCCAGCAGAAATGGGGCCGGCTGATCACCATCGCCTCCACCGGCGTGGTGCAGCCGCTGCCGGGGCTGGCGCTGTCCAACACGCTGCGCTCGGCGATCGTCGGCTGGAACAAGACGCTGGCCAGCGAGATCGCGGGCGATGGCGTGACCTGCAACATCATCGGCCCCGGCGCCTTCGCCACCGATCGCACGCAGGAAACCCTGGCCTCCGCCTCGCAGAAGACCGGCAAGAGCATTGACGCGCTGGTCACCGAGCGCTCCGCGACCATCCCGGTGGGCCGCTTCGGCGAGCCCAAGGAGTTCGGCCCGATGGGGGCCTTCCTGGCCTCGGCGCATGCCTCCTACATCACCGGCCGCGTGCATCTGGTGGATGGCGGGGTGGTCCGTGGCGTCTGAGGCGTTGCGGCGGAACCTGTCGCCGGATGTCGAACTGGCCGCGCGCCTGTTCGACGAGCTGCGGCAGCGGAGCTTCGACGGCGTCGGCATCACCCGCGAGGCCTACGGCCCCGGCGAGCGCATGGCGCATGCGCTGGCCCGCCGCGAGGCCGAGGCGCTCGGCCTGGAGGTGAGCGCCGACCCGGTCGGCAACCTGCACATGACCCTGCCGGGCCAGGACCGCGTGGCGAAGCGGGTGCTGCTCGGCAGCCACCTCGATTCGGTGCCGCAGGGCGGCAATTTCGACGGTGCCGCCGGCGTGCTGGCGGGGCTCGCCGCCGTGGCCGGGCTGAAGCGCGCGGGCTTCACCCCGGCGCGCGACATCACCGTGATCGCGACCCGCGCCGAGGAGGCGGGGGCCTGGTTCCCGACCTCCTATCCCGGCAGCCGGGGCGCGCTGGGCCGGCTGAAGCCGGAGGAGCTCCAGGTGAAGCGCCAGGACTCCGGCCGCAGCCTCGCCGACCACATGCGCGAGGAGGGCTTCGACCCGGACTTCGCCGCGCGTGGCGAGACGCTGATCACCCCGGAGAATGCCGCCGCCTTCCTGGAGGTGCATATCGAGCAGGGGCCGGTGCTGGACTCCGAGGGCATCCCCGTCGGCATCGTCACCGGCATCCCGGGCAGCCGCCGGCTGCGGCAGGGCCGCGTGCTTGGCGAGTACAACCATTCCGGCGGCACGCCGCGGCGCTACCGGCGCGATGCCGCCATCGCCCTGGCCGAGCTGGCGGTGGCGCTCGACGAGGAATGGGCCCGGCTGGAGGCGCATGGCCACCGGCTCGTCTGCACCTTCTGCACCCTGGCCACCACGGCCGAGGCGGGCTTCACCAAGATCGCCGGCGAGGCGACCTTCATGCTGGACGTGCGCAGCGTGAACCCGGCCAGCGTGGACGCCATCTTCGCCGAGCTGGCCCGGCAGGTGCCGGCCATCGAGGCGCGGCGCGGCGTGCGCTTCGATCTCGGCGCCGAGACCGGCTCGGTGGCCGCGCCGATGGATGCCGGGCTGCGCGCCGGCCTGGCGCGGGCCGCCGAGGCGACCGGCGTGCGCACCCTGGAGATGGCCTCCGGCGGCGGGCATGACGCAGCGGCCTTCGCGGCGGCGGGCATCCCGTCCGCGATGCTGTTCGTGCGCAACCAGAACGGCAGCCACAATCCGCACGAGGCGATGCGGATGGAGGATTTCGCCGAGGCCTGCACTGTGGTCACGCGCTGGCTGGCCGAGGCGGCCGGCTGAGGAAAGGCGGCGGGGAGGGCGCGCAGCCTTCCCCGCCCGCTCCCGTCAGCGGATCGGCGGCGCGTACATCAGCCCGCCATGGTTCCACAGCGCGTTCAGCCCGCGCGGCAGGCCCAGCGGGGAGTCCTCCCCAAGATGGCGCTGGAAGATCTCCCCGTAGTTCCCGACGGCCTTGATGGCGTTGTAGGCCCAGCGCCGATCCAGCCCCATGGCCGGACCGTGGTCGCCGCTGACGCCCAGCAGGCGGCGCACATCCGGGTTTGGGCTGTCCAGCATGCTGTCCAGATTGGCCTGGGTGACGCCCAGTTCCTCGGCCAGCACCAGCGCGAAGAAGGTCCAGCGCACGATGTCGTACCATTGCGGGTCGCCCTTGCGGACGGCCGGGGTCAGCGGCTCCTTGCTGATGATGTCCGGCAGAATCACGTGCTCGCCCTTGGGCAGGCTGCTGACGAAGCCGGCAAGCTGGCTGGCATCCAGCGTGTAGGAATCGCAGCGGCCGGAGAGATAGGCCTTCCGCGTGTCCTCGTTCGACTCGAACACGACGGGGTGGACCGCGAACCTGTTGGTACGGGCCCAGTCCGCCAGGTTCAGCTCGTTCGTGGAGCCGGCGGTGACGCAGATGCTGGCCCCGTCGAGCTGCGAGGCCTTGGTGACGCCGAGCGACTTCTTCACCACGAAGCCCTGGCCGTCATAGAAGGCCACGGGACCGAACTGCAGGCCGGCATTGACCTCGCGGGAGTGGGTCCAGGTGAAGGTGCGGGCCACCATGTCCACCTGGCCGGATTGCAGCGCCGGGATGCGCGCCTGGCTGGTCAGCACTGTCCAGCGGATCCTGGCGTTGGGGCCCAGCACGGCCGCGGCCACGGCGCGGCAGATGTCGGGATCGAGCCCCTGCTGCTCGCCGCGGCTGTCCGGCACGCCGAAGCCGGGGCTGCCCTGGTTGGCGCTGCAATCGAGCAGGCCCTTGGCGCGGACCCCGGCCAGGGTCGGGCCGGGCTCGGCCATCTGCGCGGCGGCGCGGCCGGCCGGCGGCAGCATGGCCGCCAGGGCAAGTCCGGTCGTGAGGAGAAGTCGGATGGACAAGGTGGGCATCTTTGTCTCCGGCTGGTTGCGCCGGGCCATGGCAGCCACGGGCCCGGCGGACACCGTTCCAGAAAAGCAATATCGATTCCACTGGAACCACGGCGGCGCCGCGCTGGGCGCCGTGGGGCGGATGGCGTATTGCGGGGCCATGAGTGACGCCAAGGGGCCGCAGCGGCCCGAAATCTGGATCGACGCCGATGCCTGCCCGGTGCGGGAGGAGGTGTTCCGCGTCGCGGCACGCCACTCCCTCGTGGTGCATGTCGTCTCCAACGGCGCGCGCGGCATCCGCCTGCCGGAGGCGGAGTGGATCCGCCGCGTCATCGTGCCCGAGGGGCCGGACGCGGCGGATGACTGGATCGCCACGCATATCCGGCCTCAGGACCTCTGCGTCACCGCCGACATCCCGCTCGCCGCGCGCTGCCTGGAGCAGGGCGCGCGGGCGCTGGCGCCGAACGGCCGGCTCTGGACCACCGACAACATCGGCAGCGCCCTGGCGGGGCGCGAGGTGGCGCGGCACCTGCGGGAGATCGGCGCCACCACCCGCGGGCCGGCGGCCATGGGGAGCGCCGACCGCTCCCGCTTCCTTTCCGCGCTGGAGAACGAGGCGCAGGCGGCGATCCGGGGTGCCAGCGCCGCGCCGCTGAGGCTCTGGCGCCCATTGCCCGACGGGAACTGATCAGCCCGCGGGCGTCGGAGCCTCTTCCGGGAGCAGGGACTGCGCCTTCAGCGTGGCCCAGAACGCGGCGGGGATCTCCTGCCGCATCAG
Source organism: Teichococcus coralli (assembly GCF_009829925.1). Classification (GTDB taxonomy): domain Bacteria; phylum Pseudomonadota; class Alphaproteobacteria; order Acetobacterales; family Acetobacteraceae; genus Pseudoroseomonas; species Pseudoroseomonas coralli. Next base: position 274,785 of record NZ_SNVJ01000005.1, read on the forward strand.
CTCGGCGTTCTGCCGCACCCGGTCCGGGTGCTTGGCGCCGGGGATGACCGAGGCCACCACGGGATGCGCGGCGCAGAACTGCAGCGCGGCCGCGCGCAGGTCCACGCCATGCTCCTTGGCCACGGCGGCCAGGCGGTCGCGCGCCGCCACCTGCTCGGCCGGCGCCTCCTGGTAGTCGAAGGTGCGGCCCCCGGCGAGCAGGCCGGAGTTGAAGGGGCCGCCCACCACCACATGCGCGCCGCGCTCGGCGCAGAGCGGGAACAGCTCCCTCAGCCCGGTGAGGTCGAGCAGGCTGTAGCGGCCGGCGAGCAGGAACACGTCCGGGTCGGATTCCCTCACCGCGCGGATGCAGGGCTCCGGCAGGTTCACGCCCAGGCCCCAGGCGCGGATCAGTCCTTCCTCACGCATCTTGATCAGCTCGCGGAAGGCGCCCTCGCGGGCCTTCTCGAACTGCTCCGTCCAGGCCTCGCCCAGATGGTCAGCGGCGAGGTCGTGGACATAGACGATGTCGATCCGGCCGACCGCCATGCGTTGCAGGCTGTCCTCCACGGAGCGGCGGGCACCGGCGGCGGAATAGTCCAGCACGCGGCGGAAGGGCAGGGCGCTGAGGAAAGGCGGCTCGGGCTCGGCCTCCAGGTCCGGCACCAGCAGGCGCCCGACCTTGGTGGAGAGCACGTAGTCGTCGCGCCCGTGCCGCCGCAGCACGTCGCCGAAGCGGTGCTCGGAGAGGCCGGCGCCGTAGTGCGGGGCGGTGTCGAAGTAGCGGATGCCGCTCTCCCAGGCGGCTTCCAGCGTCGCCTCCGCGGTGTTCTCGTCCACCTTGGCGAACATGTCGCCGAGCGGGGCGCCGCCGAAGCCGAGCGGTCCGGGGGGCGCGAAGCGTTGACTGGCCATGGGCCTGCCTCCTTTGCGGGTTCCGCCGGAAGGACGCGCGGCGCGCCCTCCGGGTTGCCCCGGCATCTCAGCCCGCGATGCGGCCCAGATGCGTCTCCTGCACGGCGCTCAGGCGCTGGTAGAGACCAGGCCGCGCCACCAGCTCCTCATGGCGGCCCTGCGCGACGATGCCGCTCTCGTCCACCACAACGATGCGGTCCGCGTTGCGGATGGTGGCCAGGCGGTGGGCGATGACCAGCGTGGTGCGCCCCCTGGCCAGCTCGGCGAGGGATTGCTGGATCGCGCGCTCCGTCTCGGTGTCGAGCGCCGAGGTGGCCTCGTCCAGGATCAGGATGGGCGGGTTCTTCAGGAAGATGCGGGCGATCGCCAGGCGCTGCTTCTGCCCGCCCGAGAGCTTCACGCCGCGCTCGCCGACCACGGTGTCCAGCCCCTCCGGCAGCCGCTCGATCAGCCCGTCCAGCTTCGCCCGGCGCGCCGCCTCGCGGATCTCCGCCTCCGAGGCGCCGAGCCGGCCATAGGCGATGTTCTCCCGCAGCGTGCCGGCGAAAAGGAAGACGTCCTGCTGCACGATGCCGATCTGCGCCCGCAGCGAGGCCAGGGTCATGCCACGGATGTCCAGCCCATCGATGGTGATGCGCCCCGCCTCGACGTCGTAGAAGCGCGGCAGCAGCGAGCAGAGCGTGGTCTTGCCCGCGCCGGAGGGGCCGACAAAGGCCACCGTGCCGCCGGCCGGCAGGTGCAGGTCGATGTCCCGCAGCACCGGCTTGCCCGGCAGGTAGCCGAAGCGGACATGCTCGTAGCGGATCTCGCCGCGCAGCGCGGGGGCGGGGATGGCATCTGGCGCGTCGGTGATGTCGGGCGCGGTGTCCAGCAGCTCGCAATAGCGGCGGAAGCCGGCGATGCCCTTCGGATAGGTCTCGATGACGGCGCTGATCTTCTCCACGGGGCGGAAGAACACGCCGACCAGCAGCAGGAAGCCGACGAACTCGCCGTTGGAGAGCTGGCCGTTCAGCACGAAGTAGCTGCCCGCCAGCATCACCACCATCTGCGTCAGCCGCATGCCGAGATAGTTGAGCGAGGTGCTGGCGGCCATGATGCGGTAGGCCTCCAGCTTGGTGGTGCGGTACTGCGCGTTGTCCTGCGCGAAGAGGGCGCGCTCATGGTCCTCGTTGCCGAAGGCCTGCACCACGCGCATGCCGCCCACCGTCTCCTCGATGCGCGCGTTGAAGGCGCCGACGCGGCCGAACAGCCGGCGCCAGGTGTTGGTCATGTGCGAGCCGTAATGCGTCGAGGCCCAGCCGATCAGCGGCACGATCACCGCCGTCAGCAGGGCGAGCGGCACATGCACGCTGAACATCAGGGCGAAGGCGCCGAGGAAGGTCATCACGGCGATGAACAGGTCCTCCGGCCCGTGATGCGCCACCTCGCCCACCTCCTCCAGGTCGCGCGTCACGCGGGCGACGAGGTGGCCGGTCTTCTGGTTGTCGTAGAAGCGGAAGGAGAGCTTCTGCAGGTGGTCGAAAGCCTTCCGCCGCATCTCCGTCTCGATGTTGATGCCGAGCATGTGGCCCCAATAGGTGACCACGGCCATCAAGCCGGTGTTTAGAAGGTAGATGAGAAGCAGGCCGGTGGCGGCGAGCAGGATCAGCGTCCAGTCCTGCCGGGGCAGCAGGTTGTCCACGAAGGCCTTCACCGCGACGGGAAAGCCGAGCTCCAGCAGCCCCGCCAGCACGGCGCAGGAGAAGTCCAGCAGGAACAGGCGGAAATGCGGGCGGTAGTAGCCGAAGAAGCGCCGGAGCATGTCGGGAAGGCCTTGCCCATGAAGGAGGAGCCGGCGGCCGCCGGCCCGGGAGCGGCATTCCTATCCGGCGCGCGGGCGAACAGGTCAACCGGATTTGCCGCGGTGCAGCAGGTGCGTCATGGCCGCGGTGCCGAGCACGGGCACCAGGAGGTTGGCCACCGGCACCACCGCCGCCGCCGCCAGGACCGCCCCTACGGCCAGGATCTCGTTGCGGCGGCGGCGGCGCAGCAGGCGCGATTCGGGCACCGACATGCGGCGCTGGGCCACCCCCTCGAACAGCCCATAGCCCAGGGATACCGTTGAGACGGCCCAGAACAGCACCACGCCCACTGGCGGCAGCATCAGCGTCAGCGGCAGGATGACCAGCGTCAGCACCAGCAGCCGCAGCGAAAGCGAGAGGTTGGCGCCGATCTGGGCGGAGAGCGAGGCGCCTTTGGCCGGCGGCAAGGCGGGATAGAAGCGGCGCTCGACGGCCTCCGCCACCTCGTCGAGAAAGAGGCTGGTGATGGCCAGCAGCAGCGGCACGAAGAGCCAGAGGGCCGTCAGCAGCACCAGCGCTCCGCCAAGCAGCCCCGCCATGGTGGCCAGCCAGCCGTCGCCGCCGACCAGCGCGCCGACGCCCCAGTCGGCCAGCACCGCCAGCCCGCCAAAGGCCAGGATGGCGGCCAGCAGCCCCTTCAGCAGGGGGCCACGAAAGCCAGGATCGGCGATCTGGCGCAGGGGCAGCAGCAGGCTGGCGGTGACGGTCTTCATCGGGGCTCCGGACGGTAAGGGGGGCAGATATGGGGCTTCGGGGCCCGGCTGCGAATGGCGCAGCGGGGCCGGTCGCTCGTCAGGGTTGATCGGCGCCGCGCCGCTGCCGAGAATGGCCGTCCCACCTGCCCGGTCCGCGCCGATGCCCGCACCCGCCCTTTCCCGCCGCGCCCTGCTGCTCTCGGGCGCCGCATTCTCCCTGGGCCTGCCGCCGGCGGCGCACGCCCAGGCGCCCGCGAAGCTGCGGCTGCGCCTGCTGGAGACGACCGACCTCCACGTCAACGTCTTCCCCTACGACTACTACCGGGACCGGACGGACGACACGGTGGGCCTGGCCAAGACCGCGACGCTGATCGCCGCCGCCCGCGCCGAGGTCCCGAACAGCCTGCTCTTCGACAACGGCGACGTCATCCAGGGCAGCCCGCTCGGCGACTACATGGCCTATTCGCATGGGCTGAAGCCAGGGCAGGTGCATCCGATCATCGCTGCCATGAACCGGCTGGATTATGTCTGCGGAACGCTGGGCAACCATGAGTTCAACTACGGCCTCGACTATCTCGGCACCGCGCTGACCGGGCAGAACTTCCCCAGCGTCTGCGCCAACCTGCTCAAGGCGGATGGCACGCCGCTGGTGCCGCCCACCCGCCTTTTCGAGCGCGAGATGGTGGACGAGGGCGGCCGGAAGCACCGGTTGCGGATCGGCGTCATCGGCTTCGTGCCACCACAGATCATGCAGTGGGACCAGGCCAACCTTGCCGGCAAGGTGACCACCCTCGATATCGTCGAGGCCGCCCGGCAGCACCTGCCCAGGCTGCGCGCCGAGTCGGACGTGGTGGTGGCGCTGTGCCATTCCGGCATCGCCGGCGGGGCGCCGAAGCCGGGGGCGGAGAACGCCGCCCTCTACCTCGCCGAGGTGCCGGGGATCGACGCCATCATGACCGGGCACCAGCATCTCGTCTTTCCCGGCAAGGACTTCGCCAACATCGCCGGGGTGGATGCGCAGCGCGGCTCGCTGCATGGCGTGCCCGCGGTGATGGCGGGCTTCTGGGGCAGCCATCTCGGCGTCATTGATCTCGTGCTGGAGCGCCGGGACGGCGCCTGGAAGGTCGCGGACTTCGCCAGCGAGGCCCGGCCGATCTACACCCGCACGCCGGAGCGCCGCATCGAGCCGACCGTCGCCGCCACCGAGGCGGTGCTGGCCGCCGCCCGCCCCGAGCACGAGGCGACGCTCGCCTATGTCCGCCAGCCCGTCGGCGAGACGCAGGCCGCGATCAACAGCTACTGGGCGCTGGTGGCGGATGACCCATCGGTGCAGATCGTCAGCAACGCCCAGCGCTGGTATGTCGAGGGGCTGGCCAGGGCGGCGGGCCTGGGCGAGCTGCCGCTGCTCTCTGCGGCGGCGCCCTTCAAGGCGGGCGGCCGCGGCGGGCCGGACTACTACACCGATGTGAAGCCGGGTCCGCTCGCCATCAAGGACGTGGCCGACATCTATCTCTACCCCAACACGCTGCGCGTGGTGAAGGTGACGGGGGCGCAACTGCGCGGCTGGCTGGAGCGCTCGGCCGGCCTGTTCAACCGCATCGATCCCGCTTCCGCCGAGGAGCAGGCGCTGATCAACCCGCGCTTCCCCTCCTACAATTTCGACGTGATCGACGGCGTCACCTACCGCATCGACGTGACGCAGCCCTCCCGCTTCGACGCCGACGGCAAGCTGGCTGCGCCCGAGGCGCGGCGCATCCACGACCTCGCCTGGCAGGGCAAGCCGGTCGGGGACGGGCAGGTGTTCCTGGTCGCCACCAACAACTACCGCGCCGGCGGCGGCGGCAACTTTCCCGGCGCCGATGGCAGCACCATCGTGCTGGAGGCGCCCGACCTGAACCGCGACGTGGTGGTGCGCTACATCGTGGAGCAGAAGCGCATCGATCCGGAAGCGGACGGCAACTGGTCGCTGGCGCCCTGGCCCTCCACGGCACGGGTCAGCTTCGTCACCGGTCCGGGCGCGGCGGCCTTCCGCCCCGCCGGCCTGCGTGCCGAGCCGCTCGGCAACACGCCGGACGGATTCACCAAGTACCGCCTCAGCCATGCGGGCTGAGGCGCCGCACCATCCTGGGGGCTTCACCATGAACAGACTGCTTGCGACGGCGCTCGCCGCATTCCTGGCGGCCGGCACCGCCCGCGCCGCCGAGATCGCCCCGGCCGTCGTCTTCGACATGGGCGGGAAGTTCGACAAGTCCTTCAACGAGGGCGTCCACAACGGCGCCGAGGCCTTCAGCAAGGCGAGCAGCATTCCCGTCCGCGAGTTCGAGCCGCAGAACGACACCCAGCGCGAACAGGCGCTTCGCAACTTCGCCCGGCGCGGCCAGAACCCGATCATCGCGGTCGGCTTCAACCAGGCGAGCGCGGTGAAGGCGGTGGCCGCCGAGTTCCCCAAGGTGAGCTTCGTCATCATCGACGCCGTGGTGGAGGCGCCGAACGTCGAGTCCGTGCTGTTCCGCGAGGAGCAGGGCAGCTACCTCGCCGGAATGATGGCGGCGATGAAGAGCGCGACGGGCAAGGTGGGCTTCGTCGGCGGCATGGACGTGCCGCTGATCCGCAAGTTCGCCTGCGGCTACGTGCAGGGCGCCCGCGCGGTGAACCCGAAGGTCGAGGTGCTGCAGAACATGACGGGCTCCACGCCCTCCGCCTGGAACGACCCGGTGCGCGGCGCGGAGCTGACCCGCTCGCAGATCGAGCGCGGCGCGGATGTGGTGTTCCACGCCGCCGGCGCCACCGGAATCGGCGTGCTGCAGGCGGCGGCGGATGCCGGCAAGTACGGCATCGGCGTGGATTCCAACCAGAACCACCTGCACCCCGGCCATGTGCTGACCAGCATGGTGAAGCAGCTCGACGTCGCCACCCGCACCACGCTGGAGGCGGCGCGCGCCGGCACCTGGAAGCCGGGCACGCAGGTGCTCGGACTGGCGGAGGATGGCGTCGGCCTCGCCTTCGACGAGAACAACGCGCCGATCGTCACGGCTGAGATGCGCGAGCGTGTCGCCAAAGCCAAGGCCGACATCGTCGCCGGCCGCGTCGCCGTGCATGACTCCATGAGCGACAATTCCTGCCCCCAGTGATGGCTGGAGCGGAGGGAGCGGCGGCTCCCGCCATCGAGTTGCGCGGCATCGAGAAGCGCTTCGGCGCCGTGCAGGCCAACCGCGCGGTGGACCTCACGGTCCGCCGCGGCACCATCCACGGCATCATCGGCGAGAACGGCGCCGGCAAGTCCACGCTGATGGCCATCCTGCACGGCTTCTACCAGGCCGATGCCGNGCCATCCTGCACGGCTTCTACCAGGCCGATGCCGGCAGCATCCGGGTGGACGGGCGGGAGGTGGCGATCCGCGACAGCCGCGACGCCATCCGCCTCGGGATCGAGATGGTGCACCAGCACTTCATGCTGGTGGAGCGCTTCACCGTGCTGGAGAACGTCATGCTCGGCGCCGAGGGCGGCCCGCTGCTGGCACGCGGGGCCGCCCTGGCCCGCGCCGGGCTGGCCCGGCTCGGCGAGGCGTTCGGCCTGCGGGTGGACCCGGATGCGCGGGTCGGGAATCTGCCGGTCGGCGCGCAGCAGCGCGTTGAGATCCTGAAGGCGCTCCATCGCGGCGCCGAGGTGCTGATCCTCGACGAGCCGACCGGCGTGCTGACGCCGCAGGAGGCGGACGACCTGTTCCGCGTGCTGCGCGCCTTGCGGGCGCAGGGCCGCACCGTGCTGCTGATCACCCACAAGCTGCGCGAGATCATGGCCGTCACCGACGCCGTCTCGGTGATGCGCGCGGGGCGGATGGTGGCGCATCGGGAGACCGCCGCCACCTCGGTGGCCGAGCTGGGCGAGCTGATGATCGGCCGCCGCCTCGCCGCGCCCGCGCCCCGCCCGGCGCCGAAGCTGGGGCCGGTGCTGCTGGAGGCGCGGAACCTGTCGGTGCGCGATGCCGGCGGGGTCGAGCGCGTGAAGGGCGTGGACCTCACGCTGCGGGGCGGCGAGATCCTCGGCATCGCCGGCGTTGCCGGGAACGGGCAGGGAGAGCTGCTGGAGACGCTCGCGGCCATGCGGCGGCCTGCCACGGGGGAGATCCGCCTCGGCGGCCGCACCGTTTTTCCGGGGTGGGGCTTCAATCCCGCCGCGCTGCGCCGCCAGCGGCTGGGCCACGTGCCGGAGGACCGGCTGAGGAGCGGCCTGCTGCGCAACGCCAGCGCGGCGGAAACCGCCATCCTCGGCTATCAGGACGATCCCTCCTGGCGCCGCTTCGGCCTGCTCGCACCGCCCGCCATCGCGGCCCATGCCGCGCGACTGATGCGGGACTACGACGTGCGCCCCCCGGACCCGGCGCTGCGCTCGGCGCTGTTCTCCGGCGGCAACCAGCAGAAGCTGATCCTGGCGCGCGAGATCGACCGCGATCCGCAGGTGCTTCTGGTCGGGCAGCCCACGCGCGGCGTGGACATCGGCGGCATCGACGCCATCCACCAGCGCCTGCTGGCCTGCCGTGCGGCGGGCAAGGCGGTGCTCCTTGTTTCCGTGGAGCTCGACGAGATCATGGCGTTGGCCGACCGCATCCTGGTGATGTTCGACGGGCGGATCATGGGCGAGCTGGCGACCGCCGAGGCCGACGAGCGGCGGCTCGGCCTGCTGATGGCGGGCGTGTCACCGGAGCGGGCGGCGTGAGCGGCCTGCCGCGCTGGGCGGAACTGGCGCTGCTCCCCGCGCTGAACCTGCTGCTGGCGCTCGCCCTGACGGCGCTGCTGGTGCTGGCCACCGGCGGCGATCCGGTCGCGGCGCTGACGGCGCTGGCGATGGGCAGCCTCGGCTCGGCTGACGCCATCGGCTACACGCTCTACTACGCCACCAACATGGCCTTCACCGGGCTGGCGGTGGCGGTGGCCTTCCAGGGCGGCCTGTTCAACATCGGCGCGGAAGGCCAGGCCTACCTCGCCGGGCTGGGCGTCACGCTGGCGGCGCTGCATCTCGGCTTCCTGCCCGGCCTGCTGCTGGTGCCTCTGGCGATCGCCGGCGGCGCCGCGTTCGGGGCGCTCTGGGCCGCCATTCCGGGCTGGCTCCAGGCGCGGCGGGGCAGCCACATCGTCATCACCACCATCATGTTCAACTTCCTGGCCGCGGCGCTGATGGTCTACCTGATCGTCAACCTGCTGACCCCGCCGGGCTCGATGGCGCCGGAAAGCCGGCCCTTCCCGGCGGCGTCCGCCTTGCCTGGCCTGGCGGGGTTCGGTTTTCCCAGCTCGGCGCCGGTGAACCTGGCGCTGCTCCTGGCGGTGCTGGCGGCGCTCGCGGTCTGGCTGCTGGTCTGGCGTACCCCCTGGGGCTATGCGCTGCGCGTCATGGGGCAGAGCCCGGCCGTCGCCACCTATGCCGGCATCGACCAGGGGCGGATGATCATTCTCGTCATGGCGCTTTCCGGAGCGCTGGCCGGCGGCGTGGCGGTGAACGAGCTGCTGGGCGCGCAACACAAGCTGCTGCTCGGCTTCACCGGCGGCTACGGCTTCACCGGCATCGCCGTCGCCCTGATGGGGCGCAACCATCCGGCCGGCGTGCTGCTGGCGGCGCTGCTTTTCGGCGCGCTGACGCAGGGCGGCGCCGAGCTGGCCTTCGAGGTGCCGGACGTGCCCTCCGAGATCGTGGTGCTGATCCAGGGTCTGGTGATCCTCTTCACCGGCGCGCTGGGCAACATGCTGCGCCCGGCGCTGGCGCGGATGCTGGGCCGGGCAGGGGGCTGAGGCGGTGGTAGCGCTGGAGCTGATCCTGCCCATCCTCGCCGCTACGCTGCGTACCGCGACGCCCCTGCTGCTGGGTGCATTGGCCGGGCTGTTCTCCGAGCGCGCGGGCATCATCGATGTCGGGCTGGAGGGCAAGATGCTGGTGGGCGCCTTCGCCGCCGCCGCGGCGGCGGCGGTTACCGGAAACGTGCTCCTGGGGCTGGTGGCGGGCATCGGCGGCGCCTGCCTGCTCGGGCTGGTGCACGCCTATGCCTGCGTCACGCTGCGCGGCAGCCAGGTAGTCTCAGGCATGGCGATCAACATCATCGCCTCCGGCCTGACCGCGACGCTGGCCCTCGCCTGGTTCAGCCAGGGCGGGCAGACGCCGCCCCTGCCGCCCGGCGCCCGATTCCTGCCAGTGACGCTGCCGGGCGCGGCGGCGCTGGCGGGCGTGCCGGTGCTGGGCCCCGCCTATGCCGCGCTGGTCAGCGGGCAGACGGTGCTGGTCTACCTGGCGCTCATCCTGGTGCCGTTCAGCGCCTGGGTGCTGTACCGAACCCGCTTCGGGCTGCGCCTGCGGGCCAGCGGCGAGCATCCCGCCGCGGTGGATACCGCCGGGATCTCGGTCGCGCGGCTGCGCTACAGCGCCGTGATGGTCGCCTCGGTCCTCTGCGGCATCGCGGGCGCCTATATCGCCACGGCGCAAGGGGCGGGCTTCGTGCGCGACATGGTCGCCGGGCGGGGCTATATCGCGCTCGCCGCGATGATCCTGGGCGGCTGGCGCCCTTGGCCGATCCTGTTCACCTGCCTGCTCTTCGGGCTGCTGGACGCGGTGGCGATCCGGCTGCAGGGGGTGGCGGTGCCGGGGATCGGCGCCTTTCCCGTGCAGGCGCTGCAGGCGCTGCCCTATCTGCTCACCGTGGTGCTGCTCGCCGGCTTCGTGGGACGCGCCATCCCGCCGCGGGCGAGCGGCCAACCCTATGTGAAGGAGCGCTGAGCCATGTCCGATCCGCTGGTCGAAGCCGCCCTGGCCGCGCGCGCCCGCGCCTACGCGCCCTATTCGCGTTTCGCCGTCGGCGCCGCGCTGCGCACCGCCGAGGGCGCCATCCATGCAGGCTGCAACGTGGAGAACGCCGCCTATCCCCAGGGCACCTGCGCCGAGGCGGGTGCCATCGCCGCCATGGCGCTGGCCGGCGGCGGCCGCATCGCCGAGGTGGTGGTGGCGGGCGGCGGCGCCGCGCCCTGCACCCCCTGCGGCGGCTGCCGGCAGAAGATCCGCGAGTTCGCCGCGCCGGACACCCTGGTCCGCATGGTGGATGCCGAGGGCCGCCTGCTGCTGCGCGCCACGCTGGCCGAGCTGCTGCCGCATTCCTTCGGGCCGGACAACCTCGCCGGGGCCGCCGCATGACGGTGAAGGCCTATCTGGCCGGGCCGGACGTCTTCCTGCCCGGCGCTCCCGCCCATGCCCGGCGCAAGGTCGAGATCTGCGCCCGCTACGGCATCGAGGGCCGCCCGCCGCTGAACGAGGACGTGGCCAGCCTTGGGGCCATGCGGGAGGAGGAGGCCTGGCGCACCATCTATCGCAAGGACGTCGCGATGATGGAGGGCTGCGACATCGCCATCGCCAACCTGACGCCCTTCCGCGGCGTCTCGGCCGATAGCGGCACGCTGGTGGAGCTGGGATGGTTCCTCGGACGCGGCCGGCCGGCCTTCGGCTATTCCAACAGCGCACGGCTTTTCGCGGAGCGCTGCCGTCAGCAGGCGGCGGCCTTGCCCGAGGAGATCCCTGGGCTGAGCGCCGAAGGCTTCGGTCTGCCGGACAACCTGATGATCCAGGGCGCGCTGATCCAGGCTGGCGGCCATCCGATGCTGGTGCCCGGCGGGGGGCGCGACCTGCCCTTCGACTCTCTTGACCTCTTCGAGGCCTGCGTGGCGCTCGCCGCGCGGCATCTCGGCCTCTGACCGCATGAACAACCGCCCGGGGTGAGGCATGGCCCGCAAGATCATCATCGACACCGACCCGGGAAAGGATGACGCGGTCGCCATCCTGCTCGCCCTCGGCTCGCCCGGGGAACTGGACGTGCTCTCCCTCGTGGCGGTGGCGGGGAACGTCCCGCTGGCGCGCACCGAGGGCAATGCGCGCCGCCTGCTGGAGCTGGGCGGGCGGCCGGACATTCCGGTCTATTCCGGCTGCGCCCGGCCGCTGGTGCGCCCGGTTGTCACCGCCGAGCATGTGCATGGCGAGACCGGCCTGGTCGGCCTCGTGCTGCCCGAGCCGCGCGCCGCGGCCCAGGCCCTGCACGGCGTGGACCACCTGATCGAGGCACTGCGCGACGCCGCGCCTGGCGAGGTCACGCTTTGCCTGCTCGGCCCGGCCACAAACCTGGCCATGGCGCTGGTCAAGGCGCCGGAGATCGTCCGCGGCATCGCCGAGGTGGTCTGGATGGCCGGTGCCCGCAGCGAAGGGGGCAACGTGACGCCGGCCTCCGAGTACAACGTCCATGCCGACCCCGAGGCCGCGGCGGTGCTGCTGGAAAGCGGCCTGAAGCTGACCCTGCTGCCGCTCGACCTGACGCATCAGCTCCGGATGACCGCCGGCCGCCTGGAGCGCCTGCGCCGGATCGGCACCGCCGCCGCCCGCGCGGTGGCGACGCTGTTCTCCGCCGCCGACGGCATGCCGGCCTTCGAGCGCGAGGAGGAGGGCGCACCACTGCACGACCCCTGCGTGATCGCCTTCCTGCTGCGGCCCACGCTCTTCGCCGGGCGCTTCGTCAACGTCGTGGTGGAGACGGCCAGCCCGCTCACCGCCGGCATGACGGTGGTGGACTGGTTCGGCACGACCGACCGCCCGGCGAACGCCAACTGGCTGAACGAGGTGGCGGACCGGGAAGGCTTCTTCGATCTGCTCTTCGAACGCTTGGCGCGGCTGCCATGAGAGGCTTGCTCAGGCGGCGTGGCGGCTCCGGCGCCGGAAGGGCGTGAGCAGCAGCTCCCCCAGCAGCAGGCCGAGCATCAGCCCTGCCAGACCGTAGGTGGCCGGCGCGGCGCTGAGCATCACGGCGGGCACATGGCTCTCCAGCGTGGTCATGAGGATCGCATGCTTGTCGGCGCGAGCGTCGCGCAACCCGTCCCACAGGGCCAGGACGGGCTGGATCAGCGGCGAGGCGGCGGCGATCCGGTCGTGAGTGGCACGCAGGATCGCCATGCGCTCGCGGGAAGCAACAAGGCCCGCCGCGTTGGCGGGCTCCGCCTCGCGCAGCCGCGCCATGACCTCTGCTTCCTGTGCGGCCAGGGGAAGGCGATAGAACTGCCGCGCGATCTCCTGGCGTTCCGCGATGTCCCGCTCCGTGGCAAGCGCGACCTGCTGCAGCGCCGAAACATAGCCATGCGCCAGGGCCGGAAGCTGCATGGCGGCCAGCGCCAGGAGCAGCGCCAGGCCCAGGCGGATGGAATCCGCCAGCCACCGCCCGATGAAACGTGCCATGCTCGGTCCCTCCGCTGCGTTGGAGGGAAGGCGGCCAGGGCGCGAGGGTTGCGCTCAGGGTGCCGTTTCAGCCCGGCCCGTAAGGAGCATGCGCGGCGGCAGGCCGAGGCGGCGGCAGGCCTGCACCGCCGGGCTGCTTTCCAGCAGCAGCCGGTCGGCCATTGCGCCCGCCCTGAGCAGGAGCCGAGCCTCCCAGGGCCGCAGGCGGCTCTCCAGCCCGAGTTGCGCCTGCGCCCAAGGGGGCGTGACGGCCACGGCGGCGCGCACCATCAGTTGTTGCAGCGGTCTCAGCCCGGCCGGCAGGATCGGCGCGTGCCGCACGATCCCGAGGAACTCGGACAGCACGGGTGAGGCCCCGAGCCGAGGCCGCATCGCGGCGAAGCAGGCTTCCATTCCGGCACCGCTGTCAGGTGCGCCGGACGCGCCGTAGAGCCGCGCCGCAGGCAGGGCTTCGGCATAGAAGCGATCCTGCTCGGCCAGCGGCAGGGGGCGGACGAAGCGGTGATAGGCCGAGAGGAAGCCGAAGCAGGCGGTGGCCTGCACCCAGTCCAGCAGCACGGGATCGTCGGCGCTGTAGGCGAGGCCGGACTCCGTATGCCCCCGCACGGCCGCGTGCGCCTGCCGCACCCGCGCGATCATCGCTTCCGCGACGCTGCGGGCGCCATAGACGGTCACCATCGCGGCGAGCCCGGTCCGCTGCAGCCGGCGCACCGGCTCGGTGCGGAAGCTGGTGTGATTCCAGACGCCGGCGCGCAGGCGGGGCTCGGCCAGTTCCAGCACGACCGCCGCGACGCCGCCGACGAACAACGCGACCGGGTTGCGGAACACCTGCCAGGCCACGGAGTCCGGCGCCGCGAGCGCTGCTTCGCCGGCGGGCCGCGTGAAATCGACCTGCGGCCCGGCGGCGGGCTGGATGAGGGCATGGAAGGTGGCTTCCGCCCAGTTCCGCAGCGGGCGCGGCAGGGCCAATGCCGTGGTCTGACCTTCGCTGCCCATGCGTTGCCTCCTTTTTTGGAACCGATCCGGGGGCGGCTTCAGGCTTCCCGGCGAGCTTCCCAGCGCAGCCCCACCCAGAAAGCCACCTGACCGATCACCGCCGCGCTTGCCAGCACCACCGCCGCAGCCAGGGCCGGATCGCCTCCCACCCCCGCCAGCGAGGCGCAAAGCGCTCCAACCGCCATCTGGCTGCAACCGTACAGCCCCGCGGCCGAGCCGATGATCTGCGGGTTCACGCCGACCGCCCTGGTCAGCGCCAGCGGGCTCGCAATGCCGACGCCAAGGGTGAACAGCAGCGGCCCGCCCACCGCCAGCAGCAGGTTCAGGTGCCCGCTGAGCACGCCGCCCAGGAACACGAATGCGCCAAGGATGCCGAGCGCGCTGGCGGAGAGCAGCAGGCGGGCGATGCCCAGCCGCGCCACCAGGCGGTTCGTCAGCAGGTTCCCGGCCGAGGTGCCGGCGACCAGGAGGAGATAGCAGAACCCGACTTCCTGCAACGGCCGCCCGAGCTGCTGCACGAAGATGAACGGCATGGCAGCGAGATAGGCGTACCAGCTTGTCGTCGCGCAGCCGCCGCCGATCGCGAAGCCCAGGAAGGCCGGCGAGCGCAGCAGCGACCGGTAGTCGCGCGCGAGGGCCGCGGCGCTGCGGCCGCTGGTGCCCGCCCGCGTTTCCGGCAGGCGCCGCAGGCACAACAGCACGGTCGTGGCGCCCATGGCGCAAAGCAGGACAAAGATCGCGCGCCAGCCCAGCCATTCGGAGAGGCTGGTGCCGATCAGCGGCGCGACTCCCGGTCCCACCGAAACCACCAGGCTCAGCGCCGCCAGCCGCGAGGCGGCCTCGCGCGGCTCGGAGGTATCGCGGACGATGGCGCGGCCCAGCGCCAGCCCGGCGCAGCCGCCCAGCGCCTGCAGAAGCCGCGTGCCGATCAGCCACTCCACGCCGGGCGCCAGCAACGCCGCGAGGCTGGCGAAGGTGTAGAGCGTCAGCCCGCCGAGCAGCACCGGGCGACGCCCGAAATTGTCGGAAAGCGGGCCATAGACAAGCTGCCCCACGGCAAGACCGAGAATATAGAGGCTGATGGTGAGCTGCATGGCTCCGTTGCCGGCGCCAAGCTCCGCGCCGGCCTGCGGGAGGGCCGGCACGAAGATGTGGATGCCCAGGGTGCCGGACGTCGTGATCAGCACCAGCAGCCAGAGCGGCGGTTGCCGGCGGAGAGGCGGCTCGCCGCCGCCCGGCAGGAAAGCCTCGCCCGCCGCGGAGAGAGCGGCGGAGGGGGAACTCTTCCGGGTGTCGTCGTAGGGCATGCGGCTAGTGTCATCCAGCTCGGGCGAGACGTCACCCATGCTGCGGTGCATTTCGCGGCGAGAGGCGGCGTCTGGTGACCTTTCCGCCGGTCCGGGCGTTCGCTGCAGGTCGGGCGAGGGAGAAAGGCCAGCCATGATCGTCTTCGTGGATTTCGAGGCCAGCAGCCTGGGCAAGCGCGGCTTTCCGGTCGAGGTCGGCTGGGCGGCCGAGGACGGCACGGAGGAAGGCCATCTGATCCGCCCCGCGCCGGATTGGGAGGAGTGGAACCTCGAGGCGGAGGCGGTGCACGGTCTGTCATTGGAGCGCCTGCGGCGGGACGGCACGGCGCATGAGGTGGTGGCCCGCCGCATGGTGGAGGTGCTCTCCGGCCATGACCTCTACGCCTCCGCGCCCTCCTGGGACGGGCAGTGGCTGAGCCGCCTGCTGCGCGCCGCCGGGCTGCCGCGCCACGCGCTTCGTCTGCGCGACACCGAGGAGGCGCAGCGACAGGCTGTGACCGCGGCGCTTGGAGGCGCCGGCGAGGCGCAGGCGGAGGAGGTGCTCGCCGCCGCGCGCCGCGCCGTGGAGGCGAGCGGCGCGCCGGTGCATCGCGCCCTGGATGACGCCCGCCGCGAGCTGAAGCTTTGGCGGGAAGTCCGGCGCCAGGCTGCCGAGGCGGCGGCATCACCCCGACCCTGAGGCCGTTGTGCGTTGATTCCGTGGGAGGTTCTTCATCTCGTCCAGGTGAAATAACGAACAAAACAAGAACATTGCCCTGCCTGCGGCGGCATGGCACACCATTGGCGGAGGGAGGAGGTGATGGAGAACCTCGCGCGCTGGACCCTTGCGCAGGCTTTCGGCCTCCTGGGGACCCTGGCGGTCATTTTCCGCGACAACTACCGGACGCCTGTGCCGGGAGCGGACATGGGAGAGCTGCTGGTCCGCTTCGGGCCGCAGGCCTCGGCGCTGGGCCTGACGCTAGCGCTGTGGCCGGTTTCGGACCTGCTGTTCCGCGCCTGCGCGCCTGACCGGGCCTGGCAATGCAGCGGCGGCTTCAACCGCTGGCTGGTGGCGCTGCTGCTGTTCTTCCAGTGCGCCCATGCGGCGGTGTTCGGGCTGGTGGTGATGTCGGACCCTCCGGCGCTTGCGGCCGCCCTGCAGCCCAGCGTCTTCCACGCCTACGGCGCAGCCCTGCTGGCCACGGCGCTGATGTCGGCCGCCTATGTGCTCAGGCTGGAATTCGTGATCTGGAAGGGCCATACTCCGGCCATGAGGCACGAAAGCCAGCCCTGACATGGGACCGCAGGACATCCTTGTCGCCCTGCTTTGGGGAGCCAGCCTCCTCGGCATCGGCCTGGGTGGCTATGGTGTGGTTCGCTATGGCTATGCCCTGGCCAGGCACCGGCATTCCGGAGAACGCTACGCGCGCACGGTTCTGCGGCAGCCCCGGCACTGAGGCGCCGCCTCGCGCCGCCAGAGGCGGCCCTCATCGCGATACCGCGCCGGCGGGGAAGGCGGCGTTTGGCCGGAAACATCCTTGCCGGGGCGGCGTGATGGCCAGGGTTCCGGCTTGCGCCGTCGCCGCCCCGGTGGCGGGCGCCGCGCCAGGCCGAAGAAAATCCCCGGGACCGCCGCGCCGCCCTGCCGAGCCTCAGGCGGATGCTGCGAGAAGCTCGCGCACGGCGTCGGGGCGCGGCATCGGTGCCACGGCGCCATATCCGGTGGTGGAAAGCGCGGCCGCCGCATTGGCGTAGCGCGCCGCCTCCACCGGGGAGTCGCCAAGCACGGCGCGGGCCAGGAAGTTGCCCGCGAAGGTGTCGCCGGCGCCGGTCGCGTCCACCGCCTTCACCATGCAGCCGGGCAGGGTGCTGCGGCCCTCGCGCGTGGCCACCATCACTCCCTGGCGGCCGAGCTTCAGCACCACGAGCGGCGTCAGCTCCAGGTAGAAGTCGGCGATGGCGTCCGGCGCTTCCAGCCCGGTGAGCGCGGCCGCGTCCTCGTAGCTGGGAAAGGCGATGTCGGCCAGCCGCAGGGCGGCGTGGATGGTGGCGGCGGCGCGCGGCAGCGGCCAGAGGGCGCGGCGCAGGTTGGTGTCGTACGAAACCTTCACCCCGGCGGCACGGGCGATCTCGATGGCGCGGAAGCAGGCGTCGCAGGCCGAGGTGGAGATCGCCTGGCTGATGCCGGTGAGATGCAGGATGCGCGCGCTCCGGATCGCCGCCTCCGGCATCTCGTCCGGGGTCATGCGGCTGGCCGCGCTGCCGCCGCGGTAGAAGGTGAATTGGTGCCCCTCGGGCCCGTGGGTGACGAAATAGATGCCGGTCGGCGCGTCCTTCCGGCGGATCACCGTGGAGGCGTCCACCCCCTCCGTGGCCCAGAGCTGCAGGAAGCTCTCCCCCGGCGCGTCCTGGCCGATGGCGCTGATGTAGCCGGACTTCGCGCCCGCCCGTGCGGCGGCGATGGCGGCGTTGGAGCTGTCCCCGCCATGGCCTTCCAGGAACAGGCGGCGACCCTCGGCGTCGGTGGCGTTCTGGTTGAACTCCAGCATCGGCTCGCCGATGCAGAGGATGTCCGCTCCGCTCATGCCTGCAGGATTCCAAGCGCCTCGCGCGCGGCCGCCTCGACGGCGCCGCGGTCGCCGGCGCGGATCGCGCCCTCGTCCACCAGCTTGCCGCCGATGCCCACGAAGGCGGCGCCGGCCGCGATGTAGTCATTGGCGTTGCGCGCATCCACGCCGCCGGTCGGGCAGAACACGGCATCGGGGAAGACGGAGCGCAGCGCCTTCACATGCGCCGGGCCCCCCACCGAGCTGGCCGGGAAGATCTTGACCACGTCGGCGCCGGCCGCGCGGGCGGCGCGCACCTCGGTCGGCGTCAGGGCGCCCATCATCAGGCAGGCGCCGGCGCTGCGGGCGGGCGCCGCCAGGGCCGGTTCCACCCAGGGCGAGACCAGGAAGCGGGCGCCCGCCGCGATGCAGGCCTCGGCCGAGACCGCATCCGGCACCGTGCCGGCACCCACCAGCAGCTCGGGATCGGAGGCGATCTCGCGGATCACGGAAACCGCATCCGGGATGGTCATGGTGATCTCGAAGATGCGGATGCCGGCATCCCGCAGCCAGGCGACGGCGGTGGCGGCATGGGCGGCGGTGCTGGTGCGCACCACGGGCACGATGCGGGCGGCGCGGAACGTCTCGATCAAGGGGTGCGGGGCCACGGCGAAATCCTGCTCGGTGCGGGAGGGCGCGGCCCTCCCTGAAGAGGCGGCAGGCTACCCCTTCCGGCCGGGTCAGGCCAGGGTTGCCATCCTGTCGGCCGTGCGCCCGAGTTCCAGGGCGGCCTCATGCGTGTGCCGCACCTTGGCCGCGGTCTCGTCCAGCGTCGCGCGGTAGTTCTGCACCTGCCCGGCGAGGCCGCCGACCGCCGTGCGCAGGTCGGAAAGCGAGCCGCGGAACCGGGCGACGGCGTCGGCCTGCTCGGAAAGGGCGGCATCCAGCCGCCGCAGGGCGAGGCGCAGGCGATCCTCCGGGTTCTGCGGGAAGGCGAAGAGCGCTGCGGCCTGGTCCATGGGAATGCCTCCGGGTCAATGCGGTGGTGACCGCCAATTCCTAGCGACAGCTTAACGCGTCTCACAAGCCGAGAGTTTGTAAAAAAATAGACAGCGTCGTGTGTCCACGGGTCATTCCCCTGCCGCGCGTGATCTGCTCTAACGCCCGGCCCGCCACGGCCCAGAGTGTTTGCCCCATGCCCGACGTCCTCGGCATCGACTTCGGCACGACCAACAGCGTCATTGCCCTCCGCCAGCCCGATGGCGTGGTTTCCACCTTCCGCTACGCTACAGGGGCGGGCGCCACCGACACCTTCCGGTCATTGCTCTGCTTCTGGGCCCAGGAGACCGGCGCCACCCGCGGCCGGCTGGAACATGCCGCCGGCCCACGGGCCATCGAGGCCTATCTGGACGACCCGCTCGGCAGCCGCCTCATCATGTCCATGAAGAGCTATCTGGCCAGCCGCAGCTTCACCGAGACGCGGATCTTCGGCCGGGCCTTTGCGCTGGAGGATCTTGTCTCGCTCTTTCTCCGCGCCCTGGTGGCGAGCGCGGCGGGTGGCGGCCCGCTGGGCGCCGCGCGGGTGACGGCAGGGCGGCCGGTGCGCTTTGTCGGGGAGGCGGCGGACGACGCACTGGCCGAGCGCCGGCTACGGGCGGCCTTCGCCGGCGCCGGCTGGCATGGGCTGGATCTGGCGCTTGAGCCGGAAGCGGCCGGCTACCGCTTCGCCGCCGGGCTGGACGGCGCCGCGACCGTCCTGGTGGGCGATTTCGGTGGCGGCACCAGCGACTTCTCCCTGCTGCGCTTCGAGCCCGGCGCCCGCCGCAGGGTGACGCCGCTCGGCCATTCCGGCGTCGGCATCGCCGGGGATGCCTTCGACTACCGGATCATCGACAACGTGGTCTCGCCCTGCCTGGGCAAGGGCGACAACTATCGCGTGATGGGCACGCCGCTGCCGGTCCCGCCGAGCTTCTTCACCAGCTTCGCCCACTGGCACCGCCTTTCGCTGATGCGCGCGCCGCGGACGCTGCGCGAGATCGCCGAGGTGGCGCGCGCCAGCGATCACCCCGAGCGGCTGAACAACCTGATCCGGTTGGTGGAGGACGAGGCGGGCTACGCCCTCTACCAGGCCGTCTCCGGGGTGAAGGCGGCGCTCTCGCAGGCGGCGAGCGCCACGCTGCGCTTCCGGCATGGCGATTTCGTGCTGGAGGAGGAGGTGCGGCGCGCCGATTTCGAGCGCTGGATCGCCCCCGACCTGGCGCGGCTCGCCGCCGCCGTGGATCAGGCGCTGGCCGATGCGGGACTGCGGCCCACCGCCGTGGACCGGGTGTTCCTGACCGGTGGAACCTCGCTGGTTCCCGCAGTGCGGCAGTTGTTCGAGGCGCGCTTCGGTGCCGGGCGCGTGGTCAGCGGCGGCGAGTTCGTCTCGGTCGCCGAGGGGCTGGCCCTGATCGGCGCCGACCGCGCCCTGGCGGCCTAGAAGGCCGAGCCGGAGATCCGGCGTGCGGAAGCCAAACCGTAACGGCCCTGCGGGGCCGTCAGAGGCCCGCGCGGCAGTCGCCCCACCAGCAACGCGGCGAGGCCGGGCAGGCCCAACAGCGCCAGGGCAAGCGCCCAGGGCAGCGCCGCTCCGCCGGCCAGCAGCACGCTGAGCAGAAGGGCGACCCCCAGCAACGCTGGCAGGCGGGCTGGCCAGGCTGCCCTCCAGGTTCCGCGCCCGAGCAGCGCCTGGCCTAGCGTCACGCCGCGGAGGGGCATGGCGGCCAGGCTCGCCAGCACGGCGAGCAGGCGCGCGCCTGGCCGGGCCTGCCCGAGCGCCACCAGCGCACGGCCACCCATCAGGGCAAGCGACGCCAGCAGAAGCGGGGAGGCGGGCAGCACGCTGGCGTCCCGCAGCGGCAAAAGCAGCAGGGTGGCGATCAATGCGAAGCCGCTTGACGCCAGCCAGAGCAGGTCGGTGAAGGCGGGCAGCATCTGCCCGAGCAGGTGCCACCGCTGTGCCGGGGAAAGGCCGGGATGCAGCGGGTTCAGCAGCACGTCCGCATGGCGGCGGAGCAGGTCCAGGTCGCTCCGCACCGCCGCCGCCTGCGCCTTCTCCCAGGCCGGCAGGTCGGCCGGAGGCAGCGGACAGCCGAGCGGCTCGACCATCTGCACCGCCTCCCAGCCTTGCCGCTGAAGGCGCAGCCCAAGCTCGGCATGCTGGTCGGCGGCCGACTCGGTCCAGCCGCCGGCGAGGCGCAACGCCTCGGCCCGGATCAGCGCCAGGGAGGGACGCATGGTCACGGCCGCGGCCGGCAGCGTGACGGGGCGGCTGGCCGCAGCGAAGCGCTCGAAGCCAGGAGCGTCCGGGCCAGGCGTCGTCCAGGCGCCCTGCACGAAGCCGAGACCGGGGCGCGAGAGCAGGGGGGCGGTGCGCCGCAGCCAGGCGGCATGCACGGCGCAGCCCGCCTCAAGCGTGCCGATCACCTCGGCGCCGGCGGATGTTTCCTCCAGCGCGAAGTTCAGCGCCGCCCGGCGCGCGGCGGCATGGCAGCCAAGATGGAAGAAGCGGAAGCGTGGGCCAAGCCGGGCGCAGTGCTCCGCCACCGGCTCCCACGCGGCCGGGGAGGAGCTGGTGTCCACCACCAGCACGTCCAGGGCCGGGTAGTCCAGCGCGTCCAGCGCGTCCAGCGTGGCGCAGGCTTCCACTGGCGAGACGTCCTGCAAGGGCAGATGCAGGGAAACCCGTGGCCAGGGCGTGCCGCCGGCGGGATGTGGCCGGCCGGCCCTGTGGCCGCGTTGCGTCAACGGGGCACCCGCGCCGGCGGGGCTGACCCGGGCTTGGGCGGAAATCAGACGGGAAGCGCGTGCATTCATGGCTGAGTGACATCCGTTGGCCGTTGCGGCGTCGCGCGATGACTCCCTTTTCAACCAGCGATGCGGCACCGGATCGTCCGCTTGATGGCAGGAATGGGGCCATGTGGCGTGACCGCACCCGGTGGAGCGGATAGAACCCTGCGGCGTCATCGAGGGGTTTGAAGCAGCAATGGGCGTCGTGCTTGAGCTTGCCGTGATTCTTCTGCTGGTGCTGCTCAACGGCGTCTTTGCCATGAGCGAGCTGGCCATCGTCTCGGCGCGCCGGGTGCGGCTGCTTGGCCTCCAGCGGGCAGGACGAACCGGCGCCTCGGCGGCGCTGGCGCTGGCCGAGGACCCGCAGCGCTTCCTGCCCACCGTGCAGGTCGGCATCACGCTGGTCGGCGTGCTGGCCGGCGCCTTCGCCGGGCAGGGCCTCGCACGGCGGCTCGGCAATGTTCTGGCCATCGTGCCGGGGCTGGAGCCCTATGCCGGCGAGATCTCGCTGGGGATCGTGGTGCTTGGCATCACCTATGCCTCGCTGATCCTGGGCGAACTCGTGCCGAAGCAGCTCGCCCTGCGCAACCCGGAAGCGGTAGCGCTGCTGGTGGCGCCGCCGATGTCGCTGCTTGCGCGCATCGCTGCGCCGATGGTGTGGCTGCTTTCACGCTCCTCCGCGCTGGTGCTGGACCTGCTCGGCGCGTCCCGTCCGGTTTCCGCGACGATCACCGAGGACGAGGTCAAGGCCGCCGTGGCCGAGGGGGCGGAGGCAGGTGCGCTGGAGACGGAGGAGCGACACATGATCGAGCGCGTTCTGCGCCTCGCCGACAAGCCGGTGCGTGCCCTGATGACGCCGCGCACCGAGGTGGACTGGATCGAGCGCGGCGCCCCTGCGGAGGAGGTTGCCGCGCGCCTGCGCGCCAGCTCCGTGACGCGCTTCGTGGTGGCGGACGACCGCATCGACAACGTGGTCGGCGTTGTCGCCGCGAAGGACCTGCTGAACCAGCTGCTGGCCGGCGAGTCGCTCGACATGGCCAAGGCCATGCGCAACCCGATGGTGCTGCCTGACAACCTCTCCGCACTCGACGCGCTGGACCGGCTGCGCGCCGACCGGCTCGGCCTGGCGCTGGTGATGGACGAGTATGGCAGCTTCGAGGGCGTGGTCACCGCCTCCGACCTGCTGGAGGCGATCGTCGGCGAGCTGGGCGTGGCACCCACACCGGCCACTGCCGGCGTGGTGGAGCGGCATGACGGCAGCCTGCTGCTGGACGGCATGATGCCGAGCGACGAGCTGAAATCCCGCTTGGAACTGCCGGAGCTGCCGGGCGAGGGCACCTACCACACGGTCGCCGGGCTGATGCTGGCCCTGCTGCAGCGCGTGCCGCGCGAGGGCGACCGCATCGTCTGGTCGGGCTGGCGCTTCGAGATCGTGGACATGGATGGCCGCCGCGTGGACAAGATCCTGGCGGACCGCGAGAAGGCCACCGGCGCCTGAGCCATCCGGAAGGGCGCGAAAAAAGGCCGGGGGAGCGATCCCCCGGCCTTCTTCTTTGCCTGAAGGCGGCCTTACAGGCCGGCCTGCGAGACGAACTTGGTGATGAGGTAGGCCTCGATTGCCTCCGAGCCGCCCTCGGAGCCGTAGCCGCTGTCCTTGATGCCGCCGAACGGCACTTCCGGCAGGGCGAGGCCCAGGTGGTTGATGGTCATCATGCCGCTCTCGACCTTGCTGGCGACGGCATTCGCCGTCTTGGCCGACCTGGTGAAGGCGTAGGCGGCCAGGCCGTAGGGAAGGCGGTTCGCCTCCTCGACGACCTCGTCGAACTCCCGGAACGGCACCATCAGCGCCATCGGGCCGAAGGGCTCCTCGTTCATGGCGCGCATCTCGCGCGTCAGCCCGGTGATGACCGTCGGCTCGTAGAAGTAGCCCTTGTTGCCGATGCGGTTGCCGCCGGTGCGGACCTCGGCGCCCTTCTGGCGGGCGTCGGCGACCAGCGCCTCCATGGCGGGGATGCGGCGGTCATTCGCCAGCGGCCCCATCTGCACGCCTTCCTCCAGGCCGTTGCCGACCTTGAGCGACTTCGCGTAGCCGACGAACTTGTCCACGAACTGGTCGAACACCTTCTCCTGCACCAGGAAGCGCGTCGGCGAGACGCAGACCTGGCCGGCGTTGCGGAACTTGCTGCCGGCGAGGGTCTTGCTGGCGAGGTCCACGTCGGCGTCGTCGAACACGATCGCCGGGGCGTGGCCGCCCAGCTCCATGGTCGCGCGCTTCATGTGCTTGCCGGCCATCTCGGCCAGGTGCTTGCCCACCGGGGTGGAGCCGGTGAAGGTCACCTTCTGGATGAGCGGGTGCGGGATCAGGTAGGAGGAGATCTCCGCCGGCACGCCGTAGACCAGGCCGACCACGCCCTTCGGCAGGCCCGCATCCAGGAAGCAGCGGATCAGCTCGGCCGGGGAGGCCGGCGTCTCCTCGGGCGCCTTGACGATGATGGAGCAGCCGGTGGCCAGCGCCGCGGAAAGCTTGCGCACCACCTGGTTGATCGGGAAGTTCCAGGGCGTGAAGGCCGCCACCGGCCCGACCGGCTCCTTGATGACGAGCTGATAGACGCCCTCGGCGCGCGCCGGGATCACGCGGCCATAGGCGCGGCGGGCTTCCTCGGCGAACCAGTCGATGACGTCGGCGCCGGCCATCACCTCCATCTTCGCCTCCGGCAGGGGCTTGCCCTGCTCCAGCGTCATCAGGCGGGCGATGGAGTCGGCGCGCGAGCGCAGCAGGTCGGCGGCCTTGCGCATCAGCTTGGAGCGCTCGAAGGCGGAAACCTTCTTCCAGGTGGCGAAGCCGCGCTTCGCGGCCTCCAGCGCCTCGTCGAGATCCGCCTCGGAGGCGTGCGGCACGGTGCCGATCTGCTCTTCGGTCGCGGGGTTCAGGACGGGAATGGTGCGGCCGCCGGTCGCGGCGCGCCACTGGCCGTCGATGTGGAGCAGGACGTCATTGTACATCGCAACGTCTCCTCATGCTTCAGAGTCCGGCGGAATGTGGCGCCAATACCGCCACCACGCCACCCCTGGCCGGGCATGTTTTCGGGCTGCCATGCGCGCAGGCCATGGCTCCGGCGCGGCAAGAAGAAACCCCCGGCCTGTCACCAGGCCGGGGGTTGGTGAAGCGCCTCAGGCGGCTTCGAGCACCGCGACGCCGGGCAGCGTCTTGCCTTCCAGCCATTCCAGGAAGGCACCGCCGGCGGAGGAGACATAGGTCATGCGGTCCGCCACGCCGGCGTGGCGCAGGGCGGAAACCGTGTCGCCGCCGCCGCCGATGGTCTTGAGCCCGGCCGAGGTGGTCAGCCCCGCCGCCATCTGCGCCACCTGCACCGTGGCGGTGTCGAAAGGCGGGATCTCGAAGGCGCCAAAGGGGCCGTTCCAGACCAGCGTGGAGGCGCGCTTCAGGCGGGATTCCACGCTGGCCACCGTCTTCGGCCCGACGTCGAGCGCCATCATGTCCGGCGGCACGTTGTCCACCGCGACCGTGCGGCTCGGCGCGTTGGCGGCAAAGGCCTCGGCCACCACGAGGTCCTCGGGCAGCAGCACCTCGCAGCCGGCGGCCTTGGCCTCGTCGAGGATGCGCAGCGCCGTGTCGTGCATCTCCGCCTCCTGCAGCGACTTGCCCATCGGCTTGCCCTGCGCGGCGAGAAAGGTGTTGGCCATGGCGCCGCCGATCACCAGCACGTCCACCTTGCGCGACAGGTTGCCGAGCAGGTCGAGCTTGGTGGAGACCTTGGCGCCGCCGACGATGGCGACCACCGGGCGCGATGGAGTGCCGAGCGCGGCGTCCAGCGCCTCCAGCTCCGCCTGCATCAGCCGGCCGGCATAGGAGGGGAGCTTGCGCGCCACCCCCTCCGTGCTGGCATGGGCGCGGTGCGCGGCGGAGAAGGCATCGTTGACGAAGACGTCGGCGAGCTTCGCCAGCGCCTCCGCCATGGCGGGGTCGTTCTTCTCCTCGCCGGCGTGGAAGCGGGTGTTCTCCAGCACCAGCACCTCGCCGTCCTTCAGCGCGGCGACGGCGGCCTCGGCCTCGGGGCCGATGCAGTCATCGGCGAAGGCGACAGGCTTGCCGAGCGCGTTGCCGAGCGCCGCGGCGATCGGCTTCAGCGACATCTCCGGCACCCGCTTGCCCTTCGGCCGCTCGAAATGGCTGCAGACGATGACGCGCGCGCCCTTGTCGGCCAGCTCGCGGATGGTGGGGATGAGGCGCTCGATGCGCGTGCGGTCGGAGATCTGACCGTCGCGCACCGGAACGTTCAGGTCGGCGCGCAGCAGAACCCGCTTTCCGGCGGGTTCGAGCTGATCGAGTGTCCGGAAGCGGGCCATCTGCTGCGCCTCGTTCTCAGAGCTTGCCGTAGTAGGCGGCGGTGTCCGACATGCGGTTGGAGAAGCCCCACTCGTTGTCGTACCAGGACATCACGCGCACCAGCCCGCCATCGACCACCTGCGTCTGCGTGGCGTCGAAGGTGGAGGAGGCCGGATTGTGGTTGAAGTCCACCGAGACGAGCGGCGCGGTGTTGTAGTCGAGGATGCCCTTCAGCTCGCCCTCGGAGGCCGCCTTCATCGCCGCGTTGATCTCGTCCTTCGTCAGGCCGGTCTTGCCCGGCACGAAGTCGAGGGAGACGAGGGAAACGTTCGGCGTCGGGATGCGGATGGCGGTGCCGTCCAGCTTGCCCTTCAGCTCCGGCAGCACGAGGCCGACGGCCTTGGCCGCGCCCGTCGAGGTCGGGATGGCCGAGACGGCGGCGGCGCGGGCGCGGTGCAGGTCCTTGTGCAGCGTGTCCACGGTGTTCTGGTCGCCGGTGTAGGCGTGGATCGTCACCATGTAGCCGCGCTCGATGCCGAACTTCTCGTGCAGCACCTTGGCCACCGGCGCCAGGCAGTTGGTGGTGCAGGAGGCGTTGGAGACGATCTTGTCCTCCGCCGTCAGCGTCTTGTGGTTGACGCCGTAGACGATGGTCTTGTCCGCGCCCTCGCCGGGGGCGGAGATCAGCACCTTGCGCGCGCCGGTGCCGAGCAGCACCTGCGCCTTCTCGCGCGCGGTGAAGATGCCCGTGCACTCGGCGGCGATGTCCACGCCGTCCCACTTCAGCTTGGTCGGGTCGCGCTCGGCCGTCACCTTGATCGGGCCCCAGGTCTTGCCGTGGGCCTTGATGGTGATGCTGTCGCCCTCGACGATCACCTCGCCGGGGAAGCGGCCGTGCACGCTGTCGTAGCGGAACAGGTGGGCGTTGGCCTCGACCGAGCCGAGATCGTTGATGGCGACGAACTCGACATCGTCGCGGCCAGCCTCGCAGGCGGCGCGCAGCACCAGACGCCCGATCCGACCGAAGCCGTTGATGGCGACCTTAACAGCCATGGTGTCGTTCCCTTCTCGTTCCTGATGGTTGTGCGAATTGGGTCAGGCGGCCTTGCGGCGGACGGCGGCGACGACCGCCTCGGCCGTGATGGCGAAGTGACGATAGAGGTCTTCTGCCGGAGCCGAGGCGCCAAAGCCGGTCATGCCGATGAAGGTTGCATCACGGCCAAGCCAGCGCTCCCAGCCGAAGCCGAGCGCGGCCTCGATGCCGACGCGCGGGGCCTCGCCCAGCACGGCCTCACGGTAGCTCTCGTCCTGCAGGGCGAACAGCTCCCAGCAGGGCAGGGAGACCACCGCGGTCGGAATACCTTCCGCCTCCAGCGTGGCGCGCGCCGCCATGGCGATCTGCACCTCCGAGCCGGTGGCGATCAGCGTCGCGCGGCGCGGGCCGGACGCCTCGGCCAGCACGTAGCCGCCGCGGGCCGCGCGGTTCTCGCCCGCCTCCTGGCGCAGCGCCGGCAGGTTCTGGCGGGAGAGCGCCAGCACCGAGGGGCCGTCGGCGCGCTGCACCGCCAGCTCCCAGCACTCGGCCGTCTCCATCGCGTCCGCCGGACGGAAGACGTAGAGGTTCGGGATGGCCCGCAGGCTGGCGAGCGTCTCCACCGGCTGGTGGGTCGGGCCGTCCTCGCCCAGGCCGATGCTGTCATGCGTGTGCACATGGATCACCCGCTGGCGCATCAGCGCCGCGAGGCGGATCGAGGGCCGCATGTAGTCGGCGAAGACCAGGAAGGTGCCGCCATAGGGAATGATGCCGCCGTGCAGCGCCAGGCCGTTCATGGCAGCGGCCATGCCGTGCTCGCGGATGCCCCAGTGGACGTAGCGGCCGGCGAAGTTGCTCGGTGTGATCGGACCGAAGCCCTTGACGTTGGTGTTGTTCGAGCCGGTGAGGTCGGCCGAGCCGCCGATCAGCTCCGGGATCGCCGGCACCAGGGCCTCCAGCGCACGCTGGCTGGCGACGCGGGTGGCGACCTTCGGCTTGTCCTCGGCGATCCTGGCGCGCAGCGCGGCGCTGGCCTCGTGCCAGCCCTCCGGCAGGCGGCCGGCGATGGCGCGCTCGAAATCGGCCTTCTGCGGATGGTTCGCCAGCCGCTTCAGCCAGGAGCGGCGGGTGCCGGCGGAGCGGCGCCCGGCGGTCTCCCAGTTGGCCTTGATGTCCTCGGGAACCTCGAAGGGCGCGCTGGTCCAGCCCAGCGCCTCCTTGGCCGCCGCCACCTCGCTGCCGCCCAGCGGGCTGCCATGGGTGCTGGCGGTGCCGGCCTTGTTCGGCGCGGCGAAGCCGATGATGGTCCGGCAGGCGATCAGCGTCGGCTTGCGGCTGCGGGTCGCGGCTTCCAGCGCCTTCTCGACCGCCACAGGGTCATGCCCGTCCACCCGCTTCACCGCCCAGCCATAGGCCTGGAAGCGCTTCAGCATGTCGTCCGAGCAGGTCTGGCCGACGTCGCCGTCGATGCAGATGCCGTTGTCGTCCCACAGGACGGTCAGCTTGCTGAGCTGAAAGTGCCCGGCGATGGAGGCCGCCTCGTGGCTGATGCCCTCCATCAGGCAGCCGTCGCCGGCGATCACCCAGGTGCGGTGGTCCACCAGGCTCTTGCCGAAGCGCGCGGCCAGGATGCGCTCGGCGAGGGCCATGCCGACGGCATTGGCGAAGCCCTGCCCGAGCGGCCCGGTGGTGGTCTCGATCGCCGGATGCTCACCGAACTCCGGGTGCCCGGCCGCGACGGCATGTAGCTGCCGGAAGCGCTTCAACTCTTCGATGCCGATGCCGGCATGGCCGGACAGGTGCAGCCAGGAATAGAGCAGCATGGAGCCGTGGCCGGCGGAGAGCACGAAGCGGTCGCGGTCCGGCCAGCGCGGGTCGGCGGCGTCGTATTTGAGGAACTTGCTGAACAGCACCGTCGCGGCGTCGGCCATGCCCATGGGCATGCCGGGATGGCCGGACTTGGCCTGCTCGACCGCGTCCATGGCAAGCGCGCGAATGGCATCCGCCATCCGCCGGAGTTCCGTCAGCGGCAGGGAGAGGATCTTCGCCTGTGCCGCCAGCGCGGGGTTCTGAGCAAGATCGGGGAGGGGAGCGACGCTGGCCAAGACTGGCAACCTCTCTGGCGATGACACGGGCTATAAAGGCGGGATTACGGGGCGGCAACCCACGGGGACTTCACGCCCCCTCAAGCCGTCCTCCCGTCGCGTTGCGGCTGCCCTTACTCCGGGCTCGCCGCAGTTTCCAGCCTCGCGCCCCGCTAATGCGGCGGCGGAGTGTGTTATGCAGCGCCGCACCGAGCGTCACGCGACGGATCGACCATGAAGCTCCCCTTCGCCTTGCCCCGGCCCACCAAGGGCTTCCAGCAGACGGCCCTGTTCCGGCCCCGCTCGGTCGTCCTGGTCGCCGACCCCGCGCTGCCGGAGGCGGCGCTGCTGGCGCGGAACCTCGCGGAAGGCGGCTTCAAGGGCAACCTGCACGTTGTCGGCATGGCTGCGGACGGGCTGGTGGCCGCCCCCGACATCCCCGCCCTGCCCGAGGTGCCGGACCTCGCCGTCCTCTGCATCGCGCCCGATGCCCAGCCGGCGGCAATGGCGGCACTGGCCGCCCGGGGCTGCTTCGCCGCGGTGGTGCCGGTCGCCGCCCCGGAGCTGGCGGAGCTTTCCGAACGGACGGGCGTGCGCGTGCTGGGCGCCCACAGCTTCGGCCTCTGCCTGCCCGCCCTCGGGCTGAACGCCAGCCTGTCCCACATGGCGCCCAGGCCGGGCCGGCTGGCGCTGCTCACCCAGTCGCCGGCCATGGCGCGCACGATCATCGACTGGGCAGCGGGCGAGGAGCTGGGCTTCAGCCATATCATCGGCATCGGCACCAACCTGGGCCTCGGCTTCGCCCTCTCGCTGGACTGGCTGGCGCGCGAGCCGGAGGCGGGCGCGGTGTTGCTGGACCTCCGGCGCATCAAGAGCCGTCGGCTCTTCATTTCCGCCGCCCGCGCGACCGCCCGGACCCGGCCGGTCGTGGCAATCCGCCCCGGCGGCAGGCAGGCCGACGCCACCGGCATCGCCGACGCGGTGATGGAAGCGGCCCTGCGCCGCGCCGGCGTGCTGCGCGTCGGCGGCCTGGAGGACCTGCTCTCGGCGGCCGAGACCCTGGCCCGCCTGCGCCCGGCCAGCCGCAGCGGCAGGGATGCCCTGGCCGGCGACCGGATCGCCATCGTGGCCAATGGGCAGGGACCGGCGCAACTCGCGGCCGATGCCGTGCTGCAGGGCGGCGCCCGCCTGGCCGTGCCGGGCGAGGCGGCGCGCGCGGCCATGGCCTTCACCATGCCATCCTTCGCCATGCCATCCCTCGCCACGTCGGGGGGAGGTGGCTCCAACCCCCTGGTGGTGCCGCCCGACCAGAGCCACCGCCTGGCCGAGGCGGCCAGCATGCTCGCGGCCCTGCCGGAGGTTGATGCGGTGGTGGCGGTTCATGCGCCGGCGCCCGGACAGGACGGCGAGGTGGCCGCCAGCGCCCTCGCCGCCGCGGCGAAGGCGACACGGGGCGCGCCGGTGCTGGTGGCCTGGCTGGGGCAGGCCACCGCTGCGCCGGCGCGGCGGCGGCTGGCCGAGGGCGGCCTCGCCGTGTTCCCCACGCCGGAAGCCGCCATACGCGGCGCCCTGCATCTCGCGATGGACCGCCGCAACCGCGCCGCCGCGGCGGAACTGCCGGCCCGCGAGGCGCTCGAACTCACGCCCGATCGCGACGCCGTGCGCCGGCTGATCGACGGCATGCGGGCGGAAAGCCGCGTGAACTTCACCGAGGCGGAAGCGCTGCGGGTGCTGCAGGCCTATGGGCAGCCGGTGGTCGCCGGCCAAGCCGTGCCCGGCGTGGACGCGGCGGTGGCGGCGGCCATGCGCCTCGGCTTTCCCGTGGTGTTGAAGATTCTCAGCCCGGACCTGCCGCGCAAGACCGAGGTGGGCGGTGTGGCGCTGGGGCTGAAGGACGTGGCGGGCCTGCGTGCCGCCGCCGCCGCCATGCTGGCGCAGGTGCGCGCTGCCCGCCCCGAGGCCCGCATCGACGGCTTCCTTGTGCAGCGCCAGGCGGCCGGCGGCGGCCGGCAACGCGGCCACGAGTTGCGCTTCCGGCTGGGCGACGACCCGATGTTTGGCCCCTGGATCAGCTATGGCCGCGGCGGCACCACCTCCGACTTCGAGCCGGACGTGGCCTTCGACCTGCCGCCGCTGAACCGTACGCTGGCCCTGGCGCTGATCCGCCGCACCCGCAGCGTGCGTCTGCTGGAAGGCTTCCGCGACCAGGCGCCGGTGGACATCAACCTGCTGGCCGACGCGGCGGTGCGGCTCTCGCAGATCGCGGTGGACTTTCCGGAGATCGAGGATCTCATCATCAACCCGTTGCTGGCCGACGGCAGCGGCGTGCTGGCTCTCGATGCCTCGGGACGCCTGCGCCTGCCCGGGGTCGTGGCGCAGCTCGCCGTTCCGCCCTATCCGGCCGAGCTGGCGCGCCCCTGGATTGCCCCGGATGGCCGCGGGCTGACGGTACGCCCCATCCGCCCGGAGGACGCGGCGGCCCATGCCGAGGCCTTCCGGCACCTGCGCCCGGAGGACGTGCGCTGGCGCTTCTTCAGCCTGCTGAAGGAACTGCCGCCGGCCCAGATCGCGCGCATGACGCAGATCGACTACGACCGCGAGATGGCCTTCGTGGCGACGGAAGCGCTGCCCGACGGTGGTTGCCGCACCGTGGGCGTCGCCCGGCTGATCCGCCAGCCCGGCAGCGACGAGGGCGAGTTCGCGGTGGTCACCCTGCCAGGCTGGCGAGGCCAGGGCCTCGGGCGGCACCTGATGGAGCGCCTGTTCGAATGGGGCCGCGGGCAGGGGGTTGAGACGGTGGTCGGTCAGGTGCTGGCCGACAACGTCCCGATGATCGCGTTTGTCCGCGCCCTCGGCTTTGCGCTGAAGCGCTCGGCCGAGGATGAGGACGTGCTGGAGGCCCGGCTGGAGCTCTGAGGCTCAGCGCGGGCCCACCTCGCGGATCAGGTCGCGCACGCGGGCGGCGGCGGCGGGACCCTTCAAGGCGCTGCGCCACGCGGCCTCGGCGACGCGCTGGTGCACCATGACCGCCTCGTCCGCGCCGGTGATGGTGCCGACGCCGATGCCGGGGCTGGCGGTCATGTCGGCCGGGAAGGGGCTGGTGCAGACATGCGCACGGTCCCGCCCGCGCAGCACCAGGAAGTTCCCGGCCGGCTCGGAAGCCAGAAGCCCGAGCTGCAGCCCGATGGGGACGCTTTCCATCAGGTTGGCGATGCTCTCCGCCTCGCTCCGGGCGGCCAGCCGGCACCGCGTGCGGGTGCGCTCGGACAATGCCAGCCCCCCGGCCACCCCCTCGCCCAGGAAGCGCCGCAGCGCGGCCTCGGAGAGCATGGCGATGATGTTGGCGCGGCGGGACTGGTGCAGCTTCTTGCGGGCCGCCAGCAGCCCAAGCGCTTGGTCCGCCACCGCGCGGGCGGCCACGCGCTCCTGAGCGGCATCGGCGGCCTCGGCCCAGGCTTCCGCCAAGGCGCCATCGAAAGCCTCGGTGGTGGTCTGATAGCAGTAGGGATCGCCGACCTGGAGGATCTGGTCGGACTGCTCCTCCACCTGCCGCAGGCGCTCCTGGAAGGCGATCGGGCGCGAGAAGTACTCGACCCCGATGCCCAGGAGAGAGAGGGGCGAGATCTTAAGCAGTTCGGCCAGCCGCCGGATCGTATCCAGCTTGATGACCTCGCCCTTCTCGTAGCGGTAGAGGGCAGCGCGAGAGACGCCGAGACGCGCTGCGATCTCCTCAGCGCGTAGCCCGGATTCGAGACGGTAGGCCCGCAGTTGCTGGCCGATATCGGCGAAACGCATGACCCCTCTTGACGATATCAACCATGAAAACGGTGTTGGGCGAGAATGAATCTCACCCGGCGGATTTCAGCCAGAAAATGCGGGCTGAGACATCGAATGGCAATCTCTAATCAATCCTGATGCGCCCTGCCTGCTGCACACTTTCCAGTGGACGCCGAGATTATACAACCAGGAGGTTAATTTCTTCTCTTCATGAACCAATTTTATGGGATGCCAGCGTCTCCAGCGCCTGAACCATGGCGGAATGGTCGAGTCCCGCGCCCCCGGCCGCCACGCAGGCGGAGAAGAGTTGCTGCGCCGATGCGGTGTTGGGCAGCGCGACGCCCAGTTCCTTCGCGGACTGCAGGGCCAGGTTCAGGTCCTTCTGGTGCAGCACGATGCGGAAGCCCGGATCGAAGGTGCGCTTGATCATCCGCTCGCCGTGCAGTTCCAGGATCCGGGAGGTGGCGAGCCCGCCCATCAGCGCCTGCCGCACCTTCGCCGGATCGGCGCCTGCCTTGCTCGCGAAGACCAACGCCTCGCCCACGGCCTCGATGGTCAGCGCGACGACGATCTGGTTGGCAACCTTGCAGGTCTGTCCTGCGCCGTTCGCCTCGCCGACCAGCGTGATGTTCTTGCCCATCGCCTGGAACAGCGGCAGCGCGCGGTCGAAGGCCGCCTGCGGGCCGCCGACCATGATGGTCAGGGTCGCCTGCTTGGCGCCGACCTCGCCGCCGGAAACCGGCGCGTCGAGGTACTCGCAGCCCTTTTGGTTGATGCGCCTGGCGAAGTCCTTCGTGGCGGTCGGGCTGATCGAGCTCATGTCGATCACCAGCTTGCCCGGCTGCAGCCCTTCGGCCACGCCCTTCGGGCCGAACAGCACGGCCTCGACATCGGGCGTGTCGGGCACCATCAGGATCACCACCTCGGCGGCGCCGGCGACGGCGGCCGGGTCCGGCAGCACCTTCGCGGCGGCGCGGATGTCCTGCTTGAGGCTGGCGCGGTCCGGCACGAGCAGCTCGTGCCCTGCTTCCTTCAGGTGCAGCGCCATGGGGTGGCCCATGATGCCAAGGCCGATGAACCCGATCTTCATGATGACCTATCCTTCCTCTTGCCCAAGGGCCTCTCGTCAGCCGGCC
This sequence comes from Teichococcus coralli, assembly GCF_009829925.1. Taxonomy (GTDB): domain Bacteria; phylum Pseudomonadota; class Alphaproteobacteria; order Acetobacterales; family Acetobacteraceae; genus Pseudoroseomonas; species Pseudoroseomonas coralli. The sequence continues at coordinate 308,495 of NZ_SNVJ01000005.1, forward strand.
TTGTAGGGCGCGAACCAGCCCAGCCCCGCAACCGTCTCCCCGCGCGGCCGGTACTCGCAGCCGATCCAGCCGCGATAGCCCAGCGCGTCGATGCGCTCGAACACATAGGGCCAGTTCACCTCGCCGGTGCCCGGCTCGTTGCGGCCGGGCACGTCGGCCACCTGCATATGCGCGATCAGCGGCAGGTGCTTCTCCACCCGCTTGACGATGTCCCCCTCCGTCACCTGGCAGTGGTAGAGGTCGAACTGCAGGCCGAGCTTCTCCGGGCCGATCGCCTCGATGATGGCGGCCCCCTGGTCCATCGTGCGCAGGAACAGGCCGGGGATGTCGCGCTGGTTGATCGGCTCGATCACCGGCTTCACGCCGGCCTTGGCGCACTCCTCGGCCGCCCAGGCAAGATTGACGGCGTAGATGGCGGTCAGGGTGTCGTGCGGCACGCCCTGCGGCGCCAGGCCCGCCATCAGGTGCAGCCGGGGGCAGGAGAGGGCGGCGGCGTACTCGAGCGCCGTCTTCAGCCCTTCGCGGAACTCCGCCTGCCGGCCGGGCAGGGCGGCAAGCCCGCGCTCCCCCTTGGTCCAGTCGCCCGGGGGTGCGTTGAACAGCACCTGCCGCAAGCCGTTGTCGGCCAGCCGCCCGGCGATCTCGGCGGCCGGATGCTCATAGGGGAACAGGAACTCGACCGCCTCGAATCCCGCGGCCCGCGCCGCCGCGAAGCGGTCCAGGAACGCCATCTCCTGGAACATCATGGACAGGTTGGCGGCGAAGCGTGGCATCTCGGCGGTTCCTCTTCCCGGGCGAAGCGCTCGCCCTCCCTCCCGGCACGCTAGAGCGATGGCGCGGAAGCGCAAGAGCTTGTCAGACAAGGGGCCTCGCCCGGCCGCTGGCGAAAGCGTCCCCACTCGGGCACATTCCGCGCATGAGTCCCCCTTCTTCGCCGCCGGACCGCGCCTTGCGTCCGGCGCGGCTGCTCGGCCTCGCGGCCCTGGCGGCCCTGCTGCTCGGCTGCCTGCTGGTGCTGCGGCCCTTTCTCTCGGCGCTGCTCTGGGCAGCCATTCTCGCCTTCTGCACATGGCCCGCCTTCCGCACCCTGCGGGACCGCCTGGGCCTTTCGCCGACACTGGCCGCGCTGGCCATGGTGACGCTGGAGATGCTGCTGGTCGGGCTGCCGCTGCTGCTTGCCGCGCCGATCAGGGCGGAGGACGTGCAGGGGTTGCGCAGCAGCGTGGAAGGGCTGGTCGCGGGCGGCCTGCCGGGCCTGGGCGACAAGCTGGCCCGCATCCCCTGGATCGGCGACTTCCTCTACGAGCGCTGGCAGTCTCTGCAGTTCGATTTCAGCCCGGTGACAAACCTGCTGCAGCCCTATGCGGGCGTGATCGCGCAGCAGGCGCTGGGCATCCTGCTGGCGTTGCTCTCCGGCATCGCGGAACTGGTGCTCGCCATTCTGCTTTCCTTTTTCTTCTACCGCGACGGGCCGCGCATGGCGGCGGGGCTGGAGGCGATCGTCGGCCGCATGGCCGGGCCGCAGGCGCGCCGTCTGGTGCAGCTCACCGCGAATGTGACCATCGGTGTGGTCTATGGCCTGCTCGGCACCGCGGTCGCGCAGGGCGTGCTGACGGGGATCGGCCTCTGGATCGCGGGCGTGCCGCAGCCGGTGCTCCTCGGGGTGGTGGCGGGCGTGATCTCCATCCTCCCGGTCGGCGCGCCTTTGGTCTGGCTGCCGGCATCCCTCTGGCTGTTCAGCCAGGGCTCCACCGGCTGGGGCATCTTTCTGCTGATCTATGGTGCCGGCGGCATCAGCAGCGTGGACAACGTCATCCGCCCCTGGCTGATCAGCCGCGGCGCCGACCTGCCGCTGCTGCTGACCATCCTGGGCGCCCTGGGCGGCGTGCTGGCCTTCGGCTTCCTTGGCCTGTTCCTCGGCCCGGTGCTGCTGGCCGTCGGCTTCACCCTGCTGCGCGACTGGGCGGAGGAGGAACCGCAGACCCTGCGCTAGCGAGCGCCCGTCCGCGAAGTTCGTGGGCCTGCCCACGAACGCCGCCGACCGGCAGGCCCCCGAAAGCGAGGCACCGGGATGGTTTCCGGTCGCCTCCGCTCCCTTCATCCGCGGCGTCTTGCTGATCCGACCAGCGTCTTCACCCGATCAGGCGATTCCACCTGATCGGGATCTGCTCTCGGTTCCGCCTCCGAACTTCAGCGGCCGGCGGCGTAGCCCTGCATGCCGCGCGGGTTGGCGCCGGCGAAGATCTGCCCGTCCGGCTCCTGGCGAACGGCGGAAAGCCGGCCCTCGGACCACTCGCCGCCGAGTTCCGCCTTGTGGCCGCGGGCCTTCAGCTCCTCCAGCACCGCCGGGCCGTAGCGGCCCTCCAGCACCACCTTCCCCGGGCGCGCGACGCGCGGCCAGAAGCTGGAGGGCCAGTGCTCGGTGTGGAAGGAGGGCGCGTCGATCGCCTGCTGGATGTTCAGGCCATGATCCAGCATGCGCAGCAGCATGATGGGCTGCCACTGGTCCTGCTGCTCGCCGCCCGGCGTGCCGAAGGCCATCCAGGGCCTGCCGTCGCGCAGCGCCATGCCGGGCGAGAGGGTGGTGCGGGGGCGCTTGCCGGGCTTCAGCCCGTTCGGCAGGGTCTCGTCCAGCCAGAACATCTGGCCGCGCGTGCCCAGGCAGAAGCCCAGGTCGGGGATCGCCGGCGAGGACTGCAGCCAGCCGCCCGACGGCGTCGCCGAGACCATGTTGCCCCAGCGGTCGATGACATCCACATGGCAGGTATCCGCCCCCGAGACGCCGAGCCGCGAAACCGTCGGCTCGCCCACCCCGGCAACCTCCGAAAGCTTCTGCGCGCGATGGGCGGCCGCGTGGTCCACCCAGGCGCGATGGCCGGGAAGCGCGCCAGGGCGCAGCTCCAGGGAGGCGTCCCTGCCCAGCAGCTTGCGGCGCTCCGCGTTGTAGGCCTCGGAGAGCAGCGTCTCCATCGGCACCTCGCCGAAGTCGGGGTCGCCGTAGTAGGCCTCGCGGTCGGCGAAGGCGAGCTTCATCGCCTCGACCACGTGGTGCGCGAACTCGGCGCCGAGTGGGTCCATCGCCGCGAGGTCGAAGCCCTGCAGGATGGCAAGCGTCTGCAGCATCGCCGGCCCTTGGCTCCAGGCGCCGCACTTCAGCACGGTGGTGCCACGGTAGTTGTAGGCCAGCGGCGATTCGACGGGAGCGCGCCACCGCGCCATGTCCTCGCCGGTCAGCACGCCGCCATGCACCTCCCCGGAGGCGTCCAGCACCTCGGTGGTGCGGCAGAAGCGGTCGATCGCCTCGGCGACGAAGCCCTCGTACCAGGCGCGGCGCGCGGCATCGATCTGCGCCACGCGGTCGCCGCCGGCGGCCTCGGCTTCCTTCACCACGCGGGCATAGGTCGCGGCCAGCGTCGGGTTGGCCCAGAGCTTGCCGGCGCGAGGGCCGCCGTCGCGCAGCCACAGCGCCGCCGAGGTCGGCCAAGCCCGCTCGAAGAGCGGCCGCACCGTCTCCACCGTCGCGGCGATGCGCGGCACGTAGTGGATGCCGCGCTCGGCATAGCCGATGGCGAATTCCAGCACCTCGCCCAGCTTCCAGGTGCCCCAGTCGCGCAGCATGGTGGCCCAGGCGTCAAAGGCGCCCGGTACCATCGCGGGCAGCAGGCCGGTGCCGGGGATCAGTTCCAGACCCAGATCGCCCTTCACCTTTTCCACCGTCAGGCCCGCCGGCGCGACGCCCTGGCCGCAGATCACCTTCTGCACGCCCGCCTTGCCGTCGTGGATGATGATCGGGCAGTCGCCCAGGGGGCCATTGAGGTGCGGCTCCGCCACCTGGAGCGTGAAGCCGGCGGCGGCACCGGCGTCGAAGGCGTTGCCGCCACGCTCCAGCACCGCCATGGCCACCTGGCTGGCGATCCAGTGCGTGCTGCCGACGGCGCCGAAGGTGCCGGCGATCTCCGGGCGGGTGGTGAACATTTCATGGCTCCAGGCTGGGGTGCTTGCTCCAACGTCTCTGCGCGCCGAAAACCCCGGGGTCAACGGGCAGGGGATGACAGGCGATGACGGGCAGGCTGGTGGCGGTGGTTGGCCCCTCCGGGGCGGGCAAGGACACGCTGCTCGGCGCCGCCCGACTCACCCTGGCCGAGGACCCCCGGTTCGTCTTTGTTCGCCGCGCCATCACCCGCCCGGCGGAAACGCGCAGCCATGCCGGCGCGGAGGCGCATCTGCCGCTGAACGAAGCCGCCTTCGCCGAAGCCCGGGCGGCCGGCGCCTTCGCCCTGCACTGGCAGGCGCATGGCCTGCACTACGGGATCCCGCGGGAAATTCAGGCGCGGATGGCGGAAGGGCGCGTGGTGGTGGCGAACCTGTCGCGCGCGGTGCTGAGCAGCGTTCCGCCGGCCTATCGCCTTTGCGTGCTGCTTGTCACCGCGCCTCCGGCCGTGCTGGCGTCGCGCATCGCCGGGCGCGGACGCGAGACGCCGCAGGAGATCGCCCGCCGCCTCCAGCGCGAGGCGCTGCTTCCGGAAGGGCTGGACGTGCGCGAGGTCATGAATGACGGCACGCCGGAGGAAGGCGCGGCGCGACTGGTCGGGGTGCTGCGGGCGCTAGCCGGGTGATGGCCAGCGCGCCGCGTGTCCGTCAGGCGAAGATGACGTCCCCGGCCTGCAGCTGCTGCACGCCCACCAGCTCGATCTCGCCCTGCTCATAGACCGCGTTGAAGCTCAGCAGCAGGCCGCCCGCGACATTGCTCACGGTCAGCCCCTCCGCCGGCACGGCATAGCCGGTCAGGTCGATGTGGTCGGTCCCGGGCGTGAAGTCGAGGATGACATCGCGTCCACCGTTGGCATCGCCCCCCACCTCGGAAAACGTGCCATAGGCGTAGACGAAGGTGTCGGCGCCGGCGCCGCCTTGCAGGACATCCGCCCCCCGGCCGCTGTACAGCACGTCGTCCCCGGCATCGCCGAACAGGATGTCGTTGCCGCTGCCGGCGACGAGGATGTCGTTGTTCTCGCCGCCGAAGAGCCGGTCGGCTCCACCCCCCGAGATGATGATGTCGTTGCCGAGGCCGCCCACGAGGATGTTCGGGCCGTCCGCGGAGGCCAGCACATCCGTCTGGCCAGGGCTCACGCCGGCGGCGCCGTAGCCGAAGATCGTGTCGTCGCCAGCACCGCCATAGACGACGTCGGATCCGTAGCCGGCGAAAATGGTATCGTTGCCTAGTCCGGCGAAGATGAAGTTGTTGCCAGGTGGCGTAACATTGTCCGGGAAGCCATCCCCATAGATGACATCCCCCTCGACATGCATGGTGAAGAAAAGAATGTCACGAGCGGGGGTGCCGTAAAAGGTCGCCATCAGGAAATTCTTCCAAGCTGCAAGGTAAATCGGCCGGCAGGCTAGCTAAAGCTGAAGGCATTTTCCCTCGCTCATTGGCCATTTTCGCTTGGATGTTGGTAAAATTCCCGTGGATACGCCAGTTTCCATTTATAATTCTAGAGGGGTCGCAAATTTAGAACATTTGGCGGGAAGGCCTGATCCTTTCCCTGGCCCATGAGCGGTAAGCGCTCGGCGATCAGAAAAGGGGCTCCGGATGCAGCCTGTGTGAACAGGCAAAGCTCTCGTACCACGCGTGGCCGGCCGGCAGCCTCGGCGAGAACCGCATTCGCCGCCGCGTGCAGAACCGGCCGTTGCTCGCCGGACAGGCGGCAGGAGAGCGTCAGGTGGAAGCGCCACTCCTCAAAGACATGCGGGTAGCCCCAGGCCTCCAGGTAGCCACGCTGGCGGGCGCTGAGTCGCTCCGGACGCCGGCGTGCGAGCTCGGCCTCGGCGGGCGGCGCGCGATGAGCGTCGAGCTGGCGCACGCAGGCGTCGGCGAAAGCATGGAGGGCGGGGCAGGGCTCGCACACGCGCAGGGCCAGGAAGCCGTCGAGGTCGGCGATGCGCAGGGGCGGCAGGGCGAAAGGCGGCACCGCCGCCGCGAGCTCCGCCGCCGCCGCCCGCGCTGCCGCATAGGAGGTGGCAAGGTGGAAAGGCGGCTTCAGCGTGGCGTGGAAGCCGTAGCGCCGCGCGTCGGCCGTGAGAGCGTGCAGGTCCAGGCCCGGCACGCCCGGTTGCGGCAGCGCGGCGCCCGTCTCCGCATCGCGTCCCAGCCATGCGGAAGCGGCGGCGTGCAGCGGGTCCGAGACCTCGGGAGCCCAATAGAGGGCAAGCCGCATGCTCATGCCACCCGCTCTCCGCCGCGCCAGACGGCACGGATCACCGGCATCTCGCCGAGCGGGCGGATGCGCACCAGGTCGGCCCGCAAGCTCGCCTCGATGCGGCCGCGATCGGCCATGTGCAGCATCCGCGCCGGCGCGTCGGTGATGGTGGCCACGGCGGCGGGCAGGCCGATGCCGGTCTCGCCGACGGCGCGCCAGGCGGCCTCGATCATCGCCGGCGGCACGTAGTCGCTGGCGAAGGCGTCCACCAGCCCGCCGCGCAGCAGGTCGGCCGCCGCGACGTTGCCCGAGTGGCTGCCGCCGCGCACGATGTTGGGCGCGCCGGCGATGATTTTCATGCCGTGCCGGTGCGCCGCCTCGGCCGCCATGCGCGAGACCGGAAACTCGGAGATCAGGATGCCATCGGCGGCGTTCTGCTCGATTTCCGCCTCGTTCCAGTCGTCATGGCTGGCCAGCGGCATGTCGCGGTGCGCGAGGCGTTCGAGCAGGGCGCGGCGCTGCGGCGCGCGCAGCCGCTCGCGCTGGTCCACCAGTTCGCGGATTCGGCGCTCCACCTCCTCGACCGACTTGCCGCCGCGCTGGCGCATCTGCCGGTAGCGGTCGATGTCCAGATACTGGCCGACGCCGGGGGTGTGGTCCATCAGGCTGACCAGCCGCACGGCGGGATGGTCGGCCACCGTGTCCAGCAGCGGCAGCAGGTCGGCGGCCGGCAGCTCGCAGCGCAGGTGCAGGAAGTGCTCGCTCTTCAGCAGGCCGGTGGGCGCCAGCGCGTCGAGGTCGCGCACGCCGTTGCGGAAGGTCTCGGTGCGTTCGGCGTCGAAGCCGAGATCGCCGAGGCAGAGCGCGTCCAGCACCGTGGTGACGCCGGCCGCCGCCGTCTGCGCGTCATGCGAGAGGAAGGCGGAGCGGGAGGGCCAGCGCGCCAGGCTGCGCGGCTGCACCTGGCGCTCCAGGTTGTCGGTATGGACGTCCACCACGCCTGGGATGAGGTGGTCGCCCTCCAGGTCAAGCGCGCTGGCGAGCTGGCTGCGGCCGGGCTGCACCTCGGCGATGCGGCCCGCGCGCAGCACCAGCGTGCCGGGCACGACGCGGTCCGGCAGGACCAGCAGGGCGTTGGTAAGGATGGTCTCGGGGGTCATGCGGCATCCCGGATGGGCAGGACTTCGAAAAGGCGGTCGGCGACGCGGTCGCGCACGTCGAGGTCGTGGAAAATGCCGACCAGGGCGGCGCCGGCCTGCTTGGCCTCGCTGATCAACGCGATCACCACCTCGCGGTTGGCGGCGTCGAGGCTTGCGGTCGGCTCGTCCAGCAGCAGCACAGGGTAGCCGGGCGCGAAGCCGCGCGCGAGGTTGACGCGCTGCTGCTCGCCGCCGGAGAAGGTGGCGGGCGGCAGGCCGTGCAGCCGCTCCGGCAGGTTGAGCCGCAGCAGCAGGGCGCGGGCGCGCTCCCGCGCCGCCTCGGGTGCGATGCCCTGCGCGACCAGCGGCTCGGCCACCACGTCGAGCGCCGGAACGCGGGGAATGACCCGCAGGAACTGCGAGACATAGCCCAGGGTCTGCCGGCGGATGACGCGCGTGGCGCGGGCATCGGCGGCGGTCAGCTCCACATCCTCGCCCTCGTGACGCACCCAGATGCGGCCCTGCTCGGCGCCGTAGTTGCCGTAGAGGCAGCGCATCAGGGTGGACTTGCCGGCACCCGAGGGGCCGGCCAGCACCACGCACTCCCCGGGCGCGACGGCGAGGTCCACGTCCACCAGCACCGGGATGCGCAGGCCGCCCTGCAGGTGCAGCCGGAAGCTCTTGCCGAGCCCCTCGGTCCGAAGCGCCGGGCTCATGCCGCCAGCACCGAGGCGACGAGCAGTTGCGTGTAGGGATGCTGCGGATCGTCCAGCACCCGGTCGGTCAGCCCGTGTTCCACCACTTCCCCCCGCCGCATCACCAGGATGCGGTGCGCCAGCAGCCGCGCCGCGGCGATGTCGTGCGTCACCAGCAGCACGGCGATGCCGAGATCCGCCACCAGCGAGCGGATCAGGTCCAGCAGGCGCGCCTGCACGGACACGTCGAGCCCGCCGGTCGGCTCGTCCATGAAGACCAGGCGCGGCCGCGTCACCAGCGTGCGGGCGATCTGCAGCCGCTGCTGCATGCCGCCCGAGAAGGTGCGCGGCAGGTGGTCGATCCGCCCGGCCTCGATCTCCACCCGCTGCAGCCAGGCGGCCGCCTCCTCGCGGATCGCGCCGTAGTGCCGCGCGCCCACCGCCATCAGCCGCTCGCCGACATTGCCGCCGGCCGAGACGCCCATGCGCAGCCCGTCGCGCGCGTTCTGGTGCACGAAGCCCCAGTCCGTGCGCATCACCCGGCGCAGCGCCGCCTCGCCCATGGTGTGGACGGAATGCTCGCCGCCATCCGGCGCGCGGTAGAGCACCTCGCCCGCCTCGGGCCGCATCTGGCCGGCGAGCACGCGCAGCAGGGTGGACTTGCCCGAGCCGGACTCGCCGACGATGGCCACCACCTCGCCGGGATGAATGTCGATGGCCACATCGGCCAGCGCGGGAACGGCGCCGAAGGAAAGTCGCAGGCCCGAGGCTTCGAGGATCGGCGCGCTCATGCCGCGTCCTCCTGCCGGCTGGCCTGCCGGGTCTCGCAATAGTCGGTGTCGGAGCAGACGAACATCCGGCCGCCGCGGTCGTCGGTCACCACCTCGTCGAGATAGGAGCTGCGCGAGCCGCAGAGCGCGCAGTGCGCGTCCGCGCGGTGCGGCCGGAAGGGATGGTCCTCGAAGTCGAGGCTGCGGACCTCGGTATAGGGCGGCACGGCGTAGATGCGCTTCTCGCGCCCGGCGCCGAAGAGCTGGAGGGCGGGCATGCGGTGCATCTTCGGGTTGTCGAAGGCCGGGATGGGCGAGGGCGACATCAGGTAGCGCCCTCCGACCATGACGGGATAGCTGTAGGCCGTGCTGATATGGCCGTGCCGGGCGATGTCCTCGTAGAGCTTCACATGCATCAGCCCGTAGTCGGCCAGGGCGTGCATGCGCCTGGTCTCGGCGAGGCGCGGCTCCAGGCGGAACAGCGGCTCCGGCATCGGCACCTGGTAGACCAGGATCTGCGCCTCGGTGAGCGCCTGCTCGGGGATGCGGTGGCGGGTCTGGATGACGGTCGCCTCGGCGGTACGCGTCGTGGTCCCGACGCCCGCGACGCGGTTGAAGAAGCGGCGGATGGAAACGGCGTTGGTGGTGTCGTCCGCGCCCTGGTCGATCACCTTGAGCACGTCGCGCGGGCCGAGCACGGCGGCCGTCACCTGGATGCCGCCGGTGCCCCAGCCATAGGGCAGGGGCATCTCGCGCGCGCCGAAGGGCACCTGGTGGCCGGGGATGGCCACCGCCTTCAGCAGCGCGCGGCGGATCATCCGCTTGGTGTTCTCGTCGAGATAGGCGAAGTTGTAGGCGGGGTCGTGGCTCATTCCGCCACCTCCTGCGGCGCGGCGGCGGTGGCGCGCATCCGGCGCACCACCTCAAGCTCGCTCTGGAAATCCACGTAGTGCGGCAGCTTCAGGTGCTCGACGAAGCCTGTCGCCTCGACATTGTCGGAATGCATCAGGACGAACTCCTCGTCCTGCGCGGGCGCGGCGCGCTCCTCACCCAGCTCGCCGGCCATCAGCGCGCGGTCCACCAGCGCCATGGACATCGCCTTGCGCTCGCCGCGCCCCAGCACCAACCCATAGCCACGGGTGAACTGCGGCGGCTCGGCCTTGGAGCCGTGGAACTGATTGACCATCTGGCACTCCGTCACCTCGACCTCGCCGATCTCGATCTCGAAGCCCAGCTCGGGCGGGGTGAAGCACACGGTGGCGCGGCCCTGCCGGATCTCGCCGACAAAGGGGTGGTTGTTGCCGTAGCCGCGCTGCGTCGAATAGCCGAGGCCGAGCAGGAAGCCCTCGTCGCCGCGCGCCAGGTTCTGCAGCCGGGCCGGGCGGCCGGCGGGGAAGGCCAGCGGCTGGCGGGTGAGGTCGGCGGGCTCGTCCTCGCTGGCGCGCTCGCGCCGCATCAGCCCCTCGCGGGCCAGCAGCTCGGTGACGCGCGGCGCCTCGGCCAGCCCCTCGGCGGCCTGGGGCGCCGCCTCCGGCGCGCCACCCTCTGCCGCCAGGGCGAAGTCGAGCAGGCGGTGGGTGTAGTCGTAGGTCGGCCCAAGCACCTGGCCGCCCGGCAGGTCCTTGTAGGTGGCGGAGACACGGCGGCGCAGGCGCATCCTGCCGGTGTCCAGCGGCGCGGCATGGCCGAAGCGGGGCAGGGTGGTGCGGTAGGCACGCAGCAGGAAGGCAGCCTCGATCAGGTCGCCCTGCGCCTGCTTGATGGCGAGCGCCGCGAGGCCACGGTCATGGCAGGCGCCCTCGGCCATCACGCGGTCCACCGCCAGCCCGAGCTGCTGCTCGATCTGCGCCACATCCAGCTCCGGCTGCGCCGTGGCGCCCCGGCGGGTCTCGGCCAGCCAGGCATGGGCATTACCGATCGCCTGTTCGCCCCCCTTGACGGCAACATAGGCCATGGGTCAGCCCTCCTCGATGCGGGTGGTGCGCGGCAGGGCAGCGATGGCCTCGCCGGCGCAGAGGATGATGTCCACGCCGCGCGGATAGCGGCCGCGCTGGGCCGCCCAGGCGGCGCGGAAGCCCTCCGGCGCGCCGCCGACCCGGAGACGGTGCTCGTGCTCGATGCCCGGGCCGCTGAGCCGCCAGCCCTGGCCCGCCTCCAGCGCGGCCGCCTGCCAGACCAGCGTGGCGCCGGCCTCCGGCGCCTCGTCGGTGCCTTGGGGCAGGGCCGCGATGTCCGGCGGCGTGCCGGTGGCCAGCACGAAGGCGGCCTCGGCCGGCGTGGTGGCGATCGGGCAACCGCAGTGGAAACGGACCCATTCGGCTGCCTCGTCGCCGGCATCGAGCCAGAGCGGCGTCTCGGCATCCACCAGGGTCAGCAGCACGGCGGCGGTGGCGGGGGCGAGCGGCGCGGGCGGCTGCAGCGGCGCGGCCAGCCGCTGCACGCGACCGGGGCGGCTCATCGCCTCCAGCACCGCCCGGAAGCAGGACTGCGCGTCGAGGACGGGATCGGTGAAGCCGGGGCGCATCATCGCATCGTCGCCATGGTGAAGAACTGCACGCGGGTGGCGGCGGCCTTGCGCGCCTCGGCCTTGTCAAGCGCGGCCTGCGCGGCGGCGAGGGGGGCGATCACCGCCGCCATCAGGGAGGGACGCCGCGCCGGATCCTGCAGGGCGGCGTCCAGCACGGCGGCCAGCTCGGCCTGCGCCTGGTCGCGCCCGGCGATGTAGGCATGGCCGACCGCGCCGCAGGGCAGGCTGACGGAGCAGCGCGTCACCGTCATCTCGGAAAGGTTGAAGGCGGCGCCGTCGCCGCCGGCGCGGCCACGCAGCATCACCAGCCCGGTTTCCGGGCCGCGCAGGCGGGTATGGGGCGGCAGGGGAGCGGCATCGGCGAGATGGGCGCGGATCGCCTCACCGCCGGCGCGGGCCAGCACCGCCATCCAGCGGCGGCGCTCTTCGGAAGGGGCGGCAGGATCGGACACGGGAGCCTTCGGATCAGGTTGAGACATCTAGACAACTAGATATCCGCCCGGTTACCGTCAACGCGAAATTGCCACGCCAGATCCGGGTTGGACTTGAAGTTTCCATGACGCTGCCTGCCGATCCCGCCGCCGAGACCGACACCACCCTTGCCCGCGGCGAGGGCATCGCCCTCTGGCGGCAGATCGCCGCCGAACTGGAGCGCGGCATCACCAAAGGTGCCTTGGGGCCCGGCAGCCGCCTGCCCACCGAGGCGGCGCTGGCCACCCGCCACGGGGTCAACCGCCACACCGTCCGCCGCGCGCTGGAGTCGCTGGCGGCGCGCGGGCTGCTGCGCATCGAGCAGGGGCGCGGCTCCTTTGTGGCGGAGGACGTGGTGGACTACCCGCTTGGCCCGCGTACCCGCTTCTCCGAGGTGATCCGGGCGCAGAACCGCGAGCCCGAGGGCCGCATCCTGCGCGTCAGCGAAGCTCCCGCCGCTGCGGCGGTGGCGGAGGCGCTGCGGCTGCCTCCCGGCCGGCCCGTGCTGACCGTCGAGCGCCTGGGGCTGGCGGATGGCCGCCCGGTGGTGCTCGGCCTGCACCACTTCCCGCTGCCGCGCTTCGCCGGCCTGGGCGCGGCGCTGGAGGGGCATGGCTCCATCACCCGTGCCCTGGCGCTGAGCGGCCTGCCCGACTACCGCCGTGCCTGGACCCGCCTGACCGCCCGCCTGCCCACCGCCGAGGAAGCGACGCTGCTGCGCCAGGCGCGAGCACGGCCGGTGATGCTTGCCGAGGCGCTGAGCGTCGATCCCGCCGGGCGGCCGATCGACTTCACCCTGTCGCGCTACGCCGCCGGGCGCGTGCAGGTCATCGTGGAAGGCGGCGGAGCCGAGGCATGACGGACTGGACCATCACCGCCGGCCGGGTGTTGCGCGACGGGGCGCTGCATCACGCCGACCTGCATCTTTCCGGCGGCGTGGTGGCGACGCAGGCCACGCCCGCCGCACGCCGCCTCGCTGCGGAGGGATTGCTGGTGCTCCCCGGCATCGTGGACATCCATGGGGACGCGCATGAGCGGCAGTTCCAGCCACGCCCCGGCATCGGCATGCCGGTCGCCATGGCGCTGCGCGATTCCGAGGCGCAGATGCTGGCCGCCGGCATCACCACGGCCTTTCTGGGCGTGACGCTTTCCTGGGAGCCGGGGCTGCGCTCTGTCCAGGCTTGGCGCACCCTGCTCGCCGCGCTTGATGCCGCGCGGCCGCATCTGGCCACCGACCTTCGCATCCACCTGCGCTTCGAGGCGGATAATCTCGCCGCGCTGGAGGAGGCGGTGGCGGACATCGCCGCCGGGCGCGTGCACCTCGTGGCGTTCAACGACCACACGCCAGGCATCCTGCGGAAGCTCGGCTCCGACTCCGCGGCCACGAAATACGCGGAGCGGGCGGGGATGAGCGCGGCAGAGTTTCGCGAGCTGGCGGAGCGCATCGCCGCCGGCCGCGACGCGGTGCCGGCGGGGCGGGAGCGCCTTGCCGCCGCGGCGCGCGCCGCCGGCCTGCCGATGGCCAGTCACGACGAGGGCAGCCTCGCCGAGCGCGCGAGCTTCCGCGCGCTCGGGGCCGCGATCTGCGAGTTCCCCATGGCGGAGGAGGTTGCGCTGGCGGCGCGGGAGGCGGGCGAGGCCGTGGTGATGGGCGCGCCGAACGTGGTGCGCGGCGGCAGCCATCTCGGCTGGGCCAGTGCCGCGCCACTGGCGGAGCGCGGCATCGTCACCGTGCTGGCCTCCGACTACGTCTGGCCTGCCCTGCTGGAAGCGCCCTTCGTGCTCGCCCGGCGGGGCGTGCTGGACCTGCCGGCGGCCTGGGCGCTGGTCAGCGCCAACCCTGCCCGTGCCGCCGGTCTGGCGGATCGCGGCAGGCTGCAGCCCGGTCTGCGCGGCGACGTGGTGGTGGTTGATCCCGTGCGGCGCGCACCGGTGGCGAGCTTCTGCGCCGGCCGGCTCGCCTGGGTTTCGTCGGAGGGGGCGGCGCGCCTCGCGGCCTGAACGCGGAAGGGGGCGCCGCTTCCGGCGCCCCCTTCCTTGATTGGCTCCCCGAGTTGGACTCGAACCAACGACCTAGCGATTAACAGTCGCGTGCTCTACCAGCTGAGCTATCGGGGATCAGCGTGTGGCGGGCGCTATAGCGGGCTGATCCGGCGGCTGCAAGAGCCGTTTGAAATCGTTCCGCCATCGCGCGGTAGTCTGGAGGCCCGAGCCGGAATTGAACCGACGTACGCGGATTTGCAGTCCGCTGCATCACCACTCTGCCATCGGGCCTTGCGCGCTGTATCGGGCGCCGGCGGCTCCCGGTCAAGGGTGCCATGCGCTTGGCCGCCCCCATTCCCGCGCCTATAAGGCCGGGCAGGGCAGGGGAAGCGGTTCCTGCCTGGCATTTGAGGACGGCAGGCGATGGATTTCGCGGGTGCGCGCAAGTGGATGGTGGACGGGCAGCTTCGTCCCAACAGGGTGACCGATCCGCGCGTCATCTCCGCCATGCTGGACCTGCCCCGGCACCGCTTCGTGCCGGCGGACATGCAGGCCCGCGCGTATGCGGATGAGGATGTGCCGCTGGGCAACGGCCGCGTGCTGATGCAGCCGATGAACCTCGCCCGGCTGATGCAGGTCAGTGAGCTCCGCTCCGGCGAGTCCGTCCTGCTGGTCGGCGCGGGCACCGGCTTCGGCGCGGCCGTGCTGGCCCGCATGGGCGGCCGGGTGACCGCGCTGGAGAGCGACGCGACCCTGGCCGCGGTGGCGCGCGAGGTTCTGGGCGAGGTTTCCCTCGCGCCCGGCGGCGTGCAGATCATCGAGGGCAACCTCGCGGCCGGCCACGCGGCCGGCGCGCCATTCGATGCCATCATCATCCAGGGCCAGGTGCAGGAGGTTCCTCCCGCGCTGGTGGAGCAGCTCGCCGAGGGCGGCCGCCTGGCCGCGGTGCGCCGTCCGCCGGGCCGGGTGGGCACGATCGTGGTTGGCCGTCGCCTGGGCGGCGTTTTCAGCACCGCGCCGGCCTTTGACTGCATGACCGCCTCGCTGCCCGGCCTCGCGCCGGAGCCCGGCTTCGCCCTCTGAGCAAGGGCTGCTGCGGCCGGCGGAACCGCGCTGGCCGCACAGGCCGTGCTTCGCTACTCTCCCGCCGCCCCGGGTAAGCCCCGCATTCCAGCCGAGGAGACGTTCCGTGCCCCAGATCGCCGCGAGACTGCGAGTTGTGTTGG
>NZ_SNVJ01000050.1 GCF_009829925.1 Teichococcus coralli
GAAGCTGCCTGACTTCGCCGACAGTATCTCACCTATTTACCCACTGGTGAGGGCTGGCTCTACCTCGCCGCTGTCCTCGACCTGGCCACCCGCAAGGTGGTCGGCTGGTCGATGCGCGAGCACATGCGTGCGGAACTCACCTGCGCCGCCCTCACCATGGCCATCCAGCGGCAGCGGCCAACGCCTGACCTGCTGCAGCACACGGACCGCGGCAGCCAGTATGCCGCCGACGATTACCGCAAGCTGCTCAGCGCAGCCGGGATGCGGCAATCCATGAGCCGCCGCGGCAACTGCCTCGACAACGCGCCGATGGAGAGCTTCTTCCACACCCTCAAGGTCGAACTCGTCCAGCAGCGCCGATGGGCCACGCAGGATGAGGCCAGACGCGACGTGTTCGCCTACATCGAAGGCTACTACAATCGGCAGCGCATCCACTCTGCCCTGGGCTACAGGACCCCTGAGCAGATGGAGAACGCTGCCGCCTGATCCCTGTCCATCAAATCAGGGGAAGTTCATCAGGGATCGCCGTAAGCGAGATAGCAAAAAGCCCCCTGCCGGGCTCGCCGGACAGGGGGCTTTCGTTCGGCAGAGCTCCGCGCGGGAGCTCTGCGGGCATTTGTCAGGCGGCGAAGATGTCCCGCCCTTCGGCAGCTCCATACTGAAGGTAATGCTCCAGTGGGTTCATCCCCGCCGCGGCCACATCGGGGTTGTGCGCGAGGTAGGCTTCCCCATCGAAGACGGCGCTCGGATCGCGTCCCTCCTCGGCGCCGAACCGCAGGTAGTGCTCCAGAGGGTTCACCTGCGCGGTCGCCACGTCGGTGTTGTGGGCGAGATACCAGTTGGTGTCGAAGAACGCGTTGGGGTCGCGTCCCTCCTGCCAGCCGCTGACCATGAAGTGCTGGGTCGGATCGACACCCTCACGGGCGACGTCGGCGTAATTCGAGAAGTAGAACGAAGCGTCCACGAGGACGTTCTGCGGTCCCGTAGCATGCGGGGTGGCCTGCGGCGCGTCGCGGTGCTCCGCCTCGCCGAAGTGGAGGTAGTGCTCGAGCGGGTTCATGCCCGCCTTGGCGACGTCGTCGTTCGCCGCGAGGTAGGCATCCCCGTCGAAGGAGAAGCTCGCCGCACGCCCCTCATGCCAGCCGGAAGTCATGTAGTGCTCGAGGGCGTTGACGCCCGCCGCCAAGATGTCTGGGTTCTGGTTCAGGTAGAACGAGACGTCGAAGTGGCTGTTCGGGTCGCGCCCCTCCGCCGCCCCGAACTGCAGGAAGTGCTGCAGCGGATCCGCCCCGACAGCGGCCACGTCGGGATTGTGGTCGAGGTAGAAGGCCGCATCGAACAGCGCATTGTCCGTTGCCCACTCATGATGCGGCAGGGCCGGATCCGACGGCGTGCCCGGTCCGCTCGGGTCCTCAGGGGGCGGCGTGGTGGGAATGGCACCGACTTCCATGACCTCGAAGTCCCGCAGCACGGGCGGCAGCCAGGGATTGCTGACCGGAAGCTGGTGCGTCCCCTCGGCCGTGCCGTCGGTCTGCCACAGCACGGCGCTGCCCTCGGCCGTCTGGGCCGCGAAGACCGTGGTCCCGTCTGACAGATGCTGGACATACTGGGTCGAGAGGGAGGTCGGGACCGCGTCGCCTTCGCCCAGAAGTGCCGTCTGGCCGTCTCCATCGACCAGCCACAGCGTCGGATGTCCGCCGGCATCAGCCTTGGAATATATCGCCCGGCCATCGCCCAGGGAGATGTAGTTGGTGGTCCAAGCCTCGCTGCCCGTCGCAACGATCTTCGTGCCTGCTTCGGAGCCGTCGGTCACGATCAGCCGGAACTCACCGTCCACCGTGGTCGGCAGCAGGAACTTGCCCGCACCCAGGTCGAGGGGATTGCCGGTCGTCCGCGCAATATCGGTCGTGGCGATGAGATGGGTCTCAGCACCGTTCGTCGCGTAATAGGAGATGGCGTCCGTGTAGTTGCCCGAGCCCTGATAGGCATCGAAGACAGTGGCCTTGACCAGCGCCATTCCCTCCCCGATGGAGCCGAGCAGCGCGAGATTATCGCGTCCCCAGAACTGGTCGAACTGGTGGGTCCCCTCTGCCGTGCCGTCCGTCAGCGTCATCCCCTCAGGCGAGAAGAACAGCAACTGCTCGCCGAGCACGACCGGGCGGCTGGATCCAGCAGGCAAAAACCCGCTCAGATCAACGGTGCCCCCGGGCGTCCCGTCGCTGATCATCGTACGGGAAATGGCCCTGCCGTCGGCACCGGGCGTCCAGTAGCTGAACTGGAACTTGCCGTCGGGAAGCGCGACCCAGGGGGCGTTGAAGTCCGTACCCTCCGCGCCCGGGGTGATCTCCATCAGCACATGGGTGCCGTCGCGGGTGCCGTCGGTCACCCAGATCTCACGGCCCGAGGCCGAGTTCTGACCCTCGAACACCACCCGGCCGTCTGAGAGAGGCGTCACGTAGACGGGGCCGAAGGAGCCGCTGCCGTCGTTGACGTCGTAGAGCATCTCGGTTCCGGACTCAGTGCCATCCGTCACCCAGAGCTCGTTGCCGTGGACAGGATCCGCCGCGGTGAACAGGACACGGCCATCAGGCAGCCGTGTCATGTTGCCGATGTCGGACCCGTGCGCCCCGGGCCAGATGTCCTTGAGGAGCTTTGTGCCCGCTTGGCTGCCGTCGCTCACCCAGAGCTCTTCCCCATTTTGGGCGTCGCGCCCAATGTAGACGAAGGGCAAATGTGCAGTCATGCACCAAAGCTCCACCGTGGGATTCGAGAGTTTCACACCGCACTCTGTTGAGCACGAGCATACCCGAAAATGAAATTCGGTTTAATATATGATCGAATATTCAGAAATTGAGACACAATATCACGTTTGCTTCATTTCGGTGCAAAGTCTGAGTGCTTTTATCAACTCTCCCGTTCCAGAAGGCGACGGCGCTCATCTCCTACCTGCCGGGGACGTGCTCGGCGCGGTAGAACTTCGGACGGGCCGGTAGCTTTGCCCCCTTGCCCTCGATGTCGTCTTTCAGACGCGGGGCAGCGTCCTGGTTGTCGTCCGAGATGTACTCGACAATCGACAGCAGGCTGACACGGGCGGCCTGCCGCCACTCAAGGACGGGCACGGCACTTCCGGTCGATCAACGCTGGCCTCCTCCACAAGCATAGACATGCTAACGCCGGGATCACGCGCGGAGTGGATCATCAGCGACGAGACACCACAATGCCGCCTCGGGCCGCCGTTGACCCGAGGCACCGTTCCCGGCCAGCACCCGCGAGCTCTCAGTCACGGCGACGGGGGCTGGGCCGGCCGCGTCAGCCGCGCCGCGCCGCTTCGATCGCTGCGATATCGATCTTTCTCATCTCCATCATGGCTTGGAACGCGCGCCTGGCCGCCGCGCGATCCGGATCGGCGATCGCGGCCGTCAGGGCGCGTGGCGTGATCTGCCACGACAGTCCCCACTTGTCCTTGCACCAGCCGCAGGCGCTTTCCTGGCCGCCGTTGCTGACAATCGCGTTCCACAAGCGGTCCGTTTCGACCTGGTCGTCGGTCGCAACCTGGAACGAGANGTTGCTGACAATCGCGTTCCACAAGCGGTCCGTTTCGACCTGGTCGTCGGTCGCAACCTGGAACGAGAAAGCCTCGTTGTGCCGGAACGCTGATCCCCCGTTCAGGCCGAGACAGGGGATCCCCATCACCGTGAACTCGACCGTCAGGACATCGCCCTGCTGGCCCGCGGGATAATCCCCGGGTGCGCAATGGACAGCTCCCACCGCGCTGTCCGGGAACGTCGCGGCGTAGAAGGTCGCGGCCTCCAAGGCGGTACCGTCGTACCAGAGACAGATCGTGTTCTTTCTCACCATTTCAGTTCTCCGGGATGGAATGACCTCTGGACCACCCTTGGCCATGGCGTCGCGACGTTCACGCCCACCAAAGGCGCCCACGACTTCGCCGCTGCCGGAGACGATGCAGGTGGAATAGAAATCGCTCTCCGAGCCGTCTCCAGGTGGAGGGTGGCGAACGCGGCACTTTGTGTCACGTGCCGTTCCGCTGCACGCGTCAGTTCGAGCGTGGCGACGAAGGGAGCAGCCTGCAGCGGGCCGGGAGGGATCTCGGGCAAAAACCGCGCCCGCGGCCAGGCCTCCCGGGGACGGCCCTCCGGTGCCCCTCACCCCGTTGCGTCGTCATCCGCCCCGCCGATCCCGCCCGCTCGCTGTCGCACCTGCTGGCGGTGGTCGAAGGCCTGCAGCATGCACTTCTCCTGAAGGAACTATCCCAGGCGGATATGCCGCCGCCGCCAATGCTGTCCGGCTTGCCCGAAGCTAGATGGATCGACACTCTCTGTTCCGAATCCAAATCGGAATGGGTGTGCGACCATGACGGAAGGACCCTCAGCCCAGCCAAGTAAGAATCCCGCCGATCCCGAGTGGCGGAAGCGAAGGCACGAGTTCCGGCTCGCCCGCCTGAACGGGTCGCTGGGCTTCGCGACCTCCGGAATGAACGCGCTGCTGTTGGCCAACGGCGCGGCGACCCTGGGTCTCCTCCAGTTCTTCGGGAGCCTGTTCAAGGAGACAATTACCAACGCCAAGAACGCCAAGCTCGTGAGGAACTTCGTCCTCAGTTGCTCGGGCTTTTCGGCGGGGGTGGTGCTGGCGGTCGCCACGTCGGTGCTCGCCTTTATCGTGATGGACCTGCTGCGGGAGGACTATAAGAGCAAGCGAGGCGCGCAGTTCCGCTGCGCCGGGCTCACCACCGCCATCCTGTCCCTCCTGGCCTTCCTGTTCGGCATCTACTTCGCGGTGGCAGCAGTCCGCCTCATCAGGCCGTAACGCGCGCCGCAGGCTGAAGCGGCATCTGATGAGCACCGGCTGCTACCACCGCGCCCGCGCCAAAGCGTTTCAGATCTGGCGCGAGGCGACGTGTGTCCGGATAGCGGCGTGAACCCTTGAGACATCGTGCTGCTTGATCCCGCACCTCGGGCGGCAACTGCGCGCCAGCGGCCCGCCCTCCCGGTGCTCGGCCAGGCCTCCCCGGGGCGCCCCTTTGGTACCCCTCACCCCGCCGCGTCGTCGTCTGCGCCGCCGCTGCCGGCTGCCCGGGCGAGCCTGGCCCGCGCCGTCCGGAGCGCCGCGTCCACGGCCTGCATCGCCGCCGCCAGCTCGCCGTAGTCGAAGGCCGGCCGCGCGAGCGGCGCGGCAGGCGGCAGCGGTGGCACCGCCTCCGCCTCGGATGGCGCCTCCGTCTCGGGCGGCCGCGCGCGCGGCCGCCCCCGCCCCCGCCTGGGCACCGGCCGG
>NZ_SNVJ01000051.1 GCF_009829925.1 Teichococcus coralli
GCTCCTACACCACGCCCGGGGGCACGACCTCCGTGGACTTACGCGGAGGACGCGCTCCTGATGGTCGGCTACGCGCCGAAGGCCGATCATGGATGGGAACTCGAGCAGCTGGCGGTCAGGGGCGACGCCGCGCTGACCCCCAGACCCTGTCCCTGATGCGGGAGACGATCCGCCGCCGCCTGGACGCGGACGCGATCGTCCGCGAGGCCGCCGCCGAAGCCCGGGGGATCGCCAGCGGCCGCGAGTCGGGCTGCGATCCCCGGCAGGCCGACGCGGTGGTGCACGACCTTTTGGCCGAGATCGACGCACTGCTGCCTGACCTGACGCCCTTCGAGCACGACGGGCGGACCTACCGTCCGGTCGATGACCAGGAGGTCGCCGCCGCGCTGGCCTGATGCTCTGTGCTTGAACGGCGCGGCAAGCGGCGCCGGAGCGGCTGGGAGGGCATTGTCGCCAAGCTCGCCGGCGGCGAGCTGGCGGCCATGCTGCGGCAGTCGAACCTGCGCGTCTTCCGGGCGCCGCCGCGGAACATCCAACCGCATGAGGCGTCCGGCAATGCCGAGGATGGCATGTCGACTCCAGACGAAGCCCTTCAGGCAGGAGGCTCAAACGGGGAGCCGGAGCACGGATTACCACTACCCCGAATGCCCCATCCGTTACCCGCACCTGTTACCACATTTCGGATTTCTGACCTCCCTGCCAAGGCATAGCCTTCGCTCTTCATGACCGGAGGACGCCCCAGTGATCACCCTGACCTCGCCGAGCCCCTTCCAGTTTGGAGCCGTGACGGTGCAAGAGGGCGATCAGGTCGCCCTGAATTTCAGCCGAGATGACGCTTCGGCCGCCCAGGACTTCTATGTTGCGTGGCGGTCTATCAACGGCGACCAGAGCGGCGAATTTGTTGGCGTCAACCTGAACCAATCCCTCCTGGTCCATTGGGATGCCGGGGATGCCTCGACCAGGACGGTCAACCTGCAGACCGCGGAGGACAACATTGTCGCGGCGTCTCCGCTTGCGGCTGTCAACTTTGACTTGATCCCGGCTGGCGGGGTGGCGTCCGGCGACTTCTATGCGCTTGGCCAGCAGCGCCCCGCGTTTCAGATCTCCATCATGGAGGACGACGTTCCGAACGTCTCCGTCTCCCTGATCGGCGGGACGCGCGGGACGATGACGACGATGGTGCAGGAGGGCGAGAGCGTCACCTGGCACTTCGAGCGCACCGACACCTCGAAGCCCATGACGTTCGAACTGCGCCCGGGGGCAAACTATATGGCCGACGCGCAGACCTGGTGGGGCTATGATCCGGCGCGCCCGCTGACCGTGCACTGGGACGCGGGCGACATCAGCGCGCGGGATGTGACGGTCACGGCGCGGGAGGATCACGTCACCGGCGCGCCCGGCTCAACCATCTGGATGCTGATCCCGCAGCAGGGCGTGACCGGGTTCCAAGGGCCGGATGCGCCGAACACGAACCACCTGGACGACGGGGGCCTTGTGACGCGGCTCTCATTCGTCAACAACGACGCCCAGAACACCGCCCCGGTCTGGCGCTTCTGCGACATCGCCACAGGCGGCCACCTCTACACTTCGAACGCGGCGGAGCGGGACATGGCCATGAGCGCGCCGGGGATCATGCGCTTTGAGGGCGTGGGGTTCTCGGCGCCGGCGGAAACGTCCGGGATCGGGCTGGCGGCGGTGCATCGGTTCTATGACCCAGGGACCAACGACCACCACTACACCACCAGCGCCGCCGAGTTCGAGGCCCTGCTGCACACCGCCGGCTGGCGATACGAGGGCGTGGCATTCACGGCGCGGACCGAGGCGTCGGATGGCCTGGAGGCGGTCTATCGTTTCTTCGACACCGGCTCGCGCACACATTTCTTCACGTCCGATGTTGGCGAGCGGGACGGCATCATCGCCAACGCGCCGGGGTGGCACTACGAAGGCGTCGCCTTCTACGTGCCCGCCCCTGAGGCCGCGCCGGAGCGCACCGAAGTCCGCTACGACGACGGCAGCCGCGATGCGGTCGAGTACGACACCGCCGACACGCGCGTCTGGAACTCGCGGACCTCGCGGTTCGACGCGCAGAACCACCTCGTGCAGCGGGCCGAGGTCGGCGATGACGGCAGCCAGGTCATCACCCACTACGACGTCAACGACAGCTATGACTGGAGCGTCTGGACCAGCACGGTGAAGCACGGCGCCCGCACCGAGTGGTTCGACTACGATGACGGGCTCGGCAGCGGCCCCACGCCGGTCTGGCCGGATGCCGGGTTCAGATACTCTTACCCGACCTATGATGAGGAGGGGCATCTGACCCGGATCCTGAACTCCTCGGAGGACTACCGCGCGCCCGTCAACACGCGGCTCACCACCACCCTCGATCCCCACGACGATCAGCCCTGGGCGGTCCAGGTGGATGAGTCCGGCTACCGGGTCCAGCACTACAAGCAGGTCATCCTGTTCGATGAGGGCGGGTCCTACGTCCGCAACAACGGCACCGGCTGGGGCGGGCCTCCGAACCCCAGCGACATCGTCATCCGGGATGCGCATGAGCGGCTGGTGCTGCAGCTCGACCAGACCCTGGAAGGGACCTACGGAAGCCCTCCCGATGACGCTCACCTCGCCATGGACGAGACCCTCGGCGCCCAGCGCTGGACCGAGACACTGAACGCCGAAGGCGAGGTGACGCACCGCAGCGCCGACCTCGACAATGGCCTGCGCCTCACCCTCGACTACAGCCACCCCTCCCCGGAACTCATCAGCGAACGGATCATGCTGACTGAGCTGGTCTCGGGCTCGGTCGCCATCGATGTCACCCTCACCGTCCTTGCCAACAGCTTCCATTCCTCGGCGCTGACCTTCGCCTGACCGCGGGAGGAGCCGGTCAGCCGTCCGGCTCCTCCTCGCCTTCCTCCACCCGGCCGCAGGCGGGGGCGCCGCTGGCGGCCAGCGGGTGTGACCTTCACGCACGCCAATCCCCTCATTGGCGGGCCTTATATCGAAAGCTCGGGACAGAACCTGTTCTGAGGCGTCGGGGAGTGATGGCGCTCCTCGTTCCTGATGGCCTATGGGCTGGGTCGAGACCTCGCTGCCGCGGGAGCGGCCGAAGCCGAGAGGCGGCCGGCCGCGGGCTTCGGCTCGCGCCGCCTTGGCGGGCATCTTGTTTGTGCCGCGGAGGGGCATTCCGTGGCACGAGGTGCCGACCGGGTTGGGTTGCTGCGGCAAGGCCTGCTGGCGAAGGCNCGGAGCGGCTGCAAGACGCGGGGGCCCTGGACCGGCGCCCGACAGCGCCAGACGCCGGCAAGCCCGATGATCACCGCCGCTGCCGTCGGGAGCGCCGGGCCCGCGGCATCACCCCGCGCCTCGCACGACGAGGGAACGAGAGCCGCACCCGCCTTGGCCGTCGCGGGGGGGGGGGGGGGGGGGGGGGGGGGGGGGGGAGCGCACCTTCGCCTGGCGGGCCCGGTTCCGGCGTCTGAGCGACCGCCACGAGCGCCGCGCCGACTTCCACCTCGCCCTGACAACCCGCGCCTGCGCCATCATCCGCTGGCAACAGATCAGGTGGATTTGTCCTTGGCTTGAGGGTGCTTGCCCGCGGCGCCGCGCCCCTCGTCGAATTGGCCATGCACACCGACTCTGGCTCCCTGGCTGCTCACCATGACAACCTGCCGCTCACTCCCTTCAAGACGCGCCAACCCTCCGGCTTCGCCTGTCACCAGCGCTCCG
The DNA here is from genome assembly GCF_009829925.1 of Teichococcus coralli. GTDB lineage: Bacteria > Pseudomonadota > Alphaproteobacteria > Acetobacterales > Acetobacteraceae > Pseudoroseomonas > Pseudoroseomonas coralli. The sequence goes on from NZ_SNVJ01000051.1 coordinate 3,730, forward strand.
GTGCCGTTCTGAAGCCACTCCCGTTTTTCTCATGTGGCTGCCTGCTGCAGAAAGGAGTATCGTTTCGAAGAGTACACAATTTACCGGGCGCAGTGCCTGCTCATGCAGGGAGTTCTGCCATGAAGCTGAGTAGATGCCTGCAGGCTTCACTCATCGTTCTGGCCACCGTCCTTGGGTTTCCGGCGCGTGCGGAAACCGCCACGGAGGTCATCAATGGGGCCACCTGTATCCCATACCCGCCCAACGACAGCACCTCGGCCGTCCCTTATCAGCACTGGCTCTACGTCTTTCGAGAGATCGCCTTCTGTCACATCACCATGCCCCCCGGCTGGTCGGTGGATGACCTCTCTTATGTCCTCTTCAATGCGGCGTTATCCAGCGGCACATTGACGGCACGCCTCTGCGTGCATTCCGGAACTTTCACCGTCACCTGCGGCGCTCCACGCACCCTTTCTGCAGGCGCAACCCTTCAATGGGTGCAGCCGCCCGTGGTGCCGAGCTCCGCGTCAGGAGCATTCGTGCAGCTCCAGTTCCCGAGGGGCAGCGTATCGTCCATCCGGCAGCTTGTGCCGGTCTGGATAAGGTAGATCAGCAGCGGACAGCGTCTTGGAGGTGCTGCGATGACAATGTCATGCAGGCGGCCGGCCCCGGTCTCTGGCACAGCGCTAGCGGCCCTGGCTCTTCTCTCCTGTGCACCGGCACGGAACCCGCCCGTGGACCTCTCCCCGGACCAGCATCGCGCGGCACTGGAGAGACGCGGCCAGGAGGAAATGCGCTTCCTGGAAAGCTTGGCCCGCGAGGTTCAGAACGAACAGCGGAATGATGCCTGGGCTGGAGAGCGAGAAACAGCGCTGCGCACGTCATATGCTGCCGATCCAAGCCTGCCACAGGGCGCCCTGCGGACCATCGATTGCAGAAGTTCGAGATGCGAGCTTCAACTGCAAATACCCTCTCAGCGTCAGCCCTCCATGGCAGCCGACCAGTACCACACCCTCAACAACTGGATCTCCGCTCAGCAGCCCTGCGGCTATACCTTGTCAGCGCCGCCCCTTTCAGCCGCCTCGGCGGGAATGCACCGGATCTTTCTGGACTGCAGCCGCCAATAACTTCCGGAAGCGGTTGTGCGGCCGGGCCTTCGGTTGCATCCTTTTCTAGAGCGGTTTCCGGCCTGACTGAATC
>NZ_SNVJ01000052.1 GCF_009829925.1 Teichococcus coralli
AGATCCGGAGGTTCTGTTAGACGTTCTAAAGGACATTGCGCGGGCGGCCGGCGTCGAGGATGAACTGATTGGCGTCGAGGAGGTCGCGTCCGACGCAGGCATCGTGAGTGCCGTCGCATATGCGCCGAGCCAAGTTATGCTGCTTGACGAGATCGGCTCCTTGATCGAGGCGACGAACAACGGCCGTTCCGCCCTGTACGTTCAGAACGTCAAACCGCTGCTTCTCAAGCTCTACTCCAGTACCCGAACGACCTTCAAGTCCAAGAGCTACAGGGATCGCAGCCAGGTCCAAATCATCGATCAGCCATGTGTCAGCCTCCTCGGCTGCTCCACGCCTGAGAGCCTCTTCTCAGCTCTCCAGTCGAAGGATATCGCGAACGGCCTACTGTCGCGAATGGTGCTCTTCTCCGCCGGTGATCACGACCCTCTTGGCCGTCCTCCCGAGCGCTGTGAGGTTCCGCAGGACCTCATTGACTGGGTGAGGACTTGGCGCGCGCAGAAGCCCGCTGGCGCGCCAGGTCACCTGAACGAGCGGGTTGAGCCAATCCAGGTCGGGATGACGCCTGCGGCCATGGAGATCGCACAGCGCTTCGACGCCGAAATGCATGCTCAGAAGGCAAAGGCCCGCAAGCACGGCCTTGACGCCTTGTATGCGCGCGCGACCGAGAATGCGCTCAAGTTCGCACTTATTCGCACCTGTGCGCCGCTGCCGGCGAAAACGAACTCCGGCTTCGAGCTGGATTACGAGTCCCTCTGCGTGGATGAAGACACTATGCTTTGGGCGTGCCACAACTCGCGCGCGACGATCGACGAAATGAGTTGGCGTGTCCTCCACGAAATTGCTGACACTCAGTTCGAGAAATATCTGAAGGCGGTTCGAAGCGCGGTTCACACGGCTGGTCCGGCCGGTCTCACGCAGAGCGCTCTCGATCGACATCGCGCCACGCGCGTTCCGAAGGCCATCCGGGATGATGTCATGGAGGCCCTGAAGCGGTCGGGCGAAGTTACCCTACATGCCTTGAAGACAGGTGAGCGAGGCCGCCCACCTGAGCGCTTCATCCATAAGGATTTCCTCTCCAAAGCGCAGCGCAAGGCGTTGGAGGATGCAGATGAAGCCGCTTCCGCCAGCAATGATGCACCTCAGGTAATCCTTCAGATGCAACCGGCCCTTCCTGTCAGGCACCCTGCTCTCAGGCTCTCTGTCAGTGATGGAATCCTCTGCGAGGAAGCCGGCTAATAGGGCCAAGAAAGTAGGCTAGTTCGACCGTGGCGACGTGTTTCACGGCGATTGGAACGTCGATGAGCCCGGTGAGCGCAGGCGGGATGGAGTGGGAGGGCTGGCGCAGCCGACTGTGCGGCTCGCCGGCAGCGGCGAGGGTGCTATCCAGCCCGTAGGTGAAGGGCAGCATGGCAAACGCGATGATCTCGTCCTGCGCCGGATCCAGTCCCGTGATCTCGAGGTCGAGCAGGAGGCCAAGCCGGGCTGAAACCCCGGGCGGGCAGGCATGGGCCGGCCGCGGCGCAATCCGGCGCAGCACGCGGTAGCGCCCGCTGGCCTCCAGCGTGTCGGGATCGGCTTCAGCGGCGGTTGAACTTGTCATGGCTGCGGCATGCCGTGTCCCGGCGCGGAACGCCCCCCGCTTGCGGGCCCGAGTGCCACGACCAGGGGCGGGGGCCTCTTTCGACAGCTTCGATGTCTTTATACTTGGCCGCGCACCTTCTTTCCGCCATTCTTGCTGTCGAAAGGAGGGCGCCCGGATGAAGCTGCCCGACCTGATCGCCCGCGTCGCCGGCCAGCTGGAGCACGCGCCCGAGCGCGTCACCCCGCGCTTCGTCCGCTTCCTGATCAGCCAGGGGGTCATCGATGGGCCCGGCGGCAGCCGCGCGCAGCCGGCGTACAGCGAAGCCCAGGCGCAGGGCATCCTCGACTACCTGCGCCTGCGCGACCTCGGCGTTCCGCTCGAGGAGGCCCGCGCCATCCTGCGCGGCGCGCCCGCCGGCCGCTTCAAGGCCGCGCTCGGCCCCGGCCTGCTGCTGATCGTGGATCCGGCCTCTCTGGGCCCTAGCCCCGACCCGCAGGCCGCCGCCGCCCAACTCATCCAGACCCTCGAGACCCTGCTGTCAGCCCGCAAGGACGCCGCCGATGCCCCCTGAGCCCCTCCCCGCGCTGGCGGATCCGCTGGCGGCCTATGCGCAGCCGGCCATCAACCGCCAGACCCGGCAGCCGGTCCCGCTCACCGGCACCGCGATCACCGTACGGATCGCCGGCGGCCTAGCGATCGTCGCCACGGAGCGCTGCCTCCACAACGCCGAGGCGGCGAGCCTCGAGGTCACGCTGACCCTGCCGGTGCCGGTGCATGCCACCCTGCTGCGCCTCGCGGTGCGCATCGGCGAGCGCGTGCTGACCGGCCGGGCGCAGCGCCGCGACCAGGCGCGGGCGACCTACGAGGACGCACTCGACCGGGGCCAGACGGCGGTGCTGCACGAGGAGGTGCTGCGCGGCGTGCACATGCTCTCGGTCGGCCACGTGCCGCCGGGAGAGAGCGTGGTGGTCACCAGCACCTGGGCGATGCCGCTGGCCCTGGCCGACCGCACCGGCCGGGTGACCCTGCTGCGCATCCCGACCACGGTGGGCGACGTCTATGGTCGCTCGCCGCTGGCGGACAGCGATGACCTGCGCCATGGCGGCCCGGTGCAGGAGGTCGACCTGACGGTGCGCTGCGACCAGGGCCAGGTGGCGCTGGCGGGACACCCCCTCGTCGACGGCCGGGCCCGGCTGCGGCTCGACGCGCCGATCGACCTGCGGATCACCGGGTGGTCGGCCACGCCACTGCACGGTCGGGCCGCGGACGGACGGTCCGTGCGGCTAGAGATCACCGTGCCGGACCATGACGCGCCGGAGGCGCTGGACGCCGCCGTGCTGGTGGACCATTCCGGCTCCATGGCCGACACGGCGTCGAGCCAGCCGGCGCGGTCGGGTCGCGGCGGCCTCAGCAAGCATGCGGTGCTGGTGCAGGGCCTGCGCGCGGCCGCCGCGGCGCTGCGCGACGGGGACCGGCTTGACCTCTGGGAGTTCGACGACGACGCCGAACCAGTGGAGGCGGAGAGCTTCCGGGCGGCGGTCGCGCGGCTGAGCGGGCCGCGCGGCGGCACCGAAATCGGCGCCGCCCTGGCGCAGGTGCTGCAGGCGCGGGCGACCCGCGACGTGTTGCTGGTCACCGACGGCAAGAGCCATGCGCTGGAGGTGCAGGCGCTCGCCCGCCGCGGCCGGCGCGTCCAGGTCGTGCTGATCGGCGAGGACAGCCTGGAGGCGCAGGTGGGGCACTTGGCCGCGCTGACGGGCGGGCAGATCTTCATCGCCAGCGGCGAGGCCTCAGGCGAGGCGGTGCGCCTGGCCGTCCGGGCAATGCGCCAGCCTCACCTGACCGCACCGGCCAGCGAGGGGGCGCCCACCCAGCTGGAGACGGTGCTGGGCGGCCTGCATCTCGCGGTCCGCTGGAGCGAGGCGGAGGGGGCGGCGGAGATGCCGGATCCGGAGCTGTCCCGCGCGGTCGCGGCGGTCGCCGCGGCGCTGGCCCTGCCCCGCCTGGACCATGATGCGGCGGCGGCCCTCGCCGAGGCCGAGGGGATCGTCGGCCACCTGACCAGCCTGGTGCTGGTGGACGCGGCGGGCGCGGCGCAGGAGGGGATCCCGGCGCAGCGCCAGCTCGCCGGCATGACGCCGGCGACGGCGGCGCTGCCGATGCTGGAGGCGGCGATGGACCTGCCGCCGCCGGTCCGGGCCTTGCTCCGCGCGGCGCCGCCGAGGCCGTCTCGGCGCACCCGGCCGCAGCCGGCCGGCACCCCGCCGACGGCCTCCATGGCGCCCCCGAACCCGGAGGAGGCGGGCCCGCGCTCGCCGGTCGGCGACCTGCACCGGGTGGGCCGGGTCCTCGACTGGTCCGCCGATCCGGAGGCGCTGCGGCGCGGTGAGCTGGCGGCGCTGCCGCCCGTCCTGCAGGCGGCGGTCCGGCAGGCCAGCCAGTTCGCAGCGGTCCTCACGCTGGCCCAGGCGCTCGGCACCCCGCCCGAGGTGATCGTGCTGGCGCTGATTGCCGGGCTGGAGGCCGGAACGAACCGCGGTGCGCAGCGCTTTGCGCGGGCCGTGCTGGGCAAGGCGGAGCCGGCTGCTGTGGCCGGAGCCCGTGGGGTGCTCGGACTCTGATGCTGCAGGCTTGGGCCGACACGCTTAGAACGTCTAACAGAACCTCCGGATC
>NZ_SNVJ01000053.1 GCF_009829925.1 Teichococcus coralli
ATTCAGTCAGGCCGGAAACCGCTCTAGCGATACCGCACCGGCTTTCCGTAGCTCCGCAATGACCGCAGAAAGGTCCTGCGCTCTCGTATTGGCCTTCGCAGTGCGGGCCTCAGCGCCCCTCACAGACCCCACTAGGCGGTTGGCGAGGTTATGCCTCCCTGCTTGCCCCAGGAGCGTCCCACGGGCCTTTGCAGCAGTCAGGGCAGCCTTGGTCCTCTCGGAGATCATGCGGGCTTCGTTCTGCGCCACGACAGCCATTATGCCCACGACCATCTCATTGGCATCGGGCATGTCAGCCGCCTGGAACTTCACCCCGGCATCCCTGAGGTTCAGCAGGAAGGCAGCATTGCGAGAGAGCCTATCCAGCTTGGCAATCAGCAGGGTTGCCCGATGGAGACGACAGGCAGCCAGGGCGGCTTCCAACTGCGGCCTATTGGCTCTCTTGCCGCTCTCCACCTCGACATACTCAGCGACGATGCGACCACCCACAGAGGCCGCATGGCGCTCCACGGCTTCCCGCTGCGCTTCCAGGCCTAGCCCTGAGCGCCCCTGCTTGCTCGTGCTGACCCGGAGATACGACACCAGCTTGATCGCCATGGTAGCCCCCGGATGACCTGTTACGTCATCTTAGACGACCGTTTTAGATAATGTAATGGCTGATTGGTGGTCCCGGCGTCTCTGAGAGATTTTGAGAGCGCCTTGCAGCAGTAGAAGGTTATAGCGGGCAAGCTTCAGGCCATTGTGTGTGTAAGGCAAGTTTCTCCGAAGGCGCAGTGCAGCTTCCGTATCGCCCGTGATCCCTGCAAGCTCCAACGAAATTAGGTTGTTGATCTCCTGTTCCTTGTACAACCGAACATACTTTTCAGCGTTCGCAATGCGCTCCCTGAGCGGCCTAGGCATGGTTTGTCTCTGTGTGGTGGCTTATCAACTAACCAACGAACCCCAGGGATGTTCCGTAATCTCCCACGAGCTACAGGGGGAGGCCTGTCCTGTCTCTCACAAGAAGCCCTAGACCCAGATATCCCGCACCTGACAAATTATCCTGTTATGGCAACGATTATTGCCGACATAGACCCCCCGTAGGAGCCACCCCACCCGGCTTCGCAAAAACCGTAGCATCCTTATTACTGATTATTGGCTGTCTGGATGGGACCCTAGTTCACACCACAAGGCCCCCCCTTGGGGATGCTCCCCTACCATTCCGCAGAGACAGAGGCATGAGAGGAACGTACAGACTCCCCTGGCATACAGCGGTGGCAGCAAGGCATCTTCCTATCGCTAGAATAGGTCATATGTGCCTTGAAACCGGACTATAGAGGCTGGCCGCTATAGGGGTAGCGGGGCCTCCCTCAGAAGCCGTTTTCGGGCCACTACGCAGCAGTAGAAACGGGTGTTTGGGATGGCCGTAGATCCTTCCCAGGCAAATTCTTCGCTGACCGCATCACGTGGCCCCTTTTGAGGCCTTTCGTAGTCTCCCTGGCAATTTGGGTGGCGGGCACCCTCCGAAAAGCTGCTGGAGGCCTGCACCCTAACTAGGGAAATGGCTGTCTAGGAGGCCCGTAGACCTCCCTTGTCACGCCCGAGGACTGGCCCGTCGCGGTATTGAACGGTTTAATTAGGCTCTATCATCAGGAACCCCGAGAAGGGCGCTCCACTTCGAGCCGAGGAATGATCTTGGCGACATGCCGGTAGGAGCCTTCTAGGCCTGCCTTTGCGGCCTTCTCGGCAGATGCAGGCACAATCAGCCCATCATGCGTAGGCAGTGCCAAATGTCCTGCTGCACGGACGTATGCTATGGCGCCACTGATAGCCCGCGCCTCGATGCCTTGAAGGTAGAGAGAAACAAGCCTGTCCATGTGCGTGCCATAGGCCGCCCTGAGGTCGTCAGGGATGATGGAGGACATCTCAGCGAGAAAGGGGTATGTCCTCAGCATCCCCGCATGGATGGCGTGAGGATCACAAGCCTTCTTGATTTTCTCAGCCGTATCCCTGGACCATGTGGAAAGCATCTTGCCTCTTCCTAGGCTGATGGTCATCCATAGTTTGACAATCTTCCTGTCTGTGCCAGGAACGACGTCATAGAGATCACCATCAGGAAGAGGTTTACCGAGGAGACCATGGAGGATGGCTAGCTGTGAGGAAGACACATCTACCTCAACCACGCTCTCCCCATTGATATGGATATCGTTGATCCGGTCTTCCTCGTGCATAGTGAGATAGGCGGCAGTTTTGTCATTCCCTGCGGCATACCAGCGGGCCTGAAGACGCCAGTCTGCGGTGAAGACCCGATACCAGCGAGGCGGAATACAGCCCGTTACCTCTATCGTCTCCGCATAGGCGTTGTGTGCCTCAGTTTCTCGCTTGATCTTCTGGTAGACAGGATCGTTGGGATTGATGGGTAGTGGCCTACCCTGAACCTTCTGTCCGTTCTTTCTTTGAGAGAAATCCCGAAGCTCAACCAATTCGGGAATCTTTGGGGGTGTCCTCGGAGGATCAGCCTTGAAGGCCTGCTTCACGGCACCAGCGGGCAAACCATGGGCCTCAGCAAGCTTCAGAAGCTTATCGGTAGGCCAGAAACGAGATGCCCTGCCCGCCCAAATCGGCCCATCTCCGAAGTCCGCAGCAGGGAACCTGATCCCGGGAGTCATTCCAATATAGCCCAGAGCTACCAGGGCATCCCTGGCAGAGGCGAAATGCCGGTAGCTGACGGATAGGCCGGAAAAGGTGTTCGGAGAGACCGGCTGATAGACATAGCTCGGAACTGCTCCTGCCCAGCACCTTAATGCGCCACCCACCAGCGCACCCACAGCACGCCGGAGGGGTGCAAGCCCTGATCTTCTCTGCCGCTCCCTGTCAGGTGCCTCCAGGGCCACAACCTGATTGAAGACATGCTCCACAAGGGAATTAGCCTCAGGGGTCCTAGGGACCAGTGACAGGGCTAAGGCCTTAGCTAAAGCTAGAAGAGTTTCATCTGGCTCTACGGGAGGACTGATGTAGGTGTTCATGAACCAGGATAGTATCAGACCATCCTTAACGTTACTAGATACCTCCAGGTTCCCACTGATAGCCTTATAGGGCTGTCATAGACTCATCCATAAGCAACCTAGGTACGCAGTGGACAATGACAGTAGATTACTGGTTATAGACTGACTGTGGACCTGCTGAAGCAAATCCATGGACGCCTTACATCAATCTCCCCTTCCATCAATCAATCAGGATTACAAGGGAAGCTCTCAGGGGCGCCCTACAGACCACCTTGTCTTCCCGGTGGAGGCAGCCGGCACCCCTCAGAAGCCTCTAAAGGCCTCTAGAGGCACACGGAAAATGGCTGACTAAGGTGAGAGCCCGATCAGGACTGGCCAAGATGGGTGGAAAGCGAGCAATGTTGCAAATTAAAATGTTTTCCAAGTCAAAAGAAAGGCCGTTCGAGAATTTCTGACGTTCGAACCTCAAAAATGAAACCGAAATTAGTAATTACCTCTCTTACGACTCCATCAAACCAGGAGGGAGCAAATGGAGACACAGCGACGCTTTGAATAATTTCTCCTAAATCAGCCGGAATCAGCTTTCCGCTATCTGATATATTGTCTTCATTTTTGACAACTACTCTCACTTCGTTTTCGTGACTGAGTGATGCTCGCTTGCAAAATACCCTGTAGTGGGGGTCTGCAAAGCTCTTCCGGAAATCGAGATAATGCACACGCCCTACAACGGACGAAGGTTCGTTTTCAGTTGCGTCCCAAAGTGCGCGCACTGTGGTTTGGACAGCAACTCCGGCCGTGGCAGGTGGGCAATAAAGCCTCCATAAGGCCTCTGATTCGCCAGTGTTGGCGTGCCAGCAACTCACGAAACTCGTTCGGTCGCGGCTGCCGATTGATTTCCAATCCCTGAGAAGACGTTGAGCTCGGTCCTCAATATCTTCTGGAGAAAATTCAATCGTAGATGCACCTGGAGGCGATGTTATGGCGCTTCGGAAGAAATTAAGATAGAATCTGTCCCACTCCTCTTCCCGCTTTCCCAGACCAGTTGCGCCCTCGAACGAATCTTCCAGCTTATCCACTCTAGGAAAGTAAAGCCCTTTCTGGGTCAGCATGGCCACGAATTTTGCGAAATCCATGTATCGCCACACTTTAGTATCGTCAGGCACCGAAATGTTCAGGGTCTCGGTCACGCCTGCATAAAAGCGTCTAACGAAACCCGCTGAAGC
>NZ_SNVJ01000054.1 GCF_009829925.1 Teichococcus coralli
CAATCTGCTGCAAACTTCGCAACACAACCAAAGATGCAACAGAACCGTCTCGGCAAAGCGCTTCCGCTGCGAGGCCTTCTCCTCGCTCTTCGGCAGGCGAGAGATGCCGTGGCGGGCGAGGCAGCGGGGGAGAGCACTGCGGGATAGGGCAGGAATGGTCTCCCGCAGGCAGCCCAGGACATCATCCAGCGGAAGGAAGGTGCAACGCCGGAACTCGACGACGACGGCTTCCTCAGCCTCGGTCAGAACGGTGCCGCGGGGCCGGGCGGGACCCATCCGGGCATCGGCCGTGCCAGTCCGGCCGCGCCATTTGGCGACCGTCTTGGGGTTCAGCCCGTAGCGGGCGGCAAGGGGCCGGGTGCCCTCTTGCGACGCTTAGAGCTCGGCTCGAACACGCGGCGTCGTTCGGGCTGAACCGTGAAGACCCCCTGCCATAGGACATCCTCCCCCTCGCGGGTCAAAGATGCACCACTACTCCCCGGGACTAAACACCCACTCATCCGAAAGCCAGAACAGGTCCGGTCACCGCCATCTCCGTGTCGCAAGAGACAGCCTCAAATCACAAAACCCGCCCTGAAATAAGTGGCGGTCTGGCCCGGGTAGAACCAAACCTAGTCCTTCGCGATCCGGTAGGTCCGCTCGCTCTCGATGCTGCCCACGCCGGGCAGGCTGCGCAACGCCTCCACGGCCTTCGTCGGGGCCGCACCGGTTGCGACCCCAAGGCTCGGGAAGCTCTTCTCGATCTTGAGGCCGTGCGCCTCCGCGGCGCGCAGCACCTCGTCGAACTGCCCGGGGTCCGGAACGGACATCGTCACCCGAACCATCTGCATGCGCGCTCCTCCTGAGACCTGAGACCAGACCCTGGCCACGCAACCCTAACACCCGGATCGTAGCCCTCGGCCGGACGAGCGGTCACGGAGCCTGGACAAGCCCTGTCCCGGTGTCCACTGCCGATATGGGCAGGCGTCGCGCCTTCTGGTAGAGCCGGTTGGCCAGGGCATGGCCGCGCAGGCTCGGATCCGATTCCGCGAGCAGGGCCGCGACCCCCGCGACATGGGGCGTCGCCATGCTCGTCCCGGACTCCAGGCGGTAGGTCTCCGCCAAGGGCCAGGCCGAGCGGATGTCCACCCCAGGCCCGGCGATGTCCACCTGCCCGCCATCGGGATCCAGCCCGGCATTCGAGAACCAAGCGACCGAAAGGTTCGGGTCGAGTGCGCCCACGGCAACGAAGGTCCGGCAGTTGGCGGGATGGCTCACCGGCGCCACGCGGCCGGGCCGCCGACTGTCGTTGCCGGCCGCGGCAACGATCAGCGTGCCGGCATCGAGGGCACGTCGCCCCACCTGCTCAAAGGCCGGCGACCGTGGCGCCCCCTTTGCGACCGGCGCACCGAGCGACATCGAGATGATGGCGCACTTTTTCCCGAGCGCCCACTCGATGCCGCCCAAGATGCTCGTATCCGTCCCCACCCCGTCATTGCCCAGCACCTTCCCCACGTGCAGCAGGGCGTCCGGCGCCACGCCGTATCGCGGCAGGCGCGACGGGGTGCGCGGCCCGCAGACCACCCCGGCGCAGTGCGTTCCATGCCCCTGCCCGTCTTGGACCTCCTCGCCATCCACGAAGCTCTCGGACGCCAGGACTCGGCCCACGAAATCGGGGTGGGAGAGGTCGATCCCGGTGTCCAGCACGGCCACCGCAATCCCTTTGCCGCTGTAGCGGCTCGCGTCGGCGCGCGTCGCCCTCATGCCCCAGGTGAGGCGAGAAGCGTCTTGGAACCGCGCTGCCGTCACGGCCGCCTCCGCCCCGGTCCCGGCACCCGCCCCCTCGGCCGACAGCATCTCCTCGACCAGCCGGTCCACCCCGGCCCGATAGCCGAGCAGGAAGTCCCGCGACGACGGGCCGAGCGCGAACACGAAGCGCTCCCACTCTACGCCGTCGAGCGACTCCTCCTCCAACGCCAGCGACTGCAGCCGGACAGCTTGGTCGGGCGAGGCGTTGACCACGGCGATGCCCAGATCCTCGAACACTAGTGCCTCCTCCGCGGGCAGCGAGGAGGGGCCGGCCGGAACGGCCGCCGCTGCAACCGCGCCGCGATCCGCCGCATGCACCCGCAGCCCCGCCTTGCCACTCAGCGTGGCCATCGCCGCCCGCGTCCCGCCGCGCGCCATCAGCACTAGCTTGCGGCCGGTGTGCAGGGGATGGTTCTCGTAGGGCGAGAGGCTGGACAGGGGGCCGCTCGGCCGGGGGCCGAACGGGTTGGGCCGCGGCGGAAGTGGCTCGCTGACGGACAGCACCGTGTCCGGCGGTGGCCCGACGGGATTCGGCAGTGGCGGCAGCGGCATGGTGCCGACCGGCTCTTCCGGCCCGCCATCGGTCGCGGCCGGGCGCCCCCGTCTTGCGGGGTTCCGGACGGCCGGGCCCCGGGTGGTCGGACGTTGCGTCATGTCAGTCTCCTCCTCGTATCACTCGCCCAGGGCGCAGAGGCCCGACAGGCCAGGGGTCGCGGTGATGGCGCCGGTCGCGTCCCGTGTGACGGCGAGGGTGCCCGTCCAGTACGCGTCGTAGCCAAAGGCGAGCGGCCGGTCGAAGACCGTAACCTGCTCCAGCCCGCGCGCCGTCGCGCGGGCCGTGCTGAGCGCCGCGCCGGCGCCGGTACTGGACGAGATGGCGGAGCGGAGCGACTCCACCGCCTGGTTCAGCTGGTCCAGCTGCGCCGCCAGCGCGGGATCGGGCGAGGGCGCGCGCGCGCCCGCCGCCGCCGGCGCGACCGTGTTAGCGATGTTGATCGAGGGAACGCTCGGCGCTGTCACCCCTGCCGGCAGCCGGCTGGCCCGCGCCGCCTGTGCGATCACGCTCGAGGACCGCGACTCCTCCACCACGAACCGGATGCCCCGGAGGTAGTAGACGCGCGTCAGGATTCCGATGATCGGATCCGGCAACGTTGTCTCGTGGCCCGCCCGCTGCCGCCGGTCCGTCTCGAGCTTGTACACGCCCATGCGGATCAGGCGCCGCGCATCCAGGCTCCAGCCGCCCTCCCCCAGGATCGAGTCCGGCGCGCTGCAGGCCGTCCGAATCGTCCGGAGCACCGTGTCGAAGGGCAGGTCGGCGTACTCCACGCCCTCCGCCTCCATCCGCACAAAGTTGCTCGAGCGCAGGCCGAGCCCGGCGAGGAAGGTGGCGAACTGGGTCGGCACGTTGACCGAGAGAAGCGACTGGTCCACGGAGCCGAGGCTGAAGCCGGGGAAGCCGCTGATCGGAAGGTTCCCGTCCAGGACCGGCCTGGGGTTGGACCCCGGAGCCGCCGCCCCCGGCTGGCGGTAGAAGGACGCGCCGCTGGCGGGCTGAAGTGCCGCCACGAGGCTGTCCGGCGACTGGGGGAAGCGCCCGTCGGCCTGCGCGGCGCGGCGCGCCTGGAAGGCCTCCCCGAAGGGACCGACGAGTTCCTCCGTGAGGAGCATCCGCGACTCGTCGGTCGCCGCGAACTCCGCCTCGGGCGCGCTGCGGTCCACCAGGTAGATGGCGCCGATCCTCGGCAGTTCCCGGAACGGGTAGAACGGATGGATTCCCAGCGTCCTCACCCGGCGGGAGAGTTCGGCTGCGGGGTTGAGGGGGTCCGGCGGCCCGCAGGAGATGAGCAGCGGGACGCAGAGGAGAGGCGCGGCACGCGCCGCCAGCCGCTTGGCGGCGCGCAAGGACGAAAGCCTGAAGAATGGAAGCACCACACCCTCCGGTACCGCTCACCCCGGAGTATTGGTGCCATTTCGTTATAATCTGGGCAAGCCGCCCTTTGAACCGCCCCAAAATTGCCGGGGCCCGAACGTTGTGGCAACGTACGCGGAAGGTGCAGGGCGTCCTGGGGGAAGCATGCGCGTCCGCCGCTACATCATGGACAAAATATTCGACGGAGTAGCCTACCAGAGTGCGTTCGCGCGGCGCAGGCGCGCGCCGACGGCTACGGCTACGGCTACGGCTACGAATATCTCGCTGGCAGGTTGTGTTGCGAAGTTTGCAGCAGATTG
>NZ_SNVJ01000055.1 GCF_009829925.1 Teichococcus coralli
GCCAAGGAGATCGTGCTGCATGGGCTGACCCTGCAGGAAGGGCAGGGCGGCGGCGGCGGCGAAGCCGACGGCACTGCCGGCTACAAGGCCGTGCTGCCGGTCGCCTCCGGCGAACTGCATGAAATTGACGCCTCGGCCCTGGCCCTCAGCGCTCTGCTGAATAGCGGCGGTGGTGGCGCCCATGACTGGGCCTTCGGGGCTGCGTGACAGGCGCAGGGGGCGTTTGTTGCCGGCTTGAAGGACCGGTTCCGTCCTGACACGGCGAACGGATCACGCTGCCGCCCCCTCGGGCGGCAGCGTGGCTCCTCACGCGGGAAGTGCGCTGCCGCTCCCACAGGCCGGCGGCCCTGCTTCCGGCCGGGTTGTGCCTTCAGCCGTTCCGGAGGGCCGAAGCGGGCGGCACGTGCCCTCCGCTTCGGCCGCAGAAACCCAGCCACAGCATCGCCGGCGGCCTGGCGGTGCGAGCTCCGATCAGACCCGTTCCAGCACCATGGCGATGCCCTGTCCGACGCCGATGCACATGGTGACCAGGGCGTAGCGCGCCTCCCGGTGATGCAGCTCGGCGACGGCGGTCTGCACCAGCCGGGCGCCCGACATGCCGAGCGGATGGCCAAGCGCGATGGCGCCCCCGTTCGGGTTCACGTGCTCGGCGTCGTCGGGCAGGCCAAGATCGCGGGTGACGGCGAGGGCCTGGGCGGCGAAGGCCTCGTTCAGCTCGATGACGTCGATGTCGTCGAGGCTGAGCCCCGCCTTGTCCAGCACCTTGCGGGTGGCCGGCGCCGGGCCGAAGCCCATGATGCGCGGCGGCACGCCGGCGGTGGCGGTGGCCAGCACGCGGGCGCGAGGCGTCAGGCCGTAGCGGGCGGCGGCTTCCTCGCTGGCCAGGATGATGGCGCAGGCGCCGTCGTTGACGCCGGAGGCATTGCCGGCGGTGACGCTGCCGCCCTCCTTGCGGAAGGGGGTTGGCAGGCGGCCAAGGGCCTCCAGCGTGGTCTCCGGGCGGGGGTGCTCGTCCTGCGTGACGACGATGGGGTCGCCCTTGCGGCGGCGGATCTCGACGGGAACGATCTCCTCGGCGAAGCGGCCGGTCTCCATGGCGCGCTTCGCCCGCTGCTGCGAGCGATAGGCGAAGGCGTCCTGGTCGGCGCGGGACACCTGGAAGTCGGCGGCGACGTTCTCCGCCGTTTCCGGCATGGACTCCACGCCGTATTGGGCCTTCATCAGCGGGTTGACGAAGCGCCAGCCGATGGTGGTGTCGAAGATCTCTGCCTGCCGCCCGAAGGCCTCGGCGCTCTTGCCCATGACGAAGGGCGCGCGGGTCATGCTTTCCACGCCGCCGGCGAGCATCAGCTCGGCCTCGCCGGACTTGATGGCGCGGGCGGCGATGCCGGTCGCGTCCATGCCGGAGCCGCAGAGGCGGTTCACCGTGGCGCCGGGGATGCCGTCCGGCAGCCCGGCGAGCAGCGAGGCCATGCGGGCGACGTTGCGGTTGTCCTCGCCGGCCTGGTTGGCGCAGCCGAGGATGACGTCGTCCAGCGCGCCCCAGTTGAGGCGGGGGTGGCGGGCCATCAGGGCGCGGATCGGCACCGCCGCAAGGTCGTCGGCGCGCACGGCGGCGAGGGCGCCGGCATAGCGGCCGATCGGCGTGCGGGCGGCGTCGCAGATGAAGGCGTCGCGCATCAGCCGGCTTCCTTGCTCATGTGCAGCCTGGCGCCGGTTTTTGCCTGGAGTTCGTCGAAGCCGAGGCCGGGGGCCATCTCGACCACCTCGAAGCCGCGCGCGGTGACGTCGATCACCGCCAGGTTGGTGTAGATGCGGCGCACCGAGCGCATCGCCGTCAGCGGATAGGAGCAGGATTCCACCAGGCGCGGGCGGCCGTCCTTGGTGACGTGCTCCATCACCACCCAGAGGCGCTTGGCGCCGGCGGCGAGGTCCATGGCGCCGCCCACGGCGGGGGCGGTGTCGTTGGCCGAGGTCGCCCAGTTGGCGATGTCGCCGTTCTCCGCCACTTCGAAGGCGCCGAGCACGCAGAGATCCAGGTGGCCGCCGCGGATCATCGCGAAGCTGTCGGCATGGTGCACATAGGCCCCGCCGCGCCGCAGCGTGACCAGCTGCTTGCCGGCGTTGATCAGCCAGGGATCGGCGTCGTCCGGGCCGGGGGCGGGGCCCATGCCCAGCACGCCGTTCTCGGAGTGGAACACCACCTCGCGCTCCAGCGGCACGTAGTCGGCCACCATGGTGGGAATGCCAATGCCGAGGTTGACGTACCAGCCCTCGGGGATGTCCTGCGCCACGCGCCGCGCCATGTCCTTGCGCGACAGCGGGGTGAAGCTCGTCTCGCTCATGCGGATCTCCTCCCTCAGCCCGCGGCCAGCGGCACGCGGATGACCCGGCCCACGAAAATGCCCGGGGTGACGACGGCCTCCGGGTCCAGCGTGCCGAGCGGCTCCACCTCGTCAACCTGGGCGACGGCGAGCTTCGCGGCCATGGCCATCACCGGGTTGAAGTTGCGGCCGCTGCGGCGGTAGGTGAGGTTGCCCCATCGGTCGGCATGGTGCGCCTGGATCAGCGCCACGTCGCCCGGTAGCGCCTTCTCCAGCACGCAGGGGGTGCCGTCGAACTCGGCGGTGGGCTTGCCCTCGGTCAGCAGGGTGCCGTAGCCGGTCGGCGTGTAGAAGGCCGGAACACCGGCGCCCGCGGCGCGCATGCGCTCGGCGAGCGTCCCCTGCGGCACGATCTCCAGCTCCAGCTTGCCGGCCTTGTACAGCTCCTCGAAGACCACCGACCCGGCCGAGCGGGGGAAGGAGCAGATGATCTTGCGGACCCGGCCCAACTCCATCAGCTTCGCCAGGCCGACGCGCCCGGTGCCGGCATTGTTGGCCACCACCGTCAGGTCCGTGGCGCCCTGCTCGATCAGCCCCTCGATCAGCGCGTCCGGCTGGCCGACCGAGCCGAAGCCGCCCACCAGCACCGTGGAGCCGTCGGCGATGCCTTGCATGGCCTCCGCCATATCCCGGACGATCTTGTTGATCATGCTGCCTGTTCCTGCTCGGGCATGGGTTCCTCCGTGTCTTGCATGCGCCGCGCGGGATGGCTTCCCGGGGCGGGGGGCGCCACAGTAGGTCTTGCCGGGCCAGGGCCGCAATGCCGGCTGGCGCGACGGGGCCGGGGCCGGCGGTGTGACCGGCCCGGGCGCGGGGGCGGCGTGCGGCCCGGCCATCGCATGGGGAACCCGCACACGGCATCCCCCCGCTCACCCCGCCGCGAGGAGTGCGGGCCCTGGCGGGCACCATCCTGGCGGCGCTCGCGGCCTTCCCATGGTGAACCGGAAGGCCGCCTTCCGCCATGCCGGCGCGGCGATGCAGGAGAGGCCGGTCGCGCCGCGCGGGAAAGCCAAGGCCGCTTCCCGCAAGGCGCGCAGGGCGCGCCCGCCGCGCCTCCGCGCCCGCCGC
>NZ_SNVJ01000056.1 GCF_009829925.1 Teichococcus coralli
CGCCGTGCGTTGTGGGTTTCAGGTGTTTTTGGTTCACTCCACGGTCACGGCCTTGGCGAGGTTTCTGGGCTGGTCGACGTCGGTGCCCTTGAGGACGGCGACGTGGTAGGCGAGCAGCTGGACGGGGATGGCGTGCAGGATGGGGGCGACGAAGGGGTCGACCTGCGGCAGGGCGACGACCTGCTCGGCGAAGCGGCGGAGCGCCGGGGCGCCGGCCGGGTCGGTGAAGGCCATGATGCGGCCGCCGCGGGCGGCGGCCTCCTGCAGGTTGGAGGCGGTTTTCTCGAACAAGGGGCCGGAGGGGCAGAGGGCGATCACCGGCACGGTGGGGTCGATCAGCGCGATCGGCCCGTGCTTCATCTCGCCGGCGGCATAGCCCTCGGCGTGGATGTAGCTCAGCTCCTTCAGCTTCAGCGCGCCTTCCAGCGCGATCGGGTAGAGGCTGCCGCGGCCGAGGAACAGCACGTCGCGCGCCGCCGCCACCTCGCGCGCCATGGCCAGGATGGCGGCGTCGTCCTCCAGCAGGGTGGCGGCATGGCCGGGCACCTCCAGCAGGGCAGCGGTGAGCGCCGCCTCGCGCGCCGCCGGCAGCACGCCGCGCGCCCGGCCGAAGCCCAGCGCCAGGCTGGCCAGCACGGCGAGCTGGGCGGTGAAGGCCTTGGTGGAGGCGACGCCGATCTCCGGCCCGGCCACGGTCAGCAGGGTACCGTCGCTTTCGCGGTCCATGGTGCTTTCGGCGACGTTGACCACCGCCAGCACGTGCTGGCCGCGCGCCTTCAGCAGGCGCAGCGCCGCCAGGGTGTCGGCGGTCTCGCCGGACTGGCTGACCAGGATGGCGGCGCCGCCCTCGGGCAGCGGCGGGTCGCGGTAGCGCAGCTCGCTGGCGATGTCGGCCTCCACCGGCAGGCGCGCCACCTGCTCCATCCAGTAGCGCCCGACCTGTGCCGCCAGAAAGGCCGAGCCGCAGGCGCTGAAGCTGAGCCGAGGCACCCGCGCCGGGTCGAAGGGCAGCGCCGGCAGCGCCACCGCGCGGGTGGCGGGCGCGACGTATTGCCGCAGCGTGTCGCCGAGCACCACGGGGTGCTCGTGCAGTTCCTTTTCCATGAAGTGGCGGTAGTTGCCCTTGCCGACCGCGGCGCCGGTCAGCGCGGTGAGCCGGACGGCGCGCTCCACCGGGCGGTCCTGCGCGTCGAAGAACTGCGCCGAGCGGTCGTCCAGCACCACCCAGTCGCCCTCCTCCAGGTAGGCGATGCGGCGGGTCAGCGGGGCGAGCGCCAGGGCGTCGGAGCCGACATACATCTCGCCCTCGCCGAAGCCGACGGCGAGCGGGCTGCCCTGGCGGGCGGCGATCAGCTTGCGCGGGTGGCCGGCGAAGATCATCGCCAGGCCGAAGGCGCCGTGGAGGCGCTTGAGGGTGGCGGCGACCGCCTGCTCCGGCGTGGCGCCGCCGGCCAGCAGATGGTCGAGCAGCCGGGCGACGGTTTCGGTGTCGGTCTCGGTCTCGAAGGCGACGCCCTCGGCCTCCAGCCCGGCGCGCAGCGCGGCGTAGTTCTCGATGATGCCGTTGTGCACCACCGAGACGCGGGCGGTGCCGTGCGGATGCGCGTTGCGCTCGGTCGGCGCGCCATGCGTCGCCCAGCGGGTGTGGCCAATCCCGGTGGTGCCCTCCAGCGGCCGCCGCGCCAGCGCCTCGGCCAGGTTGCCCAGCTTGCCCTCGGCCCGCCGCCGCTCAACGCGGCCCTCCACCAGCGTCGCGATGCCGGCGCTGTCATAGCCCCGGTACTCCAGCCGACGCAGCGCCTCCAAAAGCCGCGGCGCCGCCG
>NZ_SNVJ01000057.1 GCF_009829925.1 Teichococcus coralli
AGATACTGTCGGCGAATTGCAGAGCGATATTATTGGGTAGGAGGTAAGTGGTGCCTTCCTTCATGGAGTGGCTGCCATGAGCCTCAAGCCTCTGCGGATTGACGAGGTGCCCGTCGAGACGGCCCGTATCGCGGCCCTTGCCTTCCCGCACGGAACGATCGCGACCCGGCTGCGGGACGAGTTCGCCGAACTCTACCGCGACGAGGACTTCGCGGCCCTTTACCCCAAGCGCGGCCAGCCTGGTCTCGCTCCCTGGCGCCTCGCTCTGGTGACGGTGCTGCAGTACCTCGAGCACCTGAGCGATCGGGAGGCGGCGGAGGCGGTCCGGGCACGGATCGACTGGAAGTATGCACTCGGACTCGAGCTGACGGATCCAGGCTTCCACTTCAGCGTGCTGAGCGAGTTCCGCGCCCGCCTCGTTGCAGGCGACGCGACCCACCTTCTGCTCGACACGATGCTCGAGCGGTTCAAGGCCTGCGGCCTCGTCAAATCGCGCGGCAAGCAGCGCACCGACAGCACCCACGTCCTCGGCGCCGCGCGCGACCTGCACCTCCTCGAACTCGTGACCGAAACCCTCAGGGCGACACTCGACGCGCTCGCTGCGGAGGTTCCCGACTGGCTGCGCGGTGTGGCACAGCCGGCTTGGTACGAGCGCTACGCCCACCGCGCCGAGAACTTCCGGCTACCGCGGAGCGACGCCGGCCGGGCGGCCTTCGCCCTCACGGTTGGCGCCGACGGGTACGCGCTCCTTGACGCGCTGGATGCCAACGGCGCTCCCGCAGCCGCTCGGGCGACGCCGGCGGTCGCGCCCCTCCGCACCGTATGGAGTACGCACTATGCGCGGCGCGAGGACGGCACGCCGCGCTGGCGCGAGGCGAAGGAGTGGCCGCCCGTCGGCGAGCGGGTCCAGTCACCCTACGATCCCGAGATGCACTATAGTACGAAGCGCGGGATGGAGTGGTCGGGCTACAAAGTGCACGTCACGGAGGCATGCGACGATGACACCGCGCGCCTCATCACGCATGTCCGGACCGGCCCCGCGATGCTGCCAGACATGGCTAGCACGGCTGCGATCCACGCGGCGCTCGCGGCGAAGGGCTTGCTGCCCAGCGAGCATTACGTGGATTCAGGCTATGTGGACGCCGACCTCCTCGTGACGAGCCGACGCGACCACGGCGTCTCTCTCGAGGGGCCGGTCCGAGCCATGCCGCGGCGGCGAACCGAGGCCGAGAGGGCCTACGAGCAGGAGCATTTCAGCATCGACTGGGAACGGGAAAGGGTCACCTGCCCGCAGGGCAAGGCGTCGGTGACCTGGCGAGCAGGCCGCGACGAGGCCGGCGCCCCGAGAATCTCGGCAGTATTCAGCCGCAGCGACTGCGGCGCCTGCGTGACCCGAGCGCTCTGCACGACGGCGCAGGAGGCGCGCCGGTCCGTCTACTTTCACCCACGCCCAGAGTACGAAGCGCTGAGCGCGGCCCGCGCCAGGATGGATGACCCCGACTGGCAGAAGCGCTACGGCATCCGTGCAGGCATCGAGGGCACCCTGTCGCAGGGTGTGCGCGCATTCGGCATGCGCCGAAGCCGCTACGTCGGCGAGATCAAGACCGGGCTGCAGCAGGTCTGCACAGCAGCCGCCATGAACCTAGCCCGCGTCGTGAACTGGCTGGGGGGCACACCGCGCGCCAAGACGCGTGTCACACGCTTCGCAGCCCTGGCCGAAGCTGCCTGACTTCGCCGACAGTATCT
>NZ_SNVJ01000058.1 GCF_009829925.1 Teichococcus coralli
AATCTGCTGCAAACTTCGCAACACAACCCGAGGCAGTATCAGCGATCCGACGACCATTGCGCCCACTCAACGCTCGTTGGATAGGAGGCAGCGTTGGAACTTCCGACGTCCAGGCAACTGCACGAGCTTCCTTAAGAGCACCTTCCACTCCATAAGCTGACAGGTGCTCATGGACTGCAAAAAGGTCAGGGTATTCGTCTTGGACTTTCTTAGAAGGGCTCATCAACAATCACCGTCATTCAGTTCTGGAACAAAACTGCAGGTCTGTCGATGTGTCCTTTGCCTACATCCTACCGTGCTATCGATGTGACTTCTGCCTTCGCACAGCAATAATAAAGATTGTATCTGGTACACATTGAAGTTTGAAGGCAAATAACACAGGGATAACTCGATAAGTTTCTGATTCCTCGATAAAATTGAACGGCGGCCCCAATCAAGACGTAGGCAACAAACACATCCTTCCCTCGCTTCAGCGACACCCGCTAGCGTAGGCAAAGATCGCATCTGTCCGACTCGCGTAACGCTCCGAGCTACCTCAAGCTGTAGGCAAAGATCACATCCGGCCCGCCTTCCGTCTAATAACTGCCTTCCCTATATGCATGCATTGACAGCACTTGCAGCAGGAGCGTGCCATGGCTACCCTGACCGTCCGTAACTTGGATGATGACGTTGTCCGGGCGCTGCGCATCCGGGCCGCCGAGCACGGCCGGTCCGCCGAGGCTGAGCACCGGGAGATCCTGCGGCAGGTCCTGACCGCCAGCCTTGAGCCTTCGCCGCGCAAAGCCGCTGCGGAGCGCTTGGCCGAATTCCGCCGCCGCATGGCGGGGCGCGGCTCCGCCACTGCAGCCGAACTGC
This sequence comes from Teichococcus coralli, assembly GCF_009829925.1. Classification (GTDB taxonomy): domain Bacteria; phylum Pseudomonadota; class Alphaproteobacteria; order Acetobacterales; family Acetobacteraceae; genus Pseudoroseomonas; species Pseudoroseomonas coralli. The sequence goes on from NZ_SNVJ01000058.1 coordinate 856, forward strand.
TCAAAGAGAGTCGTATGGGCAGGGCAGGGGACCTCGCCGGCGAGTCAGACTCCCAGTGACGCTGGTCGTTGACGCCTCGGTCGCGCTGAAGTGGATCCTGGATGAGCCGGACAGCCATCTCGCCCAGGCGCTCGCCGAGGGCGAGGAGGAACTCCTAGTGCCGGACTTCCTGCTGAGCGAGGCCACCAATGTCTGCTGGTTGCAGTTCCGGAAGGGCAAGTGGTCGGCGGACGAGGCAAGGGAAGGGCTGGCGCTGCTCCGCGCCCTGGTGCCGCCGACGCCGACCGGCGACCTCGATCTCCACGACATCGCTCTCGACATCGGATTGGCCGTCAACCACTCCACCTATGACACCCTCTACGTGGCTTTCGCGCTCGCCATGGGCGCGCGGGGCGTCGTGGTCGCAGATGGGCCGTTCGTCGCCGATATGAAGCGCCACACCAATCCGGCGCTGGCGGGCCTGCTCATTCCGCTCGCCGACTGCCAATGGGGCAGCGGGCTGGCGTGACCGAGGAGATAGCGGCCGTCCGTCAGCGGGCATTCCGTGAGGGATAGGATGAGCACATGCTGTGGATGGTAATCTTGGAGGAACTGGGCGCCGACAAGATCGCCGAGTGGACCCGGGCGAGCAAGGTTGCGGCGGCAATGCATGGACCCCCCGCTGATCAAGGCTCGCTGGGACCAACAGGTCGACGCCCGTCACCACGCGTTGGATGGCGTCAGTCCTGTTGACTTCGCCAATGAAGCGCTCGCGAGGACTTGGTCCTGCCCTGCGTGCCTTAAGACGGCCTCCTGTACTTCGGCTTAGAGCGTCTAACAGAACCTGGAACCG
>NZ_SNVJ01000059.1 GCF_009829925.1 Teichococcus coralli
GGTCGTGCCCCCGGGCGTGGTGTAGGAGCGGTGGCTCCTGGCGGGCTGGGCCGCTGCGTCAGGCGGGCACGGCGCCGAGCCTGAGGGCGCCAGTATCGCTGACTGCGGCGACGGTCTCCAGCGTCATGTAGCGCGACCGCTGGGTGGCCCATTCGTCGGACTGCTCGAGGAGCAGGGCGCCGACGAGCCGCACGACGGCTTCCGCGTTCGGGAAGATGCCGACGACGTCGGTCCTGCGCTTGATCTCGCCGTTGCGGCGCTCAATCGGGTTTGTGCTGTGCAACTTGGACCGGTGGGCGGCGGGGAACGCCATGTAGGCGAGCACGTCCTCCTCGGCGCTGTCCATCAGGGCCGCAAGCTTCGGCACCTTTGGGCGGAGCTGATCTGCCACCGTGCGCCACTGCCGCTTCGCGCCTTCGGCGTCGGCCTCCGCATAGGCGGTGCCAATCCACGCCGAGACGATGCGGCGCTGGCTTTTCCCGGCAGGGGCCAATGCATTACGGGCGAAGTGGACGCGGCAGCGCTGGGACGTGGCGCGCAGCACCCGCGTGACCGCGGCCTTGAGGCCCTCGTGGGCGTCGGAGATGACGAGCTTCACGCCAGCCAAGCCGCGGCGCTTGAGGGAGCGCAGGAAGTCGAGCCAGAAGGTCTCTGCCTCCGAACTGCCGACCGCCATGCCGAGGACCTCCCGGCGGCCATCGGCATTGACGCCGACTGCGATGGTGACCGCGACGGAGACGATGCGCCCGGCCTCGCGCACCTTCACGTAGGTCGCATCCAGCCAGGTTGAGCGCACTGCGATCAACGGGCCAGTCGCCCTCGATGGGCCGGGCGAGGAAGTCGCGCACCCGCTCGTCGATCTCGGCGCAGAGCCGCGACACCTGGCTCTTGCTGACGCCCTCCATCCCCATCGCCCGCACGAGATCATCGACGGAGCGGGTGGAGATGCCGTGGACGTAGGCCTCTTGGATCACTGCGGTCAGGGCCTTCTCCGCCAGCCGCCTGGGCTCAAGGAAGGCCGGGAAGTAGCTGCCCCGCCGGAGCTTCGGGGTTGGAAGCACTGCTTCCAACCAGCTCCACCATCCCAGCCCGGGTCTGCCAGTCCCGCTCCCGGTAGCCGTTCCGCTGCACCAGCCGCTCCGGGCTGCGCTCGCCGTGCGCGGCTCCGGTCATCCCAGCCACCTCGAGCTCCATCAGGCGCTCGGCAGCAAAGCCGATCATCTCTCGGAGGAAGGTCGCATCCGAGCCTTTCGCGAGGAGGTCGCGAAGCGCAGTCTGGTCGTCGGTCATCGTGGTCGGTCCAGAGCAAGGGGTTGTTGGTCTCAGCAACCCAACCCTAGCCACGAACCACCACGGTGACCGCCTCAGATCCGGCGATCACCTCCTACACCACGCCCGGGGGCACGACC
>NZ_SNVJ01000006.1 GCF_009829925.1 Teichococcus coralli
CGGTTCCAGGTTCTGTTAGACGCTCTAAGACAGCACCAATGACTTACCCGCAGCCCCCGCCGGTCCTCAGCCGCGCGGGGGTTGTTCGTTGTGAGGGATCGGCAGCGCCACGGCGGGCGCGGCCAGGTCATGCAGCACCTTCACCAAGTCCCGCCGCAGCGCTGGGCTGGCGGCGGTGACGATGGCGCGGCAGGCGGCGAACAGATCGCCTTCAATCAGGTCGCCCATTTCATGCGCGCCGCTGGCGCGGGCCTCGTTCAGCAGCGCCAAAGTCTCGGCGGTATGGGCGTGCAGGGGCGGCAGGGTCCGCGGCGTCACTGCGTCGGATGAGCGGCACTCAGGGGCGCGCGCCATCATCACGATAAGCCCAGCGCGGCATGGAGCACGGAACGGCGCCAGCGGGGCGAGCGGCCAACCTTCACGCAGGGCTGCGGCAGCAACCCGGCGCGCAGATCACGATAGAAGGTCGAAAGCGCGCGGCCCGTCTCGGAGGCGGCCTCCCGCGCGGTCAACAACGGGTCGGCGGGGGTGTAGGTTAGGCGGCGGGCGGAGGATGCCTCGCCGATGGGCGGGACTGGGTGGGATTGATGCATGGAACGCCATCTCCGTTCAGGTGACGGCGCAATCATTTATGGGAAGACTTCGAAGACGCGAAAATAGGAAAACGGAAAATCGGACGTCCGATTTTTCGGGCCTATGTTCAGCCACGACCACCACGAGGGCGCCCGCGTTTCCGACGCTCCTTTATGGTGGCAAGAGCGGCACGAGCTTCCGGGACAGTGATGCCAAGCGCTACACGGCAATCCTCAATCGCATCATCCCGCTTTGGCTTGATCGGGCGCGAATAGGCTTCCCGCATCCATTCAACCGCCTTAGAGGGCGGTGGTGGGAGCGCGCGACCCTTCGCTGCCGAAGTACGTTTCCACTGATCCTGCGTGAAAACTGTCACGTGGACATAGCTGTCCCCATTCCCCACCAATGGGCGTGCCGTGTTGTCGAGACGGAAATCCCACGCATCAAGGGCTGAGGCATCGAAGCTATGCCATTGCGCATTGGCTGCTAGGGGAACCTGCTTACCGGCGAGAATTAGCCAGCCGTCGCGCACCTTCTCGGCAAGCCGGAACCGCATTTCAGCTACCAACCAATCGGGCAGGCGATGCCCGATATATCCTGCCACAGCAGCAGCAAAATTTGCAGGCAGTTCGCCGGTAAGCGCCGCGAAGAACGATAGGGGTTCGTTGCCTGCCTTGCCGCGCGCGATAATGCGCTGTCGCGTTACGAACCCGCCGTGACTCAGTAAAATACGTCCGTCTCCGCGATCCTGGCCACGATCGATGGCTAATCCGCCGTCGGGCGTTACACACCAAACCCAGAGTCCATCAGAGCCCGAAAAGTCAAACATTGCCCGCCTCCGATACGCGCCTCCGACGATTCAGGCGGCGGGGCAGCCCGTTCGGAGTTCCGTGCGTTGGGGATCAGCCTAGCCCCACCAGAGACGGATATAGGCAGTCCGATACGAAAGTAGAATGGCGACGCTGGCGGTCATGCGGAAAGCCAGTTACCCCATCTGCGCCTGCCCACGCTTGCAGCAGGAGGAGCGAATGCACCTCTCCCCACCCGCTAACGTCGCCAGGGCATTGCTCCCTCGGACAAAGGGGCTTTTGGCAGTTTTGGCATCGGCCTAATCAGCGACGGAGAGTAATCAACCCGCCTTCGCCCCCGGCAGCTTCACTACCTCGGCCGGCGCCTTGCCACACCATTCTCCCCAGGCATTCATGAGAGGGCGGCGCTTCTCCAAGAGGTCAGACCGGGCATAGGCGGCCTCGGCCTTGCCCTTGATGGCATGGGCCAAGGCAGCTTCCGCTACCTCTCTCCCCTCCGGTCGCGTCTCTCCGGCCCAATCCCGAAAGGTGGAGCGGAAGCCGTGGGGCACTACCGCCCGGCCCTCGGCATCGCGCCAGCGGGGCAGTTCGCCTCCCGCCTCCTCGTTCATCCGGCGGATGACGGCGGAGAGGGTCATGTCGGAAAGGGCCGCTCCCTCCCGCATAGCGCTCGGGAAGATCAGGCTCTCACCCTCCTTGGCTAGCGGTGCCACGGCATCCAGCACCGCCAGGGCCGCCGGAGAGAGCGGAACGCGATGCACCTTCCTGGCCTTCATCCTGGCAGCGGGCACGGTCCAAACAGCTTGCTCCCGGTCGATCTCCCGCCACCGCGCCAGCCGGACCTCGCCCGTTCTGGCGGCGGTCAGGATGGCGAAAGCTAGGGCATGAATGGCTACCCCCTCCCGCTTCAGCATCGCCGCCATGAAGGCCGGCATTTCCCGCCAAGGCAGCGCCGGGCGATGCTCGGGGCGCTTCACCTTCCGGGGGTTGGCAAGCATGTGGTCGAGGTGCCCTCGCCAGCGCGCCGGGTTCTCCCCTTCCCGCCAGCCTCGCACGCGGGCGAAGTTCAGCACCGCCTCGATGCGCCCACGCAGGCGCGAGGCTGTCTCGGGGGTTTGGGTCCAGATGCCGCGTAGGACGTTCAGCACGTCCTCCGTGCCGATCCGCTCCACCGGCATCTTGCCCAGGGCGGGAAAGGCCAGAGTGCGCAGGGTGGCCTCCCACTGGGCGCGATGCTTGGGGTTGCTCCACCCCCCTTCCCGGTCGGTCAGGAAGGCTTCCGTGACACTCTTAAAGGTGCGCGGCGAGGCTGCCAGGGTAGCGGCGGCATCGGCGGCTTTGCGAGCTTCAGCCTCATCCTGGCGTGCGTCGATGGGGTCTACCCCCTCCCGCATCAGCTTGCGGGCGGTGGCAGCCTTCTCCCGCGCTTCGGCCAGGGTCACGCCGCCGCTGCGGCCTTCGGGATCAGCCGCGCCCAGGCCCATTTCCCGGTCCTTCTCCCGCAGCCGGAAGCGGAACAGCCAGGACTTGCTGCCGCCGGCAGCGATCTGGAGATAAAGCCCGCCGCCGTCACCAATCCGCACGGGGCGCTTGTGGGTGCCAGGATGCTTGGCATTTGCCACCGCTCGCGCCGTGAGTGTGTTCGCCTTGCCCGCCATGCTCCACCCCAACGGAAGGTCCGCCATTGGGGGTCGATGCTACCTTACCCCCAACGCTACCCCCAACGAGAATTGGGGTAGAGGTGGATTTCAGTAGTCCATTATGGACGGAGATAGAGTGTAAGACATTGATATTTCACACCAAAAGACAAGGCTATGGCGTGGAGTGGAAAGCTGCAGAGGGGTGAATGGCGGAGAGGGTGGGATTCGAACCCACGGTACCCTTGCGAGTACAACGGTTTTCGAGACCGTCCCAATCGACCACTCTGGCACCTCTCCGCGGGGTGAGCCTGGCCGACAGGCGGGCGGGGTATAAAGGGGCCGCGCGCGTTGCGCAACGCACCCGGTGCGAGAATCCGCCGAATCCACGCCCAAGATTGACTCTTGAGGGCTCGCGGGGCTATAGGCGCGTCCTCCCGGCGGGGCCATGTGTTCCGCCGATGGCCGTTCTCGGCCATCTATCGTTCCAGATCAGGCCAGTACGGCAGAGCTTTTCAGGGCGTCCCATGACCTATGCAGTGATCCGCACCGGCGGCAAGCAGTACCGCGTCACCCCGAACGCGGTGCTGATGGTCGAGAAGCTGGAGGCCGAACCCGGCCAGACCGTGACCTTCCAGGACGTCCTGGCCGTGGCGACCGACGCCGGCCTGACGATCGGCGCGCCCACCGTGGCCGGCGCCACCGTCACCGCCACGGTGCTCGAGCAGAAGAAGGGCGAGAAGGTCATCATCTTCAAGAAGCGCCGCCGCCAGAACAGCCGGCGCAAGAACGGCCATCGCCAGCACATCACCGTGCTGCGCGTGTCCGAGATCGCCGCGGCCTGAACCGACATACCAGGAGACACCCACCATGGCGCATAAGAAGGCTGGCGGCTCCTCCCGCAACGGCCGCGATTCCGCCGGCAAGCGGCTTGGCGTGAAGAAGTTCGGTGGCGAGCAGGTCGCCGCCGGCAACATCATCGTCACCCAGCGCGGCACCAAGATGAAGCCGGGCCAGAACGTGCTGGTCGGCCGCACCCACTCGCTGCATGCCACGGTTGATGGGCATGTGAAGTTCAGCCGGGGTGCCGAGGGCCGCGTCTTCGTGTCCGTCGAGCCGGTGGCGCAGGCCGCCGAGTAAGTCTCGCGCCTCCGCGAGACAACCAGACCGCAAGCGGGGGCCCCAAGGCCCCCGCTTTTGTTTGTGCGACCCCCTTCCCCGGACCCCCTCCCCATGAAGTTCCTCGACGAAGCCAAGATCTGGGTGAAGGCCGGCGACGGGGGCGACGGCGTCGTCGCCTTCCGGCGCGAGAAGTATATCGAGTTCGGCGGCCCGGATGGCGGCAACGGCGGCAAGGGCGGCGACATCATCGTCGAGGCGGTGCCGGGGCTGAACACCCTCATCGACTACCGCTATGCCCAGCACTTCAAGGCCCGCAAGGGTGGCAACGGCGCCGGCTCCGACCGCACCGGCGCCGCCAGCGACGACGTCACGCTGAAGGTGCCTGTGGGCACCGTCATCCTGGCCGAGGACAAGGAGACGGTGCTGGCCGACCTCACCCAGGAGGGCCAGCGCGCCGTCATCTGCCGCGGCGGCGATGGCGGCCATGGCAACGCCCACTTCAAGTCCAGCACCAACCGCGCCCCCCGCCGCGCCGACAGGGGCTGGCCGGGCGAGGAGCGCTGGCTCTGGCTGCGCCTCAAGCTGATCGCCGATGCCGGGCTGGTGGGCCTGCCCAATGCCGGCAAGTCCACCTTCCTGTCCGTCGCCAGCGCCGCCCGGCCGAAGATCGCCGACTATCCCTTCACCACGCTCACGCCCCAGCTCGGGGTTGTCCGGCTGAACGCGACCGAGGAGTTCGTGCTGGCCGACATCCCCGGGCTGATCGAGGGCGCGCATGAGGGCGCCGGGCTCGGCACCCGCTTCCTCGGCCATGTCGAGCGCTGCGCCGTGCTGCTGCACCTGATCGACGGCAGCCAGCCCGACCCGGTCGGCGCCTACGAGACGGTGCGCGCCGAGCTGGAAGGCTACGGCGGCGGCTTGTCCGAGAAGCCGGAAATCGTCGCCTTGAACAAGCTGGACGCCATGACGCCGCAGGCCAAGGTAAGTCGCGTCAAGGCGCTGGAGCGGGCCCTCGGCCGCCCCGTCCACCTGATCAGCGGCGCCACGCGGGACGGTGTGGACGAGGTTCTGCGCGAGCTGGCCGACACCATCTATCGCGAGCGCGAGAAGGCCCCCGCATGATCTCCCCCTCCCTCGCCGCGGCGCGGCGCGTCGTCGTCAAGATTGGCTCCGCCCTGGTCGTGGATGCCGAGACCGCCGCCCCGCGCGAGGGCTGGATCGCCTCTGTCGCCGCCGACGTCGCCGCGCTGCGGGCGCGGGGCACCGAGGTGGTGCTGGTCTCCTCCGGCGCCATCGCCTTGGCCCGCCGCGCGCTGGGCCTCACTCGCAAGAAGCTGCGGCTGGAGGAAAAGCAGGCCGCCGCCGCGGTCGGGCAGATCCGCCTGGCCGGCGCCTGGCAGGCCGCCCTCGCGCAGCACGGGCTGACCGCGGCCCAGCTCCTGCTGACGCTGCAGGACAGCGAGGACCGCCGCCGCTACCTGAACGCCCGCGCCACGCTGGGCACGCTGCTCGACCTCGGCTGCGTCCCCGTCATCAACGAGAACGACACCGTGGCCACCGCCGAGATCCGCTTCGGCGACAATGACCGCCTCGCCGCCCGCGTCGCCGAAATGCTGCACGCCGACGCGCTGGTGCTGCTCTCCGACATCGACGGCCTCTACACCGCCGATCCGCGCAACGATCCCGAGGCGCGACATCTTCCCATCGTCGAGCGCATCACGGACGAGATCATGGCCATGGGGGGCGAGCCGCCGCCGGGCTATTCCTCGGGCGGGATGCGCACCAAGCTGATCGCCGCCCGCATCGCGACGGGCGCCGGCTGCGCCATGGCGATCGCGCTCGGCAAGCGGGAGCATCCGCTTCAGGCGCTGATGAAGGGCGCGCGCTGCTCCTGGTTCCTGCCGGCGCCCGAAGGCCGCACCGCCCGGAAGCAGTGGATCGCCGGCAGCCTGGCGCCGCTCGGCGTGCTGCGGGTGGATGCCGGTGCGGCGCAGGCCCTGCGCGATGGCCGTTCCCTGCTGCCGGCCGGCGTGCGCGAGGTGGCGGGCAGCTTCACGCGCGGAGACCCGGTCGCGGTGCAGGACGAGGCCGGCGCCGAGCTGGCGCGCGGCCTTTCGGCCTATGATGCCGAGTCAGCGCGGCAGATCGCCGGGCGCCGCTCGGAGGAGATCGAGGCCATCCTCGGCTGGCGCGGGCGGGACGAGATCATCCACCGGGACGACCTGGTCCTGCTCTGAGCCCGGAAGGCCGGGAGGGGGGAACGGTTCTCCCCGACCTGGTTCCGCCGCGCTCAGTCCTTCGGCCGCCACTCGCCCGGCAGCGGGTTCCGCATGCGGAACTCGTCGGTGAAGATCAGCCGGCGCCGCAGTTCGCGGATCGTCCGCTTGCCGACGAAGTTGTTGAACATGTTCTCCCCATGCGGCCGCTTGTCGAGCACCAGGCGATACATGTCCTCGACGTCCTCGCGCGTCACCAGCCGGTCCTCGTCGAAGCGCCTGGCGGCATGGGCGGCGAACATCTCGTCGAACTTCTCGGCGCGGAAGCGGCGCAGACCCTCCGCGCTGCGGGCCTGGATCTGCTCGACTTCCGCGGCGCTGACGGGCGCGAGATGAACGTCCTCCCGGTCCACCCACTTCATGTCGCGGAAGCCGTGGCGGTCGAAGGTGGCGGCGTTGAAGTGCACCCCCTTCTCGCCGATGTAGCGGGCGAAGCAGACGTCGGTGCGCAGCCGCGCCAGGCCGAGCTCGGCGCAGGCCTGCGACTTGAAGGCATCCTGCGAGGTGGCGTTGGTGGCGAACTCGCTCTCCTGCATGAGCTCATAGAGGCGGAAGTGGTTGCGCGCGCCATAGTCCCGCCCCTCCAGCACCGTGTAGAAGGAGGCCAGCCGGGCATCGATCCTGCGCCAGGCGTCGCGCAGCAGGGCGAAGCCCCAGTTGTGCGCCATCGGCAGCAGCTTCACCTCGGGGCCGGGCGCCTGCAGCTTCACGTCGCCATAGGCGGTGAAGTAGCCGATGTTCGGCAGCGGACGGAGGGCAGCGTAGAGCTCCTCCATCATGTGCATGTAGAGCGGCCCCAGTTCGAGGTCGTCCTCGAAGAAGTAGCCGATCTCCTGGTCCAGCGTCTCGAAGACCAGCTTCTCGCCACGCCGGATGTTCTGCGCGATGCCGAGGTTGTCCGGGCTCTGCATCACCACCCCGCCCGGGAAATGCTCCCGGAAGGCGGCCACGCAGGCCGCGATGGCCTCGTCCTGCGCCACCCGCACGCCGCTATGCGGCGAAACGGCGCCGTCCTGCAGCAGGTAGACGCCGCCTTCCGGGATGCTCACCCGCTGCTGCGTCTTCAGCGAGGCGCACAGCCGGCCGAGATATTCGGGCCGGTCGAAAGAGAAGATGACGATGGGGCCCGAGAGAGGGCGGGGCTCGGCATTGGCGGGCAAGTCGGGTCTCCCGGGGAAAGGTCGCGCGGCCTGCGGCAGCGCGCCGAAACTAGAGGTTGGCCCGCTTCCCTGGCAAGGCAGCCGCCGCGCGTTGCGCGCTTCCCCTCGCCCGCGCCGCGCGCTACCGATGGGGCGGGCCCTGCCGAGGGCGGGCCGCCAACAGGAAGCCAGGACCGTGAACGCCATCACCGACACGATCGCCCAAGCGCTTGACGCCGCCGCCCGCGCCGCCCGGGAGGCGGCCGGCCAGCTCGCGCGCGCCGGCCGACCGTCGAAGGACGCGGCGCTCCGCGAGGCCGCCTCCCGTCTGCGCGCGCGGCAGGAGGAGATCCTGGCGGCCAACGCGGCCGATCTCGCCGGCGCCGGCGACCTCACCGCCTCCTTCCGCGACCGGCTGACCCTCACTCCCGCCCGCGTCGAGGCCATGGCGCAAGGGCTGGAGGAGATCGCCGCCCTGCCCGACCCCGCCGGCCGCGTGCTGGCGGAATGGACCCGCCCCAACGGGCTCACCATTCGCCGCGTGGCGCAGCCCATGGGCGTCATCGGCATGATCTACGAGAGCCGCCCGAACGTGACGGCGGATGCCGCCGGGCTCTGCCTGAAGGCCGGCTCCGCCGTGCTGCTGCGCGGCGGCAGCGAGAGCGCGCGCTCGGCCGTGGCCATCCGCGGCTGCATCGCCGAGGGGCTGCGCGCCGCCGGCCTTCCGGAGGCCGCCGTGCAGATGGCGCCGACGCAGGACCGCGCCTTCGTCGGCGCCATGCTGCGCGCGGCGGGGCTGATCGACCTGATCATCCCGCGCGGCGGCAAGGGGCTGGTGACGCGGGTGATGCAGGAGGCCCGCGTGCCGGTGCTCGCCCATGCCGAGGGGCTGAACCACACCTACGTCCACGCCGCCGCCGACCCCGAGATGGCGCGCCGCGTGCTGGCCAATGCCAAGATGCGCCGCACCGGCGTCTGCGGCGCCACCGAGACGCTGCTGATCGACGCCGCGATCGCGCCGAGCCTGCTGCCGCTGCTGGTGCAGGACCTTTCGGCGCTGGGCTGCGCCTTCCGGGCGGACGAGCGCGCCCGCGCCATCCTGCCGGAGCTGCCGCCCGCCACCGAGACCGACTTCGCGACGGAATGGCTGGACGCCATCCTTTCCATCCGCGTGGTGAAGGACATCACGGAGGCGCTGACGCATATCCGCCGCTTCGGCAGCGAGCATACCGACGCCATCGTCACCGAGGATGCCGCCGCCGCGCAGGCTTTCCTCGAAGGCATCGATTCCGCCGTCGGCCTCTGGAACGCCTCCACCCAGTTCTGCGACGGCGGCGAGTTCGGCTTCGGCGCCGAGATCGGCATCGCCACCGGAAGGCTGCACGCGCGCGGCCCGGTCGGTTTGGAGCAGCTCTGCACCTACCGCTACCAGGTGCTCGGCACCGGCCAGACGCGGCCCTGACGGCGATGCGACGCGCCTCCCGGGGCCTCGCCGCCCCGGGGCGGTGGGGCGACATGCGCCGGCGCCGCATCGGGCTGCTCGGCGGCAGCTTCAACCCGGCCCATGCGGGGCATCTGCATGTGGCGCGGCAGGCGTTGCGCGCGCTGCGGCTGGACCAGGTCTGGCTGCTGGTCTCGCCGGGCAACCCGCTGAAGCCGCGCGCCGGCATGGCGCCCTTCGCGGAGCGCCTCGCCTCGGCGCGCGCCATCGCCGACGGCGTGCGGGTGATCGCCACCAGCATCGAGGCGGCGATCGGCCAGCGCTACACCGCGCGCACGCTGCGCCGCCTCACCCGCCTCTTTCCGCACGCGCGATTCGTCTGGATCATCGGCGCGGACAACCTCTGGCAACTGCCGCGCTGGCAACGCTGGCGCACCATGGCGGCGCGTACGCCCCTGGCGGTGCTGCCGCGCCCGGGCTGGACCCGCAAGGCGCTGCATGGCGCCGCCGCCGCGCAGCTTCGCCGCCATCGCCGCCGGCCAGGCGCGCTGCTGCCGGCATCGCCGCCCGGCCGGCATGCCGGCTGGGCGCTGGTGCCGGCGCGCGAGCACCCGGCCAGCGCCACCGCATTGCGGGCCGCGCGCGCGCGGGCGGAGCGGCGCGCGGGATAATCCGCAATTTCGGTGCTGGTTCGAAACCCGGCACTGGCGTCATACATCACACTCAAAGAACCGCTACAGGAGGCCGCCATAGCCCGCACCCCCAAGAGCCCGGACGATACGCGCCGCCGGACGGCGGCGCCCCGCACCGGCAGCACCGGCCGCGCGTCGGCCAAGGGCACGTCCACCCGCGCCGCCGCCGCGAAGGCGCCACGCAGCACCGCCACCGCCAAGCCGGCGCGCAGCACCGCCACCGCCAAGCCGGCGCGCAGCACCGCCACCGCCAAGCCGGCGCGCAGCACCGCCACCGCCAAGCCGGCGCGCAGCACCGCCACCGCCAAGCCGGCGCGCAGCACGGCCGCCGCCAAGCCTGCCCGCGGCGGCACGGCCGCTGCCAAGCCCGCTCGCGGCGGCACGGCCGGCGCCAACCATGTCCGCGGCGGCACAGCCGCCAAGGCTCCCCGTACGCCAGCGGCGACGAAGCCGGCCCGCGCCACGGCCGCCAAGGCGCCGCGCGACACCGCTGCCGCAAAGCCCGGCCGCGGCAGCACTGCGGGCAAGCCGGCCCGCGCCACCACCGCCCCGACGGCTCGCGGCGGCACGGCCGCCAAGGCTCCCCGCACGTCAGCGGCGGCGAAGCCGGCCCGCCCCATGACCGACAAGGCGCCGCGCGGCACCGATGCCGCAAAGCCCGGCCGCGGCGGCACAAGCGCAAGGACGACGCGCAGCGGCACGGCTGCCACGGCCTCGCGCAGCGCCGCCAACCGCACGCCGCGCGCCTCGGCAAAGCCAAGCCGCGCTGCCACCGCCAAGCCGGTGCGTTCCACCACCGCGACAGCCGCGCGGAGCGCGAAGCCGGCGACGCCGCGCGGCGCCGCCAAGGCTCCGCCCCGCAAGGCGGCCCCGGCCGCCGCGCCAGCCGCTCCGAAGCGCCCGCGCGCGAAGGCCAGGCTGGCGCTGCCACCGATCGACCAGATCGTGCAGGCGGCCGTCGCCAGCCTGGAAGACGACAAGGCCGAGGACGTGGTGGTGCTCGACGTCGCCACCCGCGCCACCTTCGCCGACCGGCTGATCATCGCCACCGGCCTCGCCGACCGGCAGATCCAGGCCATGGCCGGCCATCTGGAACGCACCCTGGCCGAGCATGGCATCCGTCGCATCCGCACCGAGACCTCGCCCGACTGGGTGCTGCTCGATGCCGGCGACCTCGTGGTCCACCTCTTCAAGCCGGAGGCGCGCGCCAACTACCGGTTGGAGAAGATGTGGGGCCCGGACAGTCCGCCCGCGGGCGAGAGCGTCACCGCGGATGAGCCCGATGCCCTGAGCGAATCCGGCTTCGAAGCCGGTGAGGAGGAAGAGGACGAGGACGACCTGCCGCTCCTCCAGGACGCCCTCGACGGCCTCGTGGACGAGGAGGAGGACGAGGAGGACGAGGACGAGGAGGGCGACACGGGCCCGGGCAGGACGGACTGAGCCGGGCACCGCTGCTGATCGCGGTCGGGCGGCTGAAATCCGGCCCGGAGGCGGCGCTGTTCGCGCAACATAACGCTCGGTTGCGCCCGCCGCTGGAGGTCCGCGAGATTCCCGAGGCGCGCGGCGCGGCGGTCGAGGTGCGGCGGCGGGAGGGGGCGGGCCTTCTCGCCGCCCTCCCGCCCGGCGCCCTCGCCATCGCTCTCGACCTCGGCGGGCACACGCCCGGTAGCGAAGGCCTGGCCGCCCTGCTGGAACGCTGGGAGGCGGGCGGCAAGCCGCTGGCCTTCCTGATCGGCGGCGCCGAGGGGCTGGATTCCGCCGTGCTGGCCCGGGCCGAGCACCGCCTTTCCCTCGGCCCGATGACCTGGCCGCATTTCCTGGTTCGGGGGATGCTGGCCGAGCAGCTCTACCGTGCGCAGGCGATCCGCACCGGCCACCCCTATCACCGTGCCTGGCGGCCCTGACGGGACCTCCGGCGCAGCCCGGGCGGGAAAGCGGCCGCCATGCGGGCCGCATTTCCGCCTTGGCCGCAACCGTGCTAGGGGCGCTTCCCCTCATGTCACCGATGCCATGCTCCGCAAGCTGATCCGTCACCCCACCAGCCAGGCGGCCTTCGCGCGCCTGCTCACCCTCTACCTCGCCTTCTGCTACCGCACGGCGCGCTGGTCGCTGGCGGGCCACGAGAACATCGCGCCCCTGGCCGAACAGGGCGCGCCGGTGATCGTCGCCTTCTGGCACGAGCGCCTGCCGATGATGCCGATGCTCTGGACGGTGACGCACCGGCTCTTCCCAGGCGCGGAGCACTGGCAGCCGCACGTGCTGGTCTCGCGCCACCGCGACGGGCGCTTCATCGGCGAGGTGGTTTCTCGTTTCCGGCTGGTGATGGTGCACGGCTCCACCTCTCGTGGCGGCGCGGCGGGGCTGCGCGCCATGCTCCGTGTGCTGCGCGACCGCAGCCCGGTGGCGATCACCCCCGACGGCCCGCGCGGGCCGCGCCGCGTGGCCGCGGAGGGCGTGGCGCAGCTTGCCGCCATTGCGGGGGTGCCGGTGCTGCCCACCGCGGCCGCCGCAAGCCGCCACCACCTGCTGCCGAGCTGGGACCGCATGATGCTGCCCCTGCCCTTCGCGCGCGCCGTGCTGGTCTGCGGCGCCCCGGTGCGGGTGCCGCGCGGGGACGCGCTGGTCGCGCTGCCGGCCATCGAGGCGGCGCTGAACGCGGCCTGCGACACCGCCGATGCCTGGGTGGCGAATCCCGCAGCGGTCGCGAGCCGGCGGGTGTGAGGGGCAGCGCATGAGCCTGGCGGGACATGCCGGACGGCTGATCGGCACCGGGCTGGCGCCGGTGCTGCCTTTCTGGCTGCGCCTTCGCGCGCGCCAGGGCAAGGAGATCCCGGAACGGCTGGGCGAGCGACGCGGCCTCGGCGCCGCCCGGCCGCCGGGTCCGCTGCTTTGGCTGCACGCCGCCAGCGTGGGCGAATCCCTCTCCCTGATCCCGCTGCTCGCCGCGCTGGCCGAACGCGCGCCGGATCTGCACCTGCTGCTGACCACGGGCACCGTCACCGCCGCCTCGCTGCTGCGGCAGCGCCTTCCGCCCATCCTCGCGGGGCGCGTTACCCACCGCTTCGTGCCGCTGGACGTGCCCCGCTGGGCGGCCGCCTTTCTTGACGGCTGGCAGCCGGACGGTGCGGTTTTCGTTGAAAGCGAGCTTTGGCCGAACCTCACGGCGGCGCTGGCGCAGCGTGGCATTCCGGCGGCGCTGGTGAACGCCCGCCTCTCCCCCCGTTCGGCGCGGCTCTGGCGCTGGGCGCCGGCGCTGGCGCGGGAAATGCTCGGCCGCTTCCGCCTGGTGGTGGCGCAGAGCGAGGACGACGCCGCCCGGCTGCGCGGCCTCGGCGCCACGGAGGCCGCCTTCTGGGGGCAGCTCAAGGCCGCCGCCGAGCCGCCGCCCGCCGACCCGGACGAACTCGCCCGCCTGCGTGCCCTGGTCGGCGCACGCCCGGTGTTCCTCGCCGCCAGCACCCATGCGGGCGAGGAGGCGGCGGCGCTGGACGCGCACCGCCTGCTGCGGGACCGGCTGCCGGGCCTGCTCACCATCATCGCCCCGCGCCACCCGCAGCGTGGCGACCAGGTGGCCGACCTGATCGCGCCGCTTCCGTTCAGCCGGCGCAGCGCCGGCGGTCTGCCGGGTCCGGAGCAGGAGGTCTATCTCGCCGACACGCTGGGCGAGATGGGGCTGTTCTTCCGCCTGGCGGGGGTGGCGCTGGTCGGCGCCACGCTCGTGCCGAAGGGCGGCCACAACCCGCTGGAGCCAGCACGGCTGGGCTGCCCGATCCTGCTTGGTCCGCATACCGAGCATGTGCGGGAAATGGCCGATGCCCTGGCAGCCGCCGGCGGCGCCCTGCGCGTGACGGATGCCGCCACGCTGGCCGAGGCCGCCTCAACCGTGCTAACGAATTCATGCCGCGCACAGGCCATGACCTGTGCCGCGGCGGATGTCGCCGCCGATGCCGCCCATCTCCCCGGGCGGCTGGCCACGGCAATCCTGGACATGATGCGCCCCGCAGCCGGCACGCCGCCGGTATCGCGCGGGGAGTAGGGAAAGGACGGGTTCGAGCCGGATGCGTGCCCCCGACTTCTGGAGCGGGGGCAGCGGGGGAATCGCGCCCCTGCTGCTGTCCCCCATCGCGGCGCTCTACGCGGCCGCGACCGCGCGCCGCATGGCCCGGCCGGGCTGGCGCGCGCCGATCCCCGTCATCTGCTGCGGCAACGCCACGGCCGGTGGCGCGGGCAAGACCACCGTGGCGCTCGACCTCGGCCAGCGTCTCTCCAACCGCGGTGTCTCGACGCATTTCCTGACGCGCGGCTATGGCGGCAAGCTGAAGGGCCCGGTGCGGGTGGACGCCGCCCAGCACGACAGCCAGGCGGTGGGCGACGAGGCCCTGCTGCTGGCCGCCACCCGCCCGACCTGGGTGGCCGCCGACCGCGCCGCCGGCGCGCGCGCCGCCGTCGGGGCCGGCGCCCAGGCCATCGTGATGGATGACGGGCTGCAGAATCCCACGCTGGAGAAGGACCTTTCGCTGCTGGTCATCGACGGCAGCTACGGGTTCGGCAACGGGTACATCATTCCCTCCGGCCCGCTGCGCGAGCCGGTTGCCGCCGCCGCCGCGCGCTGCCGCGCCGCCGTGCTGATCGGCGAGGACGAAACCGGCGCCGCCGCCGCGCTGCCGCCCGGCCTGCCGGTGCTGCGCGCCCGGCTGGCCCCCGGGCCCGAGGCCGAGCTGCTCGCCGGGCAGCCGGTCTTCGCCTTCTGCGGCATTGCCAACCCGCGCAAGTTCTTCACCACCTTGCAGCAGGCCGGAGCGGTGCTGGCAGGGCGCGTCGCCTATGCCGACCACTACCCCTTCGACGCCGGCGACATGCGGGATCTCCTCGCGCAGGCCGAGGCGCTGCGCGCCATCCCGGTGACGACGCGCAAGGACTATGTCCGCATCCCGCCCGCCTTCCGCAACCGCGTGACCGTGCTGAGCGTGAAGCTGGAATGGGAGGAGCCGGTCTCCATCGAGGCGCTGCTCGATCCGCTCGCGCAGCGCGTACCCGTGCCGGCCTGAAAGAAATGGGCCGGGGGACGCATCCCCCCGGCCCCTTGTTCATCCCCGGCTAGCCTGGGCGACGGAACTCCCGCCGCCGGTCATTTCTCGTGGCCGACGCCCATCGCGAGGGTCTGCTCGTCCATCCGCGCCTCGTAGGTCAGCGGACGGCGCACGGCCCAAGCGTTCTTGTACATGATCATCGGGATCAGCGGCAGGTCCTTGACCGCCGCCGCCACGGCGTCGGCGAGGCGCTTCTCGCGCAGCGCCGGGTCCATGGTGGAAAGCGCTTCCTCGATCTGCCGGTCCAGCGCCGGGTTGGCGTAGCGCGTGTCGTTGCTGGCGCCCAGGCGCTTGTCGTGGTCGTAGCTGTGGACGATGTTCAGCAGCGCGCTGCCGGCCTCGCCCGAGGAACTGCCCCAGCTGTTCTGCACCATCGAGAACTCCTGCTTGGACAGCCGGCTGAGCCAGGTGGCGAAGGGCAGCGTCTCGACCGAGGTGGCGACGCCGATGCGCGTCCACATCTGCGCCACCGCCTGCGCCGTCTGGGCGTCGCCGGGATAACGGTCGCCGCTGGAATGCAGCGTCAGGCGGAAGCCCTGCGGGTAGCCGGCCTCGGCCAGCAGGCGGCGCGCCGTCTCAGGGTCCGGCTTCGGCACCGGGATGTTCGGGTTGTAGCCAAAGGCGCCGGGCGGCATCCACTGGCCGGTCGGCTCGGCCATCCCCTGCTGCACCCGCTCGGCCAGCGCCTGCCGGTTGATCGCCAGCGAGAGCGCCTGCCGCACCCGCAGGTCGAGCAGCGGGTTCTTCGGCAGCGGCTTGCCGTCGTTGCCGGTGAGGAAGGGCTCCTCGCCGTTGCGGCTGAAATCGGGCGAAAGGAACAGCGAGCGCGCGCCCTGCCGCTCGAAGATGCGCACCTCCGCCTCCTGCCGCAGCCGCGGCAGGTCCGAGGTGGAGGGCGCGGAGATCATGTCCACGTCGCCCGAGAGCAGCGCCGCCGTGCGTGCCCCGGGATTGGTGATGATGCGGAAGCTGACCTTGTCCCAGTCCTGCTTCTGGCCCCACCAGTCCGGGTTGCGCTCCACGGCCAGGGTCGAGCCGGGAGCGTAGCTGACGAAGCGGTAGGGGCCGGTGCCGATCGCCGCCTTGCCGCTGTTGAAGTCGGCGGTGGTCGCCCCCTCGCCCGCATGGCGCGAGACGATGGCGATGGCGCTGAGGTCGAGCGGCAGGTTCGGGTTCGGCGCGGAGGTGGTGATGCGCAGCGTCAGCGGGTCCACCGCCTCCGCCTTGGCGAGGCTGCGCAGGTTGCCGGCATAGCTGCCGGGATTGTTCGGCACGTTGGGCACGCGGCCGAAGGAGAAGATCACGTCATCGGCGGTGAAGGGCTGGCCGTCGTGCCATTTCACGCCGGGACGGAGCTTGAACTCCCAGAGATTGTCCTCCAGCGCCGTCCAGGAGACGGCCAGGCCAGGCGCCACGCGGCCATCGGCGCCGCGGGCCACCAGCGCCTCGAAGATGTGCCGCCCGAAGGCCGAGTTCGGCGTAGCGTTGGCGAAGTGCGGGTCAATGGTGCTCACCGGCGCGGCGAGGCCGATGCGCAGCTCGGCGGCGGAGGCGGCCCCCGCCAGCAGCGCGGCCGCGAAGGCCGGCGCCAGGACGAAGCGGTTCAGGGCGGTGCGGAATGAGGTCATGGCTGCGAGGTCCGGATCGGGTCAGTGGCCGCCGGCCATGTCGAGCGGCGGCGGGACGTCCTTCGGGATGGGAAAGACGTCGGGCATCTCGGCGGTGCGGGCGGCGTGGTCGGCCTTGGCGCGCGCCACCAGGCCAGGGTCCTGGAACAGGTCCACGGCGGTGCCGGCCATGATCTTGGCGACGTGCTCCAGCCCCTTGTGCGCCGCCGGCGCCTTGCCCTGCGCCACAAGCTGCCAGGAATGGCCGGGCGTGCCGATCGCGTAGGTGGCGCCGCGCGCCTGCACGGTCGGCACCTTCCAGCTCACCGTGCCGACATCGGTGGAGCCCACCCCGGCCGGCTCGGGGGCCGAAAGCGGCACCAGCCGCTCGGCCAGCACCTCGCCGGGGAGCGGCGCCAGCCCGGCGCGGCGATAGGCGCTCTCGATCTCGTCCGGCGTGAAGGTCGCCTGCATCCGGCGGGCGAAGTCCTTGTCCGCCTCGTCGAACCGCGGCGGCCCGAGGCGGAGGAAGTTTTCCTCCATGGCCTGCTCCAGCGGGGGGTTGGCCACCAGCTCGGCATCGGCGCTCAGCACGCGGTCGGTGACGCGGGTCTCGGTCATCAGCGCGGCGCCCTGGGCGATCTTGCGGACGCGCTCCAGCAGCGCCAGCACCTCGGCCATGGTCTGCGAGCGCACGAGATAGCGCACCCGCGCCTTGCCCTGCACCACGTTGGGCGCGATGCCGCCGGCATCCTGCAGCGCGTAGTGGATGCGCGCGTGGCTCGGCATGTGCTCGCGCATGTAGTTGACGCCGACATTCATCAGCTCGACGGCATCCAGCGCGCTGCGGCCGAGATGCGGCGCGGCGGCGGCATGGCTGGAGCGGCCGATGAAGGAGAAATCCACCTCCATGCAGGCCAGCGAACGCGGCTTGTTGACGCCGGAGAAGGCCGCCGGATGCCAGCAGATGGCGATGTCCACGTCGTCGAAGGCGCCGTCGCGGACCATGAAGCCCTTGGCGGAGCCGCCTTCCTCGGCGGGGCAGCCGTAGTAGCGCACGCGGCCCTTGAGGCCATTTTCGGCCAGCCAGTCCTTCACCGCTGCGGCGGCCAGCAGGGAGGCGGCGCCAAGCAGGTTGTGGCCACAGCCATGGCCGCTGCCGCCATTCTCGAGCGGCCGGTGCTCGGCGACGCCCGCTTCCTGCGACAGGCCGGGCAGCGCATCGTACTCACCGAGGATGGCGATGACCGGGCCGTCCTCGCCCGCCTCCCCCATTACCGCCGTCGGGATGCCGGCGACGCCGGTGGTGACGCGGAAACCCTCCGCCCGCAGCGCTTCGGCATGGGCGGCGGCGGAACGTTGCTCGGCGTAGTTCAGTTCCGGCGTGGCCCAGACTTGGTCGCTGAGTTCGGAGAACCGCGGGCGCTTCGTCTCGACGTGGCGCCAGATCTCTTCGGTGTTGTCCATGCAGGCCTTTTCCCAGGCGCCCGCCCGTCAGGGCGCCATCCACGCCCCCATCATAGGCCCGGCCAGGGCGCGGGGCGAGCATCCCCCCGCCCTGCTGCCGGCGGCGGCTCTCAGGCCCGCCCCGGCCAGACGCCAGGCCGCACCGAGGCGGCGGTGATCAGGCCATAGGCGGTGATGCCGAGGGCGACGCCAATGAAGTGCCCATCCAGCCCAAGGCCCAGCGGGTTGGCCAGCAGCCAGCCGCCACCCACCGCCAGCCCGATGCGCGCCAGCGCGGCGAGCACCGGTCCGCGCATCCGCCCCGCGCCCATCGCCGCGAAGTACAGCGCCATGCCCAGGCCGAAGCCGCCGAAGGCCGGGCCGGTGAAGGAGAGGCCACGCGCCGCGATGGCGGCAACGGCGGCATCCCCCGTGAAGGTGCCGGCAAAGGCGCCGGGCGCGAGCCCGACCGCCAGCCCCGCCGAACCGGCCACGCCGAGTGCCAGCAGGCCGCCGGTCCAGGCGGTTCGCCGGGCGGCCGCCCATTCCCCCGCCCCGGCGGCGCGCCCGACCAATGCCGTCAGTGCCGAGCCGACGCCGAAGGCGAGCGGGATGGTCAGGAACTCCAGTCGCGCGGCAATGCCATAGGCGGCAACCGCCGCCGGGCCATGCCGCGCGAGTTGCGCCGTCACCAGGATGGTCGTCAGGTTGGCGATGGTGGCGAGCGCGCAGGCGACCAGCCCGACCGAGAGAATGCGGCGGAACAGCGTCGCCTGGGGCCGGACGCGAAGCGTGGGCGTGAAGCCGGCGCCGCCACGCAGCACCACCGCAGCCATGACGAGGGCAGCGGCCCAGAAGACAATCGCGAAGCCGGCGCCCAGGCCGGGCAGCCCCATGCCGAGCGGCTCCGCCAGTGCCCAGGCCAGCGGCGGATAGGCCAGCCAGGCGAGCGCCAGCACCCGCGCCGCCAACGCGTGCTTGCCGCCACCGCGCAACACGGAGGCCAGCGTATTCGCCAGCCAGGCCGGCACCGCGCCGGCGCCGAACAGCCAGGCGGCATAGGGCGCGCCGGCCGCGGCCGCCGAGGGCGCGATCAGCCCGAGCAGCGCAGCGGGGAAGCCAGCCAGCGCCAGGGCGAAGATGCCGCCCACCGTGACGGCGATCAGCACCGCATGCAGCACCAGCGCCGCCGCATCCTGCGGCCGGCCGGCACCGAGGGCACGCGCGATGGCGGCGACCACGCCGCCGCCCATGGCGCCGGCCGACATCTGCTGCAGCAGCAGCGCGAAAGGCAGCACGACGGCCCAGCCGGCCAGCGCCGCCGTGCCTTGCCGCGCCGCCAGCCAGGTTTCGGCGAGTTGCGCCCCGACCTGCAACAGGGCAACGAGGCTGGTGGGCGCCGCCAGCGCCAGGATGCGGCGCAGGACGGCCGAAGCCGGGGCCGGGGCGGCGACGGCGATGGCGTCAGGCATCATCGCCTCCCGCTCCGGCGAAGCGGCGGCGCATCCGTTCTCCGGCGCCCGGGCCAGGCAGCACGCGGACATCTTCGGGGCAGAGCGGCGCTCCGCCCGAGCCGATCAGCGGCGGCGAGCGCACCTCCTCGCCCGTCACCGCTTCAACGAGCAGCACCGGCGGGCCGGAGGGGTCCGTCATCCAGCGGTCGGCCCAGCGCTTCAAGGCAACATAGGCCGGAAAGAAGTCGCGGCCCTTTCCGGTCAGGCGGTACTGATGGCGCGCACCCCTGCCGCTGGCCGCCACGCGCTCCAGCAGACCGTGCTCCACCAGCTTCGCCAGCCGCGCGCTCAGAATGTTGGGCGCGATGCCGAGGTGCCGCTCGAACTCCTCGAAACGGGTCGTGCCGTAGAAGGCCTCACGCAAAACCAGGATGGCCCAGCGTTCGCCAAGCACGGACATGGAGCGCGCCACCGGGCAGCGCATGAGCGAAAAGTCGGTCTGGACCATGGGCAGGTTCCCTGCTCGGACTTGCATCATGCAAGCATTTCTTGCTTGCACGATGCAAGTCGCTTCGCGGAGGGCCTGGCCCTCCGGCGCGAGGCCCGGAAAGCCGCGTCTCTCGGGGCTTCCGCCGCCTGGAGCATTTTCCGTTCGCTCTGACTCACGCGAAATGCTTTAGCCGTTTGTTTTGGCAGCATCTCCACCCGTCCCGATGATGCCATGGGAACGGGATCTGCTCTAAAGGTAGCGTTCGGTCAGATGTGCGGTGAAATCCGCCGGGTCGAGCGGCTTGCCTGTGGCGGCGCGCATCAGGTCCTGAAAGCCGAGGCGCGAGCCTTGGGAGTGCACGTGCTGCCGCAGCCAGCCGGTGAGCGGCGCCAACTCGCCCCGCGCCAGCGCCTCGTCCAGCCCGGGCACGGCGATGCGCGCCGCCCGCATGAGCTGCGCCGCCGCCATCGCCCCCAGCGTATAGGAGGGGAAATAGCCGAAGGCACCGTCATGCCAGTGGATGTCCTGCAGGCACCCGCGGGCGTCGTCCGGCGGGGTCAGGCCGAGCAGCCGGGTGAAGCCGTCGTTCCAGGCGGCGGGCAGGTCGGCCACGGCGAGGTCGCCGCCAATCAGCGCGCGCTCCAGCCGGAAGCGCAGGATGACATGGGCGGGGTAGGTCAGCTCGTCCGCCTCGGTACGGATGAAGCCGCGCTCCACCCGCCGCCAGAGCCGGGCCAGATTCTCCGGCGCGTAGGCTGCCGCCTCGCCGCCGAAGGCCGCGTGCAGCTTGGGCCCGAGGAACCGCAGGAAAGGATCCGACCGGCTGGCCTGCATCTCGACGATCAGGCTCTGCGACTCATGCGCCGCCATGCCCGCCGCCTCGCCCACGGGCTGATGGGCATAGGCCGGGGGAAGCCCGCGCTCGTACAACGCATGCCCGGTCTCGTGCAGCACGCCGAGCAGCGCCTGGGCGAAGGCCTCGGGCGTGTAGCGGGTGGTGATCCGCACGTCGGTCGGCGTGCCGCCGCAGAAGGGGTGCAGGCTCTCGTCCAGCCGGGCGTGCTCGAAGTCCAGCCCCGCCCGCGCCGACATCTCGCGGCACAGCGCCTGCTGCGTGGCGACCGGGAATGGCCCCTGCGGCAGCACCGGCGCGGGCTGCCGGGCCTGGCGCTCCTCGGCACGCGGCAGCGCCTCGGCGAGGAAGGCCTCGTAGGCGGCGAAGATGGGCTCCACGTCGGCCGCCCCGATGCCGCGCTGATAGCCTTCCATCAAGGCGTCATAGGGCGCGAGGCCGGTGGCGGCGGAAAGCGCAGCCGCTGTCCCCCGCTGCAGCCTCACCACCTCGGCCAGATAGGGCGCGACGCGGCCGAAGTCGGACTGCGCACGGGCCTCCCGCCACACCGTCTCGCAGGCGGCATTGGCACGGGCGGAGGCCTCCACGAGTTCGGTGGGCAGCGCCACGGCACGGGCATGGGCGTGGCGCATCAGGGCGAGGTTGGCGCCCTCCCAGTCGCCGCCCGCCTCCGCCTCGGCGAGGTCGGCGGCCATTCCGGGTGCCGTCATGAGCTCATGCGCGAGGCCGCTCAGGGTGGCGAGCTGCTCGCCGCGCGCTGCGGCGCCACCGGGTGGCATCACCGCCGCCGCGTCCCAGTGCAGCATGGCCTGCGCCTCGCCCAGGATGGCGATCCGGGCGAAGCGGGCCTTCAGGCGCCCATAGGCAGCGGTGGCGGAGGCGCTCATTCTTCAGGCTCCTTGAGGCGGCGATAGGCCCAGGTGGCGAAAACGCCGACAAGGGCCAATGCCAGCCCATACCACGTGACAACATAGCCAAGATGGTTGTTGGGCGGCTGGGGGAAGCTGCGCGCCGGCTGTGGCAGGGCATCCGGCGGCAGCGTGGGCGGTGCCAGCGCCACCAAAACGAAGGGTGCGACGTCCGGCAGGCCGAGGGCGGGGCCGATCACGGCCGGATCAAGCGTATAGAAGCGGCGCCCGGCCGGATCGTCGGTGGCGCTGAACATGTCGGCCGATTCGCCGGGGCGGACGTAGCCCTCCACCCGCACCTCGCCCTCCGGGTGGTCGATGGGCGTGCGGCGCTCCAGCGGCACCCAGCCGCGGTTGACGAGCAGCGGCGGCCCGTCCTCCCGCCGCAGCGGCACCAGGAGATGCGCGCCAAGCACGGTGTTCCGCACTTCCAGCCCGATCAGCGCCTCGCTGTCGTTCAGCAGGCGGCCGGTGGCGAAAACCTTGGTCCAGGGTTCCGGATTCGCGGTGAGCGGCTGCGCAGGGCCGGCCTGGGCGGCAGCCAGACGGGCCAGGAGGTCGGTCTTCCAGTGCAGCCGCTGCACCTGCCAGGTGCCGAGGCCGAGCAGGATGGCTAGCACCGGCAGGGTGACCAGCAAAGGGACGACGAGACGGCGCCAGCGTTTCAAGCGGAAGGCTCCAGCCATGGCCGGCGCCCGGCGCAGCGCGCGGAGCGGAAGCGGAGCCGGGCTGGCGATGCGGGAAGGGAAAAGGGGCCGGCATGCCCCGGCCGTCCCTACGGGATGCGCGGCGCGGCCCCGCCCAGGAAGCGGGGCCGCGGCCGGCTCAGTGCTCGGCGACTCCGCCGGCGCCGAAGACGTAGATGAAGACAAAGAGGAACAGCCAGACCACGTCCACGAAGTGCCAGTACCAGGCCGCCGCCTCGAAGCCGAAATGGCGCTGCGGCGTGAACTGCCCGGCGCGCGCGCGGAACCAGCACACGGCCAGGAAGATGGTGCCGACAATGACGTGGAAGCCGTGGAAGCCGGTCGCGAGGAAGAAGACCGAGGGATAGATGCCGCCGCCCGAGAAGGCGAAGGGTGCCTCGGAATACTCCAGCGCCTGGAAGGAGGTGAAGCAGATCCCCAGCAGCACGGTCAGTCCGAGGCCGAGCAGCATGTCCTTCCGGTTGTTCTCCAGCAGGGCGTGGTGCGCCCAGGTCACGGTGCAGCCGGAGAGCAGCAGGATCAGCGTGTTCAGCAGCGGCAGGTGGAAGGGATCGAAGGTGTGGATGCCGGCCGGCGGCCAGACCGCCTTCGCCGCGCCGGCAACGTGCTCCGGATAAAGGGCGAAGTGGAAATAGGCCCAGAAGAAGGCGACAAAGAACATCACCTCGGAGGCGATGAACAGCGCCATGCCGTAGCGCATGCCGATGCGCACCACAGGGGTGTGCACGCCGGGCGTCCGCGCCTCGCGCACCACGTCGCGGAACCAGAAGAACATCGCCGTCAGGACGCCGAGCAAGCCCAGCGTGAAGGCCCAGTGCACGCCTTCCCGCGCCCAGAGGATGATGCCGAACAGCATCAGGCCCGCGGCAAAGGAGGCAACCAGCGGCCAGGGGCTGGGATCGACCAGGTGATAGGGATGCTTGTGAAGGGGCGGCGCTTCCGCATCCACCGTCATGTTGCTGCTGGCCATGTGACTTCCTGACTCAGGGAACTTGAATACAGCCAAGGAACCGGCTCGGACCGGCACCGTTGCGCCTCGTTACACGCGCCCCATCAATCCTCAAAACGCGGCCTGGATCAAGCCTCTCACCGTGCCGCCGGCGGGGCCAGGGAGGCATCCCGCTGCTTGCCGACATGCGGGCCCGCCTTGGCCAGGGCACCGGCGCGCTCGGCATCCTCCAGAGTGCGGAAGAAGGTGTAGCTGAGCGTGATGGTGCGCACCTCGCGCGCGGAGGGATCGTCGGCGATCTTGGGATCCACCCAGAACGAGATCGGCATCTCGGCCTTTTGGCCGGGCTGCAGCGTCTGCTGATCGAAGCAGAAGCACTGCACCTTGTGGAAATAGGGCCCGACGATCTCGGGCGTGACGTTGTAGGTGGCGACGCCCGTGGTGGGTGTGCTGCCGGCGCTCGCGGCGGTGTAGAAGGCCAGCGCCTCCTGCCCCACCTTGACCTCCATCTTGTTCTGGCCCGCCTCGAACTTCCAGGGCAGGCCGGGATGGGTGTTGGCGTTGAAACGGACGGTCACCACCCGCTCGCTGGCGCCAGGCGCCGTGCCGCCGATCTGCGGCGTGCCGCCATAGCCCGTCACGGCGCAGAACACCGAGTAGAGCGGCACCGCCGCGAAGGAGAGCCCGAGCATGCCGCCCACCATGCCGGCGGCGACGATGCCGACACGGCGGTTGCGCCGCGCGAGGTTGGGATCCGTGGCAGGCAAGGCGAGCGCTCCTCCGTTGATCTTCCGGCCCGGCTCAGTGGACCGACATGCGTGCCATGGCGACGAAGTAGAACAGCGCCACCAGGGCGAGCAGCGCGATCAGCACCGCCCAGTTCCGGCCGCGGCGACGGCGGACGAAGGCGCGCTTCTCCTCCTCCGTCATGCCGTCCGGCGTGCCCCTGCCGCTCATGCGCCGAACAGCAGGCGGTCGGCCGCCAGCGCCGCGAACAGCATGAACAGATAGACGATCGAGAACTTGAAGGCGGCACGCGCCGGCGCCTCCTGCGTCAGGCTGCGGCCCTGCTCATCCTGCGCGTCGCGCTTCACGCGCCACATGGCGTCGAGAAAGAACCCGCCAAGCACCAGCGCCGCCGCGCCATAGGCCAGCCCCGCCATGCCGATGACCGTGGGCAGCAGCCCGAGCGGCGCCAGCAGCAGCGAGTAGAGCCAGATCTGCCGGCGCGTTTCCTTCGCGCCCGCGACCACCGGCAGCATCGGCACCCCGGCGCGCGCATAGTCGCCGCTGGCGAACAGCGAGAGCGCCCAGAAATGCGGCGGCGTCCAGAAGAAGATGATGGCGAACATCACCACCGCCTCGACCGAGACATGGCCCGTGACGGCGGCCCAGCCGATCATCGGCGGGAAGGCGCCGGCGGCGCCGCCGATGACGATGTTCTGCGGCGTCCGCCGCTTCAGCCACATGGTGTAGATGAAGACGTAGAAGCCGATCGAGCCGGCCAGCACGAGCGCGGCTACCAGGTTGGTGGCCAGCCCCATCACGACCACGGAGGCCAGCGCCAGGAAGACCCCGAAGGCGAGCGCGGCGCGCGGCTGGATGCGCCCGGCGGGAATCGGCCGGTTCGCCGTGCGGCGCATGACCGCATCGATGTCGCGGTCGTACCACATGTTGATGGCGCCCGAGGCGCCGGCCGCCACCGCGATGCAGAGGATGGCGGTGAGCGCCAGCACCGGGTGCATGCGTCCCGGCGCGACAATGAGCCCGACGGCCCCGGTGAAGACCACCAGCGACATGACGCGGGGCTTGAGCAGCGCGATCCAGTCGCGCACCTCGCTCAGGTCAAGCTCGCCGGAAGTGGAGAGGGGGGCTCCCGCCCCCCCCGTGTTGATCGCGCTATCGCTCATCAGCCCAATTCAGCCTCAGCGGATGCGGGGCAGCTCGTCGAAGGTGTGGAAGGGCGGCGGAGAGGAAACCTGCCATTCCAACGTCGTGGCGCCCTCGCCCCAGGGGTTCGCCGCAGCCTGCTCCTTGCTGGTGAAGGTGCGGTAGCAGACATAAAGGAACACGACGAAGGACGCCACCGAGATATAGGCGCCGATGCTGGCCACCATGTTCCAGCCGGCGAAGGCGTCCGGATAGTCCGGGTAGCGGCGCGGCATGCCCTGGGCCCCCAGGAAGTGCATGGGGAAGAAGGTCAGGTTCACGCCGACGAAGGTCATCCAGAAATGGACCTGGCCCCAGAACTCCGGGTACTGCTTCCCGCTCATCTTGCCGATCCAGTAGTAGAACCCGGCGTAGATGGAGAACACGGCGCCCAGCGACAGCACGTAGTGGAAGTGCGCCACCACGTAGTAGGTGTTGTGCAGGATGACGTCCACGCTGGCATTGGCCAGCTTCACGCCGGTCACGCCACCCACGGTGAACAGGAAGATGAAGCCGATGGCGAACAGCATCGGCGTCTTGAAGCTGATGGAGCCGCCCCACATGGTGGCGATCCAGGAGAAGATCTTGATGCCCGTCGGCACGGCGATGACCATGGTCGCGGCCATGAAGTAGGCCCGCGTGTCCACCGAGATGCCGGAGGTGAACATGTGGTGCGCCCAGACCACGAAGCCGACCACGCCGATCGCCACCATGGCATAGGCCATGCCGAGATAGCCGAAGATCGGCTTGCGGCTGAAGGTGGAGAGCACGTGGGAGATGATGCCGAAGCCGGGCAGGATCATGATGTAGACTTCGGGGTGGCCGAAGAACCAGAACAGGTGCTGGAACAGCACCGGGTCGCCGCCGCCGGCCGGGTCGAAGAAGGCGGTGCCGAAGTTGCGGTCGGTGATCAGCATGGTGATGGCGCCGCCGAGCACGGGCACCGAGAGCAGCAGCAGGAAGGCGGTGACCAGCATGCCCCACACGAAGAGCGGCATCTTGTGCAGCGTCATGCCGGGGGCGCGCATGTTGAAGATGGTCGTGATGAAGTTGGCCGCGCCCAGGATCGAGCTGGCGCCCGCCAGGTGCAGGCTGAACAGCGCCATGTCGGGGCCGATGCCGCTCTGGTAGGTGGCGTTGGACAGCGGCGGGTAGAGCGTCCAGCCCGTGCCCGCGCCGCCCACGAAGAGGCTGCCCACCGCCAGCATCAGCGCGGGCACCAGCAGCCAGAAGGAGATGTTGTTGAGGCGCGGGAAGGCCATGTCCGGCGCGCCGATCATGATCGGCACGAAGTAGTTGCCGAAGCCGCCGATCAGCGCCGGCATGATCACGTAGAACACCATGACCACGCCATGCGCCGTCACCGCCACGTTCCAGGCCTGGCCATCGGCGAAGATCTGCATGCCCGGGCTTTGCAGCTCGATGCGCATCAGCAGGCTGAGGCCAACGCCCACGAAAGCCGCGACCACCGCGAAGATCAGGTAGAGGACCCCGATATCCTTGTGGTTGGTACTGAAGAACCAGCGCGCCACGAAGCCGGGCGTGTGGTCGTGATGGCCGTGGCCATGCTCGTCATGCGTATGTGACGCGGTCGCCATGTTTATCCGTCCCGCTCGATCTCGAACCGTCCCGTAAGCGCCGCCTTAGCGGCGCAGATCCGCCAGCTGCGTGGTGTCGGCCTCGGCCTTGCCGGCCGTTGCCACCGCCGGCGCGCCGCCAACCTGCGCGAAGCGCTGCTTCGCCGCCGCCGTCCAGGCCTCGAACTCCGCCTTGGGCACGGCGCGCACCACGATCGGCATGAACCAGTGGTTGGTGCCGCAGATCTGATTGCACTGGCCATAGAAGGTGCCGACCCGGTCGGCGCGCATCCAGGTTTCCATCGTCCGGCCCGGGATCGTGTATTTCTGCACGCCGAGGCTCGGCACGAAGAAGCTGTGGATCACGTCCTGTCCGGTGGTGATGACGCGGATGTTGGTGTCAACCGGGATCACCAGCGGCTCGTCCACGGTCAGGTTGCGCAACTGGCCG
This sequence comes from Teichococcus coralli, assembly GCF_009829925.1. Classification (GTDB taxonomy): domain Bacteria; phylum Pseudomonadota; class Alphaproteobacteria; order Acetobacterales; family Acetobacteraceae; genus Pseudoroseomonas; species Pseudoroseomonas coralli. The sequence goes on from NZ_SNVJ01000006.1 coordinate 27,151, forward strand.
GGCTTCAGATCGGCTTCCTGGATCGGGTAGCTGTCAAAGGCGAAGTTGCCCTGGTCGGGGTAGGCATAGTGCCAGTACCACTGCCGGCCGGTCACGTTCACCGTCACCTCGGCGTCCACCGCCCGGTCCTCCCAGTAGATCAGGCGGAAGGAGGGGATGGCGATGACCACCAGGATCAGCACCGGCAGCACGGTCCAGGCCACTTCCAGCAGCGTGTGGTGGCTGGTGCGCGAGGGCACGGGGTTCTTCTCGGCGCGATAGCGCCAGATCACCCAGGCCAGCAGCGCACCCACGAAGGCGGTGATGACGATGATGATCCAGAGCACCAGCTGGTTGAAGTCATGGATCGCCTCCTTGACCACCCCGCCGGCGGGTTGCAGGCCCAAGGCCCAGGCATGCGGGGCGCCCACCATGGGTTGCCCCGCCGCACCGGCCTCCTGCGCCAGGGCGGAGGCCCCGTGCAGAGACATTCCAGCCACGCCAAAGGTGGCGAACAAGCCCGCGAAGCGCGAAACGATCGACCGCCGCATTCCCTATCCCGTCCGCTCGTAATCCGTGCGCCCCGATGGTCCGGACGCCGGCGCGCAACGCGCCATTTCTGGCCTCAGCCGCACCGCACGGCAAAGGCCGGCCTCTCCCCTAAGCGTAGAGTGAGGCGTTCTGCGGGACCATAGTCGCGCCTCCCCGCCCCGCACAAGTGAGGGCACGCCGCCCAACCGCAAGCATCCTGGATTCAGGCGGATTTACACGCCGGAAAAGCCGCCCATTCCGCAGAATCGGCTCGCGCGTCAGCCTGCGGCGGAACCGTCCGGCTCCGCCTCGTCCTCGCTGACATGGTCCACCATGTCGCCCAGCATGGAGCGCACATGCGCATCGGTGACGGCATAGAAAACCTGCCGCCCGCGTCGCTCCGCCTGCAGGAGCCGCGCCGCGCGCAGCAACCGCAGGTGGTGCGAGGCCAGGCTGCCGGAAATGCCGATCCGATCGGCCATCGCGCCAACGGGAGCAGGCGCGTCGAGACAGGCGAGGATGATCCGCAGCCGGGTCGGGTCGCTCATCAGCCGGAACATCTCCGCCAGTTCGACGACCTGGTCCTCGGCGATGGATGCCCTCGTGGCCGGCGGGCGCATCAGGCCGCCGCGGCGGCCCGTTCGCCCAGCGTCACCGACGGCGCGGCGTTGCGCAAATGCACCAGCGTGAACAGGCCACCCGGGCGGCAGGGCTCCATCGCCTCCACCTGCACCGCCTCGCGGTCGAACAGGTCGCTGAACGCGAAATCCGGGTGCCAGCCGAGCAGGCGGGAGAGCGGTGCCATGGTGCGCTCCACCCACCAGCGCGGCCCCGCCTCGGCGGCGAAGTGGTTGACGAACAGGAGGTGCCCGCCCGGTCGCACCACGCGCTGCATCTCGGTGAAGAGCCTTTTCGCGTCCGGCACCACGCTGGCGGTGAACATCGCCACCGCGATGTCGAAGGCGCCGTCCTGGAACGCCATCGACTCGGCGTCCATCTCCAGCAGCCCCTCGACATGCGTCAGCTGCTCGTTCTGAACCCGCTCCTGCGCCTTCAGCAGCATGTCGCGCGAAAGATCGATGCCGATGACGCGCTTCTCCGGACGGTAGCGTGGCAGGGCCAGACCGGTCCCCACCCCCACTTCCAGCACCCGCGTCCCGGGCAGGCGGTTCACCGCCGCCACAGCCCTGCGTCGGCCAAAGGAGGAGACGCCGCCGAAAACGGCATCGTACACCCCCGCCCAGCGACGATAGGCTTCCCTGACCGAATTGGCATCCAGTGCGGCGCGCGGATGGTCCCGCAGCGCCTGATCGACCGCCTGCTCGCGCGGTGTTTCGAGTGTCGTGGCCATTCCCTGTCCTCGCCAGCCTCCCGCTACCCGCTTGCCGCCCCTGGCGCAAGCACCCGCGTGATGGCCAAACTTCCGCGCGGTCGCGGGAGGAGCAGTCACATTGTTGCCATGCACCCGCCGGCGCGGGGTTACGCCGCGCGCCGCGCCGCCTGCCGCGAGGGCCAGGCGACCAGAAGGCCACCCACCGCGATGATGGCCGCCCCAAGCAGGGTGAAGCGGTCCGGCTGGTCGCCGAACACCAGCATGGAGGCCAGGACGGCCCAGATCAGCTGCGTGTAGCTCATCGGCGCGAGCAGGCTGGCCGGGGCGCGGGCGAAGGCGAGCACCAGCAGGCCGTGCCCCACCGCTCCCAGCGCCCCCAGCGCCAGCAGCCCGCCCCAGCCCCAGCCGGCCGGCGTCTGCCACACGAAGGGTTGCGCGAGCGCGGTCACCGCCGAGGCGGCGAGGCCGGTGTGCAGAATGGTGGTGCGCGGATCGTCCACCGCCGCCAGCTTGCGGGTCAGGATCTGGTAGACCCCGTAGAGGAAGGCCGTCCCGAGCGGCAGCACGATGGCCCAGTGCGGCACCGGGCCGCCGGTCAGGAAGGGAGGCCGCAGCGCCACCCCGACGCCGACCAGCCCCACCGCCACCCCCAGCCAGCGGCGCGGGCTCACCTTCTCCTGCAGCCAGACCGCCGCCATCGCCACGGTGAACAGCGGCGAGGCGAAGTTCACCGCCGTGGCGTCGGCCAGCGGCACATGCGCGAGGGCGTGCGAGAACAGGTAGTTGGCCGAGGCCAGGCAGAGGCTGCGCAGCGCTTGCAGCCCCGGGGCGCGCGAACGCCAGGGCAGCGAGCCGGTGAACACCCGCAGCAGCAGCGCGACCAGCAGCACATGGCCGAGGAAGCGCGCAAAGATGAGCTGGCCGATGGCATACTCGGCGGCCATCAGCTTGGTGGTGGTGTCCATCGCCACGAAGAAGGCGACCGCGGCGAGCTGCAGGGCGACACCGATGAGAATGGCGGGCATGTCGCCCGCATCATGCCAGCCGCAGCGGAACCGTGGCAGGCGTGCGGCGGTAACATTTTCCGCGTGTCGAACGAGCGAGGGTAGGCCCCCTTCCCGCCTCCCGCGTTCAGGCGGCGTCGGCGTGCAGGCGCGCCGGCCGCTTCGGCGCTTCACGCTCGGCCACCAGCGCGTCGAGCCGCGCCTGCAGCGCATCCATCTTCTCCAGCACCGTCAGGATATGGGTCTCGGAACGGAGGTTGGTGTCGTAGTCGAGCTCCGCCGCCGCCCGGTCGCGTGCCGCCTGCCGGTTCTGCGACATCAGGATGAGGGGCGCCTGGAAGGCCGCCAGCATGGACAGCACCAGGTTCAGGAACACGAAGGGATAGGGGTCGAAGGCGTGCTCGGCCAGCACCAGCGCATTGAACAGCGCCCAGATTCCGAGGAACACGCCGAAGCCCAGGATGAAGCGCCAGGAACCGCCAAAGGTGGTGACGCGCTCGGCCAGACGCTCCCCGAAGGTCAGGCGCTCCTCAAGCTCGTCGTTCAGGTCGTGCACCTGGGCGCGGCGGGCGATGCGCTCGATCATCCGCCGCTCGCGCGGCGTGAGCGGCGCCTTGCCACGGCGCAGCAGCGCCTGGGCGAGCTGGCGGACTTCGGCCTGGGTCTCGATGATGTCGTTCACGGCGTCCCCCTTCAGGTGAGGGATTGCGGGGCTGGCGGTTCCTTGTTTCCGAGCGTGCGACGCGCGGGCCGGCGCGGCCTGTGCCGCGCGGCGTCCGCGCGTCAGCGCGATCGGGAACGTCCGCTTGCCCGGGGACGCGAGAGACGATGAGGGAGAAAGGGAAGATGGGCCATGGCGGTGCCGCCCCTGCCAACTGTTCCTGGATCCAAGCGCTGCGCGAAACGGCGCTGCGGCTGGGATGCCGGACGCCGTCAGGTGGTTCGACTACTGCCAGGTTCCATCGTGTTCCTCATAAGCCGGTGCCTCGCCGACTCGACAGGTGGGTGAGGCGGCGCGGCAACGGCAGGGCCTCTGGTGTCCTGCCCGCGAAGCTCGTGGGTCCACCCACGAAGGCAACGGACCAGCAGGCCATTGAAAACAAGGGCTAGCACCCTGATCGCGAAGTGCAAAAAATTTCGCGATCAGGGTGCTAGCACGTTCCATGCCGCGCCGCAAAACCGGATTGCCGGTTCCCTGTGCGGCTTCAGGGTTCCCGGCGTCCCTTCAGGGCCGCAGGAGGAACTCGCCGCTGGCCGTGGCGCTCACGGGCACCGCCTCCGGCGCGGAAACGGGAGGCGGAGCCGCTTCCTGGCGCGCCGCCATCATCGCGACCCGCATGCGGGGCATCGGCTGGCTGGCCACCTCCACCTGCAGCTTGCTCAGCCGCGCAACGCGCAGCCCGAGTTGCGCCGCCACCGCCTCCGCCCGTTGCCGCAACGCCTCGATGGCCATCCGACCGGCCTCCTTGCGGGCCTCCACCTCCAGCGGGCGGGAAAGCATCCAGTCCAGCCCGCCCATCGCGAGGCCCTGCGCCTGGAGCTTGCCGGCGAGGTCAAGCAGCGGCGCCGGCTCGGTGCCGCGCAGTATCAGCGCCTGGGTGGCGGTCCAGTCGCGCTTCTCTTCGTTGCGGCCGGTCCAGTAGCCGCCGGTGCTGGCCTGCACGCCCTGAACTGCCCGCGCCTGCTCCAGGGCCCCGGCCATCGCGCCGTTCACCTGCGCCTGCACCGCGGCCGCGCTGGCGCCTCGCGCCTCCACCCGCAACGTGGCGCGCACCTCGTCGGGCGCACGCAGCACCTCCGCCGCTTCCGAGAGCGTCAGCACCGTTCCCGCCTCGATTCCGGCTTCAGGAGCCGGAGCCTGTTGCGCCCAGGCGCCGCCCGCGGCCAGCAGGCCGCAGAACGCCACTGCCGGGAGAACCAGCCTTGGGAGAAAAGGTCGGGTCATACGGAACTCCTCACTCTCGTCTGCGCCTCATATCGGAGCTCTGGGCGGGCGCGTGAAGCGGAGCTATTTCCTTTCGGCCCGCCGCGCGCCTGCCCAGTAGCGCCTGCCCATTAGCGCCGGCGCGCGCCGCAAGGAGCCATCGCCACGTCCGATCGCCTTCCCGACCTCAACCTCCTGCGCCTCTTCGTGGCCCTGGTGGAGGAGCGCCATGTCACCCGCGCGGGCGAGCGCCTCTTCCTGTCGCAGCCCGCCGCCTCCGGCGGGCTGAAGCGCCTGCGCGAGCAGTTCCAGGACCCGTTGCTGGTGCGCGAGGGGCATGAGCTGCGCGTGACCGGCCGCGCCCAGCAGCTCTACGACTCGATCGCACCAAGGCTGGAGGACCTGGCCGCGGCCCTTCACGCCGCCAGCCCCTTCGACCCCGCGCGGGATTCCCGCACCTTCCGCCTCGGCTGCACCGATGCCGTGGCTTACGCGATCCTGCCGCCGCTGCTCGCACGGCTGCGCGAGATGGCGCCGTGGTGCCAGCTCACGGTCCGCGTCGGCGACGTCCGTACCCTGCCGGGCCTGCTGCTGCACGGCGAGATCGGCACCGCGCTGGGCTATCTCGGCGAGGAGTTGCCGGCGAATGCGCGAATCCGCGTCCTGCGCCACGCCCAGTGGGTGCTGGTGCGCGATCCGGCCACCCCGCCAGTCAGCTCGATCGAGGACTTCTGCGCCCGCCAGCATGCCATGGTGACGCCGCGCGGCGACCTCGAGGGCTTCGTGGACGCCCTGCTGCGCCAGCAGGGCCGCTCGCGCCGGGTGGTGCTGGGGGTCAGCTCCTTCGGCCTGCTCTCGGTGGCGCTTCCGGGCAGCGACCTGGTGGCCACGGTGCCGGATTTCGTGGCGGAGCGGCTGAAGCTGCGCGTCAGCCTGTCCAGTGAGGCGCCGCCGGTCGCGCCGCCGCCGCTGCCCAACGCCCTGGCCTGGAGCGACGCGGAAGACCGTGACCCCGCCGAACGCTGGTTCCGCCATCAGGTGACGGACGCCTTCACCGGCGTCTTTGGCCGGAGCTGAGGCGGCCGGAGCTGAGGCGGCCGGAGCTGAGGCGCCCCTCAACAGCCGCGTCCGGGCTGCCTAAGCTGGCCGCCTTCGCCATGCTGGGACTCCCATGCCGCTCTGGATCGCCGTCACCCTCTCCGCCGCCCTGTTCCAGACCTGGCGTACCGCCAAGCAGCAGAAGCTGCGCGGCCAGCTTTCGGTGAACGGGGCGGGGGTGGTGCGCTACCTCTACGGCGTGCCTTTCGGCCTGCTGCTGCTGCTGGCCTATGGCGGCCTGAGCGGCCAGGCGCCGCCCGCCCCGTCCCTTCCGTTCATGGCACTGGTGGCGGCCGGTGGCCTGGCGCAGATCCTGGCCACCAACCTGCTGATCCTTTCCTTTGGCGCGCGCGGCTTCGCGGTCGGCACCGCCTATGCGAAGACGGAGGCCGTGCAGGGTGCCATCCTCGCGCTGCTGCTGCTGGGCGAGCGGATTTCCGCCCTTGCCTGGCTCGGCATCGCCATCGGCGTGGGCGGCGTGCTCCACCTTTCCCTGGCCGGGCGGGAAACCGGCCCGCGCGGCCTCCTGCGCGCCGCGGCGCAACCGGCGGCCCTCTATGGGCTCAGCGCCGGCACCGGCTTCGCGCTGACCGCCGTGCTGATCAAGGCCGCGAACCAGGAACTTCCGCACCCCGATCCCATCCTGCGCGCCCTGACGACGCTGGTGGCCGCCAACATCCTGCAAACGATCATGCAGGGCGGCTGGCTGGCCTGGCGGGAGCCGGAGCAGTTCCGCGCCGTGTTCCGCACCTGGCGGGACAGCCTGCCGGTGGGGGCGCTTTCCGCCCTTGGCTCGGCCTGCTGGTTCACCGGCTTCGCCCTGGCGCCCGTCGCGCTGGTGCGCGCCCTCGGCCAGACCGAGATCCTGTTCACCCTGCTGTTCAGCCGCTTCTACCTGCGCGAGACGATGACCCGCGCCGAAGTGGCGGGCGCCCTGGTCGTGGTTTTCGGCGTGGTGCTGGTGCTGGCCGGACGCTGACAGGCCGGCCCGCTTCCATCGGGATGTCATCCCGGCGTCATCGCCCTGTCATCGGCCGGGCCTATACGCCCCGGCGACGGCAAGGGGCTAGGGATGCTTCAGCTTGAGAACCTTTCACGCCGCTTCGGCGCCACCGCGGCGGTTTCGGGCGTCAGCCTGAGCATTCCCGCGGGGCAGATGGTGGGCGTCATCGGCCGCTCGGGCGCCGGCAAGTCCACCTTGCTGCGCATGGTGAACCGCCTGACCGAACCGTCCGAGGGGCGCATCCTCCACGAGGGCCAGGAGGTCACCCGCCTGCGCGGCCAGGCGCTGCGCGACTGGCGCACCCGCTGCGGCATGATCTTCCAGCAGTTCAACCTCGTCCCGCGCCTCGACGTGCTGACCAACGTGCTGGTCGGGCGGCTGAACCATCATCCCGGCCTGCTCGGCACGCTGGGCACCCTGTTCAAGCGCTTCCCCGCCGAGGAGCGGGCCATGGCGCTGATGGCGCTGGACCGCTTCGACCTCGCCGGCCAGGCGCCGCAACGCGCCGACACCCTCTCCGGCGGGCAGCAGCAGCGGGTGGCGATCGCGCGGGCGATGATGCAACAGCCGCGCATCCTGCTCGCCGACGAGCCGATCGCCAGCCTCGACCCCCGCAACGCGCGCACGGTGATGGACGCCCTGCGCGACGTGAACCGGCGCGACGGCATCACCGTGCTCTGCAACCTGCACCACCTCGAAACCGCCCGGGAGTACTGCGGCCGCATCGTCGCGCTGCAGGCGGGACGGGTGATGTTCGACGGCGCCCCCGGCGAGCTCACCGCCGCGCGGCTGCGCGACATCTACGGCGTGTCCGAGGCGGAGTTCGACGAGCAGAGCACCGCGCCGGCCGCCGCCCGGAGCGCCGGCCGGCAGGCCAGCCCTGGCCGGGTGGCCCCCCTGCCCGCCTGATCCCCCATCGCCCCAGCCGCCGCATGGCTGAAGGCCAAGGAGTAAAGTCATGATCACGCGCCGTACCCTGGCCGGCCTGATGGCCGGTGCCGCCCTGCTGCCCGCCGCGCCGCGCGCCGAGGGCACCGATACCGCCCCCATGCCGAAGCCCGGCAAGCGCGACTGGGCCGGCGAGGTGCCGCAGATCCGCATCGGCCTGCTTGGCGGAGAGAACGAGTCGGACCGCCTCGGCCGCTTCGAGGAGTACCGCAAGCTGATCGAGGACACCTTCAAGGTGCCCGCCCGCCTCTTCCCCGCCGCCGACTACGCAGGCGTGATGCAGGCCTTCTCGGCCGGGCAGATCGAGGCGTCCTCGATGGGCGCCTCCGGCTATGCCGGCACCTGGCTGGACACCAACGGCGCCGTGGAGCCGCTGGTGGTCCCCGTCGAGCAGGATGGCTCGATCTCCTACATCTCCGTCATGGTGACGCGAAAGGACTCTGGCATCACCAGCGTGGAGCAGATGAAGGGGCATTCCCTGGCCTGGGCCGACCCGAACTCCACCTCCGGCTACCTGATCCCCCGCTCCGAGCTGCGCGGCCAGGGCATCAACATCAACGAATACTTCTCCCGCACCGGCTTCGCCGGCGGCCATGAGCAGGGCGTCGTCGCGGTGCTGCAGAAGCAGTACGACGCTTGCTGCACCTGGGCTTCCGGCATCGGCGAGCAGGAGGAAGGCTTCACCCGCGGCAACCTGCGGGCCATGGTCGAGAAGGGCATGCTGAAGATGTCCGACCTCAACATCATCTGGAAGTCGCGGCCCATCCCGAATGGCCCCCTGGTGGTGCGCAAGGCGCTGCCCGCCAGCTTCAAGAAGGATTTCAGCGACTTCCATCTGGCCCTGCCGACGGAATACCCGAAGGTCTATGCCGATGTGGAGCGCGGCGGCGGCAAGGGCTACGCCCGCATCACCCACGAGCAGTTCGAGCCGATCGTGCAGCTCCGCCGCGAGGAAGCGGCCGAGCGACGCCGCCGGAGCTGAGGAACAAGCCGGGCTGGTGCGGCGCCTCCTCGTGGCTGCACCGGCCTCGCCCGGTCCCTCCTGCGGCCCGGCCATGTCGAGGGCCACCCCTCCCGACCGTTCCGCGGCGCTGCCCGTCCGGCCGAGCCGCATCCTTGCGCAATTCCAGAAGGCGGCACCGCGCCGGTTTGAGCCCCATGGACGCCATTGCCGCCCACCTGCCTGCCGTGCAACGCGGCGAGGCCGCCTATCAGGCCCTGCGCCGGCAGCGCCGCCGGGCAAGCCTGATGGCCGCCGTCCTTGTCGCCGCCGGCTTCCTGGTGGCGGCCCGGTTCAGCGAGTTCTATCCCGCCTCGCTGGCAGCCGGGCTGCCGCGCATCGGCGAGTATTTCCAGCGCATCCTGCCGACGCTGCACCTGCCGGTGCTGCTTGCCGGGGCCGGCACGGAAGGCAGCCTCGCCTTCTGGTTCTATCGCCTTGATTCCTGGCTGCTGCTGCTGCTGCAGACCGCGCAGATGGCGGCGCTCGCGACGCTCGGCGGCACGGTGGTGGCGCTGCTGCTGGCCTTCCCGGCGGCGCGCAACCTCGCCCCCTCGCGCTGGATGCACCACCTGACACGGCGCGGCCTGGAAGCGACGCGCACGGTGCCCGAGATCGTCTATGCGCTGATCTTCGTCTGGGCCTTCGGCGTCGGCCCTCTCGCGGGCATCCTGGCGATCGGCCTGCACACGGCGGGCGCGCTGGGCAAGCTGTTCTCCGAGGTGATCGAGAACGCGCCGATGCAGGCCTGGGACGGCATGCGTGCCTCCGGGGCGAACTGGGCGCAGGCCTGCCGCTACGCCATCCTGCCGCAGGTTGCCCCCGACCTGCTGAGCTATGCGCTGCTGCGCTTCGAGATCAACCTGCGCGGCGCGACCGTGATCGGCTTCGTCGGCGCCGGCGGCATCGGCCAGGAACTCTACCAGGTCATCGCCTTCAACTACTATGAGGAAATCAGCGCCATTGTTGTGCTCGTCATCCTGTCGGTCATGCTGATCGACCTGCTGTCCGAGTGGCTGCGGCACCGGCTGATCCATGCCGCGGGAGCGCGCTGAGATGACGCCGCCGCCTTCCGTCATCGCCATCTGGCAGGCACGCGAACCCCGCGCCTTCGGGACGACCCCGTCCATCCGCGCCCTGCGCTGGCTCGGCGCCGCCGCCTTCCTGGCGTGGCTCGCCTGGAGCTTCTGGCTGTTCGACATCACGCCCACGCGGCTGTGGAACGGCTTCACGGGACTGCTGACCATCCTGCGCCTGATGATCCCGCCCAGCCCCGGCGAACTGTGGGTGGACATCCTGAAGGGCATGGCGGAAAGCGTCGCGATGGCCTTTCTGGGCACGCTGCTGGCAAGCCTGGTGGCCCTGCCCCTCGGCTTCCTGGGCGCGCGCAACATCGTCACCGCCGCGCTGCTGCGCTTTTCCGTGCGGCGGATCTTCGACGGGATGCGCGGCGTGGACCAGCTCATCTGGGCGCTGGCCTATGTGCGCGCGGTGGGCCTCGGGCCGCTGGCGGGGGTGCTCGCCATCTTCAGCAGCGACGTCGCGGTGCTGGCGAAGCTTTATGCCGAGGCGATCGAGAACGCGGAAAAGCGGCCGAGCGAGGGCGTCGTCGCCTCGGGCGGGCACCGGCTGCATGCCATCCGCTACGGCATCCTGCCGCAGGTCCTGCCGGTGATGCTGGCGCAGGCGCTCTACTTCTTTGAAAGCAACACCCGCTCCGCCGCCATTCTGGGCGTGGTGGGGGCGGGCGGCATCGGCCTGCAGATCGCCGAGCGCATCAAGGTGCGGCACTGGGACGAAGTGGCCTTCATCATCATCCTGATGGTGCTGACGGTGAGCGCGATAGACCTGCTCTCAGGCTTGATCCGGCAGCGGCTGATCGGGCGGAGCGCCGCCACGCGGGCCTGACAAGGGCGGGCTCGCCGCGAGGGAGCGGCGCGCCGAGGCGCATGGCCGGGCAGGAAAAGCCGGGACGCAAGGGACCCCGGCTTTTCGGCGTTCCGTCAGGCCGCATCCTCGCGGCGGTCGCGGGCCTTCACATAGGCCACGGCGGCATGCTCGGGGCAATAGGGCTTCCCCGGGATCGCCTCCCCCGTGCAGAAACGGAACTCGGGCGTGCCAGGCTCGCCAATCGGCCAGCAGCAGCTGCGCGATCCGGCACGCTGGAAGGGCCGCACCACCGCGGTTGGCGGCGCGGCCGGACGACGAGGCGGCAGCGGACGCGCGGCAACCGGCTGCGTGGCAGGCGGCAGCGTGGAGAGCGCGGGCGCGGGAGCCGGCGCGGGACGCGCGGCCGCCGGCGTGGGCGCTGGCGCCGGGCCTGGCGTCGCGGCCACGGGCTCCGGTGCGGCAACGGGAGCGGGCGCGGCGGCGCCGGCTTCCTCGCGGCGGATGGGACTGGGGCGCGCCGCCAGGTTCAGCCGGTGCGCCTTGCCCACCACGGCATTCTTGGAGATGCCCATGCGGCGCCCGATCTCGGCGGTGGAGTGCCCCTCCGCCCAGAGTGCCCGCAAGGTCTCAATCGCTTCCGCCGTCCACTCCATTGCCCGGTCTCCAGCCTGCCACCACCATATACGGTAGTGAAGCGCGGGGTCCTGGCACAAGATGCGGCGGAGCGGGCGACTCCAAAAAGGTGTGGAAAACCCCACGCGCAAGTTAATTCGCGACGGGCCAACACACGCAGGGCGGAGTGTGTCTTTCGTGTTTTCCCCAGTCCGCCACAAAGGGTTTCAGAACAGCAGGCCCTTTCGCAGCATTCCGTGCACGCCCTTCTCGCCGTTCACGGTTTGCGTCACCCGGAAATCCACCGCGAGCGAGCAGAACTGGTAGGCCTCGGCGGCGGAGAGCTGCGCCCGGGCGACGATGAAGGCGATCATCTCGCGCAGCGCCTGCTTCATGGCGAGGTCGAGGTCCTCATGGATGCCCATGCTGATGAAATGCGTGGGCGTCTCGGCGCGCGGAAAGCGCAGGGCGGGCTGCGCGACGCCGCCACCCTTTTCCAATGTCAGGCGGAAATGCCCGGTCAGGCACATTTCCAGCGCCGTGACGCAGACCTCGCCATCGCCCTGCACGCCATGCCCGTCACCGGCGCTGAACAGCGCTCCGGCCTGGTGCACGGGCAGGTAGAGCGTCGTGCCCTCGACAAGTTCCTTGTTGTCCAGATTGCCGCCATGCGCCCGCGGCTCCTTGGTGGAAATGGCGCCCCAGGCTTCCGGCGGGGCCACGCCCATCACGCCGAAGAAGGGCGAGAGCGGCAGGGTGACCGGCTGCGCCGCGCCGTCCCGCCTGGGGCCGAAGGGCAGCCGGCAGGTTCGCGCGGCGCGGTCCACGGGGATGTGGATCAGCCGCCGATAGGGGAAATCCTCCGGCAGCGTGCCGACCAGCGGGCGGAAGTGGTTGTAGCCCCAGTCCGCCCCCAGCTCGATCTTCTCCACGTCCACCCGCAGGCAGTCGCCCGGCTCCGCCCCCGCGACGGCCACCGGGCCGGTCAGCAGGTGTGGCCCGAGACGCGGCAGCGCGCCCGCCGCCACGGCCGCATGGATGTCCCGCAGCGCCGGCGGCACGGCAAGCCCGCTTTCCGGTGGCGGCATCACCTCGGCAGGGCCGGAGACGCACTGCATCACCACCGTGTCGCCCGAGGCGACGGTCAGCGCCGGCGGAAAGCCGGCATCGAACGCGCCGAACCGCACCGTCTGCGGTGTGGCGGAGAGATGGTGGGTGGTGGCCATGACTCGCGCTCCTTCTGCCGCGCGACAATCCGGAGTCAGCGCCGTGGGGTCAACCTCCCACGAACCCGCCGGACTGCCGCTGCCAGAGCCGGGCATAGGTGCCCTCGCGCGCCAGCAGCTCGGCATGGCTGCCCTGCTCCACGATGCGCCCATGCTCCAGCACCACCAGCCGGTCCATGCTGGCGAGCGTGGAAAGGCGGTGCGCGATGGCGATCACCGTCTTGCCCGCCATCAGGCCACTCAGTTGTTCCTGGATGGCGGCCTCCACCTCGGAATCCAACGCGCTGGTCGCCTCGTCCAGCACCAGGATGGGCGCATCCTTCAGCAGCACGCGCGCGATGGCGATGCGCTGGCGCTGCCCGCCCGAGAGCTTGACACCGCGCTCGCCCACCTGCGCGTCGTACCCGGTGCGGCCGCGCCAGTCGTGCAGTTCGCGAATGAAATCATACGCCTCGGCCTGCCGCGCGGCGGCTTCCACCTCCGCCTCGCTGGCGCGTGGCCGGCCGTAGCGGATGTTGTCGCGCACCGAACGGTGCAGCAGCGCCGTGTCCTGCGTGACCACGCCAATGGCGGCGCGCAGGCTCTCCTGCGTCACGCCCGCGATGTCCTGCCCGTCGATCAGGATGCGGCCGGACTGCGGGCTGAAGAAGCGCAGCAGCAGGTTCATCGCGGTGGTCTTGCCGGCGCCGGACTGGCCGACCAGCCCCACCCGCTCGCCGGGCGCGATCTCCAGGTCGAAATCATCCAGCACGCCGCGCCCGCCGCCGGCATAGGCGAAGCGCACATGCTCGAAGCGGATGGCGCCGCGGGTCACCGCCAGCGGCCGCGCGCCCGCCGGATCGGGCGCGGTGGGCGGCACCGCGATGCTGCCGGTCGCCTCCTGCACCACGCCGACATTCTCGAAGATGGACGCCACGTTGAAGGCCACCCAGCCGGAGATGCTGTTGAGCTGCCAGGCCATCGGCAGTGCCGTGGCGACGATGCCGACCTCGATGCGCCCGCGGCTCCACAGCGCCAGGGAGATGGCCGCCATGGAGAAGATCATCAGCGCGTTGAGCGAGGAGAGCAGCAGGCCGTTCAGCGTGATCATCCGCATCTGCCGCTGGAAGGCCTCGGTCAGGCCCATCACTCCCTCGCGGACAAAAGCGTCCTCATCCTCCGCGCGGGAGAAGAGCTTCAGCGTCAGGATGTTGGTGTAGCTGTCCACGATGCGGCCCGTGAGCAGGCTGCGCTGCTCGGAGGCGGCGCGCGCCCGCGCCCGCAGGCGCGGCACGATGAGGCGCAGCAGCGTGCAGTAGCCGGCGAACCAGACCAGGATGGGCGCCGCCAGCCAGAGGTCGGCCGAGGCCAGGTAGGCGACCGCCCCGGTGCCGTAGACCAGGATGTACCAGACGGCGTTGACCGACTGCACCACGCTCTCGCGCAGCGCCGGCCCGGCCTGCATGACGCGGGTCGCGATGCGGCCGGCGAAATCCTCCTGGAAGAAGGCCCAGCCCTGCCGCACCACGTGCCAGTGGCTTTGCCAGCGTATCATGCTGGTGACGGCGGCGTTGATGGCCTGCTGGCCGATCAGGTTCTGCGACAGGATGGCCAGCGGCCGCCCAACCAGCAGCACCACCGCCATGCCGAGCAGGATAGGCCAGTTCTCCGCCAGCACCGTCTGCGGCGCGCCGGAGGACAGCATGGCGACGATGCGGCCGATGAAGACCGGGATCGAGGCGTCCAGCAGCGCGACGGCCAGCCCGGCGGCGAAGAGCATCAGGAACAGCGCCCGTGCCTGCCGGATGAAGTACCAGTAGAATTGCACGAGGCCGCGCGGCGGCGGCGCCTCCGGCACCGCGCTGCCCAGCAGCCGGCTGGCCGGCATGCCCGGCGCCGCCACGGGGTCGATGATCCGCTCGAAGAACTTGCCCACCATGCCGGCGAGCCATGACCCGCCGGCGGACCCTGTCAAGCGCGGCCGCGTGACGATGCGGCGAGGCGCGCCCGCCCCCTCCGCCGGCCCCTTGCCCAGCCGGCGCCTATTGCAGGCCGGCGGGCGCGCCGCAGCCCTCGCCCTGGCGGCGATAGACCTGCAGCCCATCCACCACCGCGATCTGCTGGTAGCGAGCCCAGACGGCGGCGAAGCCGGGATTCGCCTGCGACAGAACGGCCGGGTAGTTCATCGCCTCGCCCCGGCGGTCCACCACCACGAGGTCCGGGCAGCCTTCCATGAAGTCCTGCACCACCCAGCGGCCGATCGGCCATTCCTCCGGGGCGGTGCCGTCCCGGTGCGCGCGCCACAACTCACCGCGCAGCGCCCACATCGAGTCGAAGCGCGAGGCCCAGGTGACATCGGTGTTGTTCACCACCGGGAAGCCCAGGCCGATCCACTCGGAGAAGGCGACATAGGAGCGTACCTTCTCCTTCTTGATCAGCTTCTCCAGCCGCACCTCGGTTGTGAGGTCGGGCTCCACCGCCAGCACCAGCCGCTCATAGAAGCGGCCCGACACATTGGCGGCAAAGATGGCGAGCGGCAGCAGCGCCACGCCCATCAGCGCGCCGCGCCAGCGGATCGGCTGGCGGCGCTGCAGCACCGCGTCGGCGCACCAGAAGAGCAGCGCGAAAGTCACCGCGATCAATGCAGGGATGCGGTGGTAGAACCAGTTCTTGCCGTCCAGGAACATCGCCACGGTGGCGGCGGCGGCGAAGGCCGTCAGCACCAGCATCACACCGGAGGCGGCGCTGCCGCGCGGCGTCCGCCAGGTCAGCAGCACGCAGGCGCCCAGGCCAAGCAGGAGCCGCCAGGATTCCAGCACCAGCGAGCCAAGCGCCGAGTCCGTCCCGCCGTAGAGGGTCAGCGCCAGCGGCACCGCGCGTTCCACAAAGGCCGGGTAGAACAGCACGATGGCGAGGGCGTAGAGCCCTGCCGCCAGGAAGGCCATGAAGGGCGCCAGCCGCAGGCGGAAGCCCCGGTGTAGCCACGCCGCCACCTCCACCATCACGACGCAGAGCAGGTAGCGCGGCTTCAGCGCACAGCCGATCCCGGCCAGCAGCCCGCTGCCGAGCAGCATGCCGCGCGAGACCGGCAAGCCCTCCATCATCCGGATCAGTGCCGCGAGATGCGGCAGCACGGCGATCACCAGCAGGTGCTCCCGCTGGCCGAACTCCACGCCCGGAGTGATGAGCAGCACGCAGGCGATGGCGGCGAAGACGGGGCCCGGCCGCGCGAAAACGGGGCCAGTGCCCTGCAGCAGCCGCGCCGTGCTCCAGGCCGAGGTCAGCGCCGCTCCGGCGAAGAGCGGCAGCGCCACCTGCTTGGCGGTCAGCCCGAGCAGGTCCGCCAGCATGACCGGGATGGCGTTGATCCAGACGATCAGCGGCGGGTTGACCTCGACGATGTCGACGTAGAGCTCCTCCCCGCGCAGCCATTGCCGCGCCACCCAGAGCAGCCAGGCCAGGTCATCCTTCATCGGCGCGCGCAGCAGCGCGAAGAGAACGACGCCCACGGCCAGCGCGACCAGGCCGACGCAAACAAGGGTGCTGCGATGCTCGGCACCCAGCCGGGCCTGCCGCGGCGCGATTCCGCGCGGCGCCCCCGGAAAGCTGTAGGTCACGCGATGCTCCCCCCAGACTTCAAGGCATCAGAGCCCCGGAAACGCCGAAGCCTCGCCTTGCATTCGGGTGAGATTAGGGCAGCCATTGGCGAAAACTGCGGAAAATGATGAGAAAATGGTGCCGATCCACAAATTTCTGCACAAGACGCCCCGGTGCCGGGGCGTCTTGACTGCGGTTCAGGCGGCGCGGGCCGGAACCGACGCGCCGAGCAGGCTGCGTGCCACCGCCTCGGCCGTCTTGATGCCATCCACCGCCGCCGAGAGGATGCCGCCCGCATAGCCCGCCCCCTCCCCGGCCGGGAAGAGGCCGCGGGTGTTCAGGCTCTGCCGGTCCTCGCCGCGCTTCACCCGAACGGGAGAGGAGGTTCGCGTCTCCACCCCCGTCATGACCCCGTCGCCGCGGGCGAAGCCGCGGAGTTGCCGGTCGAAGGCGGGCAGCGCCTCGCGGATGGCGGCCACCGCCTCGTCCGGCAGGAAGTCCTCCAGCGCGGCGGGCGTCACGCCCGGCATGTAGGAGGGCATCACCTCGCCCAGGGCGGTGGAGGGCCGCCCGGCCAGGAAGTCGCCCACCGTCTGCGCCGGTGCGTGGTAGTTGCCGCCGCCGGCGCGGAAGGCCGCCTCCTCCAGTTGCCGCTGCAGCGCGATGCCGGCCAGCGGGCCGCCGGGGAAGTCCTGCTCCGGCGTGATGCCGACAACAATGGCCGAGTTCGCGTTGCGCTCGTCGCGCTGGTACTGGCTCATGCCGTTGGTGACCAGGCGGCCCGGCTCGGAGGCCGCGGCCACCACCCGGCCGCCCGGGCACATGCAGAAGCTGTAGACCGTGCGCCCGTTGCGGCAGTGGTGCACCAGCCGGTAGTCGGCGGCGCCCAGCAGCTTGTTGCCGGCGGCGGGCCCGAAGCGGCACTCGTTCACCATCCGCTGCGGGTGCTCGATGCGCACGCCGATGGAGAAGGGCTTGGCCTCCACATAGACGCCACGCCGCTCCAGCATCTCGAAGGTGTCGCGCGCGCTGTGGCCGACCGCCAGCACGACATGATCGGATTCCAGCACGGTGCCGTCGGCCAGGGCGGCGCCGCGGACCTGACGCGCGCCATCTGGCGCGGTGTCGATCAGCAGATCGGTCACGCGGCTCCCGAAGCGGTACTCGCCGCCCAGCGACTCGATGGTCCGCCGCATGTGCTCGACCATGGTCACCAGGCGGAAGGTGCCGATATGCGGCTTGGAGACATAGAGGATCTCCTCCGGCGCCCCGGCCTTCACGAACTCCTCCAGCACCTTGCGGCCATGGTGCTCGGGGTCGCTGATCTGGCTGTAGAGCTTGCCGTCGGAGAAGGTGCCGGCACCGCCCTCGCCGAACTGCACGTTGGATTCCGGGTGCAGCTCGCTGCGGCGCCAGAAGCCCCAGGTGTCCTTGGTGCGCTCGCGCACCACCTTGCCGCGCTCCAGGATGATCGGGCGGAAGCCCATCTGCGCCAGCAGCAGCGTGGCCAGCAGGCCGCAGGGCCCGGCGCCGATCACCAGCGGGCGGCGGGCGAAGCCGGCGGGAGCGTGGCCGACAGGACGGTAGGTGGTATCCGGCGCCGCTCCGACATGGCGGTCGCCCTGGTGGCGGCGCAGCACCGTCGCCTCGTTCCGCAGCGCGAGGTCCAGGGTATAGACGAGCTGGATGGCGTTCTTCCTCCGCGCGTCGTAGCCGCGGCGGAAGATCTGCAGGTCCAGGAGGTCGGCATCGGCGATGCCGAGGCGCGCGACGGCCGCCGCGCGCAGGGCCGGCTCGGAATGGTCGAGCGGCAGTCTCAGTTCGGTCAGTCGCAGCATCGGGAGGTTGTTATCCACCGGGGTGAGCGATGCGCCGGCCTATAGCGCCCGCACCCCGGCGGGGGGAAGGATTTCCCCTCCCCCCGGCTTGCGACTCAGCCCGCCGTCAGGCGCAGGGCGGCGCAGACCGTCTCCACCTGGGCATCGGTCAGCTCGGGATGGATCGGCAAGCTCAGCACCTCGCGGCTGGCCGCCTCTGTCTCGGCGCAGGCGGCGGGGCCGAGGGCGATGCGCCCCTGGTAGGCTTCCTGGAGGTGGACCGGCATCGGGTAATGGATGGCGGTGGCGACGCCCTGGGAGCGCAGGCGGGCCATCACCTCCTCCCGCTCGCGGCTGCGGACCACATACTGGTGGAAGACATGCTCCGCGCCGGGCCGCCGGACCGGAGGTGCCAGGGGGCCGCCCGCCAGCGCCGCGTCATAGGCGGCGGCGATCGCCTGGCGGCGCGCATTGGCGGCGGCCAGCAGCGGCAGCCGCACCCGCAGCACCGCGGCCTGGAGCTCGTCGAGCCGGCTGTTGACGCCCACCATGTCGGAGAGGTAGCGCCGCTTCCAGCCATACTGGCGGATGGCCGCCATGCGATCGGCCAGCTCGGCATTCCCGGTGGCGACAATGCCGGCATCGCCCAGCGCGGCGAGGTTCTTGGTGGGATAGAGGCTGAAGGCGGCGACATCCCCCAGCGTGCCGAGCATCCGGCCGTCGAGCGTCGCGCCATGCGCCTGGGCGCAGTCCTCGATGACGGCGACACCGGCGGCGCGGCACGCCTCCAGCAGCGGCGCCATGTCGCAGGCCTGGCCATAGATGTGCACCGGGATCACGGCGCGGATCGGCGGCAGGCCGGGCGGCGGATCGTTCAGCACCGCCCGCAGCTCGTCGGCGTCCATGGTGTAGGTGTCGGGGTCGATGTCGAGCAGCAGCGGCGTCGCGCCGGCCATCTCGATCGCCGCCACCGTGGCCACGGCGGTGTGCGACACGGTCACCACCGTCGCGCCCGCGCCGATGCCGAGGCCACGCAGGGCGAGCACCAGCGCATCCGTGCCGTTGGCGCAGCCGACCGCGCGGGAAAGGCCGAGCCACTCGGCGAATTCCTGCTCGAAGGCGGCGCCCTCGCTGCCGAGGATGTACCAGCCCGACTGCAGCACACGGGCGATGGCGGCATCGATGGCCGGCTGCTGGGCGCGGTAGGCAGCGCCGGGATCGGCCTGCGGGACGGTAATCACGGGCAAGTCCATCTGCCCTTCTCCTTCGGGAGCGTGAGGCGTTCAGAGATATTGGTTGAGGCGGGGCCGGAACCAGTCGAGGCTGCGGCGCAGCCCCTCCGGCAGCGACACCGCCGGCGCCCAGCCGGTGGCGGCGCGGAAGGTCGAATCGTCGGCGTGAAAGCTGCCGATGTCGATCGGGGCGCGGTCGGCGGGGAATTCCTTCACCACGTAGTGTCCAGCCCCATTGGCGGCGATCGCCAGCTCGGCCAGCTCGCGCAGCGAGACGGGCGGGGCACCGCCGATGTTGAAGGCCCGGCCGGCGCAGGCGGGGGTCTCCGCCGCGCGCAGGAAGGCCGCCACCACGTCGTCCAGATAGGCGAGGTCGCGCAGCTGCTCGCCGCCCCAGACTTCGAAGGGTTCGCCCTCCAGCAGGCGGCGGAACCAGATGCCGAGGAAGGTCTGCCGCGCGTCCTTCACCCTCAGGCGGGGGCCGTAGCAGTTGGTCAGGCGCAGCGAGACGACGGGGCGGCCATGCACCCGCCCCTCCATCAGCCAGTACTGCTCGCCGGCCAGCTTGGAGACCCCGTTGGCGTCGGGCGGGGCGATGGGGTGCTTCTCGTCCACCGGCAGGTAGTGCGGGCGGCCGTAGAACTGCCGTGTCGAGGCATGCACCACCACCGCCCGGGGCGAGCCGGCCCGCAGCGCGGCGATCAGCCGGAGCTGGGCGTCGGCGTTGATGGCGAGATCGGTGAAGGGGTCGGCCATGCTGCCGGCATGGCTGGTCTGGGCGGCGAGGTTGAAAACCGCGTCCAGGCCTTCGGCGTAAGGCGCGAGGTCCGCCTCGCGCAGGTCGGCCTCCACCAGCCGGACGCCGCTGTCCTGCAGGTTGAAGGGGTTGGCGCCGGCCTCGGGCAGCATGGCGTCCAGCGCCACCACCTCGGCGCCCGCGGCGGCCAGCGCATGGCAAAGGCCGCTGCCGATGAAGCCCGCGCCGCCGGTGACCAGCACCCGGCGACCCTTCCAGGCAGGTCCGGCCACGCTCATGGCCTGCCCTCCGCGGCGAGGCGGCGGCCAGAGGCCGGTTCGAGACCAGGAATGGCGCGCATGGCAGGGCTTCCCAGGGCAAGAGGCCGAAGCCTGCCCGGCCATTACGGCGGAAGCGGGGCAACTTTCGGCTTGGCCATGGCAGCGCGCGGAGCCGCCTACCGCAAGCTATCCTGTTGAGGTAGATTGCGGTGGCAGCTCATCACGTTCTGAAGATCATTCCGGCCCCGTGGCGAACCGGCCGCTCACTCGGCGGCGCGCGTTGCCCCGCCGGTCGCGGGGACCGCATCCTCCAGCAGGTGGCTGCTCGGACCCGCCGCCAGCTCGGCGCGCAGGCGCTGGGCATCCAGCTCACCCTCCCAGCGGCTGATGGCGACACAGGCGACGCCGTTGCCGCAGAGGTTGGTCAGGGCGCGGCACTCGCTCATGAACTTGTCGATGCCGATCAGCACCGCCAGCGCCTGGATCGGAATGTCCGGAATCACGGAAAGCGTCGCCGCCAGGGTGATGAAGCCGGCGCCGGTGACGCCCGAGGCGCCTTTCGAGGTCAGCATCGCCACCAGCAGGATGGTCAGCTCCTGCCCCAGCGTCAGGTGCGTGTTCGTGGCATAGGCCAGGAACATCGTCGCCAGGGTCATGTAGATGTTGGTGCCGTCCAGGTTGAAGCTGTAGCCCAGCGGCACGGTCAGCCCGACCACGTTGGGCGAGCAGCCCAGCCGCTCCAGCTTGCGCATCAGCTGCGGCAGCACGCTTTCGCTGCTCGACGTGCCGAGCACGATCAGCAGCTCCTCGCGGATGTAGTTGAGAAAGCGCAGGATGGAGAAGCCGCAGAACCGGGCGATGATGCCCAGCACCACCACCACGAAGAGCACGGCGGTCAGGTAGAAGGTGGCCACCAGCTCGCCCAGGCGCAGCAGCGAGCCGATGCCATAGGCGCCAATGGTGAAGGCCATGGCGCCGAAGGCGCCGACGGGCGCCGCCTGCACCACGATGCGCACCACGCCGAAGAAGACGGCGGCCATCCGGTCCACCACATGGGCGGTCGTCTCCCGCGCCTTCTCGGGCAGGGCGTTGATGGCGAAGCCGGTCAGCACGGCGATCAGCAGCACCTGCAGCAGGTCGCCATTGACGAAGGGGCTGAAGAAGCTGTCGGGGATGATGCCCATCAGATGCGCGACGACGCTGTCGCCCTGCGCCTTCTGGGTGAAGCCCTGCACCGCCTTGGCGTCGAGCTGCGTCGGGTCGATGTCGAAGCCGGCGCCAGTGTGGAAGACCTTGGCGACGATCAGGCCGAGCGCCAGGGCGAAGGTGGAGACCACCTCGAAATACAGGATCGCCTTCAGACCGACGCGGCCGACCTTGCTGGCATCCCGCACGCTGGCGATCCCGTGCACCACGGTGCAGAACACCACCGGGGCGATGATCAGCTTGATCAGCTTGACGAAGGCGTCGCCCAGCGGCTTCAGCGCCGCGCCGGTGGACGGGAAGAACGCGCCCACCAGCACGCCCAGCACAATCGCGATCAGCACCTGCACATAGAGCAGGCCAAGCCAGCGTCTCAACATCGACCACTTCCTCAAGAGGCGCGCTCCCGCACGGCTCCGGCCACGCGCGCCCGGCGCGCAGCGCGCTCCGATGCAGGCATGGACGGTTCTTTTCCGGACGAGGGCGTTTCAACAAGCGCTGCGGCACAGGCCGAGGGGCGGCCGCAGCGCGTGCGCGCTCCTAGCGCGTCCGGTGCGGGCGCAACATCGTGGAGTGCATCACGCGGCTTGGCGCGCCCCTTGCCGGACGCCGGAGGAAAGTGAAAAAGGCGTGTCTTATACAGGACTTAGTCGAAGGTTACGAACACCTTAAAAAATCGCCATCAGATCAGAAGGCGCAGGAAAGGCAGCGCGCTTACCCCGGCGCCAGGGCGATCCCGGTGATCTCGACCCTCCATTGCGGGTCCACCAACTTGCCCTGGATGGTCATGCGCGCGGGCTTGTGGGCGCGATCCAGCCAGCGGTCCCAGGCACGGTTCATCGCGGCGGCATCGGCGATGTCCGCCAGCACGATCTGCACCTGCAGCAGCGCGCGCTTGTCCGTGCCGGCATCGGCCAGCAGCGCGTCGATCTGCGCCAGGATGTCGGAGGTCTGTCCCTCGGCGTCGAGCGTGGCGTCGTCCGCCACCTGGCCGGCCAGGAAGATGAAGCCGCCGGCGACGGTGGCGCCACAGAGGCGTTGCTCCTCCGCCAGGCGGCGGATGCGGGAGGATGGCTCGGTCACGGGCGTTCCTTCATGAGATGGGGGAGAAAACACTGCCATGCCCGCCTGGTCGGAGCGAGGGGCGCAATCCGGCGAGGGAGCGCCAAGGTCTCGCCTCAGCCGCGACCTGATCGCCCGTGCCTTCCAGGGAGCCATGCGGCGCCGGCCGCGCCCGAAGCTGGCGCCCTCCGCCACCTCGCCGATTGCCGGTGTGGTCGGTTTGTTCAGGCTGGCGCTGGTGGCGAATGACGGGGGCGATCGCGCTGGCCGCCTATCTGCCGGCCGCCTCGGCGGTGGGGAGATCGAGGTCCCTGCTCCTCGGCTGAGGCGAGTTGCACGCCCCGCCGGCGAGACGGGTGAAGCCCGTTGGCGGCGGCGGAAGGCGGCCGGGCGCCCGGAGCGCGCCGGCGAACGGAGCCGTGGCGCCGGTCAGCCGCTGAAATGCGGGCGGCGCAACAGGCGGCCCAGCAGCCCGTCCACCGGCCCCGCGAGCACCGAGAGGACCCAGGCCGCGCCGGCGACCAGGACGATGGCGGGACCACTGGGCAGGTCGAAGTGATAGGAGACGAGCAGGCCCGCCACGCTGGCGAAAACGGCGATGCCGGCGGCGGCATAGGCCATTCCCCCCACGCTGCGCCCCCAGTAGCGCGCGGCGACCGCCGGCAGCATCATCAGCCCCACGGCCATCAGCGTGCCGAGCGCCTGGAAGGCCGCCAGCACGTTCAGCACCACCAGCACCAGGAACAGCATGTGCCACCAGCCGCCATGCGCGCGCACGGCGGCGGCGAAGCCGGGATCGAAGCATTCCAGCACCAGCGGCCGCCAGGCGAAGGCCAGCGCCAGCAGCGTCAGGCTGGCCACGCCCGCCATCAGGAACAGCGCCGGGTCGTCCACCCCCAGCACGCTGCCGAACAGCAGGTGCGACAGCTCGACCGATCCGGCCCGCGTCGAGATCAGGGTGACGCCAAGCGCCAGCGCGACGAGGTAGAGCGCGGCCAGCGCCGCATCTTCCCGCCCGCCTGTCGCGCGCGAGATGGCGCCCGCACCCACTCCCACGATCAGCCCGGCCACCAGGCCGCCCACCGACATGGCGGTGACGGAAAGCCCCGCCACGAGGAAGCCGATCGCGATGCCGGGCAGGATGCCGTGCGCGAGCACGTCGGCGGTCAGGCTCATCCGCCGCAACATCAGGAAGACGCCGAGCGGCGGCGCGGCCAGCGAAAGCGCGAGGCAACCCACCAGCGCCCGGCGCATGAAGCCGAACTCGGCGAAAGGCGCCCAAAGGGCGTCCTGAAGCAGGTGCAGCATCTCAGGCGGCGCTGCGCTCGCAGGCTTCGGCTTCCGCATCCCAGGCCTCGGCCATCATGCGGGCCTTCATGCGGTTGGCGGCGGTCAGCACCTCCCCCGTCGGCCCCCAGGCAATCGGTTCGCGCGCCAGCAGCAGCGTCTCGGGAAAGTCGTGCCGCACCAGCTCCAGGTCGTGCAGCACCGCCAGGATGGTGCGGCCCTCGCCGTGCCAGCGGTGCACCAGCGCCAGCAGGTCGGCGGCGGTGCGGGCGTCCACGGCGTTGAAGGGCTCGTCCAGCAGGATCACCGGCGCATCCTGCACCAGCAGCCGGGCGAAAAGCACGCGCTGGAACTGGCCGCTCGAAAGGCCGCCGACCGGCCGCCCCTCGAAGCCTTCCAGCCCGACCGCCGCCAGCGCGTCGCGGGCCGCCCGCTGCTCGGCCGCGCGCAGCGCACGGAAGGCGCCGGCGCGGTGCCAATGGCCGAACAGCACCACATCCAGGCAGGAGACCGGGAAGGCGCGGTCCAGCGCCGCCGCCTGCGGCAGCAGCGCGATGTCCCGGCGCGGCGCGGCGAGCTTGCCCTCAACAGCCGGGTGGAGGCCCGCGATGGCGCGCAGCAGGGTGGACTTGCCCGCGCCGTTCGGGCCCACGATGGCGGTCAGGCTCCCTGGCGCGAAGCGGCCGGAGATGTGATGCACCGCCGGACGCCGCCCATGCGTCAGCGTCAGGTCGGTGAGCACGATGCCCTCGCCGCGGCTCATGCGGCGCGCGCCCAGAGCACGGCGGTCCAGAGCAGCGCCAGCAGCAGCGCGGCCAGCGCCAGCCGGGCCGGGGTGCCGGCGTGCAGCGCCAGCGGGTCATTGAGGCGGGGCGTCATGATGTTATAGAATAACATTTCCCTCGTCGTGCACAAGCGCGCCGGCGGACGGCAGGTTGCGGCCCGTTCCCGAACAAGCCGCGGATTGTCATCCCCCACGGCTCCCGCCCGGCCGTCCGCCGCACTACCTTCACGGGCGATGCACGGTATGCCCCCCCTTCCCGACCCCGAGGCCGAACTCCGCCGCAACCTCACCCGCTATCGTCGCTTCGCCACCGCCCTGCTGGTGCTGATGTCCGCCGTGATGCTCGGCGCGTATCAGCTGCCGCCGGGCTACTGGAGCGACCTGCTGCAGGCTTCCGCCAAGGCCGGGCTGGTCGGCGGCCTGGCCGACTGGTTCGCGGTCACGGCGCTGTTCCGCCGGCCGCTCGGCCTGCCCATCCCGCATACCGCCATCATTCCACGCCAGAAGGAACGCCTCGGGCGCGGGCTGGGCCGCTTCGTCGGCAACCACGTCTTGACCGAGGCGGAGGTGCAGCGCCTGCTGGCACGCGTGGATCTCGCGGGCATCCTGCGCCGCGTGCTGAGCGATCCCGCCAACACGCGCCCCTTGGCCGAGGCAATGGCCGCCAACCTGCCGCGCGTGCTCGATGCCCTGGAGGACGGCCGCGCCCGCCGCCTGCTGGCGCGCCTGCTGCCGCGCATGGTTTCCGGCCCCGCCGCGGCGCGCCTGCTGGCGCGGATGCTGCGCGCCATGATGGCGGGCGGCCAGCACCAGGCGGTGTTCGGGCTGGCGCTGGAGCAGATCAAGGTGTTGCTGGCCGCCAAGGAGGAGGACCTGCGGCAGGCGATCCAGGCCCGCGTGCGGGCCGAGGGCGGCGCGCTGGTCGGCTGGCTGGCCGGCGGCGCGGTGGCGCGGCGCATCCTCACCGCCATCAACCAGGAGCTGGAGAAGGTCGAGCCGGGGGACAGCGACCTGCGCGCCGCCTTCGAGGCCTGGCTGCTGACCGAGATCGAGCGCCTGGAAACCGACCCGGCACGCGCGGAGGCGGTCGGAGCGGCACTGCGCAAGGCCTTGTCGCACCCCACCGTGGCGGCCTGGCTGGGCGACGTCTGGAGCCGCCTGAAGGCCGGCGTGGCGGCCGACGCCGCCTCCCCCGAAGGCCGCAGCGCGGCGCTGCTCTCCGGCCTGTTCACCAACCTTGGCCGGCTGCTGGCCGAGGATGAGGCGGCGCGCGAGCGGCTGAACCGCTGGCTGGAAGGAATGCTGCGGGGCGCGCTGCCCTCCGCCCAGGCGCGCATCGCCGACTTCATCGCCGGCGTCGTGGCGCGCTGGGATACCGCGACGGTGGTGGACAAGATCGAACTGCGGGTGGGGCGCGACCTGCAGTTCGTGCGGGTGAACGGCACGCTGGTCGGCTTCCTGGCCGGCGGGGCGCTGTTCGCCCTGATGCAGGCGGTGTTCGGCCGCGTGGCCTACTGAGCCGGCCGCCCCGCCGCCGGCCGCGGGGCGGCCCTTGCCATTGCTCCGCCCTCCGCCCCACGCTAAACCGCGCCGCCGAGCCGCCTTCCGCCCCCGTGGCGGGCGCGGCCTATCTTCGTTCCTTTAAGCCTCCCCCGAGAGACAGGTGCCCCGCCCATGAAGCAGCAGGCCAACCAGATGCGCCCCGGTCAGGTCATCGAGTACGAAGGCCGGCGCTGGACGGTGCTGAAGATCCAGATCATCACTCCGGGCAAGGGCGGCGCCTTCATCCAGGTCGAGATGCGCGACATCAAGACCGGCACCAAGAAGGACGATCGTTGGCGCACCGCCGACACCGTCGAGCGGCTGATGACCGAGGACAAGGAGTTCACCTACTCCTACGCCGACGGCGACAACCTGGTTCTGATGGACCCCGAGACCTTTGAGCAGACCATCGTCCCGGCTGCCATCCTCGGCGAGCGCCTGCCCTTCCTCACCGAGAACATGACCGTCTCGGTGAAGCTGATCGAGGGCGAGCCGGTGGCGATGGACCTGCCGCCCAACGTGACGCTGGAGGTGGCCGAGGCCGATCCGGTGGTGAAGGGGCAGACCGCCTCCTCCTCCTACAAGCCCGCCGTGCTCTCCAACGGCGTGAAGACCCTGGTGCCGCCCTTCATCACCGCCGGCGAGAGGATCGTGGTGAAGACCGACGACGGCTCCTACGTCGAGCGCT
The DNA here is from genome assembly GCF_009829925.1 of Teichococcus coralli. GTDB lineage: Bacteria > Pseudomonadota > Alphaproteobacteria > Acetobacterales > Acetobacteraceae > Pseudoroseomonas > Pseudoroseomonas coralli. The sequence goes on from NZ_SNVJ01000006.1 coordinate 53,907, forward strand.
CCAAGGGCTGAGGCCCGATCCGCGGGGCGCCGTCCGGCGTCCCGGACTCCGTTTCCCGCCGCCGGACCTACGCTGCCCGGCGGCGGGAGTTCCGGGAAGCCGCGGCATCCCGGCGGAACCAGGCGGCAGGGCGCGCCCCCGCCCGCCGAGCAGCGCATCCGTTATCCGGAGTTCCCCCATCGTGGCCGCATCCGCACGCCTCTCCCCCGCCCTGAACGTCGTCGTGGCCGCCGCGCAGAAGGTCGGCCGCCGCCTGCTGCGCGACTTCGGCGAGGTCGAGCAGCTGCAGGTGAGCACCAAGGGCCCGGGCGACTTCGTTTCCCAGGCCGACCTGCGCGCCGAGGAGACGCTGCGCGCCGAACTCGGCCGCGCTCGCCCGAACTTCGCCTTTCTCGGCGAGGAGGAGGGCCAGACCGGCAAGGAGGACTGGGAGTGGCGCTGGGTGGTGGACCCGCTGGACGGCACCACCAACTTCCTGCACGGCATCCCGCACTGGTCGGTCTCGATCGGCATCGAGAAGCGCACCGGCGAGAACAGCAGCGAGATCGTCGCGGGCGTGATCTACAACCCCGCCGCCGACGAGCTGTTCTGGGCCGAGAAGGGCATGGGCGCCTTCCTGAACGACCGCCGCCTGCGCGTCTCGGGCCGGCGGGACATGCTCAGCGCCGTGCTCGCCACCGGCATTCCCTTCGCCAAGGTGCCGCGCAAGGCCGAGTTCTCCACCATTCTGGCCAGGCTGATGCCGCAGGTCGCCGGCATCCGCCGCATGGGCTCCGCCTCGCTCGACCTCGCCTGGACCGCCGCCGGCCGCTATGACGGCTACTGGGAGCTGGGCCTGAAGCCCTGGGACATCGCCGCCGGGCTGGTCATCCTGAAGGAGGCCGGCGGCTACGTGACCGATGCCGAGGGTGGCGACTCCTTCGCCAGCGGCAACGTCATCGCCGGCAACCCCTTCATGCAGCCCAAGCTGCGGGAGGTGGTGAACGAGGGCATCGCCGCGGTCGGCAAGGCGCGCGGCGAAGGCTGACCTGCCGCGGGCGCCAACCCGGCGCCCGTTTCCCCTCTCGCGGATGTGGGCTAGGGTGCGCAACGATGCGCGCCTTCAACTTACCATTTCTACCGCCGCTGCGGCGGTCCGTTCCACTGCTGGCGCTGCTGGCGCTGGCCGCGACCGCTCACGCGCAGCTGCCGGACGGGCGGCTACCTTCCGATCCCGCGGCCGCCGCACCCCGCGCCCCGGACCTGACGCGCCCGCCGCGTCCCGCGCCCGCGATGCCGCAGCCCGGCTTCAACCTGCCGCGCGGCATCGAGGCCATGCCGGGCGGCGGCTGGCGGCTGACGGGTTCGCTGGCGCGCGGCACGCTGGACGGTGCGCCGCATTCCACGCTGGCAGAGATCGCCCATTGGCTCTCCAGCCGCACCACGGGCCGGGTGACGCTGGTCGCCCAGGTGGCCAATCCCGAGAACGACGTCTCGCTCGCCCGCCGGGATTCGCTGGCGCACGCCCTCGCGATCCGGCATGTGCTGGAACAGGCCGGGCTGGACGGCACCCGCATCGACATCCGTCCCCTGGGCCGCACCGCCGAGGCACGCGACGCCATCGAGCTGCTGCCGCCCCCCGCCCGCAGCGACACTCCCGCCAGCGAGAACCTGAGCCGCCCATGACCCGCCCCAACCAGTACCTGCTGCGGATGTTGGTCTTCCTTGCCGCGGTCCTCGCCCTTGCCGTGGTGCTCTCGGGCGCGCTGACCCGTGCCTTCGCCGCCAACCCGGTGCTGAACAGCGTCATCTTCGCCGTTCTGCTGCTGGGCATCGCCTGGAACATCCGCCAGGTGCTGGGGCTGCGGCCGGAGGTGGACTGGGTGGAGGGCTTCCGCAACGCGCGCTCCGGCGGCGCCGCCCGCACGCCGCCGCGCCTGCTGGCGCCGATGGCCTCGATGCTCGCCACCCGGCGCGGCGACCGCATCACCCTCTCCGCCTCCGCCATGCGCAGCCTGCTGGACGGCATCGCCTCGCGCCTGGACGAGAGCCGCGAGCTGTCGCGCTACATGACGGGGCTCTCGATCTTCCTCGGCCTGCTCGGCACCTTCTGGGGCCTGATCCTGACCATCGGCTCGGTGGCCGACGTCATCAACACCATGTCGGTGGGCTCCGGCGACCTGAACCAGCTCTTCAACCAGCTCAAGTCCGGGCTGGCGCAGCCGCTGGGCGGCATGGGCGTGGCGTTCTCCTCGTCGCTGCTCGGCCTTTCCGGCGCGCTGGTGCTGGGCTTCCTCGACCTGACGGCGGGCCAGGCGCAGAACCGCTTCTACTATGAGCTGGAGGAATGGCTCGCGGGCGTCACCCGCCTTTCCTCCGGCGTGCTGGGCGACACGGCCGAGGCCGGCGGCTCCGTTCCCGCCTATGTCCACGCGCTGCTGGAACAGACGGCGGAGAACCTGGAGAACCTGCAGAGCATCCTGGCACGCGGCGAGGAAGGCCGCGCCGCCAGCGCCCTGGCGCTGAACACGCTGACCGACCGCCTCTCCCTGATGACCGACCAGATGCGCGCCCAGCAGATGCTGATGCAGCGCTTCGCCGACGCGCAGTCCGGCCTGATGCCGACCCTCAGCCGGCTGGCCGAGGCGCAGCAGCACGTGCAGACGCATGGCGCGCTGGACGAGGCATCGCGCATCCACCTGCGCAACCTCGAAGTCTACATGGCGCGGCTGGTTGAGGACCTCGCGCATGGCCGCGCCCAGGCCACCGCCGAGATCCGCGGCGAGATCAAGATCCTCGCCCGCACCATCGCGGCCCTGGCCGACGAGAGCCCCCGCTGACGGGAGACTGACGCCATGCCCCTGAGCCGCCGCGGCGCGCGCGAGGCGCCCAATGCCTGGCCGGGCTACGTGGACGCGCTGTCCACGCTGCTCATGGTCATCATCTTCGTGCTGCTGGTCTTCGTGCTGGCGCAGGGCTTCCTGTCGGTCACCCTGACCTCGCGCGACAAGGCGCTGGACCGGCTGAACCAGCAGGTGGCCGAGCTGTCGGACATGCTGGCGCTGGAGCGCGGCCAGGGGCAGGAGCTGCGCGCCAACCTGTCCCGCCTTTCGGACGAGCTCCGCATCGCCACCGGCGCCCGCGAAGCCGCCCTGGCGCAGGTGACGTCCCTCCGCGAGGAGCGCGACCGCCAGGGCGCCGAACGCGACTCGCTGAAAACCGAGCGGGACCGCCTGGCCGCCCGGCTGGCCGACCTGGAGCTGACCGCCAGCGGCTCGGCCGGCCGCATCGCCAGCCTGGAGGAGCGGCTGGCCGCCGCCCAGTCCCGTGCCGAGAGCATCGGCGGCGACACCGCCCAGACCCTGCAGAACCTGACCGAGACGCGCCGCACCCTGGCCGACGAGCGGCAGAACCTGCAGGCGGCGCGGACCCAGATCCAGGCGCTGCAGGACCGTGCCGCCGCGGCCGAATCCAGCCGCGACCGGAATGCGCAGGCCCTGGCGCAGACCCAGCAGCAACTGCAGGCGGCGCAGCAGACGGCCGACCAGCGTCAGCAGCAGCTGAACCGCCTGGCCGAGCAGATCCGTGCCCTGACGGCGCTGCGCGACGAGCTGGAGAAGCGCGTGGCGGATGTCATGGCCCGCGCCGAGGCGCAGGAACAGCAGACCAGGGGCGAGGCCGAGCGCCGCCAGCAGGCCGAGGCCAAAGCGGGCGAGCAGGTCCGCCTCGCCGAGAGCGCGCAGGCCCAGGTGGCGCTGCTGAACCGGCAGCTCACCGAGCTGCGGGCCGAGCTGGCGCGCATGGCCGGCCTGCTGGACGTGCAGGTGAAGGCGACACGGGACAAGGACGTCCAGATCGCCGATCTCGGGCAGCGGCTGAACACCGCGCTGGCCGCCCGGGTGGAGGAGCTGCAGCGCTACCGCAGCGACTTCTTCGGCCGGCTGCGCGACGTGCTGGGCGAGCGGCAGGAGGTCCGCATCGTGGGCGACCGCTTCGTCTTCCAGGGCGAGGTGCTGTTCCCGGTGGGCAGCGCCGACCTTTCCGCCGCCGGCCAGCAGCAGCTCCGCGAGCTGGCCGAGGTGCTGAAGGAGGTCAGCAAGAAGTTCCCGGCCGACCTGCCCTGGATCCTGCGCGTGGACGGCCATGCCGACCGCAGCCCGGTGCGGCCGGGCGGCCGCTACGCCTCCAACTGGGAGCTTTCCGCGGCGCGCGCCATCGCGGTGGCGCAGTTCCTGATCACCCAGGGGCTGCCGGCCAACCATGTCGCGGCGGCGGCCTTTGGCGACAACCAGCCGATCGACGCGGGCGATTCGCCCGAGGCCCTCGCGCGCAACCGGCGCATCGAGCTGCGCCTGACCGATCGTTGAAAAGGATTGCGAGAGGGGGGATTCGAACCCCCATGACCGAGGTCGGACGATTTTGAGTCGTCTGCGTCTACCGTTCCGCCACTCTCGCGCGGCGGAACGGGTCTAGCGCAAGCGCGACGCGCCGTCACGGGGGCAGCGCGCGGCCTCCCTCACTTCCCCTCAGGTCATCGGCCCCGCGATGAGGCGGGCGAAGTGCGGCCGCGCCAGCAGGCGGTCGTACCAGCCGCGCAGGTTGGGCAGTTCCGGCCGCTCGACCGGCAGCGCGAACCATCGGTGGATGTGCGGCCCGAAAACGATGTCGGCCACCGAGAAGGCGCCCTCGACGTATTCCTTGCCCTCAAGCTGGCGGTCGAGGATGCGCCAGAGCTTGCCGGCCTGGGTGAGCGCCGCCTGGGTGGCGGGCCAGTCCCGCTCCGCCTCGGGAATCCGCACATAGGTGAAGAAGATCGTGGTCATCGGCGGCGTGAGATGGGCGAGCTGCCAGTCCATCCAGCGCTCCACCTGGGCGCGGGCGCGCGGCTGCTGCGGCAGCAGCGCGGCGCCGCCGGGCGTGGTGCTGGCGAGATAGCGTAGGATGGTGTTGCTTTCCCACAGGCTCCAGCCGTCCGGCTCCTCCAGCGTGGGCACCAGGGACATCGGGTTGCGCGCCTTGTAGGCGGGCTCGTTCGTCACGCCGAAGGCGCCGCCGGCGTCGCGGCGCTCATGCTCCAGCCCCGCCTCGGCGCAGAACCAGAGCACCTTCATCACGTTGCTGCTGTTCGCCCGTCCCCAGATCACCGGCATGGCCGATCCCTTTCCCACGTTGGTCCTCGTGCGGGCACGCTATGCGCGGAGCGCCAGCCGGTCCAGCCGTGGCGGCGCTTGACCCGGCCAGGGCGCAGCGCCAGCTTCCGCAGATATCCAGCCCTGCGCGGCCGCCGCCGCCAAGGAGTCCGCATGACCCATCCCGCGCCGCAAACCTCCCCGCGCGAGGCCGCCGGCCTGCTGGACCCCGTCTGGTCGCGCATCCGCCGCGAGGCGGACGAGGCGGCCCTGCGCGAGCCGGAACTGGCGGGCTTCCTGCATTCGGCGGTGCTGCAGCACGAAGGCCTGGAATCGGCCCTGTCCGGCCGTGTCGCCGCCAGGCTCGCCCATGCCGACCTGCCGGAGGCACTGCTGCGCCGGACGCTGGAGCGCGCCCTGGAGGACGACCCGGCCCTGCGCGAGGCGGTGCGCTGCGACATCATGGCGGTGGTGGACCGCGACCCCGCCACCAGCCGCGCGCTGGAGCCGGTGCTCTACTACAAGGGCTTCCACGCCCTCACCGTGCACCGCCTGGCGCACCGGCTCTGGCAGGAGGGCCGCCGGGACATGGCGCTCTGGCTGCAGTCCCGCTCCTCCTCGGTCTTCCAGACGGACATCCACCCGGCGGTGCGGATGGGGCGCGGCATCTTCCTCGACCACGCCACCGGGCTGGTGGTGGGCGAGACGGCCGAGATCGAGGATGACGTCTCGCTGCTGCAGGGCGTGACGCTGGGCGGCACCGGCAAGGAATGCGGCGACCGCCATCCCAAGATCCGGCACGGCGTGATGCTCGGGGCCGGCGCCAAGGTGCTCGGCAACATCGAAGTGGGGCATTGCGCCCGCGTCGCCGCGGGCTCGGTGGTGCTGAAGCCGGTGCCGCCCTGCACCACGGTCGCCGGGGTGCCGGCGCGCGTCATCGGCCAGGCCGGCTGCGCCGAACCCGCCCGCACCATGGACCAGATGCTGCGCGACGCCTCGGCCGAGCAGTAGGACGTATGCCGCTGCTGATCGCGGCGCTGGCCGCCGCCGCGCCGCTTTTCGCCATGGCCTCGGAGCGGTGGGGCGGGCTGAACCCCTGTGAACTCTGCCTCTGGCAGCGCTGGCCCTATTGGATCGGTGCCGTCCTTGCCTTGCTGGCGTTCTGGCTGCCGCGCCGCCTGCTGCTGACGCTGGCCGGTCTCGCCATTCTTGGCTCGGGCGCCTTCGCGGTGGTGCATGTGGGGGTGGAGGCGCATTGGTGGCCCTCCCCCTTCCCGGGCTGCACCGCCCCCACCGCCGGCAGCGCCCGCAGCGTGGAGGACATGCTGGCCGGCATGGCGGCAGCCCCTTCCAAGCCGTGTGACGAGCCGACCTATCTCATTCCCGCCCTGCCTCTCTCGATGGCCGGGATGAACCTGATCTATGCGCTCGCCCTCGGTGGCCTGGCCTTGCGCGAGGCGCGCCGGCGCGGCTGACGCCTTCGCCAGGATCGTGGCATTCTTCGCTCCCTGATCAACCGGGACGAGCCATGCCGCCTTTCTTCAAGGTCCTTACCGCCTGCTGCCTGCTGGCCGGCTGCGCGACCACCGGGGCGCAGACCTTTCCGCAGCGGGACCTGGCCGAACGGCTGCCGGAGACCATTCTGGGCTTCCATCGGTCGGAGGTGCGGCCGGTCGGCGATGCTCCGGGCGACCTGGCGATCACCTATCGGTCGGAAGCGACCGGCAGCACCGCCACCGTCTACCTGCTGCGGCCCCGGACGATGCCGCTGCCGGATGGCGCCGCCTCGCCACAGGTGGAGAAGCAGGTGGCGACCATGGCCTTGGCAACAGCCGCCGGCGCGGGCTCCCGGCCAGGGCTGCGGCTGGAGCGCGGACTGGACTATGCGGTGACCACCAAAGGCGCGACGGTGCCGAACATCGGCTGCGCGGAGTTCCGCATCGACAATCCACCGGCACATGTCGTGCGAAACGTCGTCTGCGCCTCGGGCGTGGCGGGCACGCTTGTTGGCGTGCAGGCCATCGGGCGGCACAAGGCGGAGGATATGGAGCTGGGGCGCCGCTATCTCTCGGGCTTTGCCGACCGGGTGGTGGATCTCCTGAAAGGTGTCGCCCCGCCTGAGGCAGACGTTTCGTCCGGCACCGCCGCGCCGGGCGCGCCACATCCCGCCACGCTGCCGCCGGCCAGCGGCCCGCTGCGCCGGACCTGACGCCTCAGCTCTCCAGTTCGGTATCCCAGTACAGGTAGTCGCGCCAGCTCTCGTGCAGGTAGTTCGGCGGAAACATCCTGCCGTTCTCCTGCAGTTCCCAGCTTGTCGGCTGCCGCGGAACATGGCGCGGAAACATGCGGATCTCCCGCGGCAGGCGGGAGCCCTTGCGGAGGTTGCAGGGGCCGCAGGCGGTGACGACGTTCTCCCAGCTCGTCCGGCCACCCCGGCTGCGCGGGATGACATGGTCGAAGGTCAGCTCATGCGTCGGGTGCTCGGCACCGCAATAGACGCAGGTGAAGCTGTCGCGCAGGAAGACGTTGAACCGCGTGAAGGCGGGCCGGCGCGCCGCCGGGATGTACTCCTTCAACGCGATGACGCTCGGCAGCCGGATGGCGTGGCGCGGCGAATGCACCGTGATGTCGTATTCCGACAGCACCGAAACGCGGTCGAGATAAACCGCCTTCACCGCGTCCTGCCAGGACCAGAGGGACAGCGGGAAATACGATAGCGGGCGGAAATCCGCGTTCAGCACCAAGGCCGGGAAGCCACTTTGACCGCCCGAAGACATCCCGTCAGGCAAGCGCCGCTCCTTTCAAGCTGCGCGCCTCTAGCCCTGGGGCCTGAACCGGTCGGGCAGGCCCCAGATTTCGTGGCGCCGCCGGTTTGCGGCTTCATTCATGCCAGTCTCGCGCGGCCTGCGCAACGTTTGGCCGCGCGAGTTTCACGGTGGCGTCACACGGAACTCGCAAGCTCCGCCGCGACGCGCTGCAGGAACAGCCCGCCGGCGGAAAGGCCGATATCGTCGATGCCATGCCCCAGGCGCGGGACGTAGAGGCCCTCCACCGGCACCCCGGCCGCTTCCAGCGCCGCCTCGGCCGCCCGGCTGCCGGCCATCGGCACCACCTCGTCCGCCTCGCCATGCACCAGCAGCACCGGCGGACGACTCCGGATCTCGGCGGCAAGCAGTTCCTCGCCGATCAGCCGGCCGGAAAAGGCCAGAATGCCGGCAAGGGCCCTCTCGCGGCGCAGGCCGGTGAAAAGCGACATCATCGCGCCCTGGCTGAAGCCCATCAGCACCACCTTGTCCTCCGGCACGCCGGCGGCGGCGCATTCGGCGGCGATGGTCTCGTCCAGCAGGGGCCGGGCGGTCCGGATGCCGGCCAGCAACGGAGCGGGGCGACGGTCCTCCAGGCTGAACCACTGGCGGCCATAGGGTGCCCCCGGGCAGGGGTGCGGCGCATGCGGCGCGACAAAGAGCGCCTCCGGCACGCTCTGCGCCCAATGCGGCGCGAGGTCGATCAGGTCGTTCCCGTCGGCGCCATACCCGTGCAGGAGAAAGACGATCAGCTTCGGCGCTCCCCCCGCCTTCGGCCCCCAATGCGGTCCTTCCAGTGCGGCCATGCGGCATCCCCTTGCTGCGGTGGTGCCCGATCCGCTACGCGCGATCGGCGATGCCCGCAACCATTGTCACGCGCTTCGCCCCCAGCCCGACCGGGCGCCTGCACCTGGGCCATGCGCACAGCGCCCTGCTCGGCTGGCGCGCCGCCCGCGCCGCCGGCGGCCGCTTCCTGCTGCGCCTGGAGGACATCGACCCGGCCCGCTGCCGGCCCGAATACGCCGCCGGAATCGTGCAGGACCTCGCCTGGCTCGGGCTGGACTGGGACGGGCCGGTGCGCGTGCAGTCGGAGCATCTGCCGGAATACCGTGCCGCCCTGAACCGGCTGGAGGGGATGGGCCTGCTCTATCCCTGCTTCTGCACCCGCGCGGACATCGCCCGCGAGGTGGCCGCGATCGGCCATGCGCCGCATGGGCCGGACGGGCTGCTCTATCCCGGCACCTGCCGCCGCCTCTCCGCCGCCGAAAGGGCGGAGCGCCTCGCCCGGGGCGAGGCCTATGCCCTGCGGCTGGACATGGGAGCCGCCCTGCGCCGGGCACCGACGCCGCTCTCCTTTCTGGAGCTGGGCGAGGGACGGATCCGCTGCGACCCGGCGCGCTTCGGCGACGTGGTGCTGGCCCGCAAGGACACGCCCGCCTCCTACCACCTCTGCGTCACGCATGACGACGCCCTCCAGGGCGTGACGCTGGTGACCCGCGCCGAGGACCTGCGACCGGCCACCGACCTGCACCGCCTTCTCCAGGCGCTGCTCCGCTGGCCCGCCCCACGCTACCGGCATCACCGCCTGCTGCTGGGGCCGGATGGCAGGCGGCTCTCGAAGCGGGACAAGGCTCCGACCCTGGCGGCGCTGCGCGAGGCCGGCCGCAGCCCGGCCGAGGTGCGCGCCATGGCCAGGTGGCCGGACGCATGACGAAAGGCCCGGGGAAGGCATTCCCCCGGCCCTCGCCGTTCCCCGCCGGGCGGGGAGGACGCCGGCCGCTCAGGTGCGGCCGTAGGTATCCTCGAAGCGGACGATGTCGTCCTCGCCCAGATAGGCGCCGGACTGCACCTCGATCAGCGTGAGCGGGATGATGCCCGGGTTTTCCAGCCGGTGCACCGAGCCGAGCGGCAGGTAGATCGATTCGTTCTCGCGCAGCATGATCCGCTCCGCGTCCCGCTCCACGATGGCGGTGCCGTTCACCACCACCCAGTGCTCCGCGCGGTGGAAATGCTTCTGCAGCGAAAGCTTCTCGCCCGGCTTCACCGAGATCTTCTTCACCTGGAAGCGGTCGCCCTGGATCAGCCCCTCGTAATGGCCCCAGGGGCGGTACATCCGGCGGTGCTCGGTCGCCTCCTTGCGGCCCCTGGCCTTGAGCTGCTCCAGCAGCTTCTTCACGTCCTGGGCGCAACTCCGGTGCATCGCCAGCACCGCGTCGTCCGTCACCACCACCACGGCGTCGTCCAGCCCGACCACGCCCGTCAGCACGCCCTCGCTCCGGACATAGCAGTTGTTCGCCCGGTAAAGCTCGACCGGGCCATGCGTCGCATTGCCGGCGGCATCCTTGGCCGCCACCTCCCAGAGCGCCGCCCAGGAGCCGACATCCGACCATCCGAGATCGGCCGGCACCACGGCGGCATGGCTGGTCTTTTCCATCACCGCGTAGTCGATGGAGATGTCCGGCGCCCGTTCGAAGGTGGGCGGGTCCAGCCGCACGAAGTCGAGGTCGCGCGTGGCGCCTTCAACCGCCGCCCGCACGGTGGCGAGCAGGCCTGGGGCCAGGCGCTCCAGCTCGGCCAGCAGCGTTGCCGCCGTCGCCACGAACATGCCGGAATTCCAGAGATGGCGGCCACCCTCCAGGTAGGCCCGCGCGGTCGCCAGGTCCGGCTTCTCGACGAAGCTGGCGATGGAGGAAACGCCCTCCACCCCCTCCAGCGGGGCTCCCGCCTCGATGTAGCCGTAGCCGGTCTCGGGGGCGGCCGGCTTCATGCCGAAGGTGACGATTCGGCCGGCGCGCGCCGCGGTTGCCGCCTTCTCCAGCGCCGCATGCAGGGCGGCGACGTCGGCGATGGCGTGGTCGGCGGCCAGCAGCCACAGCACCGCCTCGGGGTCCGCCTCATGCGCCAGCAGGGCGGCGGCGGCAATGGCCGGGGCGCTGTTGCGCGCCACCGGCTCCAGCACGATGGTCGGCTCGCTGACCCCAGCGGCACGCAGCTGCTCCGCCACCAGGAAGCGGTGCGCCTGGTTGCACACCACGAGGGGGCTGGTGAAGCCCGTGCCGCCGGCCCGGCTCACGGTGTCCTGCAGCATCGTGCGCTCGGAAAGCAGGGGCCAGAACTGCTTTGGGAAGCCCTCGCGCGACAGAGGCCAGAGCCGGCTGCCGGTCCCCCCGCACAGAACCACCGGGACGATACGACGCTGCTCGGTTGCGCTCATCAGGCCTGTCTCCACGCTCGGAGACTGGAAGATACGGAGTACAACCCACAAAAGAAAGCCGCCCTGGACGACTTGCCCAGGGCGGCAGAAGCAACGGCTCAGGCGAGGCCGGTCAGCCCGCCATCGCCTCCTCCTTCCGCTTGCGCAGGCCGGGCAGCAGCATCAGGCCCAGCGCCAGCGCCGCGATGGCCAGCAGCACGGCGGAGATCGGGCGCTCGATGAACACGGTCACGTCGCCGCGGGAGAGCAGCATGGCGCGGCGCAGGTGCTCCTCCATCATCGGGCCGAGCACGAATCCGACCAGCAGCGGCGCCGGCTCCATCTTCAGCTTCGCGAAGGCGTATCCCAGCACCGCGAAGAACACCGTCTGGTAGACGTCGAAGACGTTGTTGTTGATGGAGTACACGCCGATCGCGCAGAAGGTCAGGATCGCCGGGTACATGTACTTGTAGGGCACCTGCAGCAGCTTCACCCACATGCCGATCATCGGCAGGTTGATGACGAGCAGCATGACATTGCCGATCCACATCGAGCAGATCAGGCCCCAGAACAGGTCCGGCTGGCTCTCCACCATGCGCGGGCCGGGCTGGATGCCCTGGATGATCAGCGCGCCGACCATCAGCGCCATCACGGCGTTGGAGGGGATGCCGAGCGTCAGCAGCGGGATGAAGCTGGTCTGCGCCGCGGCGTTGTTCGCCGCCTCGGGACCGGCCACGCCCTCGATCGCGCCACTGCCGAACTCGTTGCGGCCGCGCGACATCTTCCGCTCCATCATGTAGGAGCCGAAGGAGGCCAGCGAGGCGCCGCCGCCGGGCAGGATGCCAAGCGCCGAGCCGATGATGGTGCCGCGGATCACCGAGGGGGTCGCCCGCTTCCACTCCTCCTTGGTGAGGAACATGCTGCCCACCTTGGCGGAGAGCACGCTGCGGACCTCGGGGCGCTCCAGGTTCAGGATGATCTCGCCGATGCCGAACACGCCCATGGCGATGGCGGCGAAGTTCAGCCCGTCCGACAGCTCGGGGATGCCGAAGGTGAAGCGCTGCTGGCCGGTCTGCACGTCGGTGCCGACCAGGCCGAGCGCGACGCCGAGCACCACCATGGCCACCGACTTGATCACCGAGCCCTGCGCCAGCACCGCCGAGATGATCAGACCGAGCAGCATCAGCGAGAAGTAGTCCGCCGGGCCGAAGGAGAGGGCGATGTCGGTCAGCGCCGGGCCGGAGGCGGCGACCAGGATGGTGGCCACCGAGCCGGCGAAGAAGGAACCGAGCGCCGCGATGGTGAGCGCCGCGCCGGCGCGCCCGTTGCGGGCCATCTTGTAGCCTTCCAGCGTGGTCACCACCGAGGAGACCTCGCCCGGCAGGTTCAGCAGGATGGCCGTGGTGGAGCCGCCGTACTGCGCGCCGTAGTAGATGCCGGCCAGCATGATGATGGCGGTGGTGGCCGGCTGGCCGAAGGTGATCGGCAGCAGCAGGGAGATGGTCGCCACCGGGCCGATGCCCGGCAGCACGCCGATCGCCGTGCCGATGAAGGCGCCGAGCAACGCGAAGAGCAGGTTGTTGAGGCTGAGGGCGACGCCGAAGCCGTGCGCCAGGTTGTCGAGAAGGAGTTCCATGTGCCGGGGGCCCTCAGAAGGTCGGCCAGATGTTCACGCGGATGTCCAACTCGTAGATGAACACCCACCAGCACAGCGCGATCAGGAAGACCACGCTGCCAATCACCCCCAACGGCCGGTGGTCGGGATCGGCCAGGGAGGAGATCACGACCATCGCGGCGATCGCCAGGAACAGCCCGCCCTGGTCGAGCAGCACGCCGAACACCGTCATGCCGGCCAGGACCAGCGCCAGCTTGCGCCAGCCCGGGCTGATCGCCATGACGAAGAGCCCGATCATCAGCGCGATGCCGAGCGCGTACCAGTTGTTCCCCAGGGCCGGAACCGCCGCGACGAGCAGCGGGTAAGCAACCAGGGCGACGGCGATACCAAGGAACAGGCCGACAAGGTCAAGCTTGGTCCAGCGCTCCAGCGGGTCCGGCCCGCTGACAAACGAAATGCCAAGGACCACCAGGCCGAGAAAGAACTCCAGCCCGAAGGTCAGCATCGGCATGTAGCCCGGCCCCATCCGGCGCGCCGAACCCAGCGTGTGGTCGGTGTTCAGCCACAGGCCGAGCCCGGCCAGCACCAGCAACAAGAGCGCCGAGGCAAAATCTTTCGCGTTGATCCTCATGCCGATCCTTTCTTGAACCCCGCGTGCGGCAGACACGCGCCTAGCGCAGCCGAAACCCACCAAGGCGGCGACGCGCCGTCCCTGGCTGGACCATCGACCTGTGACCGGAATGGCCCCCACTGGCTGCCGCCGGGGGCCGTCGAATCAGTAAGGGAGAGGCTTGCCCGCCGATGATGCGGGCGCGGAGTGCTGCGGCGGGATCGCCAGGATTCCCGCAAGCTCCATCACCGCGCCGTGGTCACGGCCCACAACTTCCACCTCCCCCTGATACCCAATGCGAGGCAACCTATGGCAGGGCGCCGCACCGGGGCAAGGTGGCAGCAATTGATTAAGAAAAGTTCATCTTTATTGTGCAACGCAACATCGTTGTCGCCGAGCATAGCTTTAGCGCAAAAAGAGGATTTCAGCACCGATGAGACGTGAACTATCGATCAACAACCTTTCCACCCATCTGCATGCGGCCGCCTCGCAACTTGCGCCCCACTTGACAGCGATCCGCCGGGACCTACACGCGAATCCGGAGCTCGCCTTCGAGGAACACCGCACCGCCGGCATCGTGGCCGACGAGCTGGTCCGGCTCGGCATCCCGCATCGCACCGGCATTGGCCGCACCGGCGTGCTCGGCATCATCGAGGGCGGCCTGCCCGGCCCAACCCTGGCCTTGCGCGCCGACATGGATGCCCTGCCGATCCACGAGGAAACCGGGCTGCCCTTCGCCAGCACCGCGGCGGGAAAGATGCATGCCTGCGGGCATGACATCCACACGGTGACGCTGCTCGGCGCGGCCGCGATCCTGAAGGAAATGGCGCCGCAGATCGCCGGCCGGATCGTGCTGGTCTTCCAGCCGGCCGAGGAAACGCTGCAGGGCGCGGCCGCCATGATCGCGGACGGCGCGGCCGAGGGCCTGGACATGGCGCTTGGCTTCCACAACCACCCGGACATGCCGGTTGGGCGCTTCAGCTTCGTTCGCGGTCCCTGCCTCGCCGCCTCGGACCTGTTCGACCTGGAGATCCAGGGCCGCTCCGGCCATGCCGCGCATCCCTATGCCGCGGTGGACCCGATCGTGGCGGCGGCGCATTTCGTCACCCAGGCGCAAACCGTGGTCAGCCGCGAGGTGAAGCCGCTGCATCCCGCCGTGGTCACCATCGGCCAGTCGGCCGGCGGCACCACCTACAACATCATCCCCGAGCGCGTGCATCTGAAGGGCACCGTGCGCACCCTCCATCCCGAGGCGCGCGATACCGCCGAGGCGGCGCTGCGCCGCCTGGTGCAGGGCATCGAAACGGGGATGCGCGTTGCCGCCCGGCTGGAATACCGCCGCATGGTGCCCCCGCTGGTGAACGACGAGCGCGTGGTGAACCCGGCCGTCGCCGCTCTCGCCGCGCAGTTCGGCGCCGAGGTGGTGCAGGAGGGCGAGCCGTCCATGGGCTCCGAGGACTTCTCCGCCTTCGCCGAACGGGTGCCTGCCTTCCAGCTCGGCATCGGCTCCGGCGCGCCCGGGCGGCAGGACCGGCTGCACAACGCGCAGTACCAGCCGGACGAGGGCTGTATCCCCAGGGGCGTCGAGGCCATCGCCCGCATCGCGCTCGACCTGCTGTCGCCGCACGCCTGAGCGTGCCCGGAAAAGGAATTCCCGCAATGAAGATCTGTGTCTTTGGCGCCGGCGCCATCGGCGGGCATGTGGCGGCACGGCTGGCGCTGGGGGGCGCGGAGACGAGCGTGGTCGCCCGCGGGGCGCAGCTCGCCGCCATTCAGCGGAAGGGCCTGACCATCACCGCTCCTGACGGCACCCACACCGTGCAGGTGACGGCCGGCGATGCCGCGACGGTCGGCCCGCAGGACGCGGTGATCGTCACCGTGAAGGCCCCTTCCCTGCCGCAGGTGGCCGAGGCCATCGCACCGCTGCTGAAGCCCGACACCACGGTGGCCTTCGTGATGAACGGCATCCCCTGGTGGTATTTCGACCGGCATGGCGGCGAGTTCGACGGCCGGCGCCTGCCGGCGGTGGACCCGGGCGACGCGGTGCGCTCCGCCATCGGCATCGGGCGCACCCTTGGCGGCGTGGTCTATTCGGCCTGCACCGTCACCGAGCCCGGCCATGTGCATGTCGAGCACGCCAACAACCGTGTCATCCTGGGCGAGATGGATGGCAGCGACAGCCCCCGCGCCGAGGCCATCGCCGCCTACCTGACCAAGGGCGGCATCTCCGGCGAGGTAACGCGGCAGATCCGCCGCGAGGTCTGGATGAAGCTGATGGGCAACCTTTCGCAGGGTCCCTTCACCATCCTTTCCCGCCAGGGCATGGCCGGTACCCTGGCCGACCCGGCGGTGCGCGCCACCGTGCGCCGGGCCATGCAGGAAAGCATGGCCATCGCCGCCGCGCTGGGCCAGGGCTTCGAGTTCGACCTGGACAAGCGACTGGCCGGCTCCGCCAGGCTGGCGCACAAGCCCTCCATCCTGCAGGACCTGGAACTCGGCCGTCCGATGGAGGTGGACGCCCTGTTCCGCGTGCCGCTGGAATTGGCGCGCCTCGCCAGCGTCGAGACGCCGACGCTCGACCTTTTCGTGGCGCTGGCGACGCAGGCCGCGGCGGCGGCGGGACTTTACCGGGGGTGACGAGTTCGGGAGAAGGAGTTCCCCCGAGCTCCCTCCTTCGCCTGGCCTGTCCCGGCGGGCGCATGCCGCCGGCGCGGGAATCCCGCAGAAGGAGGGAGGCCGGGGGCGTTCATTCCCCCCGGCTTGTTTCCGGCGCCCGGGGCAGCGCCGTCTGGCCGAGCACCCAGCCCTCCCAGCGCCGCACTCCGTCATCCTCCGGCACGAAGTCGGGCCGGGCTCCATCCAGCACGCCGATGACGCAGAGCAGCCCCAGCAGGCTGTCGAAACGGTCCTCTCCCGCCGCGTCGGTGCCGAAACCCTCCTCCAGCGCCAGCCTGAGGCCGCGGCTCGGCCGCACCTCCAGGCGGTCCAGGGCCAGCCGCAGGGAGGGCGCCGCCGCCCGGCGCGCCTCCGGCGCCCGCTTGCTGCCGCCCAGCACCACGCCCAGGTGCCGCAGCGCCTCGGCCGGATAGGTTTCCGCCAGCACCGCCACGCCAGGGGCCAGCAGTTCATGCAGGCCGCCCTGGAAAGGCCAGAGCCGCAGCGGCGCGCCTGCCGCCAGGGCGGGGGCCAGCCAGTCACGCCAGGCCGCGATGGCCGCCTTGCCGGACTGGTTCGCGCCCAGGGTCCAGAAAACCGGCGCACCGGCGGGGCGCTCGGCGGTGGCCTGGTCGCACCACCGGCTGAGCGCCGCCGCCCCTCCGAGGCCGAGCGCCGCCGCATGGGCCGCGCGCGTCATGCCCCGCAGGCCGCGCGCCGGGTAAAAGGGCCGCGCGGCCGAGACGGTCTCCAGGGTCGGGCTGACCAGGAAGAACTCCGGCGTCGCGGTCAGGCCGCGCAGGAAATGCCAGAAATCCGGCTCCGCCCGGCCGGCGGCGAAGCCGCGCGGCAGGCCAAGCGGAAGGTCGAGGCCGAAGGCCAGGGGCACGCCCTCCGCCAGCAGTTCCGCGACCAAGGCGGCCGGATCGCCCACCAGGCGGGGTGCCTCGGCGCGCCAGCGGCCGCCCCGCCGCCGGGCGAGGCTGACCCAGCGCTTGCGCGGATTGAGACTCCAGTCGGCATGGGCCGCAATCATTGGTGTAGGATCAGCCATGAGAGAGGTCGCCATGCGCTACAACCGGACGGCTCGCCTGCTGCACTGGGGCACGGCCTTCATCGTGTTGCTGATCATCGCCCTGGGTATCTGGATCGCCCAGGCGCCGCCCGAGGACGAGGCGCTCAAGTTACGCCTTTATAACATCCACGAAAGCTTCGGCATTACGATCCTGTTGGTAACGCTTTTTCGCCTGTTCTGGCGCTGGCGGCACCCGCCGCCGCCGGTCACGCCGCCGCTGCCGGGCTGGATGCGGAAGGTGGCCACCGCCAACCACTCCGCCTTCTATGTGCTGCTGATCGTGCAGCCGGTGGTCGGACTGATGGCGACCAACGCCTGGGGCTTTCCGCTAACCGCCTTCGGCCTGGTGCCGATTCCCAGCCCGATCGGCCGCAACGAGGCCCTGGCGCCGACGCTATCCGCCATCCATGACACGATCGGGCTGACGCTGGCCGCGCTGGTGGCGGTGCATGCCGGCGCCGCCTTGTGGCACCACTTCGTCCGTCGCGACAACACGCTACGGCGAATGACGGGCTGAGGCGCCTGCCTCAGCCGATCGGCTTCTGCGCCCGTTCCAGCAGCCGGGCGAAAAAGCCGGGCTTCCGCGGCGCCTTGGCCTCCTTCGCCGCCTGGGCCGCAAGCTGGTCGCGCTCCTGCGCCTTCATGGACAGCCACTTGTCCAGGCTGACCCCCGCCTTGGCCGCCCGCTTCGCCTCGTAGGCGCGCTGGCCCTCGCTCATCCGCGCCTGTTCCTGAACCTTGCCTGCCATCACCGCTTCCCCTGGGTTCCCTTTGGCTCGCCGCGGCGGTGGATGCCGTGCCGGCGGCCCGGCAGCAAGTGCTTTTGTCCGGGGGGAGATCCGCGGGAAAGCAGGGCTTGCATCGGCGCTGCCCTGCCCCACTCTGCGCGGCATGGAAGCGAAAGTGAAAGCCGGCATCTGGGTCTCGATGGCGGTGCGGCTGGCGGACCAGACCGGCCGCCCGGCGATGGTGCTGCGCAAGGGCGACCCGGACTCGGGTGGCATTCTCTGCCTGCTGCGTGGGCGCGAGGGCTGCACGGTGCTGAGCCAGGCGCGCGACGCCGAGGGCCGCCCGGCCTGGATGCGCGGCACCGGCAAGGATCCCGTCAGTGAGGCGGAGGCGGACGCCTATGTGGAGCGGCAGGTGCGGCGCGACCCGGACCTCTGGGTGCTGGAGTTCGACACGCCCGACCTCCGCCCCCCCTTCGAGGCGATCATTCTCTGAAAGGCGGCCGGGGGAGGCACCCTCCCCCGGCCCCTGCCGTCAGACCTGCGCCATCTTGATGGGCGGGGTGAGATCCGCCGGCAGCGGGCAGGCATAGGGCGTCTCGGCCGTGCGGGCGGCGAGGTCGGCCTTCGCCTGCTCAATCAGCTTCGGGTCCTTGAGCGCGTCCACCGCGACGCCGGCCATCACCTTGGCCACGTGCACCATGCCCTTGTGCGCCAGCGGCGACTGGCCCTGGGCGGTGAGCTGCCAGGAATGGCCCGGCGTGCCGATGGCATAGGTGGCGCCGCGCGCCTGCACGGTCGGCACCACCCAGGAAACGTCGCCCACATCGGTCGAGCCGACCATGGCGGCGCCCTTGGCCTCCAGCGGAATGATCTCGTCCGCCAGCGGCACGCCCTTCCGGACCGGCACGCCCATGCGCTTGAAGGCGGAGGCGATGTCCTCGTCGCTCAGCGTCTTCTGGAACTCCGCGGCCAGGGCGCGGTCCTCGTCGTCGAAGGGCGGCGGGCCGAGGCGCTCCAGGTTGCTCTGCATCGCCCGCTCCAGCGGCAGGTTGCCGAGCAGGTTGGAAACGGCGGAGACGACCTTGGTGGAGACGCTGGTCTCCGTCATCAGCGCGGCGCCGTCGCCGATCTTGCGCACGCGGGCGACGAGGCCCTGCAGCATCGGCAGGTCGGAGGCGCGGATCAGGTAGCGCACCGTGGCCTTGCCCTGCACGACGTTCGGCGCGATTCCACCGGCGTCCAGGTAGGCGTAGTGGATGCGCGCCTCGCTCGGCATGTGCTCGCGCATGTAGTTGACGCCGACGTTCATCAGTTCGATGGCGTCGAGCGCCGAGCGGCCGAGATGCGGGGCGGCGGCGGCGTGGCTGGAGCGGCCGGTGAAGGTGAAGTCGATGCGGGTGTTGGCCAGCGACTTCGCCTCGTTCACCGCGGCGAAGGGCGCCGGGTGCCAGGAGATGGCGATGTCCACGTCCTTGAAGCAACCCTCGCGCACCATGAAGGCCTTGGCGGCGCCGCCTTCCTCGGCCGGGCAGCCGTAGTAGCGGACGCGGCCCTTGATGCCGTTCTTCGCCAGGTAGTCCTTCACCGCCGTCGCGGCCAGCAGGGCGCCGGCGCCGAGCAGGTTGTGGCCGCAGCCATGGCCCGATCCATCGCCCGGCAGCGGACGGTGCTCGGCCACGCCCGCCTCCTGGCTGAGGCCGGGCAGCGCGTCGTACTCGCCGAGGATGGCGATGACCGGCCCTTCCTCGCCCGCCTCGCCCATGATGGCGGTGGGGATGCCGGCCAGCTTCTCGCTGATGCGGAAACCATGCGCCTCCAGCGCCTTCTTGTGCTCGGCGACGGAGCGGACCTCGGCATAGGCGAGTTCCGGCATCTCCCAGACCCGGTCGCTCAGCTCGATGAAGGCCTGCTGGTTCTCATCCACCAGCCGCCAGATTTCCTCGGTGTTCTGCATGGGGCACTCTCCCGCCAAATCTGCGTCGGCCAAACTGCGTCCGGACCGCCGGCTTGTCGAGAGGCCCACCGCTCCCGCCGCCTCCGCGCCGCCAGCCGCCTCAAGCCGCTGCAAAGCGGCGCGCCGGAATGGGCACGGATCGAGGGACAGCACGCCCCTGGCGCAGAAGCCGGCCGTTCAGCGAGGCGCCGGGCAAGGGGCGCGCCCCGCGCCAGCAATCCCGAGCCGAAGCACCGCGGCCGTCAGGCCGTCCGTCCCTCGGCCAGCATCGCCAGGCGCTCCACGCCCCGCGCATCGGCCAGCACGGCGGAAAGCTCCGCGCGCGGCAGGCGCAACGCTTCGTCCAGCCGCTCGGCCTCCTGCAGCTTCGCCAGCCCCACCAGCAGCGCCGGGTCGAAGGGATCCTGCCGGGGGCGGCGGGGCGGCGGCAGCATGCGGCGATGCGCCTCCAGCAGCGCCGGTTCGCTGAACAGCCGCAGCACCTCCGGCGCGCCGGCGATGCCCCGCCATTCGGCGGTGAGCGCCTGGGCGCGGGTCAGCACCGCGGGGGGCGCGCGCTCCTCCGGCGTCAGCAGCAGGCCGAGCCGCCGCAGGCCGAGGCCGATGCCGCGCCGGGCGGTGAGCGCCGCCAGCGGGATGGCAAGCGCCAGGCCGAGCACCACCGGCGACATCCAGAGGGCCAGATAGGGCGAGACCAGCCACGCCGCGGCGCCGAAGGCCAGGCCGAACAGGGTGTGCCGCCAGTAGAGCCGGGCCACCTGGCCGAAGGGCACCGAGCCGTCGTCCCGCCGCTGGGCATTCCAGCCGGAATCGCGGCCCAGCAGGATGGCGGCGACGTCCACCGACTGCGTCAGCATGGTCACTGGGGCCAACAGGCCGGCGACCACCGTCTCCAGCAGCATGGAGAGGAAGGCGCGGCTGGCGCCACCGCAGCCGCGCCGGTCGGCGCCGTGGAAGAGCAGCGCGATCCAGGCCATCAGCTTGGGCGCCAGCAGCAGGCTCATGGTGCCGATGAACACCCACATGGCGCGGACCGGGTCCACCACCGGCCATTCCGGGAACAGGCTGGGCCCTGCCGGGAAGTATTCAGGCCGGATGAAGCGGGCCTGGATGGCCAGCAGCACGCCGAAGATCAGGAAGATGAGCCAGAGCGGCGCCGTGATGTAGGAGCCGATGCCGGTCAGCAGGTGCAGCCGGCTGACCCAGTGCAGGCCGCGCGCCGGCAGCACGGCGGCATGTTGCAGGTTGCCCTGGCACCAGCGGCGGTCGCGGATCGCCAGGTCCATCAGCGAGGGCGGGCTTTCCTCATAGGAGCCGCGCAGCCAGGGCACCATGTGGACCGCCCAGCCGGCACGCCGCAGCAGCGCGGCCTCGACGAAATCATGGCTCAGGATATGGCCGCCGAAGGGCTTGCGGCCCCGCAGTTCGGGGAGCCCCGCCGCCTCGGCGAAGGCACGCGTGCGGATGATGGCGTTGTGCCCCCAGTAGTTGCCTTCGGAGCCGTGCCACCAGGCGATGCCCTCAGCGATCAGCGGGCCGTAGACGCGGCCGGCGAACTGCTGCATCCGCGCGAACAGCGTGTTGCCGCCGGTGATGATGGGGAGCGTCTGGATCAGGCCGACATCGGGATGGCGCTCCATGGCGTCCGCCAGGCGCAGGATGGTGTCGGCGTCCATCACGCTGTCGGCGTCGAGCACCAGCATCTGCGGATAGGCGCCGCCCCAGCGGCGCACCCAATCCGCGATGTTGCCGGCCTTGCGCTCGGTGTTCTTGGGGCGCCGCCGATAGAAGATCCGGCCACCCTCTCCCAGCGCGTCGTCGCCGGTGCGGCGGCGCAGTTCGAGATAGGCGGCTTCCTCGGCGATCCAGGCGCCGGGCTCGGTGCTGTCGCTGAGAATGAAGATGTCGAAGCGGTCCAGCGCCCCTGCCGCGGCCAGCGATTCATGGATCGCCTGCAGCCCGGCCATGACGCGCGCGGGCTCCTCGTTGTAGCTCGGCATCAGCAGCGCGGTCTTCACGGCCGGCATCGGCGGCGGCCCGCCAGGCGCGATGCCGAGGCGGCGGTCCGGCCCGAAGAGCAGGCGGAAGAAGCCGCAGGTGGCGCTGGTGAAGGAGAGCGCGATCCAGGCGAAGAGCACGACGAACAGGATCAGCACGAAGGCCTGCAGCGGCGTCGGCTGGCCGCTGTTCAGTACCAGCCACATCTCGTGCGAGGCATAGGCGGTCAGCGCCAGGGCGGCGCCAAGCACGAAGAGGCGGCGCAGCCAGGTGGCGGTGGGGCGGGAGGCCATCTTGCCGGCGCGCCGCGCCGGCCGTGCCCGCAGCGACTGAACCGGCATTTCGAGCGGAGCCTCCGGCGGAAGCGCCCGCCAGCCCGCCCCGGAAACTAGGCTGTCCATCGGTAAAGGAAGGTTTCGGCCACCGGCTCACCCCCCGCCTTGAGTTGCGCGCGCAGCTCCGCCGCGCGGGCATTGCCGGGAAAGAGCTCGAAGCTGATGCGCCAGCCGCCCGTTTCCGGGTTGCGCTGCGCCACCGGATTGCGGACCTCGCCCTGGCTGGCGGACACGTTCAGCTCGGGCGTCGCCTCGGGGCCGAGCTTGTCGAGCGGCCCGCCGCGCGCGTCCAGCACGAAGAGCCGGCCGCCCTGGGTATAGGCGTTGCCGGAGCGGGCTTCGACGATGCGGCCGACATCGGGCGTCCCGGGTGCCTCGTCGCACCAGTGCAGGCGGTAGGTGTAGCGGTACTCGCCCTTGGCCCGCAGCGGGTCCTTCGGGCGCCAGAAGGCGACGATGTTGTCGTGGATCTCGCTGGCCGTCGGGATTTCCACGAGGTGCACGGCGCCCTCGCCCCAGTCGCCGATCGGCTCCACCCAGAGGCTCGGGCGCTTCTCGTAGCGTGCCTCCAGGTCCTCGTAGCTGTCGAAGTCGCGGCGCCGCTGGATCAGCCCGAAACCGCGCGGGTTGACGTCGCCGAAGGCGCTGAGCTGCAGGTCACGCGGGTTGTTCAGCGGGCGCCAGATGCGCTCGCCGCGGCCGCTGGCCATCAGCAGCCCGTCCGAATCATGCACGGCCGGCCGCCAGTCGTCCTTGCCCGCGCGATTGAGCGGCGAGAACCAGAACATGCTGGTCAGCGGCGCCACGCCGGCCGCCGCCATGTCGGTGCGCGGAAAGACGGTGGACTCGACGTCGAACACCGTGCTGGCGCCGGGGCGGATGGCGAAGCGGAAGGCGGCGGCGCAGGACGGGCTGTCGAGCAGCGCATGCACGGTCGCCGCGTTCACCCCCTGGCGCGGCCGCTCCACCCAGAAGCCGCGGAACAGCGGGAACTCCTCGCCCTTGGGGTCGCCGGTGTTGATGGCGAGGCCGCGCGCCGAGAGGCCGTAGATCTGCCCCTTGGCCACCGCCCGGAAGTAGCTGGCGCCCAGGAAGGCGCAGACCTCGTCGTAGTAGTCCGGCCGATTGATCGGCGCATGCAGGCGGAAGCCGGCGAAGCCGAGGTCGCTGGCCTGCGGGCGCGGCAGGTTCTGGAAGGTGAAGAGGTCGGGGCTGTAGCGGATCGGCCGGGCCACTCCCTCCGCGACTTCGTACATCTCGACCCGTGGCTTGTAGAGGAACCCGCGGTGGAAGAGCTGCATCTGGAAGGGCAGGTCCTGCCCTCGCCAGAGCGCCTGATCCGGACGGAAGCGGATGTCGCGGTACTGGTCGTAGGTCAGGTCGGAAAGCTCGGGCGGCAACTCCGCCGGAGGAGGCTTATAGGGCTGCTGCGCCAGGGCGCGCGCTTTTTCCCGCACCGTATTCGCGTCAAAGGGGGTATCCTCGGCCCCGGCAGCCCGCGCATCGGAAACGTGGTTCGCCTCCCCCGCGATGAACACGGTGGACAGCGACAGGGCGGCGAGCAGGGCGTCGCGGCGGTGCACGGTAAGCAAACTCCATCGGGGCGGCGACCGACCAACGCCATGGCCGGGCCGGGGTTTCGCCGAAAGCCAAGCTAAAGCCGGAAGAGCCAGCCAGAGCTACCTATGGGGCTCGATTCCGGTGGAAATCCGGCAGCTTCGCGTCATCCGCGAGATGCGGAGTGGCAGGGCCGGCCACAACGCCCCGCAACATGTGGCGGGGCGGCTTTCCGTCCATCCCGCCTTCGGCGCATGGCGCATGAAGCTCGGCGAGGCCCGCGCCGGCCTTGAACGCCTGCATCCTCCGCCGCGCCCCTCCCGCGCCTCCCCGGCAGTGCTCGCCCGGCACCGCGCCACGCGGCCCGGCCTGCCGCGCGGGCGCTCCGCCAGCGCCCGGAAGGTGGCAAGGCTTCAGCGGACCGGCACGAACTGCCCGTCCACAAGGCGGGAAAGAACGCCGTCGCGGATGTCGAAGGACCCACCGTAGAGGCGCAGCGTGCCCGCTTCCACCCGGCTGGCGACCCAGGGAAAGCTCATCAGGTTGCGCAGGGAAAGCTTCACCGTCTCCAGCTCGCACTGCGCCTCCGCCGCGCCCGGCTCAGCGGGAGCGCAGGCCAGCACGCGGCGGCGCGCCTCGGCGGCGATGCCGGTCATCCAGGGCTCGACGAAGTCGCGCGCGCCCGGCGGAAAGCCGCGCAGCAGCGCCTGCACGCCGCCGCACATGGCATGGCCAAGCACGATGATGCGCGGCACCTCCAGCACGCAGACGGCGAATTCCAGCGCGGCGCTGGTGCCGTGGTAGTCGCCGTCCGGCTTGTAGGGCGGCACGAGGTTGGCGACGTTGCGGACAATGAAGATCTCGCCCGGCGCGGCGTTGAATACCATGCCCGGGTCAACGCGGCTGTCGGAGCAGGCGATCACCAGCGCGCGCGGGCGCTGGCCCTCGCGCGCCAGGGTCTCGAACAGCTTGCGCCGCTCCGGCCAGATGTCGGAACGGAAGCGCTGGTATCCCTCGAAAAGATCCTCGAGGCCGTCGGTGAGGGTGGGATCGGTCATGTGTTTGCGTGGCCCCATGGCAAATGCGGGCCTGCGTCGGGCCCTGGCAGGAAAACGCCGGGCCGGCGAGCCGCCCCGGACCGCCTCCGGTCCCGTTCAGCCTCACGGCGACCGGGACAGGAAGTCAGGCAGAGGGGATTTCTTGCCGCCAGCCCGCCGCGTCAACAGGCGCGGGTCAGTTCCGCGGCCCGCGCAGGCGGCACGGCCGCGGCGGATCAGTTGCCGTCCGGCGCGGTGACGCCGGGCCGGATATCCAGCACCGGCGGCAGGCGCTGGGCCAGCAAGGCCAGCAAAACGGTGGCCTCGCGCTGCAGGCGCACCACAAGGGGGCGGCGCGCCGGATCGGCAATGGCGGCCTTCAACGGCAGCGGCAGGTCCTTGGCGGTGGCGACCACCTGCTCGAAGGCCCGGCGCAGCAGCTCGGCCAGTTCGCCCTCCCCGGCCTTTTCCAGGGCCGGCGCGAAGCCGAGGACCGCCATGTCGCGCCCCAGCGCGAGGTTGGCCTGGATCGCCTGGCCCGAGAGGCCGCTGCGCCGCCATTCCAGGAGGTCGGACCGGGCGGCGGCCGGGTCGCCGCCCAGCGGCCGTTCCAGCTTGCGGATCGCCACGTTCCTGACGGTGTCGCGGAGAAGCCTGAACAGATCCTGCGTCGCCTCCCGCGGCGCCGCATAAGGCGGCCGGGGCGCGATCAGGGTGGCGGCAAAGGGCTTCTCGTCGGTGCTCCAGCCGGCGAGGATGTCGCGCGCGAGGGTCGCGAGATTGCCCCCGATGGTGCGCAGCAGCGCCGCGCGGTAGCCCGCCTCGGCGCCCCCGGCGGCAAGGCGCGCCGCCGCATCCTCGCCGAACAGCAGCCGCTCCAGGGCGGGCAACCCCTGGACGGTGACGTTGCCAAGCCCCTGCGGGCGCGCCTCCAGCACCGCCGGCTCGCGCGCCGCGATGGCGGCGGCGAGATCCCTGCCGACATGCTCTTCCGGGTCCGGCCAGGACTGGATGCGGGCATGGCGGCTGAACAGGTCGGCGGGACCGAGGCGGATCGGCTGCACGCCCTCCCAGGCCAGCACCGTCTCCGCGAAGCCTTGCCGCGCCGCCTGCAGGGGCGCGGCCTCGGCCGGGCTGCGGGCCAGGGTGTCGAGCTGGGCGGCGAAATTGGCGGTGGCTTCAGCGAAACGGCGGTAGCCCGGCAGCAACACCTGCTCCACCACGGCGCGGTTGAGTGCGCGGTATCCCTCCTCGTCCGGCGCGGCCGCGGCACCACGCGGCCCGATCAGCAGGGCGGCGGGCAAGGCCAGGGTGGCACGGCGGAGAACGCGCATCACACAGCATCCAAAAAGGCCGAACGGGGGCGCCCTGGAGCACAGCATCGCTGCAATGGTCCCGGGGCGGCGGGGGCGCGGCCATCATGACGCAGCGGCGCCGCGCCGGAAACCGTTTGGCCGCTCGCGACGGTCTCCCCTTCCCGAATTGTCCCGCCGCCGGATTGACGATGGGTCATCTGCACTCTAGCAAATGCGACGCATTATCATTGGCAAGGAATCGACATGACCAAGCAGAGCGGGCTGGGCAATGCGGCATGGATGGCGAGCCTCGCCCTGGGCCTGCCGGGGGCCGCAGTGGCGCAAGGCGGCAACGCGCCGCCGGCCGGCGGCCCGCTCCTGCTCCCGCTCGTGGATGTCGAGGCCACGCAGCCGCCGAACACCCTGCAGCGTGCCGCCCCGGTCAGCCGCCTGCCCGGTTCCGTGCAGGACACGCCGCAGACCATCAACGTCATCCCGCGCGAGGTGCTGGAACAGCAGAACGTCACCACGCTGGAAGAGGCGCTGCGCAACGTTCCCGGCATCACCATGTCGATCGGCGAGGGCAATGGCGGTGTCGCCGGCGACCAGTTCCGCATCCGCGGCTTTGCGGCGCAGAACGACATCTATGTGGACGGGCTGCGCGACTTCGGCGCCTACACGCGCGACGCCTTCACCTATGAGGATGTCGCGGTGCTGAAGGGCCCCTCGGGCTATGCGCTGGGCGCCGGCTCGGTCGGCGGCGGCGTGGCCGTCAACACGCGCCTGCCGCATCTCGGCAACAGCTATTCCGGCGTGGCCACCGGCGGCATGGGGCCCTATGCCCGCGGCACGCTCGACCTCAACCGGCAGATCGGCGAGACCACCGCCATCCGGCTGAACCTGATGGGACAATCAAGCGAGAAGGTCGGGCGCGAGGATGTCGACTCCCGCCGCTGGGGGATCGCGCCGTCGATCGCCTTTGGCCTGGGCACCGACACGACGCTCTCGCTGCACTACCAGCACTACGAGTACGACAACGCCACCGATGCCGGCGTGCCGGTGGCGACGCTGCCCGGCCGCACGATCGGCCGGCCGCTCACCGAGTACCGCCTGCCACGCGGCACCTGGTACGGCTTCTCCAGCGACCGCGACGAGGTAACGGTGGATCAGGTCACCGCCCGCCTCTCGCATACCGCCAGCGACTGGCTGACGCTGCAGAACGACACGCGGCTGAGCTTCGTGGACCGCGACTTCGCCTACTCGATCGCCAGTTGCAACGCCGCCTGCCTGGGCAACTATCTCGCCGGCCGGCCGGCCACCGTCGCCCTCAGCGGCGCCGGCAACCCCTATCACCAGGAAACCTGGGCGATCCAGAACGTCGCCACCGCCACGGCGCGCTTCACCACCGGGCCCTTGCGGCACGAGCTGGTGGCGGGCGTGGACATCTCCTACGAAGACTTCGACCGCACGGGATACGGCATCGTCGGCGACCGCCCGGCTACCTCGATCTTCGGCGGCAACCGGGATCTTGCGCTTGAGCGCGGCACCGCGTCGTACAGCCGTCAGGCCGGCATCACCACCTATGCCGGCTTCCTCAACGAGCGCCTGTGGCTGACGCCGGAGATCTCGCTGATCGGGGGGCTGCGGGTCAGCCGCTACGAGGTGGACTACGACGCCATCACCTACGGCAGCGGCGCGACGCAGGACATCAAGACCGACGCGACGGTGGTGGACCCGCGCGCCTCGCTGGTCTGGCAGCCCGCGCCGAACCAGACCTACTACTTCACTTATTCCACCTCCTCGACCCCGCCCGGCTACCTGTTCACCACCTTCCCCGCCTCCGCCTCCAACTACCAGCAAGGCTTCGACCCGGAGCGGAACACGCTCTACGAGGTCGGCGCCAAGGTCAGCCTGCTTGACAACCGCCTCGGCCTCTACGGCGCGCTCTACCGCATCGACAAGTCGAACGCGACGCAGGCGGGCGTGGATGGCGAGCTGGTGCAGACCAGCGACGAGCAGCGCAACCAGGGCATCGAGATCGGCATCACTGGCCAGATCACCCCGGCCTGGACGATCAATGCCAACTACACGGCGATGGACAGCGAGACGCTGAGCTCCACCAATGCCGCCGCCGTGGGCAAGCGGGTGCAATATGTGCCGGAGAACGCCGCCTCGCTCTGGAGTACCTATGAGTTCAACAAGGGCCAGGCCTGGAACCTGCTGGTCGGCGGCGGCATCACCTGGCGCGACCAGGTTTACCTCAACAACACCAACACCAACGAGGCTCCCGCCAACCTCGCCTTCGACGCCGTGGTTTCCCACCGGATCAACGACCATCTGCGGCTGCAGGTGAACGGCTACAACCTGGGTGACGCGCTGAACTACGACGCCGTCTTCGGCAACCGCGCCATCCCCTCGCCGGGCCGGACGGTGCTGTTCACCCTCGCCGCCGACTTCTGAGCGCCGCCTCGGCACGCGGGCAGGCCGCCGCACGGCTTCCCCGGAGCGCCCCCGTTTCCCCCCTCCCCGGAGCGAGCCCTCCCATGCTGGTCCATATTCCCAACGTCCTCACCCCCGAGGAGGTCGCCCATTGCCGCCGCGTGCTGGAGGCGGCCGCATGGGTGGACGGCCGCGTCACCGCCGGCGACCAGTCGGCCAGAGCCAAGCACAACCTCCAGGTGCCGCAGGATTCGGCACAGGGGCGGGATCTCGGCGAGGTGATCCTGCGGGCCCTCGGGCGCAACCCGCTGTTCAACACGGCGGCGCTGCCGCTGAAGGTCTTTCCCCCGCTGTTCAACCGCTATGACGCCGGCATGACCTTCCACGCCCATGTGGACAACGCCATCCGCCCGGTGCCGGGCGCCGGGGTGCGGATCCGCACCGACGTTTCCTCCACCCTCTTCCTGACCGCGCCGGAGGACTATGACGGCGGCGAGCTGGTGATCGAGGACACTTACGGCAGCCAGCGGGTGAAGCTGCCCGCCGGCGACATGGTGGTCTACCCGGCCACCAGCCTGCACCGGGTGGAGCCGGTCACCCGCGGCAGCCGCTGGTCCTCCTTCTTCTGGACCCAGTCCATGGTGAGGGACGATGGGCGACGGCGCCTGCTCTTCGAGATGGATATGGCCATCATGCGAATCCGGACCGACCTGCCGGACAGCCATCCCGGCGTGCTTGGCGCGACCGCCGCCTACAATAACCTTCTTCGCCAATGGGTTGAGATGTAGCCACCCGCCCCTCTCCACCAACGCGAGAGATGACGACCGCGCGATTAGCCTGGAATTCAATTGCTTCCGGCCCCCGCCGCCGCGCATGGAGGGGAAACGCCGCGCTAGCCGGGCCACCCTTATGGCTCACGGTGCGAGGGCGTCTCACTATTTGACCCTCCATCCTGGCCCGCTCCGGCGGGCCACCAAGGATCGTCCATGATCAGATCCCGGCCCATCGAAATTGACGGCCGCTTCGTGGGTGTTGCCGTCACTCAGAACGGAAAGTGGCGCTTCATCGCAACCGAGCCCGCGGCGCGCCCGGTTGAAGGTTCCTTGTTTGAAGCCCTGCCGCAGTTGCAACGCCGGCTCCAGTCCATGCTGGCCGGCCGGTTCCTCCCGCCTCTCCAGCACGCTGGCTGAGCGGCGGAGCGCCGCCGCCGCCTCCCCCCTGCCAAAAAAGAAAGCAGCCTCTCCGGATGGAGAGGCCGCGCGCCGTCACTTCTTACAGGTGCGCAGAACGGCTCAGCGCCAGGCGGGGCGCCCGAGGTTGACCGTGCCAGGGCCGGTGAGCGCGCCACCCGCGGCGCCGGCCGCGCCGCCGATCAAGGCGCCCGTGCCCGCATTGCCGGACAAGGAACCGATCGCCGCGCCCGTGCCTGCGCCCAGCAGGCCGCCGGAGGCCGCCCGGTCGCCGGTGCTGTAGCCGCAAGCACCCAGCCCGAGGCTGGCGAGCGCCAGGAGTGCCACGGTCGTTTTGCGCATGTTTGCGTTCCTCGATCTTGACGGTTGGGATTGCGCGTCCAACGCGGATCAGCCAGGAAGGTTTCCCCCTGAGCCGACAATTCCTGCTTGAGCACGGCCACGGCGGGGGGTAAGCCACGGCGCCTTGCGTTCCCGAACCTGCAGGCGGGACCGCCGGTGCGACCTGCCTCAGAAGGTATCCCGCATGTTCTCCCGCTTGTTCGGCTTTCTTTCGGCTGACATGGCCATCGACCTCGGCACAGCGAACACCTTGGTCTATGTGAAGGGACGCGGGATCGTGCTGAACGAGCCCTCCGTCGTCGCCATCGCCGATATCCGCGGCCGCAAGCAGGTGCTGGCGGTGGGCGAGGAAGCCAAGCAGATGCTCGGCCGCACCCCCGGCAACATCGCCGCCATCCGCCCCCTGCGGGACGGGGTGATCGCCGACTTCGAGGTGGCGGAGGAGATGATCAAGCACTTCATCCGCAAGGTGCACAACCGGCGCGGCTTCGCGTCCCCGATGATCATCGTCTGCGTGCCTTCCGGCTCCACCGCCGTCGAGCGCCGCGCCATCCAGGAGAGCGCCGAATCGGCCGGCGCCCGCAAGGTGATGCTGATCGAGGAGCCCATGGCCGCCGCGATCGGGGCCGGCCTGCCGGTGACCGAGCCCTCCGGCTCGATGGTGGTGGACATCGGCGGCGGCACCACGGAGGTGGCGGTGATCAGCCTCGGCGGCATCGTCTATGCCCGCAGCGTGCGCGTCGGCGGCGACAAGCTGGACGAGGCGATCATCTCCTATATCCGGCGCCAGTTTAACCTGCTGATCGGTGAGAGCACGGCCGAGCGGATCAAGCTGGAGATCGGCGCCGCCGCCTATCCGGACTATGGCGAGGAGGGCCCGATGACGGAGGTCAAGGGTCGGGACCTGATGAACGGGGTGCCGCGGGAGGTGGTGGTGAGCCAGCGGCAGATCGCCGAGGCGCTCGCCGAGCCGGTGAGCCAGATCATCGAGGCGGTGAAGGTGGCGCTGGAGAACACGCCGCCCGAGCTCGCCGCGGACATCGTGGACAAGGGCATCGTGATGACCGGCGGCGGCGCCCTGCTGCAGCGGGTGGACGAGGTGCTGCGCGACGCCACCGGCCTGCCGGTCTCCGTGGCCGAGGATGCGCTGGCCTGCGTCGCGCTGGGTACGGGGCGAGCCCTTGATGAGATGAAGCGGCTTCGCCACGTCCTCTCCTCGATGTACTGAGGCCCACAACCTCTGGTACGTATCACACAGGCTCGCCACACCTGAGGGCAGGCCCATGGAGGCCGCGTGATCCGTCTGAGCATTCCGCTGCGCCAGGCCCTGTCGCGGCTTTCGCTGCCGGTGCTGATCGCCGCCGCGCTCGGCACCATGCTGCTCGGAAAGGCCGATACCGCACTGGTCGAGCGCGGCCGCATGGCGGTGGCCGATACCCTGGCGCCGATCTACGCCCTGATCGCCGAGCCGGCGGGTGCCCTGCGGTCCGCGGTGCAGGAGCTGCGGTCGCTGGCGGACCTGCGGGCGGAGAATGCGCGGCTGCGCGAGGAGAATGACCGGCTGCACCGCTGGCAGGCCGCAGCCCTGGCGCTGGAGGCGGAGAACGGGCTGCTGCGCCGGCAGCTCAACTACGTCCCCGAGGCACCGGCGAGCTTCCACACCGCCCGCGTGGTCGCCGATGCCGGCGGCACCTATGCCCGGGCGGTGCTGCTGGCGATCCAGCCCGGAACCTCCATCCGCAAGGGGCAGGTGGCGCTGGACGAGCGCGGCCTGGCCGGGCGCGTGACCGAGGTGGGCAGCCGCTCCGCCCGCGCGCTGCTGGTGACCGACCTGAACAGCCGCATCCCCGTGACGCTGGAAGGCAGCCGGGCGCGCGCCATGATGACCGGCACCAACGGCGACCGACCGCGCCTCCAGTTCTGGCCCGAGGGCACGCCGCCGCGCGAGGGCGAGCGGGTGGTCACCAGCGCCGAGGCCGGCGTCTTTCCCGCCGGCCTGCCGGTGGGCGTGGTGCGCTGGTCCGAAGGCGGCGCGGCCGAGGTGGAACTCTTTGCCCGGCTCGGCCGGCTGGACCTGCTGCGCATCTTCGACTTCGGTATGACCGGCATCCTGCCACCCGAGGCGGTGGCGCGCCCGGAGCCCCGCGCGCGCCGCTAGCGGCGCGCCGGGATGCCTTCATGAAGCGGCGGCCGCACCCCGTCATGGGCCTGCTGCGCTGGCTGGACGCCTGGGCTCGCGCGGCCTTCCCGGCCGCCAACACGGCGCTGCTGATGATGCTGGCCGGGGTGCCGGTGGGCCTGCCCTCGGCGGTGCCGGCGGTGGCGCTGGCCTGCGTGTTCTTCTGGTCCGTCTTCCGTCCCGCCGCTATGGCGCCGCCGGTCTGCTTCGGCATCGGTCTGTTGCAGGACCTGCTGGGCTTCGCGCCGCTCGGCATCGGTATTCTGACGCTTCTGGTGGTGCACGGCACGGCGCTGCGCCTCCGGCGCCTCCTGGTGCGGCAATCCTTTCTGGTGGTGTGGCTGGCCTTCGCCGGCTTCGCCGCGGGGGCGGCGCTGCTGGGCTTCGTGCTGCAGGCGGCGCTGACCTGGCGGCTGCCGCCGCCGGCGCTGGCGATGGTGCAACTCGCGCTCGATGTCGGGCTCTATCCGGCGATCGCGGCGCTGCTGACTCGCTTGCACAAGGCGATGCGGCGGGCGGAGACTTTGGGTTGAGGTGGGCGGGCTGAGGTGGGCGGGCTGAGATGAGCAAGCGCGACGAGGAGCGCCGCCGCAGCGTGTTCACCCGCCGCGCCCTGCTGCTGGGGGCGGGCCAGCTCGGGCTGCTCGGCTTCCTGGGCTACCGGCTGCAGAAGCTGACCCTGGAGGAGGGCGAGCGCTACGCCACCCTGGCAGAGGAGAACCGGGTCTCCACCCGGCTGATCGCACCGCCGCGCGGCCGCCTCTTCGACCGCGCCGGGCGGGTCATCGCCGCCAACGCCCTCAGCTGGCGCGCCCTGCTGGTGGCCGAGCAGGCGGAGGACATCCACGCCACATTGGAGACCTTCAGCCACATCCTGCCGCTCAGCGACCAGGAGCGCGCCCGCATCGAGCGCGACATCCGCCGCCGCCGGCGCTTCGTGCCCGTGGTGGTGCGGGACTTCCTGAGCTGGGAGGAGATGGCGCGGATCGAGGTCAACGCACCGGACCTGCCGGGCATCAGCGTGGATGTCGGCACCACGCGCGACTATCCCTGGGCCGAGCACCTGGCGCATGTGGTGGGCTACGTGGCGCCGCCCAGCGAGACCGACATGGACGACGACCCGCTGCTGGCGCTCCCCGGCATCCGCGTCGGCCGCGCCGGGGTGGAGCGCTTCCACGACCGCGCCCTGCGCGGCCGCGCCGGCACGCTGGAGCTGGAGGTGAACGCCCTCGGCCGGGTGATCCGCGAGCTCGACCGGCGCGAGGGCGTGCGGGGCCAGGACGTGCAGATCTCGATCGACGCCGAGCTGCAGAAGGCGGTGCGCGGCCGCATCGAGGAGGGCACCAGCGTCGTCGTGCTCGACGCGCGCAACGGCGAGGTGCTGGCCATGGCCAGCCAGCCCAGTTTCGACCCCAACCTGTTCAGCTCGGGCATCTCCGCGGCGCAGTGGCGGGAATGGACGAGGAGCCGCGCCACGCCGCTGATCAACAAATGCACCAGCGGCCTCTACGCACCCGGCTCCACCTTCAAGATGGTGGTCGGGCTGGCCGCGCTGGAAGCCAAGGCCGTCACCCCCTCCGAGCGCGTCTTCTGCCCGGGCTATTACGACCTCGGCGACAGCCGCTTCCACTGCTGGCGCAAGGGCGGCCATGGCAATCTCGACCTCCGCAACGCGCTGAAGCACTCCTGCGACATGTATTTCTACGAAGCCGCCAAGCGGACCGGCATCGACCGCATCGCCGCCATGGCCAGGCGCCTCGGGCTCGGCGTGGATCTGGAGATCGAACTGCCCGGCACCAAGGCGGGCTTCGTGCCGACCCGCGAGTGGCGCACCCGCCAGGGTAAGCCCTGGAACCTCGGCGACACGGTGGTGCACGGCATCGGCCAGGGCTTCTACCAGCTCACACCGCTCTCCCTGGCCACCATGGCGGCGCGGCTGGCAACCGGACGCGCCGTGCAGCCGCACCTGACGCATGCCCTCGGCGGCAAGGCGGCGCGCGGCGTGAAAGCGGAGGACTGGGCGGACCTCGGCATTCCCGAGCGGGACCTCAGGCTGGTCCGCGAGGGCATGTGGGCCGTGGTGAACGAGGAGAGCGGCACCGCCAAGGTCGCGCGCCTGCCCGGCAATCTCGGCGTTCTGGCCGGCAAGACCGGCACGACCCAGGTGCGCCGCGTCTCCCGCGAGCAGCGCGAGCGCGGCTTCCGCGTGGAGAACCAGCCACGCGAATGGCGGCCGCACGCGCTGTTCGTCGCCTTCGCGCCCTTCGACAACCCGCAATACGCCATTTCCGTCGTTGTGGAGCACGGGACCAGCGGCTCCGGCGCCGCGGCGCCGCTGGCGCGGGACATCATGGCCGACGTGCTCACCCGCTTCCGCGCGCCGCCCACCGCCGCGCCGCCGCCGGCCCCTTCCGGCACCCGCAGCGCCGGGGCGGCGGGCACGCCGGTGCTCGCAGAGGCGCCACCGCCCCCTGCCCCGGAGACACCACGCCGATGATGGCCTTCGAACGCCGCCTGCCGACCCGTCACCGCGGCGCCGGCCTGCTGGCGAAGCTGTGGCTGGTCCCCTGGAGCTTTGTGCTGCTGCTCTGCGCCGTCGCCGCGGTGGGTTACGTGGCGCTCTATTCGGCCGGCGGCGGCGCGCCGGAGCCCTATGCCAGCAAGCATGCCCTGCGCTTCGGCTTCTGCCTGGTGATGATGCTCTGCCTCGCCATGATCGACATCCGCCTGATCGCGCGGCTCTCCTGGGCGGGATATGCGCTCGGCGTGGCGCTGCTCCTGCTGGTGGCCGTTCACGGGCAGGTCGGCAAGGGAGCGCAGCGCTGGATCGAGCTGGGTCCCATCCAGATCCAGCCTTCCGAGCTGATGAAGATCCTGCTGGTTCTGGCGCTCGCCCAATGGTTCCACCGGGCGAGCTGGGAGCGCGTGGGCAGGCTGCTCTTCCTGGTGCCCCCCGCCCTGGCGGTGCTGCTGCCGGTCGGGTTGATCCTGAAGCAGCCCAATCTCGGCACCGGCCTCATCACCGCCATGGTGGGGGGCGCGGTGTTCTGGGCGGCGGGCGTGCGATGGTGGAAGTTCGCGCTGATCCTGGCCGCGGCGGGCGGCATCGCGCCCATCGCCTATGAGCGGCTGCACGATTACCAGCGCGCCCGCATCCAGACCTTCCTGGACCCCGAGAGCGACCCCCTCGGAGCCGGCTACAACATCATCCAGTCGAAGATCGCGCTGGGCTCCGGCGGCCTCTGGGGCAAGGGCTTCCTGCAGGGCACCCAGGGCCACCTGAACTTCCTGCCGGAAAAGCAGACGGACTTCATTTTCACCATGATTTCCGAGGAGTTCGGGCTGGTCGGCGCCCTGGGCACGCTGCTGCTGCTGGGGCTGGTGGTGTGCTTCGCCCTCGCCGTCGCGCTGCGTACCCGCCACCAGTACGGGCGCCTGGTTGCGGTGGGGCTGGGGGTGAACTTCTTCCTCTACATCTTCGTCAACATCGCCATGGTGACCGGCTCCATCCCCGTGGGCGGCGTGCCGCTGCCGCTGATCAGCCATGGCGGCTCGGCCATGCTGACCACCATGCTGGGCTTCGGCCTGCTGCTCTCGGTCCATGTGCACCGCGATGCGGAATTTGGCGCCACCCGCCAATAAAGGGGTTGCGCTCCCCGCTGGATGGGCTAAAAGCCCGCGCCACGGGAATGGCGGAAACGCACTCCCCGGTGGGGCGCATAGCTCAGTTGGTAGAGCAGCTGACTCTTAATCAGCGGGTCCTAGGTTCGAGCCCTAGTGCGCCCACCAAATCTCCTCTGGAGATTTTCCCCACCCGCCGCGAGGATCAGGCCGCACCGGCGGACCACCGACCGCGGCCATCTCCCTTTTCCACAACGTTGCCCGGCTGACCATCCGGATCAGGCGGCGCGGATCTCCGCCAGGAAGCCCTGCACGGCGTCCTCCAGGGCGGACGAGCTGCGGGCCAGATCCTGGGCGGCGCCGGTGAGGCTCCGGGCACCTTCCGTGGTTCGCCCGGCCTCGCTGCGGATGCCGCCGACGAGCTGGTCCACACGCAGGTTGTGCGCTGCCGCCTGGGCCGCGCTCTTGGCGATCTCGCTGGTGGCGCTGCCCTGCTCCTTCACCGCGGCCGCGATGCCGGAAGCGATGTCGTCGATCTCGGCGATGATGGTGGCGATGCCGCGGATCGCCTCCACCGCCTGCTGCGTGGCGGCCTGGGTCTGGGCGATCTGGTGGCCGATCTCCTCGGTCGCCCTGGCGGTCTGGCTGGCCAGGCTCTTGACCTCGCTGGCGACCACCGCGAAGCCCTTGCCCGCCTCGCCCGCCCGTGCCGCCTCAATGGTGGCGTTCAGGGCCAGCAGGTTGGTCTGCGCCGCGATGTTGCTGATGAGTTGCACCACATCGCCGATACGGCCGGCGCCTTCCGCCAGCGCCTGCACCACCGTGTCCGTCCGGCGGGCATCGTTCACCGCCTTCTCGGCGATGGTGGCGGATTGCGAGACGCGGCGGCTGATCTCGGCGATGGAGGCCGAGAGCTGCTCGGCCGCCGCCGCCACGGTCTGCACGCCCGAATTCGCGTCGCCCGCGGCGCTGGCGACGGCGCCGGCCTGCTCCGCGGAGTGGCCAGCGGCCGCGAGGATGTTGCGCGCCACATCGGAAAAGGCGCCCGACGAGCGGCCGATCTCGGCCGCGACGCCCTGCAGCTTGGCCTCGAAGGCGCCGGCCAGACGTTCGGTCACCTGCTTGCGGCGCTGCTGCTCCGCAACGGCGTAGGTTTCCAGCAGCACTTCCAGGTCGAACCAGGCGGCCTTCTGCAGCGCGAGCCGCAGGCTGTGCTTCGCCGTCGAGGCCTTGAAGCTGGTCAGGCGGGTGCAGGGCAGGTCGAGCTTCAGGTCGCGGATGATGCCGTTGAGCACCACGGAATGGCAGATCGTGACGGCGTAGGCGGGCACGCCGCGCTCGTAGAGCGCCGTGGCGAGGGCTCGCGCCGATTCCATGAAGCCCTCGCCCACCTTGCCGCAGGCAACCCGCTGCCAGTGCGCGAGCCGGACCCGGTGCACGGCCGGCTCCATCAGTGCGTGCTGGATCTCGG
Source organism: Teichococcus coralli (assembly GCF_009829925.1). Taxonomy (GTDB): domain Bacteria; phylum Pseudomonadota; class Alphaproteobacteria; order Acetobacterales; family Acetobacteraceae; genus Pseudoroseomonas; species Pseudoroseomonas coralli. The sequence continues at coordinate 91,116 of NZ_SNVJ01000006.1, forward strand.
GCCAGCTGGACATCTCGCCGTGCAACTCGTCGAGCAGGCGCGGCAGCCGGCTCTCGGCGAAGGCCGCCTGGGCCCGCAGGAGCTGCCAGTCCTGATCGGTGATCGCGAAAGCGGCGAAGCGCCGCCTCTGCGCGTCGTCGTGGCCAAGGTGCATCAGGGGATTTCCTACCGTCGGCGGCGCGTGAGGCGCCACTGGCAGCTTCCCTACCGCATCGGAGATTAAATGCCGCCTAACGCGTGCGGCGTCGGCGGGGCATTCGTCGGGAATGCCCCGCCTGCCGGCGGCTATTGCCGCGAGGATTGCAGCGCCGCCGCTCCGCTGCCCTGCTGCCGCCGCTGCAGGAGTTGCAGCGCCAGCACGCCGCCGCCGCAGAGGATGCCGATGCCATCGGTGAGCAGGCCCGGCACGATCAGGGCGATGGCCGCGACAAAGAGCGCGACCCGCTCCCAGATCGGCATCGGGCGGAGCAGGTAGCCGTGCAGGGAGGCCGCCAGCAGCAGCGCGCCGGCAATGGCGCTGACCACCGCCACGGCGATGGCGGAAGGCTCGCCGATCAGCAGCAGCGCCGGCTGGTAGACGAACATGAAGGGGATGATGAACCCCGCCGCGCCGATCTTGACCGCGGCGAGGCCCGAGGCCCAGAGGTCCGACTTGGCCAGCCCCGAGGCGGCGAACACCGCCAGCGCCACCGGCGGCGTGATGGCCGAGAGGATGGCGAAGTAGAAGGCGAAGAGGTGCGCCGCCGGCTCGACCACGCCCAGCGTGATCAGCGCCGGCACCAGCAGCGCCACCATCACGATGTAGGCCGGGGTGGTGGGCATGCCCATGCCGAGGATGATGCCGGCCGCCATGGTCATCAGCAGCGCCAGCAGCAGACTCTGCTGCGCCGCGTTCACCACCAGCTGGGTGAAGGTGATGCCGACGCCGGTCAGCCCGATCACGCCGATCACGATGCCGGCGCAGGCGCAGGCCATGGCGATGCCGAGCGTGTTGCGCGCGCCGTCCAGCAGCGCGCCGTGGAACTGGCCGAAGCTGACATTGCCGCGGCTGTTGCGCCGCAGCGCCGCCGCCGGAAAGCAGGCCAGCGTCGCCACCAGCGCGGCGAGCGGCGCCGAGAAGCCGCCGAACAGGCCGACGATGATGATGATGAGCGGGATCGAGAGATGCCAGCCCTCGGTGACGACGTTGCGCAGCCGGGGCACCTCGCTGGCGGGCAGGCCGGTGAGGCCGGTGCGCTTCGCCTCGAAATGCACCGCCGCGAAGGTGGCGACGTAGTAGAGCAGCGAGGGAATGGTGGCCCAGACCACCACCTGCATGTAGCTCACCTGCAGGAACTCGGCCATGACAAAGGCGGCCGCGCCCATGATCGGCGGCATCATCTGCCCGCCGGTGCTGGCCACGCTCTCCACCCCGGCGGCGAAGGCCGGGCGGAAGCCGCTGCGCTTCATCAGCGGGATGGTCACCTGCCCCGTCACCATGACGTTGGCCACCGCCGAGCCGGACACGCTGCCGAACAGCGAGGAGGAAACGACCGCCACCTTGCCGGGCCCACCCGTCGCGCGGCCGGTCAGGGCAAGCGCGAAGTCCATGAACAGCCGCCCGACGCCCGAGCGCTCCATGAACGCTCCGAACAACACGAAGATCACCACATAGCCGGCCGAAACACCGAGCGTGGAGCCGAAGATGCCCTCGGTCGTCAGGTAGAGCTGGTCGATCAGGGCGAGGTTGCTGGCGCCGCCGAAGAAATAGGCCCAGCCCAGGAAGGCCATGGCGGTGACCGGCAAGGCCCAGCCGATCACGCGCCGCGTCGCTTCCAGGATCAGAACCACCAGCAGCCAACCGCCGACCACGTCCAGCGGACGCGGGTCGTCGACGTAAGGCATGCGGTAGACGAGCCAGTCGTAATCGGCGAAGAGCCGTCCGACCGCCCAGACCGACAGCGCCACGGCCAGCCAGTCCTCGGGGCCGGGGTTGGACGCGCCGCGGCGCGTCCGCAGCGGAAAGATCAGGAAGACCAGGGTGGTCGCGAAGAGCAGATGCGTGCCGCGGAAGATGACGGCTTCCGGTGGCGAGAAGGCGATCACCCACATATGGTAGAGCGCCATCGCCGAAGCGATGGCGCCCGCAAGCCCGTCCACGGCGCGCTTGTAGGTCATTCCAGGCGACCCTTACTTGCTGGCCAGGGCATTCGCCTCGCGGTAGTAGCGCCGGGCGCCCTCATGCATCGGCACGCTGATGTCCTGCGCGCCGAACTTCACCTCGGTCTTGCGCATCGAGCCGACAACGTTGCGCAGCGCGTCGATGTTCTGCCAGATCGCCTTGGTCATCTTGTAGACCTGCTCGGGATCGCGGTCGCACTGCGTGATGATGTGCGTGGTGTAGGTGATCATCTCCGGCGTGCCCTTCTGGCTGGGATAGGTCCCCTCCGGCAGCGCCTGGACACGGTAGGCCTCGTTGATCTTCTTCATCCCCTCCTCGTACTTGGAGAGGTCGAGCAGGCGGATCTCGCGTGCGCTGGCGAGGTCCATCACCGCGCTCGCCGGCACGGTGGTGCCGAGGGTGAAGGCCTGCGCGTGCCCGTCCTTCATCAGTCCGACGGCGTCGGTGTAGCCGGTCTGGAAGTTGGGCTGGATGTCCTTGTAGGAAAGTCCGGCCACCTGCAGCAGTTGCTGCGTGATGACTTCCGCGGTGTTGCCGCGCGGCTGGATGGCGACCGCCTTGCCCTTCAGGTCCTCGACCTTCTCGATCCCGGAATCCGCCAGCACCACCACCTGGAACCACTGCGGGTAGAGCGAGGCGATGTTGCAGACATTCTCGGCCTTCTGCGGGAAGGGCGCGCGGCCGTTCAGCCCGTCCACGGTGCTGATCGAGTTGGCGAAGGCGACATCCGCCTTGCCGCCGGAGACGCCGCGGACGTTGATCACGCCGGCGCCTGGCACGACCTGCACCGTGAGGCCGGGAACCGCCTTCTCCCAGATGTTCTTGAGCGCGCCGCCAAGCGGGATCCACGATCCGCCCTGCGGGCCGGTCATCATGCGGAGTTCCTCCGCGCCGGCGGGAGCCGCGAGTGTTGCCGCCAGGGCAATGCCCAGGAAGAAGCGAGACCGCATCGTGTTCCTCCGTGTTCGGTGTTCTTGTCGTGCAGTGTTCTGCATCGCCGCCCCTCGTCCGCCGCGCCGGACGGGAAGGTGCCCGCGCCTGCGGGCCTGCCATGGCCGCTCCGAGTGAGGCGAACGGGAAACAACGACTTGGCCTGCCGGTCACCGGAAGGATACCCCGTGAAACTACGTAGCGGCACCGGCGGGGGACAGGCCCGCGGCATGACGTGCTAGGCTGTATCCGGCGCCCGGAGAAGGCGCTGCAACAGGGAAGGCTTCATGCCAGGGCGTTCACGGCAGGGGAGGCGCGGGGGCACCGGATGCGCCGCACGGCTGGTTCGCGCCGTCGCGGGGGAGTAGCCTGCCGGCATGTGGCTCAAGCGCTTCGTCTTTCGGCGGATGGCAGGCGGGCAGCAAGGCGCGGCACGATGCGAGCCCCGGCGAGGCTGGCCCCTCGCCTGGCACCTGGCCATGCTTTGCGCCGTGGTGCTGGCGCCGATGCTCGCGACGGAAGCCGCGCTGCTCTTCCATCTGGCGCAGGGCGAGCGCACGCGGCACGAGGCCACGGCACGCGAAGCCGCGCGGCGCATCACCGTCGATCTCAACCGTGAGCTGATCGCGATGCGGACGCTGATGGAGGTGCTCGCCACATCCGACCATCTGAGGGCCGGCGACATCGGCGCCTTCACCAGCCGCGCCGAGGCGGTGCCGCGGCCGGCGGGCGCGGAAATCGTGCTGCAGGACCAGGCAGGCCATCTGCTCGCCACCACCGCGCCGCCGGCGGAGCGGCGGCTTGCCATGGAAGGGCTTGCGCCCGCCCCTCCGCGGCCGCCCGTGACGGAGGGTCCCTTCTCGGGCCTGCTCGCGGCGCCCTCCAGGGAGCCTGCCTTCGCGGTGTCCACCTGGGCGCCGCCCGGCACCGCGGCGCCCGCCTGGAGACTCAGCCTGGCAGTGCCCCTCGCCTTCCTGAACGACATCGTGCGCGATGCCGAGATCCCGGCTGGAATGGTGGCCAGCCTGCTCGACGGCGAGGGCTTCATCCTGGCACGCAGCCAGGAGGCGGCGCGCCTCGTCGGCACCCGCGTGCCGCCGGAGCTGAACATGCCTCCGGCCCAGGCGCAGGGCTGGCAGCACGGCCGCAGCGCCGCGGGCGAGGAGGTGGTGGCGGCCTTCAGCCGCTCCGGCCTGTCCGGCTGGACGGTGGCGGTCTTCATGCCCGAGGCGGCCTTCGCCGCGCCCCTGCGCCTCTCCTTCTGGACGATGCTCGCGGCCGGCCTGCTGCTGGCCGCCCTGGTGGCGGCCATGGCCTCGCTCTTCGCGCGGCGCATCGCCCGCCCGATCGCCGCCCTGGCGGGCTTCGCCGCCACCGGGGGAGAGTCCATGGCCCTGCGGCCGCATGGCGGCGTGCGGGAGGTCGAGGCCGTGGCCGCCGCGCTGGCCGCCGTCCGCGCGGAGGCCACGGCCCGCCTGCGCGAGCGCGAGGACCTGCTGCTCACGCTCGACAGCGCGCAGGTGATCGTGCGCGAGCCCGGAGGCTGCATCCTCGTCTGGACGTCCGGCAGCGAGCATCTCTACGGCTGGGCACCGGCCGAGGCGCTCGGGCGCATCTCCCACGAGCTGCTGGAGACCCAGTTTCCCCGCCCGCTGGAGCAGATCATGGGAGAGCTGCTGGAGCGCGGCGAATGGCAGGGCGAGCTGCGGCAGCGGCGGCGCGACGGCAGCCTGGTGACGGTGATCAGCCAATGGGCGCTGCGGCGCGGCCCGGACGGCGCGCCGCACACCGTGGTGGAGGCCAGCAACGACATCACCGGCCTGCGCGAGGCCGAGGAGGCGCTGCGCCTCAACCGCGACCTGCTCGCCTCGGTGCTGAACGCCAGCCCCGAGCCGATCTCGGCGCGCGACCTGGAGGGCCGGCTGGTGATCCTGAACCAGCCCTCCGCCGCCGTTTACGGCGCCACGGTGGAGGATGCGATCGGCCGCCGGGTGGAGGAGCTGCTGCCGCCTTCCGCCGCCGCCGCCGCGCGCGCGGCCGACCTCGCCGTGATCACCTCCGGGCGAACCCAGGTGCTGGAGAACGAGATCCCCGCCGGGGACGGCAGTCCGCGCGTGCTGCTTTCCAGCAAGGCGCCCTGGCGGGACGGCAGCGGCCGCACGGTCGGGGTGGTGACGGTGTCGCGCGACATCACGGTGCGTCGCCGCGCCCAGGCCCGGCTGCAGCAGATGCAGGAAGAGCTGCTGCATGTCTCCAGGCTGAGCGCCATGGGCGCCCTGGCGGCGGAGCTGGCGCACGAGCTGAACCAGCCGCTGACGGCCGTCGCCAACTTCGCCGACGCGGCACGGCGGATGCTGGGCAGCCGCGGCACGCCGGACGCGGGGCAGCTCCAGGCGGCGCGCGAAGCCATGGCCGAGGCGGCGGGACAGGCCGTGCACGCCGGGCGGATCATCCGGCGGCTGCGCGACTTCATCGGTCGCGGCGAGGCGGAGCGGCAGCCCACGCCGCTGAACATGCTGGTGGATGGGGCGGTGCGCCTGGCGATGGCGGGCGCCGGCAAGCAGGGCGTGGTGCTGCGCCTGGAGCTGGCGCCGGACGCGCCGGAGGTGATGGCGGACCGCGTCCGCATCCAGCAGGTCGTGTTCAACCTGGTGCGCAACGCGCTGGACGCCATGCAGGAGGTGGTGCACCGGGAGCTGCGCATCGCCACCGCGCGGCGGGGCGGGAGCGCCGTGCTGACCGTGGCGGATACCGGGCCGGGCCTCAGCCAGACGGTGGCCGAGCATATCTTCGAGCCCTTCATCAGCACCAAGCCGGAGGGCATGGGGATCGGCCTCTCCATCTGCCGCTCCATCGTCGAGGACCATGGCGGCCATCTCGCCGCCGAGCCGACGCCGGGTGGCGGCGCGACCTTCCGGGTCGTGCTTCCGGCTGCGCCGCAGGAGGCCGCCACGCAGGCGGAGGTGACCCATGGGTGAGGCAAGGATCGCCTATGTCGTGGACGATGAGGAGGTGGTGCGGCGCTCGCTCGTGCTGCTGCTGCGCTCGGCGGGCTATACGGTGCGCGCCTTTCCCTCCGGAGAGGACTTCCTGAGCGCCTCGGCGGAAGGCCTGCCCTTCGGCTGCGTGCTGCTCGACCTGCGGATGCCGGATCTGGACGGGCTTTCCGTGCAGCGACGGATCGTCGCGCAGGGGCTGGACATGCCGGTGATCGTCGTCACCGCACATGGCGACGTGCCGATGGCCGTCGAGGCGATGAAGCTTGGCGCCTCGGATTTCATCGAGAAGCCCTATGACGGCGAGGCGCTGCTGCAGGCCGCCGGGCACGCCCTGGCGCGGGGCGCCGAGGCACGGGCCCGCAGCCGCGAGGCGGCCGAGGCGGCGGAGCGCGTCGCGGCGCTGACGGTGCGCGAACTGGAGGTGCTGCAAGGCCTCGTGACCGGCAAGCAGAACAAGGAGATCGCGCGCGACCTCGGCTTGAGCCCGCGCACCGTCGAGATCCACCGCGCCAACGTGATGGAGAAGCTCGCCGTGCGCAGCCTGCCCGAGGCGGTACGCATCGCCCTTTCCGCCGGGCTGGCGACACGGAGCATGGGCTGAAGGGAAGCGGGCGGAAAGGCGCTCCCCCGAGCCTCCCGGCTTTCCTGCCAGTTGGCGTTCTGCTTTCCACCGGGACGCAGTACGGACAGAGGATGGATGAAAGATCCGGGGACTCCTTGCCCGCGGTGCCATTCCTTCCAGCCAGAATTCTCGCCTTCCCGTGTTCCGTTGCGGCGGCTTTCGTGCTGGACAGCGGAAACCCCTGTATTCACAGTGAGTTCCCGTCCTGTTCGCCTCGGGAAAGGCTTGCCTGCCCGGTGTCCTTGCCGCGCCAGCTCCGGACACATCAGCGCCGCCTTGCCGGCGTCGTCGCGGCCATCGCGGCGGGCGCCACGGAGGCACGCGACATCCTGGCGGCGGTGACGCCCGGCGGCGGCAAGTCGCTGCTGCCGGTGATCGCCGCCGCCCGGCTGATGGAGGCAAACCTCGTCGAGCGCGTCTGCTGGGTGGTGCCGCGCGACAGCCTGCGCCTGCAAGCCGAGGAAGCCTTCGCCGACCCCGCCTGGCGGAATGCGCTGAGGCACGCCATCTCGGTCCGCTCGGCGGACAACGCGCCGGATCTTTACCGGGGCCTGCAGGGCTACGTGACCACCTATCAGGGGATCGCGGCGGCGCCGGCACTGCATCTGGCGGCCTTGCGGCAGCACCGTACCCTGCTGGTGGTGGACGAGATGCACCACCTCCCCGCCCTGGCGGAGACCGACCCCGTCGCGGCCGCCGAGGCCGCGGGCGAGGAGGAGGACCAGGCCGGCGCCTGGTCACGCGCGCTGCTGCCGCTGCTGGAATGCTCCGCCGTGCGGCTGCTGCTCTCCGGCACGCTGGAGCGGGCGGATGGCCGCGGCATTCTCTGGCTGCCCTACCGCCAAGGGCCGCGGCTGCGCACGCGGGAGGTGGACCTGGACGCGCCGGGGTGGGCGGTGGTCGGCTACAGCCGCGCGCAGGCCCTGGCCGAGCGCGCCGTGCTGCCCGTGACCTTTGGCGCGCTGGACGGCGAGGCGACCTGGCGCGACCCGGAGGGCACCAGTGTCGGCCCGCATCGCCTTGCCGGCTACCATCCCGACGAGACGACGCGGCCCGCCTTGTTCACTGCGCTGCGCACCGGCTTCGCGGAGGCGCTGCTGCGCGAGGCCTTTCTCGCCGCACGCGCGTTGCGCGCACGGCGGCGGCACGAGCGCGGCCTGCCGCCGGGAGCGTCCGCACGGGGCCTGGGCAAACTCCTGGTTGTGGCGCCCGACCAGATGACGGCCCGGCAGTATCTCGCTCTGCTGCGCCGCTGGGTGCCCACCGGGCAGGCCGAGGAGTCGGTCGGCCTCGCCACCTCGGACAGCGGCGATGCGCACCAGACCCTCGCGGCCTTCCGCCTGCGTCCGGAGCCCTCCATGCTGGTGACGGTGGCGATGGCCTATGAGGGGTTGGATGCGCCGGAAGTCGCCGTGGTGGCCGCCCTCACCCATATCCGGTCGCGACCCTGGCTGGAGCAGATGGTGGCGCGCGCCACCCGGGTGGACCCGCACGCCGGTGCCTATGAGGCGCAGCGGGCACTGGTCTATCACCCGGACGACCCGCTGTTCGGCCGCTTCCGCATCCGCATGGAGACGGAGCAGGGCACGCTGGCGAAGCGGCCACGGCCCCGCCTGACGCAGCACACGCTTCCCCTCTGGCTGCGTGAGCAGCTGCCGCCGGGGCGGGAGGGCATCACGCCGCTCGAATCCAATGCGCTGGCGCTGCGCTTCGACACGCTGGCCCCAGGGCCGGAACTGGCGCTCAAGCGGCCGGAGCTGGAGGAGGCGCAAGGCGAGATGCTGGAGGCGCCTTCCGTCGCCGAACGGCGGCTGCGCGCGCGGGTCGGCGAGATGGTGGCGGCCCAGGCGGTGGAGGATGAGGCCATGCTGCAGGGGCCGCGCGCCGGCGTCGCCGGTCCCGGCCTCTACCACCGCTACAACGCCATCCTGAAGCGCGTCCTGGGCGGCAAGGCCCGCGCGCAGATGAGCCTCCTGGAGCTGGAGGCCGCCATCGGCTGGCTGGAGCGCAACCGGCTGGCGGGGCACCAGCACCTGCTGGCGAACGATCCGCGCTATGCCTGGTCCGCCCGCAAGCGCGGCGAATGGCGCCCGCCCCAGGGCCGCGCCGCCCAGAGGATGCCTTCCGCGCCGCGCCGCAAGCACGGGGCGTGAAGCGCGGCGCCGGCCGCTCCCCCTCTGGAATTTCCCCCCATCCGGTGGCCTGCTGGGCTGCCGCTTCGAAGGATGGCCCCCAATGGATCTCGACCTCACGCTGATTGACCGCCGCGTCGAGCGGCTGCTCGCTCCCTATGCCGGCAAGGCGGCACCCGGCATGACCATCGGGGTGGTGCGGGGCGGCGAACTGGTCGTGCACCGCAGCGCCGGCCTCGCCAGCATCGAGCACGGCGTGCCGATCGGCCCGGCCACCACCTTCCGCATCGCCTCGGTCAGCAAGCAGTTCACCTGCGCCGCCATCCTGATGCTGGCGCGGGAAGGAAAGATCGACATCGAGGCCAATGCCCGCACCTATCTGCCGGAACTGCCCGACACCGGAGCCGTGGTGACCGTCGCGCACCTCATGCACAACGTTTCCGGCATCCGTGACATGCTGGAGATCATGCGGCAGGGCGGCGCCGACCTCGGCGTTCCGGTGCGTCCCGAGGACCTGCTGGAAGGCGTCTGCCGCCAGCGCGGGCTGAACTTCGCGCCCGGCACCCGCTACCTCTACAGCAACTCGAACTTCATGCTGCTCGGCCGCATCGCCGAGCGCGTATCCGGCCAGCCGCTGGCCGCCTTCCTGGAGCAGCGCATCTTCGCGCCGCTCGGCATGAACGCGACCCGCATGACGGAAAGCGTCCACCTCGCCGTGCCGAACCTCGCCACCGGCTACTTTCCCGCGGCAGAGGGCTTCATGCGTGCGCCGCACGCCTTTCCGCTGCATGGCGAAGGCGGGCTGGTCTCCTCCGTGCAGGACCTTGCGCTCTGGGACCGCAACCTCACCACCGGGCGGGTCGGCGGCGACTGGCTGGCCACGGAACTCACCCGGCCGGCGCCCTTCCCCGATGGCGCCCCCAACATCTACGCGCGCGGGCTGATCCTGCGGCCCTATCGGGGCGTGGAGACGGTCAGCCACGGTGGCCTGTGGCCCGGCTACAAGACGGAGTTCCTGCGCGTGCCCTCGCGCGGCGTCACCGTGATCGCCATCGCCAACCACGGCGGGCTGAACCCGAACCTGCTGGCGCACCGGGCGCTGGACGCGGTGCTGGAAGGGCTCCCCGGCATCCATCCGCTGCCCGCCCTGCCGCCGAAGCGGGAGCTGGAGAAGCTGGCCGGCCGCTACTTCGACGAGGAGAGCGCCAGCACCGTCGATATCGGCCTGACGCCGGAGGGTGTGCCCACCTTCGCCACCAACGGGATGGTTGTCGAGGCGGAAGGCCTGGCGGACGGGAGGCTGACCTCGCCGCGTTCCAGTTCCCTCTTCACCGTTCGGCCGTTGGGGCCGGACCGGATCGAGGTGGAGCAGGATGCCGGCCATCGCCGCATCTGGCGCCGGGTGGCCGGAGGCGCAGCGCTGCCGGAGGGCCTCGCCGCCACCTACTTTTCCGAGGAGATGGCTGCGCGCTGGACCATCGCGCCGGAAGGCGATCGCCTTCGCTGCCGCGTGGCCGGCCCGGTGACCCATGGAGGGCCGTGGGATGTGGAAGGCATCGAGGGCGACATCCTCCGCATCCACGTGCCGGGCACCCTCTATCAGGCCTGGCTGGACGCGCGGGTGCTTCGCGCGGCGGATGGCGCGATTACCGGCCTGCTGGTGAATGGCGGCCGCGCCCGGCAGGTGCGTTACCGCCGGGTCTAAAGGATGTCCGGGGGAAGGGGCTCCCCCGGAGACCCTCATCTTGGCGGTTGGCGCGGCGCCTGCCGCAGGCGCTGACAACTCGAAAAAGAAAGATGGGGGCCTGGGGGAACTCCTTCCCCCGGCCTGCTTCCGCTTCAGCCCGCGCCGCCGCCCATCTTCAGCGGCGGCGCCACCTCGGCCGGGATCGGGCAGACATAGGGCGTCGCCTCGGTACGGGCCTTGAGGTCGGCCTTGGCGGCGGCGATCAGCGCGGGGTTGGCGATCAGATCCACCGCCGTGCCCGCCATCACCTTCGCCACATGCACCATGCCCTTGTGCGCCGCCGGCATCTTGCCCTGCGCCGTCCATTGCCAGGAATGCGCCGGCGTGCCGATGGCCTCGGTTGCGCCGCTGGCCTGCACGGTGGGCACCACCCAGGACACGTCGCCCACATCGGTGGAACCGATCATGCTGGTGCCGCTGCGCTCGGCGATCGGCGGCTGGATGGCATCCGTGAGCGTCAGGCCGGGCTTTGGCGCGAAGCCGCTGCGGTTGTAGTTGCTGGCGATGTCCTGCGGCGAGAGCGTCGCCTGGATCTCGCGCGCGAACTCCCGGTCGGCCTCGTCGAAGGGCACGGGGCCGAGGCGCATGAAGTTGTCCTGCATCACCTGCTCCAGCGGCGCATTGCCGAGCAGGTTCGCCGTGGCGGAGAGGATCTTGATCTCCACCTCCGTCTCGGTCATCAGCGCGGCGCCCCTGGCGATCTTCTTCACGCGTTCGATCAGGCCGAACATCTCGTGCAGCGTGTGGGCGCGCACGGCGTAGCGCACCTTCGCCTTGCCCTGCACGACGTTCGGCGCGATGCCGCCGGCATCCAGGTAGGCGTAGTGGATGCGCGCGTCGCTCGGCATGTGCTCGCGCATGTAGTTGACGCCGACATTCATCAGCTCGACGGCATCCAGCGCGCTGCGGCCGAGATGCGGCGCGGCCGCGGCATGGCTGGAGCGGCCGGTGAAGCCGAAGTCGATCCGCGTCATCGCCAGGGAGTCGGCTTCCTGCACGCCGGCCCAGGCGAAGGGGTGCCAGGTGATGGCGGCGTCCACGTCCTCGAAGCAGCCGGCGCGGACCATGAAGGTCTTGGCGGCGCCGCCCTCCTCGGCGGGGCAGCCGTAGTACCGCACGCGCGCCTTGATGCCGTTCTTCGCCAGATGGTCCTTCACCGCCACGGCGGCCAGCATGGCGCCGGCGCCGAGCAGGTTGTGGCCGCAGCCATGGCCGTTGCCGCCGGGCACGATGGGGCGCGGCTCCGCCACGCCGGATTCCTGGCTGAGGCCGGGCAGCGCGTCGTATTCGCCAAGGATGGCGATCACCGGCCCCTCCTCGCCCGCCTCGCCCATGATGGCGGTGGGGATGCCGGCCAGCTCGCGGGTCATGCGGAAGCCCTCGGCCTCCAGCATCGTCACGTGCTCGGCGCAGGAGCGGGTCTCGGCGTAGAGCAGCTCCGGCATGTCCCAGATGCGGTCGCTCAGGTCGGTGTAGGCGTCCTTCTTGGCGTCAACGAGCCGCCAGATTTCCTCGGTGTTGCGCACGCCGCTTCTCCATCAGTCCGAAGACCGTGGAAAAGCGGCATCGCGCCCGGATCGTCAAGCGGGGCCGGCGGCCAGCGGCAAGGAAAGGCGATAGGTGCGGATGGCGTTGTCGTGAAACAGCGCGAGCTGGTCCGCCCAGGGCAGGTCCGCCACCGCCGCGCGGAAGCCGTCGAAGATGGTGGCGAAGCTGCCGCAGAGCCCGTCCACCGGGAAGTTCGAGGCGAACATGCAGCGCGGCACGCCGAAGATCTCGATGGTCTCGCGGATGATCGGGCGGTTGTCCTCCAGGCGCCAGGGACGGCCGCGCAGGCCGAGGCCGGAGATCTTGACGCTCGCCTGCGGCGCCCGCGCCAGCCGCCGCATCGCCGCCCGCCAGCCGGCCAGCCCCTCGGCGCCGCGGTCGGAGGGCAGGCCGGTATGGTTCAGCACCAGCGGCGTCTCGGGGTGCGCCTCGATCAGGTCCAGCGCCTCGTCCAGATGCCACCAGGGCGCCTGCAGCTCGAAATGCAGGCCGTGCGGGGCAAGCCGGGCATAGCCGGCCCGCCAGCGCGGGTCGCTCATGGAGCCAGGCGCGCCGCGCTCCACCCGGTCAGGAGCGGCGGCGGTGCGGGGCTTGTGCCGCACCCCCTTCACCAGCGGAATGGCGGCCTGGGTGGCCAGCACCTCCTCCGCATCCTCCCGGTCCAGCCAGGCCTGCGCCACATGCGCGGCGGGGCGGCCTGTGCGGGCGTGGAGCGCGGCGATCCAGCGGCTCTCACCGGTCGGGTCGGCCGGGTTCCACTCGCCCTCCATGGTGACGGTGGCGACCACGCGGTGATGGCCGGTCAGCGCGTCATAATCTTCCGGCAGGAAGTCCTTGCCGCGCAAGGCGGTGTAGTCGCCGTAGCGGAAGGGGATGAGCGGATGGTCCGGGCGCAGCCAGGGATGGTCGTTGTGCGTCAGGTCCCAGAAATGGTGATGGGCGTCGATGATCGGCAGGTCACGCGGCATGGGAGCGCCTCCGACCCCAGGCGCTCCAGGCCGTCCAGGCCCAGATCAGCGCCACCGCCAGCGCCAGCACGGCGGCGATCGGCCGCGAGACCAGGGTGAGCGGATCGCCCTGCCCCTTCATCAGCGTCTGGATGAAGTTGAACTCAACCATCTTGCCCAGCACCAGGCCGAGGATGGCGGGCGCCACCGGGATGTCGTTCTCCTCCATGAACCAGCCGAGCGCGCCCATCGCCAGCATCATGCCGACGTCGAACAGCGCGTTGTTGATGGCATAGGAGCCGATGATGCAGGCGACCAGGATGAAGGCGGCGATCACCCCGCGCGGCACGGCCAGGATGTAGCGGGCGACGCGGATCACGCCCCAGCCGAGCGGCACCATCAGGATGTTGGCCAGGATGAAGACGATGAAGATGGCGTAGATCAGGTCCGGCGATTTCACGAAAATGGCCGGCCCCGGCTCCATCCCCTTCAGGATCAGCACGCCGATGACGATGGCGGTGATGGAATCGCCGGGGATGCCGAAGACGATGGTCGGCACCCAGGCGCCGGCCAGCGCCGAATTGTTGGAGGCACCCGCTTCCGCCAGGCCCTCGATATGGCCGGTGCCGAACTTTTCCGGCGTGCGCGAGAACTTGCGGCTGACGGCATAGGAGATCCAGGCGGCGATGTCGGCGCCGGCGCCGGGCAGCGCGCCGATCAGCACGCCGACGATGTTGCCGCGCACCACTTGCACGCGCCACTGCCAGAGGTCGCGCAGCAGGTCGCGGAACGGGCTGCCATAGGGAGGGATGATGGCCTTCTTGGTGTCCTTGACGGTCACCAGCCGGATCAACTCGGGAATGGCGAAGAAGCCCACCAGCGCCGGCACGAAGTCAACGCCGCCCATCAGCTCGGTGGAGCCGAAGGCGAAGCGGGTGATGCCCGTCGCGATGTCGATGCCGACGCAGGAGAGGAACAGCCCGACCAGCAGCGCCAGCATGCCGCGCAGCGGCGAGCCCGAGGCCAGGAAGGCGGCGCAGGTCAGCCCCATGACGCCGAGCCAGAAATACTCGGGCGAGGAGAAGCGGGTGGCGAAATGCGCCAGTGCGGGGGCGGCGAAGATCAGCACGATGGTGCCGAAGATGCCGCCGATGGCGGAAGCCCCCATGCACATGCCGAGGCCCCGCCAGGGCTGGCCCTGCTGGGTCAGCTTGTAGGCCTCGTCGGCATAGGCGGCGGAGGCCGGCGTGCCGGGGATGCGGACCAGCGCGGCGGGGATGTCGCCGGCGAAGATCGCCATCGCTGTGAGCGCGACAATGGAGGCGATGGCGGGCACCGGGTCCATGAAGAAGGTGAAGGGCACCAGCAGCGCCGTGCCCATGACCGCCGTCAGGCCGGGAATGGCGCCCATCACCATGCCCAGCCCGCTGGCCAGCAGGATCACGAGAAGGGTGTGGGGCGCGAAGACATGGCCGAAGGCGGCAAGCAGCGCGTCCATCAGACCCATCCCTCCAGCACACCGGGCGGCAGCGGCACCCGCAGCACCTCGTTGAACAGCAGGTGGAAGCCGATCGCCCCCAGCACCGCGATCAGCCCGGCGCGCAGCGGCGCGATGCCCATGCGCAGCTGCACCGCCAGCATGATGGCGATGGCAAAGGGAATGAACCCGGCCGGCTCGGCGAAGGCGGCGAAGAGCGCGATGGACAGCAGCAGCACCGCGACATTGGTGACCGCCCAGCCGTCACGCAGCCAGCCCGGCATGCGCAGCACCGGCTCGCCGGGCCGCCGCAGCCCCGCCAGCACCAGCAGCACGCCGGTCAGCATCGCGACCACGCCGAGCAGCGCGGGGAAGAACCCCGCGCCCAGTTCCTGGCCCGGCACGCCAGGCAGGCGCAGGGAGGCCGCCGCCAGCAGCCCTCCCAGCCCGATCGTCAGCACGCCGAGGGCGCGGTCGTTCAGCCGCATCGCCCTCAGCCCCGCGCCAGGCCCAGCTCGTTCAGCAGGCGCGAGGTGGTCTTGGCGAAGTCCGTGACATAGGCCTGGAAGTGCTCCGGTGTCTCCCAGACCGGCACGATGCCGCGCTGCTTCATGGTGTTCCGCACCTCAGGGCGCGCATGGCCCTTGGCGGCGGCCTCGATCAGCCGCTGCCGCACCGGTGCCGGCAGGCCCTTCGGGGTGACCAGGGAGAACCAGTTCAGGTAGGTCCAGTCCACGCCCAGCTCGCGCAGGGTCGGCACGTCGGGGAAGGAACTCATCCGCTCCTCGGCCATCACGGCCAGCACGCGGACCTGCCCGGCATCGGCCAGCGGCTTGGCCTCGATGGGCGAGCCGGTGAAGACGCTGATGCCGCCGGCCACGAGGTCCTGCAGCGCCGGCGCGCCACCCTGGCTGGGGATCCAGCGGATGGTGTCCACCTCCATGCCCATGGCCTTGGCCAGGCCGGCGGCGGCGAGATGCCAGGAGCCGCCGGTGGAAACGCCGGAGCCGGTGAACTTGCCCTTCGGCGCCCCCTTCAGGGCCGCCGCGAAGCTCTTGAAATCCTTCCAGTCGCCATCGGCCTTCACCGTCACGCCGGCGGGGATGACGGCGATGCGCGAGATCAGGTCGAAGTTCTGCGGCCCGAGGTCGGACTGGCCGAGCACCTTGAAGTTGACAAGCTCGGAGGTGCCGCAACCGATCGTATAGCCATCCGGCGCCGCGTTGGCGATGGCGGCATGGCCGACGATGCCGTTGCCGCCGGTGCGGTTGACGACGTTCACCGGCTGCCCGAGCTCCGCCTCCAGCCCGGTGGCGAAGATCCGCGTGACGGTGTCCGACCCGCCGCCTGCCGCCCAGGGGACGACCATGGTCACCGGCCGGGTGGGCCAGGACTGGGCCTGCGCCGAGCGTGGCAGCAGAGCGGGAATGGACAGCGCGCCGGCAAGGCCGGCAAGGCCGCGACGAGAGATCATTCTTGTGTTTCCTCCTGCTTGGACATTCGCCCGAAGTGCGGAACGTGCTCCTCCGCCGGCTGACCCGGGCCTGCGGCGCGCAGGCGGACCGGCTGCCAGGCGGAACGGGCCCCTTGCCGCGCCGCAAGCCCTTTCAGCGTGGCGGCATGCGCCACATCGAGGGGGAGCCGGCTACCCAGCGCAGGGCCGTCTCCGGGCGGTGCCGGAAGGCGGCCGAGCGAAGGCGATGATCAGCTGGCATGCGTTCTCTCCCCTGACGGTCCGCTTCGCTGCGGCACGCGCTTTCCCAGGTTGTGGAACTGTATGCAGTATAAATGCAAGAGCCTTAGAAGGCCGCGAAGCGTCTCCGCCGCGCAAAAGCCGGCGCATGACCGATCAGGCCGGCGTTGAAGAGGGCCGCGGGGAAGGTGTGGGCGGGCCACGATGCAGGCAAGGCGGGGTCGGCCGGTCTCCTTCAGACCCGCCTCCAGCCGCGCCTAGCCCGCCCTGGCCTGGCTGGAGAGCAGCGTGTCGACCGCGGCACCGAGGGAGTCCGGCGCCATGGGCTTGCGCAGCACCGCGAAGGGTCCCCCTTCGGACAGCGCCGTGACCGCAAGCGTCGCTTCCTCGTCCAGGTTGCCCGTGAGGAGGATGCAGGGCAGCCCCGGACGCTGCCGCCGCGCCTCGCGCAGCAGGTCGATGCCGGTGAGGCCGGGCATGGTGAGGTCGGTCAGCAGCAGGTCGCAGGGCGCGCCATCCTGCAGCCGGCGCAGCGCCTCCTCCCCGCTTTCGAGCACCTCCGCCCGGTGGCCGAGCCGCTCGAACACGGCGCCGAGCACGGAGCGCACCAAAGGGTCGTCGTCCACCACCAGCAGCCGTGCCGATGGCGTCGCCAGGGGCGCCGGATGGGCCGGCGCGACGTCGGGCTCGGCGGCCTGGCTGACGGGCAGGAACAGCGTCACCGTCGTTCCCTGGCCGGGCTCGGTGTCGATCACCAGGTCCCCGCCGGACTGCTCGGCGAAGTTGCGTGCCATGGCCAGGCCAAGGCCAGTGCCCTGGCCCTTCGGCTTGGTCGTGAAGAAGGGCTCGGTGGCGCGCGCCAGCGTCGCGGGGCTCATGCCGGCGCCGTGGTCGCGCACCGCCAGCGCCACGCGGGGCCATTCCTCGCCCGCTGGCGGCACCATCCGCGCCGAGAGCGTCACGGTGCCCCCCCTCGGCATGGCGTCGCGGGCGTTGATGGCGAGGTTCAGCAGCACCGTCTCCAGTTGCGGCTTGTCGGCGAAGACGATCAGCTCACCCGCCCGCGGCGCGCCCTCCACCGCCACCTCGGTGCGGCCACCAAGGGTGTAGCTCAGCACCTCCCGCACATTCTCCAGCAGAGCGGCGACATCGAGGTGGGCGGCGCGCAGCTCGCCGCGCCGGGCAAAGGTCAGCAGCCGGCGGGCGATGGCGGCGCCGCGCTCGGCGGCATCCGAAACCAGCCCGGAGAGGCGGCGCACCATCGCGGCATCCTCGGCCTGCAACCCCAGCATGCGGGTGCCGCTGAGCACGGTCTGCAGCACGTTGTTCATGTCGTGCGCGATGCCGCCCGCAAGCTGGCCGAACACCTCCATCTTCTGCGCCTGGCGCAACCCCTCCTCGGCCCGCTTGCGCGCCGTCACGTCCACCAGCGCCGCCATGGAGCGCAGGAAACGCCCGGAAGGCGCGCGCTCGGTGCGCACGGAAACGAGGATGTCCACCACGGTGCCATCCCGCCGGCGGAGCTGGATCTCCATGTCGTCGCAGCCATCGGCAGTCAGCACCATCGGCCAGACGACCTCGCGGAAGCGGTGGGCGGCTTCAGCGGGCATGAATTCGGTGATGTGGCGGCCGATCACCTCATGGCGCGCCGCATAGCCCAGAAACTCCAGCCAGCGGTCGCTGACGATCAGCAGATGCGCCGAGGCGTCCAGGCAGTGCAGCGGCAGCGGGGTGCGGCGGTAGAGCGCCTCGGCCATCGCCTCGGCCCGTTGCCGCTCGGCGATCTCCGCGACGAGCCGCTTGTTGACGGTGGCCAAATCGGCGGTGCGCTCCGCCACCCGCGCCTCCAGCGTGGCGTTGAGCTGCCGCAGCGCGGATTCCGCCGCCTGCATCCGCAGCAGGGCGCGGATCACCGCGATCAGCTCGTCCGGCGCCACCGGCTGCGTCAGGTAGGAATCCGCACCGCCCTCCAGCCCGCGCACGCGGTCGGCACCGCTGATCGCCGCCACCGAGATCTGCAGCACCAGGGTGGCCGGATGGGCGCGCTTGATGCGTCGGCAAACCTCGATGCCGCTGATGTCCGGAAGCTTGACGTCGAGCAGAACCAGCGCCGGCCCGAGCGTGGCCGCCTTCTCCAGCGCCTCGGCGCCGGTGGCGGCCTCGGCGACGCGCAGGCCGGCTCGGGTCAGGATGCGGGTCTTGGCATAGCGCCCCGCCTCGTCGTCATCGACGTTGAGGATCAGGGCATCGGCCTCGCTCATGCCCGCACTCCTTCCACCCCTCCCGGCAGGATCCGCCGCAGGACCTGCGCGATGGCGTCGCGGCCGAGGCTTTCCTTCGGCAGCAGGACCGCCCCTTCGGGCAGCCTCACCCGCAGCTCGGCATCGATCACCGAGGAGGTGGCGATCACCACCGGAATCGCGCGCGTCTCCGGCGTCTCCGCGAGGCTGCGCAACACGGCGAAGCCGTCCATCTCCGGCATGCGCAGGTCGAGCATGATGGCGCGCGGCCGCAGGGTACGAGCCATGTCCACCCCCTCCCGCCCCCCGGGGGCCTCGACCACGGGATAGCCCAGCTCGGTGATCCACTGCCGGAAGACATAGCGGAAGCTCTCGTCGTCATCGACGACGAGGACCGGCGCCGCGGCATCCGCGGAGGCGGGGAGCGCCTCCGGCTGGAGGGAGAGGCCCAGGGGCAGATGCAGGCGGAACACCGAGCCCTCGCCAGGCCGGCTCTCCACCGTGACCCGCCCGCCCAGCAGCTCCGCCAGGCGGCGCGACAGCGGCAGGCCCAGGCCGGTACCCTTGTGGCGCATCTTGCCGCCGCCCGAGAGCTGTGCGCTCTCCACCTGCGAGAACTCGTCGAAGATCCGCTCGATATCCTCCGGCGCGATGCCGATGCCGGTATCGGCCACCGCGAAGACCATCGTCTCGCCCTGCAGCGCGGCGCTGACGCGCACGGTCCCGGCCCGGGTGAACTTCAGCGCGTTGGAGACGAAGTTGCGCAGGATCTGCGCCACCTTGCCTTCATCCGCCTGCAGCGGCGGAAGGCCGCCCGCATCCTCGAAGACCAGCTCCACCGCGCCGTTCGGCTGCAGCGGCCGCAGCGAGGCACGCAGGCCGCCCAGCAGCTCCGCGACCGAGAAGATCGCCGGGCGCAGCGTCGCCTTGCCGGCCTCGACCTTCGCCAGGTCGAGCAGGTCGTCCACCATTTCCAGCAGGTTCTCGGCCGAGCGGCGCATCAGCTGCACCTGCTTCTCCTGCTCCGACGTGAGCGGCCCGTCGGCACGTTCGAGCAGCAGGCGCGACAAGGCGAGGATCGAGTTCAGCGGAGTGCGGAACTCATGGCTCATGTTGGAGAGGAAGCGCGACTTCAGCTCGCTGGCGAGCCGCAGCGCCTCGGCGCGCTCGTCCAGCTCGGCATGCAGCGCGACGACGCCGCGGTTGGTGTCCTCCAGCTCGGCGTTGAGCCGGACCATCTCCTCCTGCCGCTGCCGCAGCTCGTCCAGGCTGTGCACCAGTTCGAGGTTCTGCTCGTGCAGCGCGCGGAGGGGATCGGCGACTTGCTCGGTGCGCAGGCGGCGGAGGATCTCCTCCGTCGCAGGAGGCGCCGCATGCGGCGGCAGAAGGATCGCCAACCGCACCTGGTGGTCGCCGTCCGGCATGATGTCGCGCTGCAGCGTATCGGACAGGCGCTGCGCGGCCTCGAGGCCGCTCAGCGAACCGTCCGGCCGCAGGGGCGACGCCCCCGGCGGCGGTGGGTGCCGGATGGTGGCGCAGAGCGCGGCCGGCGCGACGTCGAGCAGCAGGAAGCGCACCTCGCCACCACCTGTCTGCACGGCGAGGCGCGCCACCTCCGAAACCGCCGTGGCGATCCGCGTCTGGCCGCGCCGCTCCAGGCCCAGCATCTCCGCGATGTGGCGCGCGGACTGACGGGCGGCGGCCACATCCAGCTCCCGCTGCAAGGGCAGGGCGAGCAGCAGCGTTCCGGTCATGGGGCCGCTCCCCACCGCGCCACCAGCACCGTGGCGTCATCGCGCGGGCGGCCGAAATCGCGGAAGAGCACCGCCGCGATCAGGCTGGGGTGGAGCATGGCAAGCCCGGGGTAGTCCTCCAGACGCCAGCCGGAGCCAATGCCGTCGGAATGCAGCACCAGCAGCGGCGATGGCGGCAGGGTGGAGGTGAATGCCTGGAAACGGCGCGCGGCATGGCCCAGCGTACCGTTCATCGAGACCATGCGCCGCATCTCGCCGCCGCCGACCGCCACCCCGCTGATGTTGCCGAGCCCGGCGAAGACGATTGTTGAGCCCTGCAGGCGCGCGACCGCCGCGGCGGCACCGCGGGTAGGCCGCAGTTCGCCATGCATGGCCTCCAGCATGGCCGCCGGGGCACGGCCGGCGGAACCAAAGAAGCAGCGCAGCGCCGCGGCGGCGGCCTTGGCAGCCGCCGGGCCGTGGCCAAGCCCGTCGGCCACCATCAGCTCCAGCCCTTCCGGCAGCGCGCGCACGCCCCAGGCGTCGCCACAGACCTCCTGCCCCGCCAGGGCGACCGAAACCGCGCCCCAGGTGGTTGCCTGCGTCGCCGCCGGGGCGGAGCGCGGGCGCCGGGGGATGCGTGCCAGCATCGCCGTGCCCTGGCCGGGACGAGAGAAGATCTCGAAAAGCGCCGACTGCCGCGCAATGGCGCCAAGCCCCTGTCCGGCGCTGCCCGCCGTCGAGAAGCCATCACGGCGGCATGCCAGGACATCGGCCATGCCCGGCCCGCGGTCCAGGGCGATCAGCTCAACCCCGCCATCATCGGCATCGGCGGCGTCAGGCAGGCTGCCATAGGTGCCGGCCAGCACCGTGCCCCGTCCCGCATGCTTCAGCAGGTTCGTGGCCATTTCCGTGGCCACGAGGGCGACGGCGCCGAGCCCTGCCTCGCCCATTCCCTGCCCATCGGCCCGGGCGACGGCCTCCCGCCGCGCCGCGGCCACGCCGCTCGGGTCTTCCACCGCCAAGGCCTGCATAGTCATTGTGAGTCCGTGCCTTCCGGGTGGCTCTGCATCACTTCCAGCGCGTGATGGAGACGCGCGTTCCCTGGCCGAGTTGCGACACAAGCTCGAATTCGTTGGAAAGCCGGCGCGCGCCGCCGAGGCCGAGGCCGAGGCCACGCCCGGAGGTGAATCCGTCGCGGAGCGCCTGCTCGGTATCTGGAATGCCGGGCCCCTGGTCCTCGAACTCCAGCCGCAGCCCGGTGCGCGCGCCGTTGCGCAGCTCGATCAGGCGCACCGTGCCGCCGCCGCCGTAGTCGAGCGTGTTGCGCGCCAGCTCGCTGGCTGCCGTCACGATCTTGGTCTGGTCCACCAGGCTGAAGCCCAGCGCCTGGGCACGGGCGCGCACCTCCTGGCGGACCCGCACCACATCGTCGGAGGAGCGGATCTCCCGCAGATCACCGCCGCTCAACGTCTCCCTCCGCCTCCTCGTCGCGCCGGCTGAGCAGGGTCATGCCACGCTCGACATCGAGGGCCGTCCGGATGCCCGGGAGCTCCAGCCCCAGCTCCACCAGGGTGATGGCGACCGCCGGCCGCATTCCCACCACGACGGTTTCCGCATCCAGCACGCGCGAGACCGAGGCGATCGCATGCAGCATGCGGCCGATGAAGCTGTCCACCACCTCCAGCGCGGAGATGTCGATCAGCACGCCGCGCGCGCCGGTGGCCCAGATCTTCTGCGTCAGGTCCTGTTCCAGGGCCAGGGCGAGCTCGTCATGCATGTCCACCTGGATGGTGACCAGCAGCGCCTTCCCGAGCCGGAGGATCGGGATGCGGTTCATGCGCCGGCGCGCGCGGCGGGGACAACGCGGGTCACGCTCTGCCCGACACGCCGCAGGGCAAGCGCGAAGGCGTCGGCCAGCGACGCCTTGGTGACCACGTTGAGATCCACGCCGAGATGCACCATGGTCTGCGCGATCTGCGGGCGGATGCCGCTGATGATGCAGTCCGCCCCCATGAGGCGGGCGGCGGCGATGGTCTTCAGCAGGTGCTGCGCCACCAGCGTGTCCACAGTCGGCACGCCGGTGATGTCGATGATGGCGATCTCGGCGTTCAGGTCCACGATGTTCTGCAGCAGGTTCTCCATCACCACCTGCGTGCGCTCGCTGTCGAGCGTGCCGATCAGCGGCAGGGCGAGCACGCTGTCCCACAGCTTCACGACAGGGGTGGAAAGCTCGGTGATCTCGCGCTGCTGGCGGGCGATGACCTCCTCCCGCGCGCGCTGATAGCTTTCGAAGGTATAGAGGCCGAAGGCGTCGAGCAGTCGGTTGAGCGCCCAGGCGGCGCCAACATCCTTTTGCAGCAGGCGGAACGTCACCTCCTTGAGGGAGAAGATGAAGCTCGCGGTCTCCGTCGGCGTGAAGCCCTGGATGGCACGGCTGCGCGAGAGGTCGCGCAGCATGTCGCGCAACTCCGCGAAGGCGGCGTCCTGCGCGGTTTCGGCGCCTTGGTTGAGGCCGCGGCGGAGCAGGGCCAGAAAGCGGTCGCACTGCACCCGCAGCTCGGCGGACGAGATGCGGCCGCTGCCACCTCCGCCTTCCGTCTCCTGCAGCCGCAGCCATTCCGCGATGATCTCCACCTCGCCCTCCGCCAGGAGCCGGGCAGCAACTTCGGTATCAGACAAGGGGCACTCCATCAGGCCGGGACGAGAGGGACGAACCATAAGGCGCAGCCCGCCAGCCCACAATCGCGAGATTCGCGGCACGGGGCGGCGGGACCCGGCCCGCATCGATGCGGCGACTGGCCGCACGGCGCCGCCGAAGGCATCGTGGTCGAGGCGGGAGGCGTCGTGCTCCTGGGCGCAGCCTTTTGGTGCCGAGGGCTCCGCTGGCGCCGCTTCCGATTGCCGGAGCGAGCGGTGCTGGCGGAGGTCGGCAGCGATAATCCTGCCCGCGAGCAACCCGCGGCAGCGTGAGGTCTGCGCTCGATCAGGGCGGCGGCCGGGAATCGGCGCTTCCCAGCACGCGGCACAGCCAGGGAGGCCAGCATGCCAGGGACCATGAAAGCCGCCGTCTTCGCGCGGCCGGGGCGGATCGAGCTGCGCGAGAAGCCGGTGCCGGAAGTCGGACCGCTGGATGCGTTGCTGCGCGTCACCACCACCACCATCTGCGGCACCGACGTGCACATCCTGAAGGGCGAGTATCCGGTCGCGGAGGGGCTGACCATCGGGCATGAGCCGGTGGGGGTGATCGAGCGGCTGGGCTCGGCGGTGAAGGGCTACCGGGAGGGGCAGCGGGCGATCGCCGGCGCCATCACGCCGAGCGGCCACAGCAATGCCTGCCTTTGCGGCTTCTGCTCGCAGGACGGCGCCGGCACCGCGCATGGCTGGAAGCCGTCCGGCGGCTGGAAATTCGGCAACACCATCGACGGCTGCCAGGCCGACTACGTGCTGGTGCCGGATGCGATGGCCAATCTCGCGCCGGTTCCCGAGGGGCTGAGCGACGAGCAGGTGCTGATGTGCCCGGACATCATGTCCACCGGCCTCGTCGGCGCGGAGAGCGGGCATGTCCGCATCGGCGACGCGGTGGCTGTGTTCGCCCAGGGACCGATCGGGCTTTGCGCCACCGGCGGCGCGAAGCTGATGGGCGCCACCACCATCATCGCCGTGGACCGCGTGCCCGAGCGGCTGGAAATGGCGCGGCGGCTGGGCGCCGACCATGTGGTGGACTTCTCCAGGGAGAACCCGGTGGAGGCGATCCGCCGCCTCACCGATGGGCGCGGCGTGGACGTCGCCATCGAGGCGCTGGGGACGCAGGGCACCTTCGAGGCGGCGCTGCGCGTGCTGCGGCCAGGGGGCACGCTGTCCTCGCTCGGCGTTTATTCCGGCGACCTGCGCATCCCGCTCGACGCCTTCGCCGCCGGGCTGGGGGACCACCGGATCATCACCAGCCTGTGCCCGGGTGGCAAGGAGCGGATGCGGAGGCTGATGGAGGTGATCGCGGGCGGCCGCCTGGACCTGAAGCCGCTGGTGACCCACCGCTTTCCGCTCGACCGCATCGAGGAGGCCTACGACCTGTTCAGCCACCAGCGCGACGGCGTGCTGAAGGTCGCCATCACGCCCTGAGGCACAGGAGGGGAGGCATCCGAGGGGAGGCATCCGAGGGGAGGCATCCGAGGGGAGGCATCCGAGGGGAGGCGCGGGAGGGCGGGCGCGCCGCCTGCCCTCCTTCTTCGGTTCAGCGCAGCCAGCGCAGCGGCCCGAGCACCAGCCAGGGCATCAGCGTCAGCGCCAGCAGCACCACGAGCTGCGAGGCGAGAAAGGGCATGACGCCGCGGATCACCGAGCCCATGCGGACCTTGGCCACCGCGCAGACCACGTTCAGCACCGCGCCCACCGGTGGCGTCAGCAGGCCGATGGCGCAGTTCAGGATGAACAGCACGCCGAAATAGACGGGGTCGATGCCCGCCTCGCGCACGATGGGCATCAGCACCGGCGTGAGGATCAGGATGGTGGGGATGAAGTCCAGCGCCGTGCCGACGATGACGACCAGCAGCATGATGGCCAGCATCAGCGTGATGCGCTCGCCCATGAAGGGTTCGAGGATGTCGCGCACCTCGCCCGGAATGTCGGCGATGGTGATGAGATAGGCCGAGACCGAGGCGGCGGCGACCAGGAACATCACCGCCGCGCTGGTGCGCGCCGCGTTCAGCATGACCTTCGGCAGGTCGCGCGGCTTCAGCTCGCGATAGACCACCATGCCGATGAAGAGCGCATAGACCGCCGCCACCACCGCCGCCTCGGTCGGGGTGAAGATGCCGAACTTCAGGCCGCCGATGATGATGGCCGGCAGCACCAGGGCCAGCAACGCGTCGCGCAGGGCCGCGAGCCGCTCCGCCCCGCTCATCGCGGCCATCACGGCGGAGTTCTCGCGCCGGGCGACGATGGCCCAGGTGATGGCCAGCGCCAGGCCCATCACGATGCCCGGCACGACGCCCGCCAGGAACAGGGCGGTGATCGAGGTGTTGGCCGTCACCCCGAAGACGATGTAGCCGATCGAGGGCGGGATCACGGGGGCGATGATGCCGCCCGCCGCCATCAGCCCGGCGGAGCGCGGCACGTCATGCCCGGCCTGCCGCATGACCGGCATCAGCACCGCCGCCAGCGCCGCCGTGTCCGCCACGGCCGAGCCGGAGAGCGAGGCGAGGAAGATCGCCGCGACGATCGCCACGTAGCCAAGCCCGCCGCGCACGTGCCCGACCAGCGCCATGCCGAGGTGCACGAGGCGGCGGGAGAGGCCGCCGGCGTTCATCGCCTCGCCGGCCAGCATGAAGAAGGGGATGGCGAGCAGCGCGAAGCTATCCGCGCCGTTCAGCATCTGCAGCGCCATGGCCTGCGGCTGGAACAGGTCCAGGTGCCACATCAGCGCCAGCGAGGAGGCCATGAGCGCGAAGGCGATGGGCAGGCCCACCGCCATCGCGCCCAGCAGGGAGGCGGCGAAGATGAAGAGCGTCACGCCCCCGCCTCCCCGGCCGCGTGATGCTCAGGCGGCTCGTGCCCCATCAGCGCGGCGACCAGGTCGGCGATGGTCAGCAGGCCCAGCCCGACGCCCGCCACCACGGCCGAGGCGTAGGTCCAGCCCAGCGGCACGCCGGAGACCGGCGCGAGGTTGCCCATGTTCAGCGCCGCCTGCTCCCAGGAGCCGCGCAGCAGGACGGCACAGCAGACCAGGATCAGCAGGCCGGAGATGACGCGGCAGACCTGTTTGCCGGCCCTGGGCAGCGCCGCCGTCACCAGGTCGAAGCCGAGATGGCCACCCTGGCGCAGCACCACCACGGCGCCGAGGAAGGTCAGCCAGACGAAGAGCAGGCGCGAGACCTCGTCGGTGACGGTGATGCCGGAGTTGAAGGCGTAGCGCAGCACCACGTTGCCGAAGACCATCACCACCATGATGCCGAGCGCCAGCACCAACAGCCACTCGGCCAGGGTGAAAACCCTGTCCGAGAGCCGGGCGAGGCGTGCGATCATGTCGGCAGGCCCTCGATGGCGAAGACCCGCGCCGGCGCGCCATCCGCGCCCGGGATCAGCAGCGGCGCGGCGCAGAGGAAGGTGCGGCTGCCCTCCAGCGCCGTGGTGTTGATGAGGTACTCGATCAGCGTGACGCCGTGGCGCAGCAGCACGTCATGCGTCACGTGCTGGTCGAACGGGACCTCCTGCTTGTCCAGCAGCAGGCGGATCGGAAAGTCCTGCGGGAAGTCGAAGGCCACCGCGGTCGGCTTCAGGGTGGCGAGGTACTCCGCCGCGTCGCGCGTCAGCCAGGGGGATTCGGTCCAGAACTCGCGCGTGTTGCGGTCGCGCCGGCCGTCCCAGCCGGCGGAAAGCAGCAGGATCTCGCCTTCCGCCCCGCCCGGATCGGCGGCGCGCAGGCGGGCGGCGTCGATGGCGGCGTTGTCCGGCGCGGCGCGCAGGTCGAAGATGCGCGCCGGTCCGACCACGCGGTCGAGCGGCGTGCCCTCGATGGTCGGCGCATCGGCCAGGATATGCGCCCGCGCGTCCACATGGCTGAAGCCGTGGCAGGTGGTGTGCAGCTTCGTCACGCGGAACTGGTCGCCAGCGGCGATGTCGCCGCTGACGGAGATCTCGGGACGCCAGCGGAAATGCGGCGCGATGGGCATGGACAGGTCAACGAGGCGCATGGCGCACGATCTCCGGCTGGGGGTCGCGCTCAGGCGCCGGTCGCTTGGATGGCGTCGGGCAGCTCGGGGCCGAATTGCTGCACGTATTCGGCGCGCACCGGCTCGACGACGATCTTCGCCATGGACTCGCGGTCGGGGTCGGCCACCACCTGCATGCCTTCCTCCTTCAGCTTGGCGATGGAGCCGGGCTCGGCATCCTCGTTCATCTGCCGCTGCTTGGGCGTGACCTCGGCGGCGACCGCGCGGATCAGCTCGCGGTGCTTCTCCGGCAGGGCGTCCATCCGCTGCTTCGACATGGCGAGGATGCCGGCGGTATAGGCGTGGCGCGTCAGGCTGAGGTGCTTCTGCACCTCGAAGAAGCGGGCGTTCAGGATCAGCGTCGTCGGGTTCTCCTGGCCATCCACCGTGCGGGTTTCCAGCGCGGTGAACAGTTCGGTGAAGGCGAGCGGCGTCGGGTTCGCGCCGAGGAGCTGGAAGGCCTTGATATGCGCCGGGTTCGGCGTGGTGCGGATCTTCAGTCCCTCGATGTCGGCGGCCGCCTTCACCGGCCGGCGCGAGTTGGTCAGGTTGCGGAAACCGATGTCCCAGAAGCCCAGCACCACCAGGCCGGCGGGCTCCAGCTCGGGCTTCAGCTTGTCGCCCATCGGGCCGTCCAGCACCGCCGTGACGTGCTTGCGGTCGCGGAATTGGAAGGGCAGGTCGAGCACGTTCAGCTTCGGCGCCAGGCCGGTGAAGTAGGGGTTGCCGGTCAGCGCGATGTCCAGCGTGCCGCCGCGCGCCGCGGAGATGATGGTGGGGTCGCTGCCGAGGGCGCCGTTGGGGAAGACCTGGACCTGGATGGCGCCATCCGAGCGCTCCTTCAGCGTCTTGGCGAAGAGCAGCGCGGCACGGTGCCAGCTGTCGCTCTCGGGGTGCGGATGGGCGAAGCGGATGCGGGTGGTCTGGGCATGGGCCGGAGCGGCAACCCACGGCAGGGCCAGGCCGGCTGCGGCAGCGAGCGCCGCGCGGCGGGTGATTTCGACCATGGACGTTTTCCTTGTTTTGGCCGGGAGGCGAAGGCGGTATACAGAATACAAACAGCTTCCGAAACGACGCAAGGCCTTGTGGCGGCGCAGGCGAGTCCGCCCGTCCAGGGCGCCAGCCACGCTGCACCGCCCTGCCACGCAGGCCCGGGCCGGATGGTCACGCCGATTTGGCGCCGGAGCCTTCCCCGCGCTCATGCCCGAGGTTGCGAAACGGCACGCCGCTCCCCCACCTTTGCTCTGCAGGCCAAGGAGAGCGGCGATGCTGATCCGGGACTTCCTGAACCTCCTGCTCGACGACACGCTGGAGGAGGCGCGCCTCCGCCACCGTGGCCCGGAGGACAGGCTGGCCTTCCAGGGTGCCGAGCGCGGCGTGGAGGATAGCCGCAGGGCCATGACCGGCGAGCAGATGCGCAGGAAGCTGCGGGAACTGCTCGAGGAGGCGCGGGCAAGCGCCGAGGCGGCCAGCGGACGCCCGGACGAGGCCTTCTGGTTCTCGCGCGAGCTGCATGTCGAATGGATCGCCAAGGTGATCAGCGTCGTGCTGCTGACAGCCCATGTCGAGGTCATCGTGACGCCCTCGCGCGAGGCGGCGCTGAAGGCGGCGCAGTTGATGGAGCTCGATCCCGGCTGAGCGTCCGGCATCGCCCGCGCGCCTCTCGCACCCGGGCGGAGAGCGTCGTAGCCTCGCCTGGGCACTCGCCCGGGCAACTTGGAGACGCCGTGATCCATGCATGACGTGATTGTGGTCGGTGCAGGCTCGGCTGGCGCGCCGCTCGCCGCCCGCCTTTCGGAAGACCCCTCCCGCCGCGTGCTGCTGCTGGAAGCCGGGCGGGACTGGCGCAGCGCCGAGGCGCCCCCTGCCCTGCGCAGCGCCAACATCATCCCCTTCATGCACAGCCCCGCGCACCAGGCGGATTGGCAATGGCCGGCATTGATGGCGCGCCGCACGCGGGCGCAGGCGCCGCGCTTCTACTGGCGCGGAAAGGCGCTCGGCGGCTCCTCCACGGTCAACGCGCAGATCGCCATCCGCGGCGTGCCGGCAGCCTTCGATGCCTGGGCGGAGGCGGGCTGCGAAGGCTGGTCGGCAGCCGAGGTTCTGCCGATCTTCGACGCCATCGAGGACGACGCCGAGACCGGCACCGCGCCCGGCATCCGGCGCGGCGGCCCGTTGCCCGTGCATCGCACGCCCTTGGCCGAATGGGGCGCGGTCGACCTGGCGTTGCGGGAGGCGGCGCTCGCCGCGGGCTATCCCTGGAAGCCCGACCAGAACGCACCCGAGGGCGAGGGCCTATCCTGCCACCCGATCAACAGCCGCGACGGCCAGCGCGTGACCACCAACGACGGCTATCTGGAGCCGGCGCGCGGCCGGCCGAACCTGGAGATCCGCGGCGGCGCGCTGGTGGACCGGGTGCTGTTCGACGGCAGCGCGGTGCGTGGCGTGCGCGTGCGCTTCGAGGGTTGCGGCGAATGGCAGGAGCTGCCCGCGCGCGAGGTGGTGCTCTGCGCCGGCGCCATCCATAGCCCGGCCATCCTGATGCGTTCAGGGATCGGGCCGGCGGCGGCGCTGGCGAGGCTCGGCATTCCCGTGCTGCACGAACAGCCGGCGGTGGGGCAGCATTTCATGGACCATCCGATCCTGCGCGCCAGCCTCGCGCTGCGCCCGGAGCACCAGGCGCGCGGGCGGGATGCGCGGCACACCAACTGCTGCCTGACCTACAGCAGCGGCTTCGGCGGGGAGCGCGACATGATCATGGTGGCCTACAACCACCGCAACCTGCCGCCCGGCGAGGAGCCTTCGCCCGCCGGCGGCATCGGTGTCGCCCTGTATGAGGCCTATTCGCGCGGGGAGTTGCGGCTGCTCTCCGCGGCGCCCGAGGCGCAGCCGGAGATCGAGGAGAACATGCTCGACCACCCCACTGACCGGCTGCGGCTGCGCGATGGGGTGCGCCGCCTCGCCCGCATGACGGCCATGGCGCCGGTGCAGCGCATCGTCACCGCCGCCACCTTTGGCGACACCGGTCTCGGCATGGCCGAGGCCGCCGCGCTGCCCGACGATGCGCTGGACGCCCTCATGCTGGAGCAGGCCGGCGACATCCAGCACGCCGCCGGCACCTGCCGCATGACCGCGCATGAGGATCCGCGCGGCGTGGTGGACCCCGATCTGCGCGTGCGCGGCGTGCAGGGCCTTCGCATCGCTGACGCCTCGATCATGCCGAGCGACTGCCGGGCCAACCTGCACTTCACCTGCGTGATGATCGGCGAGATGCTGGCCCGCCGGATGCGGCGCTCCGCCTGACCGAACCGGCCGTCCAGCGCAGCGCGGCGGCCAGCGCCTTTATCGTTGGGCCCCCGGCAGGTTCCCCGCCGCCGCATGGAGCGACGGCGCGGCATCACCGCGGAAGGCAAAGGCATGGAGATCCCTCATGTCCGGCCCGGCTGTAACGTGGGAGGACGCCCTCCGCTTCCGGCAGCCTTGCGGCGCAGGCCGCGCGAAGGTTTTCAGGAACCCCCTGCCCCATCGGCCGGTTACGACGCCAAGCCAGTGTTGTGGAGGCGGCATGTCAGCAGATCCCCGGAAGCCATTCGCCATCGTCACCGGCGCCTCGACAGGCATCGGCTACGAGCTTGCAAAGTGCTGCGCGCAGAACGGCTTCGACCTTCTGGTCGTGGCGGATGAGGCAGCCATCCACAAGGCCGCCACGGACCTGCACGGCCTCGGCGCGACGGTGGAGGCCGTGGAAGCCGATCTCGCCACCCTTGCGGGGGTGGAAAAGGTCTGGGCCGCGCTTGGCGACCGTCCGCTTGACGCGTTGCTGGCCAATGCGGGCCGTGGCCTTGGAAAGGGCTTCCTGGATCAGGACTTCGATGCGGTGCGCCGGGTGATCGACACCAACATCACGGGTACCGTTTTCCTGATCCAGAAGGCAGGCCGCGCGATGCGGGCGCAAGGCCATGGCCGGATCCTCATCACCGGCTCCATCGCGGGCTTCATCCCCGGCACCTACCAGGCGGTCTACAACGCGTCGAAGGCCTTCCTGGACTCCTTCTCCTTCGCGCTGCGGCACGAGGTGAAGGAACAGGGCATCTCCGTCACCTGCCTCATGCCCGGCGCCACCGAGACCGAGTTCTTCGAGCGCGCCGGCCTGATGGATACCAAGATCGGCCAGTCCAGCAAGGACGACCCGGCCGATGTGGCAAGGACCGGTTTCGACGCGATGATGCGCGGCGATGGCGACGTGGTGAGCGGCTGGCACAACAAGCTGCAGACGGCCATCGCCTCGGTAACGCCGGCAGGCCTGCTCGCCCGGCAGCACGGCGCCGCCGCGGCGCCCGGCTCCGGCAAGCAGTAGGCCCCAAGCCCCCGCTCCACTCACCGGCATTTTCTCGGAGAAAGATCCGCCATGAAAGCACTGACCTGGCACGGCAAGGGCGACATCCGCTGCGAATCGGTTCCCGACCCGAAGATCGAGGACGGGCGCGACGCCATCATCAAGGTCACCGCCTGCGCCATCTGCGGCTCCGACCTGCACCTGATGGGCGGCTTCGTGCCGACCATGGAAAGCGGCGACGTGCTTGGCCATGAATGCATGGGCGAGGTGGTCGAGGTCGGGCGCGAGAACAGCAAGCTCAAGGTCGGCGACCGCATCGTGGTGCCCTTCACCATCTGCTGCGGCGAGTGCCGGCAGTGCAAATGGGGCAATTGGTCGCTCTGCGAACGCTCCAACCGCAACGGCAAGCTGCAGGCCGAGCAGTTCGGCTACCCCGGTGCGGGGCTGTTCGGCTACTCGCACGTCACGGGCGGCTATGCCGGCGGGCAGGCCGAGTACATCCGCGTGCCCTATGCCGATGTCACCCATCTCAAGGTCCCGGAGAGCCTGACGGACGAGCAGGTGCTGTTCCTGTCCGACATCTTCCCCACCGCCTGGATGGCGGCCGAGAACTGCGAGATCAAGCCGGGCGACACCATCGCCGTCTGGGGCTGCGGGCCGGTCGGGCAGCTCGCCATCCGCTCCTGCTTCCTGCTTGGCGCCAAGCGCGTCATCGCCATCGACACGGTGCCGGAGCGGCTGGCGCTGGCGCGCGAGGCCGGCGCCGAGACGATCGACTACGCCGAGGGCAAGGTGCAGGAAACCATCATCGAGCTGACCAAGGGCCTGGGCCCGGACGCGGTGATCGAGGCGGTGGGGATGGAGAGCCATGGCGCCGACACCATGGCGCAGAGCCTCACCTCCAACATCATGAGCCACACCATCAGCATGGAGCGGCCTTTCGCGCTGAACCAGGCGATCCTCGCCTGCCGGCCGGGCGGCATCGTCTCGGTGCCGGGCGTCTATGTCAGCTTCTCGCCGGTCGCCATGGGCGCCTTCATGAACAAGGCGCTGACCATGAAGACGGGCCAGACCCATATGCTGCGCTACATGGAGCCGTTGCTGCGGCGCATCGAGAAGGGCGAGATCGACCCCTCCTTCGTCATCACCCACCGCGCCACCTCGCTGGAGGACGGGCCGGACCTCTACAGCACCTTCCGCGACAAGAAGGACGGCTGCGTGAAGGTGGTCATGCGCCCGCACGGCTGAGGATGGCGCCGAGGCGGCAGCGGGCGCGGGCCCGCTGCCGCCCTGCCCGGCTCAGTCCGCGTATTGCCCGGCGTCCTGGATGATCGGCCGCCAGCGCGCCACCTCCTCCGCCAGGAAGCGCGCGTGGTAGGCCGGGGTGGCGCGCTCCTGGCTGGCCGGGGCCGTCACCAGCTCGCCGAAGCGGGCCAGCAGCCGCTCCTCGCGCAGGGCGGCGCGGATGGCGGCGGAAAGCCGCTCCTGCACCTCCGGGGGCGTGCCGCGCGGGGCGTAGAGGCCATGCCAGGTGCTCATGGCGAACTGCGGCGCGCCGGCCTCGGCGGTGGTCGGGAGATCGAGGCCGGGCACGCGCTCCGGCAGCGTCACCGCATAGGCCTTGATGCGGCCGTCGCGGATGAAGCCCACCGTGTTGGTCGCCTGGTCGCAGAACAGGTCGATGCGGCCGGCCATCAGGTCGGTGATGGCGGGGGCGCTGCCGCGGAACACCACGCTGGTCAGCGCCTTGCCTGCCGTGCGCTGCAGCAGCATGCCGCAGAGCTGGTTGGCGCCGCCGAGGCCGGAATGCGCGAGCGTCAGCGCATCGCCCTTCTCCTGGATGGCGGCCAGCACGCCCTGCAGGTCGGCGGCGGGAAAGTCGGGACGCGCCACGACCGTCATCGCCGCGTCCGAGACCAGGCCGAGCGGGGCGAAGCTCTCCTGCACGTCGTAGGGCAGCTTGCGGTAGAGCGTGGCCGTGCTGGCATGGCCGATGTGGTGCATCAGCAGCGTGTATCCGTCCGGCCGCGCCTGGGCGACGCGCGCGGCGGCGATGGTGCCGCCGGCACCGGTGATGTTTTCCACCACCACGGGCTGGCCGAGGTTCTTCGACATGCCCTCGGCCACCAGGCGGCTGACCACGTCGGTCGGGCCGCCGGCGGCGAAGGGCACGGTGATGGTGACGGCATGGTCGGGGAAGCCCGCCGCCCGGGCGGAGCGCAGGGCGGGAATGGCCAGCAGGGCGGAGCCTGCGGCGAGCAGCGTGCGTCGTTGCAGCATGGACGTTTCCTTTGTTGTGGTTCGTTCGGCTCAGACGTTGGCGCTGTGGATGGCGTCGCAGACCGCCTCCGTCACCTGCTTCGTCGTGGCCTTGCCGCCGAGGTCTGGCGTCAGGACGCCGGCGCCGGTGACGCGCTCGACCGCCCGCATCAGCCGCGCGGCGGCCTCCGGCTCGCCCAGGTGCTCCAGCATCTGCGCGCCGGTCCAGAAGGTGGCGATGGGGTTGGCGATGCCCTTCCCCGTGATGTCGAAGGCGGAGCCGTGGATCGGCTCGAACATGGAGGGGAAGCGCCGCTCCGGGTCCACATTGCCGGTGGGCGCGACGCCGAGCGAGCCGGCCAGGGCGGCGGCGAGATCGGAGAGGATGTCGGCGTGCAGGTTGGTGGCGACGATGGTGTCCAGGCTCTGCGGCTTCAGCACCATGCGCATGGTCATGGCGTCCACCAGCATCTTGTCCCAGGTGACGTCGGAGAATTCCCGGGAGACCTCCTCGGCGATCTCGTCCCACATCACCATGCCGAAGCGCTGGGCGTTGGACTTGGTGACCACGGTGAGGAGCTTGCGCGGACGGGCCTGCGCCAGGCGGAAGGCGTAGCGCATGATCCGCGTGACGCCGACGCGGGTGAAGATGGCCACCTCGGTCGCCACCTCCTCCGGGAGGCCACGATGCGCGCGGCCGCCATGGCCGGCATACTCGCCCTCGGAGTTCTCGCGCACGATCACCCAGTCGAGGTCGCCCGGGCCGCAGTCGCGCAGCGGCGGGGTGACGCCGGGCAGGATCTTGGTGGGGCGGACATTGGCGTACTGGTCGAAGCCCTGGCAGATCGGCAGGCGCAGGCCCCAGAGCGTGACATGGTCCGGCACATCCGGCGCGCCGACGGCGCCGAAATAGATGGCGTCGAACTTCTTGAGGGTGGCGAGCCCGTCGGCGGGCATCATCACGCCGTGCTGCCGGTAGTAGTCCGAGCCCCAGGGGAAGGTCTCGACATGCAGCCGGAAGCTGCCCATGCGCCGCTCCAGGGCGGCGAGCGCCTGCAGGCCCGCGGCGATGACCTCGGGACCGATGCCGTCGGCCGGGATGGCGGCGATGCTGTATTCGCGCATGGGCGGTTCTCTCCTGCGGTTTGCCATCCAGGCTAGGCCCAGCCGGCCGCCGCCGCCGCATCCGAAAGATTGTGCAAAAAAAGGCGATAATCAGGGCTGGCGCGGCTATGCTCCCGCCGGGAGGGCCGCGGAATGGACCTGAAGCAGCTCCGGTGCTTCCTCGCGGTGGCGGAGGCGCTGCATTTTGGCCGCGCCGCCGCAAGGCTGAACATGCTCCCCACCGCGCTTGGGCGGCAGGTCCGGTTGCTGGAGGAGGAACTGGGCACGCCCCTGCTGCGCCGCACCACCCGGCAGGTGGCGACCACCCCGGCCGGCGCCTTGCTGGCCGAGGAGGCCCGCGCCATCCTGGACCGGACCGCCCTGGCCGCCCGCAAGGTGCGGGCCGTGGCGCAGGCGCCGGGTGGCAGCCTGCGGATCGGCGCCATCGACAGCGCCGCCGCCGGCCTGCTGCCTGACCTGCTGGCCCGCTTCCGCGCGGCGCAGCCGGAAATCGCCGTGCGGCTGGTGGAGGCGAAGTCGGCCGAGATCGTGCCGATGCTGCACGGCGGCCGGCTCGACCTCGGCTTCATCCGGCCGCCGCAGACGCCGGAACCCGGCCTCGCCTTCCGCTTGCTGCTGCAGGAACGGCCGGTGGCCGCCCTGCCGCGGCGCCACCCGCTTGCCAGGCGCCGCCGCCTGCGCCTCACCGAGTTGGCCGGGCTGCCGCTGATCCTGCCGCCGCGCCGCACCCGGCCACACAGCCATGACGGGGTGGTGCGGCTCTTCGCCGGGCTCGGGCTGGCGCCACGCGTGGTGCAGGAGGCCGAGGAGAAGCAGACGATTGTCAACCTCGTCGCCGCCGGCATCGGTGTGGCCCTGCTGCCGGAATGGGCGGCGCGGATGCGCGTGCCGGGGGTGGTGTTCCGGCCGGTCGAGCTGCCGGAAGGGCTGGACCTGCCGGAGTGGGGGCTGGGCGTAGCCTGGGAGGAAGGCTCCGCCTGCGCCGCCCGGACGCTGTTCCTCGCCGCGCTGGAGGCGGGTGCCGCCCCCCCGCCCCGTCAGGCCGCCGGCTGACCGGGCACGCGGATTCCGGCACGAGGGGCCTTGCATTGACTGCCCGCGCCGACAGGATGGCCGGAGAAGCCGCCACCTGCGCGGCAGGAGAGGAAACGCCAAGGTGTCTGATGCCGCAGCCGCGCCGACGCGCGGCGTGCCGTTGCTGACCGTTTTCGCCGAACCGGATTTCCGGCGCCTCTGGATCGTCGGCCTGGTGATCTTCGGTGTCCGCTGGATCGAGACCATCGCCGTCGCCGTCTTCGTCTATCAGGAGCGCGGCTCGGCCCTGCTTGTCGCCACCATGATGCTGCTGCGCCTTGTGCCCATGGCGCTGCTCGGCGCCTTTCTCGGCGCCTGGGCGGAGCGGATGGAGCGGCGGACCGCGCTGCTGCTGATCGTGCTCGCCTCTTTTGCCACCTCGCTGACCCTGGGGCTGCTGGCGATGGCGGGGGTGCTGCAGGTCTGGCACCTCGCGGTGGCCAGTTTCATCAACGGCATCAGCTGGGCGGCGGACAACCCCGTGCGCCGCATGATGCTCGGGCAGGTGGTGGGCGCCGGGCGGATGAGCGCCGCCATGTCGGTGGATGTCGGCACCAACAATGCCAGCCGCATGCTCGGCCCGACGCTGGGCGGGCTGCTGCTGGCGACAACGGGCATCCAGGGCCCCTTCCTGCTCAGCGCGCTGTTCTATCTCGTGGCGATCGGCGCGACGCTGCGCCTGGCCTACCGCAACGAGGCGCAGGCGCCCTCCGGCGAAGGCCTGCTGAGCCGCGTCGCCGCCGGCGTCACGCTGGTGCTCGGCGACAAGCGGCTGACCGGCGTCATGATCGTCACGCTGATCTACAACATCTTCGCCTGGCCGACGACGAGCATGGTCCCGGTCATCGGGCAGGACCGGCTGCTGCTGGGAGCGGAAGGCGTCGGCTTCCTGGCCAGCATGGATGGCGTCGGCGCCTTCTTCGGCGCGCTCCTCATCGCCTGGCTGGCGCGGCCGGAGCGCTATGCGCGGCTTTATGTCGGCGGTGTCGCCTCCTACAGCGCGCTGATGGCGCTCTTCGCGCTGCTGCCGCATGTCTTCCCTTCCGGCCTGGCGCTGCTGCTGGCGGGACTGGGCGGCTCGGGCTTCAGCATCATGCAGACCACGCTGGTCTTTCTCGCCACGCCGCCGGAGATGCGCAGCCGCGTGCTCGGCCTGCTCTCCGTCTGCATCGGCGTCGGGCCGATCGGCTTCATCCATCTCGGCCTGCTGGCGGATGCGATCGGGGCGCACTACGCCGTGGCGTTCTCCGGCGCCGAGGGGCTGCTGGCGCTCTGGCTGGCGCGCCGCTGGTGGCGCGCCATCTGAGCGCCAGCCGCTTCAGCCCAGCCGAGGGTCCAGCCAGGGGCGCGGCAT
The DNA here is from genome assembly GCF_009829925.1 of Teichococcus coralli. Classification (GTDB taxonomy): domain Bacteria; phylum Pseudomonadota; class Alphaproteobacteria; order Acetobacterales; family Acetobacteraceae; genus Pseudoroseomonas; species Pseudoroseomonas coralli. Next base: position 128,203 of record NZ_SNVJ01000006.1, read on the forward strand.
TGGCTGCCAGGGGGTTTCGCCCGCCTCCGTCTCGCGCAGCGCGACCCCCAGCCCAGGCAGGTCCGGCACAAGGGCGGCGCCTTCGCGAAAGGCCAGCCGCTCGCCACCCGCGACCAGGGTGAAGAAGCGCTCCGTCTCGCCGAACTGCACCTCCAGCCGCAGGAAGTTCGGCAGGGTGGCGCAGAGATGCAGGGAATGCGCGTGGCAGACCGGGCCGGTCGGATTGTGGGGCGCGATCTCCACCCCCGCGGTCAGCGCCAGGGCCGCGATGCGGCGGATCTCCTCATGGCCGCCGGCATGCTTGATGTCGGGCATCAGCACGTCGTAGCAGCCCTGCTCGATCATCGCCCGGTAGGCGCCGAGGCCGCAGAGCGTCTCGGCGCCGGCCAGCCGCATGCCGCGGTCGTTGGCCATGCCGCGCAGCCGGCGGATCTCGGGGGCATTGGCCTCGGCCACCGGGCATTCCAGCCAGTAGAGGCCGAGCGGCGCCAGGTCGCGCAGCAGGGAGGCCGCGCCGCCGGGGGAGAAGCGCCAATGCGCGTCCACCATCACGTCCACCGAGGCGCCCACCGCTTCCCGCACGGCGGCGATGCGGTCCAGCCCCTCGGCATAGGCGGCGCGCTGGCCGGCGGTGTCGTCGCCCGCGTCCTGCCAGACCATCGGCTCGAAGGGGGCGAGCTTCACCGCCGTGAAACCCTCCGCCACGGCGCGGCGGGCGGCGGCGGCGAAGCCTTGTGGCGTGCGCGGCTGCGCGCCACGGTTGATGTTGGCGTAGAGCGTGACGCGCTCGCGCAGCGCGCCACCCAGCAGCCGGTGGACCGGCGCGCCCTGCTGCTGGCCCGCGATGTCCCAGAGCGCGGCCTCGAAGGCGCTCTGCACGGTCTGCGCCACCAGCCCCCCCGGGGCGTGCGGCAGCACCTGGCAAAGGCGGTTGCGCGCCAGCGCGTCCTGCCCCGTCACGCGCGCGGCCAGCCGTGCCGCCTCGGCGGCCAGGAGCGGCTCCTGGTTTGCCAGCGTGCACTCGCCGATGCCGGTCAGCCCGGCTTCCGTGCGCACCAGCAGAAAGCACCAGTTGGTTTTGGGCGTGACCTGCACGCCGAGGAAGTCGAGCGCGTGGACGCGCATGGCCCCGCTCACTCCGCGCGGATGCCGGCCTGGGCGGCCAGCGCTTTCCACTTGGCGATGTCGGCATTGATCCGCGCGGCGAACTCCTCCGGGGTGGAAGCCACCAGTTCGCCACCCATCAGCCGCACGCGGTCCTGGATCATCGGCGCTTTCTTCAGGCCGGCCAACGCGGCCTGCAGGCGCTCGCGGATCGGCGCGGGGGTTCCGCGCGGGGCCAGGATGCCGTTCCAGGCCAGCGTCTCGAAGCCCGGCAGCGTCTCGGCGACGGTGGGCACATCGGGCAGCTCGGGCGTACGGGTGAGCGAGGTGACCGCCAGCGGCTTCAGTTCGCCGCGCTGGATATAGGGCATGACGTTGACGAGATTGGCGAACATCAGCGCCGTGTCGCCGCCGATCACCGATTGCGCCATGGCGGGCGTGCCGCGATAGGGCACATGGACGATGTCGAGATTCGCCGCCGACTTGAACAGCTCCATGGACATATGCGCCGAGGAGCCGACGCCGCCGGAGGCGTAGTTCAGCCGCCCCGGCCTGGTCCTCACCAGGGCAACCAGTGCCGAAAGGTCGTTGACGGGCAGCACCCGGGTATTCACCACCAGCACGTTGGGGCCCTGCACCAGGAGCGAGACCGGCTCGAAGGCACTGGTCAGGTCGTAGGGCAGATCCTGGTAGATGGCGGCGTTGATGCCGTTGGACCCCGCGTTGCCAAGCAGGAAGCTGTAGCCGTCGGGCGCCGCGTTGTAGGCGGCCTCGACGCCGATCCGGCCGCCCGCGCCGCCACGGTTCTCCACGACGAAAGGCTGACCAAGCGCGGCTTCCAGCGCGGGCGCGATCAGCCGCGCCGTGGTGTCGTTGCCGCTGCCCGGCGCGTCGGGGAGGATCAGCCGGACCGGGCGCGTGGGCCAGGGCTCGGCGGCCCGCGCGCGGCGCGGGGCGAACGGCAACAAGGCGGCCATGGCAAGCTGCAGCAGGCGGCGGCGGCCGGTCATGATGGAGTCCTCCGGATGTTTTGCGGGAGTTTGGGCCGCCTCCGCCACCCCCGGCAATAGAGCCGCATCCGGAACTTTCTCCGCCCCTCCGGCGTCACCCACGCCGCGGCGGCTCAGCGGGCGGCGCGAAGCCGCGCCACCAGTGCCTGCCCGGTCGCGGCCGTGCCAAGGCGCCCCCCGACATCGGGCGTCGCCTCGCCAGCGGCAACGGCCTCCGCGACCGCGCCCTCGATGGCGCGGCTGGCCTCGGCGAAGGCCGGGCTGCCGAGGCGCTCGGCCTGCCATTCCAGCAGCTGCGCGGCGGAAAGGATTAGCGAGAAGGGGTTGGCACGGTCCTGCCCTGCGATGTCGGGCGCCGAGCCATGCGCCGCCTGCGCCATGGCATGGCGCTCGCCCGCGTTGATCGAGCCGCCCAGGCCAATGCTGCCGGAAAGCTCAGCGGTGAGGTCGGAGAGGATGTCGCCAAACATGTTGGTGGTGACGATCACGTCGAACTTGCCGGGAGCACGCACCAGATGCGCCGTCATGGCGTCAACGATGTATTCGTCCAGCGTCACGCCGGGGAAATCGGCGGCGACCTTGCGGCATTCCTCGAGAAACATGCCGTCTCCGAGCCGCAGCACATTGGCCTTGTGCACGGCGTGCACCTTGCCGCGCCGCGCCGCCGCCAGGCGGAAGGCGGCGCGGGCGATGCGCGCGCAGCAGGAGCGGGTGATGCGGCGGAGCGAGATGCAGACGTCGGGCGTCACCAGCATCTCCGCGTTGCCGGCCTCCATGTTGCGGTCGGCATAGAAGCCCTCGGTGTTCTCGCGCACCACCACGAGGTCGAAGGGTTCCACGGCGGGGTGACGGACGCCGGGATAGGTGCGGGCCGGCCGGATGTTCGCGAAGAGGTCCAGCTTCTTGCGGAAGAACATGGAAGGGTTGATGCCCCCCCTGCTCCCGTCCGCGTAGTCGGCGGTGGCCATCGGGCCGAGCACCAGCCCGTCCGCCGCGAGAACCTTGTCGAGGAGTTCCGGACGCAGGGTGGTGCCATGGCGTGCCAGGCTCGCATGCCCGGCGAGCTCGTGCTCCAGCCTCAAGCCCAGCCCGAAGCGGTCCGATGCCGTTTCCAACACCGCCACGGTCGCTGCGGTGATTTCCGGCCCGATGCCGTCGCCTGGCAGGACGACAAGGTGAAGTGCGTTGCGCGTCATGGCGGTTCTCCCCGAGCAGACCATAGCGCTACACGCTGACCTTCGCAGGTGTCGAGAGGCTGGCCGCGAGCCGTCGCATGCGTTTGCTCCATGAAAGCCAGAGGTGGGCGGAACACGCCGCGCGCCTTTTTTCTCCTGCAGCGGCAGCCATGCCCCGAAGCGGATGCTGCGGCGCAATGACGCTTTCACCCCTGCGTGACCGCCCGCAGCACCGGCGCTGCGTAGGCGAACCACCCAAGGCCGGCGCTGGTCCGCGGCATGCCGCTTGACAGCAAAATGCTCCGGTTCCTAGCGTAACGACAGTCGCCATGCCGTCCCACGCCAGGACACCAGATGGCCGGCATCTAGGCCAACAAGGCGCCGGAAGGGTTCGTTCATGGAAGCCGCCGCCGCAGCGCCGCTCCGCCATGCCTGCAAGCCTCGCCAGACCCGCAAGCCTCGCCAGACCTCCCCTGGCGAGCCCAGGCGCCGCCGGCCGGCGCGCCGGCGCTGAAGGAGACCAGCATTGCCCCGTCCACACCAGACACCACTCGAACGGAACAGGCGCAGGCCGGCGACCAGGTGGCGCGCGCGGCCTCGCGGCGATGGACTGCCCGGATCGCAACCCGCTGATGGGCCACCAGCCATGCCGCCTGTCGCCAGCGCCAACACGTCCGCGGGGCGATATCTCCGGCCCTCGCCGCAGTTCAGCGCCTGTGCACGCCCGTGCACGCCGCGCCTTCGCCGGGGGGACGAGCAGACCGGATCCGGCCGCCCGCGCGCTGCCGATGGCGCCAAGCCGCCCATCGCGGAAGCCGCGGAGATCCTCGGCCGTGGCTGACAGGGTTCTGCCACCTTTCGGCTTCGGCGTCCTCGGCATCAACCACGATCATGTGCATGATCTGATGCGGTGCATGGTGGAGGCGGGCGGCATTTGTCGCGGCTTCTACGCGGCGGAGGCCGATCTCGCCGCCACCTTCGCCGCCGTCCACCCCGAGGTGCCGCGGGTCGGCGAAGCGCGGCAGTTGCTGGAGGCGGAGGATGTGGCGCTGATCGTCAGCGCCGCCATCCCCGGCGACCGTGCCGCCATCGCCATCGCGGCGATGCGGCATGGCAAGGATGTGCTGGTCGACAAGCCCGGCGTTGTCTCCTTCGATGAGCTGCAGGCGGTGCGGCAGGTGCAGGCGGAGACCGGCCGGAGGCACGCCATCTTCTTCTCGGAGCATCTGGCGCAGCGCGCGACGGTGCGCGCCGCCGAGCTGGTCGCGGCCGGGGCCATCGGCAAGGTGGTCAATCTGGTCGGCCTCGGTCCGCACCGGATCCGTGCCGCCGGCAGGCCGGATTGGTTCTTCCGGCCCGAGCGCAACGGCGGCATCCTCGTGGACATCGCCAGCCACCAGGCGGAGCAGTTCCTTTTCTTCGCCGATGCCGTGGAGGGTGAGGTGCTCTCCGCCACCGTGGGCAACCACGCCCTGCCCTCGCATCCCGGTTTCCACGACTTCGGGGACATGCATCTGCGCGCCGGCGCGGTCACGGGCTATGCGCGGGTGGACTGGTACACGCCCGATGCCATGCCGGTCTGGGGTGACGGACGGCTGACCATTCTTGGCACCGAGGGCTCCATCGAGCTGCGCAAGTACTTCGATCCCGCCGGGCGGCCGGGCGGCGACCACCTCTTCCTGTTGAACCGGGAGGGCGTGCGCCACATCGACTGCCGGCAGGCCTCCTTGCCATTCGGTCCCCTTTTCGCCGCCGACATGCGCGACCGCACCGAGCGCGCCATGCCGCAGGCACGCAGCTTCGGCGCGATGGAACTGGCGCTGACCGCACAGGCCCTGGCCGAAGGGCAGTCTCTGCCGCCCTGGGTGAAGGCGGCAGGGCGGCGCTGAAGCGTTGCCGCGGCGCCATTATCGGCTGCGGCACAGGCCGCGCGTGCCGGTCAGGCCAACAGGCATCACGCCGCCTGCCGGACCGTGGCGCTGAGTGCGTCGGCGCTTTCCGGGCCGATGGCGCGTGCGCCGGCCTCCACCTCGCCAATCAGTTCCACCAGCCGGTCGGCGATCGGCGTTCGGAGGCCGTGCCGGCGGGCCGCGGCGCGCACCGGGGCGAGCTGCGCCGCCACGTCGGTCTGCCGCTTGCGCACCGCGAGGTCGCGCCAGATGCCACTGTGCGACTTGGCCGAAGCCCGGTTGAAAGCCTCCATCCGCTGCATCGAGGCGGCAATGGCGGCCGCGTCGCCCCGCGCGAAGCCTTCAGGGTCGAAGCCGCTGAAGCCGAACACCTTGACCTGCTCCGCCGCCGCCACCGCCAGGATCTCCCGCACCAGCGCGACGATCAGCCCATGCCGCGCGGGGTTGGCGATGAAGTCGGCGATGGACTGGTTGTCCAGCGCCGAGGCTTTCAGGATGGCGCCGTAACCTGCCTTGCCCCAGAGATAGCCGAAGATGTTGTCCGTCAGCACCGCCTCGGGCTCGAACACCTTGAGCTGCTCGTGCAGGGCGAGGACGCGCGGCGTGCGCGCCCCGTCCAGCTCGCCCACCACCACGGCGCTGCGGTTGCCGAACAGGATGCGGCCGGGCTCCAGGTAGTCGGCGCCGAAGTTGACAAAGGCGCCGACGGTGCGCGGCCGCCCGACGATGTCGGCGATGACCAGCTCGTTCAGCCCGTTCTGGCAGGAGACGACCATGCCGTCCTCGGCCAGGAAGGGCGCGAGCGCCCGCGTCGCCGCCTCGGTGTGGTGCGCCTTGACCGCCAGCAGGATGCGTTTGTGCTTGCCGCTCATCCGCTCCGGCGTGACCGCGTCGCCGCCGGTGGTGAAGCTGTCCACCGGCCCCTCGATCGCCAGGCGGCCCGCCTTGATGGCTTCCACATGCTCGGGAACGATGTCCACGAACAGCACCTCATGCCCTGCCCGCGCCAGGTAGGCGCCGATCGTGCCGCCGATCGCCCCTGCGCCCCAGATCACCACCGGTTCCGCCATGCCCTGCCCTTTCGTCATGCCCGTTGATCGAGTCCAGGATTGGCAGACTTGACGCACCCCAATTGTCTGTCAATCATGTTGACGAAGCGTGATGATTTCTGCCAGGCTCAGGCTGATGAACGACGCCGCGCCGACACCTTTGACCGCGCGACGGGTGGCCGAGGACATTCTGCGCAATGCCATCCTCGTGGGCGAGCTCAAGCCGGGCCAGCGACTGACCGAGCGCAGCCTCTGCGAGCTTGCGGGGGTGGGCCGCACCACCGTGCGGGAAGCCGTGCGGCAGCTCGAATCCGAAGGGCTCATCAGCACCGTTCCGCATCGCGGCCCCGTGGTGGCCGTGCTTTCCGAGGGCGAGGCACGTGACCTCTATGAGTTGCGTGCCATGCTGGAGGGGCAAGCGGGGCGGCTCTGCGTGCTGCGGGGCGATGCGCGCCATGCGGCGGCGCTGCATGCGGCGGTGGACCAGATGGAGCACGCGCGGCAAGCCGGCAGCATGCTCGGCATCCTGGAAGCGAATGGCGCCTTCTATGCGGCGCTGAACGCCGGCGCGCGCAACGAGGCGTTGCGGCAGGCGATGCTTGGCGTCCAGAACCGGCTCGCCTTCTTTCGCTTCACCTCCACCCGCTGGCCTGGGCGCGCCGAGCGCAGCGTGGCTGAACTGCGCGCCATCGCGGCCGCCGTGGTGGCGCGCGACGCAGCCGCGGCCGAGGCCGCCTGCATCCGGCACATCGAGGCCTCGGCCGAGTTGGCCCTGCTGGTCCTGGCCGAGCGCGCCAGAGGCGCCGCCATGGTCCGGGGTGGCCGCCGCAACGCCATGGAAAGAGGATTGATCCCGTGAGCCTCGACTTCACCGGCACCACCGTCGCCATCACCGGCGCCGCCACCGGCTTCGGCCGGGCCACCGCGCAGCGCTTTGCGCGGCACGGCGCCCGCGTCTTCGCCACCGACCTTGACTCCAAGGGCCTGGCGGAGACCGCGAGCCTTCCCGGCATCGCCCAGCATGTGATGGACCTGACGGACCGCGCCGCCATCGCCGCATGGATCGCCGGCATCGAGCAGGAGACCGGCGGGCCGGTCGGGGTGCTGGTGAACAATGCCGGCGGCGTGCTCGGCCGCAAGCACCACCCCATCGAGGAAACCCCGTTCGAGGACTGGGACGCCATCCTGCGCGTCAACCTCGACGCCGCCTTCGCCGCCACCCGCGCCGCGGCGCCGGGGATGAAGCGCGCCGGGCGCGGGCGGATCGTCAACATCAGTTCCGGCGCCGGGCTGAAGCCCTCGCGCACCGGCATCCCCGCCTATACCAGCGCCAAGCACGCGGTGATCGGGCTGACACGCCAGATGGCGCAGGAGTTGGGCCCGCACGGCGTCACCGTCAACGCCATCGCGCCCGGCCTCTTTCCCGTTTCGCCCGGCACCACCGCGCAATGGGACAGCTACGGCCCGGACGGCCAGAAGCGCGTGATCGAGGGGATCGCCCTGCGCCGCATGGGCACCGCCGACGACATCGCCAAGGCGGTGATGTTCTTCGCCTCCGACCTCGCCGACTTCGTCACGGGCCAGGTGCTGCCGGTGAATGGCGGCTCCTCCTGATCCGCCTGCTCAGAGCCACTGAACCACCAGTCCGGGAGACAGATTCCATGAGCAAGACCCCTCTGGCCGTCGCAGGCCGGCGCCGCCTCCTCGGCCTCGCCGCCGGCGGGCTGGCGCTGGCCACCCCGAGCCTGATCCTGCCGCGCGGCGCGCGGGCGCAGGCGAAATGGCCCGACCGCCCGGTGCGGGTGATCGTGCCCTTCGCCACCGGCGGCGGCACCGACGTCACGATGCGCCTGCTCGGCCCCAAGCTCGGCGAGGTGCTGGGCCAGACGGTGGTGATCGAGAACAAGCCGGGCGCCGGCAGCACGGTGGGCACGGACTACGTCGCGAAATCGGCACCGGACGGCTACACCTTCGTGCTGGCCACCCTCTCCTCCACCGGCATCGCCAAGGGGCTCTACCCGAACCTGCCCTATGATCCCGTGCAGGACCTGACGGCGATCGCTCCCACGGTGTTCATCCCGATCAGCTTCGCCATCACGCAGCGCGGCTGGGACGTGAAGACCTACGAGCAGTTTGTCGCCGCGCTGAAGGCCAAGCCGAACGGCTATTCCTATGGCAGCAGCGGCTCCGGCTCGACCGGCCACATCGCCAGCGCCAACTTCCTGCGCCAGATCGGCGCCAAGGCGGAGCATATCCCCTATCGCGGCGCCGGGCAGAGCTTCAACGCGCTGATCGCGGGCGAGACGCAGTTCACCCACGACATCCCCTCCCTGCTGAAGCCCCATCACGAGGCCGGCACGGCGAAGGTGCTGTTCGTCAATGGCACCGAGCGCTCGCCACTGCTGCCGGATGTGCCCGCGCAGAGCGAGCTCGGCATCCCCGACTACAAGTCCTATTCCTGGTACGGCATCTTCGGCCCGGCGGGCCTGCCGCCCGAGATCACCGCGAAGATGGCAGCGGCGATCGACACCACGCTCGGGGATCCGGAGATCGACGCGAAGCTGAAGGCGCTCGGCACGCCGACGATGCGCGGCTGGACGCCGGAGCGCTTCGCCCAGTACGTGAAGCAGGAGATCGACACCTGGGTGCCGCTGGTGCACGCCTCCGGCGCGAGCGCCGGCTGAGGCAGCAGGCCGACCGGCCGGCGGCTCGGGCCTGCCCGCGCCGCCGCCCTTCGGGCGCGCAGGATGCGCGGCGCGCGGGCGAAAGCGGAAAGGCCAGGTTCGCCGACGCCGCCGGAGGGGTTTATGCTGCGGGCGGCGCGGCCTCGCCCGAAAGGGCCAGGATTTCAGCGGCGCGGCGCACCACCGGCGGGTCCACCATGCGGCCGTCGATCTGGAAGGCGCCGCGCCCGCTGGCCCGCGCCTCCGCATCGCCGGCCATGACGCGGCGCGCCCAGGCGACCTCGGCCGCGTCGGGGGCGAAGACCTCGTTCATGATGGCCACCTGCGTGGGATGCACCGCCAGCGCTCCCCGGAAGCCCAGGCGACGCGCCTCCCCGATGGTGGCGCGGAAGGCCGCCAAGTCGTCGAATTCGCCGATGCTGCCGACGAAGCCCATGGGCAGCAGCCCGGCCGCGCGCGCAGCCGCCAGCACGGCAAGATTGGGGCCCAGCAGCGAGGCCGGCCCGGGCACCGCGCCCAGGGCGGCGCAGAAATCCTCCGGGCCAAGCATCATCGCCACCGTGCGCGGGTCGGCCCCCGCGATGGCGGGGAGCGCGAAAAGCGCGGCAGGCGTCTCGATCTGCAGCAGCAGCCGCACCGTGCCAGGCGCAAGGCCACGCTCCAGCTCCAGCTCGGCCACGGCGGCCGAAACCTCGCGGACGAAGCCGCCATCCTCCACCTTCGGCAGCACCAGCCCCGCGAGGCCCGGCACCACGGCCGCCTCAAGGTCGGCGGCCAGCGCGCGCAATCCGCGATTCACCCGCACCAGAACAGCGGTGCCGTTGCTGCCGATCCCGGCGACGGCCTGCGCCAGCCCTGCGCGGGCGGCGGGCTTCTGCTCGGCGGGCACGGCATCCTCAAGGTCCAGGATGATGCCGTCGGCGCCGCGTTCATGCGCACGGGCGATGAAGCGCTCCACATGCGCGGGCACGAAGAGCAGGGATCGCCAGCGTGGCAGCGGCGCGGGATGATGGGTTGCGGACATGCCGGACTGCTTCTCCCCTGGTGGTGGGCGTTGGAGCCCGCCCACAGGATAGCCTTGCAGGGCCGGCTTCGCCTAATCGTGGCCGGCATCCGCCGGCCACGTCATTGTCGCGCCGCAGCACTTGCCGCGCGATCCGGGGCACGGGAAGCTGCCGTTCATGCAGAGCGCACCGCCGAAGCCAGGCGCCTCCCCCGAGACGGCTGCCCTCGCTCCTCCGGGTGCGGCCGCAAGCCCGGCCCGGGCGCAGCCCGTGTGCGCGCGGCAGCCGGGCTGGCAGGCTGCGCTCGGTGTCACGCTGGCCATGCAGACCGCCGCCGCCGCGCTGGGCCAGACCCTGCCGGTGGTCGCTCCGGTCATGACCGATGCCGTCGGCCTCTCGCCCGAAAGCATCGGCTACCTCGCCGGGCTGGGTTCGCTCGGCACCGCCCTGTTCCTCGCCTGTGGCGCGCCGGTGCTGGCGCGGCTGGGGCCGGTACGGACGCTGCAAGCCGGCCTGCTGCTGGCCGCCGGCTCGATCGGCCTGGCAGCCCTGGGCTGGCCCCCGGTCCTGCTGTTCGCCTCGCTCCTGCTCGGCATCGGCTACGGCCCGACACCGCCGGCCGGCAGCCGCATCCTTGCCGCCACCGCGCCGCCGCAGCACCGCACGTTGATCTTCTCGGTCAAGCAGGCGGGAGCGCCGCTGGGGGCCGCGCTGGCGGGCCTCGCTGGGCCGGTGGTTGCCCTGCGCCTCGGCTGGGAGGCGGTGTGCATCCTCGGGCTGCTGGCCGGCCTCGCCGTCGCGACGGCCGTGCAGCCCTGGCGCGCCGCGCTGGACACCGAGCGCGACCCGCGCCGCGCGGTTGGCCCTGGCGCGCTGTTTGGCCGGAGCAACCTCGCCGCCCCTTTCGCCGCATTGCGGCTGCATCCGCTGCTGATGCCGCTGGCCCTGCTCAGCGGCGCCTTCGCCTGCCTGCAAGGCTCGCTCTTCGCCTTCGTGGTCACCTGGCTGGTGGGCAAGCACGGGCTGCCGCTGCCGGAGGCCGGCATGATCTTCGCGGTCATGCAGGGGGCCGGCGTCACCGCACGGCTGGTGCTCGGCTGGGTGGCCGACCGCAGCGGGCGGCCGAGCCTTGTCCTCGCGGTGCAGGCCTTCGCGGGCGCCGGCCTGGCGGCGCTCTTCGCCCTGGCGCCGGTCGGCACGCCGGCGCCGCTGCTCGGGCTGCTCGCCGCCGGCACCGGCTTCGTCGCGGCGAGCTGGAACGGGATCTCGCTGGCCGAGGTGGCCCGGGTGGCGCCCGCGGCGCGGATCAGCGACGCCACCTCGGGCGTCACGCTGATCGTCTTCTTCTGCTACTTCGTGGCGCCGATCAGCTTCGCGGCAGGCGCCGCCGCCTGGGGCTGGACCCTGCCGCTGCTGCTGATCGCGGCCTTGCCGGCCGCGGCAGGCCTCTGCGTGGTGCCGCGCCTGCTGCGCGGCTGACGGGGCGCCCGCGCGCCGCTCACCCCTTCGGCGGCACCTTGCCCTCGCCGATGTCCCACCAGATGCCGGCCATGATCCGCAACCCATCCCGCAGCAGCGGCGCCAGCGCGTGCTCGTCCGGCCCGTGCTGGTTGCAGCCGGCATAGGAGTTCGGGATCCAGATCACCGGCGTGCCCAGCTCGTCCACGAAGATCTCCGAGGGGTTGGAACCGGAGGAGTTGGGCAGGATGTTCGGCGCCCGGCCATAGGTGCGCTCCACCGAGGCGGCGACAGCCTGCACCCAGGGGTGCTCCGGATCGGTGCGGGAGGCGCTGAACACGTCCTCCTCCATGGCCGGCACGATCCCGATCGCCGCGAAGCCCCGCTCATCCAGGTGGCGGCGCAGCGCGGGGATGATGTCGGCGCCCTTCACGTCGGCGGTGTGGCGCACCTGCAGCCGCGCGCGCGCCTCGGGCTGCACGGCATTGGTCGGGTTGTCGGGATGGCCGGTGATCGCGGCCAGCACGATCACGCTGGTCCAGGCGAAGACCTTCTCGGCCTTGGAAAGGCCCGGCTCGCCCCAGTCCGGGTCCGGCTCGGGCGTGCCGGGAATGCGCGGGAACTGCAGCGCCTGGCAGGCACGACGCACTGAATCCGGCACCTGCTTCGGCAGCCAGCCCTCCACCTGGATGCGACCGCGCCGGTCCACGATGCTGGAGAGCGCCTGCGCCAGGATGAAGCCGGGATCGGCCAGCACGCCGCCCCAGTGGCCGGAGTGGTGCGCGTGCTCGCGCAGCCGCAGCGCCAGGTCGAAGGCGACGATGCCGCGCGCGCCGAGCTTCAGGTCCGGCACGGTCTGCGTCTCGCGCGGGCCGTCGAGGCCGATGAAGACGTCGGCGGCAAGCTTCTCGCGGTCGCGGACCATCATGTCGCGCAGGCCGGGCGAGCCCACCTCCTCGCCGGTCTCGACGAAGACCTTGGCATTGAAGCCGAGCCGCCCGCGCTCGTCGATCACCGAACGCAGCGCCTGGATGGCGATCAGGTGCTGGCCCTTGTTGTCCACCGTGCCGCGGCCGTACCAGCGGTCGCCTTCCACCGTCACCGCCCATGGGTCGAAGTTGTCGCGCCAGCGCCCGGCGAGGCCACGCACCACGTCGCCGTGGCCGTAGACCAGCACGGTCGGCAGGGCGGGATCCTCGACGCGGGTGGCCAGCATGGCCGGACCACGCCCGGGGCGTGTGCCTTCCAGCACGGTGATGTCGAAGCCGAGGTCGGCGAACTCCGGCGGCAGCGCCTCGGTGCAATAGCGCCGCAACGCCGGCTCCGAATCCGGCATCTGGCTCTCGGTCGGAACCGCGACCAGCCGGCGCAGCGATTCGAGATAGCGCCCGCCATCAAAGAAGCCTTGCGCGCGCGCGATCGCGCCGTCCCGTGTTCCTGCCCCTGTTCCCGACATGTCTTTCCGCCGTTTTCCTGCAGATCGAAGGTTGCGCCGAAGAAAGGTTGCATCCAAGCTGACGCGAGGGGAAGGCCTGAACGGTCGGGAGTTTTGCAGATGCGATTCGGAACCCTTGCCGCCGCGCTGGCGGCAACGCTGCTCGCCACCGGCGCCGCCAGGGCGGGCCCTGCGGACAACAGCCTGCGCTGGGCCTCGGACAGCGAGCCGGCGAACATCCTGCCCTACTACAACAACGTCCGCGAAGGCGTCGTGCTGAGCTACCTGGCCTGGGATGCGCCAATCTATCGTGACCCGGCCAGCGGCGAATACAGGCCGCATCTGGCTGAGTCCTTCAAGCTGATCGACGACACCACCATCGAGCTGAAGATGCGTCCCGGCGTCGTTGCGCATAACGGCGAGACGATCGACGCCAACGACGTGGCGCAGACCGTCAACGCCATGCTCGACCCCGCGAACAAGGTCATCGCCTTCAACCGCATCTCCTGGCTCAAGGGTGCCGAGGCCGTGGATGACCGCACGGTGCGGCTGACGATGGCCAAGCCCTTCGGTCCCTGGCAGGAGTACCTGACCACCCTCGCGATCCTGCCGGGCGACCTGCTGAAGTCCGAGGGCGTGGAGGCGCTGGCACGCGCGCCGGTCGGCACCGGCCCCTACCGCGTGGCCGAGCTGAGCCCGGGGCGGCAGATCGTGCTGGAGCGCTTCGACAAGTATTTCGGCGGCGCCAAGGGAGCCGCCTCCATCGACAAGCTGGTGTTCCGCCGCATTCCCGAGCGCAACACGCAGATGGCCGAGCTGATGACCGGCGGGCTGGACTGGATCTGGCGCCTGCAGCCGGACCAGGCGCGCAACCTCAAGGGCCGGCGCGGCATCCGTGTGGTCAGCGGCGAGACCATCCGCATCTTCTACATCGGCCTCGACGCCGCCGGCCGCACCGGCAGGGAGAAGAACCCGCTGACCGACCTGCGCGTGCGACGCGCCATCAACCACGCGATTGATCGGCCCGGCATCGTGCGCAACCTCGTCGGCGAAGGCGCGCAGGTGCTGAACACGCCCTGCCACCCCGAGCAGTTCGGCTGCACGCAAGAAGGCATCACCAAGTACGACTACGATCCCGCCAAGGCCAAGGCGCTGCTGGCGGAGGCCGGCTATGGCGACGGCTTCGACATCACCATCACCGCCTATCGCGAGCGGCCCTGGGTGGAAGCGATCATCGGCAACCTGCGCGCCGTCGGCATCCGCGCCAGGCTGAACTGGGTGCAGGCCGATACCTTCTCCGGCGATACCCGCGCCGGCAAGGTGGAGATGGGCTTCGGCTCCTGGGGCTCGACCTCGCTCTACGACGTCGCCGCCATCACCACCTATTTCTTCGGCAAGACGCCGGACGACCAGGCGCGCGACGACGTGGTGGCGCAGGCCCTGCATGCCGGCGACGCCGCAACCGACCCGGCGAAGCGGCAGGAACTCTATGCGCCCGCCATCCGCCGAATCACCGAGCAGGCCTTCTGGGTGCCGCTCTGGACCTTCCCGCTGACCTACGCGATGAACGAGAAGCTCGACTTCACGCCCTCCGCCGATGAGGTGCCGCGCTTCTTCAACTCACGGTGGAAGCAATAGCCGGCCATGCTGCGCTTCGCCGTGCGGCGGCTCCTGCTGGCGTTGGCCGTGGCCTTCACGGTCTCGGCCATCGCCTTCATGCTGCTGCGGCTCTCCGGTGATCTCGCCACCACCCTGGCGGGGCAGGAGGCGCGGGCGGAGGATGTGGAGCGCATCCGCCAGCAGTTCGGCCTCGACCGGCCGCTGATCCTGCAATACGGCGACTGGCTCTGGCGGGCACTGCGCGGCGATTTCGGCCGTTCGCTGTTCTACCCCGAGAGCGTCGGCGCGCTGATCCGCGACCGGCTGCCGAACACCGCGCTCCTCGCCTCCCTCGGCCTGGTGATCGCGCTCGGACTTTCCATTCCGCTCGGCATGGCGGCGGCGCTCTGGCGCAATTCCTGGCTGGACCGGCTGGCGCTGATGCTTGCCGTGCTCGGCCAGGCCATGCCGAATTTCTGGTTCGCCCTGCTGCTGGTCTTCCTCTTCGGCATGACTTTGGGCTGGCTGCCGATCTCCGGCACCGAGAGCTTCGCCAACTTCATCATGCCCGCCATGGCGCTGGGCTGGTACGCCACGCCGGTGCTGATGCGCCTGACCCGCGCCGGCATGGTGGACGTGCTGGCCGCCGATTACGTCCGCACCGCCCATGCCAAGGGACTGCCGCTGCGCGTCGTGCTGGTCAAGCACGCGCTGCGCAACGCGGTGGTGCCGGTGGTCGCGCTGGCCGCGGTGCAGTTCGGCAACATGCTCTCCGGCTCGGTTGTCATCGAGACGGTCTTCGCCCTCCAGGGCATCGGCTATCTGGCCTGGGAATCCATCTCGCGCCGCGACTTCCCCGTCGTGCAGGGCATCCTGCTGGTCGTCGCGCTTTTCTACGTGGTGCTCACCCTGTTGACCGACCTGCTCAATGCCTGGCTCGACCCCCGTATCCGCTCCCGGTGAGGAGCTGGCGGCGCAGGCCGCCCTCCCTGCCCCCGCGCGGCGCCGGCGGCGCCCGCGCTGGCTGCGCAATATCGGCCTGATTGGCTCCGCGCTGGTGCTGGCGGCCATCGTGCTGGCCGCGCTGGCGGCGCCCTGGCTCGCCCCGCATGACCCCTACTTCCAGTCGCTGAACGACAGGCTCCTGCCGCCCTACTTCGTGGATGCCGAGCGCGCCGTTCCCGCCCATCCCCTCGGCACGGACAATCTCGGCCGGGACTACCTTTCCCGCCTGCTCTACGGCGCACGCATTTCGCTGCTCATCGGCTTCTTCGCCATGGTGGTCTCGGGCCTGATCGGAACGCTGATGGGGGTGCTGGCCGGCTATTTCGGCGGCCGCACCGACACCGCCGTTTCCTTTCTTGTCACCACCCGCCTTTCCCTGCCGATCATCATGGTGGCGCTGGCGGTGGTCTCGGTGTTCGGCGGATCGCTGGAGGTGGTGGTGCTGGTGCTCGGCTTTCTGCTGTGGGACCGCTTCGCCGTGGTGATGCGCAGCGCCACGCACCAGGTGCGTGGGCGGGAATACATCCTGGCGGCGCAGGCCATCGGCTGCTCGGTGCCGCGCATTCTCTGGCAGGAGGTGCTGCCGAACGTGCTTTCCAGCCTTGTCGTCATCGCCAGCTACGAGATGGCACAGGCCATCCTGCTGGAGGCCGCGCTTTCCTTTCTCGGCCTCGGCGTGCAGCCACCCCTGCCCTCCTGGGGCCTGATGGTCTCCGAGGCCAAGGAGGTGATGCTCTTCGAGCCCTGGATGATCATGTTGCCCGGCGCCGCCATCTGCGTCCTGGTGCTGGCGATCAACCTGCTGGGCGACGGCATCCGCGACCTCACCGTGCCAGAAGGGCGCGCATGAGCGGGGCGCACAAGAGCGGGGCGCTGCTCGAAGTCTCGGGGCTTTCCGTCGATATCCCCACCGAGGCCGGCGTGCTGCACGCGGTCCGCGACGTTTCCCTCGCCGTGCGGCGCGGCGAGACGCTCTGCGTCGTCGGCGAGTCCGGCTGCGGCAAGTCGCTGACCTCGCTGGCGATCATGGGGCTGCTGCCGCCCAGCGCGCAGCGTCGCGCCCATCGCCTCGCGCTTGCCGGCGAGGACTTGCAGGCGGCTCCCGCACGCCGCCTGCGGGCGCTGCGCGGCGACCGGATGGCGATGATCTTCCAGGACCCCATGACTTGCCTGAATCCGGCCTGGACCATCGGCAACCAGCTCGAGGAAATCTTCACCTGGCATGGCAAAGGCAACCGCCGCGCCGCGCATGACCGCGCCGTGGCGCTGCTGGAGCGCGTCGGCATGGCCAATGCGGCCGGGCGTCTCTCGCAGTACCCGCACCAGCTCTCCGGCGGGTTGCGGCAGCGGGTGATGATCGCCATGGCACTGATGTGCAGCCCCGACCTCGTGCTGGCCGACGAGCCCACCACGGCGCTGGATGCCACCATCCAGCTCGGCATCCTCCAGCTTCTCGCCGAGCTTCAGGCCGAACTGCACATGGGGCTGATGCTGGTGACGCACGATCTCGGCGTCGTTGCCCGCATCGCCGACCGCGTGGCGGTGATGTATGCCGGCGAGGTGGTGGAGGAAGGACCGGCCCGCACCGTCTTCACCGCCCCGCGCCACCCCTATACGCGCGGACTGATTGATTGCATCCCGCAACCGGACCGCATGGTGCCGGGCCAGCGGCTCGGCACCATCCCCGGCATGGTTCCCTCCCTGGTGGGAGAGGTGCAGGGCTGCGCCTTCCGCACGCGCTGCGCCTTCGCACGGCCGGAATGCGCCGCCGATGTGGCGCCGCGGCACGGGCCTGATGCACATATGTGGCGCTGCGTGCTGCCGCCCGGAATGCTGGAGCGCGCCGCGTGAGTGCCGCGCCGCTGCTTGAACTGCGCGACGTGCGACGGCGCTATTCCGTCAGCAGCGGGCTCTTCGCGCCGCGCCGCACGCTGACCGCGGTGGCCGGCGTCTCGCTGCGCCTCGGCGCCGGCGAGGCGCTGGGCCTGGTGGGAGAATCCGGCTGCGGGAAGAGCACCCTCGCCCGTCTCGTGCTCGGGCTGGAGGCGCCCAGTGAGGGCGAGGTTCTGGTCGCCGGCCGTCCAATCGCGGCGCTGCACCGGCTGGAGCGCTCGCGGCTGGTGCAGCCGGTCTTCCAGGACCCTTATTCCTCGCTGAACCCACGCCGCAGCATCGCCGAGATCGTCACCCAGCCGCTGGCGGTGCACGGCATCGGCACACCCGCCGAGCGGCGTGACAAGGTGGAGGAAATGCTGGGCCTGGTGGGGCTGGCGCCGCGCCATGCCGGGGCGCTGCCGGCGCAGCTTTCCGGCGGGCAGCGGCAGCGCGTCGCCATCGCCCGGGCCCTGGTGCTGCGCCCCGCGCTGGTGGTCTGCGACGAGCCGACCAGCGCCCTCGACGTCTCCGTGCAGGCGCAGATCCTGAACCTGCTGCTCGACCTGCGCGACCGGTTGAACCTTTCCTATCTTTTCATCAGCCACAACCTCGCCGTCGTGCAGATGCTCGCTGCCCGGGTCGCGGTGATGTATCTCGGCCGGGTGGTGGAGGAAGGTGCGGGCCGGCAGGTCCTGACCGAGCCGACACACCCCTATACCCGCGCCCTGCTGGCCTCCGTGCTGACGCCCGACCCGATGCAGGGGCTTCCGGCGATGCGCCTCGGCACCGCCTTCCCCGATCCGCTGGACATCCCGCCGGGCTGCGCCTTCAATCCGCGCTGCTCCTTTGCCTTTGACCGCTGCCGTGCCGAGGCTCCGGCGCTCGTTCAGCGCGAGGGCGGCACCCTGGCTGCCTGCCATCTGTCGGCCGAAGTGAGGGTTGCCGCCCTGTAGCCAGTGCCCTTCCCGCCGGTCGCCTCGAAGGTGAGATGGAGTTCGCCGCCCAAGCTGCGGACCACCCGCGCGCCCACCGCCACGCCAAGCAGGCCATGCTGATGCGCGCAAGCGCCCCAGACGGGGGTGCCCGGATTGCCGATGCCGCAGGGCTCGCCCTTGCAGCATCAACGGGCTGCGCCACCAGCTTCGGTTCCGCAGGGAGTGGTCTGCTCGCTGATCCCGTTCGGATTGCAGGCTCGGCAGGGTCCTGCGGGGCAACCCCGAGGGGCTCGCGTCGGCGGAGGTCATGCTCGATTGTTCTGAGCATGGGCGCGGCACTGCCGGAGCAGATGGAAGCCCTTGCGGCCACGCAAGCGGCCGAAGCCGAGAGTCTGCACCTCACGGACACGAATGGAGATGCGGTGTCGCTCGACGCGGCAAATGCTCCGTTCGAGCTCCAGCTCGCGCACGAATCGTTGGATTGCCACCCTGTCCGAACGGCCGGGTAGCGGCAGGAAGCCTTTCCCGCCGCTCCAGGGCAATCCCGTCAGTCGGCGGGCGGCACGTGGCCGGCGTGACGCTCCAACGCGTGCCGCAGCAGCGCGCCGGACCGGTAGAGCCCGTGCACCATCTTGCTGTAGGGCAGCAGCAGAAAGAGTGACAGCACGATGCCGAGATGGATGGCCAGCAGCACGCCCATCGCCCCCGTGCCGCGCAACCCGAGCAGCAGCAGGCCCGTCAGCGAAGTCAGGCAGAGCAGTCCGAGCAGGGCGTAGTCGGCGCCGAGCAGGTTGCGCGCGGCCGGCGCCTGGTCGCTCACCACCTTCAGCCAGATCAATCCCGCCGTGCCGACCACCAGCCCCACCCCGCCCCAGGTGCCGAGTTGCACCGGCAGGCTCCAGAATGGATAGGGCGCCGGGTGGCCGATGACGTGGTCATAGACCGTCGCCACCGAGGTCGAGGCGAAGCAGAGCAGGAAGCCGTAGAACATGGCGTGGTGGAACCAGCGGCGCTGCGTCGAGAAGGCTTCGTCGCGGTCGTTGCAGCCATGCCCGCCACCGCCGAGATTGCGCAGCGTCAGGATGTCGTGCAGCGCGGTGGCGACGGGGCGCGCGCCGGCCGGCCCGGCGAGGCTGCTGCCGGTGTCGCGCCAGAAGTTGCGGAAGCCCATGGCCAAGGCCAAAAGGGCGTAAAGGAAGGTTCCGCCGGCGAGCGTGGTCATCAGCCACCAGGGAATCACGCGGTAGAAGGCGCCCGGCCCCTCATGCGCGGCATAGAGCACGGTGGGGTCCTGGATCAGCACCGTCAGGATCAGCGCCAGCGCGATGCCGAGCGTCGTGATCAGCGCCACCACCGTGCCGTTGCGCTGGAACACGGCGCCCAACGGCTTCGGCCAGGCGTATTCGGCGTAGGTTTCGGCGCGGAGCTGGGCGAAGGTCTGCGGCAGGTTCAGCCCGAACTCATGCGGCGGCGCATACTGGCAGGCGTAGTAGCAGCCCTTGCAGTTGTGGCAAAGGTTGGCGAGGTAGGAGAGGTCGCCGGTGGCGAATTCCCGCCGCAGCTCCATGGCCGGAAAGACCGCGCAGAACCCCTCGCAGTAGCGGCAGGCGTTGCAGATCTCGAGGGCGCGGCGCGCCTCCTCGGTGGTCTCAGTTTCTTGCATGTTTCGCGGCCTCCCGCCCCGCGATGCGCCCGAAGACGGTGCCGATGGACATGCCGAACCCCGCCAGGTAGCCCTTGCCAAGGATGCTGCCCGCCATGATCTCGCCCGAGGCGAACAGGTTGGCGGTCGGCCGCCCGTCCTGCATCAACACTCGCGCGTTACGGTCCACCTTGACGCCGAGATAGGTGAAGGTGATGCCCGGTCGCAGCGGGTAGCCGCTGAAGGGCGGCACCGCGATGGGCCGCGCCCAGTTGGTCTTGGCCGGCGTCAGGCCCTCGGTGTGGCAGCCGTCCAAGCGGCTGTTGTCGAAGGTTCCGTGCACGGCCGCGGCGTTGAAGCCGCGCACCGTCTCCGCCAGCTTCGTTGGGTCGAGACCGAGCTTCTCCGCCAGCCCCTCGATGGTGTCGGATTTGATGGCGGGAAACACGGAGGGCATGAACAGCCGCTCGGAGCGGCTGTCGATGATGGCATAGGCCACCTGGTCCGGCTGCTGCGCGACAAGCCTTCCCCAGATGGCGTAGCGCTTGGGCCAGACATCCTCGCCCTCGTCATAGAAGCGCTCGCCGTGCTTGTTGACGACGATGGAGAAGGGCACGCAGTCCAGCCGGGTGACGATGCCGCCGTCGAACTTGGGCGCCCGGCCGTCGATCGCCACCGCGTGACACTGCGTCGGGTCGCCCACCGAGGCGACGCCCTGGTCCAGCAGGTCGCGCAGCACGCGGCCCTTGGCATAGGGCGTGCCGCGGATCAGGAAGTTCTCCGCCGCCGGCCCCCAGCCCTGCTTGAGCCATTCCAGGTTGGCCTGGAAACCGCCGGAGGAGGCCACCACTGTCTTGGCCCGCACCCGGCGCGGGAAGCCGCGGCTGATGATCTCGGCATAGCGGACGAAGCCGTCATCCAGGCGCAGCGAGACCACCTCGGTGTCATAGAGGATGTCCACGCCCAGCTTCTCGGCGGTCGCGTAGTAGGCGTTCACCAGCGCCTTGCCGCCGCCCAGGAAGAAGGCGTTGGTGCGCGAGAGGTTCAGCGTGCCGGTCAGCGAGGGCTGGAAGCGCACGCCGCAGGCCTCCATGAAGGGCAGCGCGTCCGCCGTGGCGCGGATGGTCAGGCGCGCCAGTTCCTCGTCGGTCTGCCCGCCGGTGACGCGCAGCAGGTCGTCCCAGTACTCGTCCTCCAGGTACTGCTCGGTCAGCACCGAGGTCGGCGCGGTGTGCATGGCCCGGAGGTTGCGGGTGTGCCGGCTGTTGCCGCCGCGAAAGGCCTTCGGCGCGTGCTCCAGCACCAGCACGGTGGCGCCCGCCTGCCGCGCCGTGACCGCCGCGCAAAGCGCCGCGTTGCCGCCGCCGACCACCAGGACGTCATAGACGCGGTCCCAGTCCAAAAGCGCCCTCCCTTTTGTATGCGCCGGAATACAATGTCGGCATCGGCAGGACGGCGCAAGGGGGCCTCAGATGGCGTCAGGTGCCCGGTTCTCCAGCGCGAGCCGGGCGCGGAAGGCGTTGCGGATGTGCTGCCGCGCGGCGGCCTCGGCGGCGGCCGGATCGCGTGCCGCAATGGCCGCGACGATCGCCGCGTGCTCCTCCACCGCCGCCGCGCCGCGCTCCGGCAGAGAGAGGGTGGTGCGCCCCAGCAGCACCAGGGAAAGGCGCATGTTGTCCAGCATCAGGTCCAGGAAGCGGTTCCGCGCGGCGCGATGGATCTGGCGATGGAACAGGCGGTTGCTGTGCGCCAGCCGGCTGGCGTCGTTCAGCAGGGCATGGTCGGCCGCCACCATGTCGCGCAGCGCCTCCAGTTCGACCGCGGTGGCGTGGGTGGCCGCCAGGAAGGCGGCGGTGCCCTCCAGCACCTCGCGCATGTGATAGAGCTCGACCATGGCGCTGTAGTCGAGCCGCGCCACCACGGCGCCGTGATGCGGCTCATGCGTCACCAGTCCCTGGGTCTCCAGCCGCTTCAGCGCCTCCCGCACCGGTGTCCGGCTGATGCCGAAGCGTTCCGCCAGCTCGGCCTCCCGCAAGCGGCTGCCAGGGGCCAGTTCACCCCTTGTCAGGGCGTCGAGCAGCATCTCATAGGCGCCGGCGCCGGAAGAGCGGGCGGGAGGAACAGGCGGGGCGGAGGGCAGCATGGCGGCCATTCACTCTCGGTCGGGCTGGAACCGACGGCGTGCCGGCTCCACCCCAGCCCTGCCACAGATGCGGCCGCAAGCCCAGGCCGGCGCGCTGACAGGGCGGCGAGGCATCCTCCCTCCCCGCCGCCTCGTGTCACTGCGCGGTGACGTGCGCCGCCTTGATCACCGGTCCCCAGAGCGCGAACTCGTCACGCACGAAGGCATCGAGCGCCTTCGGCTCCGACAGATCCGGCTCCACGCCCAGCTCGCGCAGCCGCGCCTGCAGGCCCGGATCGGCCATGGCCTCCCGGAGGGCGGCGTTGAGCTTCTGCACCACCGCCGGCGGCGTGCCATGCGGCGCGAAGAGGGCTGTCCAGGAGCGCACGGCGAAACCCGGCACGCCAGCCTCGGCCACCGTGGGCAGGTCGGGCTTCAGCGCGCTGCGCTTCTCCCCGGCCACGGCCAGGATGGTCACCTTGCCGGCCTCCGCCTGCGGCAGGGCGGTCGGCAGGTTCAGGAAGCCCATCGACACCTGGCCGGCCACCAGGTCGTTGAGCGCCGGGCCGCCTCCGCGATAGGGCACATGGACGATGTCCACATCCGCACGCAGGCGGAACAGCTCGCCCGCCAGATGCTGCGAGCCGCCGACGCCGGAAGAGGCGAAGCTGTGCTTCCCCGGCTCCCGCTTCAGCAGCGCCAGC
This sequence comes from Teichococcus coralli, assembly GCF_009829925.1. GTDB lineage: Bacteria > Pseudomonadota > Alphaproteobacteria > Acetobacterales > Acetobacteraceae > Pseudoroseomonas > Pseudoroseomonas coralli. The sequence continues at coordinate 150,914 of NZ_SNVJ01000006.1, forward strand.
AGGCCCGGGACGTCGTGCACGCCGAGCTTGTTCGCCACCGTCAGCGCCAGCGGCACGTCCACCAGCATGCTGATGCCGTCAAAGGCCTGCCGGACGTCATAGCCCTGGTCCGGCACCACCAGCGGGTTCATCACGTGGTTGCTGGCCGAGGAGACCAGCAGCGTGTAGCCGTCCGGCGCGCTGCGGGCGACCTGCGCCGTGCCGATGGCGCCGCCCGCCCCGGCGCGGTTCTCCACCACGATGGTCTGGCCCAGCAGGGCCTGCAGCTTCGGCGCCAGCAGCCGCGCCACCACGTCGTTGGAGCCGCCCGGCGCATAGGGCACGACCAGCACGACCGTTCGCTCCGGCCAGCCGCCCTCTGCCCGCGCGGGCCGCGCCAGCCCGGCGGCACCGCCGCCGAGCGCCGCGGTTGCCAGAATGGCCCGCCGTGTCATTCCCCGCATCGTCTTGCCTCCTCCCGTCACGGCTCAGTCGGCCTTCGCGCCGGAGAGCTTCACCACCTCGCCCCAGCGGGCGATCTCCTCGGCGATGAAGGCGCGGAACTCCTCGGGCGTGCTGGCCACCGGGTCGGCGCCCTGGTTGACCATCTGCGCCTCGATGTCGGGCTTCCTCAGCAGCGCGATGGTGTCGCCGGCGATCTTCCGCACGACTTCCGGCAGGGTCCTGGCCGGGGCGACCATGCCGAACCAGGATGAGGCGTTGAAGCCGGGAAAGCCGCATTCCACCATGGTCGGCACCTCCGGGGCGGCACGCGAGCGGTAGGTGCTGCTGACGGCCAGCGCGCGCAGCTTGCCGGCGCGAACATGCTCGATGCAGGAGGGCATGGTGGCGTACATGAAGTCCACCCGTCCGGCGAGCAGGTCGTTCAGCGCGCCGGCGCCGCGATAGGGCACATGGACGGTCGCCATGCCGGCCATGTGGTCGGCCAGCGCTCCGGACAGATGCGAGGAAGTGCCGACCCCGGTGGAGCCATAGCTGAGCTTGCCCGGCTGCTTCTTCGCCGCGGCCACGAGGTCGGCGACGCTGTGCAGCGGCGAGCTGGCCGGCACCACGAGGATGTTCGGCACCCCCGCGAGCTCGGTGATCGGCGCGAAGTCCTCCAGCGTGCGGAAGCCCGGATTGCTGTAGAGCGACTGGTTCACCGCCAGCGGCCCGACCGAACCGACCAGCACCGTGTAGCCGTCCGGATCGGCGCGGGCGACGTACTCGCTGCCGATGTTGCCGCCGGCGCCAGGCCGGTTCTCCACCACCACCGGCTGGCCCCACTGCTCGCCCAGCGCGTTGCCGACGAGGCGGGCGATGATGTCGGTGGTGCCACCCGGCGTGAAGGAGACGATGAAGCGCACCGGCCGCGCGGGCCAGTCGGCGGCGCGCGCCGGGCGCGGCAGCCCGGCAAGGAGACTGGGGGCTGCGAGCAGTGGCGCCGCTTGCAACAGGCGCCGCCTGGCGATCTTCCTGAACATCTTTCCTCCCTCCGCACGCTTGTGGTGCTGTCTTTGCTTGGCTTGCAGGCTCCAGCCGCCGGGCGCCGCGGTGCCCGCCACCCGCGGCCCGGCCCCGCCTCAGTCCGGCGGAAAGCCGTAGAGCCGCGCCGGGTGGCGGCTCAGGAGGCGCGCCCGGTCCTCGGGGCCGGGCGTCCAGTCGAGGACGCTCCGCAGCAGCGGGAAACCCGGCGAGGCAACGCTTCGCCAGCCCCATGCCGCCCGCCGGAGGTTCCTGCCGGAGCGGTGCCGGTCAGTCGGCGTAGGTCGGGTCGATCCGGTCCAGCATCCGCAGCAGCGCCGGCCACTCCATCACGCCATAGGGGCGGCGGGTCTGCGGCTGGTAGTTCATGTAGGTGGCGTCGAGCACGTCCTGCGGCACCTGCACCAGCGGCGTGTTGCAGGCCATGGAAGCGAGTTGCGAGCGGCAGGACAGCTCCAGCCGATGAATGGCGTTGAAGGCCTCCGCGACGGTGCGGCCGACCGTCATCAGGCCATGGTTCCGCAGGATCAGCGCGTTGTTGTCGCCGAGGTCGGCAACCAGCGATTCCTTCTCCGCATCGTCCAGCACCACGCCGCGATAATCGTGATAGCCGATGCGCAGGAAGCGCATCGAGGTTTGCGTCAGCGGAAGCAGGCCGCATTGCAGCGTGGAGAGCGCCATGCCCGCCCATGTATGCGTATGGATGACGCAGTCGATCTCATGCTTGGCCACATGCACCGCGCTGTGGATCACGTAGCCGGCGCGATTGATGCCATAGTCGAAATCGCCGTAGTCGGGCTTGGCGAGGATCTTGCCGTCGGCGTCCACCTTGACCAGGGAGGAGGCGGTGATCTCCTCGTACATCATGCCATAGGGATTGATCAGGAAGGCCGCCCCCTCCCCCGGCACGCGGGCGGAAATGTGGTTCGCCATCATGTCGGCCATGCCGTAATGCGCGACCAGGCGGTAGCACGCGGCAAGATTCACCCGCGCTTCCCATTCCTCCGGCGAGACCTTTGCGCGCATGCTGGTGATGCGCAATTGCTTGCGGGCTGTCTCAAGCATGGCCGTCCTCCTGCTTTCCGACCGTCCGGACAGCAAGCCGCGGGGCTGCGCGGGCTTCCACGATCCGGCGGGCATTTCGTATTCTGCGGTATACAATGCGCTGGTGCGCCGTGGGGCGCAAGCGCCAAGCCGGATGGCGCCAAGCCGCAGGAAGCGGCTTGGAAGGGAGGCAGGGCCCCTGATCGTTCCTTCAGGCAGGCGGATGAGAACCTCCGGTGAGGTCCGTCAGATCCAGTTGGCAACAGCAAGGCGCGCGGCGGATCTCGGCCCAGGACGCATTGCGCGAGGCTTCCGGAACGTCGCGCTGGATGCGGTTGGTGTTCGCACCCGGTCGGGGGCCGCCTTCAGGCACGGAAAGCGCCAGAACAGCGGCTTGCGGCAGGTCGGCTCGCGCAGCGATGCCGCAAACCCTGCCATCGCCCGCAAGCACGCTGCGGATACCCTTCTCCTCCCGCCGCCACGCGATCTCCTCGGCGCGGCTGTCCTCCACGGCGGCGGGAGGGCATGGGCGGGGGTGGCGCCATCGCGCGCCAGACGCGGCCCCACCCCTGGAACTCTGCCGGGGCGATTGCGTCACCCCGGACCCCGATTCCGGTCAGCAGGCAAGCTTGTCCTGCACCTGCCGCTATTCCGGCCGGATACCGTGCTCCCGGATGACCTTGCCCCAGCGGGCGTGGTCGTCGGCGATCTGCTGCCGGAACGCCTCCTGCGTTCCGCCGAGCCGCTGCAGCCCATTCTCGGTGAAGCGGCGCTGCACTTCCGGCGCCTCAAGCGCCTTGTTGATCTCGGCGTTCCAACGCTGCACCACCGCCGGCGCCGCGCCGCCCGGCATGACCACGCCGAACCAGTTCGGAATGACGAAATCGGGCAGGCCGGTCTTGGAGATCACCGGCACGTCGGGAAGCAGGGGCGAGGCCTCCGCCGCACCATAGGCGACCGGCCGCAGCCCGCCGTCGCGGATCTGCCCCATGAACTCCGGCATGTTGCCGAACATCACTTCAACCCGCCCGGCGGCGATATCCAGGATCGCCGGCGCGCCGCCGCGATAGGGCACCTGATCGATCCGCGCGCCGGTGAGCGAGGCGAAGAGCACGCAGGAAAGCTGCTGGCTCGATCCCGCGCCCACCGTGGCGCAGCGCGGGCTGCGGCCGGCATCCTTGCCCAGCCGCGCGAGATCCTGCCAGGTGCGGATCTCGCTCTTCGGGCTGGCAACAAGAACGTTGTAGACCGATGCGGCCTTGACGATCGGCGTGATGTCCTTCTCGACGTCATAGGGCACGGACTGGAGTTGCGGCGTGATGGTCATGATGCCCATCGAGGCCAGCAGGATCGTGTGCCCATCCGGTGCCGCGCGCGCCAGTTCCTGCGTGGCGATCACGCCGCCAGCGCCGGTGCGGTTGTCCACCACGACCCGGTGGCCGAGCTGCTTCGAGAGCTGGTCCGCCAGGATGCGGCCGAGCATGTCGGACGTGCCGCCGGGGGAGAAGGCGTTGATGAAGCGGATATCCTGCGACGGGAAGCTGTCCTCCGCGGCGGTCGCGCCGACGCCGGGGAGCAGGACGGCAGCCATGGTCATGGCCGCCGCGAGATGGCGCAGCATGCCGCGCCGGGTGATCTCAGCCATACGTTCCTCCTTTGCATGCCGCGCCACCCTTGTGCCGGGCGGTCACGGCGAATTCGGATTCACACGTAGCCAGGCCCCTCGATCGCCGGATGGGCCTTCAGGAAATCCTCATCCACCTCCACGCCGATGCCGGGCCGTTCCAGCGGCCGCACGCAGCCATCCCCGCCGATGCTCCAGGGCTCGCTGACCAGCGCGTCGCGGAACAGGTTGCCGCGCGACACGTCGGCCTCGAAGTATCCGGCATTGTCGATGGCGCAGAGGAAATGGATGCTCGCCGCCTGGTTCAGCCCGGTCATCGAGCTGTGCGGGTGGACGGGGATCTTGTGCGCGGAGGCGATCGCCGCGATGCGCAGCGCCTCCGTGATGCCGCCGCACTTCGAAAGATCCGGCTGCCAGATGCTGATGGCGCCGTCGTCCAGCAGCGGCGTGAACTCGAAGCGGGTGAAGTGGTTCTCGCCCACCGCCAGCGGCGTGCGGCCGTAGCTGCGCGCCTGCGCATAGGCGCGGCGGTCATGCGGCGGGAAAGGCTCCTCCAGCCAGCCCATGCCGAGGCGATCCATCGCCGGCAGCACGCGGCGGGCATCCTCAAGCCGGTATGCCGTGTTGGCGTCCGCCAGGATGTCGATCTCCTCGCCAAAGGCGCCGCGGATCGCCTCCATCCGGCTGATGTCGTTCCGCACCGTGTCACCGATGCGCAGCTTCAGCGCGCGATACCCGGCCTCCAGATGTGGCCGCGCCTCCTCCACAAGTTCCTCGGGCGGCTGGTAGCCGAGCGCGACGCCTCCCGCGTAGGCGGGCACCGGCCGCGCCGCGCCGCCGAGCAGCTTGTAGAGCGGCCAGCCCGTCGCCTTGCCGCGGATGTCCCACAGCGCCATGTCCAGCCCTGACATGGCCAGCGCGCAGCCCGCGCCCATGCCGTGGCTGGCGAGCTGGTTGCGATAGATCTTGTTCCAGACGCCAACCACGTCCGTGGCGTCCATGCCGGTGACGAGGCGGCTCAACGTCGTTTCCAGCAGCGTCGCCACCGCCGTGTGAGCCCGGCCGTGGTGGCTCTCGCCCCAGCCAACCAGCCCGTCCTCGGTGGTGACCTTCACCACCACCGCATCCCGCTTCACCGCGCGGCCGACGCCGAGCGAGACGCCGCCGTCCTTCGGTACCGGGAAGGAGGTCGGGTAGGCCTTGATGGAAACGATCTTGCTCATGCGGCGCCTCCGGGCTGTCCGTAGCTCTGCAGGAAGGAGTCCCGCACGGTGATGCCGAGGCCGGGGCGCTCCGGCACCTCGACATGGCCGTCCACCACCGGGAAGCTCTCCTCGATCAGGTCGTGCAGCATGGGGTTGTGACCAAGCGAGTATTCCAGGATGAAGCCGGCGCTCTGCGTCGCCGCCAGGTGCAGCCCGGCGGCGAAGGCCGGTGCGCCCGACCAGAGATGCGGCGCCAACCGCAGGTTGAAGGCCGAGGCGATGGCCGAGATGCGAAGCCCCTCCGTCAGCCCGCCGGCGATGGCGAGATCGGGCTGCAGCACGTCGGCCGCACGCAACTCGGCGATCTCGCGGAAGTCGTGGCGGGTGAACTCGCTCTCCCCCGTGCTGATCGGCACCGTCGAGCAGCGGCGCACCTCGGCGAGGCCGTGCTTGTCGTCGGCGCTCACCGGCTCCTCGAACCAGAAGAGGTCGAGGTCCTCCACCATGCGGCAGAAGGCGCGCGCCTCGGCCACGGTCCAGGTGCCGTGGGCGTCGGCCATCAGCTTGATCTCCGGCCCCAGCGCCTCCCGCGCGGCGCGCACCCGCGCGGCCGAGGCGGCGGGCGAGCCGTCCATGACGCCGACGCGCATCTTCACCGCGCGAAACCCGGCCTTGTCGCAATAGCCCTTGAGCTGCGCCCCGATCTTCGACGCATCCGCCCAGCCGCCGGAGGCATAGGCCGGCATGCGCGCCGCCCGCCGGCCGCCCAGCAGCCGCCAGACCGGCACGTCGAGCGACTTGCCCAGGATGTCCCACAGCGCGATGTCCACGCCTGCGATGGCGGAGATGGAGAGCCCGCGCCGGCCGAGCTGCGGCAGGCCATGCCCTTTGGCGATCGCATAGCCCTCGCGCGGCGTGTTGTACATCACGTCCCAGAGGCGGGTGATGTCGCGCGGGTCCTGGCCAACAAGGAGCGGCGCATAGTCCTGGTTGATGATGGCGGCGAGGCCGGCACAGGCGGCGGCGCTGCCGACGCCTGCCTTGGCCTCGCCCCATCCGGTCAGGCCGGTGTCCGTCTCCACCCGGACGATGACGGAGTCGAAGGTGGGCACGCGGCCGAAATCGCTGGTGTGCTGCTGCTCATGCGGGATCGGCACACGGCACCATGTGGCCTGGACGCGCGAGATCCTCATGCCGGGCTGGCCTCCGGAGCGGGATGCCCGAGGCGCGCACGCCGCTGCAGCGCCGCGTCCCAGGCTTCCGGGTTGACGAAGTTCCGCGGCTTCTCGCCACGGAGGATGCGAACGGTTTCCCCGGCCGCGCCGGTGCTCATGCGGGTCACGGCCTCGCGGCTCAGGCCCGCGGTGTGGGGGGTCAGCAGCACGTTGGGCAGGGTGCGGAAGGGATGGTCCTCCGGCAGCGGCTGCATGGCGTGGACATCCAGCGCCGCACCGCCGATCCGTTTCCCGCGCAGCGCGTCCAGCAGCGCGGCCTCGTCCACCACCGGCCCCCGCGCGACATTCAGCAGCCAGGCATCGGGCTTCATGCGCGCGAGCCGTGCGGCGGAGGCCAGGCCGCGGGTTTCCTCGGTCAGCGGGCAGGCCAGGACGATGTAGTCGCTCTCGGCGAAGAGCGTTTCCAGCGGCGCGTAGGCGATATGCTCCGGCAGCCCGGTGGCCTTGCGGCGGTGGCCAAGCACCCGCATGCGGAAGCCATGCGCGGCGATTTCCGCCAGCCGCTGGCCGATCGCGCCGACGCCCACGATGCCCAGCGTTCGCCCGCGCAACTCGGAAGCCGTGGCCGACTGGGCGCGGGCGGTGTTCCATCCCTCCCGCAGCAGCAGCCCGTGCATGGCTTCCACCCGCCGCGCGATGGCAAGCATCTGCGCGACCGCGAACTCCGCCACGGAATCCGCATTGGCGCCCGGCACGTTCGCCACCAGCACGCCCTGCGCGGTGCAATCCTCCACCGGGATCATGTCCACGCCCACGCCCTGGCGGATGGCGCCAAGCAGGCGCGGTGCCCGCGCGGAAAGATCGTCCGGCAGCTTGCGCCGGACGATGACCGCCTCGGCCCGGGCCAGCAGGGCGTCCAGCCCGCCTTCTCCGGCCAGTTCCACGTCATGCCCGGCCTGCCGCAGGATGGCCTCGCCCGCCGGGTCGATCGGATCGGTCAGCGCGACGAGCATGCTCAGGCCACCCGGTAGCGTTGCAGGACCTCGCGGTCGATCTCGATGCCGAGCCCCGGACCCTCCGGAACCCGCACGATGCCACGCTGCTGCTGGATCGGCTCCCGCGCGAGAAGGTCGCGCAGCGGATTCGGCGTCTGCTCGAATTCCAGCATCGGCGGCATCGGCCGCAGCGCCGGCGGCGTGTCCGGCAGGGCGGCAAGGAACTGCACTGTCGCCGCCAGGCCGATCGCCGAGCCCCAGGCATGCGGCACGCATTCCACACCATGCGCCGAAGCCATCGCGGCGATCTTGCGGCACTCGCTGATGCCACCGGCGGCGCAGACATCCGGCTGCACGATGTCCATCGCCTTGCGCGCGATCACGTCGCGGAAGCCCCAGCGGGTGAAGTCGTTCTCCCCGCCCGCCACCGCCATGTCGAGCGCGCGCGTGACCTCCACATAGCCGTCGTGGTCCTCGGGGCTGATCGGCTCCTCGAACCACAAAATGTCGAGGTCCTCCATGGCCCGCCCCAGCCGGATGGCGTGCGGCACGGTGAAGCAGTGGTTCGCGTCCACGGCCAGTTTGATACCCGGGCCGATCGCCTCGCGCACCGCCGCCACGCGCCGCAGGTCGAGCTTCGGGTCGCCGAGGCCGATCTTCATTTTGATGGCCTGGAAGCCCTGCTCGACATACTTCCGCGCCTCGTCCACCGCCTCCTCGACCAGCCGGTCCATGTCGATGAAATAGAGGCCGGTGGCATAGGCGGTCAGCTCGGTGCGGTGCGCCCCGCCGATCAGCTTGTGCACCGGCTTGCCAACCGCGCGGCCCATGATGTCCCAGAGCGCGATGTCGATGCCCGACAGCGCGGCGATGGTCATCCCGGTCAGACCGTAGTCCTTGATGCGGTTGTAGAGGTCTTCCCAGATCACCTCGACGTCGAAGGGATCGCGGCCGATGACGCGGCTGCGGTACTGCGTCTCGATGATGCTGCGGTTCACCGCCGCCGGGCCATAGCACTCGCCCCAACCTGTGATACCTGCATCGGTGGAAATCTCCACGATGCAGGAAGCGCGCGTGGTGTAGAGCCAGCCGCGCGCCGAGGTGAAGGGCTGCTCCACCTTGGACTGCAAGACGTGGCAGGTCACGTCCGTGATCTTCATTCTTGTTGTTCTCCCTGGCGCCGCCTTGTGGCCGGTCAGTCGCCGCGTGATTGCCGTTGCAGCAGTTCCATCCAGTAGCTTTCGACGCCGCGCAGATGGCCGCCCATCGCGGCCTCGGCACGCTCGGGGTCCTGGGCGGCGATGGCGTCGCGCAGCGCGACATGCTGGGCGTGCGAGAGGGGCGCGCGCCGGCCGTCGGCGAAGTAGTGGCGCCGGCGGGTGCGCGAAAGCAGGTAGAAGGAGTTCACCACGCGCAGGAAAACATGGTTCCCCGCCGCCTCCACCACGGCGAGGTGAAAGGCGGAATCCTGGTCGGCCAGGTTCTCCCCCGCGGCGATGACGCGCCCGCTCTCCGCCAGCACCTGATCGATCCGCGCCAGATCGGCGGCACCACGACGCTCTGCCGCGAGGCGCACCGCCTGGAGTTCCAGGATGCGCCGCAGCTCGACCACCTCGCGCACCTCGGTTTCGGTCAGCGGGATGCCGACCTCCGCCTGCAGCACGATGGCGTCCAGGCTGCCCTGCTTGGCCACGGCACGGAGATAGATGCCCGAGTTCGGCCGCCGCTCGACCATGCGCAGGGTTTCCAGCACCGCGATGGCCTCGCGCAGCGCGCCACGGCTGACACCGAAGCGCTCAGCCAGTTCCCGCTCGGAGGGCAGGCGGTCCCCCGGCTCCAGCCGGCGGTGGGCGATGAAGGGCAGCAGGCGGCCGATCAGGCTAGTGCGCTCGTCCAGTGGCGGGGCGGCGAGGCCCTCTCCGGCGGCAACTGGGTGGACGGGCTCTGTCTGCTTGCCCCGCATGGCGGCCTGGACACTTTCCACGGTTGGACCTACCAGTTTGGTATTACCAATCTGGTCCGACCACAAGAGCCATTTCAGAACGGAGGCAGGGAATGATCGTCGAGGAGCGGATCTACACGTTGCGCGCCGGCGAGGCGGGCGCCTACCTGGCGGCCTACGAGGCGGAAGGACTCGCCATCCAGCGGCCGATCCTCGGGCGGATGGTCGGCTACTACACGACCGAGTTCGGCCCGCTGAACCAGGTCATTCATCTCTGGGCCTATGAAAGCCTCCAGGAGCGCACCGAGCGGCGTGTGCGCCTGCTCGCCGACCCCGCCTGGAAGGCCTACGCGGCCAAGGTGCGGCCCCTGGTCCTCACGCAGGAGAACAAGCTGCTGTCCCCCGCGCCTTTCATGCGGGTGCGCTGGCAGGAAGCGTGACGCGCATGCCGCAGGGCGGCTGCGAGAGTTCTGCTCAGGTGAGAGGAACGCCTTGGCGAGGTCGCCTCTCTCCCGCAGGCTGCGCACCGGGCCAGGCCGGGCCGGAACGAGGGGAAGACGCATGAAGAAGCTGGTCAACGATCCGCGTGGGGTGGTGCGGGAAATGCTGGAGGGCCTGGTGGACCTCGCGCCCGGCCAGGCCCTGCTCGCGGAGGAGGATGTGGTGGTTCGCGCCGGCCTGCCCGCCGATCCGGCGGAGCGCGGCGTGGCGGTGCTTTCCGGCGGCGGCAGCGGGCATGAGCCGGCCCATGCGGGCTATGTCGGCACGGGCATGCTGGCGGGCGCCATCTCCGGCGATGTCTTCACCTCGCCCAGCGTGGATGCCGTTCTGGCCGGCATCCGTGCCGTGGCGGGGCCGCAGGGCGCGCTGCTGGTGGTCAAGAACTACACCGGCGACCGGCTGAACTTCGGCCTGGCGGCCGAGCTGGCGCGCGCCGAGGGCATTCCCACCGAACTTGTTGTTGTCGCCGACGACGTGGCGCTGCGCGACACGGTTCCGCCCGAGCGGCGGCGCGGCATCGCCGGCACCGTGCTGGTGCACAAGGTGGCCGGCGCGGCTGCGGCGGCCGGCCTGTCATTGGAGCAGGTCGCGGCCGAGGCGCGCGCCGCCGCCGCCGCCATGGGAACCATGGGCGTTGCGCTCGGCGCCTGCACCGTGCCCGCTGCCGGCCGCCCCGGCTTCCTGCTGGCCGACGACGAGGTGGAGCTGGGCCTCGGCATCCATGGCGAGCAGGGTGTGCGCCGCGCGGCCCTGCGCCCGGCCGATGCACTGGTGGACGAGATGCTCGCCGCGATCGCCGAGGACCGGGGCCTGCGCGCAGGCGGGCGGGTGGCGCTGCTGGTGAACGGCCTGGGCGGCACGCCGCCGATGGAACTGGCCATCGTGGCGCGCCGCGCGTTGGCTGGCCTGCGCGAGCGCGGCCTGGTTGTCGAACGTGTCTGGAGCGGCAACTTGCTGACGGCGCTGGAGATGCCGGGCGTCTCGCTGACGGTGCTGACACTGGACGAGGCGCGGCTGGCGCGGCTGGATGCCCCGACCGATGCGCCGGCCTGGCCGGGCGGTGGGCGCATCGCTGCGACCCGCCAGTACCTGCACGCCCCTTCCCCGCTCTCCGCCACGGCCGCGCCGCGCCCCGGCACGCCCGCCGGCGCGGCGGTGAGACGCGCGGCACTGGCCGCCGCTGCCGCACTCGACGCGCAGGAAGCGCGGCTCACCGAGCTGGACAGCGCAGCGGGCGACGGCGACCTCGGCATCAGCATGGCGCGCGGCGCCGCAGCCCTGCGGGCGCTGCCGGAGGACGCCTGGGCCGACCCGGTGACCGCTTTGACCCGTATGGGTGAGGCGCTGCGGCGGGCCATCGGCGGCAGTTCCGGCCCGTTCTACGCCACCGCGCTGCTGCGCGCCGCACGCAGCCTGCCTGAAGCTGCTCCCTCGCCGGACGACTGGTCGCGCGCCTTCACGGCCGCGGTCGGCGCCATTGCCGAGCTGGGCGGTGCCCGGCCAGGGGACCGTACCATGGTGGACGCGCTGCATCCGGCAGCCGAGGCGCTGGCCCAGGCCCTCGCCGCGGGGCTGCCGCCCGCTGCGGCCTGGTCCACCGCCGTGAATGCCGCGCGCAGCGGGGCGGAGGCGACGGCCAGCATGCATCCCCGCCTCGGCCGTGCCGCTTATCTCGGCGGCCGCAGCCTTGGCATCCCGGATGCGGGGGCCACGGCGGTGGTGGTCTGGCTGGAAGCGCTCGCTTCCTCTCCGGATGGCGTGCCGCCAGCCACCGCCTGAGTCGATCCCGGCCTGGCGGGTGGCCGGCGCCCCGCACGCAGAGACGGGACGCTTGCCGCGGTCGCCTGCCCTCCGGCAGGACCAGGACGGGGCGTCGGCTTCAGCCTGTCTCGGTTGCCGGGCGCTGCAGCGCCCCTTCCAGCAGCTCGATCTGTCGGGCAATCCGCGCCAGCGGGTCGAGCAAGGCCTCGCCGAGAGGCATGGCGGGCCGGGGTGGAACAGGTCCCCGACCCTTCGCCAGGCCGCCCAGCGAGGCGGTGATCCAGGCGCGCCAGGCGGCACCTTCCGCCGCCGAAAGGGCTGCCCGAGCGGCGGGATCGTGACGGAGCGCGGAAAGCCGCCCGGCGATCCGCCGCAGGATGCTGTCCACCAGGATCGCGCGGCCGACCTCGGGGTGCCGGCTGCCATGCGGTTCCTGCAGCGCGCGGCTGATGGAAGCCTCCAGGTTGTTGGTGGCCATGCCCGCGGCACGACGGGCGCCCTCGGCGCTGCCGAAGGGCGTTTCTCCGGTGACCTCCGAAAGCACCGCCCCGGAATAGGCTGCATGCGCGGCCAAGGCGGCGCGGCGCTCCTGGCTGAGGCGCGCGGGCTCCCAGCTCGGCCAAAGCAGCAGACATCCCAGAATGGCCAGGAAGCCGCCCGCCAGGGTGAACAGCGCGCGCAGCCCCGCCACCGCCCAGGAGCTGTGGCCGGGATGGAGCAGTTCCATCAGCACCACCACCACCGGCGTAATGCCCGCGATCCAGGCGGTGAAGCTGACCTGCCGCGCGCCGAAGGCCAGGGCACAAAGCGGGAAGAGAACCGCCGCCAATTGCAGCGGCGCGCGCACAAAGTAGGCGATCAGCGCCCCCACCAGCCCGCCCAGCACGGTGCCGCCGATCCGCTCCAGCGCCCGCTGCCAGGTGATGGCGAAGAAGGGCTGCAGCGTGACAACCGCCGTGATCGGCAGCCAGTGCGCGAATTGCGCGCCGTAGTCGAGCGTCACCCCCAGGGACGGCGCGCCGATGACGGCGATGCGCAGCGCGTGCCGCAGCGTGGCCGACTGCCAGTTCAGGTTCGCCCGCAGGGGCCCGAGCACGCGCTCCCGCCAGGGCTGGGCCTGCGCGGTGCCGGCCGGGCCGCCGGGCAGGTAGCCGCCTGGCGTGCTGAGCCGCGCGGCAATGCGCAGGCGCTCGACGATGGCCTCCGCCAGCGGGCGCAGGACAGGGTCGCCCTGGGTGGCGGCCAGGGCACGCTCCGCCGCGCGGTCCAGCACCAGGGGACGAACGGCGACATCGGTCTCGATGGCGTTGGCCAGCACCACCAGCATGGGGCGCACCACGCGCAGCAGCGTTTCGGCGGCGTGCCGGCGCGCCGGCTCCCGCATGCCCTCCAGCAGGTCCGAGAGGGCGATCAGCGAGCCGAAGATCTGGTCGCAGGCTTCCAGCCGGAGCAAGGCCTGCGAGCCGCGCAGCGAAAGCCGCCCGCGCATGCTCACGAGGTCAAGCACGATGACGCGGGCGAACTCGATCTCCTCCCGCACGGCGCGGCGATGAGCGCGGCTATGGGCGTCCCATACCGCGGGGCCGGCCTGATCCATTCGCAGCAGGCGGCGCTGGTCCGCCGCCAGGGTGGCGAGCCGCCGCCAGCAGGCGGCGACGGCGGTCCGGGCGGGGCGGTAGGGGTGCAGCCGCCAGACCACCATGGTCAGCAGCGTCGCCCAGACGCCGCCGGCCAGGAACATGCCGCCCACCATCAGCGCCTGCGCTCCGCTCAGGGGCTGGTTGGCGGCAATGATGAGGACGATGGAAAGGATGTTGCCGACAACGGCGGCACCAGGCCCCCAGACCCGGGAGAAGCCCAGGCAGAGGAGGCCCAGAAAAGCCATGGGCAGCACCACGGCGAGCCCGGCCCCCCGCAGCAGGCCGAAGGAAGCCCAGAGGAGGGCGCCGAGCACCGTGAAGGCCAGCAGCGCCGGCACGCGGAAACGGATTGGTCCGCCGACGTCGCAAAGGCAGGTAAAGAAGGTCGCCATCGCCATGTAGAGAAGCGGCGGCCAGCCCAGCCACTCGTTGGCGAGGATCACAAACGCAAAGGCGGTGGCGGCCCGGATGCCTTCCACGGCGCGCAGGGCGCGCAGGTCCCACCCCCAGGGAACGCGGGATAGATCGGCTCCCGGGTCGCGGGGCGTGCCGGGGCTGCGGCGTGGAGGGCTGAGGGAGGCTTGTCCGTGGGCCATGGTTCTCGATCGAGGCGCTGAAGCGTCACCATCGCAGCCAGGGCATTGCCGGGCAGGAGATCACGCCGCGGAAAGCCGGCTTGCGGGCGCCGGCGGCTTGGCCGCAGCCTTCTCTCTTATTGGCGCAGGCCCGCCTGGACAACCTCCCGTAGGCGCCCGCAGGCCCGCCCGCGACGGCCGGGGCGGCTCAGGGGTCCCTCGCAAGCGGGGCAGCGCCCGGCCGGTGGTTGGCGCAGGTATCCTTCCCCCTTGCCGCCACTCTCGCGACAAGGGCGAAGGCCCGCAGGGCGGCACCGCCGCCCCCCAAAGCCCCCGCCCTCACAACCGCTCAAGCGGTGGCAAGCTCCTTTTCCCGGGCCGCCTTCCGCTCCTTCGTCTCGGGCATCGTGGCCAGGGCGAGCAGGAAGCCGGCCAAGCCCACGGCCGCAAGGCAGCCCAGTGCCAGCGGGGTGCCGAAGCGGGAGGCAATCGCCCCTGCCGCCATGGTGCTGACGGTGGCGCCGACCCCAACAGCCAGCCCGAACACGCCCATGCAGAGATTGAAACGGTTGGTGCCGCGTGTCAGGTCGGCAGCGACAAGCGGGACCAGCACGGCCAGCATGGCAGCACTCACGCCGTCCAGCGCCTGCGCAGCCAGCAGCGCCGCCGGACTGCTGACCACCGCCAGCAGCACGCCGCGAAGCGGCAGGGCAAGCAGGCCCAGCAACAACGCCGCGCGGCGCCCGCGCCGGTCCGCCAGCCGCGCGATCCACGGCGAGAGCACGGCCACAACGCATTGCGACACAACGATTCCGCCGGCGACCGTCAGGTTGGACACCGCACCGCTCGCCCGGGTGATCGCGGTGCTGGCGAGAGGCAGCATGGCCGCGTTGGCGAGGGTGAACAGCGCCACGCAGGCGGAAAACACGAGGACCCCGCGATTCAACAAAAGCCGCCGCAGCCCGCGCTCGCCGCTGCGCTGCTTGCGCATGGCCTGCACGCGCCCGGACATGTCCGTGGTGCGGATGCTGAAGAGGGCCAGCATTGCCGGAATGGTCAGCGCAGCGGTCAGCCAGAACACGGAGGCGATGGAGACATAAGCCCCCGCGAGCCCCAGCAATGCCGCCGCCGTGGCATTGCCCAGCGCGGAGAAGCGCCCGTTCCGGCCCAGGCGCTCGCTCAAGGCCTTTCGCCCCACCAGCGCCAGGCTGATCGCCGCCAGGGCAGGCACCAGCACGCAGCTGGCGAAGCCGTGCAGCAGTTCCGCCGCGTAGACCGGCAGCGGCTCCGGCCACAGCGCCAGCAGGATGGCGCTGGCGGCGATGGCGATCAGCGCCGCCAGCGCCGCCAGACGCTTGTGAGGCAGAAAGTCCACGGCCGCGCCCGCCGGCACCTGGCTCAGCAGCATGGTCAGGCTGCCGATGCTCAGCGCGAGGCCGATCCGGGCATCGCTCCAGCCGTGAATGGCCAGGTAGACGGCGATGAAGGGCCCGAAGCCGGTCTGCACATCCGCCGCGAAGAAGGTCAGCCAATCCAGGCCGCGCGCACTGCGCTTGCTCGTCACAAGCGCTATCCGGTCCGGCCGCCCCTCGAGGCGAGGCCTGGTTCCCAAACGTCACGGCTCATCAAGCGACAGTCCCTCAGAAGTGTGGCCGCGCAGAGGACCGCGGGCAGGAAATTAAATCGGAAGCCACCCTGGCGGTTTCCTGCTCTCGCCAACTCCTGACACATTCAGCGGTGATGCGACTTAGAGACAGCGCTCAAATTGAAGCGCCGTGCCGGGCCGCCAGTGGGGAGTATATCACGGGCGCGCCGGCGCCAGGCAGTCTATGGCGACTTGCGCGAAACGAACGCCCAACTGTTGTAGATGCCAAAGGCCTGCTCGAGAAACTTGTCCTCATGCGCGGACAACATCGTCGTCGGCCCGATTCGGTTGAAGAAGACATCAATCATGTCATGGCCGAAATCGGTGAAGGCAAGGATGCCTTCGGGCCGGAAGGGGTCGCCATGAAGCTCCGGCTCCTCCAGATGGATGATCTGCCCGTCCACGAGCTTGGCACGCGGGGCGCTCTTCTCCAGGTGCCACTTAATCGGGATGGTTCCGATATGGTAGCCGCCAGGCTTCAGGACGCGGTGAAGCTCGTCGAAGGCCTTTTCCGGAAAGGGAACATGCTCCAGAAGGTCCTCGGTGATGACGAGATCGAAGCTGTTGTCAGGGAAAGTCATGCTCTGCACATCCTGGCAGAGAACCCCGTCTTTCCATTGCCCCCCTGGCACGTTGTCGATGTACTCACTCGACGTGAAGTTCCGCGCGCCTTTCAGGCAGCGATAGATCGCCTCCTTCACATCCATGACGTAGATCGCGCCGTTAAACTCCCGCGCAAATTCAGAGAGGGAGTTTGCTGGAACGGTGTCGCGGAAGGCGTCGAGGACCGCCAGGGCAACGTGGCGGTTCCTCGCCAGCGAGCCGCACTCCCTGCAAACGAAAGTATTCCGCTTGCAAGGCATCTCATCAGGCTCGTAGCAAAGAAATTGTGTATGAAATCCGCAAAGCGTACAGTATCCAAATGAAGAAGAAAGGGCTGAACTTAAGTCGCTGAAGTTCCGCCTTGAAATCTTCATGGTGTGCCCCGCGCTTCCTTCCAACAGACCATACGTTATCCCTGCCCGCGGCAGATTACGCAACGGCAAATCTGCCGTAATCACGGGCCAGGCGGCCATCTCGCCCATGCGGCCTGCCACCTCATCGTCTGCCGCGCCGCCTATTCCATCCCCGCCTGGTCAGCGGCGAAGCCTAGGCCGGGCCGTTAAAGGTAGAGGGGCTCCACGGAAGTGATCTCGGCCTGCGCTCCGCATTTGCGAGGGAAGCACCACCTGCCCTACCACCGCAGCACTGTTGCAATTTCCATTGTATCGCGTTGTCGGAACGAAGGGTGCGGCAAGCCTTGGCAGGAAACAAGCCGCAGGGAAGGCGTTGTGCCGCTCGCGCAAGCGCTCGCCGATGCGACAACAATGCCGACCTGCTGCGTCTGATCACAGTCTGCGCGGTGACTTGGGGCCACGCCTATGCGCTGGCCTGCCCAAGCAAGGCGATGCCGGTCAGCCGCCTGCTGGGCTTCGACTGTTCCGGATTGCTCGCAACAATGCTTCTTTTTGTCCTGAACGGCCTGCCCGCCCTGAACAGCGGGATCGGCAACCCCTCGGCCGCACACCGCATGTGCGCACGTGCATTCCGCCTCTTCCTCGCGCCCGTCATCCGCGCTGCTGCTTCCTTGCTTGTTCTGAGACTCTTGCTCACCGGGCTGCCGCCTCGCACCTGCTCCGCAAGCTCATGAAGCGGCTGACCCATCCTCATCAAGCCTGCGACGGCGGATGTTCTGGCGGGCGCGTTGCAGCACGGCCCGAACCGGCTTGCGAATGGCGTGCTGCGGGCTCTCCTTCATGACCAGACGATGCATGAACCAGCTCGGCCTTGCCGGAAGCTCCAAGTCTCGGGAAGGCGGAGCCCAGACAAGCAAGACGTTCAACCGCCTTTCGTCCGAGGCCCGATAGCGGGAGGCGCGGCTGGTGCTGGATCGCGGAGGCGCCCAGGCTCCGTCGGGAGCGGCCGCCGGCGCAATCGCGGCCAGCACGGCCGAGGCCTTTCGGAAGCTCGGTGCGGCGGGCGGAACACGGCCATGGGCTACCGGCTCGCCCGAGCACGGCGGATCAGGACGCTGGCGCGGGAGAACCGCGCCCAAACCCCTCTTGCGCGCCGATCCGCGGCGCCGACTCAGCGGCGACTGACAGCGTCACACTCCGGTCCAGCAGTTGCATGGCAAAATCTTGTTGAACACTCCGGCAAGCCCTGGCCAACACCATCTGCCACGCGGCATCATGGTCAAAACCGAGCTGAGGCTATGCGGGGCGCATTAGGGTGTTTTATGGCGATTGTTCAGGTGAGGGCCTGATTTAATTCCGTTACCCCGGGTAGTAGCTTCGATGGTCAATGGCCGCCCCGCCTTTTCCGGTGCAGGAGGTATTGCTTGGTCCGGATCTTGCTGGTTGATGACCACGACGTGGTTCGCCATGGACTGCGGCACCTCCTTGAGCAACAGGAGGGCTGGGCGGTTTGTGGCGAAGCAGCCTCCGGTCGTGCGGCGGTCGAGCTGGCTCGGTCACTTACTCCCGACGTCGCCGTGATCGACGTTGCGATGCCAGACCTGAATGGCCTTGAGACAACACGGCAGATCCGAAAGGCCAGCCCTCGCACTGAAGTTCTCATCTTTACCATGCATGAGTCCGAGCAGCTTGTTCGCGAGGTGCTCGCGGCAGGCGCCAAGGGTTACCTGCTGAAGTCCGATGCTGCGCGCTCCATCGTCGCGGCGGTTGAGGCTGTGGCAGCGCGCCACCCATATTTCAATTGGAAAGTTTCCGAAACGATCCTGGATGGCTTTCTACGCATCACCAACAACTCATCAGGCGAAGGAGAGGCGGTGGGCGAACCACTCACCCCTCGCGAGCGAGAAATTGTTCAACTTATTGCTGAGGGATGCAGCAATAAGGAGACGGCCATACGTCTCGATATCAGCGTCAAGAC
The DNA here is from genome assembly GCF_009829925.1 of Teichococcus coralli. Lineage (GTDB taxonomy): Bacteria > Pseudomonadota > Alphaproteobacteria > Acetobacterales > Acetobacteraceae > Pseudoroseomonas > Pseudoroseomonas coralli. Next base: position 169,419 of record NZ_SNVJ01000006.1, read on the forward strand.
CGTTGAAACTCATCGCGCGGCACTGATGCGCAAGATCGGCGCACATACCATCGTTGATATCATCCGCTATGCCACGCGCAATAAGCTGGCCTCGATGTGAAATCTCCAAGGCTTCGCAGAGCTTGACCCTGCCGGCGGCGCCTGCGGGGCAGAGGACGCATGGAATGGGGGACGTGCTTTCCGTGGCAGGCGGCTACGGCGCGCCACTCCTTCAGGTACACTCAAAGCTTCTCCAACCGGAACCTCTTGTTGTCGATCCAGATGAGATGAGCCAGAGGCGTTTCGGTTCGCCTAGGCAGAATCGTGAGCCGAGCGCCCATGGCCCGGATCCCGCCGCGGAAGGCATCAGAGGCATAGTCCTTGCCGCCTACAACCCAGCCCTGCGTCCATAGCAGACAGCCAGCAGGTCACGAGCGGTTCCCACGCCTCGCCGTCTGCGAGAGCCAAGGTGGTGGCCTGTCCACATCCCATCCAGAGCCCGCCCGCTTGGTGCCATGGCCGTCGCGTAGCCGGCTCAGGCGCTTGGCGCAGATTTCGGTTCTCGCCAAGAGCCAGCTTCTTCCGCCGGCGCTGACGTGTGGCGAGCGAAAATGTTGATGCCTTCGAGGAAGATCATGCCGAACGCCGCGCCATAACGCTTGATTTGCGCCAGCAGGTGCGTGCAGATGCCTGCCTTGCCACATCGAATGAAAAGTTTGGCCCTCCAGCCATCAGGCCGGGTCGGCGGGAAGGCTGTGCCGCTTGGCGCCGTCCTGAGGCCCTCAAGGATTGGCCGCGAGCCTTCGCTGCGGCTTCTTTGGAGGCACCTTGCTGCTAGACCCGATCTCCTCAATCCGAGGCTCCAACACTGCTCTGGCCGCATCTGCGAAGGCGTGGCCCCTCTCGCTTTCCGCCACATTCGGAAAATAGGGCCGGTATTCGAGATCTGGCAGGCCTCAAACCACCACTCCCTCAGGGACGTGTTCTTACTTCTTCAGGGATCGACCTGATACTGCCCATACAAAAAATGCGTGAAGCTGCCGTTTGTGAATCCTCTGGTGCAGCACATTCCCGCTGCGCATAGAGAGCCGATGGGAAGGATGGATATCATGAAGTTTTGCAGTACCTTTCGCGTTTTAGCGCTGGGCATGGCAGCCTTCGCCGGCCTTCACGCTTCCGAGGCTTCCGCCCAGCAGAAAAACTGCATCGATGTGCTTGCTGGCAACAAGCAATTCTCGCGTTTTGTGAATGGCATCGTTCATACTCACCTGTCCAACCAGATGCGAAACGCGAATGAGATAACGATCTTCGCGCCGACCAACGACGCTGTAGGTCATATCAACCAGGTTCTGCTCGACCGCTTGTTTCCCATGGAAGAGGGAAACTCTCGGCAAGCAGATCCTGTGCTGGCGCCCGCCGCGGTGGGTGCGCACATCGTTCAGGGAAAACACTCCCGTGAGCAGCTTCGTCACGGCGCCAACTTCACAACTGTTTCTGGTACGCCGCTGAGTGTGCAGGCAACGGGCGACACACTTCGCGTCCAAGGTGCTGGCGGCACGGAGGCTCGTGTTACGCAAGCTGACATTCAGTGTTCAAATGGCGTAATCCACGCCATTGATGCGCCTCTCCTTCGTTGAGCAGGCGGGGAGAAGGCGGCATCGACGATGAACTGGTGCCGCCTTCTCTACGCTTCTCTTACAAGCTGGAGGCAGCATCTTCCTTGCTGTGGCTTGCGTCAGGGACGAGTTTGCCTTGGCTGCGGAAAGGCGAAGATGAGCATCATAACGCGACATAAAAGATGGTTGGTTGCCTCCACCGCTTATCTGTTGGCCAGTGCTGCGCCTTCGCAGGCGCAATGGCGTTTTCTTGCCCCAGAGAGCGGTCAATCTCTGACAAGGGAGGATCTTGATCTGCAGCGTGCGGCAGCGCAGTCGCTTCTCGCTATGAATCCCCCCGCTCCGGGCGCTTCGAAGTCCTGGGAGAACTCTCAGTCAGGCGCGCGAGGCGAAGTATCAATGCTGCGGGCTTTCGAGCAGGGCGGGATGCCCTGCCGGGATTTGAAATATTTCCTGGCAAATTCCGGCTCCACAAATTCAACAGAAATGGTTTTGAAGCTTTGCTTGACAAAGGCCGGCGAATGGAAAGCTGTCGATTGAGGCTTATTTGGCCTGCATTCCTGGAGATGAGATCATAATCTGATATGGAGCCAAGACGGCTGCGGTTCAGGCAGACTTGGACCAACGCATTCCTCGGCGATTGCACGCGGCAGAGCTGACAAGCGCCGTCCAGAAACTGGGCAATGGCCCGGTTCCGCCCCTCACAGGCATTCGAGACGACCAGCTTCACGCCGCGCCTGACCCGTGTCTTGAGGCAGGCAGTTTAAGGCAGTGCCTCGTGTCACCCTGGAATTTTAGCTGGATCAAGGCGTAGGAGGACCGGCAACTAGGTCCTGAGCCGCCCGGCACCGGCGCGACAGAGACCGACTGGCCGCGATCACTGGCCAGGCACTGGCTCCCCCCTGTGTGGCCGCCGCGCGAGCAGCCCAGCGCTCGCCCCCACTCCTCGACTCAGGACGATGCCACGGACCTGCCGCCGTCGGGAGGTGCGCCAGCGCGTGCGAGTGGCCGAGGCTGGCTGCACGCGGCACCTGGCCAGATGTAAGTCGCCACCATGGCGAACATGCGCGGCAGGAGGCCTTGCCGCAGATGGATCTTGTCTGGCGCCCCCTCGATCGGCCCCTCCGCGTCGAAGGGGATTGCCTGCTCGGCTGATTGGGGATGAAGAGGATGGCTTCCCGCCCGATCCGCCAAAATGTCCTTGAAGGCACTTGTCGAAGCTGACCTGGTGCTCCCTCAAATCCCGGCAGATCAGTGCACCTCAGCTCCTCCACATGCGAGGTTCATGAAGTTCCTCCATACCGGTGCAGTCTCCGCTCTCTTGGTGATGCCTCCTCCGGTCCAGTTGTTGATCAAATCAGGACTCAACCGGATGCAAGGCGGAGCGGCGGTGCGTGCAAGCTTCCGTCTCGAGAGCTGCAACACACCACCTGAGCAGATAGGGGATTCCGGAGCATGAGACGCACCGCGCTTTCGCTCGCCTTCCTCATAATGGGAACGGCCGCCGCCACGGCGCAGGACAGCGCAACATCGTCCGATTCCCTGAACGCGGAGGCTTTCCGCGGCGGCAACGGAGGAGATCTTGCGCGTCTTTGCGCCGTGAAGCCTGACACCACCGCACGTGTCCTGGCCATGGGATACTGCCACGGCTTCCTGGCAGGAGTTGGTCAGGTGCATCGTGTGCTGACCGGCACCGATGGGCCATTCCATCCAATGTTTTGCCCGCCGCAGCCGCCCCCGACGCTCTTCCAGGTTGCCGAGCAGTATGTGGCCTGGATGCAGGCACATCCGGAGCATGCGGAGGAATTGGCGGTGAATGCGCTCTTGCGCTTCGCGGACGCCACCTATCCCTGCCAGTCGCCCCCCGCCGCAAGCCGGCGGCGGCGCTAGTGCCCCCATGCGTATGAAAGGAGGAGCCTTGGCGATGGAACTCTTCGGAGCAGGGCGGAGGATTGCCCTTGTGGTGCTGCTTGGCCTAGCCGCATGCGCACCGCAGACCGAGACAGGACGCACAACCACAACGGGAGCGGGTCTTGGCGCACTCAGTGGCGCGGTGGTCGGCTCGTTTTCCGGCAATGCTGGATGGGGCGCGCTGGCTGGCGCGGGTGTCGGCGCTGCCGGAGGCTACGCCGTCGGGCGCTCGCGCGAAGCTCGGCGAGATGCTTATTGGCACGGATACAACGACGCTTACCGCCGGTAGGAGACGTCCTGGAAACAGCAAAGCGAGACGCCTCTCAGGACGCCGCCTTTGTCATGGGAGGGGTGTCCGGGGAGGAGAAGGCAGCTTGGGTGCCGTTTGGAAGCTGTCGATCGTCCATTCATAGACAGCCGCGCTGGTTCGCAGCGCGCCGATGCGCGAAGCTCCGAGATCCAGGATGCTCAGGATGATCACGGTCCACATCACCGTCAGGACTGCGCCCAGAACACGCAGCGGGTTGTCGCGCAGGCCCAGTTGGAAACCGAGAGCTGCCATGCTCAACAGAGCGAGGCCGATCAGCAAGCCGACCAGCCGGCCCGGAAGTGTGAAGGCATAGGCGAAGCGCTGGGCTGTGCTTGCGTCGAAGGTGTCGTTGACGGCGCTCATGAGTGACACCGTGACTGGATCGGCGCGCTCACGCACCAGTGCCGAGATCTGCTCCCAGATTTTCTGCTGCAGCTCTCCCGTCTGGCGGTCTGCCGCACCGATGATATCCGGATCCAACGGTGCGCGCACGAACTCTGCCCGGACCCGTGCGTAGCCCTCCAGGAGATGCATGATCTCGCTGGCTCTCGGGCCGCCCACCGCCTCTGCCCGCAACCAGGCCGTTCCGATGGCATTCGCCTCCGCCAGTGTCCCCGCGCGGCGTTCGCCGAAGCGCGCGTTGGCAAAGGAAAGGGTCAGCGCCAGGACGAAGGCCAGCAGGCCAAGCATCGCGCCGACCATGACGTTGACACCTTCCCCCTCCCCTCCTTGCTTGCGTGCGGTCCGGCGCCCGAACCAGTAGCCGACCTCGCGCGCCAGGATCTGTACGAGGAGGAGCAAGGCGGCGAAGGCCGGCATGCTCCAGGTCGCGATCGCCGCGAGGAACTGCATTGCAGTGTCCATCATGTTGCCCCGTCTTGCTGTTCAGAAGCTGACACCGAGACCGACGGAGAAGCCAGAAATATTCCGGCCGAACACGTAGCGCCCGAGCAGGCGAACGCGCTCCACGTACAGGCCCAGGGCTCCAATCTTCAACGCACCAGTGTCAAGTTCCAGACCACCACCGACCTTTGTGAGATATTCGATGCCAAGTGCCGCGTCGCGTCTGCCGAAGAAGCGCGAGTGCTGCCCTTCCAGGACCCAGCGGACAGGCCGGTCAAAGGCATCCATACCGGTTGGCCAGCGTATCCGGCTCCAGAGATTGACGGTGGTCGCCTCAGTCCCGATCCCGCGAACCGCGGCCGAGGTGTCGCCGAAGGTTTCGAGATGGAAGCGTGTTCCCCGGAGCTCGACGTCGATCTCGCGCGCTGGCTGATGATCGTACCAGGCCAGCACAAGGGAGCCGCCAAGGCCCCAGGCGTTCATCCGGCCCCGGTCGAGAAAGGCGAGATTGATATCGTTGCGAAACTCAACCAGGCTTCCGAACAGCGCGGCGTCGCTCGTCACATGCGCGACTGCCGCGTTCAAGATCGGCCGCAGGTAAAGGTTCCGTGCCAGGCGGAAGTCCCATCCCACGCCGAAGGTCGCGGAAATCTGGTCCCAGCGTGCCGGCAGACGCCGCTGTTGCTCACCATCGCTGAAGACGAAGCGCGGATCGTAACGCGCATAGCCAAGATATCCTTCGAGATACAGCGGAAAGCCTTCGCTGACGGTGAAGCCGGCGCCGAGCTGTCCCAGGGTGACGCCAACATCATCATCGCTGCGGTTGATCTGCAGGGCACTCGCGGTGCCGTCGGGCACAACAGAATAGGCCAGCAGGTCGAGCACGCCCTCGGCCACGCTTCGCGGGGTGGTGCCCACAATGCCGGGTGGAAGTTGCGGCAGGCGGATCTCCTGCGCGGCCGCCTGGCCGAAGGCAGGCCCCAGGACAAGGCTCAGTCGGAGCAGGCCGAGCAATCCGCGGGCGACAAGGTGGAGCGCCTTACGCATATCCGTCACTCCTGGGCAGAGCCGATCGGATAAAGGATCGAGCCACGCAGCGGCGGTTCTGCCCCCTCCTGTCGCCAAGCCGCGCCAAGCTTCTGCTCCTTGAAGCTGCTGCCGAGGCGGGCGCACCATCCGCCAGCCCAGCCATACGCATCGCCCCGCCCTACCGCTCAGAACCTGAAAGTCAGCGACAGAAACGGACCGTTGAAGTCGAGATCCAGGCCAAAGCCGTGGCGCACACGATCGAAGGTCAGATAGCGCCAGCCGATCGCTGCCGAGACCGAGTCTGAGAAGCGATAGTCCAATGCCCCGAGTGCCTGCCAGCTAAGGTCGGAACCGGCGCCGAACCCACCAACATCGCCGTAGAGCGTGATGCCGAGCTGCGGCGACACTCGCAGGTGGTGACGGACAGCGATGACCGGGTCCGCCCAGTTCGCCGCGTTCTTGGCAATCTGGCCCGCGATCAGGCCCGAGTTGAGGGAAACCTTGGCGCTGACCCCGTAGATCCGCACGCCGGCGCCGAATTCAAGCGGCTGCTCCGACGTGCCCGCGACGCGTGCCATGCCGAGAATTGTGCCGACTGTGACCGCCGCCCGTGCATGCCCCCCGCTGAACAGCAGGTCCCTTTCCTTGATGTCGCTCTCGAGCGCCGCATAGACGAAGTCGCCGACAAGGGCGAAGCGGTCGTACCGAGCCTCCGCGGCGACCATGACCGGCACCGCCGAGAGGCTGGTGAGCACATCGCCCGATTCGAGATCGGAGGTGTGGTTGCCGACATTTGGCAGAGGTGTCTGGATGGAGCCGCCAAGCGCCGGCAGCCAGACATAGGGCGTCAGCGTGAACTGCCAGCCAGGTAGAGGCCCGCTAGCGGCCGCATTCGCGGGTTGCGCTTGCGAAGGCGGCACCGATCCAGGCAAGACGCCGCCAACGATGGCCAGGATGACGAAGGCAGCGGATCGGGGGCAGGCTTCCCTCAGCCTGCGCCACAGCGATGGCCAGCCGGGCGCGGCTCGCGCTGCACGGCCCGCGCAATCCCGGTGCGCACCCGGTTCGCCGCCCCTTACGAGAGCGCCTGCGACTAGTGTCGCCGCATGGAGCTCATCGACCAGCCCGCGGCGGGGTGTGGCGTCAGGGCTGGACATCCCATTCTGCCAGTTCGGAATCATCGCGCCCATCGCGGATCAGTCAGCCGTGGCGTGAACGTGGCTGCCACCGGGTTGAGCGGCGGCAACGGCGCGACCCTGGCAACACCGCCTGAGGAGTCGCGCAGCCGCCACTCAACGCACCGGGCGGCGGTGAGCAGCTCCGCGCCGCGCCACTGCGTGTCGGCGGCCCTGCCGTAGAGCTGCGCTTCGAGGGCTGTTGCCGCCACCGCCAGCTCAGGCACGCCGGTGATGGCGGCGAGCCGCGCGACGCGCCTCTCGCCGCCTGGCGGCAGTCGCGCGTCGGCCCATTGATAGAGCGCTGTGACGGCGGCGTGCGCGTCATTCCTGCGGCACGCAGCGGCAAGGCGAGCGAGCGGCGACGATGCGCGACGGGCGCGCCGTCGCGCCAGCCACCAGGCGGAGGCGCCGAGCGCCAGGAGGACCAGCGCCACACTAACCCAGCGCCCGGGATGAGGCGCGAACACCTCCTGCGCCGTTCCCGCCGCGGGCAATACGGTGAGCCGCACCGGCGGCACCTGCGGCGTCTGCAACCTGCCGCTGCGCGGGTCGACCCAGCTCACGCCGAAGCCCGGCAACTCCACCGTTCCCGGCTGTTGCGGCACGTAAGTCACGCTGTCGCGGCGCTCGGCACGCAGCACGCCGCGATCCGTGCTGTCCTGCAGCGCCGGCGGGTCGGGATACACGCGCACGCCTTCAGGCTCACCCCAGAGCGCGGGGGGCAGCAGCATGGCGCTGGTGTCCTCGGCCACCATCTGCACGCGGCGTGTCACCGGTTGGCCGACGCGCAGCTCGCCTCCGGCCCCCTCGGTCGAAACCTCAAGCCGGAAGGCCGGAGAGACGACGAGGCGCGCGACATCGTCAACGTTTGGAGGAAGGCGGGCCGTAAGGCGCGCTGCCTCGGTCCTGGAGCGTGCCGTGACCGGCTGGCCCTCCGAACCGCCCACGCGCACCGTCATGTCGATCGCCTCCAGCACCAGCGTGCCGGCGCTTACCGGAAACAGCGTATAGGTCCGCTGCAAGGCGGCGTAGCTCTGGCCGCCCACCCGCTCGGTGCCCGGCACGGTGTCGGCCTCGGGAAGCACCACGGCGCGGCCGGCGGTGAAGGCGAGATCGGGCCAGCGCGGCGGGTCCACGAAGCGCACGGGCGTCATCGCCGTCAGCGTCACCCTCACCCGCTGGTTCACCGTGACCGGCCCCTCGGGCGAGACCCGCAGGCGCAGCAGGAAATCCGCCGCCTCCTGCGCCCGCGCGTCCGGCAGGCCGGCCAGCAGCAGCAGGAGAAGAATGGCGGCGGCCCTCATGGCGTGCCCCCCGCCGCGGCCTGGCGGGCGAAGCGCAGGCGAAGGAAGTCCGCCGGGGTGCCGCCGACGCGGCGCATCCACAGGGCCTGGATCTCGCCGTCCGAAAGCCCCTGGCCGGGCGTGTCGCCCTGCGTCTCCCGCCGCTCGCCCTCGGGCTGCGGCGGCTGGTCGACGACGATCTGGTCCGGGTCGGGCGGGTGGGTCTCGGGCTGGTCGGTCTGGTTCGCCGCACGATCCTTCGACGCCGCCTCCCAGGCGCGCAGGAAGGCGGCGGCCAGGTCGCGGTTCTCGCGCGCCTCGGGGAAGTCGGGACGAAGTTGCAGCGCGTGGTCATAGGCCTCGATCGCCTCCGCCCAGGCGCGCGGCCGCATCATCTGCGCATTGCCGAGGTCATAGGCCGCCTCGGCCGTGTCGCCCTGGCTGAAGGCGGTGGCCGCGCCGTCGAAGTCGCCGGCGCGGTAGAGCGCCGCGCCGCGCCGCACCGGGTCGGTGAACAGGCCGGCGGCGCGCGCCGGCTCGCCCCGGTCGAGCATCAGCTGGGCGCGCTGGTCCGGCGTCAGCCAGAGCTGCCAGAACCAGTTCAGGTCGCCCTCCGCCGCCATGGCCGGGCGGGCACCGAGGGCGAGCAGCAGCAGCGCCGCCAGGAAGCCGCGGCGGGCGAAAAGCAACGCCATTGGCACGGCCAGCAGCGCCACCCAGGGGCCGGCATCCCGCCAGCGCATCGCTGGGTCGTCGGCGGGCGCGGTGGCGAAGTTGCGGCGCGCCAGCGCGGCGACCTGGTCCACATCCGCCGTGTCCGGTGCCGGCGCCACCACGGTGGCACCGGGAGCGCCGGCGAAGGGGCCCTGCCCGGTCGCCAGCAGCACAATGGCGTGGGGGCCCGCCTGCCCGGCGGCGGCCTGGAAGGCGGCGGCCTGCGTGGCCGGCACCGCCGGCGTCACCAGCACCACCGTGCCGGCGCCGCCCTCCCCCGCCTCCAGCATCGCCAGCCCCGCCTCCAGCGCTGCCCCGGCGGCATCGCCGTCGCGCGGCATCACCTTGGGCGAGAGCGCGTCGAGATAGGCCTCGATCAGGCGCGGGTCGTCGGTGGGCGGCAGCGCCGGGTGGGCGCTGCCGGCATAGGCGACGAGGCCGGTCCGCGCCCCGGCCCGCGCCGCCACCAGGTCGCGCACCTTGCGCTTGCCGGCCGCCAGCGCCGGCTCCGCCGCGCGGGAAAGGTCGAGCGCCACCACCAGCCGGGCGCTGTCCGCGACAAAGGGGCTGGGCTCGCGCCGCCAGCTCGGCCCGGCCAGCGCCACGGCCAGCACGGGGAACAGCAGCAGCGCGACGGTCGCCGGCCGCAGGCGCGGCGGCACCCCGTCCCGCACCAGCAGGGCGGCGAGCAGGTGCGGCGCGACCACGCCGCGCCAGCCGCCGGCGCCACGCCGCCGGGCGCGCTCCAGCAGCAGGGCGGCCGGTCCCGCCAGGGCGAGCAGCAGCCACCAGGGCCGCAGGACGTGGAAGGCGGCGAGGAACCCGCTCATGCCGCCCTCCGCCCCGGCGCCAGCGGCCCGGTGCCGAGCAGCAGCGCCGCGAGCAGCGCGAAGCCGGCGAGCGGCCAGGCGAAAAGCGGCGTGCGCGGGCGCCAGGAGACCGCCTGCGCGGGCGTCGGCTCCATCGCGTCGATCCGCCGGTAGGCCTCGGCCAGCGCGGCGGGGTCGGAGGCATGGAAATGCGCGCCGCCGGTCGCCTGCGCGATGGCGTCGAGGGCGGCGAGGTCGAGCGCCGCCTCGCCGGCCGCTGCCGGGTCGCCGAGCGAGACGGCGTAGATCCGGACGCCCAGGTTGCCGGCGATGGCGGCGGCGCGGGCCGGTGGCACGCGGCTGCCGGTGTCGTTGCCGTCGGTCAGCAGCACCAGCAGCCGGCCGGTCACCTTGGCGCGCTCGAAGGTCCGCGCGGCGAGGCCGATGGCGTCGCCGATCATGGTCTGCGGCCCGGCCATGCGCGGGAAGGCCTCGTCGAGCAGGGCAAGCAGCGCGGCATGGTCGCGCGTGAAGGGAGCGAGCACGAAGGCGGAGGTGCCGAAGACGATCAGCCCGAGCCGGTCGTCCTCGCGGCGCGCGATGAACTCCTTCAGCACGGCGCGCGCGGAATCCAGCCGGCTCTCCATGCCGCCGGAGCCGGGCATGTCCTCCGCCGCCATGGAGCCCGAGAGGTCGAGCGCCAGCAGCACGTCGCGCCCGCCGGTCTCCCGCGTCACCGGCGGCTCGATCCGCACCGGCGCGGCCAGGGCGAGCACCAGCAGCAGCCAGGCCAGCAGCGCCAGCGCGGCGCGCAGCCAGCCCGGGCGCGGCGCCTCGGGCTGGGGCGGCCCGGCCTCCCCGGCGATCCGCGCCAGCATGGGCAGGCGCAGCGCCAGGCCGGGCTCGCGGTAGGCGGGCAGCAGCAGCCAGGCGAGCAGCGGCAGCGGCAGCAGGGCGAGCGCCCAGGGCTGGTCAAGCGCGAGGGTCATGGCGCCGGATCCACTGCGCCGCCGCCGCCCGCACCTCGGGGGGCGCCGCAGGGGCGTAGGCGAGGCCGGCAAGGCGCTCCGCCATGGCCGCGCCGAGCGCAGCGCGCGGCGCGCTGCGGCGCAGGAAGGCGGCCCAGTCCGCGCCGGAGAGCGCCGCCACCCGCTCGCGCGGCCAGGCCGCGAGGGCGGTGCGCTTCAGCAGCGCCGCAATCTCCGCCGGACCGGCCCCGGCGAGCGCCCGCAGGGCGTCGCGCCGGTAGGCATCGCGGCGCCAGGCGCGCCAGGCCCGCAGCGCCAGCCAGCCGAGCAGCGCCAGCACCAGCAGCAGCAGCACCAGCCAGGCGGGCGTGGCCGGCCAGAAGGCGACCGGCGGCGGCTCGATCAGCCCGTGCATGGCCGCGCGGCTGGGCATGGCGTCGGGGTTCATGTGGAGCGCCTCCGCTTCGGCGCGGCGGCGCCGCCGAGCAGGCGGCGGAGCTGCGGGGCGGCATCCTCCTCCGTCCCGATCGGCAGCACCGGCGTCTCCAGCCGGATGCCGCCGCGCCGCACCGCCTCCAGCCGCCGCTCGTGCGCCGCCCGCACCTTCGCCCCGAGCCCGCCGCGCCCGGGGTCCAGCACCACCACCCGCGCGCCGTCCGCCGTGGCGCGGCCCTGCCAGGGCGGCGCCGGCAGGGCGCGCTCCAGCGGATCGGACACGGTGACGGCGATGACGTCGTTGTGCCGCGCGATGCGGCCGATGGCCTGGTCGGCGGCGAGGTCGAAGGCCTGCAGGTCGGCCGCGACCAGCACCAGCCAGTCATGCCCCGCGATCGCCTCCGCCCGCGCCAGGGCGGCGTTCAGCGGGCCGGCGCCGACCGGGCGCGGCGGCGCGGCGGGCAGCGCCGCGGCGCGGGCGGCGAGGGCGCCCAGCACGCGCATCACCGCCGCGCGGCTGCGCTGCGGGTGGTGCTCCTCCAGCCCGTCATCGCCGAACACGATGGCGCCCACCCGGTCGCCGAAGCGCAGGCTGAGCCAGGCGGCGAGCGCCGTCGCCTCGGCGATCACCGCCGCCTTGGTCGCGTGCACGCTGCCGAAGAAGGTGGCGGCGGTGAGGTCGGCCAGCAGCAGCGTCGGGCGGTCGCGCTCCTCGGTGAAGACGCGGGTCTGGGTGCGGCCGGTGCGGGCGCTGGCGCGCCAGTCGATCTGCCGCACGTCGTCGCCGGGGCGGTAGGCGCGCAGCTCCTCGAAGGCGAGGCCGCGGCCGCGGATGCGCGAGGCGCGGCGCCCGGCCAGCAGGCTGGTGACCGGCTGGCGGTGCAGGAAGGAGAAGCCGCGCGCCTGGAACTGGCAGCGGATCAGCGCGCCGAGCGTCGGGACCAGGCGCGGGTCGGGGCCGGGCGCGTCCATCGGCTCAGGCCACCGCGACCAGCGACAGCAGCCGCTCCACGGCCGCGTCGGCGGAGACCCGCTCCGCGCTCGCCTCGTAGCTGAGGATCAGGCGGTGCCGCAGCACGTCGGGCGCGACGGCCCGCACGTTGTCGGGCGTCACCTGCGGCTGGCCCGCCAGCCAGGCATGGGCGCGCGCCGCGCGGTCGAGCGCGATGGTCGCGCGCGGGCTGGCGCCCACCTCGATCCAGGTGCCGAGCTCGCGGTCCAGCGCGGCGGGGGCGCGCGTGGCGCAGACGAGGGCGACGATGTAGTCCTCGATCGCCTCCACCACCGTCAGGCGGGAGAGCTCGGCGCGGGCGTCGAAGACCGCCTGCTGCGGGATCGGCGGGGGCGCCGCCGCGCCGCCGCCGTGCCGCGCCTGCTCCTCGCCGCGCACGAGGCGGAGGATGGCGCGCTCGTCCGCGTCGGGCGGATAGTCCACCGAGACCTTCATCAGGAAGCGATCGAGCTGCGCCTCCGGCAGCGGGTAGGTGCCCTCCTGCTCGATCGGGTTCTGCGTCGCCATCACCATGAACAGCGGCGGCAGCGCGTGGGTGGTGCCGCCGACGGTGACCTGGCGCTCCTCCATCGCCTCCAGCAGCGCGGACTGCACCTTGGCGGGGGCGCGGTTGATCTCGTCCACCAGCACGATGCTGCCGAAGACCGGCCCCGGCTCGAAGCGGAACTTCCCGGTGGCCGCCTCGTAGATGTCGCTGCCCACCACGTCGGCGGGCAAAAGGTCCGGCGTGAACTGGATGCGGCGGAAGGCCGCCTCCAGGTTCCGCGCCAGCGCCTTGACCGCGCGCGTCTTGGCGACGCCGGGCAGGCCCTCGACCAGCACGTTGCCATCCGCCAGCAGCGCGACGAGCAGCCGCTCGATCACCCGCTCCTGGCCGATGATGGCCTCGCCCATGCGGGCGCGGAGGTCCGCGAAGGCGGCGCGTGGGCTTATGACCGCGCCTTCGGACATCACCGGCCCACCGGCGGCGAAAGGCTTTCGAGCTGCTGGAGCCGTTGCAGCGCCTCCGTCGCCCGCAGCGTGTTGTAGCCGATGCCGGCGGCGTTCAGGGAGTTGCCCGTCTGCATCGGGAACTGATCGAGAGTGCCGATGAACTCCTTGATCTTGCCCTGCACGGGCACGAGCAGCCACATCAGATCGGCATACCAGCGGATATAGTTGCTCGCCTCCGACGGAGCTTTCTCGTACGGATCGGCCCGCAGGTTGATGATCACCGGCCAGGCCGGCACCGAGCGCGTGCCAGTGGCGATGTTGCCGACCAGCGTCGCGAAATGGATTTTCCAGTCGTCCCAGCGCACGGCGTTCAGCTCGCCGCCCTGCCCGAAGTAGTAGATGGTGTCGCGCGGCCCCTTCGGCGCGTCGGCCGGGCGCACCGCGGGGGGAGGCACCGGCTGCGGCGTGCGCAGCGTCTGGAAGAAGGGCAGGAAGTTCTGCCCGTCGGCATGGATCTTCCAGGTCTTGCCCAGCGCCTGATGCCCGTTGGCCAGCTTCTGCACGATGTCGGGCTCGCCGGCCGCGGCGAGCAGCGTCGGCATCCAGTCCTCATGCGACATCATGTCGTTGATGACGGTGCCGGGGGCGATGACGCCGGGCCAGCGCACCAGCTGCGGAACGCGGAAGCCACCCTCCCAGGTGGTGCCCTTCTCGCCGTGGAAGGGCGTTATTCCGCCATCCGGCCAGGAGCCGACCTCCGCGCCATTGTCGGTCGAGTAGATGACGATGGTGTTGTCGGCGATGCCGAGCTGGTCGAGCTTGTTGAGCAACTGCCCGACATGGCCGTCATGCTCGACCATGCCGTCGGGGTAGAGGCCGACCCCCGTGGTGCCCTGCGAAGCCGGCTTCAGGTGCGTCCAGACATGCATCCGCGTGCTGTTGAACCACATGAAGAACGGCTTCTTCGCCTGGTTCTGGCGGTCGATGAAGTCGAGCCCGGCGGCGAGGAACTCCTCGTCCACCGTCTCCATCCGCTTACGGTTCAGCGGCCCGGTATCCTCGATGCGGCCATCGGCATTGCTGCGGATGACGCCGCGTGGGCCAAATTTCTGCCGGAAGGCCGGGTCCTTCGGGTAGTAGTAGGTTTCCGGCTCCTCCTCGGCATTCAGGTGGTAGAGGTTGCCGAAGAACTCGTCGAAGCCGTTGTTGGTGGGCAGGTGCTTGTCCCGATCGCCCAGATGGTTCTTGCCGAACTGCGCGGTGGCGTAGCCGCGCTCCTTCAGCAGCGTCGCGATGGTTGGCGACCACTCCGGGATGCCATGCGGATCGCCCGGCATGCCGATGGTGAGCAGCCCGGTGCGGAACGGATGCTGGCCGAGGATGAAGGAAGCACGACCGGCGGTGCAGGATTGCTGGCCGTAGGCGTCGGTGAAGATCGCGCCCTCGCGCCCGATGCGGTCGATATTGGGCGTGCGGTAGCCCATGATGCCATGATTGTAGGCGCTGACGTTGCTGACGCCGATGTCGTCACCCCAGATGACGAGGATGTTCGGCGTCGTGCCTGCGGCCGGTGCGGCTCCGCCTTCCGCCGGGCGCTGCGCCTGCTGGGCGCGGGCTCCGCCCATGCCAGTGAGGGCGGGCGCGGCCAGCGCGGCGGCGCTGCCCAGCAACATGGTCCGCCGGTTCGGTTGATCAGCCATCCTTACCCTCCTCGCTTCCGACAGCGCCGCAGCCGGCAGGGCCGCCGCGTTTCAGCCTTCAGGGAAAGACGCGCGACCAGTCCTCGCGCATCGAGACGAGTTGCCAGCCGCGCCGAGGCGCCTCCTCCATCGCCTTCGCCAGGCGGCCGGTATGGCTGTCGCGGTCGTAGGCGTATTCGCGCGCCGCGTCGTCATGGTGCACCAGCATTCCGAAGCGGCGGCCCGGCCCCTCCGTGGCATAGCGGAGCATCTGGTAGTCGCCATCCGAGTTGCCGAAGGCGGCGATCGGGCGCTGGCCGATATGGCGGGCGATGCCGACCGGCTTGCCCGGCCCGTCATCCACGAAATCCACCTTCGGCTCGCGCGTCAGCGTGATCCGGCCATCCTGCTCGCCCGGGGTGAGCGCGAAGCTGGAGCCGACAACCTGGTGCGGCGGAATGCCATAGGTCTCGGCCGAGAAGGTGCGGACGAACTCGACGCCGCCGCCGGAGACGATGAAGGTGGTGAAGCCCTTGCTCCGCAGGAAGCTCAGCACCTCCAGCATCGGCTGGTAGATGAGGCTCGTGTAGGGCCGCCCCCATTTGGGGTCGCGCGCGGAGGCGAGCCACTGCGTGGCGATGCGCTGGAACTCCTCGGGGCTGTTGCCGGCCTGCGCCACCCCGGCAAGGCGCAGCAGCCCCTCCACGCCCTGCGCGGAAGCGCCGGCGATGTCACCCGCGATGGCCGCGCGCAGCAGCGGATCCTGCTGCCATTCCGGATGCTGGGGCGCGAGTTCGCGAATCCGGTCGAAGGCGAAGATGAACTGCGTGTAGATGGGTTGTTCCACCCAAAGGCAGCCGTCGTTGTCGAAGGTCGCGATCCGCGCGCCGGGCGGCACGAAATCCGGTCCGCCCTCCGTGGTGACGGCAGCGACGAAATCAAGCAGCGCGCGTCGGCGTGGCCCGTCCCGCCAGGAGGGCAAGGGGTCGGCCCCCTGCGCGCGGGCAACGCGCGGTGCGGCCAGTGCCGCGCTCGCGAGGAGCAGCGCGTGGCGTCGTCGCAGGCCGTGGGATGCTGGCATCATGGCGATCACATTCCCGGTCCGGGTCGGGGGCTCGGGCGGGCGGCCACGGAAGCGGCCGCCCGCGATTGATCAGGCGCTCAGCCGCCGCCGGCGGCTCCCTGCTCCAGCTGGCGCAGCACGCCTTCCAGGTTGAAGGAGTCGGGCTTCTGCCGCGGCGGGAATTCGCGGAAGGACTCGTAGAACTGGCGGGCCATCGCCTGCGCCGGCACCAGCAGATAGACCCTGGAGAGCAGCCAGTCGTTGTAGGTGTTGCTCGAATCGTCGGCGCGCTCGAAGGGATCCATGCGCAGGTCGAACAGCTTCGGGACGCGCAGCTCGATGAACGGCTCCCGCCAGACCCCGAAGCCGACGCCGCGGTTCTCCAGGAAGACGACCTTCCAGCGCTCGTAGCGCATGGCGACCATCTGCCCGTCGTCGTTGAAGTAGAAGAACTCCTTGCGCGGTCCATCCTCCGTCTGCCCGGTCAGCAGCGGCAGCTGGTTGTAGCCGTCCAGGTGGACCTTGTAGGTGCGTCCCCCCGCGTTGAAGCCATCCAGCAGCTTCTGCTTGATGCCGTCGTCGCCCGCCGCGGCGACGAGCGTGGGGAACCAGTCGAGGTTCGAGACGATCTGGTTGGTGACGCTGCCCGGCTTGATGTGCCCCGGCCAGCGCACGGCGAAGGGCACGCGGTAGGCGCCTTCCCAGTTCGAGTTCTTCTCGCTGCGGAAGGGGGTGATGCCGGCATCCGGCCAGGTGTTGAAGTGCGGGCCGTTGTCGGTTCCGTAGACGACGATGGTGTTGTCCGCGATGCCGAGATCTTCGATCTTCTTCAGCATCTGGCCGACCTGGTCGTCATGCTGCAGCATGCCGTCGGCGTATTCGTCGAGGCCGGAGCGGCCGCGGTAGTCGGACGGGACATGCGTGCGGAAATGCATGCGCGTGGTGTTGAACCAAACGAACATCGGCTGGTTCGCCGAATGCTTGCGGTCCATGAAGTCGAGCGCCGCGGTCAGGAACTCGCTGTCGATCGTCTCCATGCGCTTCTTGGTCAGCGGGCCGGTGTTCTCGATCCGGCCATCGGCGAAGCTCTTGATCACGCCGCGCGGACCGAAGCGGCGGCGGAACTCCGGGTTCTTCGGATAATCCTCGTTCTCCGGCTCCTCCTCGGCGTTGAGGTGGTAGAGGTTGCCGAAGAACTCATCGAAGCCGTGGTTGGTGGGCAGGTGTTCGTCGCGGTCGCCCAGGTGGTTCTTGCCGAACTGGCCCGTCGAGTAGCCCATGCCCTTGAGGATGGTGGCGATGGTCGGGTCCTCGGCCTGCATGCCGGCCGCGGCGCCGGGAAGGCCGACCTTGGAGAGGCCGGTGCGCACCGGCGTCTGCCCGGTGATGAAGGCGGAGCGGCCCGCGGTGCAGGACTGCTCCGCGTAGTAGTCGGTGAAGGCCATGCCCTCGTTGAAGATGCGGTCGATGTTGGGCGTGCGGTAGCCCATCATTCCGCGGTTGTTGTAGCTGAGATTCCAGAACCCAATATCGTCGCCCCAGATGACGATGATGTTCGGCTTGTCACCCGCCGCCTGCTGCGTGCCCTGCTGCTGCGCCGATTGTTGCTGCGCCGGTTGTTGCTGTGCCTGGGCGAAGCGCGCGCCGGCGACCATGGGGGCGGCAAGGGTGGCCGCACTGCCCAGCAGCATGGCGCGGCGATTGGGATTCTCGCTCATATGGCTCTCCTCGGGGCCTATCGGCCAGGGCTGTCGATTCAAGTCCTCGGCGAACGCTTCAGGAGTTGCGCCGTCTTCGGCGGAGCGGCAGAAACGCCAGCCGTCCCCGTCGTTCTTTCACATTCCCCCGCTGGCCGGCCGCGACACGCAGCGGAAGCCGATATGGCAGGTGGAAGTGTCCTCCGCCTCCGCATGGCGGGCGGCAGGGCGGTAGCGGCGGCAGGCATTGGGCGCGCAGAGAAAGCTGCCGCCCTTCAGCACCCGCCGCGCGATGCGGATGGCGGGGTGCGCCGGGTCGTAGCTCGCCTCCGCCGAGGCGACGCGCGGGTTGCGCGGGATGCAGCAGGGCTTGGCCGCGTCGCCGGGGTGGCGGGGCTGCCAGTAGTCCTGCGTCCATTCCCAGACGTTGCCGATCATGTCGGAAAGCCCGTAGCCGTTCGGCGGAAAGGCGCCGACCGGGCTGGTGGCCTCCCAGCCGTCCTCCCGCGTGTTCTTCCAGGGGAACTGGCCCTGCCAGGTGTTGGCCATGATCCGGCCGCCCGGCCGCATCACCTCGCCCCAGGCGAAAGCGGCGCCGTCCAGGCCGCCACGCGCGGCGAACTCCCATTCCGCCTCGCTCGCCAGGTCCTTGCCCGCCCAGCGCGCATAGGCGAGCGCATCGGCATAGGCGATATGGACCACCGGATGCTTTTCCAGGCCCTTGAGGGAGGAACCGGGGCCATAGGGCTCGCGCCACCAGGCGCCGCGGCGGTACTCCCACCACAGGCCCCACTGCGTCAGGTCCACTGGCCGCTTCGTTTTGCGGAACACCAGGCTGCCGGCATAGAGCATGTGCGGCAGCGCGCCGGGATAGTCGCGCGGGTCGGGCGGCACCTCCGCCAGCGTGACGTGCCCCGTGGCGGCGACGAAGGCGGCGAACTCGCGGTTGGTGACCGGCGCGCGGTCGATCCAGAACCCGTCCACCGTGACCCGGTGCACCGGCGCCTCCTCGGCGTAGTGCGCCTCCGAGCCCATGCGGAAGGTGCCGCCGGGGATCCAGGTCATGCCCGGCGGCGCCTCCAGGGCGGTGTCCATCACGGCGCTCATCGCGGGAACACGAAGACAAGGTTGAAGCGGAGGCCCCAGTCCGGCCCGCCATCCGGCGAGGCGGCTATGTAGCGCAACCCGCCGCCGATCTGCACGCGCTGGCCGCCGAGGTTCACCAGCTGGTTCACCCCGAGGTTTATCGGCACCGTCCATTCCCGGCGCGACCAGTCGTAGGTGCTTTCTGTGTTCAGGAAGTAGGTTGTCTGCGACGGCGTCACGTAGTTGATGAAGGGCTGCAGGAAGGTCGCGTCCACGTCCTCGCTGCGGTCCGGCGTGCCGCCGAGGCTCCAGATGTGGTTGGCCAGCGCGCCAACGATCCAGGGCCCCGCTTGCCGCAGGATCACGCCGGTCGGGCCGGCGCCCCATTGCCGCTGGCCCAGCCCGTCGGTGGCCGTGGGGTAGAGGAAGGCAGGCCCGACGCCCCAGGTGATGCCGGACTCGGTCGGCCGCGCCGGGGAAAGGAAGAAGCTCTGCACCACGTCGCCAAGGCCGGTGCGGTGGTCGGGATAGACCCGCTCGACATGGCTGAACGGAAGGATCGTTCGGGTGATCAGGTTCCAGTCGCTGCTCAGCGAGATGGGGATCACGGGCTGGATGTTCAGCGTGTAGCGGAACGCGTCGCCGGTGCCGCCGCCATAGTCCAGATTGCTCTGGAACGGCACGCTGATCAGGCTCGCAACCGGGTTGGCAAGCTGCTTCGCAAGCTCGTCCTGGCTGTCCTGTGCCGGCGCGCGCTTGGGCACGAGCAGGCTCATCACGCTGCAAGCTACGCAGAGCAGCCGGATTGCGACATTTGTCTCGGCCCTTTCCCGGGCGCAACGCCGCGCATTCAGGATGCGGCGCGAACTTCCTGCTGAAGTCGGCGGATGCATCACCTTCCTCCTGTGACGCAGTAGCCCTGACATTAATCAGGAGACCGG
The DNA here is from genome assembly GCF_009829925.1 of Teichococcus coralli. Taxonomy (GTDB): domain Bacteria; phylum Pseudomonadota; class Alphaproteobacteria; order Acetobacterales; family Acetobacteraceae; genus Pseudoroseomonas; species Pseudoroseomonas coralli. The sequence goes on from NZ_SNVJ01000006.1 coordinate 188,905, forward strand.
AGTGGCTCCATCAGGCCATCTACTGAGGGGTGAGGAGGAATGACTGGAGAAGGCAGGGGGCCATACCGCAGTACACGCCCCATGCCGCCCATGCGGCGCATGAGGTCTTCAGGAGGATCCTCGCAGCCCGTGGCGCGAAGCGTCATGTGTGGAGGCAACGCTCTTGCGAAGAGCGATTGCGGAGCATTCCAGCGCCCGGCGCGGCAACCGCGACCGAACGTGTGCGCTAGCTGACCGCGTTTCTTCGTTCAAGGGAGGGCAACGGCACCGTCGCCTGAACGAGAGTGCCGCCCTGAGGGGCTGGGCCGATATTCAGGCAGCCGCCAAGCTGGCGTAGCCGCTCACGCATGCCGGCAACGCCGACCCCCAGATCGCCCGGCCCGGCCTCCGCGGGGATCTTGCCTGCGCCACGGGCCCGCCCATCGTCCTGCACGATCAGGCGCAGCCTCCGCGCCACGCCGCTCCCGGTCATCTCCATCCGGACTTCGGCCGTCGTGGCGACGGCATGGCGGTGCACATTCACGAGCGCCTCCTGCGCGACGCGGAACAGAGCGGTTGCCGCCTCGCTCGAAAGCTCTTCCGGCAGCGTCTCGGCCGCCACGGTGATCCGAAGGCCGCTGCGCCGGGCGAAACCCCGTGCGAACCATTCCAAGGCGGCGCCGAGACCGGCTTCGTCCAGCATGGGCGGGTGCAGGAGATAGGACAGGGTCCGGATCTCGCGCTGCGTCCGCTCAATGAGGTCCAGGCTTTCCGCCAGCAAGGCCGCGGGCTCTTCCGCCAGCTCGGGCGCGAGCCTGCCCGCGCAACCGAGCGCGAGAGCGGCACCGAGCAGGTTCTGCGCCGTTGAATCGTGCAGCTCGCGGGCAATGCGCCGCCGCTCCGCATCCTGCGCTGCAAGCAGCCGACCCGCCAGGCTGCGCACCGCTTCTGTCGCCTCTCTGGCTTCCGTGATGTCCTCATGCGCCATGACGATGCGGCGCTGCTCCGCCTCACCGAACCGCGCCGCCCGAAGCTGGAACCAACGGCGGGCATGCGGGGAATGGCAGGCGTACTCAATGCGGAACTCTTCTCGCGGCCCGTGCAGCATGGAGCGCAGGGCAGCGGCGATTGTGGCCGCCACGGCAGAACCCTGGCTGGCACCCTCGCAGACAGCGAGATAATTCATCCCGATGCCATCATCCCTGTCCTTCAAGGCATTGGCTCGGGCGAAGCGCCGCCAGGCGGCGTTCACGGCGAGGATGCAGCCCTTGTTGTCCAGGATCGCCACATGCGCGGAGAGCGCATCCAGCGTGCGGCCCAGCATGTCGCGCGTCGCGTCCGCGGCCGACTCAGCCTGGCGGCGGAGGGTCACGTCCTGCGCGCAGCCGAGCATGTGCGTCACCCGGCCCTGCGCGTCGCGGGCAAACACCGTCTCCCGGCTCGACAGCCAACGCCACTCTCCCGAGCGGTGCCGCAACCGGTAGTCCACGGCCGCGAACGATACGTCCGGCAGCGCCTCGCATCGACGAAGATGCGCCTCGATGCCGGCCCGGTCATCGGGGTGCAGCAGGTGCGGGATGATCTGCTCGCCCATTGCCGCGAGCTCGGCTTTGCCGTAGCCCAGCACCTCGCTGGCCTGCGCGTTGATCCAGACGCTGGTTTGGGCGTGCAGATCGTAGACATACAGAAGGTCAGGCGTGGTTTCCGCGATGCGGCGGAACATGGCCAGCGCCTTGTCGCGCTCGCGCTCGGCCTGGCGTTGCGCGGTGACATCGCGTGCGCTGGCGAGAATCGATTTTATCAGCCCTGTCGCCGGATCGTGGATGGGAACGAGAATGAGTTCCCAATCACGCTGAACGCCTGGCAGGCTCAGCAAGTTCTCGTAGCGGACCGGCGCACCCGTCGCGATGCACTGGCGGCAGTTCGCGACCGCGAGAGCTGCGGCCTGAGGCGCGAGAACCTCGGTGATGTCGCGCCCAACGACAGCCTCCGCGCACAAGCCGGTCTGGCGTTCATAGGCCGGATTCACGGCATCCAGCAGGAAGCGGCCATCCTCCGTCACTCGAATGTCGAACAAGGCTTCGTCGGTGCTCTTCCAGTGCGCGCGCTGGCGCGCCTCGACGCCATGCTGATGCCGCCGGGTGGCGTCGAGGAGATTGGACAGGTGCTCGACCGGCCGCTCGATCCGGCGGGCCAGGGCCAATCCGGCGGCGATGCCCCCGGCGAGCAGCGCGAGGCCGGCGCCGAGGAGCAGCTTGAGCACGCTTCGCACAGGCGCGTCCGCAATGGTGAGCGGCACCTCCACAACGGCGGTCCAGCCGGCCTCGCCCACGCGGCTCATCGCGACCATCGCCGGCGCACCGGAGAGCCCCTGCCCCTGCAGCAGCTCTTCACTTCCGGGCGATGCGGCGATCTGCTGAAGCAACTCTGCCGGCGGCTTGTCGCCGACAGCAAGGGAGCCAGCCGGAACCAGAACATTTCCCTGACGATCGAGCAGGGTCGCCAGCCACCCGCTTGGCAGCGAGCGGAGAGACACGGCGGCGGCGAGCTGTTCGGCCGGGATGATCGAGCCCAACGCGAAGATGACCTCACCATCGATGCGCACGGGGTAGTGCACCGAGGTGGCCTGAAGGTCCCTGCCCGCCACAGGCGTCCGGGTGAGGTTCGAAACCCGCGGCTGCCCGCGCTGGAAAAGCTGCGCCCGCCCCGCTTCAGCTGCCGGGCCGAAATCCGTGAAACGAGGAAGGTCGCGCTCACCGAAGGGGCGTAAGGTATTGAGCAGTTGTTGTTCCGCATCCCACAAAAACAGCCAGGTCCCCGGCGGGAGGGGAACAGCCTTCATCTGGTCGTAAAGCGTGCGGAAATCGCGGTGCTGAAGCGCCGGTGAGGTGGCGAGCGTCTCAAGACGCGCAAAACCTGTGGAGATTTCGCGCTGCACGGCAGTGGACGCATTGTGTGCTGCCGCGACCGCCTGCCGGCGAATGCCCGCTTGCTTCTCTGTAGCCTCATGCAGCGCCAATGCGGCGGTCAGTGTTAACCCTGAGGAGATGCAGGCAACCGCCAGCAAAGTCAGAACCCTTCTGACTTCGCATGATATCACCCCTGAGGAATGCACCTGAGCTTCAGGGCGCCCGAACTTCGTAGCCGACGGCGCTGCAGGTACAGACTGGTACCCGTCGAGCATATCAGGCTTACCCCTTCAGTTTCTCTTTTTGAGGATGCGTTATCTAGTGAAGATTCCCATTATGAAACGTTCAAGGCTCCGTGAAGTCTGCTCTCTCAGTCTCGTTTCAAAGATTTGAACCGTGGCTTGCACCTCGGGCACAGACCTGAGGACAGCGAACCTGCGGCCCGGGCGCCTGGGCAGCGTTGATCGTGTCCATGACACCAACTCCGTTCCGCAGCAGATCCAGAGCCAAGGCAAGGTTCCAACTCGTCGGCCGGAGCTGAACTGGGATTGGAAATGTTGCTTCAGTTCGTTCTCTGCTGCGGCCGCAAGCTCATTGAGCAGATGCTTTGCCGCAGAACGGGGTTTCACCGCATCTTCGCCCGATACAATAGGCCGGCGACGGGTCCTGACCGCTGCCCAGTTTACCACCACCGCCAACAACAGGTTAGGCGTCTCGAATATTTCATACCTCGGTCCCCAAGCGGGACTTAGGCGATCGTGCGGACCGCCCTTTGCTGCGTCGGACAGCTTGGTGCGGCCGGCCGGAGTACCCGTCCATGCTTGACGATGCGACCGGGCAATTCGTTACTGACATGTTCGAGGCGGCTTCCCGAACCGCGCCCTTCATCATCATGAATCGAGAATGCCTCGTCTTCTGCGTGCAAGTCTACGCAATCAGCCGCGCCGCGTTGGTTTTCACTCCCACCCAAGGCTCGGCGTTTATCGTGGTCGAAGTGGCGGGACCGCGGCGCTCGCGAACCGCGCCGGCCTGGATGGCGCCAGCGGCTCGGAGATCGTCGCCTGCCGAGAGCTCAACCACCCCGTGTTCCTGGTAAATACTGGCACCCCGTTGATGCGCCGTCAGGTCAAGCCGAACCTCTCCCAGACGGCGCGGCGGACCGGAAGGCGGGGAGGCGCGGCGCCCTACCCTGCTGCGACCCAGCCTCTCGCGGCGTGACGTCGGCCTTCCGCACCACGCGGATCCAGCGGTTCAGGTCGGCGGCGACACGGCGATCTTCCACCGTGTGCCGCCTCTGCTGAACGCGATGGCCGACCGCACCATCCCTGTCGCCGACAGCATTCAGAACGGGGGATCGCCAGCGGTCGCGCGGCACTACACGCGGTGATCGAGGCGGATGGAGCCGAGCGTCCCGGCAGGACCTGGAGAGCCGATGCGGCGCCCCCCGGCGCCGCATCGCGCACGCCGTCGCCTTAGGCCTCGCCGGAACGGTTGCCACCGCCCAGCGCCTCGCCGGCCAGCCGCTCGGAGAACTGGGCCATCGCCGTGTGGTCCATTCCCGGCCCCAGCAGCTTCACCGCGCTGGCCCACATCTCCCGGCACAGGGCCGAGAACGGGGCGGGCGTGGCGGTGTCGCGCGCCACTTCCAGCGCCACGGAAACGTCCTTGGCCATCAGCTCCAGGCCAAAGCCGGCATCGAAGCGGCGCGACAGCACGAACTGCTTGAACTTCTTCTGCGTGCTGTTGTTCATGCCGGTCGAGTTGTTCAGCACGTCCACCATCTGCGCCGGGTCGAGGCCGAAGCGCTGGCCGATGAGCAGCGCCTCAACGCCGATCAGGAAGCCGGCGGCGCCCATCAGGTTGTTCAGCGCCTTCATGGCCTGCCCCGCGCCCACGCCGCCGACATGCGTCAGCGTAGTGCCCATCGCGCGCAGCACCGGGTCGGCCCGCTCCACCAGCGCCGCCTCGCCGCCGATCATGATCGCCAACTCGCCGGTCCGCGCGCGCGGCACACCGCCGGAGACCGGCGCGTCGATCATGGCGACGTCGCGCGCCGCCAGGCTCTCCGCGAACCCGCGCGTCGCCGTCGGCACGCCGGAACTCATCTCGATCAGCAGCGTCCCGGCGGTCAGCGCGTCACCCATCGCCCCGATCGCCTCGCCGACCTGCTTGGAGGTCGGCAGGATGGTGATCACGGCATCCGCACCGCGCACGGCGGCGGCGGCGTCCGCCGCGGCCTCGCCGCCAACCTCATCGGCGAAGCGGGCCGCGCGCTCCGGCATCACGTCGCAGGCAACGACCTGGAATCCGGCAGCGGCCAGGCGGGCGGCCATCGGCCAGCCCATGTTGCCGATGCCGATGAAGGCGATGCGGCGCAGTCCGTCGCCCAGGGCGGCGCCGCTCACTTCCTTGCCGGCTCGCCGGTGAGCGCGCCCTCCTTCACCAGCACCTCGTGCGCCGCCTTGAAGGCGTCGAGCCCCGCGGGGATGCCGCAATAGACCGTCGCGTGCAGCAGGATCTCCTTGATCTCCTCAACGGTGACGCCGTTCGCCAGCGCTCCCTTCACATGCAGCTTGAGTTCGGGCGTCTTGCCCAGCGCGGTCAGCATGGCGAGGTTCAGCATCGAGCGCTGCTTGCGATCCAGCCCGGGGCGGGTCCAGGCAAAGCCCCAGCACCATTCGGTGGTGATGTGCTGGAAGGCCATCATGAAGTCATCGGCCTTGGCGATGCTGCCGTCCACGTATTCGGCGCCGAGCACCGCGCGGCGGACCTCAAGACCACGGTCGAACAGGCTGTCATCGGACATTTTGGCGTCTCCCTTGAGATGGCAAAACTCTGTTGTATGTCTGATTGTCTGTCAATGCGCGGCGGCTTCATCCCTTTCGCTGGACGGCAGCGCTGCCGGTCGCCAGATTGCGGAGTGCGGCGTGACTCAGGGAGGCCCGCCGCAGGGAACACGGAAGAGAATGCCGGACGATTCACTGCAGATCACTCCACAGCCCGTGCGGCGCCAGGTCGAGGAGCGGCTGCGCGAGGCCATCATCACCAGCCGCTTCATGCCTGGCGAGCATCTCTCCGACCGCATGCTCTGCGATCTCTTCGGCGTCAGCCGCGGCGTGATCCGCGAAGCCGTGCGGCTGCTGGAAGCCGAGGGGCTGGTCATCGTGGTGCCCAACCGCGGCCCCTTCGTCGCCTACCTTTCCGCGGCGGAGGCGACCCAGGTCTATGAGGTGCGTGGCGTGCTGGAGGCGCTGGCGGGCCATGGCTTCGCCGAACGCGCCTCCACCGAGGAAGTCGCCGAGCTGCGCGCGGTGTTCGAGGAAATCGCCGCCACCAGGCCAGGCGCGGACCGGATGGCCCTGCTCACCCTGAAGCGCCGCTTCTACGACGTGCTGCTGCGAGGCTGCCGCAACAGCTATGTCGCACGGATGCTGGACCAGCTGCTCAACCGCAACTCACAGCTCCGCGCCACCACCCTCTCGGACCCGACGCGGCTGCCGCACACCGTGGAGGAGATCCGGCGCATCGTCGAGGCCGTGGAGCGGCGTGACGCGGAGGGAGCTTGGCAGGCCTGCCGGGATCATGTCGCGCAGGCAGCCAGGGTCGCACTGCGCATCCTGAACGAGCGGGCCGCGACCGGCGGCCCGGCCCCCGCACGCCGGCCGGCGGCACGGCGCCGGGCCGGCTGACCGCTCATCGCACCGCCGAGAAGGCGGTCGGCTGCAGGATCAGGTTCTCCACGCGCGCGATGATGGCGCCGTCGCGCTCCGTTTCCGCCCGCTTCCCGATCCATTCCGGGTCGGACTGGAAGGCGTTCCACTTCTGCTCGCGCTCGGCCAGGGAGTCCCATTCCAGGAGGTAGTAGAGGTCCTGGTTGGAGTCACCGATCGTCACGGTCCAGAAGCCGGCCTGGCGGATGCCGTGCTTCTGCCAGATGCCGAGGGTGATGGTTTCGAAGCGCCGCAGCAGCGCCGGCAAGCGGCCGGAGACGCAGTGATAGATGCGCAGTTCGTGGATCATGGGACCTCCTTGCTTGCGACGATACCCGGCCAGGCGGCAGGAACTCCAGCGTGCCGATCCCCGCCTCGGCAACCTCGATCGCGCTCCTGGCGCGGCGACGCTCGCGCTTGGCGCGGCAGCGGCCGAAGCGCATGCGGACCGGCGCGCCATCTGGCTCCGGGCGGTCGCGCGCACCGCCGCCGCAGGGCGCGACACGTCCCTGCCGGAAGGCCGCGGGGCCGGTCAGCAGGTCCCGGCGGATGGCGGGAGTCCGGCCAGCCTCGCCAGTGCCGTGGCCGAGCCCTGCGCGCCCGCACCGGCACGCACCTCCTCGCGCACCAGCCCGCGCCTGGCGGCGGTCTTGGCGAAGGCGGCCCCGCCCGTGACGCCGCGCCGATGCCGCTGTCCTCCCCAGTGACGACAACACGCCTGCTCACGAGTGGCCCGCTGCCTCTGCGGGCGGCACGTCCAGCCGGACGGCGATGCCCTCCAGCTCGGGCGAGACCGCCGGATACCGCCGCATCACCTCGGGATCATGCCCGGGAACAATATGCGCAAGGCTGGGTGCTGCGGCACGCAGGCGGTCGTGGCTTTCCAGCATCTCGGCCACGCTGACGCAGATCGGGAAAGGCCGGCCCGTTTCCAAGTTCTCGTAGAAATGGGTGACGTCGGAAGCCAGCACCACCGCCCCCCGCGCGGTGTTCACGCGCACGAACTGCAGGCCCGCCGAATGCCCGGGCGCGGGATGCAGCGTGATGCCCGGCGCCAGCTCGACCTGGCCGGTGTAAAGCCGCACCCGCTCGGCGAAGTTCAGCCGGACGATGCCGACCACGTCCTCCACCTCGAAGGCGTGGCGCAGATGCCCGTAACGCATGTGCCGCCCGCAGGCGAAGTGCAGGTCGGCCTCCTGCAGATGAAAGGTCGCGACAGGGAAGCGGTGGAAGTTGCCGACGTGGTCGTAGTGCAGGTGCGTCAGCACCACGTCCTGAACCCTCTCCGCCTCGACACCGAGCAGCCGAAGCGCCTCGATCGGGTCGCGCAGGAAGGTGCGCTTGCGGCGCGCCGCCACCTCGGCGGTGAAGCCGGAATCGACGACGATGCTGCGCCCGGCGCCGCGGATCAGCCAGAGAAAGTAGTCCATCGGCATCGGCCCGTCATGCGGGTCGCCGCCGATGAAGTGGTCGGAGCGCATCGCCTCCCGCATGGCGTAGCGCAGGGCGAACACCTCATAGGTCGGAAGCTCGGTCATGCAGCCCCTCCTCACAACTGCGGACGCTGCACGGATTCGAAGATCGTGTCCACGACGGTGGGCGGGAGGCTCATGGAGGGCCTTTCCAGCCCTTGCGGAGAGGTGATGGCAACTCCGGCCCCGAGCACCACCGCCCTGCGGCCCGCGACGGAACCTTGCAGCCCCGCGCCCGAGATCCCCTCGGACGAGCGGCCATCATGGGGCCGTGAGGCACTTCGCGCGGCCGCCGATCCAGGGCGGGCTTGTGTCATCTCCTGCGGCCGCGCAGGATCGCCGCCCTGAAGCAGAGGGAAAGCTCGATGGCCGCGCGGATCGACTACTACGTTTCGCTGAATTCACCCTGGACATATTTCGGCGCGGGCCGGATCGAGGCTCTCGCGGCGCGTCACGCCGCCGCCCTCCGCATCTACCCGGTCGACTTCTCGGCCATCTTTGCCGCCTCGGGCGGGCTTCCCCTCCCGAAGCGCTCGCCGCAGCGGCAGGCCTACCGCATGATGGAGTTGCGGCGGTGGCGCGAGCGGCTCGGAGTGCCGATCCATCTGCAGCCGAAATTCTTTCCGGCCCGCGAGGCCCTGCCGGCGCATGCGGTGATCGCGGTGCGGGAAAGCTTCGGCGACGCGCCTGCGGTCGCCCTGGCGCACGCCATTCTGAAGGCGCTCTGGGAACAGGAGCGCGACACCGGCGACGCCGCCACACTGGCCGAGATCGCCACCGGTACAGGGCTGGACGGCGGGGCGGTTCTGCGCCTGGCCGAGGAGCCGCGCTGGGCGGAACGGCGCGCAGCGGATACGCAGGCTGCGCTGGAGCGCGGCGTCTTCGGGGCACCGAGCTACGTGCTGAACGAGGAGATCTTCTGGGGCCAGGATCGGCTGGACTTCCTGGACGGTGCGCTCACCCGCTGATGCGGCCGGACGGCTGGGCGGCCGGTGGCCCGCCCGGTTCTCAACCACGGCCATCATGTCCGGAGGCCGGAGCCCTCTGCCGGGAAGGGCGGCCGAGCGCATCCGCCTGGACCCGATCCACGATCGCGCCATGACGCGGGAGTCCCGCCAGGGGCACGGCCACTCTTGGATTCTCCCCGGAATGCCGGGGAGGAGACCGGCGGCGTCCCGCCAGGGTCCCGCGCCCTTCCGCGCCTCCGATCACGGCCTCGCGCCGCACCTCTCATCGCCCCGTGCGGCGAGCGTGGGACGGGGGCAGGTCATGCGGCGCCGTCCGCATCGGAGGAACCCGTCAGAAGCGTGGCGAGGGCCTGGAGCAGGGTCGCGCCGCTAACAGGCTTGTTGCACCACGGATGGGTCCTGTAGGCCGCCTCGATGCTCTCCGGCCCGAACCCGGTGGTGAAGATGAAAGCCTGTCCGCTCCTGATCAGCATCTCCGCCAGCACGTAGGATTTCTCGCCACGCAGGTCCACGTCGAGAACGGCGCCGTCGAGTTCCCGGCCGCGCTCCCGCAGAAAGCGTGCTGCCTGCCCGACGCGGCCGATCGGCCCCAGCACCACCGCGCCGGCCCGCTCCAGGATGCCGCACATGTCCTGGCCGATGAAGTAGTCATCCTCCACCACCAGGATCCGCTTGCCGCGCAAGACCGTGTCGTTCATCAGGCCTTGCTCCAGGCTGCACCATCCTTACCTTCCGGCAGCGGCATCTCGATGGTGCAGACAACGCCATCCTCGCCGAATACCAGCTCGGTCCGCGCATCCAGGCTGAAGGAGAGGGCGCGCTCGATCAGCTCGCGGCCATAGCCGCTCCGCTCCGGCGGCGCGGCGATCGGCACGCCGCTTTCCCGCCATATCAGCACCAGGCAGCGGTCGGAGTGCTCGTCCGCGCGGATTGTCCAGCCGATGTGCAGCTTGCCGCCGGCCCGCTCCAGCGCACCGTATTTCAGGGCGTTGGTGGCGAGCTCGTGAAGCGCGAGCGCCATGATCTGCACATGCGTCATGCCGAGCGGCACGCGTGGCCCGGTCACGGCCACCCGCTCGCCTTCCCGCGCGTCCAGGGCGCGCAGCTCGGCCCGGACGACGTCGCCGAGATCGATCTGGGTGTCGGCGGTGTTCCCGATCAGGCTTTGCACGCGGCCGAGCGCGGCGAGGCGCTGCTGGAAGGCCTCCATCCGCGCGTCATAGCCCAGCGTGCGCTGCGCGATGGACTGCACCACGCCCAGAAGATTGCGTGTGCGATGCTGCAGCTCGGCCACCAGCATGCGCTGCCGCGCCTCCGCGCGGGTCAGGTTGCTGACATCGATGATGCTGACGACGACGCCCTCGGCGCGCCGGTCGCCGTCGAGGTATGGCGCCACGCGGAGCAGGTAGAAGGCCTGGTTCTTCTCGTCGTCCACACGCCGCTCCAGCGGCCTGCCGGCCGCCAGCACTTCCGCGAGGTCCTCGGTGAAGGTGGGCATCGCGAAGCGCTGCGACAGGTCGGTGATCGGCCGGCCGCGGTCGCCCGGCAGGATGTTGAACACGGTGGAGGCGGTCGGCGTGAAGCTGCGGATCTTCAGCGCGCCGTCGAGAAAGATGGTCGCGATATCCGAGCTGTTGAACAGGTTCTGCAGGTCGCTGTTGGCACGGTCCAGAGCGTCCACCTTGGAGTGCAGGTCCGCGTTGACAGTGTGCAGCTCCTCGTTGACGGACTGCAGCTCCTCCTTGGAGGCCTCGAGCTCCTCGTTCGTGGACTGCAGCTCCTCGTTCACGGAGACCAGTTCCTCGTTCGAGGACTTCAGCTCCTCCAGCGCCGTCTCGTACTCCTCGATCAGCGATTGCAGCCGGTCGCGCGTCTCGCGCAGTTCGCGCTCCAGGTGCGGCGCGGCGCCATCGTGCTGGGTATGAGCGCGGCCGGCCGCCTCCTCCCGGCTGAGGGTGGGGCCCTGGTCGGTGAACAGCACCAGGAAGAGCGGCTCACCGTCGTCGTGCTTGCGCAAGGGTTCGGCGGTCAGCGTGACGATCTGCACGCGGCCGTCCTCGTCCTCGATGGCGATGTCCTCGCGCGTCACGGTGCGGCCGGCTTCGAGAGCCTCGCGGAACACTGTCCGCAGCTCGAGCCGCAGCCCTTTGCGGGCCATGGCCAGAAGCTGACGGCTTGGCAGCCCCGCCGCGGCCTCCAGGTACTTCCCGGTGCGCCCGGAATAAAAGACCACGTCGCCGTCGATGCCGTAGATCTCCCCCAGCGCCTCATCCTCATGCGCCAGCAGGGAACGGGAGGCCATGCCGTCGAGCAGGCGCAGGGAGCGCGCGAAGTCCACCAGCCGCTCGCCCATCCGGTCCGCCGGCAGGGCGAAATCCACCAGCCCGGTGGAGAGGGCGCTCTCCGGCATGTCCTCGGGCCGGGGGCCGTGCCCGTCGGCGACCTGGGCCAGAGTCACGCCGCCGCGCTCCTTGATGGCCTTGATGCCGAGCGTCCCGTCGCCATCCCCTCCCGAGAGCACCACGCCGGCCGCCCGCTCCCCCTGGTCCGCCGCCAGGGCGCTGAAGAAGATGTCGATCGGCTTGCGGTGGCGCCGGCTGGAGTTCGGCTTCTGGATGACGAGATGCTGCTGCTCGATGCCCACGACGGCGTCGGCCGGCAGGACATAGACATGGTCCTTCTCGACCCTGGCCCCGTCGGTGGCGACCAGGACCGGCAGGCGGGTGTAGCGCTTGACGATCTCGTGAAGCAGGCTTTTCCGCTCGGGACTCAGGTGGGTGATGATGACGAAGGCCAAGCCGGGGCTTTCCGGCAGCCCCTAGAAGAAACCTTCCAGCGCCTCGACGCCGCCGGCGGAAGCGCCGATGCCAACGATCGGGAAGGCGTCCTGCGTGCCAGCGTCCATTATCGCGTCGCCTTGCCCTGGTTCAGTCCGCGCCGCCGTGCTCCGCTACCGCGGCTTGGCCGGGCCCCGGCTGAGGATCCGCCTGCTCGTCCCCGAGGCGGCACGGCTCAATGCCTTATCAGCCTCATCGGGACGGCCATGCTCCGCTTGGCGGAGCGTCCAACGGCGATAGTCGGCCACGGGAACACCCTTGGCAAGGCGGAGCGACAATACGTCTCTCCGAAGCAACGCCACGCGAATGGCGAAAGCTGCCCTTCTCTCGCCATCACCTCCGCGGTATCGCGGCCGCCCGGCATGGCGCCGGGGGATCTCCGAACTGGGGCGCGGCTGGCCGTGGCGGATCGCACGCGACGGGCGGTTTTGCGGAACGCGCGCCGGCCGCCCAAACGCGAAAAGCCCGGCGCGAGCGCCGGGCTTTTTCGGAATCCCCATGTTTTCCAAGGAGAAGATCTGGCGCGCTCGAGAGGATTCGAACCCCTAACCCCCAGATCCGTAGTCTAGTGCTCTATCCAATTGAGCTACGAGCGCTTGCCAGTGGCGGGGAGATAACCGACCGGCCCTCCCCGCGCAAGGGCGTTTTTCGGTTGTTACGCCCCCAGCTTGTCCAGCTCGCGCAGCACCGCGTCACCCATGACGCTGGTGCCGACACGGGCGGTGCCGGGACCCATGATGTCGGCGGTGCGGAGCCCACCGGCCAGCACCTTCTCGATCGCCGTCTCGACCAGCCTGGCATCCTCCTCCATGCCGAAGGACCAGCGCAGCAGCATGGCGAAGGAGAGCAACTGGGCACAGGGATTGGCGATGCCCTTGCCAGCGATGTCCGGCGCCGAGCCATGGATGGGCTCGTAGAGCGCGCGCCGCCGGCCGGAGGCGTCCGGCGCCCCGAGCGTGGCGGAGGGCAGCATGCCGAGCGAGCCGGTGGCCGCCGCCGCCAGGTCGGAGAGCAGGTCGCCGAAAATGTTGCTGGCCAGGATGGTGTCGAACTGCTTCGGCCGGGCGCAGAGCTGCATGGCGCAGTTGTCGGCATACATGTGCGACAGCTCGACTTCCGGGTACTCGGCCTTGCCGATCTCGGAAACCACGGCGCGCCAGAGGCGGCCGGACTGCATCACGTTGGCCTTGTCCACGCTGGTCATCTTGCCGGTGCGGCCCTTGGCCAGCTCGAAGGCGACCCGCGCCACGCGGGCGATCTCGTCCTCGGTATAAACCTCGGTGTCCACGCCGCGGCGCTTGCCGTTGGACAGGGTCTCCACGCCGCGCGGCTCGCCGAAATAGATGCCGCCGGTGGATTCCCGCACGATCATCAGGTCGAGCCCGCGCACCACGTCAGGCTTCAGGCTGGAGGCGTCCACAAGGGGGTCCAGCACCAGGGCGGGGCGAAGGTTGGCGAAGAGGCCCAGCTCCTTGCGCAGCCGCAGGATGCCGAGCTCAGGCCGCTTGTCGAAGGGCAGCGTGTCCCATTTCGGGCCACCCACGGAGCCGAACAGCACGGCATCGGCGGCCAGCGCCCGCTCGACGGTGCCATCCGGGCAGGGCGAACCCTCGGCCTCCAGCGCGGCACCGCCGACCAGCCCTTCCTCCAGCGCGAAGCTGACGTGGCGGCGGCGGTCCATCCACTCGATGACCCGCCGCACCTCACGCATCACCTCGGGCCCGATGCCGTCGCCGGGCAGGACCAGCAGCCTCTTGTTCGCCGTCATGTTCGCGGGTCGTCCTTCTTTCCTGGACCGGCCCGCCGGCGGCGGGCCGGGCTTGGTATGGGTCTCAGCGGTACAGCCAGGGCTGCGCCGCGCGCTGCTTGGCCTCGAAGCCGTCGATCGCGGGGGCCTGCTGCAGGGTCTGGCCGATGTCGTCCAGCCCGTTCAGCAGCAGGTGCCGGCGCAGCGGGTCGATCTCGAAGGAGATCTCCTCGCCGTTCGGCCGCACCACCACCTGGCGCTCCAGGTCCACGGTGAGCCGCGCATTGGCGCCGAGCTTCGCATCCTCCATCAGCTGGTCGCACACCGCGCGCGGCAGGCGCACGGGCAGGATGCCGTTCTTGAAGCTGTTGTTGTGGAAGATGTCGGCGAAATCGGGCGCGATGACGCAGCGGATGCCGAAGTCGAGCAGCGCCCAGGGCGCATGCTCGCGCGAGGAGCCGCAGCCGAAGTTCTCGTGCGCGATCAGGATCTCCGCCTGGCGGTAGGGCTCCCGGTTCAGGACGAAGNCTCGTGCGCGATCAGGATCTCCGCCTGGCGGTAGGGCTCCCGGTTCAGGACGAAGTCCGGGTTCTCGCTGCCGTCCTCCTTGTAGCGGAGGTTGGCGAAGAGCGACTTGCCCAGCCCCGTGCGCGCGATGGTCTTGAGGAAGCGCGCGGGGATGATCTTGTCGGTATCGACATTCGCCATCGGCAGCGGCGCGGCGACGCCGGTCAGCTTGGTGAAGGCGTCCATGTCAGCCAATCTCCCGCACGTCGGTCAGCTTGCCGGCGATGGCGGCCGCGGCGGCCATGGCCGGCGAGCAGAGATGCGTGCGCCCGCCCGGCCCCTGCCGGCCCTCGAAGTTCCGGTTGCTGGTGGAGGCGCAGCGCTGCCCGGGCTTCAGCTTGTCCGGGTTCATGCCGAGGCACATCGAGCAGCCGGCCTCGCGCCACTCGAAGCCGGCCTCCTTGAAGACGGCGTCCAGCCCTTCCTGCTCGGCCTGCAGCTTCACCAGGCCGGAGCCCGGCACCACCATGGCGCGCACGCCCTCGGCCACCTTGCGGCCCCGGGCGATGGCGGCGGCGGCGCGCATGTCCTCGATGCGGCTGTTGGTGCAGGAGCCGATGAAGACGACGTCCACCGGCAGCTCGGTCAGCCGCTGCCCCGGCGTCAGGCCCATGTACTCGACCATGCGGCGGAGCTGGGCGCGGCGTGCCTCGTCGGCGGCCTCCTCCGGGTCGGGCACGGTGCCGGTGATCGGCAGCACGTCCTCCGGGCTGGTGCCCCAGGAAACCATCGGCACGATCTCGGCGGCGTCGAGGAACACCTCCTTGTCGAAGACGGCCCCCTCGTCGGTCGGCAGCGTCTTCCACCATTCCACCGCGCGGTCGAAATACTCGCCCTCAGGCGCGAAGGGGCGGCCCTTGACGTATTCGAAGGTGGTCTCGTCCGGCGCGATCATGCCGGCGCGGGCGCCCGCCTCGATCGACATGTTGCAGATCGAGAAGCGGCCGGCCATGTCGAGCGCGCGGATGGTCGAGCCGGCAAATTCGATGACATGCCCGTTGCCGCCGGCGGTGCCGATCTTGCCGATGATGGCCAGCACGATGTCCTTCGCCGTGCAGCCCGCCGGCAGCGTGCCCTCCACCGTCACGCGCATGTTCTTGGCGCGCTTCTGCAGCAGGGTCTGGGTGGCCAGCACGTGCTCGACCTCCGAGGTGCCGATGCCGAAGGCCAGCGCGCCCATGGCGCCATGGGTGGAGGTGTGGCTGTCGCCGCAGACGATGGTCATGCCGGGCAGCGAGAGGCCCTGCTCCGGCCCGATGATGTGCACGATGCCCTGCCGCGCATCGGCCAGCGGGATGTAGGGCACATTGAACTCGGCGACGTTGCGCTCCAGCGTCTCGACCTGCAGCCGGCTCTCGGGGTCCTCGATGCCGGTGAAGCGGGAGGCGTCGGTGGCGATGTTGTGGTCCACCACGGCCATGGTGCCGTCCAGGCGGCGCACCGGGCGCTTCGCCATGCGCAGCCCCTCGAAGGCCTGCGGGCTGGTCACCTCATGCACAAGATGCCGGTCGATGTAGAGAAGCGCGGTGCCGTCCGGGAGCGTCTCGACGACATGGGCGTCCCAGATCTTGTCGAACAGCGTGCGCGGCTTCGTGGCCGACATGGTGCTTTCCTCTGGCAGATGGATCACTCATCCGCGTGGCGACGGGGCTTGGGGCCCGCAACCACACGGGCGTCGCTCTTGGCGTCGCGGAGGGAGGCATCCCCCGGAACCCCTCCGGCCGGGCGCGCGGGGGGAGGCATCCCCCGGGGAGCGCCCCCGGTCTCACATAGCGCCTGGGGAGCTTAATCCCCAGACGGTCCCGGCGCGCCACGGCGCGCCGGCTTCCTGTCAAACCTGCGCAGCGGGAGGAGGCAGGCGCCCCCTCCCCGCCCGGCTCACGCCTTCGGCGCGGCCCGTTCGGCGATGCGGGCGGACTTGCCGGTGCGGCCGCGCAGGTAATACAGCTTCGCGCGGCGAACCTTGCCGCGGCGCAGCACGGCGATCTCGGCGATGTTCGGGCTGTAGAGCGGGAAGACGCGCTCGACGCCCTCGCCGTAGGACAGCTTGCGCACGGTGAAGTTGCTGTGCAGGCCCTTGTTGGAGCGCGCGATCACGACGCCCTCATAGGCCTGGGTGCGGGTGCGCTCGCCCTCGACCACCTTCACCATCACGCGCACCGTGTCACCGGCGGCGAAATCAGGGACGGCGCGGGCCTCGGCGAGGCGGGCGAGCTGCTCGGCGTCGAACTGCTGCAGCAGGTTCATGGTTCAGGTCCTCTCGTCAACTCGTTTAGGCGGCCACGGCCGCCCGTTCAATCCTGTGTTCTCAGCCCGCCGCACGATGCCGGGCCCAGAGGTCCGGCCGCCGCTCGCGCGTCGCCGCCTCCGCCATCTCCCGGCGCCAGCGCGCCACCGCCGCATGGTGGCCGGAGAGCAGCACCTCCGGCACCCGCCGCCCCTGCCACTCCACCGGGCGGGTGTAGTGCGGGTATTCCAGCAGCGGGGCCGCCGCGTCGGAGAAGCTTTCCTCCTCCGCGCTTTCCGCCCCGCCCATCACGCCCGGCAGCAGCCGCACGCAGGCGTCCAGCAGCACCAGCGCCGCGGGCTCGCCGCCCGACAGCACGAAGTCGCCCACCGAGACCTCGCGCATCCCGCGCGCCTCGATCACCCGCTGGTCCAGCCCCTCGTAGCGGCCGCAGACCAGGATCACCCCCGGCCCCGCCGCCAGCTCCCGCACCAGCGCCTGCTCCAGCGGGCGCCCGCGCGGGGTGAGATAGACCAGCGGCCGCGCCACTCCGCCCTCCAGGGCGGCGGCGCAGGCGGCGTCCACCACGTCCGGCCGCATCACCATCCCGGCGCCGCCGCCGCAGGGCGTGTCGTCCACCGAGCGGTGCCTGTCCGTCGCGAAGTCGCGGATCTGCAGCGTGTCCAGGCTCCACCGCCCCTCGCGCAGCGCGCGCCCGGCCAGCGAATGGCCGAGCGGCCCCGGGAACATCTCGGGGAACAGCGTCAGGGCGGTGGCGCGCCAGGTCACGCGGCACCTCCGCGCACCCCGCGCGGACCGATGCGCTTCGGCGCGTCCTGCCGGCGCGGCAGCGGATGCACGGGCTCCGGCGGCGCCGCCTCGGAAGCGGCCTCGCCGCCCTCCTCCGGCCGCACCACCACATCCTCCGGCAGTTCCACCACGACATGGCCGGCCGCCACATCCACCACGGGCACCACGGCCTTGGTGAAGGGCAGCAGCGTCTCCCGCCCCTGCTCGTCGATGACGGTCAGGAAGGCGCCGGCGCCGAAGTCGTCCACCGTCCGCACCTCACCGAGCACCCGCCCCTCCGCATCGCGGACGGCGAGGCCGATCAGGTCGGCGAGGTAGAACTCCTCCGCCTCCGGCTGCGGCAGCTTCTCGCGTGGCAGGTAGAGCCGCGTGCCGGTCAGCTTCGCGGCGGCGTCACGGTCGGCGATGCCCTCGATGCGCGCCAGCCCGTTGCCCAGCCATTGCAGCGCGAACGCCTTGCCGCGCTCGTCCGCGAGCGGGCCATAGGCGGCGATGTCCGCGGGCTCGGCGGTGAAGGACTGGACGCGGACCAGGCCGCGCACACCGTGCGGCCTGCCGATCTCCCCCACCAGGATGCGGTCCTTGGGCATGACGGGTCAGTGCGCTCGCCGGGCTCCGCTCAGCCGGCCGCCGCGGCGGCGGCGGCGGCGCGGTCCTGCGCCTTCTTCTTCGGCGCGGACTGCTTCGGCTGCTCGCGATAGGTCGGCATCGGCGCCAGCTCGGCCTTGCCGAGGAACTTCGCCACGCGGTCGGTCGCCACGGCACCGTTGCTCAGCCAATGCTTGATGCGCTCGTCCTGCAGGCGGATGCGCTCGGCATGGTCGGAGGGCAGCATCGGGTTGTAGCTGCCGACCTTCTCGATGAAGCGGCCGTCGCGCGGGGAGCGGCTGTCGGCCACCACGATGTGGTAGTAGGGGCGCTTCTTGGCACCGGCGCGCGCGAGACGGATCTTCAGGGCCATAATCGGTTCCTTGGTTAGGCTGTCAGGTTGATCAGAAGGGGCGCTTGCCGCCGCCCCCGCCACCGGGGAGAAGCGCGCCGAGCCCGCCGCGCATCAGCCCCTTCTGGCCGAGCTTGTTCATCCGCTTCATCATCACGGACATGTCGTCGAACTGCTTCAGCAGCCGGTTGACTTCCTGCACCGTGGTGCCCGAGCCCAGCGCGATGCGGCGCTTGCGCGACGCCTTCAGGATCTCGGGGCTGCGGCGCTCCTTCGGCGTCATGCTGCCGATGATGGCGGCCTGGCGCTTCAGGATGGAATTGTCGAGATTGGCCCCCTCAAGCTGGGACTTCAGCTTGCCGATGCCCGGCAGCATGCCCAGGATGCCCGAGAGCGAGCCCATCTTGTTGATCTGCTTGAGCTGCGCCGCGTAGTCCTCCAGGTCGAACTGACCCTTCTGCATCTTCGCGGCGAGCTTCTCCGCCTCGGCCTTGTCGATCGTCTCGGCGGCGCGCTCGACGAGCGAGACGATGTCGCCCATGCCGAGGATGCGGCCGGCGATGCGGTCCGGGTGGAAGTCCTCCAGCGCGTCCAGCTTCTCGCCGGCGCCCAGCAGCTTGATCGGCGCGCCCGTCACCGCCCGCATGGAAAGCGCCGCGCCACCGCGCGCGTCGCCATCCACGCGCGTCATGACGATGCCGGTGACGCCGACCCGCTCGTTGAAGGAGCGCGCGGTGTTCACCGCGTCCTGGCCGGTCATGGCGTCCACCACCAGCAGGCTCTCATGCGGCTTCGTCGCGGCCTTCACGGCGGCGACCTCGGCCATCAGCTCCTCGTCGATCGAGAGGCGGCCGGCGGTGTCGAGGATGACGACGTCGTAGAGCTCGCCGCGCGCCACCTGCATGGCCCGCGCCGCGATCTCCAGCGGCGACTGACCCTTGACGATCGGCAGGCTGGTGACGCCGGCCTGCTTCGCCAGCGTCTCCAGCTGGAGCTGCGCCGCCGGGCGCTGCACGTCCAGGCTGGCCAGCAGGACCTTCTTCCTGTCCCGCGTCCGCAGCCGCAGCGCGATCTTGCCCGAGGTGGTGGTCTTGCCCGAGCCCTGCAGGCCGATCATCAGGATGGCCACCGGCGGCGCCGCGTTCAGGCTGAGGCCGGGGACGTGCTCCACGCCGTCCGTCCCAGGGGCCCCGCCGCCGAGCGCCTCGACCAGGCAGTCGTTGACGATCTTGATGACCTGCTGCGCCGGGGAGACGGATCGGATGACCTCCTGCCCCACCGAGCGCTCGCGCACCTTGTTGACGATGTCCTTGACGACGGGCAACGCCACGTCGGCCTCGAGCAGCGCGATGCGGACCTCCCGCAGCGCCTCCGACACGTCCGCCTCCGACAGCGCGCCGCGGCGGCGCAGCCGGTCAAAGACCCCGTTCAGCTTGCCCGACAAAGCCTCGAACATCGTGGCCGCGCCGTCCTTTCATGCGGGCTGACACCCGCCCAAAACAAAACGCGCCGCTGCGCGAGCCTTCGCGGAGCGACGGAGCCGGACCTCCCCTGAGGCACCGACCATCGGAACCTGGGCCTGACCCAGGTCGGCGCGATGTAGGCGATGGCGCGTCGAGGGTCAAGCGTCGCGGTGCTTTCGCGCCCGGCTGGGAGCCCGGCACGAATCCGCTTGCCGGCCTGTCGCCGGGCGGTCTATGGATCATCCCATGAACACGCGAATTCCTCCTCAAGGTTGGTGGTGGCCGCTCTCCTAAGGCGGCCCGCGTTTCCTGTTTTCACGGCCGCCACGGAGTTCCGGGCGGCTTTTTTTGACCCTGCAGCCGATCGTCCCGGACCCCGTGGCAGCCCAGCCCGGAGTTCCCGATGCAGACGACCTACCGAACCGAAGGCGGCCTGACGATCCATCGTGAGGTGCTGGAGGCGGATGGCTCCCACAGCGTCGCCGCCCTTGCCCGCCGGCTGGACCGGCAGCGCGGCGTGCTGCTCTCCTCCTCCTTCGAGTTCCCGGGCCGCTACACCCGCTGGGACCTAGGCTTCTCCGACCCGCCGCTGATGCTCGCCGCCCGCGGCCGCGACGTCACGCTGCGCGCCCTGAACGAGCGCGGCACGCTGCTGCTCGCCGCCATCGCCCCCGCCCTGCGCGCCATGCCCGAGCTGGCCGGGCTGGAGGCCGGCACCGACCACATCGCCCTGCAGGTGAAGGCGCCCGAGGGCCGCTTCGCCGAGGAGGAGCGCTCCCGCCAGCCTTCCGTCTTTTCCGTGCTGCGCGCGCTGCGCGACCTGTTCGGCAGCACAGAGGACCCGCATCTCGGCCTCTACGGTGCCTTCGGCTATGACCTGGTCTTCCAGTTCGAGCCCATGCCGCTGCGCCTGCCCCGCGCCGCCGACCAGCGCGACCTCGTCCTCTACCTGCCGGACGAGATCATGGTGGTGGACCACATGCGCGGCGCGGCCATGCTGCACCGCTATGACTTCAGCTTCGCGGGCCGTTCCACCGCCGGCATGTCCCGCGAAACGCCGGCCGATGGCTTCCGTCCGGGCAGCGGCGCCACTCCACCCGAAAGCGACTATGGCCCCGGCGAGTACGCCGCCATGGTCGAGCGCGCCCGGAAGGCGTTCGAGCGCGGTGACCTTTTCGAGGTGGTGCTGGGCCAGACCTTCGCCACCACCTGCGCCGACGCCCCGAGCGAGGTCTTCGACCGCCTGCGCCGGGTGAACCCCTCCCCCTATGGCGCGCTGATGAACCTCGGCGAGGGCGAGTTCCTGATCGCCGCCTCGCCTGAGATGTTCGTGCGCGTCGAGAACAAGCGCATCGAGACCTGCCCGATCAGCGGCACCATCAGGCGCGGCCGCGACGCGCTGGAGGACGCCGCCAACATCCGCACCCTGCTCAACTCCACCAAGGAGGAGAGCGAGCTGACCATGTGCACCGACGTGGACCGCAACGACAAGGCGCGCGTCTGCGTCCCCGGCACGGTGAAGGTGATCGGCCGGCGGCAGATCGAGATGTATTCCCGCCTGATCCACACGGTGGACCATGTGGAGGGCACGCTGCTGCCGGAGATGGACGCGCTGGACGGCTTCCTCTCCCATGCCTGGGCGGTGACGGTGACCGGCGCGCCCAAGACCTGGGCGATCCGCCATGTCGAGGCCGAGGAGCGCTCCGCCCGCCGCTGGTATGGCGGCGCCATCGGGCGCATGACCTTCGACGGCAACATGAACACCGGCCTCACCCTGCGCACCATCCGCCTGAAGGAGGGCGTGGCCGAGGTGCGGGCCGGCGCCACTCTGCTGCATGACAGCGAGCCGGCGGCGGAGGAGGCGGAATGCCGCCTGAAGGCCAGCGCCATGTTCGCCGCCATCCGCGGCGAGGTGCCGGGCGCGGCAACAGCCGGCGCGGCGCCGCGCCCGGCCGTCTCCGCCCTGCAGGTGCTGCTGGTGGACCATGAGGACAGCTTCGTCCACACCTTGGCCAGCTACTTCCGCGCCGCCGGCGCAACCGTCCGTACCCTGCGGCCCGACCTCGCCCGCGAGGAGCTGCGGCGCGGCGCGGCGGTGGACCTGGTGCTGCTCTCCCCCGGCCCTGGCCGCCCCTCCGACTTCGCCATGTCCGAGACGCTGGACCTGGTGGTGAAGCGCGGCCTGCCGGCCTTCGGCGTCTGCCTCGGCCTGCAGGGCATGGTGGAGCATTTCGGCGGCGCGCTGGACATCCTGCCACTGCCGATGCACGGCAAGCCCTCTCCGATCCGCAACCTGGGCGGCCGCTTGCTGGACGGCCTGCCGGAGCAGTTCAGCGTCGGCCGCTACCACTCCCTGCATGCGCGGCGCGTGGCGCTGCCGCGGGATCTGATCGCCACCGCTGAAACCGAGGACGGCGTCATCATGGCCGTCGAGCACCGGAGCCTGCCGCTCTCGGCCGTGCAGTTCCATCCAGAGTCGCTGATGACCGATCCGGCCCAGATCGGCATGCCGCTGATCAGAGGTCTCCTGACCCGGCTCGCGGCCACGCCCGCCGCCGCCGAGTAGGGCGATTTCACTTCCGCGTCAGCAGAGAGGGGCAGCACCCACCCTCTCTGTTCGCCGGACCAGGTCACGCTTGGTACCGGGCATGGCGAAGCCTTTGACGGCGGCCAATTTTTGCCTGTTCTCGCGCCTTTTGAGACCATGCCTGGGAGCATGCCGGGCCCGACGCCCTCCCGCCCCTGTGAGTTGATCGGGACCAAGAAGAGATAAACCCTCTTGTACTGAGGCTTGGCTTCCAGGCCGCCCCCAAATCCCCCGTGGACAACCGTTATGAACGCAGCCGCGCCTGCTCGTGCCCTTACCCCTGCGCCCTATGAGGGCGCCTTTCTGCACACCCCCCGCGCGGCTGACCGCTGGCCGTTGCTGATTTTCCGCTGGGGAGGCTTCGAGGCCGAGATCGATGGGCCGTTCGCCGGTTTCGTCCGCATTGGCAGGCTGGAAACCTATAGCCGCTGGGAAGCCGTGAGCGTCTGGCGCTGGCAGCGCGAGCCGGGGGCGCTGGAGATCGGCTTCGGGCGGTACCACGTCACCATCTCCCGCAGCCCCGAGGCCTAGGCCTTCGCATCAGCGGCAGCCGGGCGCGCTCAGCCAGCCCAGTTCCCGCCCGGCCGCATCGGACACCTGCCTCGCGGCGGCGCAGGGGCGCTCCAGGGTGAACCGGCGCTCATCCTCACCGGGAAGGGGTGGCGCCGCCCCAAGGGGCTTGAGGCTTTCGCGCCGTGCCGGCTGCCCGGGCGGCGCGAGTTCGGCAATGCACTCCAGCCGCTCACCATCGGCCCGCTCCAGCCGCACGAGCGCCCGGCCATGGTTCATCGGCAGCGCGGCGCTGGCGGCGCTACCGGCCTCTCCCTGCAGGCATGCCACCATGGCGGGCGCCAGCTTGGGCAGGAAGCGGGTCCAGCCCTCATCCTGCGCAAGCGCGGGAAAGGCGGCGGCGGAAAGCAGCAGGGCAAGGCGAAGGCGAGGCGCGGCAGGCATGATCGGCGGCTCTCCAGGAGAACGTTGTTTCGTCAGGCTTCAAGGGTGGCCAGCCTTCACCCGGCCGCCCGGCCTCACGATCAGCAGCTCTCGCGGGGCTGAAGGCAGGTCCGGTCCAGGATCGCCTCGCCCGGCCGGCCGAGCAGATAGCCCTGCACCAGATCGCAGCCCTCCCGCTGCAGAAAGGCGAGCTGTTCCTGGTCCTCGACCCCTTCGACGCAAACCGTCATGCCCAGTTCGCGGCCGAGCCGCAAGGTGGCGCGCAACACCACTTCCGCCCGAGGCTCCTGTCCGAGGCGGCGAAGGAAGCGGCGGTCGATCTTCAGCACGTCAAAGGGAAACCGCTCCAGGTAGCCGAGCGAGGAGTAGCCGGTGCCGAAATCGTCCAGCGCGACCCGCACGCCGAGCGACCGCAGCGCCTGGATCTTGCCCAGCGCACAATCCGGACTGTCGATCAGCACGCCTTCCGTGATCTCGATCATCAGGCGGTCCGCCGGAAGGCCGCTGCGCGCCAGTTCCTGTTCCACGAGATGCGGCAGGGTCGCCCCCGCCTGGCGGACCCAGTCGGCGGAGAAGTTCACCGAAACCCGCGCCGGGAGCGGCCAGGCAGCGGCCTCCGCGCAGGCCTTGCGGAGCATCGCCTTGTCGATGCGGCCGACCAGCCCGTCCTGCTCCGCCAGGGGAATGAAGCGGTCCGGCGGCACGATCCCGTGCCGGGGCCGCTGCCACCGCGCCAGGGCCTCGTAGCCATGGATGCGCAGGCTTCGGGCCTCGACGATCGGCTGCCAGTTGAGGAACAGCGCATCGTTCGCCACGGCCAGCCGCAGGTCCCGCATCAACGCCTGACGCTCCTGCCAGCGGCTCTGGTGCTCCGCAACCAGGCCCTCCACCTCGCGGGCAAGCTCGCGCAACACGCTTTCCTGCCCGGGAGAGAGGTGCCCTGGGCGGTGGTCCAGCACGCAGAGTGCTCCGAGCGGGAACCCGCCCGGCGAGCGGATCGGCTTGCCGGCATAGAAGCGCAGCCCCAGCTCGCCGCCCGCCAGGGGAAGCGCGGCGAAACGGGGATCTTTCTGCGCATCGGTCACCACCAGCACCTCGTCGGGCCGGCGCAGCGCCGTGTCGCAGAAGGAAGCCTCGCGCGGGATGAATCCACGCAGCTCCGGGCTGCCGAAGCGGATGATCTGCCGGCCCGCCTCGAGCAACGTGACGGCGGAGAGCGGACGCTCGAGCAGTTGCGCCGCGCGGCCCGCCGCATCCTCGATCCGCGGATCCGGCAACCCCTCCATCAGGCCCGTCGCCTCCAGGGCTGCGAGGCGTGCCTGCTCGCCGGCCGGTATGGAGGTCGGCATTAGATGGGGTTCCTTGCCTGAGCCAAAATAAAGGGAACAGCCCAGGCGCTGCGGGGCTCCACAGCGGAGGAGATCATCACCGTTACCGAGCCTGCTTCATCGTCGAAAAAGTCAACGTCCTGAAAGGCAAAGTAGCGCGGATTTGAACAATAACCCAGAAAATTTATCACGAAGGCACAAACTCGCCTGCGCCGGCAGGGCTAACGCCCGACCCTGCCGGCGCCAGGCCGGCTCAGCGCCCCGGTGTGCCCGATTCGCCGAGGTCCCACCACATGCCGGCGAATCCCGCGATGCCCTCCCGCGCCGGGGCGACCAGCAGATGCTCGTCAGGCCCATGCTGCTTGCAGCCGTTGTAGCTGTGCGGCACCCAGACCAGCGGCACGCCGAGATGGTCCACGAAGACGTCGCCGGGCAGGCCGCCGCTGCTGTTGGGGATGATCTGCACCCGGCGGCCGAGGCTGCGCTCCATGCTGGCCTGCGCCCAGCGCACCCAGGGATGGTCCGGCGCGGTGCGGCTGGCCGGCATGCGGATCCCGGCGTTCTCGATCCGCACCAGGCTCAAGCCGTGTGCGTCCAGGTGCTGGCGCAGCGCGCTCTCGAACTGCGCCGGGTCGCTGTCCACGGTGTAGCGGATCTGGCAGTGTGCCCGCGCATCGGGTGCCACGGCATTGACCGGATTGGCCGGAACGCCGCTGGTCATCGCCAGCACGATGAAGCTGTTCCAGCCATAGATCTTCTCGGCGGAGGTCAGGCCGGGCTCGCCCCAGCCCTCGTCGATGCTCGCGGCACCGTCGCCGCCGCCCACCGGGCAGCCCTCCAGCACCGCGCGCACCGCGGCGGGCACCGCCCCGCCGGCCGGCAGCCAGTTGCGCACCAGGATCTTGCCGTCGCGGTCCATGATGGTGGAAAGCGCGTGCGCCAGCACCACCGCCGGATCCGCGGTCAGCCCGCCCCAGTGGCCCGAATGCACTCCGCCCTCGCGCAGCCGCACGGCCAGGTCGAAATGGAAGGTGCCGCGGGTGCCGGTGGCGATGGTCGGCATCTCGGGCGTCACGCGCGGCCCGTCGGAGGCGATCAGCACGTCGGCCGCCAGCGCCTCCGCCTGCCGCGCCACAAAGCTGCGCAGCCCCTTGCTGCCACGCTCCTCGGCCATCTCCAGCACCAGCTTCACGTTGAAGCCCAGCTTGCCGCCGCGCTCGGCCAGCACGGCCTCCAGGGCGGCGATGTTCAGCGCGTGCTGCCCCTTGTTGTCGGCGGTGCCGCGCCCGTACCACCGGTCGCCGCGATCGGTCAGCGCCCAGGGCGAGAGCCCTTCCGACCACTGGGCATCGAGCCCTGCCACCGTATCGCCATGCCCGTAAAGCAGCACGGTCGGGCGCGCCGGGTCCTCGATGCGGGTCGCCGTCAGGATCGGCCCGAAGCCGGGCTCCGGGTTCGCGTGCTGGCTGATGCTGAAGCCGAGCCGCTCCAGCCAGGGGCGGATCGCCGTCTCCAGGTAGCGGCCGAGCGCCTCGGCATGCCGTTCCTCCTGCGAGGTGGAGGGGATCGCCACCAGCCTCGCCAGGAGATCGCGGAAGCCGCCGCGGTCGAAGAATTCCAGTGCGCGCCCGATTGCGCCTTCGCGTGTGGCCATGCGGCTCCTCCTTCTCCCGTTCCCCCGCCGCTCCACCGGGCGGCGCCCCTCGCAGAAAGGCGGCGGCAGAATGAGGCCGTGCCGGGGCGGCGTCGAGAGGGGGAGCAGGCGCTCAGCGGGTGCGGACGGGTCCGGAGCCGGAACCGCTGCCGCCACCTGCCACGCCGGCCCCCAGCAGCGCGCCCGCCGCCATCGGCAGGATCAGGCCGAGCGGAGCGGCCAGGCCCTGCCCGCCCGCCGGCAACTGCAGCGGCGCGGGCCCCTCGTCCAGAAACGCCTCCGCCAGGGCGGAAGGCGGCCGCACCAGGCGTGGCTGCACCTGGCCGCGCGGCGCGACAACCACGCCCGCCTCGGCCGGGACCGACAGGCTGCGCAGCTGCGCGCGCGCGCCGCCGGCGGACAGCAGCGCCGCGGCGCCCAGCAGCGCCGCCATCCAGGCCCGCGCACGGCGGCGGCGGTCATCCGACATGAAGCATCTCCGGCTGGACGTGACGGAAGGCGGGCAGGGTCATGCTGGCGGCCTCGGCGGCCAGCAGGCGCGGAAAGGCGAGGTGAACGCCGAGCTGACGGGCTGCCTGAAGCTGGGGAACCAGGCAGGCATCCGCGAGGCTCGGCGCCTCCCCGAAGCAGAAGGGGCCGGTGGTGTCGCGCAGCATCGCCTCGCAGGCATCCAGCCGCTCCGCGCTCATCCGCCGCGCCCAGCCCTGCGCCTGCCCCTCGGAAACGCCGGCGGCCCAGAGGCGGCCTTGCCCGCGAGCGATGTCGAAGGGCTGCACGTCCCCTGCGACGGTCAGCGCGAAGGCCCGCACCCGCGCGCGGGTCAGCGGGTCCGGCGGCAGCAGGGGCGGGCTGGGCCAGATCTCCTCGAGCCATTCTAGGATGGCGATGGGATGCGTCATCACCGTGCCGTCGGCGAGCTCGAGGGCTGGCAGCATGGCGGGTGCCGCGGGAAGCGCCTCGCCGGGCAAACGGCGCCAGATGTCCGGCAAGGGGCGCAGCGCCTCCTGCACCGTCAGCCCCTTGAGGGCCAGGGCCACGCGCACCTGCTGGGTTGCCGAAGATTGGGAATAGCCGTGCAACCGCATCACATGATCCTCAAGCACGAACATGTTACAACTCTATCACTTTGTCAAGGACAAGCGAGGATTTTCGCTCCATGGTTGTATAAACACCCGCGCCAGCGCTGGTGTCGCGTTCCGTCGGCCACTCTTCTCGGCACGGCGTGATCGTTTCAGCGAGCTCTCCACTCCCGTTTCAAAGGACCGCAATGGACCAAACCGACCGTCGGATCCTCCGTACGCTGGCGCGCAACGCTCGCGTCACCAATGCCGAGCTGGCGGAGCAGGCGGGAATCTCGCCCTCGCCCTGCTGGACGCGGGTGCGCCGGCTGGAGCAGGCGGGAGTGATCGAAGGTTATGTGGCGCTGCTCAGCCAGGCGGCGCTCGGCCTGCCGGACACGATCTTTGTCGAGATCATGATGGAGAAGCATGACGAAGCCGTCCTCACGCGCTTCGAACAGGCGGTGCAGGACATGCCCGAGATTCTGGAATGCCATCTCACCACCGGGGAATACGACTACCTCGTGAAGGCAGCGGTCAGCGGCACGGCAGGCTATGAGGCGTTGCTGCGGGAAAAGCTGTACCGATTGCCCGGCGTGCGCCACACCCGCACCGCCTTCGCGCTACGCTGCCTGAAGCGCAACCTTTCCCCCCTGCCCTGAGAGGCGTCAGCGTCCGGACAGGAGGTCCTCCAGCGCGCGCCGCACCGCATCGCCCGGCAATTCCGCGAGGGGCATGTGCCGCAGCACGGCCACCGCCGGCCCGCGTGGCGCGCAAAGCCCGGGATTGCTGGCATCGCCGAACAGCGCAAGGGTCGGGCAGCCGGCGGCGGCGGCAAAATGCGTCGGGCCGGTGTCGTTGCCGATGGCGAAAGCGGCACGTCGCGCCAGGGCGCCGATCTGCAGCAGGTCGGTGCGCCCGGTGAGATCCAGGGTCGCCGGGGCGGCCTGCCGGATCGCCTCGGCGAGGGGCTGCTCCCCCTTGCCGCCCAGCACCACGGCCGGGCAATCGAGCCGGGCTGCCAGGGCCGCATAGCGCTCCGCCGGCCATCGCTTGCCGGGATGCGCCGGCGAGGCGCCGGGGATCAGCAGCCCGAAGCGCGGCGGCAGGCCGAAGGCCGAAAGGTCGCCCTCCAGCCAGGCCATATCCGGTGCAGGAAACTCGGTGATGCCGGCGATGCGCAGTTGTTCGCGCTGCCGCTCAACCGTGTGCATGCCATCGCGCGCCGGATCGTCGTGGCGGTGGCTGGCGCCAGGAGCGATGCCGGACCATTCCGGCCGGTTTCCTGTCAGCCAGCGGTAGCGCGAGGAGCGACCGGAGGTCTGCAGGTCATAGATGCGGTTGAAGCCGGAAAGGCGCAGCTTCCGTGCCAGGCGCCACACCGCCGGCAGGTCGCCCCAGGAAGGGCGCCCATCCTCCCAGACCTGATCGAACCAGGGGGCGCGGCGGGCCAGCGGGGCGAAGGGCCGCGTGGTCAGCAGGGTGATCTCGGCCTGCGGATGGTGCGCCCGGATGGCGGCGAAAGGTCCGAAGGCCTGGATGAAGTCGCCCAGCGCCGAAAGCTTGATGACCAGGATGCGCTGCGTCACGCCAGCAGTTCCCGATAGACGGCGAGCGTCGCGCGCTGCATCGCCGCGGTGGTATACTCGGCCCGCACCATGGCCTGGGCGCGCCGACCGATCGCGGCGCGTTCCGCCGCCGGCAAGGCCAGTGCGCGCGTGATGGCGGCGGCCAGCGCAGCCGGGTCGGCGGGCGGCACGCGCCAGCCGGTCTCGCCTTCCCGCACCGTCTCGCGCGGGGCGCCGAGGTCGGCGGCGATCACCGGCCGGGCCATGGCCTGCGCCTCGACGATGGTGCGGCCGAAGGCTTCCGCATCGGTTGAGCAGTGCAGGGCCAGGTCGGCCAGCAGAAAGGCGGCCGGCAGGTCGTCGCTGTGGCCGGGCATGGCGACGTCGCCGGCGAGGCCAAGGCTTTCCGCCTGCCGGCGCAGGTCCTCCGCGAAGGCGCCGCGCCCGGCCTCGCCGAGCAGCAGCGCGAAGGGGCGCGGCGCCGGCAGGCGTGCCAGGGCCTCCAGCAGCACGCCCTGCCCTTTCCAGCGCGTCAGGCGGCCGGCCAGCAGCAGGACGGGGCGCCCTTCCGGCACGCCCCAGGCGGCGCGCAGCGTGGCCACCCGCTCCGGCGGCACGGCTGCCGGATCGAAGGTGCCGATGTCCACGCCCCGCGGGATCACCCGGATGCGCGCCGCGTCGGTGCCATGCCGCGCCTGGATCAACTCGGCGATGAAGCGGCTGATGGCGATGACGCGCTCTCCACGCGCCATCACCGAGTTGTAGAACCGCTTGCCCGGAAAGCCCTCGTTGTAGGTGCCATGGTAGGTGGTGACGAAGCGCGCGCCCGTGCGCCGCGCCGCCAGCAGCGCCGACCAGGCGGGGAAGCGGCTGCGGGCATGGACGACGCGCACCCCCTCGGCGCGCACCAGGCGCTCCAGCGCGGCGGCGTTGCGCACCAGCGCGGCGGGAGACTTCCTGTCCAGCGGCAAGGAAACATGCTGCCCTCCCAGCCGCTCCAGCCCCGGCACGAGGCGCCCGCCGGCCGAGGCGACGAGCGGCCGGAACCCGGCTTCAGCCAGGGCGCTGGCGATTTCGAGCGTGCCGCGCTCCACGCCGCCCGCGTTCAGCGCGGGGAGGACTTGCAGCACGGCGGGGCGTTCCTGGATGGGCATGGCGATGCGCCATAGCGCCTGGATGCGCCGCTGTCAGCCGCCCGCCCCAAACTCGCCGGCGGCATCATGCCTTGGCCGGATCGCCGCGCTTCCCCTGCGCCCCACCCTCCTCGGCGCCTCGCTGCCGCGCATGCCGGCGCCCGGCTGGCGCGCCTCGCGATTCCGGACCTTCGCCGTGCATCCAGGCGCCGGCGCATCTTCATGCGGCCCTGCCGCGGGAACTGGCTTCGCTCAGGCGAAGGGCGGAGTTCCGGGGGTAACAGCGTCACCTCCCGGAACGGAGGCCCGCGACGGAAGCGGCGCCTCCTCGGCCCGCCTCAGCCGCCCTTCACCCCGCCCGTGGTCAGCCCGGCGATGATCTGCTTCTGCGCGAGGAGCGTCAGCAGCAGCACCGGCAGGGTGACAAGCAGCGCCGCGGCGGCGAGCGGACCCCAGGATATCTGCTCAAAGGTGAGCATGTTGTTCACAGCGACCGGAAGGGTGCGTGTTTCGCGTCCTGCCAGCACCACGGCGAAGATGAAGTTGTTCCAGGAGAAGATGAAGGAGAGGATGACCGCCACCGTGATGCCCGGCCGCGCCAGCGGAAATGCCACGTGGCGGAAGGCCTGCCAGATGGTGGCGCCGTCCACCAGCGCCGCCTCCTCCAGCTCGCCGGGAAGCCCCTCGAAGAAGCCGATCATGACCCAGACCACAATGGGCACGGTGATGACGAGATGGGTGACGACGATCGGCACCAGCGTGCCGGTCAGCCCGAGCCACTGGAACAGCAGGAAAAGCGGGATGAGGTAGGAGAGCCCCGGCGTGATGCGCGCGATCAGGATGACCATGGCCGCCCGTGTCGCCCGCATCTTGGCGATGCCGTAACCGGCCGGCACGCCGATCAGGATGGCCAGCGCCGTGGCCGAGAAGGACACGACGACGCTGTTCCAGGTGTAGAGCAGGAAGTCGTTGCGGGCGAAAACGGCGGCGAAGTTCTCCAGCACCGGCGGGTCGGGGATGAAGACCGGCGGCCAGGCGGTGTTGTCCAGCTCCGTCTTCAGCGAGAGCGAGAGCATCCAGAGAAACACCAGCGCCGCCGGCGAGACCAGCACCAGCACGGCCAGCGCGAAGCCGACCCGTTCCAGCAGCCGCCTCATGCGTTCCTCACCCGGTTGCGGGTCCAGAGCAGCAGCGCCGCAAGCGAGACGATCAGCGCGAAGAACACCACCACCACCGCGCTGGCATAGCCCATGTTGTAGTAGGCGAAGCCCTGCAGGTAGAGGAAGATGTTGATGGTCTCGCTGCTCGTTCCCGGGCCGCCCTGGGTGATGACGTAGATGGTGTCGAAGGCCTTCAACGCGTCAATGGTGCGGATGATCAGCGCCACCACGATGAAGGGCATCAGCAGCGGCAGCGTGATGTGGCGGAAGGCCTGCCAGGCGCTGGCGCCGTCGATCTTCGCCGCCTCGTAGGGGTCCACCGGCAGCGAGGCGAGGCCGCCGAGCACGATCAGCATGACCAGCGGCGTCCAGTGCCAGACCTCGACGATGACAAGGGTCGGGATCACCGTGCTGGCGTCATAGACCCACATGCTGGGCGGCAGGCCCACCTGCGTCAGCAGCCAGTTCAGCACGCCGAGCTGCGGGTGGAACATCATGGTCCAGACCAGCGCCACGGCCACGGGCGTCGCCATCATCGGCAGGATGAAGACGGTGCGTGCCAGGCCGCGCAGCGGGAAGCGGCGGTTGAACACCAGCGCGGCGGCGGTGCCGAACAGCATCGGCAGCACCACCGCAAGCGCGGTGAAATAGAGCGTCCGCACCACCGACCACAGGAAGCGTTCGTCGGTGAACAGCTTGCGGTAGTTCTCGAAGCCGACATAGAGGCGGCCGCCGCCGACCTTCCAGTCATGCACCGACATGAACAGGGTGAAGGCCCAGGGGAACAGGATCACGCCAAGCACCACCACGCCCGCCGGCACGATGAACCAGCCGTAGCGGCGCGCGTAGTTGCGGCGGCGGCCCGCCCCGGCCGCCGCCGCGGCGCCGCCGGGCAGCGCGGCGGCGGGATGGCCCATCAGGTGCCGCGCTCCGACTGCTCCAGCACCGGCCGGAAAGCCTCGGTGGCGCGCTTCAGCTCGGCGGCCGGGTCGGCGCCGCCCACCATGTTGGTCAGCGCCGCGCCGATGGTGTCGCGGAACTCGGTGACGGGCACGATCTCCGGCAGGCCTGGGCGGGCGATGCGGGCGCTTTCCACCAGCGTCTCGAAGAACTCGCGCGGGAAGCGGCTCTCCTTGATCGCCTCCTCGTTGCGGAAGGGGCTGCTGCGGGCGGGCGCCCCCGCGCCGGAGGTGAGGAAGCGCAGCTGGTTCGTCTTGTTGACCGCCCATTGCACGTAGTACCAGGCCGGCCCCTTGCGGCTGCTCTGCTCGCTGATGCCGAGGCCGGTGCCGAACAGGCAGCAATTGTGGTGCGCCGGGCCCGCCGGCACCACGGCATAGCCCACCTTCCCCGCCACGCGGGAGCGCGCCTTGTCCTCCAGCGGCGCGGCGAAGCCCACGCCGTCGATCCAGAAGGCGGCGCGGCCCTGCATGAAGGTGGTCTGGCACTCGTTCCAGTTGAAGCCGATGCTGCCGGGCGGCGCGCAGTCCCGCATCAGCTTCTGGTACATCTGGCCGGCCCAGACGGCATCCGGCGTGTCGGTCAGCAGCTTCATGTCGGGGCTGACCGTGTCCTGCTGCTGCGTGCCGAGCAGGAAGGAGGACCAGAGCACCACATTGGCGTTGCGCAGGCCGCGGCCGACGAAGCCGTATTGCTGCTTGGAGGGGTCGGTCAGCGCCTTGGCGGCGGTGTAGAGCTCCTCGAAGGTCTTGGGCACGGCGATGTTCTTCGCCGCCAGCAGGTCCTTGTTGTAGTAGAGGATGAAGTAGTCGGTGAACTCGGGAAGCGTGTCCATCCGCCCGTCCGCCTGGGTGGAGTAGGCCACGGCACCCTTGCCGAAGTCCCCGAAGTCGAAGTCCGGCGCGGTCAGCGTGGCGTCCTGGATCATCGGACGCAGGTCGGTGCACCACTTCGCCCGGCCGACCTGCCGCTTGTTCACGTGCAGGCTGATGCCGACCACGTCGAAGGAGGGCCGCCCCGAGGCGAACTCGATGACGAACTTCTGCCGGTGCTGCTGCTCGGGGATCTGCTCGGCCCCGACCTTGATGCCGGTGAGTTCCTCGAATTCCGGCTGGTGCCTCAGCAGCAGGGCGGAGCGCGGATTGGCGGTGAGGCTGGCCTCCACCTTCTCGCCCTTGAAGCGCTTCCAGTCGAAGGCCTGCTGGGCGCCGACGCGCTCCACCAGGGCCGGGGCCGCCAGCAGGCCGGCAGCCACGCGCAACGTGGTGCGCCGCGTGATCTCGGACATCGTCTGCACTCCCAAGCGCCGGGCTTCGCCGGCTTGTTCCGCTATGCTTCCATTCTCGCGCCCTGGATGGCAAGCGGGATCGGTTGGGGCTAGGACGGGAGAAACACGCCGCCATGGAGGAAACCGCATGAGCACCCTCTCCACCGCCCTGCCCGCGGATTGGCGCGAGGGGCACTTCGCCCTCCGCGTCGAGGGCGCCGAGGGCCCGCAGGCGGTCGCGCTCGCCAAGGGCCGCGCCTTCGACATGACGCCGGCCTTCGGCACCGTCAGCGCCTGGCTGAACGCCGAGGAGCCGCTGGGCGCCATCGCGGCGCGCGGCGAGCCGCTTTCGCTCGACGCGGAGGCCCTGCTGGCCGGCACCGACCCCGCCCGCCTGCTGGCGCCCTTCGACCTGCAGGCGCTGAAGGCCTGCGGCGTGACCTATGCCCGCTCCATGCTGGAGCGCGTGATCGAGGAGCGCTGCCGCGGCGACGCCACCCAGGCGGAGGCGATCCGCGCCGAGGTGCGCGGCATCATCGGCGACGAGCTTTCGGCGCTCCGCCCCGGCAGCCCCGAGGCCATGGCGCTGAAGCAGAACCTCGTCGCCCGCGGCTGGTGGAGCCAGTACCTGGAGGTCGGCATCGGCCCGGATGCCGAGATCTTCACCAAGGCCCAGCCGCTCTCGGCCGTCGGCGGCGGGGCGCGCGTCGGTATCCACCCGTCCAGCGCCTGGAACAACCCGGAGCCCGAGGTGGTGCTGGCGATCGACGCCCGGGGCCGCATCCTTGGCGCCGCGCTCGGCAACGACGTCAACCTGCGCGACGTCGAGGGCCGCTCCGCCCTGCTGCTCGGCCGCGCCAAGGACAACAACGCCGCCTGCGCCATCGGCCCGGCCATCCGCCTGTTCGACGAGGGCTTCACCCTGGAGGACATCCGCGCCGCCGAGATCCGCCTGACCATCGAGGGGCCGGAAGGCTTCCGGCTTGAGGAGAGCGGCAAGGTCGGTGCCATCAGCCGCGACCCGACCGAGATCGTGGACCAGGCCGTCAACCCGCACCACCAGTACCCGGACGGGCTGGCGCTGTTCCTCGGCACCCCCTTCTCGCCGTCCAAGGATCGCGACGCGCCGGGCAGGGGCTTCACCCACCACGTCGGCGACGTGGTGAGCATCGCCAGCGAGCGCCTCGGCGCCCTGGTGAACACGGTGGACCGCACGGATTCCTGCCCGCCCTGGCGCTTCGGCATCGGCGCGCTGATGCGCAACCTCGCGCAGCGCGGCCTGCCGCGCGCATGAGCGCCGAGGAGTTCGGCCGCCTCGATCGCGGCGACGGCACCCACCTCGCCTGGGCGCGCCTGCCCGGGCGAGGGCCCACCACCGTCTTCCTGGCCGGCTTCCGCTCGGACATGGAGGGCAGCAAGGCCACCGCGCTGCGTGACCTCTGCGCCGCCGAGGGCCGCGCCTTCCTGCGCTTCGACTATTCCGGCCATGGCGCTTCCGGGGGGCGTTTCGAGGAGGGCTGCATCGGCGAATGGGCGATGGACGCCGCCACCGCCATCGAGAAGCTGACCGAGGGGCCGCTGGTGCTGGTCGGCTCCTCGATGGGCGGCTGGATCTCGCTGCTGCTGCTGCGCCGCATGGCCGCGCGGGTCGCCGCCTTGATCGGCATCGCCCCCGCGCCCGACTTCACCGAGCGGCTGATGTGGCCGGCGCTCACCGAGGCGCATCGCGAGGCCATCCTGCGCGACGGCATGGTGCTGGTGGAAAGCCCCTATGGCCCGCCCGTGCCGCTGACCCGCAAGCTGTTCGAGGATGGCCGCAACCAGCTCGTCCTGAACGCGCCGATCCCCTTCGCCGGCCCGGTCCGCATCCTGCAGGGCATGCGGGACAACGAGGTGCCCTGGCAATACGCGCCGGAGATCGCCCAGCGGCTCGAAGCGCCGGATGTGCGCGTCACCCTGGTGAAGGAGGGCGACCACCGCCTGGCGCGGGACGAGGATCTCGCCCTGTTGCGGCGGACCGTGGCGGAGCTGCTGGCCTGACCGGCGCGCGGAGCATCGGCCGGCCCGGCGCTCACCTGTTGGTCTCGCCGGTTTCCTCGTCGCTCGCCCCGACCGGCTTGGATTCCGGCGAGTTCTCCTGCCGCAGGTAGACGCCGAGGATCAGAAAGCTCCCCATGGCGAAGAACTCCGCCTGCCAGGTCTGCAGCGTCGCGAACCACAGGTCGGCGGAGACCAGGAACTCCGCCATCGCCAGCGGCGGCTCGCCGAGGCGGGCGCGGTTCGCGTTGTAGACCGCTGCCTCGGCAAGGACGAAGCCGGCGAAGGACAGCACGAACATCCCCAGGAAGGCGAGCGAGAGGGAGTTGGCATAGGTCCAGGAGCGGCTGCGGCCAAACCAGCGGAGCCGGTCCGGGCGCCTCTTGGCCTGCGCGCCCTCGGTCTCGCGGGAATGCGGTGCGCCCTTCTGCCGCAGGAAGACCGCCAGCACGATCAGCGCGAAGAGTTGCAGCAGCGCGGCCTGCCAGTTGCTGAACACGCCTTTCAGGAAATTGGCGTCCAGCAGGTAGGCGAGCTGGCTGCCGGAATGCGACTGGCCGGCAGGATCCTCCGCCTGCAGCGCATACCCGGCGATCGCCTGGCCGATGATGCAGGCCAGGAACAGCGCCAGGAACGCCAGCGACAGACTGTTGTCCTTCAGGAACTTCCACATGGGCCGCGCCTGACCTCCCCTTCGCGGACAAAGGGAGCGCCGGACACCGCGCTGAGGCTCCGCCAGTCACCGTTATCGCCGCATGGGAGAAAGCAGCAACGCGGCACCGGGTTGCGGCGCCGCGCGGCTCGCGAAAAGCCCGGAAAAGGGGGCGCCGGCCGCCGCCCTCCCCTCCGGTCAAGCCTTCAACCCGTGATGCCGATGATCCAGGGCGCGAACTCGTGCTTGCCGACGCCCAGGTCCTCGCTCTTGGTCTGCTCCCCCGAGGCGATGCGCAGGATCACCTCGAAGATGCGCTGTCCCATCTCCTGCAGGCTCGCCGTGCCGTCCAGGATCTCGCCGCAGTTGATGTCCATGTCCTCCTCCAGCCGCCGGTACATGGGCGTGTTGGTCGCCAGCTTGATCGAGGGCACCGGCTTCGAGCCGAACATCGAGCCGCGGCCGGTGGTGAAGCAGATGACGTTGGCGCCGCCGGCGATCTGCCCGGTGGCGGAAACCGGGTCGAAGCCCGGGCTGTCCATGAAGACGAAGCCCTTGGTCGTCACCGGCTCGGCATACTTGTAGACGTCCATCAGCGGCCCGGTGCCGCCCTTCATCGAGGCTCCGAGCGACTTCTCGAAGATGTTGGCCAGGCCGCCCGCCTGGTTGCCCGGGCTGACCACGCCGTTGATCTGCGTGTCGCGCCCGAGGGCGTACTCGTCCTTCCACCAGCGGATGCGCTCGATCAGCTTGTCGCCGATCGCCTGGCTGGCGGCGCGCCGCGTCAGCGTGTGCTCGACGCCGTAGATCTCCGGCGTCTCCGACAGGATCGCCGTGCCGCCGTGCCGCGTCAGGATGTCCATGGCATGGCCGAGGGCCGGGTTCGCCGTGATCGAGGAGAAGCCGTCCGAGCCGCCGCATTGCAGGCCGACCATGATGTGCTCGGCCGAGCAGGGCTCGCGCGTCACGGCATTGGCCTCGGCCAGCATCTCCTTCACCATGGCGATGCCCGCCTCGATGCTTTTCCGGGTGCCGCCCATCTCCTGCATGCTGTAGTGGCGCAGGTGCGGGCCGCCCTGCAGCCCCTGCTCGGCCATCAGCCCGGCGATCTGGTTGCGCTCGCAGCCCAGCCCGATCACCAGCACGCCGGCGATGTTGGGGTGCCGGATATAGCCGGCCAGCGTCCGCCGCAGCAGTTGCATCGGCTCGCCGGAAAGCTCCATGCCGCAGCCGGTC
This sequence comes from Teichococcus coralli, assembly GCF_009829925.1. Taxonomy (GTDB): domain Bacteria; phylum Pseudomonadota; class Alphaproteobacteria; order Acetobacterales; family Acetobacteraceae; genus Pseudoroseomonas; species Pseudoroseomonas coralli. Next base: position 226,128 of record NZ_SNVJ01000006.1, read on the forward strand.
TGGTGCGTGAAGGCGGCCACGCCGTCCACGTTCGGGTATTCGGCGAGCCGCTCGGCGGTGAAGTGGTCGGCGATGTTCTGCACCACCGTCGCCGAGCAGTTCACCGTCGAGACGATGCCGATGTAGTTGCGCGTCGCGACGCGCCCGTCGGCGCGCTTGATGCCCATGAAGGTGGCGCGCTGCTCCGGCGGCAGCACGGCCAGCGGCTCGTAGTCGGCGCCGATGGCGTAGTCGCGGTCGAACTCGGTGAAGGCGATGTTGTGGCCGTGCAGCATGGTGCCGGCCGGCATGTCGTCCGCCGCGAAGCCGATCGTCACGTTGTACTTCAGGATCGGCTCGCCCTTGCGCAGGTGCCGGGTGGCGATCTTGTAGCCCGGCTGCACCGCCTCCCGCGCCAGGATGTTCTCGCCGGGGATGGAGGTGCCCGCCTCCACCGGAATCCGCGCCACCACCACGTTGTCGTTGGGGTGCAGGCGGATCACGGGGCCGTTCAGGCGCTTGGCGGAAAGGTCGATGATCGACATGGCGGCAGGTTTCCTTGGCCGTTCTTCAGGAGGCGTTCGTCCGGGGGCGCTCTTCTGGTCAGTTCCCGAGAGGATCGGGCAGGCGGATGCCATGGCGTTCGGCGCGCGGCCGCAGCGCCTCCAGGATGCCCTCGGCGAGCGGCACCCCCCGCGCCAGCGCCTCCTCGCGCAGCTTCAGCCCGCGCTCGCCGGGCAGGCGGACCGGCGGCAGGCCGGGGCGCGGGGCGGCGGCGCGGCAGGCGGCGGCGGTGTGGCCGGTCTGCCGGGTGAAGGCTTCCAGCCCGGCGAAGGCGCCGGGGTCGAGCACCTGCAGGAACACGCTGGCGATCATGCCGGTCGGTTGCTCCACCCGGCCGAAGCCGGAAAGCCCCTGGGTCAGCGCCTCGGTGGCCAGCGCCATGGCGTAGCCCTTCTGGCCATGGTCCAGCCCGCCGGCCGGCAGGATGGTGCCGCCCTGGCCGATCACCGCCGGGTCGTCGGTCGGGTTGCCATCGGCATCCAGCAGCCAGGGATGCGGAAAGCGCTGGCCGAGCCGCGTCAGCCGCTGGCTCATGTTGTTGGTGGTGATGGAGGCGCTGATGTCGGTCACGACAGGCAGGCCGCCCGTCGGATAGCCCACGGAAACCGGATCCGGCGCCAGCACCGCCTCCCGTGCGCCGAAGGGGGCGACGCTGGCGGTGCCCGGGGCGCTGCTGTGCAGCACGCACATCATCCCCACCGCGGCGGCACGGGCCGGATAGACCGCCAGGCAGCCGATATGGTGGCTGTTGCCGATCGCGATGCTGCAGGTGCCGTGCGCCCGCGCCCGCTCGATGGCCAGGTCCAGCGCCTTCATGGTCAGCCAGCCGCCAGGCAGGCCGCGGCCGTCCCAGGTGGCGCAGGCGCCGCGATCGGCCAGGATCTCCGGCTCCCCCTCGACCCGCATCAGCCCGGCATCGATCTCGTCGAGGTAGCGTGGCAGCAGGCCAAGCCCGTGGGTCACGTGGCCCATCAGGTCGGATTCCACCAGCACGTCCGCCATCACCGCCGCCTTGCTGGCCGGCGTGCCATGCGCCTGGAAAAGGGCGGCAGCGGCGTCCCGCAGGGCCGTGGCGGGGTAGCGCGGCCGCGCCGCGACCTGGTCCGGGGCGGCGCTCACGGCGCGGGGCAGCGGCAAGGGTTCGGCACAGGGGAGCGACGCATTCCGGTTCCTTCCTCCAACTCGTAGGATGATCGCATGAGGCGCCACCCGTCGCAACGCGAGGACGAAGCATGCGGCCAGCTTCGGTGGCCGGGAACCGCCGCCCCGATCACAGCGCGTTGCGCCGGGGGGAGCGAGAGGCGATGCCCTCACTCCCCGCCGAACACCTCGCCCCAGGCCGCCTTCAGCGCGCTGTCCACCTCCTCCATCGTCGCGGTGATGCCAAGCGCCCAAAGGCTGGTGACGCCGTGCTGGCGGATGCCGCAGGGGATGATGCCGGCGAAGTGCGAGAGGTCCGGCTCCACGTTGAGCGCGATGCCATGCCAGCTCACCCAGCGCGTGACGCGCACGCCGATGGCGGCGATCTTGTTCTCCCGCCCCGTCGCCGCGTCGGCCACCCAGATGCCGACGCGCCCCTCGCGCCGCTCGCCCTTCACGTTGAAGCGGTCCAGCGCGCGGATGATCCATTCCTCCAGCCCGTGCACATAGGCGCGGATGTCGCGCGCCGGCACGGTGCCATGCGGCCGCCCGAGGTCGAGCATCACATAGGCGGTGCGCTGGCCTGGCCCATGATAGGTCCACTGCCCGCCACGCCCGGCGGCGTAAACGGGGAAGCGCGGGTCCACCAGCCCCTCCGGCGTGGAGGAGGTGCCGGCGGTGTAGGTCGGCGGGTGCTCCACAAGCCAGACCCGCTCGGGCGCGCCCGCGGCGCGGATGGCGGCGGCATGCGCCTGCATTTCCGCCAGCGCCACGGGGTAGTCCGTCAGTCCCTCGGCCACCCGCCACTCGGGAAAAGAAGAAATATCCGCCATAAACGCCGCTGGGGTTGTTGCTGTCTCTGAGATCATCGGCTATACGCCCGGCCCTGCCTGATACTTCACCACGTGCGGTCGTGGCGGAATGGTAGACGCGTCAGCTTGAGGTGCTGGTGGGGGCAACCCCGTGGAAGTTCGAATCTTCTCGACCGCATTTTCTTTCCAAACAATAGCCCGGCCTGCCACCCGGTCCCGGTCCTTGTGACCAGACGCCGGCTCCGTCATCGTCCGGGGCCCGGAGGTGCCAATGGACGAGGATTTCCGCAAAGCAGCGCTCGACTACCACCGGCTCCCCCGCCCTGGGAAGCTCAGCGTGGAAGCCACGAAGCGCATGGCAACCCAGCGCGACCTGGCCCTTGCCTATTCGCCCGGCGTCGCCGCCGCCTGTGAGGCGATCGCCGAGAACCCCCAATGCGCCTATGAGATGACCACCCGCGGCAACATGGTCGCGGTGATCACCAACGGCACCGCCGTGCTCGGCCTCGGCGCCATCGGCGCCCTGGCCTCGAAGCCGGTGATGGAGGGCAAGGCGGTCCTCTTCAAGAAATTCGCCGCCATCGATTCCATCGACCTCGAGGTGGACGAGCTGGACCCCGCCCGCTTCGTCGAGGCGGTGGCGGCGCTGGAGCCCTCCTTCGGCGCCATCAACCTGGAGGACATCAAGGCCCCGGAGTGCTTCGAGATCGAGCAAAGCCTGCGGCAGCGGATGAAGATCCCGGTCTTCCACGACGACCAGCACGGCACCGCCATCATCGTCGCCGCCGCCGTCCGCAACGGGCTGCTGCTGCAGGGCAAGAACCTGGCCGAGGCGAGGATCGTCACCTCCGGCGCCGGCGCCGCCGCCCTGGCCTGCCTGGACCTGCTCGTGGCGATGGGCGCCAGGGCCGAGAACATCACGGTCACCGACATCAAGGGCGTGGTCTATGCGGGCCGCACCGAGCTGATGGACCCCTACAAGGCGCGCTACGCCCGGGAGACCGAGGCGCGCACGCTGGCCGAGGTGCTGGACGGCGCCGACGTCTTCCTCGGCCTTTCCGCCCCGCGCGTGCTGAAGGCCGAGTGGCTGCCCCGCCTCGCCCCGCGCCCGCTGGTGCTGGCGCTGGCCAACCCCGAGCCGGAGATCCTGCCGGAGGCCGTCCGCGCCGCCCGGCCCGACGCCATCGTGGCGACGGGCCGGTCGGACTACCCGAACCAGGTCAACAACGTCCTCTGCTTTCCCTTCATCTTCCGCGGCGCGCTGGATGCCGGCGCCACCACCATCAACGAGGCGATGAAGGTGGCCGCTGTGGAGGCGCTCGCCCGCCTCGCCCGCATCGAGGCCTCCGAGGTGGTGGCCGCCGCCTATGGCGGGCAGGCGCCGGTGTTCGGGCCGGACTACATCATCCCCAAGCCCTTCGACCCCCGGCTGATCCTGGAGATCGCCCCCTCGGTGGCCCGCGCCGCCATGGAATCGGGGGTCGCCACCCGCCCCGTCGCCGACTTCAACGCCTATCGCGAGACGCTGGAGCGCTTCGTCTACCGCTCCGGCGACCTGATGCGGCCGATGATCCACGCCGCCCGCAAGGCGCCGAAGCGCGTCGTCTACAGCGAGGGCGAGGACGAGCGGGTGCTGCGCGCCGTGCAGAGCGTGCTGGATGACGACATCGCCGAGCCGGTGCTGATCGGCCGCCGCGGCGTCATTCAGGCCAAGGTCAAGGCGATGGGCCTCAGGATGGACCTCGCCGAGAGCGTCCGCCTGCTCGACCCCGCCGAGGACGAGGCGGTGTTCGGCCCGCTGGTGGAGGTCTATCGCGCCAAGGTGGGCCGCCGCGGCGTGCCGCCCGACACCGCCGAGCGTGCCGTGCGCCTGCGCCCCACCGTGGCCGCCGCCCTGCTGCTGGAGGCCGGCCAGGTGGATGCCGCCATCGTCGGCGGCCAGGGCGAGTGGATGCGCCACTGGCACCAGGCCTATGACGTCATCGGCAAGAAGGAGACGGCGAACCGCGTCTACGCCATGACCGGCGTGATCCTGCCGGCCGGCACGCTGTTCTTCGTGGACACCCACCTGCTGGTGGACCCCACCGCCGAGCAGGTGGCCGAGATGACGCTGCTGGCCGCCGAGCAGGTGCGCGCCTTCGGCCTGCACCCGCGCGTCGCGCTGCTCTCGCATTCCTCCTTCGGCGCCAGCCAGGCTCCCTCGGCCCGCAAGATGCGCGAGGCGCTGCAGCTCATCCGCGCCGCCGCCCCCGACCTCGAGGTGGACGGCGAGATGCACGCGGACGCCGCCCTGGTGCCCGCCATCCGCGAGCGCGCGGTGCATGACAGCCCGCTGACCGATTCCGCCAACCTGCTGGTGATGCCGAACCTCGATTCGGCCAACATCGCCTACAACCTGGTGAAGGCGGCGGCCGACGGGCTGCAGCTCGGCCCCCTGCTGCTCGGCATGCGCAAGCCGATCCACGTCCTGGTGCCGAGCGTCACCGCCCGCGGCATCGCCAACCTGACGGCGGTGGCCTCCACCCAGGCCTGATGGATTTTCCCTCGCCCGAGCCTTGCCTCGGGCGGGGTCGCTTCGCCATCTTCATGGCATGGCGAACCTTCCCGACCGCCCCGCCTCGGCCGCCGTCGCCGCCTTCCTGAAGCAGGTGGAGAACCTGCCGGCCGTGAAGCCCGGCGTGCACCGCCCCGGCCGGCTGGTCTTCGCCATCGACGCCACCGCCAGCCGCCAGCCAAGCTGGGACCGTGCCTGCCACCTCCAGGGCGAGATGTTCCAGGCCGCCGCCGGGCATGGCGGCCTCGCGGTGCAGCTCGCCTATTACCGCGGCTACGGCGAGTTCGCCGCCACCCCCTTCCTCACCGACGGCGGCGAGCTGGCGCGCCGCATGGCCGGCGTCGCCTGCCTCGGCGGCCGCACGCAGATCGGCAAGGTACTCGCCCATGCCCTGAACGAGACGGCCCGCGAGCGGGTGGCCGCCCTGGTCTTCGTGGGTGACGCCGTGGAGGAGCCGCCGGACCCGCTCTGCCACGCGGCCGGGCAGCTCGGCCTGCGCGGCACGCCCGTCTTTGCTTTCCAGGAAGGGCATGACCCCGCCGCCGCCTCGGTGCTGCGCCAGGTCGCGCGGCTGTCCGGCGGTGCCCACCGCGCGCTGGACGAAGGCAGCGCCACCGCGCTCGGCGAGCTGCTGCGCGCCGTGGCGGTCTTCGCCGCCGGAGGACGGGAGGCGCTCGCCCGCCTGCCCGGTGCGGCGGCGCGCGGGCTGATAGCGCAGCTTCCCGCCCCCGCACGGTGATCCGGCGCCGATGAGCTGGCTGTTGGGCGGCCTGGCGCTGCTGCTGCTGCTGGCCCTGCTGCTCTGGGGCTTCGCGACGGCCACCGTCACCCAGGTGAAGCGCACCGGCGCGGTGCTGCTGGCGCTCGTCGGATTTGTGGCCTTCGCGCTGCTGTTGCGCAGCGGCCGGCTGTTGCAGGCGCTGCCCGCCCTGCTTCCGATGCTGCCCCTGGGGCTGCGCCTCTGGCGCGGCTGGCGTTCCGCGCGCCGCTTCGCCGCGCCCGGCGGCGACGCGCAGGAAACCCAGGTTGAAACCGCCACGCTTGCCATGCGCCTCGACCTGGGAAGTGGCAGGCTTTCCGGCCGGGTGCGCCAGGGGCGCTGGGCCGGGCGGGAGCTGGGCGAGCTGCTCCTGGAGGACCTGCTGGCGCTGCGCACCGACTGCGCCACGAATGACCCGGAGAGCCTGCCGCTGCTGGAAACCTGGCTGGAGCGCGCCCATCCCGGCTGGCGGGCGGCGGCATCCGCGGCCGGCGGGGAGATGGACCGCGCCGGAGCGCTGGCGGCGCTGGGGCTGCAGGAAGGCGCCAGCGTGGCGCAGATCCGCGCGGCGCACCGCCGGCTGATGCAAAGCGCCCATCCGGACCATGGTGGCTCGGCCGAGCAGGCCGCGCGCCTTAACCGGGCGCGCGATATCCTGTTGCGGTGAAGTTCATCAACAAGCTATCGGCGGATCAATTGCCGTGAGGATGCCCCCGTGGCAATGCTTCCGCAGGAAAGCCTTTTTTCTGCCGCCTCCGCATGGCGGAGTGTGCCCTGTCGTTTAGAGACTTGGAGGAGCCCCGCGTGACGAAACCGTTGAAGAAAGCCGTGCTTCCGGTCGCCGGGCTGGGCACGCGGTTCCTGCCGGCCACCAAGGCCCTGGCCAAGGAGATGCTGCCGGTCGTCGACAAGCCCCTGATCCAGTACGCGGTCGAGGAAGCCCGCGCGGCGGGAATCGACCAGTTCTGCTTCGTCACCGGGCGCGGCAAGACCGCCATCGTCGAGCATTTCGACGTCGCCTACGAGCTGGAGCGGACGCTCCAGGAGCGCGGCAAGCAGGACATCCTGGACGACCTGCGCCGCCAGGCCTCGCTGCCCGGCAGCATCACCACCGTTCGCCAGCAGATCCCGATGGGCCTCGGCCACGCCATCTGGTGCGCCCGCGCCTTCATCGGCGACGACCCCTTCGCCATCCTGCTGCCGGACGACCTGATGCTGTGCAAGACGTCCTGCACGCAGCAGCTCGCGGAGGCCTACCAGGAGACCGGCGGCAACGTCGTCGCCATCGAAGAGGTGCCGATGGATCGCGTCAACAAGTACGGCGTGCTGGACATCGCGGAGGACAAGGGCCGGCTGGTCTCGGTCAAGGGCCTGGTCGAGAAGCCGAAGCCGGAGGACGCGCCCTCCAACCTCACCGTGATCGGCCGCTACGTGCTGATGCCGGAGGTGCTCACCCACCTCGCCAAGATGGAGAAGGGGGCGGGCGGCGAGGTGCAGCTCACCGATGCCATGGCCAAGCTGATCGGCAGCCAGCCCTTCCACGGCCTGCGCTACGAGGGCCGGCGTTTCGACTGCGGCGACAAGGTGGGCTTCCTGGAGGCGCAGATCGCCTTCGCGCTGCAACGGCCGGACATCGCCCAGGCCGTGCACGACTTCCTGCCGAAATACGTCTGAGGCTTCGCGATGCGCGTCGCCATGATCGGTGCCGGCTATGTTGGGCTG
>NZ_SNVJ01000060.1 GCF_009829925.1 Teichococcus coralli
TGTCCAGCGGGTTTCCGGTTCCGAACCACCTGGATCGGACGGCGTTGTAGTATTCCTCCATGTCGTACTGGGCGACGGGGAGGGCGAGGTCGCGGGCGGTGAGGCGGCCGACGGCGGCGGCCAGGCCGTAGCTGGCGGTGACCACGTTGGCGAGCGCCTGCACCAGGGAGACGCGGGCGTTGAGCAGCTCCTGCTCGGCGTTCAGCACGTCCAGCGTGGTGCGGCTGCCCACCACCGCCTCGCGCTGCACGCCGTCCAGCGCGATCGCCGCGGCGCGGATCTGCGACCGCACGCTGTCCACCTGCGCGCGCGCCGTCTGCAGCACCTCCCAGGCCTGCGTCGCCTGCTGCATCACCTGCCGCCGCTGGTCGTCCACCACCTGCCGCAGCCGCACCGCGTCCTGCCGCGCCTGCCGCACCGCGGCGTACTCGCCGCCGCCCTGGAACAGCGGCACCGACAGGTTCGCCGTGATCTGCTCGCCGGTCGAGCGGGTGTCCGGCAGCTGCGTGTTGTCGCTGCGAAAGGCCTGCGCCTGCAGGCTCACGCTCGGCAGCAGCGCCGCCGCCTGCACGTCCACCCCGTCCCGCGCCGCCGCCTCGTCAAACCGCGCCGCCACCACCCCCGGGTTGTTGCGCATCGCCAGCTCCGCCGCCGCCGCCGCCCCCGTCACCGCCGCGGTCAGCGGCTGCGGCGCCACCAGGCGGTCCGGCGACAGCCCCACCACCCGCCGAAAGGTCGCCCGGCTGGTCTGCAGCGTGCCCTCCGCGTTCGCCCGCGCCGCCTCCGCCCCCGAGCGCCGGCTCTCCGCCTGCGCCACGTCGGTGCGCGTGATCTCGCCCACCCGGAACCGCTCGTTGGTCGCATCCAGCTGCCGCTGCAGCACCTGCACGTTGTTGACGTTCAGCCGCAGCGTCTCCTGGTCGCGGATCACCGCCACATAGGCCGACACCACGTCCGACAGCACCTGCTGCTCGGTCGCCAGCACCCGCGCCCGCTGCGCCAGAACCTGGTTCTCCGCCCGCCGCGTCTGCGCCACCGTCCGCCCGCCATTGTACAGCGGCTGCGTCACCGTCGCGCTCATGCTGCCAATCTGCCGGTCGGTCTCCGTGTAGGTCGGACCCCGGAACCCCTGCGTCCGCGCCTGCCCCGTCACATACCCCCCCGACCCCGACAGCACCACGCTCGGCCGCCACCCCGCCAGCGCCTGCGGCACGTTCTCGTCCACCACCCGCAACTGCGCCCGCGCCGTCTGCAGCGTCGGGTTGTTCGCATAGGCCTGCGACAGCGCCTCCTGCAGCGTCTGCCCACGCGCACCCCCAGCCAGCAGCGCAGGACACACAAACACCACCGTTCCCAACACAACTCGCAGTCTCGCGGCGATC
>NZ_SNVJ01000061.1 GCF_009829925.1 Teichococcus coralli
CCATGATCGGTGCCGGCTATGTTGGGCTGGTGTCTGGCGCCTGCTTTGCGGAGTTTGGGGTGGACGTGAGCGTGGTGGACACGGACGCGTCGAAGGTGGAGGCGCTGCGGGCGGGGCGCATTCCGATCTACGAGCCGGGGCTGGACCGGCTGGTGGCGGAGAACGCGGCGGACGGTCGGCTGAGCTTCACCACCGACCTGGCGGAGGCGGTGCGCGGGGCGGAGGCGGTGTTTCTGGCCGTCGGCACGCCGACGCGGCGCGGCGACGGGCATGCCGACCTGAGCTATGTGTTTGCCGCGGCCGAGCAGGTGGCGCGGGCGGCGGCGGGGCCGCTGGTGCTGGTCACCAAGTCCACCGTGCCGGTGGGCACGGGGCGGCAGGTGAAGGAGATCGTCCGGCGGGTGCGGCCCGAGCTGGCGATCGAGGTCGCCTCCAACCCCGAGTTCCTGCGCGAGGGCAACGCGATCGGCGACTTCATGCGGCCCGACCGGGTGGTGGTGGGGGTGGACAGCGAGCGGGCGCTGGCCGTGCTGAAGCGGCTGTACCGGCCGCTCTACCTGATCGAGACGCCGGTGGTGGCGACCTCGATCGAGACCGCCGAGCTGATCAAGTACGCCGCCAACGCCTTCCTCGCGGTGAAGATCACCTTCATCAACCAGATGGCCGACCTGTGCGAGAAGGCGGGCGCCAACGTGCACGACGTGGCGCGCGGCATGGGGCTGGACGGGCGGATCGGCCGCAAGTTCCTGCATGCCGGGCCGGGCTATGGCGGCTCCTGCTTTCCGAAGGACACGCTGGCGCTGGCGCGCACGGCGCAGGAGCTGGGCGCGCCGGCCACCCTGGTCGAGCAGACCATCGCCGCCAACGAGGCGCGCAAGGCGCAGATGGCCGAGCGGGTCGTCGCCGCCTGCGGCGGCTCGGTGGCGGGCAAGACCATTGCCGTGCTGGGGCTGACCTTCAAGCCCGAGACCGACGACATGCGCGACGCGCCCTCGCTGGTGATCATCCCCAACCTGGTGGCCGCCGGCGCGCGCATCCGCGCCTACGACCCGCAGCCCGGCCATGCCCGGCAGCTGCTGCCGGCGGCGGTGCACCACGCCGACAGCGCGCTGGACGCCGCCACGGGGGCCGACGCGCTGGTGCTGGTCACCGAATGGAACGAGTTCCGCGCCATCGCGCCGGAAAAGCTCAGGGCCGCCATGGCCGGCCGCGTCGTCTGCGACCTGCGCAACGTCTGGGACCCCGCCGCCATGCGCGAGTGCGGGTTCAACTACACCTCGATCGGCCG
>NZ_SNVJ01000062.1 GCF_009829925.1 Teichococcus coralli
CGATTACGCGCTGATGGAGGCGACGACGCCGGCGCCGACGGTGCGGCCGCCCTCGCGGATGGCGAAGCGCAGGCCCTCGTCCATGGCGATCGGCGCGATCAGCTCGACGTCCATCGACACGTTGTCGCCCGGCATCACCATCTCCACCCCCGCCGGCAGCGTCACCACGCCGGTCACGTCCGTCGTGCGGAAGTAGAACTGCGGACGATAGTTGGTGAAGAACGGCGTGTGCCGGCCGCCCTCTTCCTTCGTCAGCACGTAGGCCTCGGCCTTGAACTTGTTGTGCGGCTTGATCGAGCCCGGCGCCGCCAGCACCTGGCCGCGCTCCACGTCCTCGCGCTTGGTGCCGCGCAGCAGCGCGCCGATGTTGTCGCCCGCCTCGCCGCTGTCCAGCAGCTTGCGGAACATCTCGACGCCCGTCACCGTCGTCTTCACCGTCGCCTTCAGGCCGACGATCTCAACCTCGTCGCCCACCTTGACGATGCCGCGCTCCACGCGACCGGTCACCACCGTGCCACGGCCCGAGATCGAGAACACGTCCTCGATCGGCATCAGGAACGGACGGTCCTTCGGCCGCTCCGGCTGCGGGATGTACTCATCCACCGCCGCCATCAGCTTCAGGATCGCTTCCTTGCCGAGCTCCGGGTTCTTGTCCTCCAGCGCCATCAGCGCCGAGCCCTTGATCACCGGAATGTCGTCGCCCGGGAACTGGTACGACGACAGCAGCTCGCGCACCTCCATCTCGACCAGCTCCAGCAGGTCGGGATCGGCCATGTCGCACTTGTTCAGAAACACCACCAGCGCCGGAACGCCCACCTGCCGCGCCAGCAGGATGTGCTCGCGCGTCTGCGGCATCGGACCGTCCGCCGCCGACACCACCAGGATCGCGCCGTCCATCTGCGCCGCGCCGGTGATCATGTTCTTCACGTAGTCGGCGTGACCCGGGCAGTCCACATGCGCGTAGTGCCGGTTCGCCGTCTCGTACTCCACATGCGCCGTCGAGATCGTGATCCCGCGCGCACGCTCCTCCGGCGCCTTGTCAATCTGGTCGTACGCCGTGAACGTCGCGCCACCAGCCTCCGCCAGAACCTTGGTGATCGCCGCCGTCAGCGACGTCTTGCCATGGTCAACGTGCCCGATCGTCCCAATGTTGCAGTGCGGCTTGTTCCGCTCAAACTTAGCTTTCGCCATC
>NZ_SNVJ01000063.1 GCF_009829925.1 Teichococcus coralli
GATCCGGAGGTTCTGTTAGACGTTCTTAGAGCATCTAACAGAACCCGGAGTGGTGCCGGGTTATGAGCGCCTCCGGACCGGTTGGACCAAAACACCGGCTCATCCGTTGTTGTCGAGGAGCGCAGCTCTGAGTGATGGCAGCCATGCTCGCTCTGCCAAGTCTGAAGGACCTGACAATGAGTTTGAACTTCGTTCGTCGTGGCCTAGGCCCAAGGCTCCTTCTGGTCCATGGTCTGGGTGGGACGTGGCGGTCGTGGAGCACGATCCTTCCGGCGCTGTCGCAGGCACGCGAGGTGATCGCGCTCGAGTTGCCGGGGCATGGCGAGACACCAGCAGCGGCAGACAGCGGCACTTTTGCCGGGCTCGCCGACAGCGTAGAACGCTTCATCCTCGAACAGGACTTGGAGGGGGTCGACATCGTCGGCAGTTCGCTGGGCGCGCGGATCGTGCTGGAGATGGCGCGCCGCGGCCGCGTGGGCGCCACCGTGGCCCTGGACCCGGGCGGCTTCTGGCGCGGCTGGGAGCGGACCTACTTCCGGACAACACTCGGTGCATCGATCCACCTGGTCCGCGCCCTGGGACCCGCTCTGCCGACGCTCTCCCGGTCCGCAGTGACACGCAGCGCGCTGCTGGCGCAGCTCTCGGCCCGACCTTGGCGGCTCGACGATGAGGTCGTCGCGACCGAGCTGCAAAGCTTTGCCCGCACGAAGACCTTCGATGCTCTTGTGCGCGATCTCGCGGCAGCGCCCGAGCAGAAGGGACCGGCGGCCCACCCGTCGCGCCCGATCGTCATTGGCTGGGGCCGCCAAGACCGCCTGTGCCTGCCGCGGCAGGCTGCTCGCGCTCAGGAGGCTTTCCCGTCCGCCAAGCTGCACTGGTTCTCCAAGTGCGGTCACTTCCCCATATGGGACCGCCCAAAGGAAACGGTGCAGCTCATCCTAGAGACGACGGCAGTCACCTGAGAGCGACTAGCGGGCCGGTCGTTGGACGTAGCTCCAGCAAATGAGGGAAGCCGCCAGGGAGAGAAAGGCTTGGTGGACGTCAGCCCGGCGCTCGTAACGGACCGTCAAGCGGCGGAAGCGGCTGAACCAGGCCAGCGTGCGCTCCACCACCCAGCGGTGCCGGCCTAAGAACGTCTAACAGAACCTCCGGATC
>NZ_SNVJ01000064.1 GCF_009829925.1 Teichococcus coralli
GATTCAGTCAGGCCGGAAACCGCTCTAGAGCCCGCTTTGCCCTGTTGAAACCCTCCTGACCGAGATCTGAGGATCATGAGGTTGTGGGTGAGGACGCGCAGGATGAGCTCGCGCCTTTGAGCTTGGTGGCCGCGCGCGGTCAGCGCTGAGCCCAGGCGACGCTTGTGCTGGCTGAAGCCGCTCTCGATATGCCAACGCTGGTGATAAAGAACGCGAGGAAAGTGCTGGTGGAGGGTTCGCCTATAGGGCGTCTTCGGCCAACGCCGCCCTGTATTCCGTCGGTTCAATGCAATGACGCTGCGTTCAATGCCGAGCTCGTCGCGGCAGAGGCGATGATTGTGCTCAGCATCATAGCCAGCATCGGCCAGAACCGTGCTCAGCACCATGAGCCCGACGGCTTGGCGCATCGCAGGCGTGAAGTCGGGCGAGTCCTGGCTGGGGCCGATGCCGGTGACGGCACCGATGATCAGGTGCGAGTGGATGTGGAGAACCGCGGTGAGCTTGGGCCAGGCTCGCTGGCGATGGCCCGAGCCCTTGCCCTCGCCGCGACGTTTGTCAAAGTGCTCGCTAACGTGCCGCGTCTCCAGCCCTGTCGCATCCACGGCTACCGCGGGTGAGGCGTCAATCAAGCCGACAGCCCGGGCCCGCTCGACGATGACCATCTGGGTATGGTGGAAGGCCCCCCTTATGGAATGGCCCGCCCCTCTTTGACGTAGCCTGCCTGGCAGGGCAGCCGGAGAAGGATACGGAGCATGAACGTGCAGGTTCTCGGGATCGACCTGGGCAAGAACAGCTGCAGCCTGGTTGGGCTGGATGCCTCCGGTCGGGCGGTGGTCCGGCGGCGCATGCGGCGGGAGAGCATTGCAGCCTTCGCGGCCAAGGCGCCGGGCTGCATCGTGGCGATGGAGGCGTGTTGTGGGGCGCACCACTTGGGTCGGCACCTCGCGGCCCAGGGCCACGAGGTGCGGCTGATGTCGCCGGAATACGTGCGGCCCTACGTCAAAGCACAGAAGAACGACGACCGGGACGCCGAGGCGGGTTCTGTTGCATCTTTTGTGGTCCGGC
>NZ_SNVJ01000065.1 GCF_009829925.1 Teichococcus coralli
GGTTCTGTTGCATCTTTTGTGGTCCGGCGCGATCGCGGCCAAGCTGGAGTATGGCACGACGGCAGCTGGCGAAACTCCGGACGGATCTGACCTTCAAAGGTCGGCAGTTCACGGCGGAGGTGATCCTCTGGGCAGTGCGCTGGTACCTGATGTTCCCGATCAGCTACCGCGACCTCGAGCTCATGCTGCAGGACCGCGGTGTCGACATCGCACACACCACCATCTTTCGATGGATCCAGGCCTATGCACCGGAGCTGGAGCGGCGGCTCCGGCCCTATCTACGCCTGTCCAACGGATCGTGGAGGGTTGACGAGACCTACGTGCGGGTGAAGGGCCGCTGGATGTACCTGTATCGCGCAGTCGACAGCCGTGGGCAGACCATCGACTTCCTAATTTCGGCCAAGCGGGATGCCGAAGCCGCGAAGCGCTTCTTCCGCAAGGCGCTCGGGCAGCCGCACACGGTGAACCCGCGCACCATCACCGTGGACAAGAACCCGGCTTACCCTTGCGCCACAGCGGAGATGAAAGCAGACGGGGAGCTGTGGCACTTCGCCCGGCTACGACAATGCAAGTTCTTGAATAACATAGTGGAACAAGACCACCGGCACGTAAAGCGCCTGGTCAGACCAGGGCTTGGTTTCGGTGGTTTCCATACAGCACGACGAACACTGGCAGGCTACGAGGCAATGGCGATGATCAGGAAGGGGCAGGTTCGGAAAGTTGGCCGACGAGATATGCGGGGCCAAGCCAACTTCGTCGCCGGGCTGTTCCAGATCGCCGCCTGATCTGGAGCCTGTCGCGGCCATTCGCAATCTGCTGCAAACTTCGCAACACAACC
>NZ_SNVJ01000066.1 GCF_009829925.1 Teichococcus coralli
TCCGGAGGTTCTGTTAGACGTTCTAAGTCCCGAGCGTCGCCAGGCCGGGGTGGTGCGGTCGGTGCTCGGGGTCTCCGAGCGGCGGGCGTGCCGCCCGCCGGGTCAGACACGCTCCACCCAGCGGCGGGTGCCGAAGCTCCGGCCGGACGAGGCGGTGCTCAGCGAGGCGGTGGTCAGGTTGGCGCGCACGTACGGACGTTATGGCCACCGCCGGATCACGGCACTGCTGCGGGCCGAGGACTGGCGGGTGAACGCCAAGCGGGTGGAGCGCATCTCGCGGCGCAAGGGGCTGAAGATGCCGCGGCGGCAGCCGAAGCGGGCCCGGCTGTGGCTGACCGACGGTTCTTGTATCCGGCTATGGCCAAGCTGGCCTGGGCCTGTCTGGGCCTGCGACTTTGTCCAGGAGCGGACCAGAGAGGGGCGGGCATTCCGAATGCTGACGGTGATCGATGAGTTCAGCGGGGAATGCCTGGCCATCGTGGTGGCAGGCCGGCTGCGGTCGGATGACGTGCGGCAGGTCCTGGCCGACTTGTTCATCGAACGGGGCCCGCCGGACCACAGCCGCTCCGACAACGGGCCAGGGCTCGCGGCCAAGGCGGTGCGCAACTGGCTGGGGCCGGTTGGCGTGAAAACGGTGTTCATCGAGCCCGGCAGCCCGTGGAAGAACGGCTACAACGAAAGCTTCGACGGCACGCTGCGCGACGAGCTGCTGGAGCGGGAGATCTTCTGCTCACTCCGCGAGGCCGAGGTGCTGATCGAGCGCCAAAGCATTTTCCGTTCGCTCTGGCTTACGGAAAACGCTCTCGCCGTTTGTTTTGATGAGCATCTTCACCC
>NZ_SNVJ01000067.1 GCF_009829925.1 Teichococcus coralli
CCGCCGCTCGGCGCGCCTTGAGGCGCATGCGGCCCTCATCCTGAGCCTGGTGGACCAGAAGTCCGACCTCTCGCTCAAGGAGATCCGGGCCGGGCTGGCGGAGGTGGGCGTGGCTGTCGGCATCGCCTCGTTGTGGCGGTTCTTCGACCGACACCGCATCACACGCAAAAAAAGTCGGCGCACGCCGCGGAGCAGGACCGCCCGGACATCCTGAGGCGGCGCTGGGCCTGGTTCGAGGAGCAGCCTGACCTCGATCCTGAAAAGCTCGTCTTCATTGATGAGACCTGGGCATCGACCAACATGGCCCGCACCCATGGCCGGGCATCCCGCGGCGAGCGGCTGCGGGCCGCCATCCCGCACGGACACTGGAAGACCACCACCTTCGTCGCAGGGCTGCGCAACAGCGGCATGGTCGCGCCGATGGTCCTGGACGGACCGATCAACGGCGAACTTTTCCTCACCTACGTCGAGCAGGTGCTGGTGCCGGAGCTGCGCCCCGGCGACATCGTCATCATGGACAATCTGGGCAGCCACAAGAGGGCGGGCGTCCAAGCCGCCATCCAGGCCGCGGGCGCGAGCCTCCGCTACCTGCCGCCCTACAGCCCAGACTTCAACCCAATCGAGAATGCCTTCGCCAAGCTGAAAGCCATGCTCCGCAAAGCAGCCGAACGCACCCTCGAGGCCCTCTGGAGCACCCTCGGCCGCATCACCGAGACCTTCACGCCCGCCGAGTGCGCCAACTACTTCGCCGCCGCAGGATACGATGCAGACTGATCGGAAACCGCTCTA
>NZ_SNVJ01000068.1 GCF_009829925.1 Teichococcus coralli
CTTCAGCGGGTTTCGTTAGACGCTTTAAGCGCTCACTGTTCTCCACCCCGCGTCGGGCGATCCGGGCCTTGATCCGGCGCCGACGCGGTCGCACGCGCCCTTGGCGAATGGGCGGCACCGCGTCGATTAGCTCGTCGAAGACGAGGCTGTCATGGACGTTGGCGGCCGTGAGGCGGACGGCAAGCGGGATGCCGTTGGCATCTGTAATGACGTGCCGCTTGGATCCCGGCCGACCGCGATCCGTCGGGTTCGGGCCGGTGCGCTCGCCCCCCTTTTGGCGACCACAGACGCGCTGTCCAGGCAGGCTCGGCGCCAGTCGATGGCCCCCGCTCGCCCGAGCCAGTCCAGAAGCACGCGGTGGAGCTGGTCCCACACGCCCGCTTCCTGCCACTCCCTTAAGGCCGCCAGCAGGTCATGCCTGAACCGCAGCCCATCTCCTGCGGGAGCATCTCCCATGGGAGCCCAGAGCGAAGCACAAACAGGATGCCGGTCAGTGCTGCCCGGTCCGGCACCTGAGGTCGGCCTCCCTTGGGCTTGGGTCGCTCAGGCGGT
The DNA here is from genome assembly GCF_009829925.1 of Teichococcus coralli. Classification (GTDB taxonomy): domain Bacteria; phylum Pseudomonadota; class Alphaproteobacteria; order Acetobacterales; family Acetobacteraceae; genus Pseudoroseomonas; species Pseudoroseomonas coralli. The sequence goes on from NZ_SNVJ01000068.1 coordinate 553, forward strand.
AGAATGGGCTCGATGACAGCCCACAGATCATCGGAAAGAAGAGGTCTCGCCATGCCGCTGGAATCGACACGGGACCACCCCGGTTCCAGGTTCTGTTAGACGCTCT
>NZ_SNVJ01000069.1 GCF_009829925.1 Teichococcus coralli
TCGGTGTTCGTGCCGCAGTCGGTCTGGAACATGCTGTTCCTGATCGCCGACGGCGGGGGCGATGCTTCGCCCACCTTCCTGGTTGTGCTGGAGAATGCCCTGGTGGCGCCGGTGGTCGCCTTCTTCACCTTCATCGGCTCCATGGGCAACGTCCCCCTCGCCGCCATGCTTTGGTCGCGCGAGGCGTCCCTCGGCGGCGTCATGTCCTTCCTGGGCGCCGACCTGGTGGCGGCAACCGTGGTCTGGGTCCATGTCAAGTATTACGGCTGGCGTTACGCTCTCTACCTGTCTGCCCTGCTTTACGTCTGCATGGCTGCGGCGGGCATCACCGTGCACTACCTTTTCGCCGCGGCAGGCCTGACACCCGAGCAGCGACCGGCGCTCGAGGAGATGGTTCGATTCGCCATTGACCACACCTTCTTCCTGAACCTGACCTTTCTCGTCGTCGCGGGCATCCTGCTCTGGCTTCACCTGCGGGGCGGCAC
>NZ_SNVJ01000007.1 GCF_009829925.1 Teichococcus coralli
CGAAAATCTGCAGCCCACCCAGCAGGCCGCCGAACGCAGGCGCAGGATGGCCGGAGGAATAGTCCGGGCTGGTCGTCTCGTGACAGGCGTTGCTCATTGTGACGTTCTTCCTCTTTCTTCTCTCGCAGACCTTTCATGATACGAAGCGCCACGCGCGGCGGATCATCCGATCACCGGCACGTTATGCAGGCAGTGCTCCTGCTTCCGATTAACGTGTTTCTCCGCTCCTGCGCTGTGTTCCGCACGGCAGTCCGAGAGTGCATTGGCCGCACATTATAAACGGAGCACCGTGGTTGCAGCGCCATCGCCCTGCCAGCGCCTGCGGCGAGACAACGTTCTCGGGCCATATTGTCGCGGTGGCGCGGTCGCAGGATCACGGCGCCTTCGCTGCCCTGTTCGCCCATTTCGCACCAAAGCTGAAGACATATTTCCGCAAATTTGGCATGGTTGATGGAGAGGCCGAGGAACTCGCGCAGGAGACGATGATTCTTGTTTGGCGCAAGGCGCCGCTTTTCGATCCCGCGAGATCCATGGCCTCCACCTGGATCTATGCGATCGCGCGCAACCTGCGGATTGATGCCTTTCGCCGCAATGGCGCGCATGCCAACGAAGTCTCGGCCGCCGAGCCTTTTCAAACGCAGGACGATGCTCCGGACGCTGAAATGCAACTCACCACAGCCGCCCATCAGGCGCTTCTTCACAAGGCGATGCACCTTCTGCCGCAGGAGCAGGCACAGGTGCTCCAACTCTGCTACTTCTCCGACAGGAGCCATTCCGAGGTCGCGCGCGACCTCGGAATTCCCCTCGGCACGGTGAAAGGACGCCTGCGGCTGGTGATGGCGCGCCTGCGCCGCGCACTTGAAGAATGAAAGCCGTGAACGGGGCAGCGGACGGCACCATCCGTCATCATCCGAGCGAGGAGACGCTGGTCTCCTACGCCGTCGGCGGTCTCGGACCGGCCGCCGGCATCGCTGTCAAGGCGCATCTCCTGTATTGCAGGCATTGCCGCGCCACCACCGCGCTGGCCGTCGCCGCGGGCGGACTGCTGCTTCTGGACCTGCCGCCATCGCCACTCGCTCCCGGCGCGCTGCAGCAAACGCTTGATCGCCTCGGTGGCACCAAGGCGGCGCAAATGCGCGAAACACCCGCTCAGCCGGCGCGGCTCCGCCCGCCGGGAGCAGCCGCAGCGCTGTCCTGGCTTGGCCTGCCGGCGCCACGATTGCGGTGGGTGTCGCCAGGGGTGCGCGTGGCCGTGCTGTTGCGGGAATCCGGCGGAGCGCAGGGCGGCAAGGCACTGCTCCTGCTGCGGGTCCGGCCAGGTGTCGCGCTCCCCACCCATGGCCATGCCGGAACGGAACGCACCTGCGTGCTGGAGGGCGCCTTCGCGGACGAAGGCGGGCGCTACGGCATCGGGGATCTGGCGGAGGCGGAAGGCGGCTACAATCACCGGCCGGTCGCGGAAGGCCCGGCAGACTGCGTTTGCCTGATCGCAACAAGCGGGCGGACGCACTTCGCAGGCACGCTCGGCAAGCTGGTCGGCGCATGGCTGAAGATCTAGGGACGCCTTCGCCGGCGTCTCGCCACCGCCATGCGGCCGCGGCCCCAGGCACGCGCCGCCATCCCCCCGGACGATCGCGGACGGTTTCGCGGCGCTGCCGGATGGCCTGCCGATACCAGCACCCGGTCAGCCACGGCGGCGTTGCGGAAGCAGCGCCCCCCGGCCGTTTCGCTACCGCCGCCAGGCCACGGCGTCGCCGGCCCGCTCCGCGATGGCGTCCAGCACGGACCCATGATCCGGCGAGAGGGCGCAGACCGGATCCGTGCGGGCGGCGTCGCCCGTCAGCGCCAGGGCCTGGCAGCGACAGCCGCCCCAGTCGATCTCGCGCCGTTCGCAGCTTCGGCAGGGCTCGGGCATCCAGCCCGTTCCGCGGAAGCGGCTGAAGGCCGCCGAGCCGTACCAGATGTCGGCGAGGCCACGCTCGGTGACGCGCTCGAAGCGCATTCCCGGAATGGTCTCGGCGGCATGGCAGGGCAGCACGGCGCCGCCGGGCGAGACGTTGAGGAAGCGCTGTCCCCATCCGCCCATGCAGGCCTTGGGCCGGCTGGCGTGGTAGTCGGGCGCCACGAAGTCGATCACCATGCGGCCTTCCAGCCGTTGCCGGGCTTCCGCGACGATGCGCCGAGACTCCTCGACCTGCGCGGGCTCCGGCATCAGCGCCGCGCGGTTGCGGAGCGCCCAGCCGTGATACTGCGCGTGTGCGATTTCCAGCCGCCCGGCGCCGAGTTGCTCGGCGAGGGCGATCATCGCCGCCACCGCGTCCAGGTTGCCCCGGTGCAGCACGGCGTTGATGGTGAGCGCCAGCCCGGCCTCGCGCACCTGCTCGGCGAGGGCCAGCTTGCGCGCATGGGCACCCTGGAAATGCGCGATTCGGTCGGCGGCGCCCGCCTCGGCGTGCTGGATGCTGAGCTGGACGTGGTTCAGCCCGGCCGACGCCAAGCCATTCAGCCGCGCGCGGTCGAGCAGCACGCCTGACGTGATCAGGTTGGTGTAAAGCCCCTCCTCCGCCGCGGTGGCGAGGATGTCCTCCAGGTCGCGCCGCGCGGCGGGCTCGCCGCCGGAGAGATGGAGTTGCAGCACGCCGAGCGCGGCCGCCTCGCGCATCACCCGCTGCCAGGTCGCGGTGTCCAGCTCGTCGCCGCGCTTCTCCAGCGCCAGGGGGTTGGAGCAGTAGGGGCAGCCGAGCGGGCAACGGTGCGTCAGCTCCGCCAGCAGGCCGAGCGGCGGCGGGATGGCGCTCACAGCCGCACCAGCCCCTTGCGGTGCAGGTCCTCCAGCGCCTCGCGCACGTCGGCGGCGATTTCCGCGGGTGGTGCCTCGTATTCCCGCGCGAGGGCGGCGGCGATCCCGTCGATCGTGGTCCGGCCGTCCAGGCGGCTGAGGATGGCATGGGCGACCTCGTCCAGCACCACGACGCGCTCGGGCGCCAGCAGCACCCACTGGCCGCGCGCCGCGTCATGCCGCAGGCGGACCTGCGGCGCCAGGCTGGGCGCCGCGCTCATGCCGGCCTGTAGCCGCCGGGCGGAATCAGGCCCGGCGCGACATAGGCGTGGTGCAGCGCGTCGAGCTGCGCCCAGAGCACGTCGCATTTGAAGCGCAGCGCGTCGAGCACCTGTTCCTGCTGCTCCGGCGTGCGCGCCTCGCGCTTGACGTAGTCCAACGCGAAGTCGGAATCGCGCGGCGCCTGTTCGAGGCGGTGGCTGAAATACTCCAGCGTCCGCGGGCTGATGAAGTTGTAGTGCCGCAGCATGCCCTCGACGCGCTCGGAGATGATGTTCGGCGAGAACAGCTCGGTCAGCGAGGAGGCGACGGCCGGCAGCAGCGGCATGTCGCGAACGTAGCGCACATAGGCATCCACGGCGAAGCGCGTGGCGGGCAGGATGCCGCGCCCGGCCTCGACATCGGCGCGGTCGAGCCCGAGCCCGTCGGTCAGCGCCAGCCAGCGGGCGATGCCTCCGGTGCCGGGCTCCGTGCCGTCATGGTCCTCCAGGCGACGGCGCCACTCGCGGCGCAGCGCCGGGTCCTCGGCGCGCGAGAGGAAGGCGGCATCCTTCAGCGGAATGCGGCTCTGGTAATAGTAGCGGTTCAGCGCCCAGGCCCGCACCTGACCGCGGTCGAGCTTGCCGTCATGCAGCAGGCGGTGAAAGGGATGCAGGTTGTGGTAGCGCTCGGCGCCGATCCGGCGCAGCGCGGCTTCCAGTTCGTCGGGTGCAAGCAGGCGGCTCACCATGCCAGGTCCATGCCGTCCTCCGCCACTTCCCATCCGGCGGCCTCGGCGTGCTGCCGCGCCTCCGAGCCCTCCATCAGCAGAGGGTTGGTGTTGTTGATGTGCACGAGCACGCGGCGGCCCACGCCGAGCCAGGCCAGCGCCGCCAACGAGCCGTCGGTCCCGGAGAGCGGCTGGTGGCCCATGCGGCGGCCCGTCTTCTCGCCGACGCCGGCGGCGCTCAGCTCGTCATCGGTCCAGACCGTGCCGTCGAACAGCAGCAGCGCGGCGCCCTCGATCCGGCTGCGCAGCTCCGGCGTCACCTGGTGGCAGCCGGGGATGTAGTAGGCGCGCCGCCCCTCGGGGCTGGTGAACTCGACAGCCACCGTGTCCTCCGCCGCGCCGGCCTCGTGCTCCATGTAGAGCGGCGCCTTGCCGGGCACGGCGAAGAGGCGCAGCCGCAGGCCGGGCAACGCCCATTCCTTCTCCAGCGCCAGCGCCTCGCGCCGGACGATGTGGCGGTCCAGCGCGCCGAAGATGGCGTTGCGGTCGAGGAGATGCAGGATGCGCGGCGTGGCGCGCAGCGTGAAGGGCTGGCGCTCCCGCAGGGAAAGCAGCCCGGCCACATGATCCACCTCCCCGCTGGTCAGCAGCACCGCTGCGATCGGGCTGTCCCGCGGGCCATGGCGGGGGTGAAGCGCCGGGGTGGCGGCGACCTGCCGCAGGATGTCGGGCGAGGCATTCACCAGCAGCCAGCCGCCGCCCGCCATTTCCACGGCGAGGGAAGACTGGGTGCGGGGCCGAAGGCGCGGCTCACCTTCCCGGGCGAGGCGGCAGTGCAGGCAGGCGCAGTTCCATTGCGGGAAGCCCCCGCCCGCCGCCGATCCCAGGATGATGAACCGCATCCCCAGCCACGGTCACTCGGCGCTGGCGTAGGAGTTGATCTCCATGCCGGTGCAGATCTCGACCATGCGCGGCTTTTTCCAACACTTCATGCGGCACCTCCTGCGCTGCCTCGGATGCGGCCGGCCCGCCAAGCGGCTCCAGCCGTCGTGACAACGCCCGCCTGGCGAGCGCAGTTGCCGCATCGCCCCCGCATCACGGCGGGGTGACGCAGCGGGGAGCAGCCGGCTCCGCATCACCATGCCTCGCCTGAACGCGCGCGACCCTGTAGAGTGCCGCCGGGGCTGTCGCGCGGCAGGCGCGCCGCAGGCTTCCCCGGGCGGAGGGTCCGCGCGCGATGCAGATAGCGGCACCCGGCCAGTTGCCGGCGGGACTCAGGATCTATGCGATCGGCGATGTGCACGGCTGCGCGGCCCGACTCGGGACCCTGCACGCCGCCATCGCGGACGACTGGGCAAGCCGGCCGGCCACGCACTGCGTCTTGGTGCATCTCGGCGATTACGTGGACCGCGGCCCGGACAGCGCCGCCGTGCTGGAGCGGCTCTGCGGCCCCGGCCCGGTGCCCGGCGCCCAGGAGGTGGTTTTGCGCGGCAACCACGAGGCGATGATGCTGGACAGCCTCGCCGCCGGCGCCGGCACCGCGGCGGAGGACCTTTGGCTGTGGAACGGCGGCGACGCCACCCTGGCCAGCTACGGGGCGCGGGACGCGAGCTTCGCCCCGCCCGCCGCGCACCGGGCGCTGCTGGAGCGCACCCTCTTCTCCTGGCAGGCGGGCAGCTACTTCTTCGTGCATGCGGGAATCGACCCGCGCCGCCCGCTGGAGAGCCAGCGCAGCCAGGACCTGCTCTGGATCCGCGAGCCCTTCCTCTCCTGGCCGCGCCCCCTGCCGATGATCGTGGTGCATGGCCACACCCCGAGCCGGGCGCCGGAACTGCGCGGCAACCGCATCGGCATCGACACCGGCGCGGTGGCCGGCGGGGCGCTCACCTGCCTGGTCCTGGAGGGGGAGCGGTTGCGCTTCCTGCACGCCTGAGTGACCGCGGGCAAGCGGCGCGCCTTGCGCGTCCAGGCAAGGCTGCGCTAGGCACCTTGCCGATGCAAGGCCCCGTGCCCCCCTCGGCGGCTCCCGCCAGCCCCTCCGATGCCACGCCTGCCAACGGCCAGCCGGCCGGCGGGGCGACACCGCACGCCACCACGCCGGCGGCCATCAACCCCGACCTGATCGAGGGGGTCCGGCAACTCAAGCGCGGCACCGTGCTGGTGGTCGGCGACGCCATGCTCGACCGCTACGTCTATGGCCATGTCAGCCGCATCAGCCCGGAAGCGCCGGTGCCGGTTCTGGCGGTGGAGCGTGAACTGGCGATGCCGGGGGGCGCCGGCAACGTCGTGCGCAACCTGACGGCGCTGGGCACGGCGGTGGCTTTCCTCTCGGTCGTGGGGGACGACCAGGCCGGCAGCGACCTGACCGGGCTGATCGGCGGCCAGCCCGGCGTGGAGCCCTGGCTGCTGGTGCAGGGCGGCCGCGCCACCACCACCAAGACCCGCTTCATCGCCAATGGCCAGCAGATGCTGCGGGCGGACCACGAGATCGTCCGCCCCATCCACCAGCGCCTGGCCGACCGGCTGGTGCGCATCGCCACCGACACGGTGGCGGCGACCAGCGTCATGGTGCTGTCCGACTACCGCAAGGGCGTGCTGGCCGGCGACACGCCGGAGCGGCTGATCGCCGCCGCCAAGGCGGCCGGGCGCCGCGTGCTGGTGGACCCGAAGGGACGCGACTTCTCCCGCTATGCCGGCGCCGACGTCATCACGCCCAACCGCGCCGAGCTGGCGCTCGCCAGCGGCATGCCGGTGGAGACGGAGGCGGACGTCGTCGCCGCCGCCCGGGCCCTGCAGCGGCGGCACGGCTTCGGCGCCGTGCTGGTCACCCGCAGCGAGGACGGCATGACCCTCCTCGAAGGCGAGAACCTGCACCATTTCCCGGCCGAGGCGCCCGAGGTGCACGACGTTTCCGGCGCCGGGGACACGGTGGTGGCGGTGCTGGCCGCCGGCTATGCCGCCGGGCTGCCGCTGCCGCTCGCCGCGCGGCTCTCCAACATCGCCGCCGGCATCGTGGTGGGCAAGGTCGGCACCGCGGTCGCCCGCGAGGCGGACCTGCTGGAAGCCCTGACGCCGGAGCGCGGCGCCCTGCGCAAGGTGGTGCGCCGCGCCGCCGCGGCCGAGCAGGTGGAGCGCTGGCGCCAGCGCGGCTATCGCGTCGGCTTCACCAATGGCTGCTTCGACCTGCTGCACCCCGGCCACGTGCACCTGCTGGAGCAGGCGCGCTCCTGGTGCGACCGGCTGGTGGTGGGGGTGAACGCCGATTCCTCCGTGGCCCGGCTGAAGGGGCCGACGCGGCCGATCCAGCCCGAGGCGGCGCGCGCCGCCGTGCTGGCCTCCCTCGCCACCGTAGACCTCGTGACGATCTTCGAGGAGGACACGCCGGTCGAGCTGATCCGGCTGCTGCGCCCGGACGTGCTGGTGAAGGGCGCCGACTACACGGTGGACCAGGTGGTGGGCGCCGACCTGCTGCAGGACTGGGGGGGCGTGGTGAAGCTCGCCGAGCTGCTGCCGGGCAACTCCACCACCGCCACCGTGGCACGGCTGCGGGGCTGAGCCGGATGATGCGCTGGGAGACGCTGTTCGAGACGCGGCGTTTCCTCGACGAGCGGCCGAAGCAGGCGCTCAACCGCAACGCCTACCAGATCGACCAGGACCGCATCGTCTTCAGCCGCCCCTTCCGCCGGCTGCAGCAGAAGACGCAGGTGCATCCCCTGCCCTTCAACGCCCATATCCGCAACCGGCTGCTGCACACGCTGGAGGTGGCCTCGGTCGGCCGCTCGCTGGGTTACAGCGTCGGCACGCTGCTGAAGGAGGAGCTGGACGCGGCCGGCCATACGCCGGACGACCTCGGCTACCTCGTGCAGGCGGTCTGCCTGGCGCATGACATCGGCAATCCGCCCTTCGGCCATGCCGGCGAGGAAGTGATCGCCACCTTCATGGGGCACTGGCTGGACACCGTTGGCCAGGCCAGCGGGCTGGAGCTGGACGACGACCTCCGCCACTTCGACGGCAATGCCCAGGGCTTCCGCATCCTGACCCGGGCGGACGGCTATCGCGAGCGGGGCGGCCTGAAGCTGACCTATGCCAGCCTCGGCGCCTTCGTGAAGTATCCCTGGGGTGGGGCCGACCCGCGCGCCGTCCGCGACGGGCGGCCGGGCGTCAAGTTCAACCACTTCGCCACCGAGGCAGCCGCCTTTGCCCAGGTGACGGCCGCCTGCGGCCTTGGGGGAGAGCATCCGCGCCACCCCGCCGTCTGGCTGATGGAGGCGGCGGACGACATCACCTACAGCCTGGCCGACCTGGAGGATGCGGTCGAGCTGGAGATGGTGCCCTACGCCACCTACGAGGCGCTGGTGGCGCCGCTGGCCGGCATCACCGCCGAGCGGCTGACGCGCGAGGACACCGAGGTGCAGAAGGTGGCGCTGCTGCGCTCCCGCGCCATCGGCCGGCTGATCGAAGGGGTCGCCAGGGCCTTCTGCGACCACCACGCGGCCATCATGGCCGGGCTGCTGCCGGCCGGTCAGTCGCTGATCCGCCTGTGCGACCCCGAGTTGCGCGCCGCCTTCGCCGCCGTGCAGCGCAAGAACCACGACGCGCTCTATTTCCACAGCCGCAAGATCGAGTTCGAGATCGGCGCGCGCGACGTGCTGGAAAAGACCCTCACGGTGTTCCTGGAGGCCTGCCTCGCCTATGCCCGCACCGGCGGCGCGGCCGGGGCGGAACTGCGGCCGCGCCAGGCGCTTTCGCTGATGCAGGACTACCACCCGAAACAGGGCTACTCTCCCAGCGAGACGATCCGCTGCGCGGTGGATTTCGTGGCCGGCATGACCGACAACTACGCCGCCTACCTCGCCGCCCGCCTGCGCGGCCTTTAGCACCGGGCCGCATCCGGCCTTGCTTCTGCCGGGGTGACGCCGTCCACCCCGGCAGGGTTCCCCGATCGGCGCCTCCGGCCCGCGGCAGCCGGTTGCGCCTCCACTCAGTTCGCGCTGCTTGGCCTTTGCTTCAGGCTGGGGTCGCCCGTCGGCGGCCGCACCTCGCGCAGGCCGAGGGTGGGCGCCTCGGTGGTGACGCCGGAAGGCGTGGCGGGCTGCCCGTCGGGAAGCGCCGGCTGGGTGGCGGCATTGCCCGCCGTTCCGGTGCGCGGCGCGGCCATGCGGCCGGCGTTGTTGGCGACCCCGCCTTGCGCCTCCGGCCCCTTCAGCGTTTCCCCATCGCTCAGGCCGGGTGTCGTGCCGAGCGGGTTCTGCGCCAGCGCGGCGGCGGCGCAGGCCAGGAAGGCGGCGGCGCTCAGGGGCAGCAGGCGGATGTTGGACTTGCGCTTCATGGCTTTCTCCTCCGGGCGCCTGCAGGCCGCGCGCTGTGGCTCAGCGGGCGCTGCTCGGGCGATCCTGCAGGCTGGGGTTGCTGGTCGGCGGCGTCACCTGCCGGGTGCCGAGCGAGGGCGCCTCGGTGGTGTTTCCCGTGGTTGAGCCCGGCGCGCCGGCGCCATGCCGCCCCTGGCCTTCCGGAACGCTGGCCCCGTTGCCCGCGGTGCCCGTGCGCGGGCCCGGAATGCGGCCGCTGTTGTTGCCGGTGCCGCCCTGCGCCTCCGGCCCCTTCAGCGTCGCGCCGCGATCGGTCACGCCCGGCTCCGTGCCCAGCGCGTTCTGCGCCAGCAGCAGGCGGCCGCTGTCGGAACGCTTGTCGGGGCGGGCGTCCGGCGTGGTGGGCACGGGCCGCGGCGGTTCCCCGGCCTTGCCGTCGGCGGCGCGGTCCATGGCGCGGCCGGCGGCGGTGCCGGGCGGGTTGGCGGCCGTTCCATCGGATTGGCTCGGATAGGCGCCCGAGGTGTTGGTTCCGGCGGCACGGTCCACCGCCCGGCTGCCGGCGGTGCCGGGCGGGTTGCGGCCGTCGTTGCCGGTCTTCGCCTCGTGGCCGGGATAGGCGCCGGAAACGTCGGTCCCGGCCGCCCGATCCACCGCCCGGCCCAGCGCCGTGCCCGGCGGGTTGGTGGTGGTGCCGTCGGCCTGGCTCGGATAGGCGCCGGAGACGTTGGTGCCGGCGGCGCGGTCCAGTGCCCGGGTCGCCGAGTTGTTCTGCAACGACTGCTGGCTCTGCGAGCCCTCGTGCCGCGGCTGGGCCGCCGTCTGGGGCTGCGCCCGTGCGCTCGTGGCGATGGCGCCCGTGGTGCAGGCCAGGAGCCCGGCGGCCGCCAGCGGCAGGAGGCGAATGGTCGGGTGGCGGGACATGGCTTTCTCCTCCGGATGCTCCAGCGCGCGCCGGGCGCGCCGCTTGCCGGAAGGAACCCCCTGGCCGCGCCGCGGTTGCGGCGCAGGAAAGCCCGCCGCGGAGCAGGAGCGCCGGATTTGCGTGGCCGGTCCGCCCCTTGCGCCTTTGACCGCGCGCCGCCTTTGCGGCACTGTCGCCCCTTCCGCCGAAGGCCGCGCGAAGGGCGCGGCCCGCGGACTCCACGGAGAATGATCAGCGTGATCCCCGCCCTGATGCCGACCTACAACCGTGCCGACCTCGCTTTCGAGCGGGGCGAGGGCGCCTGGCTGTGGACGGTGGACGGACGACGATTCCTGGACTTCGGCAGCGGCATCGCCACCACCTCCATCGGCCACGCCCACCCGCATCTGGTGAAAACCATCGCGGAGCAGGCGGCGAAGGTGATGCACACCTCCAACCTCTACCGCGTGCCGCAGGCCGAGCGCCTCGCCGCCCGGCTGGTGGAAAGCTCCTTCGCCGACAGCGTCTTCTTCTGCAACTCGGGCGCCGAGGCGAACGAGGGCATGATGAAGGCCGTCCGCAAGTACCATGCCGAGAACGGCCACCCCGAGCGGTTCCGCTTCATCTGCTTCGAGGGCGCCTTCCACGGCCGCACCCTGGCCGCGCTGGCGGCCACCGGCAACGAGAAGTACCTCGCCGGCTTCGGCCCCGTGGTCGAGGGCTTCGACCACGTGCCCTTCGGCAACATGAACGCGGTGCGCGACGCCATCGGGCCCAACACCGCCGCCATCATGATCGAGCCGATCCAGGGCGAGGGCGGCGTGCGTCCGGCCGACCTGCGCTTCCTGAAGGAGCTGCGCGCCGTCTGCGACGAATACGGCCTGCTGCTGGCGCTCGACGAGGTGCAGACCGGCATGGGGCGCAGCGGCAAGCTCTGGGCGCACCAGTGGGCCGGCATCGAGCCGGACGTGATGTCCTCCGCCAAGGGCATCGGCGGCGGTTTCCCGCTCGGCGCCGTCCTTGCCAAGGAGAAGGTCGCGCAGTACCTGAAGCCGGGCACCCACGGCACCACCTATGGCGGCAACCCGCTGGCCTGCGCCGCCGGCAACGCCGTGCTGGACGTGATCCTGGCCCCCGGCTTCCTGGAGCAGGTGGACCGCGTGGCGCGCCACCTCTGGAAGGGCATGCAGGACCTCGCCGCCCGCCACCCCACCGTGGCCAGCGGCGTGCGCGGCGCCGGGCTGCTGCTCGGCCTGCAGCTGACGCCCGAGGTCTCCAACGCCGAGATGCAGGCCGCCGCCGTGGAGGAAGGGCTGCTGACCGTGGCCGCCGGGCAGAACGTGCTGCGCGTCGCGCCGCCGCTCATCATCACCGAGGCCGAGGCGGACGAGGCACTCGCCATGCTCGACCGCGCGGCGACCCGCATGACCCCCGCAAAGGCGAAGGTGGCCGCGAAGTGAGCGCAGCCCTCAAGACGGGCGGCGGAGCGGCCAACGCTCCCCGCCATTTCCTTGAACTGTCCGACTTCGACGCGCCGACCCTACGGCGGATGCTTGACCTCGCCGCCCAGTCCAAGGGCGGCAGGGTCGAGGGCCAGCCGCTGGCCGGCAAGTCGATCGCGCTGATCTTCGAGAAGCCCTCGACGCGCACCCGCGTCTCCTTCGAGGTCGGCATCCGCCAGCTCGGCGGCCATGCGGTGGTGCTCTCGGCCAAGGACATGCAGCTCGGCCGCGGCGAATCCCCGGCCGATACCGCCCGCGTGCTGTCGCGCTACGTGGACGCCGTCATGCTGCGCACCGACAGCGTCTCGAAGCTGCGCGAGCTGGCGCAATACGCGACGGTGCCGGTGATCAACGGCCTGACCGACGTCTCCCACCCCTGCCAGCTGATGGCCGACGTCCTCACCTTCGAGGAGCATCGCGGCCCGATCGCCGGCCGGGTCGTGGCCTGGACAGGCGACGGCAACAACGTGGCGCAGAGCTTCATCCAGGCGGCGGCGCGCTTCGGCTTCACGCTGCGCCTCGCCACCCCGCCGGAGCTGGCCCCGCCGGCCCAGCTGGTGGACTGGGCGCGGCGCGAGGGGGCGAAGATCGAGCTGACCTCCGACCCCGTGGCGGCGGTGAAGGATGCCGCCTGTGTCGTCACCGACACCTGGGTCAGCATGTCGGACGAGAAGGATGGCGGGCCGAGCGCCCGGCACAACCTGCTCGCCCCCTACCAGCTCAACGCGGCGTTGCTGAGGCACGCGGCGCCGGATGCGCTGGTGATGCACTGCCTGCCCGCGCATCGCGGCGAGGAAATCACCGAGGAGGTGATGGAAGGGCCGCAGAGCGTGATCTTCGACGAGGCCGAGAACCGCCTGCACGCCCAGAAGGGCGTGCTGCTCTGGGCGCTGTCCGGGCTCTGAGCAGAGGCCGCGGCCGCGGGAACCAGGCCGGGGCCAGGTGCCCCGGCCTTCTTTTTTTGGGTGGCGCCGAACATGTGCCCGATGCGCCGCTTTGCCAAACGCCGGATCCGCCCCACCTAATCTTGCGAGACGCAGGAGGCAGGCAGCCAGCATGCAATGTGACGTCGCGATCGTGGGAGGCGGGCCGGCCGGCCTCGCCCTCGCCGCTTCCCTGTCCGGCACCGGCCTGAAGGTCGTGGTGGTGGAGCGCCAGCCGGAAGCCCTGCTGGCCGAGGCGCCCTTCGACGGGCGGGAGATCGCCCTCACCCATGCCTCGCAGGCCCTCCTGCGCGAGCTGGGCGCCTGGGAGCACCTGCCGCCCGAGAGCATCGCGCCCCTGCGCGAGGCCCGCGTGCTGAACGGCGGCTCCGCCTATGCCCTGCGCTTCGACACGCGCGGCCGGCCCGAGGCGGAGCTGGGCCGGCTGGTCTCCAACCGGTGCATCCGCCGCGCGCTCTATCGCGTCGCCACCGCCTCCCCCGACGTCCGGCTGCTGGCCGGCACCGGCGTGGACGAGGCGCACACCGACGTGGACGGCGCCCGCCTGCGCCTGGCCAGTGGCGAGACGCTGGAAGCCAGGCTGCTGGTCGCCGCCGACAGTCGCTTCTCCGGCCTGCGCAAGGCGCTCGGCATCGGCGCCGAGGTCCGCGACTTCGGCAAGCGCATGATGGTCTGCCGCCTGCGCCATGCCGCCCCGCATCATGGCGTCGCCACCGAGTGGTTCGACTACGGCCAGACCATCGCCATGCTGCCGCTGAACGGCAACATGTCCTCCGCCGTCATCACCCTGGAGCCGGAGGCGATGGCGGCGCTGGAAGCCATGCCGGAGGCGGAGGTCGGGCCGGAGATCGCCCGCCGCTACCGCCAGCGGCTCGGCGCGATGGAGCTGGTGAGCACGCGGCACGTCTATCCGCTGGTTTCCGTCTATGCCGAGCGCTTCGCCACCACCCGCGCCGTGCTGCTGGGCGATGCGGCGGTGGGGATGCACCCGGTCACCGCGCATGGCTTCAACTTCGGGCTGCGCGGGCAGGCGGTGCTGGCACGCGAGATCCGCGCGGCCCTCGCGCGCGGGGCGGATTTCGCGGCGCCCGCCGTGCTCCGGCGCTACGCCCACGCCCACCGGCAGGCAACCCGCGCGCTCTACCTCGCCACCAACGCCACGGCGCTGATTTATGCCGAGGCCACCTTGCCGGCGCGGGTGCTGCGCAACGTGGCGCTGCGGCTTGGCAATCATCTTCGCCCGGTGCAGCAGCGCATTGTCGGGCATCTCATGGAAACCCAGGGCGCCTGATCCGGGGGAGGCGCCGCCTCCCCCGGCCCCACCTCCCCCGGCCCCGCCGCCGGGGTAACAGCGTTACACCAGACCCCGCCATTACCTGGGCACGGGGCTGCAACGGTCGCAGAGTGGGGTACGGCGCCCTATCTAGGCGTTTTGCAGCATTTCAGGCCTCGCGCGTGACCGATCCGACTGAACCCTCCGCCACCCCCGACTTCCTCAACCACGACCGTCCGCCCGTGCCGCACCTGACCGTGCCGCGCGGCGTGCAGCCCTTCCACCTCGCCCGAAAGCCGGTGCGCGGGCGGCTGGTGCGCCTTGGCCCCCTGGCCGACGCGCTGCTGACCCGGCACGACAACCCGCCCGCCGTCACCGCCCTGCTCGGCCAGGCGCTCGCGCTGACCGCCGGGCTGGCCGCGGCGCTCAAGTTCCAGGGCAGCTTCAGCCTGCAGGCCAAGGGTGACGGCGCGGTGCCCATGCTGCTGGCCGACTGCACCGATGCCGGCGGCCTGCGCGGCTACGCCCGTGCCGATGGCGACAAGCTGCCGGACGGAGAGAACCCCGACGCCAAGGCGCTGCTCGGCGGCGGCTATCTGGCCTTCACCTGCGACCAGGGGCCGGACATGGACCGCTACCAGGGCATCGTCGCCATCGAGGGCAGCACGCTGGCGGAGATGACGGGCCACTACTTCGCCACCTCCGAGCAGCTCGGCAGCCGCGTCTGGCTGGCCGCCGCCCGGACCCCCGCCGGCTGGCGCGCAACCGCCCTGATCCTGGAGCGCATCGCCGGCGAGGGCGGCATCGCCCCCGAGCTGGATGCCGCCGCGCAGGATGACGCCTGGGAAACCGCCCTCGCCCTCGCCACCACCGTGACCGAGGCGGAGCTGCTGGATGACGGCCTCTCGCCCGACCGGCTGCTCTACCGCCTGTTCCATGCCGAGGGCCTGGCGCTGGGCAAGCCGCGGCCGCTCTCCTACGGCTGCCGCTGCTCGCGCGCCAGGCTGGCCTCGGTGCTCTCCGGCTTCGGCACCGACGACCTCGACCACATGGCCGAGGACGGCACCATCACCATGACCTGCGAGTTCTGCAACGTGGCCTTCCACTTCGAGCGCGCCGAGGTGCAGGCGGCGGATTGAGCAGGTTCCGCCGAAGAGGGCTGGGCCAGTCTTTGTTTTGCGAGCATCTTCGTCCATCTGACGGTTTCCAGTCCGATGGGACCGCTCGAACGGGAGAACAGCGAGGAATGATGCCGACCACGCGCCGCGGCGCGATCCTGCTGCTGCCGCTGCTGGCGGCGGCCTGCGCCGGCGGCGATGCCCAGCCGGCCCTGCGACCGCCGCCGGGCTACAGCCATCTCACGCCCTTGCGGCTGAACGTGCTGGACATCGAGGTGCTGGAGCCGCCGCAAGGCCCGGCCTTCCGGGTGGACCCGCCGGCCCCGCTTTCCCCCCTCACCCAGGCCATGCGCATGGGGCGCGAGCGGCTGGTGGCGGTCGGCACCAGCGGCCATGGCCGCTTCCTGGTGGACGCGGCCAGCCTGACGCGCGAGGTGGCGCAGCCCGGCGGCATGTTCTCGCAGCGCACGGAGCGGCTGGCGGTCTATATCCGCGTGCGCGTGGAGATCCTGGGCAATGACGGGCGGCGCGTCGGCTTCTCCGAGGCCGAGGTGCGCCGCAACGCCACCGTGATCGACGAAGGAGTAGCCAGCCGGGCGCAGGCGGCGGACCAGATCGTGCGCCAGGCGATGGATGACCTGAACGTGGAGTTCGAGTTCCAGCTCCGCCGCAACCTGCGCGACTGGATCATGTCCGGCCCGCCGACCGCCCCGCTGCCCGGCCCCGTGCAGCAGGAAAACCTGAGCCAGCCGGCGGGCTGAGCGATGGCAAAGGTCACGCTCTCCAATCCTCCCGGCGTGCATTCGCCGGCGGCGCGCTACTCCCAGGCGGGACTGGTGGAAGGCGCCGGGCGCCGCCTCATCATCAGCGGCCAGATCGGCGTGCTGCCGGATGGCACGGTGCTGGAGGCGCCGGAGGAGCAGGCACGGCAGGCCCTGCGCAACCTCGTCGCCGTGTTGGCGGCGCACGGCATGCGCCCGGAAAACGTCGTGAAGGTGCTGGTGCTGTTGACCGACCGGGCCCTGCTGCCGGTCTGGCGTGCCGAGCGGGACGCCGTCTTCGGGGAGCACGCCCCCTGCAGCTCGCTGATGATCGTGGCTGGCCTGGCCGACCCCCGCTTCGTGCTGGAAGTCGAGGCCGAGGCGATCGCCTGAAGGCTGTGGAACCGGGGGAGAATGCGTTCTCCCCCGGGTCTGCTCTTCTTTGCTTCTGCCATTCGGGGCAGGACCGACCGGAGGTGGCCGCGCCGGGGCTGGAGCGGCTCCAGGCGCGACCCAAGCCCGACAAACCGAAGACGGGGGTCTGGGGAAGCCCTTCCCTCAGGCTTTTTACGCCTCAGGAACGGGCGTGCCGCTCCTGGTCACGGCGAGGAACTCCCGCCGCAGCCCGGAATCGGTGCGGAACTCGCCCAGCATCCGGCTGGTGATCATGCTGACGCCCGGCTGGTGCACCCCGCGGGTGGTCATGCACTGGTGGCTGGCCTCGACCACCACCGCCACGCCGCGCGGCTTCAGCACCTCGTCGATGCTGTTGGCGATCTGCGCCGTCAGCTTCTCCTGGATCTGCAGGCGGCGGGCATAGGCCTCGACCACCCGCGCCAGCTTGGAGATGCCCACCACCCGCCCGGCGGGCAGGTAGGCCACATGCGCCCGGCCGATGATGGGCACCATGTGGTGCTCGCAATGGCTCTCCACGCGGATGTCGCGCAGCACCACCATCTCGTCGTAGCCCTCCGTCTCCTCGAAGGAGCGGGCGAGGATCTGGACGGGGTCCTCCCCGTAGCCGGAGAAGAACTCCTCATAGGCGCGGACGACGCGGGCGGGGGTGTCGAGCAGCCCCTCGCGCTGCGGGTCGTCCCCGGCCCAGAGCAGCAGGGTGCGGACGGCGGCCTCGGCCTCGGCGCGGCTCGGACGGCCTTCGGAAAGGCCGGACTCGGCCAGCTTCCCGGCCGGGGGGGTGGTGACGTTCACTCTGGGCCTTCCGCTCCATGATCCGCGCGATGATGCGGCACCACTTGTGCCCGCGCGGGCAGCGTTGCAATGCCCGATTGCGCAGGGCTCGGGCGACCTCCGCTCAATGCACCATGCCGGCCTGGTGCGGGCTGTCGAGGCTGAAGGCGGGGATGGCGACGTCGAAAGCCTCGCCGCTGTCGCGCTCGATCATGTGGTAGGTGCCGCACATGAAGCCGGACGGCGTCGAGAGCGGCGTGCCGGAGGTGTACTCGAAGCTCTCGCCCGCTTCCAGCACGGGCTGCTCGCCCACCACGCCAGGGCCATGCACCCGCTGCTCGCGGCCGAGGCCGTCGGTGATCTGCCAGCTCCGCTTCAGCAGTTGCACCGTGCGGCCGCCCAGGTTCTCGATGGTGACGCGGTAGGCCCAGACGAAGTGCGACTGCTCCGGCTGCGACTGGTCGGCCAGGAAGAAGGCGCGGACGGAGACGCGGATGTCGTGCGTCGTCGCCGTGAAGACAGGCGAATGGACCATGGCGCTCACCCCGCGCGCCGCAGCGTGGCGGTGGCCAGCCCTGCGCCGATCAGCACGCCGCCGCCCAGCCGGTTCAGCGCCTGCCGCACCCCCGGCCGCCGCACCGTGCCGGAGAGCCGCCCGGCCGCCAGGGCGTAGAGCAGCGCGTTGAGCGCCGCCAGCGCGACGAAGCTCGCCACCAGGATGGCGGCCTGCGGCAGGAAAGGCCGGCCGGCGTCGAGGAACTGCGGCACGAAGGCAACGAAGAAGGCGATGGATTTCGGGTTCAGCGCGGTGACAAGGAAGGCCTGCCGCCATGCGTCGCGTGCCGCCAGCGGGGCGGCGGCCATGTCCCCCACCGGTGCCCGCCACAGCTTCAGGCCGAGATAGCAGAGATAGGCGGCGCCCAGCCATTTCAGGGTGGTGAACACCAAGGCCGAGGTGGCGAGCAGCGCGCCGAGGCCGGCCAGCGAAAGGCTCATCGCAACCAGGTCCCCGGCCGCGACGCCCGCCACCAGCGGCAGGGCTGCCCGTCGCCCACCGCCCAGCGACTGACCGATGACCAGCAGCACGGTCGGGCCTGGGATCATCAGCATGATCTGGGCGGCGGCAAGAAACGCGATCCAGGTTTCAACCGGCATGGAGCCTCCACGGTGGGCAGGGGGCCACCTATTTTGCGCCGCCCGCCGGTCCGCGTCGAGGGTGGGATGGGCAGGTGGCGTACCGCATGGCACAATACGGGAATGGAGCGAAAGCGGGAGGGTGCGCGGCCGGCCGCGGGCAAGGCGCCGGATGCGGCACGGCTGCACGAGGCCGCGCTGGCGCATCTGGCGCGCTTCGCCGCCACCGAGGCCGGCCTCCTGCGGGTGCTGCACCGCCGGATCGACCGCTGGGCGCGCCGTGCCGAGGCCGAGGGCCAGCCGACCGACGGCATCGCCTCCGCCATTATTGCCGCCCGTGCCGCGGCGGTCGAGGTGACGCAGCGCCTCGCCGCCACGGGCGCGGTGGATGACGCCGCCTTCGCCGCCTCCCGCGCCCGCCGGCTCAACCGCGCCGGGCGCTCCCAGCGGGCCATCGCCGCCCATCTGGCCGCCAAGGGAGTGGGCTCGGAAACCGCCGCCAACGTCCTGGAGGGGGAGGCGCCCGACGAGCTGGCCGCCGCGCTCGGCCATCTGCGCCGCCGCCGCGCCGGCCCCTTCGCGCCCGAGCAGCCGGTGGCGCCCGAGGCGCGGCTGAAGGCGCTGGCCGCGCTCGCCCGCGGCGGCTTCGCCCGCGACCTGGCGGAGCGCGCCCTCGACATGGAGCCCACCGAAGCGGAGGAGCGCCTGCTGGCGTCCCGCCGTGGCTGAGGCATCGGGCGCGGAGACCAGGGGCGCGGAGACCAGGGGCGCGGAGACCAGGGGCGGCCCGGTCCGCTTCACGCGTGACGGTGTCCGGCGCGGCGCCCGCCGCGCCGTGCCGCTGCTGCTCGGCCTGTTGCCGTTCGGGCTGGTGGTGGGCGTGGTCTCGATCGGCCACGGGCTTTCGCTTGTCGAGGCGCTGGGCATGTCGGCGCTGGTCTATGCCGGCTCCGCGCAGCTCCTGGCGCTGGAGCTCTGGTCCGATCCCGCGCCGATCCTCGCCGCCACCATGGCGGCGGCGGTGGTGAACATCCGCATGGCACCGATGGGCGCGGCGCTGGCACCCTGGCTGGACAGGCTCCGCGGCCTGCGGCTCTGGGGCACGCTGGCGACGCTGGTGGACCACTCCTTCGCCATGAGCATGGCCGAGATCCGCGCCGGCGGGCGCGATGCCGGCTTCCTGCTGGGCACCTCGCTGGTGCTCTATTTCGGCTGGATCGCCTCGGTGGCGGCGGGGCACCTGCTCGGCGGGGCGGTGCGGCTGCCGCCGGGACATCCGCTGTTCTTCGGCGGCATCGCCGCCTTCGCGGCGCTGCTGGTGCCGCTCTGGCGCGGGGCGCGGCAGGACCTGCTGGCCTGGGCGGCGGCGGCGGCGCTGGCGGTGGCGCTGCACCGGCTGGGCCTGCCGCTGCCGCTGCTTGGCGGCGCGCTGGCCGGCGCGGCGCTGGCGGCCTGGCAGGAAATCCGCGGCGCCCGATGAGGACCGACGTGCTGCTGGCCATTCTTGGGATGGCCGCCGTGACCTATCTGTGCCGCGCCGGCGGCTACGCCATCATGCGCGCGAAGCGCCCGCCGCCCTTCCTGGATGCCATGCTGCGCAACCTGCCGGGCCCGATCTTCATGGCCTACCTGGCCCTCGCCCTGATGCGGAGCGGCCCCGCCGGCCTGATCGGCGCCGTTGTGGTGGTGCTGGTGCAGTGGCGCACCGGCCATCTCAGTGCCTCCATCCTGGCCGGCATCGGCGCGGTGTGGCTGGTGGACCTGCTTGCAAGCCCCCTCTGATCGCGCTCAACCTTCAGCTTGCGCTGGACGATAACTTGAATGGATGAATTGCACGCAAGAATTGACAAGTAATAATACTCGCGCAGACGTGCCCTTTTTTTCGATGAAATCGCCTTTCACTCACTCTCCATTTACGAAATTTTTGCGCGGAAATGGCCGGCCCGGCCAGACAAAGCTGCGCAAGGATGATTTCGGATGGCTGAGGTGGGAGTGTATGTCGGCAACAACTGGAACGACCTGGAGCGCTTCGAGAACTGGCTAGGACGGCCCGCCGACAACGTGCACACCGTCATCGGCTATCAGAGCTGGAGTGACTTCCTCTATGGCGCGAGCTGGGGCTCCAGCAATGCCTGGAGCGACGGCCAGCACGATCTCGCCTGGTCGGTGCCGCTCATCGTCAAGGGCGCGACCCTCGCCGAAGCGGCCGCCGGCGCCTACAACGGCTATTACCGACAGGCGGCCGAGGCGATCGAGAGCAGCGGCCTGCCCGGCGAGCCCATCAACATCCGTCCTGGCTGGGAGTTCAACGGCGGCTGGTTCCCCTGGTCGGCCATCGGCCATCAGCAGGAGTATATCGGCGCCTTCCGGCAGTTCGTGGACACCTTCCGCAGCGTCTCCGACCGCTTTGTCTTCGAGTGGAACGTGAACGAGGCCTGGGCGGGCAGCATGGACCCGGCCAGCGCCTATCCCGGCGACAACTACGTCGATATCGTCGGCATGGACGCCTACTGGAAGACCGAGTTCTTCGGCAATGATCCCTACCACGCCTGGGACCTGGTGCTGAACGAGCAGTATGGCCTGCAGTGGCACCTGAACTTCGCGGCCGCGCACAGCAAGCCCATGGCCTATTCGGAATGGGGCGTGATGACCGACAATGCGAAGCCTTATGTCGACGCCATGAAGTACTGGTTCGACACGCACAACGTCCTGTGGCAGTCGCGCTGGGATTCCGACGACAACTATTCCGGCCTCCTGTCCGACGGCACCGAGCCGCACACCGGGCAGGCCTATGTCGACGCCTTCCACAACCCGAACGTGCAGTGGAAGCTGGATGGGCTGGTCTATGTCGCCGGCTATCCGGACCTGCTGCAGTGGCTGGGCGCCGACGCATCCGCCGGGCTGGCGCATTTCTTCCACCATGGCGTGATGGAGGGGCGTGCCCCCGTCCATTTCGACGCGCTGAGCTACCTCGCGCGCTATCCCGACCTGTCCGCCTGGCTCGGAACGAATACCCACGCGGCGGCGCAGCACTTCATCGAGCATGGCTATGCCGAAGGCCGCTCGGACGGGGTGTTCTACGGGTAAAGCAGGCCTGAGACTGCCTCAGCCGCCGCCGAGCGCCTGGACCAGGCGCCCGGCGGGGGGCCAGAGGGCCACGAGATCGTCACGCCAGGCCCAGAGCGCCGCAAGCGCCCCGACGACCACGAGCGCCGACACCACCCAGGCGGAAAGGACCGCCGCATAGGCCGGCGGCGGCGGCGGCGCGGGCGTTTCGGGCGGCGGCAATGCGGGCGGCGGCTCCGCCTCGGCCATGGGGGCGCCCAGCCGCGGCCGAACCCGCAGCGGCATGGGGCGGCGGGGCGGCGGCGCCTCCGCGGAGCGAACGGCAGGCAATGGCCGGGGCGCCGGCGCCGCGCCCGCCGGCACCGGCACCGGCACCGGCACCCAGGCCCGCCCGCAGCGCACGCAGCGCACCTCACGGCCGGGCGGAAGCATTTCCTCCCGCACCTCATAGGCGGCGGCGCAGCCCGGGCACTCGATGCGCATTCTCCCGCTATGCCGGGGCGAGACCCGCGCCGCAAGCCTTCGTCACACCTCCCGGGTGGCGGCCAGGAGCAGGGCGTGGCATTTCCCTGCCGCATGGTGCGCTTCTCAGCGGTCGGCCTGCGCTATCCCTCTCCCGACGGGGCAACAGGCCCCGAGGCCCTGGCCGACCTGACCTTCATGCTGCCCGAAGGCAGCTTCACCTGGCTGCTGGGCGCCTCGGGCGCCGGCAAGTCTTCGCTGCTGCGGCTGATGCACCTCGCCCTGCTGCCCACGCGCGGCGAGCTGGAGGTGCTGGGCGAGCGCGTGCGCCGCGACCGCCGCGCCGCCTTGCCGGCGCTGCGGCGGCGCATCGGCGTGGTGTTCCAGGACTTCCGGCTGCTGCCCTACCTCTCCGCCTTCGACAACGTCGCGTTGCCGCTGCGGCTCTCCGGCCGCTCGGAGGCCAGCCTGCGGCCGGACGTGGCGGAAATGCTGCGCTGGGTCGGGCTGCAGGGAAGGGAACTCGCGCTGCCGCAGCAGCTTTCCGGCGGCGAGCAGCAGCGCATCGCCATCGCCCGCGCGGTGGTGACCCGGCCCGCCCTGCTGGTGGCGGACGAGCCGACCGGCAACCTCGATTCGCACCAGGCGCGGCGGCTGCTGGCCCTGCTGACGCAGATGAACCGGCTCGGCACCACCGTGGTGGTGGCGACCCACAGCGAGGATCTCGTGGCCCAGTTCTCCGCCCCCGCCCTGGTGCTGGAGGAAGGCCGGGTGGTGCATCATGGCTGAGCGCCGGACCCGCTACGCGCGCGACCCGCTCGGGCTGAAGCGCGCCCTTTCCGACCGCCTGCTGCCCGGGCTCGTGGCGGCGATGGCGCTGCTCGCCGCCCTGGCGCTGGCCGGCACGCATGGCGCCGCTGCGCTGAAGGAGCGCTGGCAGCAGGGCGCCGCCGCCGCCGTCACCGTGCAGCTTCCCCCCGAGCAGTCCGGGCGCATGGACCGGGCACTGGCCCTGCTGCGCGACATGCCGGAGGTGGCCAGCGCCGAGCCGGTGAGCCCCGAGCGGATGCGCGAGTTGCTCCGTCCCTGGCTGGGCGAGGTGCCGGCCCTGCCGCTGCCCGCCGTGCTGGAGTTGCGGCTGGTGAACCCCAACATCGACCCCGCGCCGCTCGCCCGGCAGCTTGCCGAGGCCGTGCCGGGCGCCGAGGTCGAGTCTCACGGCCTCTGGGTGGCGCGGCTGGCGGCGCTGGCGCGCAGCGTTCAGGCCATGGCCCTGGTGGTGCTGCTGCTGGTGGCGGGCGTGGCGGTCGCGGTGGTGGCGGTGGCGACGCGCGCCGGCCTCGCTTCCCGCCGCCAGGCCATCGAGATCCTGCACGACCTCGGCGCTACCCAGGACTACATCGCCGGCCGCTTCGCCCGGCGCATCGGCCTGCTGGCGGCCAGCGGCGCCTTGGCCGGCGCGGCGCTGGCGGTGCCGACGCTGGCGGCGCTCGCGGGGGTCGCGGCGCCGCTGGCGGGCGGCATGGTGCAGCCCTGGTCCTCCCTTCCCTGGCTGGACCTGGTTCTGCTGCCGCCCGTCGCCGGCGGCATCGGCTGGGCCACCGCGCAGGTCAGCGTCCGCCGCTGGTTGCGCCGCCTGCCATGAGCCTGCCCGATGGCAGCCGCCGCGGCCGGGCGAGCCGGCTGTGGCTGGTCCCGGCCGTTCTGGCGCTGCTGCTGCTGGGCGGCTTTGCCTTCTTCACCGGCCAGAGCCGCGGCCGCCCCGACCTCCCCCCGCTGCCGACCGATGGCGTTGCCGTGCTGACCGGCGGGCCGCAGCGCGTCGAGACCGGCATGCGGCTGCTGGCGGAGGGAAAGGCGCGCTGGCTGATCATCTCCGGCGTTTCGCCCGTGGCGGACCTGGAGGACCTGGCGCGCACCGCCGGCCTGCCGCCCGAGGCACTGGCGTCGCGCACCACCCTGGGCCACGCCGCCACCAGCACACGCGGCAACGGAAAGGAGATTGCGCATTGGGCGCAGTCGCGGCAGATCAGGTCCCTGCGCGTCGTGACGGCCGCCTTCCACATGCCTCGTGCCCTGCTGGAGCTTCGCCGTACCCTGCCGGGGGTGCTGCTGATCCCGCATCCCGTGCAGACCGAAGGGCCGCGCCTCGCGCTGCTGGCTCGTGAGTACCTGAAGCTGATCGGCGCGATGTTCGGCCTTTCGGCGCTAAGTCCGGAGAAACCGCCCTCGTGAACCCCTCGGGCCTGACCCTGCTGCGCTCGGCGCTGTTCAACCTGCTGTTCTTCGGGCTGACCGGCCTCGGCTGCCTGGCGGGCCTGCTGCTGCTGCCATTCCCCCGCCGCGCCCTGCGCCGCTACGTGCGGGGCTGGGCGCATCTGATGCTGTGGCTGCTGCGGGTGGTCTGCGGCATCGGCCTGCGGGTGACGGGGCGGGAGCACCTGCCGGCCGGGCCGGCGGTGATCGCCGCCAAGCACCAGTCGGCCTATGACACCATCGTCTGGCTGGCCCTGCTGCCGGAGCCGGTCTATGTGCTCAAGCGCGAGTTGCTGCGCATTCCCGCCTGGGGCTGGCTGGCCCGGCATTACGGCGCCGTGGCGGTGGACCGCCGCGGCGGCGCGGCGGCGCTGAAGGCGATGGTGCGGCAGGCCGGCGAGGCGCTGGCCGTGGGCGACCAGATCGTTATTTTTCCCGAAGGCACCCGTACGGCGCCGGGGGTTCGCGTGCCTTACCAGCCCGGCGTGGTGGCGCTGGCGGCGGCCAGCGGCGCGCCGGTCATCCCTGTCGCCACCGACAGCGGCCTGCGCTGGGGTCGCCGCGCCTTCGCCAAGCAGCCGGGCTTCATCACCGTGGCCATCCTGCCGCCTCTGCCTCCCGGCCTTCCGCGCGCGCAACTCCTGCGGCAACTGGAAGCCGCGATTGAAGGCGAAACGGACCGCCTCGTCGTGGCGGCGGGCGGACCTCCCGCGGTGCTGGCCCCTGTGGATAATTCTGTGGGACAAGTTGCGCGCCGTTCTTCAGAACGCGTCCAGTAGCGCCGCGCAAGCCTCTGGCAAAACAGGATTTCATCCTCGAGCGCCCGCCGCCCGCTCCGTTGCCAAGCCGGCCCGTTCCAACTAATTGATTGAAATAAATAGATTTCTTGGAAGGCTCGGTGAGCGTGTGCAGCCTTACTGCCACAATCCCCTGGCCTGTGCCGGCGCGGCCACAGCAAGCCCTGTGGATAAATCTGCGGAAAAGCCGTGCCGGGCCTTGCGGCGGCGGCTGCGAATCGGCGCCTTCAATCGGTGGGGCCGGCCGGCAGCAGGGCGGCGATGCGGTTCAGCGCGGCGTCGTGCACTCCCAGCCTTCGCAGGTGCGTCACGGTGTTGAGCAGATACTCGCGGTTCGGACCCATCCTCCCACGGCCCAGCGCGATGGCGGCCGCCGCCTGCTCAGGCGTCATCTCGCGGCAATAGGCCTGCCCCTGACGGTTGGCCACGAAGGTCACGGCCTGCCGCACGACGCCCTGGTCCAGCAGGCGGACCGGCAGGCGGCGACGCTGGTAGTGGTCGCTGATCATTTCGCGCGCATCAAGGTAGGCCAGCACCTCCGGCGCCGCAGAGGCGGGCACGCGGAAGGCCACGCCCCGGCAGGCGCCGCCCCGGTCCAGCCCCAGCACCAGCCCCGGACAGTCCGGCGTGCCGCGATACTCGCGGGACCACAGGCAGAAGCGCCGATGGAAGCCGCGCAGCAGGGCCGGATGCCGGGCCGCATAGGCGAAGCCGGGCTTCCAAATCAGGGAGCCATAGCCGAAGACATAAAGGTCGCCATCAGGGTCGAGCAGGCCGGCGGGCAGGGGCTGGGTCATCAGGGCGGCTGGGGACGCACCGCTTCGCCGCCTGCGGCAGGCGGACAGCGCGGCCGGTCCGGGGAGGAGGAACCAGAAATGGCCACGAGGCGAAGGCGTGACGTTTCCGCCCGCGGCCAGCCACCCTATATCGCGAAGTGCAATGACCCGAAAGCCACAAGCCCCGCGCCGCCGCGGGTTTCGCCCCGGCAGGCTCCTGCTGGGGTTGGCCTTGCTGCTGGCCCTGCTGGGGGCCGGCCATGCCGTGTTGTGGCGCCTGGTGGCGGACCGGCTGGAGCAGGGTTTCCAGCGCTGGGCCACGCTGCGCCGCGCGCAGGGATGGCAGGTCGCCCATGCGCCGCCGCAACGTGGCGGGTGGCCGCTCTCCGCCAGCCTGACCCTGCCCGATCTGCGGCTCGCCGCGCCGCCGGATGGCCCGTTCGGCAGGCTGGCCTGGCAGGCCACGGGGGTGCGGCTGCGCCTGCTGCCCTCGGACCTGCGGACGCTGCTCGTCGATGCGCGCGGGCCGCAACGGCTGATCGCCGACTCGCGGGAGCTTCCCTTTGTCGCCGACCGCCTCACCGCCACCCTGCCGCTCGCCGACGACGTCCCCCCCGATACCGTCAGGATCATGGCCCACCAGCTCCGCCTGGGGCCTGCCGCCGGCGCGGTCACCGTCGCCGAACTCGCGGCCGAGCTGAGGGGCGCCGGCAACCCGGCGGATGATGCCGCCCTCACCCTTGCGCTGACCCTGGGCGGCATCACCCTGCCCTGGGCCCTGCCGCTTGGCCGGCAGGTGGAAGCAGCCTCGATGGAAGCTGCGCTGGCCGGCCCGCTGCCCGGCGGGCGGGCGCCCGCACGGCGCGCCACGACCTGGCGGGATGCGGGCGGCACGCTGGAACTGCGCGCGCTGACGCTGCGCTGGGGAGACGTGGCCGCCAGCGCCGCCGCCACCCTGGCGCTCGATGCCGGGCTGCAGCCGACCGGCGCCGGCACATTGCGGGTGGCCGGCGCGGCGCAGGGGCTGGACGCCCTTGCGGAAGCGGGGCTGCTCCCGGCCCGCACGGCGAACCTGGCCCGCAGCCTGGTGCCCCTCATGGCGCGGCCCGATCCGGCCGGCGGGCCGCCACAGATCGAGGTGCCCCTGACCCTGGAGGACCGCACCCTGGCGGCGGCGCGCATCCCGGTGCTCCGGCTGCCGGCGATCGACTGGGGGCGCTGAGCGGGAAGAAAGAAGCAGGCCGGGAGAAAGAACACCCCCGGCCTCCGGCTTCGTCCCTTCCGCGCGCGTCAATACGCCTTCAGAAGGCGGTCGATGTAGTCCAGCTCGCTCGGCGGGCGTTCCCGCTCGGCGCCGCGGCGGCGCAGCTCCTCCTGGATGCGGCGGCTGCGCAGCATCTCCGCCTCCTCGGGCACCTGCGTGTCGCTGCCCTGGTCGCTGGCGCCGGGCGCGTCGCGGGTCGGGCGGCCGAGCGGATCGCGGCCCTGCCCCTGGCCCGCCATGCGGTCCTGCCCCTGCGCGCCCACGGCGGCGCCGGGGCTGTTCTGCCCATCTCCCTGCCCCTCGCCCTGGCCTTGGCCGAACTGCTGTCGCATGGACTGCGCCATCTGGCGGCCGCCCTCCTGCAACTCGCGGATCGCCTCCTGCTGGTGGCCGCTGGCGTCCCGGCCCTGGCCGAGCGCCTCCTGCGCCTGCCGCATGGCTTGGTCGGCACGGCCGAGCGCCTCCGGAATTTCGCCGGTCAGGTCGCCGAACTGCTGCATCAGCTCACCAAGGGCGCGGCGCAGGGCGCGCTGGGCGCGGGCATCGCGCTGCGCCTCCTCGCCGCCGGCCTGGTTCCCCGCCGGCGGCTGCCGGGAGGGCTGCTGTCCCGGCTGCGGCCGCCCGGACGGCATGCCCGGCCGCCGCTCGGATGGCTGCTCCCTGGCTCCCTCCCGCTGCTGGCCACGGTCAAGCAGCTGGCCCTGCCGCTGCACCATGTCCTGCACGGCACCCATCTGCTGCTCGCCGCGCTGCTGCTGTTGCTGGCGCTGGCTGCTGTTGCGGCCGCCTTCCGGACGGGCGGCGAGGCGGCCCTGCTGCAGCGCCTCCAGCATCTGCTCAAGCTGCGCCAGCTCCTGCTGCAACTGCTCGGTGCGGCCTTCCCGCGCCGCCTCCTGCATCTCCTGCATGCGGCGCTCCAGCTCCTGCTGGTTCATCGCCTGCTGCCCGGGATCGGGCGGCACCGGCTCCATGCCCTGTTGGCGCATGCGCTCCAGCAGCGCCTCCAGGTGGCGCTGCACCGCCTCGCGCAGTTCCTGCACACGGCGCTCCAGCTCCGCGCGCTTCGCGGCATCCTGCGGCGTGCGCTCGGCCTCGGCCAGCGCCTC
This sequence comes from Teichococcus coralli, assembly GCF_009829925.1. Classification (GTDB taxonomy): domain Bacteria; phylum Pseudomonadota; class Alphaproteobacteria; order Acetobacterales; family Acetobacteraceae; genus Pseudoroseomonas; species Pseudoroseomonas coralli. Next base: position 27,628 of record NZ_SNVJ01000007.1, read on the forward strand.
GCGCAACGCCTCGCGCGCCTCCGCCAGGGCGCGGGCGGTGCGTTCGGCCAGGCCTTCCTCCAGCGCCACGGCGGTGTCCCACATCAGCTTCTGCACCTCGCCCACGGCCTCCGGGCGGCGGTCGCGCATCAGCTGGAAGCGGGCGACGCGCAGGGCCAGGAAAGTGGTGACGTCATGCTCGAAGGCCTCCGGCTTGACGGCGAGGTCGTCGAGGCCGCGCCGCACGCCTTCCCGCCCCAGCGGGTCGAGCGAGAGCGCTTTGCGCAGCTCCACCAGCGTGCGCGCCACCGGATGGGTGAACTGGCGCTCGGGCAGGACGAGCTCCTGCACCTCCGAGGCGCCCTGCTGCCCGGCGCCGTCGCGCGCCAGGATCCGCACCTGTACCGGCAGCCCGGCCCAGGGATGCGCCGAGAGGTCGGGCTGCGCCACGCCCTTGCGGGCGCGCGGCTCGCCGCCGGAAAGCGGCAGGTCCAGCAGCAGCGCCTCGGCATGCGGGCGGGCGGCGAGGCGGATCTCGGCCTGGGCGGCGGTCACGCCCCAGTCGTCGTCGGCACGCCACGGCAGCCGCACCGCGAGGCTGCGCTGCGAGGGGCCGGGCGGCTCGGTGAAGGCGGCGGTCGGCGGGGTGTCGGCCTGCACGCTGAAGCTCCAGGCGGCGAGGTCCCGGGCGTCGCGGCGCAGCGCGATCCGGGCGCCGCGCGTCAGCGGGGCCTCGATGGCGAAGGAGCCGGCGTCCAGCGTGCGGAGCGGGGTGCCGTGGTCGTCCACCCGCAGCTCGGGCACCCCGCCGCTGCCGCCGGAAAGGGCGACCTGCAGGGTGCTGCCCTGCGGCACGGTCAGCGCGCCGCCGGCACGGTCGAGGAAAACGGGCGCCGCCCCGGTATAGGCGGGCGGCGTCACCCAGGCCTCCAGCTTCAGCGCGGCGCCGGCCGGGGCGGCGTGCAGGCTGGGCCACAGGGCCCGGCGCAGCCGCTCGCCGGCCTCGCCGCCGGCGAAGGCCAGCGCGGCGCAGAGCGCGACCAGCAGGCCGCTGCGCATGGCGCGGGGATCGCGCGCCGCGAGGTTGGGACGCGGCGCGCCGATGCGCAGCCGGTGCAGCCCGGCCAGCGCCCGTGCCTGGTGCGTCCGCCAGAGCGCAAGCGTGGCCGGATCCTCGCTGAGCGCCTGGTCGCGCAGGGTGGACAACGGGCGGTGGCGCAGGCCGGAAGCGGCCTCAAGCCGCCGCTCCGCCGCCGCCACTCCGGGCCAGGCGAAGCCGCGGAAGCCCCGCCAAAGGGCGGCGCCCAGCGCCAGGGCGAAGCCCGCCAGCAAGGCGAGGTGAAGCCAGGGCGGCAGGTGGAGGAACAGGCCGGTCCAGGCGGCCAGCAGGAACAGGCCGATGACGCCGAGCGCCGGCCAGAGCCGGGGCCAGAGCGCCTCCCAGCCGAGCGCGAGGCGCGCGAGCCGCAGCCCCCGCGCCAGGCGCCGGGCCAGCGGAGCGCGCCCCTCCGTCATGCCGGTGGAGCCGCCCCAGGGAAGGTCCCGGCGGCGGGGGTGAGCCATTCCGGCAGGCGCTGGTGCGCCAGCAGGTCCTCGGGCGTCTGTCGGGGACGGACGACGGCGAAGCGTGCGCCATCCACCAGCACTTCGGCCGCCAGCGGGCGGGCGTTGTAGGTGCTGCTCATGACCGCACCATACGCGCCCGCATCCAGGAATGCGATCAAATCCCCCGGGGGCAGCGCGGGCAGCGCGCGGCCGCGCGCGAAGGTGTCACCGGTCTCGCAGACCGGGCCGACCACGTCGGCCGGCGAACAGGGCGCGGCGAGCGCGCTGGGGGAGACCGGCAGGATGCCGTGCCAGGCCTCGTACATGGCGGGGCGGACGAGGTCGTTCATGGCGGCGTCGGCCACCACGAAGCGGCGGGCATGGCCCTGCTTCTGCAGCACCACCGAAGCCAGCAGCACGCCGGCCGGGCCGGCGATCCAGCGGCCCGGCTCAAGCATCACCGGCAGGCCCAGCTCGCCCAGGGTCGCCTTGATGGCGCCGGCCAGCGCCTCGGGCGGCGGCGGCGCCTCGTCGCGATAGGGGATGCCGAGGCCGCCGCCGCAATCCACCCGCTCCACCGGCAGGCCGGCGCCGCGCAGCCCGCGCACCATCTCCGCCAGCCGGGCGTAGGCGGCGCGGTAGGCGGCGACACCCTCGGTGATCTGGCTGCCGATATGCGTGGCAATGCCGATCGGCCGGATGCCGGGCAGCGCGGCCATCTGGGCGTAGAGGGCGTGGGCGTCCCCGAAGGCGATGCCGAACTTGTTCTCCGCCTTGCCGGTGGTGATCTTGGCGTGGGTCCTGGCGTCCACGTCCGGGTTCACGCGCAGCGCCACCGGCGCGCGGAGCCCCATCCCCGCCGCGATGGCCGAGAGCATCTCGATCTCCTCCGCGCTCTCGGCGTTGATCTGAAAAATGCCCTCGCGCAGGGCGAGCCGGATTTCGTCCGGCTGCTTGCCGACACCCGAGAAGACCGTGGCCCCGGCCGGGATGCCGGCGGCCAGGGTGGCGCGCAGCTCGCCGGCGCTGACGATGTCGGCCCCCGCCCCCTCGGCCGCCAGCACGCGCAGCACGGCCTGGTTGTCGTTGGCCTTGGCGGCGTAGTGGATGCTGGCCCGCAGCCCGGCGCCGTCGAGCGCCGCGCGCAACGCGCGGAAGCGGCGGCGCAGCGTGCCGGCGGAATAGACCCAGGTGGGCGTGCCGACCTCGCGCGCGATGCGAGCGAGCGGCACCTCCTCCATCAGCAGCCCGTCCAGGGCGTGCGCGGAGAGCGCCGGGCGGGCGGCGATGAGGTCGGCGAAGGTGGGGTCGGCGCCTTCAAGGGCGACGGGGAGCGGAGCGGCCATGGCAGTATTGTGATGCGCCGGAGGGCCGGAGAAAAGCGGCGCCGGTGTAAAGCCTGCCCCTCACGTGAAGCCTGCCCTTCAGGAGGTGCGGCGCGAGGGGGGGGGCGCGGAAGTGATCAGGGCCCCCATCTGGTCCCGCATGACCGAGCCTGCCCCGCTGATCCTGACCCTGGGCCTCGACACGGCCAGCTTCGCCTGCCTCGACGCGTTGCGGCGGGCGCATTTCCCCACTGAACGCAACCACCTTCCCGCACACCTGACCCTGTTCCACGCCCTTCCGGGCGGGCAGCTGGCGGCCATCGCCGACCGGCTCGCCGCGCTGGCCGCCGGCACGCCGCCGCCGCCGTTGCGCTTCGACGCGCTGCGCAGCCTCGGGCGCGGGGTCGCCTTCGGCGTGGAAAGCCCGGCCCTGGCCGCGCTGCGGAGCAAGCTCGCGGCCGACTGGCAGGCGGTGCTGACGCCGCAGGACCAACGGCCCTTCCGCCCCCATGTCACGGTGCAGAACAAGGTGGCTCCCGACGCGGCGCGGACGCTGCTGGCGACGCTGCAGCAGCGCTTCGCGCCCTGGACCGGGCACGGCACGGCCATGCTGCTCTGGCACTACCGCGGCGGCCCCTGGGAGGCGGCGGCGCAATTCCCCTTCAGCGGCTGAAACCGCGGCCGAGGCGTGGCGCTTTCAGCAGCCATGCAGCCCCCCCACCCCCAATCCGAGCGCGAGCGCGAATTCACCGAGGCCGGCCGAACAGAGGCCGAAATCGACGCCGGCGGCGGCCCGATCAGCGCCGAGGAAGAGGAGGAGATCGAGGACTATCAGAAGCTCCGCCCGATCGCGATCTACGAGGTGGTGCGGCGCGAGGGGGTGGAGGAGCTGGGCCGCCCCTGGCGCAGCCTCTGGTGGTCCGGGCTGGCGGCGGGGCTCTCCATCGGCCTTTCACTCACCGCGCAGGGCACGCTGCACGCCCTGCTGCCCGACGCTCCCTGGCGGCCGCTGGTGGCGAGCCTCGGCTATACCGTGGGCTTCCTGGTCGTCATCATGGCCCGGCAGCAGCTCTTCACCGAGGTGACCCTGACCGCCGTGCTGCCGGTGCTCGCCGAGCCAGGACGCCGGGTGCTGGGCGCCCTGACGCGCAACTGGGCGGTGGTGTTCCTGGCCAACATGGCCGGCACGCTGGTCTTCGCGGCCATGCTGTCGCTGGAAGGGGTTCTGCCGCCCTTCGTGCGCGAGGGAGCGCTTGCCGTCTCCGCCCATGTTGTGGAACGCGAGCCGCTGCCCGGCTTCCTGCGCGCCATCTTCGCCGGCTGGATGATGGCCCTGCTGGTCTGGCTGCTGCCCTTGGCGGAGACTGCACGGTTCTGGGTGATCGCGCTGGTCACCTACCTGATCGCGCTCTTCGAGCTGTCACACGTCATCGCCGGCTCGGTGGAGCTGTTCCTGCTCATGTTCACCGGGCGGCTTGGCGTGCTGGAGGGGCTGGGCGAGCACCTGCTGCCCTGGCTGGTGGGCAACGTGCTGGGCGGCGCGGCCCTGTTCTCGCTGCTCGCCTATGGGCAGGTGCGGGACGAAATGGCGGAAGGCGGCGGGTAGCGCGGGGGGCTCAGGCCGACGCCCCCCGGTCCACTTCAGCGGCTCGGATAGGTGCGGGGATAGGTGACCTGCTCCGGCGGGCCGGGCGGGCGCACCGGTCCCATCCGCCCGCAGGCGGCGAGTGCCAGGGTCAGCGCCAGCAGCACCGCGAGGCCGCGGGTCACGCCAGCCGCTCCCGCCACTCGGCGGCCATGCGGCGGACGTTCACCGGCGCCGTGCCGCCATAGGAGGTGCGCGAGGCCACCGAGGCCTCGACGCTCAGCACCTGGAACACGCCGGAATGGATGCGCGGCTCCTCGGCCTGCATGTCCTCCAGCGTGAGGCCGGCGAGATCGACACCCTTGGCCTCGGCCTTGGCCACCAGCCGGCCGGTGACGTGGTGGGCGTCGCGGAAGGGCAGGCGCAGCTCGCGCACCAGCCAGTCCGCGAGGTCGGTGGCGGTGGAGAAGCCGGCGCCGGCGGCCTCGCGCAGGCGGGTGACGTCGGGCTTCATGTCGCGCACCATGCCGGCGGTGGCGGCCAGCGCCAGGGCCAGCGTCTCGGCGGCGTCGAAGAGGCCTTCCTTGTCCTCCTGCATGTCCTTGCCATAGGTCAGCGGCAGGCCCTTCATCACCGTCAGCAGGCCGACCAGCGCGCCGGAGATGCGGCCGACCTTGGCGCGCACCAGCTCGGCGGCGTCCGGGTTGCGCTTCTGCGGCATGATCGAGGAGCCGGTGGTGTAGGCGTCGGACAGCGCGACAAAGCCGAAATAGGGGTTTGTCCAGATCACCATCTCCTCGGCGAAGCGGGAGAGGTGGGTGGCGCAGATCGCCGCCGCCGACAGGAATTCCAGCGCGAAGTCCCGGCTGGCCACGGCGTCGAGGCTGTTGCGCATCGGCCCGTCGAAGCCGAGCGCGGCGGCGGTCATGTGGCGGTCGATGCTGAAGCCGGTGCCGCAGAGCGCGGCGGAGCCCAGCGGGCTCTCGTTCATCCGCGCGCGGCAGTCGCCGAGGCGGGAACGGTCGCGCCCGAGCATTTCCACATAGGCCAGCAGGTGGTGGCCGAGGGTGGTCGGCTGCGCGGGCTGCAGGTGGGTGAAGCCGGGCATCACCGTGGCCGCGTGCTCGTCGGCGCGGTCGGTCAGGGCGCGCATCAGGTCGGCGAGCTGGCCGTCCAGCCCGTCGATGGCGTCGCGCACCCAGAGGCGGACATCGAGCGCCACCTGGTCGTTGCGGCTGCGCCCGGTGTGCAGGCGCTTGCCGGCCTCGCCGATGCGCTCGGTCAGCCGTGCCTCGATGTTCATGTGGATGTCCTCCAGCGCCTCGCTGAAGGGGAAGCGGCCCTCCTCGATCTCCTCGCCGATGGCGGCCAGGCCTTCCTTGATGGCGGCCTCGTCATCGGCCGAGATGATCCCCACATGGCGCAGCATGGCGGCGTGGGCGAGGCTTCCGCGGATGTCCTGCCGCCACATCTTGCGGTCGAAACCGATGGAGGCGTTGATGGCCTCCATGATGGCCGAGGGTCCGGCGCTGTAGCGCCCTCCCCACTGCTGGTTGCCCTGGCTTCGCTGCTGACTGGACAAGGAAGGATCTGCCTCGTGTTGCTCGGACGCCGCTTCCTGCTTTCGCTCTCCGCGACGGGGGCGACCCTAACCACGCTGCTTCCGGCACGGCAAGGGATTGCAACGGGGTCGCAGGCCATCCCGGCGGCGGAAGGGCTCGGCAAGCTGTCCCGCTCCAGCCCGAAGCCGTTGCCGGACTTCGGCTTCACCGACGCCGAGGGCCAGGAGAAGACGGTGGCCGACTTCGCCGGGCACCCGCTGCTGATCAATCTCTGGGCCACCTGGTGCCCGCCCTGCGTGGCCGAGATGCCCTCGCTGGACCGCGCCCAGGCGGATCTGGCCGGAGCGGGCTGGAAGGTGCTGCCGCTCTCCTCCGACCGCGCGGGCAAGCCCCAGGTGGAGGCCTTCTTCGCCCGCACCCAGGTGAAGAACCTGGGCGTCTGGCTCGACCCGCGCGGCGCGGCGGCACGGGCGCTCGGCGCGCGAGGCCTGCCGACCACCGTGGTCGTGAATCCCGCCGGGCAGGAAGTGGCGCGGCTGGAAGGCGCCGCCGAATGGGACGACGCGGCCATGCTGGCGGCGCTGCGCGGCCTCATCGGGCCGGAGACCAGCGCGACCTGAGAGTGAGCCGGAAGCTCCGCGGCGCCCAAGCCCCTCCATGAGACCGGCAGAAGGCAAAAGCGGGGTAGAACCGGGATCTGTCCGAAAATCCGCCCCAGGACAGGTCCGGGGGAAAATGGATTCTCCCCCGGAACCCCCGCTTCCTGCTTTTTTTATCGGTTTGTTGTGCTGGCCGCATGCGCTCAAGCCGGGGCTGAAACAGCGCCCGCGACGGCCGCCCCAGGGGCATGCAGGAACGCCCCTCCCCGCGGGCGCCGCCGAAAAACTGACAGAAGAAAGGGGGGGATCTGAGGGAGTTCGCTCCCCAAGCCTTCTTCGGCCGGACGTCCCTCTCCGGCGGACGGGTTGCCCTCCGCCGCCGGACGGCGCGACACTCCACCCTCCACGGGAGAGCGGAGAACGAGGGCATGACCGAGCTTTGGCGCCTGCAGGCCAGCGAGATCGCGGCGCGGGTCGCGACACGGGAGGTTTCCGCGCGGGAGGTGACGCAGGCGGCGCTGGACCGGCTGGCCGCCGTGAATCCCGCGATCAACGCCGTGGTGCAGGAGATGCCGGAGCAGGCCCTCGCCGCCGCCGACGCGGTGGATGCCGCCCTCGCTCGCGGCGAGGCCGTCGGGCCGCTGGCCGGCGTTCCCGTGACCATCAAGGTCAACGCCGACCAGAAGGGCTTCGCCACCACCAACGGGCTGCGCATCCAGCAGGAGCTGATCGCCGCCGAGGACAACCCGGTGGTCAGCAACCTCCAGCGCGCCGGGGCGGTGGTGATCGGGCGCACCAACACGCCGGCCTTCTCGCTGCGCTGGTTCACCCGCAACTCCCTGCACGGCCACACCAAGAACCCGCGCAACCCGGCGCTCACCCCGGGCGGCTCCTCCGGCGGCGCGGCGGCGGCGGTGGCGGCGGGCATCGGCGCCATCGCGCACGGCACCGACATCGGCGGCTCGATCCGCTACCCCGCCTATGCCTGCGGCGTGCACGGGCTGCGGCCGACGCTCGGGCGCGTCGCCGCCTTCAACCGCTCCGGTCCCGAGCGGGCGGTCGGGGCGCAGCTGATGGCTGTCTCCGGCCCGCTGGCGCGCTCCATCGCCGATCTGCGGCTCGCCTTGCAGGCGATGGCGGCCGAGGACCAGCGCGACCCGTGGTGGACGCCTGCGCCGCTGGAAGGCCCGCCGGCGCCGAAACGGGCCGCGCTCTGCATCCGTCCGGAAGGGATGAATACCGGTCCCGAGGTGGAGAAGGCGCTGCGCGACGCGGCGCTGCGGCTGCAGGAGAAGGGGTGGAGCATCGTCGAAACCGCTTGCCCGCCGCTGCGCGAGCCGGCGCGGCTGCAGGCGCTGCTCTGGCTGGGCGAGTCCCGCCGCGGGTTGAACGCCGCCTTCGCCCGCGAGAACGACCCCGACGCCAATTTCGTGCTGGCGCAGATGGAGCGGCTGGCCCCCTCCCCCGACCTGAACGCCTTCCAGGACGCGCTGCAGGCCCGTGCCGGCTTCATCCGGCAATGGCAGATCTTCCTCAGGGACTACCCGGTGCTGCTGCTGCCGGTCTCGGCCGAGCTGCCCTTCCCCGACCAGCTCGACGTCGAGTCGCCTGCCGCCTTCGAGCGCGTGATCGAGGCGCAGCTCGTCCAGGTCGGGCTGCCGCTGATGGGACTGCCGGGCCTGACCGTCACCACGGGGCAGGCCGGCGACGCGCCGGTGGGCGTGCAGCTGATCGCCGGGCGCTACCGGGAGGACCTGCTGCTGGAAGCGGGCGCCGCCATCGAGGCCGCGGGGCCGGCCATCGAGGCCTGCGACCCGGCATGAACAAGAGGCCGAGGGAAGGAATCCTCGGCCCCGTTACCTTGGCAGAGATTCCGGGAGAATGGCCGCTTCGGCGCGCCGGGAGTTCCTGGCGCGTGAGATCCGCAAGCAACGGGCGCCCTTTCTGGCGCACGCCACTTCCGAGTCGATGAGCCGGCATTGAAGGCCGGCGAGATGCCCGTCCGTGAACGGCTTGGGCAGTAACTATCCTTCGACGCCGGCGGATGCCGGCCCGAGGCAAAAAGGACGGGCAGGGCTGTCGTTGGGGCTGGGTTACCCGATCCCCGCGGCAGCCATCCCTCCTATTCGATCGTGCGGCCTTGCGACTGGGCCGCCAGCGCCCGTGCCATCTGGCTCAGCGCCTCCTGGTGCTTCTCGTTGTTGATCAGGGAGAAGTTGCGCGCCAGCTCCAGGCACATGCGCTGCCGCACGCCCAGAGGCTGGGTTGCCCCGCTCTCCTGCAGTCCCTCGAAGAACCAGGAAACCGGCACCCCAAGCACGAGTGCGATCTCGAACAGGCGCCCGGCGGAGATCCGGTTCAGCCCCCGTTCATACTTATGCGCCTGCTGATAGGTCACGCCGATCATGCTGGCGAGTTGCTGTTGCGAAAGGCCGAGCATCAGCCGGCGCTCGCGGATGCGAGCGCCGACATGGCGGTCGGCCAGTCTGGCACGTTGGGTAGTGGCTTCCTCCGGCTCTTCGCCGCGAGGCATGCCGCCCATGTCGGTATCGGCCATTCTCTACCTGTCAGGATGAAAAATTGCACGAACCCCAAAATACGAGCCCGCGCCCTGCTGTTTATCGCATTTCATTTCCAAATTCTTAAAAACTGTGTGAGGGGCCTCAACTGCGGTAGTCCTCACGAAAGAAATATCACCTATTTGGTTCTGAACGCTGTTCTGCCATCTGTTCGCGCAGGAGGCGAATTTCTGCTTTAAGCGCCGCAATCTCCTCGGCTTCGGCCGATTGCGGGGTTCCGGCGCCGCCTTCATCCCGCCGCGGAAACGGACTGAACAGCGACATGGCGCGTTCCATCATCGCCATGTTCTGCTTACTCATCTCCTCCAGCCTGACCAGAGGATTGAAGTTCCCCATGGTTTGCTCGACCGAAACGCGCATTTGCTCCTGCTGGCGGGCGAAGCTGCCCATCGCGAACTCCAGATAGCGCGGCACCAGGGACTGCAGGCTGTCGCCATAGAAGCCGATCAACTGCCGCAGGAACGGAATGGGAAGCAGGTTCCGCCCCTTGGCCTCCTCCTCGACGATGATCTGCGTCAGCACGCTGCGCGTGATGTCATCACCCGACTTGGCGTCATAGACCACGAAGTTGCGGCCCTCGCGCACCATCCCGGCGAGATCCTCGAGCGTCACATAGGATGAGGCTTCCGTGTTGTAGAGGCGCCGATTGGCATATTTTTTGATGACGACTGTGGGCTTCGGCTGTTCGTCCGTCTTTTTCTGTGCTGCCTGTTCGGTCATTGCGCCCTCCCGTCCCGCTTCGTGAGGAGGCGAGGCTAGCATGGCCTCACGGGCGGGAATATGCCGATGGCACCGCTGCCCTTTCCCTGCGCGGCGGCGGCGTTATGTTCCGCGCGGGCCGGCGACCTGGCCGTTGCGCGCGCATCACAGGGGATGGCATGGCAGGGCCCGAGCAACCTTCCGCGACCGGTGCCGGCGACCCGCCCGGCGGATCCGAGGCACTGGAGCGGCTGGCGGAGGACTGGATCACACTGTGGCAGAGCGAGATCGCGGCGCTGGCGACGGACCGCGAGGTGGCCGAGGGCTGGTCCGCCTGGACGGCGCTGACAGCCGCATGGATGCGTGCCGCGGCCGCATCGCACCCGTTCCGCCCCGGCGGCTCCTGGGGAAGTTCCGCAGGCGCCGCGGCGGAGCCCCCGCGTGAGCCTCCCGCCTCGCCGCGGGCCACGCCCGCTGTTCCTGCACCTGGGCCTGGCCATGGCGCGCGGCCTGGGGGCGGGCCTGACCCTGCCGCCGGATCACCCTCCCGGGAGCGACGGAGCGAAGACGCCGGCGCCCTGCTCGGCCGCATCGCCGAACTGGAGCGCCGCCTGGCCGATCTCGAAGGCCGGGCGGCAGGAGCTGCAGCGGATCAACGGCGCCCTCGCCGCCGGCGGCCACCGGCCTGAGCAGTTCCGCGCCGCCGTGCTGCGCCGCCTGGCGCGGCAGGACCGGGCGCTGGTCGCCGGCATCGCCGCCTACCGCCGCCACCCCTGGCGGCGTCAGGAGCCCGACCTGCCGGTGCTCTGGCGCGAGGGCGGTTCCCGGCTGCTGGACTATGGCGGCGCCGGCCCGCCTTTGCTGGTGGTGCCCTCCCTGGTCAACCGCGCCTATGTGCTCGACCTGCTGCCGGAGCATTCCATGCTGCGCTGGTTCGCGGCGCAGGGCCACCGCGTGCTGCTGCTCGACTGGGGCTGGCCGGAGGAGGCGGAACGGGCCTTCACCCTCACCGACTACATCGCCGGGCGGCTGGAACGGGCGCTCGCCGCGCCTTCCCTCGCGCCGCTCGGGCCGGTGGCGCTGATGGGGTACTGCATGGGGGGACTGCTCGCCCTTGGCGCCGCGCTGCGCCGGCCGGAGCGGCTGCGGGGCCTGGCGCTGCTCGCCACGCCCTGGGACTTCCACGCCGGCGAGGCCGCGCCGGCCCGGGCGCTGGCCGCCCTGCTGCCCGGGCTGGAGCCGCTGATGCAAGCCGGCGATGTCCTGCCGGTGGACGTCATCCAGGCGCTCTTCGCCGCGCGCGATCCCTGGGGCATCGCCGCCAAGTTCCGCGCCTTCGCCGCCATGGAGGCCGACAGCCCCCGCGCCCGCCACTTCGTCGCGCTGGAGGACTGGCTGAACGACGGCATCCCGCTCGCCGCCCCGGTGGCGCGGGAGGCGCTGGGCGGCTGGTATGGACGCAATGATCCGGGTCAGGGACGCTGGCGCGTCGCCGGGGCCGTCGTGGAGCCGGCCGCGCTCGCGGTTCCCGCCTTCGCCGCGGTGCCGCGGGCCGACCGCATCGTGCCGCCGGCCTCCGCCCTGGCCCTGGCAGAGCGTCTGCCCGGCGGCCATATCGAGATGGTTTCGGCCGGGCATATCGGCATGGCCGCGGGCAGCCGCGCGGAGGCGGCGCTGTGGCAGCCGCTCCGCCGCTGGCTGGCGGGCTTGTAGGGCAAGCACCCTACGGCGCAGAGTTAGGTTCGAGCACAAGCCGGTGCCCGGCCGCAGGCCGGCAGCGGAAACATCGGGGGAGTACCCAGCCTCATGACCGACATCGTCATCGCATCGGCCGCGCGCACGCCCGTGGGCGCCTTCAACGGCGCCTTCGCCAGCCTGTCGGCCCACGCCCTGGGCGAGGCCGCCATCAAGGCCGCCCTCGCCCGCGCCGGCATCGAGGCCACCGAGGTGGACGAGGTGATCCTCGGCCAGATCCTCACCGCCGGCGCCGGGCAGAACCCGGCCCGCCAGGCCTCGGTGAACGCCGGCATCCCGGTCGAGCGCACCGCCTTCGGCATCAACCAGCTCTGCGGCTCCGGCCTGCGCGCCGTGGCGCTGGCGGCGCAGCAGATCGCGACCGGGGATGCCTCGATCGTCGTCGCCGGCGGGCAGGAGAGTATGACCCAGGCGCCGCACTGCGCCCAGCTCCGCGCGGGCGTGAAGATGGGCGACTTCCAGATGGTCGACACCATGATCCGCGACGGGCTGTGGGATGCCTTCAACGGCTACCACATGGGCAACACCGCCGAGAACGTGGCCGAGAAGTACCAGATCAGCCGCGACGAGCAGGACGAGTTCGCCTTCAACTCGCAGCACAAGGCCGGCGAGGCGATGCGCCAGGGCCGCTTCAAGGACGAGATCGCGCCCGTCACCGTGAAGGGCCGCAAGGGCGACGTGGTGGTGGAGAACGACGAGTATCCGAAGCCGGACACGACGCGCGAGATCCTGGCCAAGCTGCGCCCGGCCTTTTCCAAGACGGGCAGCGTCACCGCCGGCAATGCCAGCGGCATCAACGACGGCGCCGCCGCGCTGGTGGTGATGTCGGCGGCCGAGGCCTCGAAGCGCGGCCTGACGCCGCTGGCGCGCATCGCCTCCTGGGCCACCGCGGGCGTGGACCCCTCGATCATGGGCACCGGCCCGATCCCGTCCAGCCGCAAGGCGCTGCAGAAGGCCGGCTGGAACATCCAGGACCTCGACCTGATCGAGGCCAACGAGGCTTTCGCCGCCCAGGCCTGCGCGGTGAACAAGGACCTGGGCTGGGACACCTCCAAGGTGAACGTCAATGGCGGCGCCATCGCCCTCGGCCACCCGATCGGCGCCTCCGGCGCCCGCGTGCTGACCACCCTGCTCTACGGCATGAAGGCGCGCGGCGCGAAGAAGGGCCTCGCCACGCTGTGCATCGGCGGCGGCATGGGCGTCGCCATGTGCGTCGAGGCGGCCTGAACGCAGCGCTTTTCTGGGGAGGGCTCCGCCCTCCCCGAACCCCGGCCCGCCTCCTCTCAGGGATGGCTCCGCCCTCCCCGAACCCCGGCCTGCCTCCTCTCAGGGAGGGCTCCGCCCTCCCCGAACCCCGGCCTGCCTCCTCTCAGGGAGGGCTCCGCCCTCCCCGAACCCCGGCCTGCCTCCTCTCAGGGAGGGCTCCGCCCTCCCCGAACCCCGGCCTGCCTCCTCTCAGGGAGGGCTCCGCCCTCCCCGAACCCCGGCCTGCCTCCTCTCAGGGAGGGCTCCGCCCTCCCCGAACCCCGGCCTGCCTCCTCTCAGGGAGGGCTCCGCCCTCCCCGAACCCCGGCCTGCCTCCTCTCAGGGAGGGCTCCGCCCTCCCCGAACCCCGGCCTGCCTCCTCTCAGGGAGGGCTCCGCCCTCCCCGAACCCCGGCCTGCCTCCTCTCAGGGAGGGCTCCGCCCTCCCCGAACCCCGGCCTGCCTCCTCTCAGGGAGGGCTCCGCCCTCCCCGAACCCCGGCCTGCCTCCTCTCAGGGAGGGCTCCGCCCTCCCCGAACCCCGGCCTGCCTCCTCTCAGGGAGGGCTCCGCCCTCCCCGAACCCCGGCCTGCCTCCTCTCAGGGAGGGCTCCGCCCTCCCCGAACCCCGGCCTGCCTCCTCTCAGGGAGGGCTCCGCCCTCCCCGAACCCCTCCGGCCGGAGTGGTTGAACCAACCCGGCCGCCGCTCAGCAGAAATGCGCCCCGCGGGCCTCTACCGGCACCACATAGAGCGACTGGCTGGCGGTCATGAACAACAGGTTCCGCCGCGTGCCGCCGAAGCAGACATTGCTGCAGATCTCGGGCAGGCGGATCTGCCCGATGCGCGCGCCGTCGGGGGCGAAGACGTGGACGCCGTCATACCCCTCCCCCACCCATCCGGCCGAGGACCAGACATTGCCCTCGGTGTCGCAGCGGATGCCGTCCGCCAGGCCCGACTTCCCGTCCAGCGTCATGTCGGCGAAGCTGCGCGGGTTGCGCAGGGCGCCGCCCTCGACGTCATAGGCCCAGATGATGTTGCGGGCCTCCGGATAGTGGCTGCTGCCGGTGTCCGCCACATAGAGCATCCGGTAGTCCGGGCTGAAGCAGAGGCCGTTCGGCTTGAAGGGCTGGTCCGCCACCTTGGTGACCTCGCCCGACTGGCCGTCGATGCGGTAGACCGCCTCCTTGATGAAGGGGCGCGGGCTGCCGGTGTCGTAGCGGTGCCCTTCATACTCCACCAGGGCGCCGTAGCCGGGGTCGGTGAACCAGATGCTGCCGTCCTCCGGGTGGACCACCACGTCGTTGGGCGCGTTGAACTCGCCGTCCGGCCCTTTCGCCGCCAGCACCGTCACGCGGCCATCCGGCTCGTGGCGCGCCACGTCCCGCTGCAGGTGGCGGCAGGAGACCTGCCGCCCCTCGCGGTCGAAGGTGTTGCCGTTGGTGAAGCCGGAGGGGCTGCGGAAGCGGGGGGAGACGTGCTCGTCCTCCGCCGTCATGCGCAGGCAGACGTTGTTCGGGATGTCGGACCACACCAGGAAGCGCCCGTTGGCATGCCAGGCCGGCCCCTCGGCCCAGCCCATGCCGGTGTGCAGCCGGCGGATCGCGGCGTTGCCGAGCTTGGCCCTGAAGCGCTTCGGATCGTGCACGAGGACGTCGGGGTCCGGGTAGCGCGCCGGCGGGGCGCCCGGGCCGTAGTCGCGCTGCGCCAGGACGGGCAAGGCCACCAGGGTGCTGAGCGCGCCACCGATGAGGGCGCGCCGGGGCGGCATGACATGATGCAGGTCCATTTTCGTTCCTCCCTGTCCCGTCTTGGGCGGGACCGGGCGGAACCATGCCGCCGGCGGCGGGAGGAAGGCCAATCATCGGCGCGTGTGGCACCGGTTACGCATGGCCGGCGCGCCTGCGCCACCCCGGCGCGAGGGGGGAGGCAGGCGCCGCCGGATGCTCAGGCGGCGGGACTGATGTTCTGGTTCACGCGGAAGAAGTTCCCGGGATCGTAGGCGCGCTTCACCGCCGCCAGGCGGGCATAGTTGTCGCCATAGGCGGCCTGGATCCTGCCCGCCGCCTCGTCGCTGTCCATGAAGTTGACGTAGCCGCCGCCGGGATTGTGCGGATGGACCGCCTGCCAGTAGCTCCGGCCCCAGGACTTCAGGGCCGTGGCCTTCGCGGGATCGGGATCGATGCCGGCGATCACCATGGACCAGGTGGCGTCCCGCGCGCCCCAGGGCGTTGCGCCCCTGTCCACCTGCCGGGCCGCCCTGTCGATCGGGTAGAGGTGCATGAGGGACAGCTCGCTCGGCGTCTCCGCGGCGTGGCGCAGGTGCTCCTCGATCGCGGCGTCGCTGAGGTCGCGGACGAAATCGCCCTTCCAGTACCATTGCAGGCCGCTCGGCAGCAGCGGGTCGAACAGGCTCTGCAGCGCCGGGAAGGGCATTTCGCCCAGATGCTCGAAGATGGGCCTCGGAAGCTCGGTGCGGACCGGGCGCAGCGCCCGCTCGGCCTCTTCAGCCGGGCCGACATAGCAGCAGATCAGGGCGCAGATGCGCCGCCCCCAGAGCTCCTCCGGGAAGGGCGGCGTGGAGGGAACGGTCTTGAGGCCCAGCACGGCGCAGAGCTCGGCCGGCGCCCCCGGCAGGAAATCGCGGTACCACCGCATGATCTCGCGCGCCTGCGCCTGGTCCCAGAAGATCGGCCCGGCATAGACGGTGCTGACGGGATGGGCGCGGAACAGGAAGCTGGTGACCACGCCGAAATTGCCGCCACCGCCGCGCAGCGCCCAGTAGAGATCCTGGTTCTGCGCCTCGCTGGCGGTGACGAAGCGGCCATCGGCCAGCACCACGTCGGCTTCCAGCAGGTTGTCGATGGTCAGGCCGAACTTCCGCGTCAGGTAGCCGGTGCCGCCGCCCAGCGCCAGGCCGGCGATGCCGGTGGTCGAGACGATGCCGGCGGGCACCGCCAGGCCGAAGGCATGGGTGGCATGGTCCATGTCGCCCTGGGTGCAGCCCGGCCCGACGCGCACGCTGCGCGCCGCCGGATCCACCCGCACCCCCTTCATCAGCGACAGGTCGATCACCAGGCCGTCGTCGCAGCTGCCGAGGCCCGGGCCGTTATGGCCGCCGCCACGGATGGCCACGAGCATCTCGTTCTCGCGGGCGAAGCGCACCGCCGCCATCACGTCCGCCACGTCGAGGCAGCGGGCGACCAGCAACGGGCGCCGGTGAATCATGGCGTTGTAGAGCTTGCAGGCCTCGGCGTAGCCGGGGTCCTCCCGGCCGATCAGCGGACCCCGGAGCGTCTGCCGGAATGCCGCCAAAGCTTCGGTGCGCATGACCGCCTCCCCTTTTCCCCCTGGTGAAGGACGGCCACAGGCTAGGCCGGGGGGCGGAGGGCCTTCCATGCCGGGGCGTCGCGCATTCTTGCCTGAGCGTCCTAAACTGGCAGCCAGGGCGGGCCCGCCCGGCGCCACCGCCGCCGGCCCGCCCCCCACCACAGGCAGGAGGCTCGCCATGATCCACCACGTCTCGCTTGGCACCAGCGACGTCGGGCGCGCCCGCGCCTTCTACGATCCGGTTCTGGCCGTGGTCGGCTTCCGCCTCATCCGGCAGGATGGCGAAGCCGTGCACTACGGCACCGGGGAGATCCTGTTCAGCCTTGTCGTTCCGGTGGACGGGCGCCCGGCCTCGCCGGGGAACGGCGTCCATGTGGCCTTCGCGGCGCAGGACAAGGCCATGGTGCAGGCGTTCCACCGCGCCGCTCTCGCGCATGGCGGCAGCGAGGACGGCGCGCCCGGCCTTCGCCCCGAATACAACGCCAACTACTATGCCGCCTTTGTCCGCGACCCGGACGGCAACAAGCTTGAGGCCGTCACCCATTCCTCTCGCTGAACGGGAGCCTGCGCATGGCCTTTTCCGTGTCCGCTTCCTTTGGCCGCCTTGCCGAGGGCGGCCCCCGCCCCGGCCCCGGCGAGGAATGCTTTCTAGACCTGCTGGCGGCGCCGGGTGGCGCCCGGGTCGAGCGGATCCTCTCGCGCGGCGCCGCCAGTCCGCCAGGCTTCTGGTACGAGCAGGAGGGGGACGAGTTCGTGCTGCTGCTGTCGGGCGCCGCCGTGCTGGCCTTCCCGGATGGCACGGAACGGCGCCTGCGGGCCGGGGACCACGCCATCCTGCCCGCCTTCTGCCGCCACCGTGTCGCCTGGACGGACCCGGCCGGGGAAACGCTCTGGCTGGCCGTCCACATGCCGCCGCGACGGCAGGAGGCGCCGGTCTGAAAGGGGGCTTGCCGCGCCGGGCGGCGGAGGGGGCGCGGCCTCGTGCCGGGCGCGCGGGATCAGCCGCCTCGCCTCCGCGGGACAGGCGGCCGCCCCGGCCCGTGTTCCCCGTGCCGCTCGGCCTCGGCCCAGGCGGGTTCGTCCCGGCAGGCGGCCCAGGCCCCCTCGATCACCCGCACGCGCCGCCCCGGCACCCGCGCCGCCGCCTTGGGCATGAGGCCGTAGAGCTCCTTGTGCGCTTCCACCATCACCACGCCGGCGAAGCGCGGCGCCAGCACGCGGCCGGCGGCCTCCCAGATGCCGGCGCCGCGCAGCATCAGCCGCGACTGGAAGGGGGGCATGAACAGCGCCTTGTCCCGCCGCGACACGCTGAACAGGTTGCGCTCCAGCAGCCTGCCGAGCTGGCCAGGGGAATAGGGCCGCCCCTGGCCGAAGGGGGTGCTTTCCAGGTGCGCCCACATGCCGCGCCGGTTCGGCGCCACCACCAGCAGGCGGCCATCGTCCTTCAGCACGCGCCAGACCTCGCGCAGCATGCGCCGGGCGTTCTCGGTGTGCTCCAGCCCGTGCACCAGCAGGACGTTGTCGAAGCTGAGGTCCGGAAAGGGCAGCGCCTCGTCCTCCACGCGCACGCAGAGGCCGGGGCCGCCCGGAGGCCAGGGCACCGCGTCGGCCTCCGGCAGCGCGGCGGAAAGGATGCGCGCCGCGCCGTCCCGCCAGAGCCGCAGGTAGGGCGCGGCATGCCCGAGGCCGAGGATCTCGCGTCCCGTCAGGTCCGGCCACAGCTTCAGCAGCCGCTCGCGCAGCAGCCTCGCCGCCACCAGCCCGCTGGGGGAGGCGTAGAAATCCCGGTGCCCGTGGACCTCTGGGTTCATAAGCTCGATATAGGTCCCTGTTCGAAGCCTGACACGCCCTTGCCTGGGTCCGCGAGAAGGAGAACCGCCATGGCCGTCACCGTCCAGGCCGTGCCCTGCCTGTCCGACAACTATGCCTGGCTGCTGCGCGACACTGCGAGCGGAACCGTGGCGCTCTGCGACCCCGGCGAGGCGAAGCCGGCGATCGAGGCGATCGAGGCCGGTGGCGGGCGCTGCGACATTATCCTGCTGACCCACCACCACGCCGATCATATCGACGGCGTGGAGGAGATCCGTGCCCGCTATGGCGCGAAGGTGATCGGCGCGGACGCCGACGCGCACCGGCTGCCGAAGCTGGATATGGCGGTTTCGCCGGGCGACATGGTGCGGGTGGGCGAATCGAATGGGCGGGTGATCGACAGCCCCGGCCACACCATTGGCCACGTCGCCTACCACTTCCCCGAGGGCCATGTGCTGCTCTGCGGCGACACGCTGTTCTCGCTCGGCTGCGGGCGGCTGCTGGAGGGCACGGCGGAGGACATGTTCCGCGCGCTTTCCCTGCTGAAGGCGCTGCCTCCGGAAACGCTGGTCTGCTGCGGCCATGAATACACCGCCAGCAACGCGCGCTTCGCCCTCACGGTGGAGCCGGGCAATGCCGCGCTGAAGGCGCGTGCCCGCGAGGTCGAGGCGGCCCGCGCCGCAGGCCAGCCCACCCTGCCCGTGACGCTGGGGCAGGAGCTGGAAACCAACCCGTTCCTCCGCGCGGAGTCCGCCGGGGAACTGGGGCGGATCCGCACCGCCAAGGACAATTTCCGCTGAACCTCAGCCAGGGAAACGCACCATGAAGCTGTTCCACTCGCCTTCCAGCCCCTTTGTCCGCAAGGTCATGGCCTGCGCGCTGCTGCGCGGCCTCGCCAGCCGGATCGAGCTGGTCCCGACCAACCCGCACACCAGCCCCGAAGGGCTGCTGGCGATGAACCCGCTTTCCAAGGTGCCCTGCCTGGCCACCGACGAGGGCCAGGCCATCTACGACAGCCCGGTGATCTGCGAGTACCTCGACGGGCTGGGCGATGCCGCCTCGCTCTACCCCGCCGGCCCGGCGCGGATCGCGGCGAAGACCATGGAGGCCCTGGCCGACGGCATCATGGATGCCGCCGTCGCCCGCCGCATGAGCATGGGGCTGGCGCAGGACGAGGGGCGCACCGCCTTCCAGTCCCGCCAGCAGGCCGCCGTGGCGCGGGCGCTCGACGTGCTGGAGGCGGCGCCGCCACAGGGCCTGGCCGATATCGGCGCCGTCGCCGTGGCCTGCGCGCTGGGCTACCTGGACTTCCGCTTCGGCCACGAGCCCTGGCGCGAGGCGCATCCGAAGCTGGCGGCGTGGTATTCGGACGTCTCCGCCCATCCGGCGCTGAGCCGCACCGCGCCGCCGCCGGCATGATCCGCGCCGCCATGCCTGACCTGCGCGATCCCGCCCTTCCTGTCGCCGAAGTCATCGCGGCGCTTCGCCTCGCCCCCCATCCGGAGGGCGGGCATTACCGCGAGATCTGGCGCGACAGGCCGGCGGCAGGCGGGCGCGGGGCAGGCACGGCGATCTACTTCCTGCTCGCCGCCGGCGAGCGCAGCCACTGGCACCGGGTGGACGCCGCCGAGGCCTGGCACTGGTATGCCGGCGCCCCGCTGCGGCTCTCCATCGCCAGCGAGGCAGGGGCCCGGACCGAGCACCGGCTCGGCCCCGACCTCGGCGGCGGCGAGGCACCCTTCGCCGTGGTTCCGCCGGGCGAATGGCAGGCGGCGGAAAGCCTGGGCACCTGGACGCTGGCGGGATGCACCGTCAGCCCCGCCTTCGACTTCGCCGGCTTCACCCTGGCGCCGCCGGGCTGGGAACCGGCAGGGAAGGCCGGCCGTTGAGCGAGGCGGCCGCCTGGGACGCGCGCTACGCGGCCGGCACCTGGCTCTTCGGCCAGGCGCCCAACCGCTATCTCCACAGTCTCGCTCCCTGGCTGCGGCCTGGAATGCGCGCCCTGGCGCTGGGCGACGGCGAGGGCCGCAACGGCGTCTGGCTCGCCGGGCAGGGGCTGGACGCGACCGCGGTGGACTGGTCGGCCACCGGCATGGCCCGCGCCGCCGGCTTCGCCGCCGCGCGCGGCGTGCCGCTGGCAACGGTGGTGGCCGACCTCACCCGCTGGGACTGGCCGGAAGCCGGTTTCGACCTGATCGCCTGGGTCTTCGTGCACATGCCGCCGGCCGACCGCGCCCTGGTGGCCGCGGCGGCGCAGCGGGCGCTGGCGCCGGGCGGGCTGTTGCTGCTGGAAGGCTTCACCCTCGCCCAGGGCGGCCGCCGCAGCGGCGGGCCGAAGGACCCGGACCTGCTCTGGACCCGGGAAGCGGCGGAAGCGGCCTTCCCGGGGCTGACGCTGCTCGAGTGCCTGGAAGGCACCGTGCGGCTCGATGAGGGCCCGCGTCATCAGGGCCCCGCCGAAGTGGTGCGGGGGCTCTGGCGGAAGCCGGGCTGAGGAAACCCGGGCAGGAGGTCCCTGAACCCCTTCATCCTTCCCGCAGTTCAGGGCCGCGCCCGCCGGGCGCCTCCACTAGGCCGGCAGCCGGCGTGGCCGCTGCCATGAGGCGAGGATTCCGCCCCCCGCCACCAGCAGGGCGGCAATCAGGACGCGCTCATCCGCCCGCCCTTCCCCGGCCGCCACCAGCAGCAGGGTGGACAGCACGGGAATCGAGTAGGCCAGGGTGCCGAGCAGGCGCGGATCGCCGCGCTTCATGCCGAGATCCCAGAGGAAAAAGGCGGAGCCGACCGGCCCCAGGCCCAGCAGCAGGATAGCCAGCGCCTGCCGGGCATCCGGCCAGACCGTCACCTCGAAGGCCAAGTGCAGCGCCCCGGCCAGAAGGGCGCTGACCAGGCAGAAGCCCGCCACCGCCTCGGTGGGCACGCGGGCCAGGCGGCGGGCGGTGACGGAATAGGTCGCCCAGACCACCGCCCCGGCCACCGCGCAGAGGAAGCCCGGCAGCGCACCGGCGGGAAAGCGGGCGCCGCCGCCGACCAGCAGGGCACAGCCCGCGAAGCCCAGCGCCACCCCCAGCAGGCGGCGGCCGCCGAGCGGCATGCCGAGCAGCAGGCCGGAGAGCAGCACGATCAGCAGCGGCCAGAGATAGTTCAGCAGGTTGGCCTCAACCGCGGGCGCCAGGGCGAGCGCCGCGAAATACAGCGCGTGGTAGCCGAACAAGCCGCCGACGCCATGCGCCCAGGCCCGCTTCTCCTGCCGCAGCAGGCCGAGCGAACCGCGCGCGGCAACCACGCCCAGCCCGAGCAGGCCACCCACCGCCATGCTCAGCGCGGTGAGCTGCAGCGGCGGCACCCCCGCCGCCAGGCGGGCCAGCACGCCGAGGAAGGCCCAGAGCAGGATGGCGCCGCAGCCGACCAGCGTGGCCCGGTTCATGTCGGGCGCCCTGCAACCGGAGCATGACCCTGGCGTTGCGCCGGCGAGTCATCAAGGAGTTGTGTCATGGGGTTCCTGGCCCGCACCGTCATCACGGCCTTCGCCTTCTGGTGCGCGGACATGCTGATCGACGGGATCGCCTTCGCCGGGCCGTTCACGCTGTTCATCGCCGCCATCATCTTCGGCATCGTCAACGCCCTGATCCGGCCGGTGCTGATGCTGCTCTCGCTGCCGCTCAACATCATCACTCTGGGCCTGTTCACCCTGGTGGTGAACGCGGCCATGTTGGGACTGACGGCGCTGGTCATGCCGGGAATGCAGGTCTCCGGCTTCTGGGCCGCGTTCTTCGGGGCGATCATCGTCGCCCTGGTGTCCTGGCTCGTCAACCGGGCCATCGGCGACCGCGAGGCGACGGCGGCACGCTGAAGCGGCTGGCCGGGGAGCCGCACGCCCCGGCCAGCCCGCGCCTCAGTACATGTGCTGACCGCCGTTGATGGAGAGGGTGGAGCCGGTGATGAAGTCGGCGTCGTCGGCGGTGAGGAAGCAGACGCCGCGGGCGATGTCGTCGGCCGTGCCGAGCCGGCCGCGCGGGATGCGCGCGATGATCTTCTGCAGCACGTCCTCCGGCACGGCGCGCACCATCTCGGTGTCCACATAGCCCGGGGCAATGGCGTTGACGGTGATCCCGACCCGGGCACCCTCCTGCGCCAGCGCCTTGGTGAAGCCGTGGATGCCCGACTTGGCGGCGGCGTAGTTCACCTGCCCGTACTGGCCGGCCTGGCCGTTGATCGAGCCGATGTTGACGATGCGGCCGAACTTGCGGCTGTTCATCCCGTCCCAGACCAGCTTGCACAGGTTGAAGCAGGAGCCGAGATTGGTGTCGATCACCGCGTCCCACATCTCGCGGTCCATCTTCTTCATGGTGCCGTCCCGCGTGATGCCCGCGTTGTTCACCAGGATCTCGATGGCGCCGTGCTCGGCCTCGATCCTGGCCACCGCTTCCTGGCAGGCGGCGAAGCTCGAGACGTCGAACTTGATGGTTGGAATGCCGGTGCGCTCGGTGAAGGCCTGGGCAGCGGCGTCGTTGCCCGCGTAGGAGGCGACCACCTTGCGGCCCATCTTGTGCAGGTGCTCGCTGATGGCGGCGCCAATGCCGCGCTGCCCGCCAGTGACGAGTGCCACTCGTGCCATAGGAGAAGCCTCCCTTCCCAAAAAGAATTTGGCGGCACCGCGACGGCGCCGCCCGCCTATGGCATCACAGCGCCAGCCGAGATGCCACGCCCCTGTGCTGAATCAAGTTCTTGTGGTTGCGGTTTCCGGGCGGAGCCGGCTCAACGCAACGGCAGCGCGTACATCAAGCCGCCGCGTTTCCACAGGTCGTTGAGGCCGCGCTCAAGGCCGATCGGCGAATCCTTTCCAAGCGTGCGCTCGAACACCTCGCCGTAGTTGCCGACCTGGCGGACCACCTGAAAGGCCCAGTCCTCCGGCAGACCGAGCGCCTTGCCGAAGCCGGGCGCCACGCCAAGCATGCGCTGCAGGTTGGGGTCGGGGCTGGCGCGCATCGCCTCGACATTCTCGCGGGTGAGGCCGAGCTCCTCCGCCTCGATCATCGCCATCAGCGTCCAGGCGACAATGTCGCGCCACTCCTCGTCGCCATGGCGAACCATCGGGCCGAGCGGCTCCTTGCTGATGCGCTCGGCGAAGATCACATGCGCCGCCGGGTCGCGCAGGGCGGAGACGCGCAACGCCGCGAGCTGGGAGGCGTCGGTGGTCATGGCGTCGCAACGGCCGGACTGGTAGGCGGCCGTCATCTCATCCATCGAGGAGAGCACGACGGGCTGGATGGCGATCTTCTCGCGCCGGGCGAAGTCGCCGAGGTTCAGCTCGCTGGTCGAGCCGGGCAGCACGCAGACCGTGGCGCCGTCGAGTTGCCTGGCCGCGGTGAGGCCGGCGGACTTGTGCACCATGAAGCTCTGGCCGTCATAGAAGTTCACGCCGGCCATGTTGAAGCCCAGCGCGGTGTCGCGCGTCAGCGTCTGGGTGACGTTGCGTGCCAGGAGGTCGATCTCGCCGCCCTGCAGCGCCACGAAGCGGGTCTGGTAGGTGGTGGGAACGAAGCGGACCCTGGCGGCGTCGCCCAGCGTCGCGGCGGCCACGGCGCGGCAGAACTCGGCGTCCAGCCCTTGGTAGTTGCCCCGGCTGTCGGGGGCGGAGAAACCGGCCACGCCGGTGTTGACCCCGCACACGACCTGCCCGCGGGAGCGAACGCCCTCCAGGGTCGGGCCAGCGTTGGCCGGCAGCGCGGCCAGGAGGGTGGGCAAGAGGGCCAGCAGGCCCAGAGCATGGCGCATGATCGGGTCACTTCACAAATCGATGGCGCGAGCCTATGGGCATAAATGCAACACCGCCAAGCCCGATCGTTGCGGCATGCATTTCACTGTTGCCGCTGGAGCCAAAAAACCATAGTCACAGCAATGTGATACGATGCACCCCCGCGCGTATCGTCATTCGGGCCGGACACGATGACCGCCTCTGCGACTTCTGCGTGCCTCTCCTCGGCAAGCCTTGAGAAGCAAGTGGACCAGGAAGCGCTGCTGCTGATGCTGTCCTACATCGAGGCGGAATGCCGCCGGCTGGGTGTGCCGGAGGCGGCCCGGCACGCGGCGCTGGCGGCGGCGGCGCTGTCGGACTCCCCGTCGCAGGTCCTCGCCGCCACCATCACCCTTCAGTAATGCCCGGCACGTCCTGGCCCCGTCAGGGCAGCGGGCCTCAGCGCCGCCACGCGCAACAACCTTGAGCCGAGCCGATTCCCATGGATACCCCGATCGCCGCCGTTCTCTGGACCAACCAGGCGCAACGTGACGTGCAGGCCGTGCTGCGCCTGATGACCCATGTCGAGCGCTGCTGCCTTGACGCGGGCTCGGAGGAGGCCGCGAGCCTGGTGGCGGCCGCCATGTCGGCGCTGCTGCGCGACTGCGCCGCCCGCAAGCGGGCGGCCTGAAGCCTCAGGGCGCCGGCAGCGCGGCGGGCCGGGGTCCGCCCGCCATCCAGTCCAGCAGTTCCACGGTGTGGACGGCCGGCATCGTTCCGTCGCCGAGCTGGGTCAGGCAGCCGATATTGCCGCTGGCGATCACCGTGGCGCCGGTGCGCGCCAGGTTGTGCTGCTTGCGCGCCTTGAGCTGCGCCGCGATCTCCGGCTGCAGCAGATTGTAGGTGCCCGCCGAGCCGCAGCAGAGATGCGGCTCGGCCGGCTCCTTCACCGTGAAGCCGGCTCTGGACAGCAACTGCTTCGGTGCGGCGGTGATCTTCTGGCCGTGCTGCAGGCTGCAGGCGGCGTGATAGGCGACGGTCAGCCCCGGCACCTCGCGTGATGGCGCGTAGCCGAAGCGCAGCAGCACCTCGGAAATATCCTTGGCGCGCTCCGCCACCGCCGCGGCGCGCGCCGGCCAGGCGCCGGCCTCGGCGCGGAACATGAAGCCGTAGTCCTTGACCGTGGTGCCGCAGCCCGAGGCGTTCACCACCACGGCGTCCAGCCCCTCGCCGTCGATCTCGCGCGTCCAGGCCTCGATGTTGGCGCGGGCCAGCGCCATCGCGGCGTCGTGCTGGCCCATGTGGTGGTTCAGCGCGCCGCAGCAGCCCTGCCCGGCGGTGACCACCACCTCCACCCCCATGCGCGTCAGCAAACGGATGGTGGCCTCGTTGATCGAGGGGGCCAGCACGGTCTGCGCGCAGCCGGTCAGCAGCGCCACACGCCCGCGGCGCGGACCCTGGGCGGGATGAACCTGGGGGCGCGCGGTGTCGCCGCCGGCGGGCAGCTGTCGCGGCGCCAGGTCCAGCATGGCGCGCAGGCGCCGGGCGGTGGTGCCGCGCGCCGGCAGCATGCCGCGCAGGGGTCGGGCGAGGCGCGCCGCCGCCAGCGCCAGGCGGAACCGGCGCGGATAGGGCAGCATGGTGCCGAGGAGGTGGCGCAGCGCACGCTCCGGCCAGGGGCGTGTGTAGGTTTCCTCGATGTAGCGGCGGGCATGGTCCACCAGGTGCATGTAGTGCACGCCCGAGGGGCAGGTGGTCATGCAGGAAAGGCAGGAGAGGCAGCGGTCCACGTGCCGCACCTCGGCCTCGCCAGCCGGCCGGCCGCTCTCCAGCATGTCCTTGATGAGGTAGATGCGCCCACGCGGCGAATCCAGCTCGTCGCCGAGCAGCACGAAGGTCGGGCAGGTGGCGGTGCAGAAGCCGCAATGCACGCAGGTCCGCAGGATGGTGTTGGATTCCCGCGTGTCGGGATCGGCAAGCTGGTTGGGGGTGAAGTTGGTCTGCATCGCCTGGCTTGTTCCTCCCCGGCAGGGTGGAAGGGAAGTTGCGCCGGCGCAAGTCGCTGGTGCCATGAGGGCCGGCGGGGCTGCGGCACCGACGGTCACAGCCGTCTCGAAAATGGTGGATTCCCCGCAAACCTGTGTGATAAAGCAAGAAACAGTTCAAGTTTGAGACATTCGATGGCCCAGACCTCGCTCCCTGCTCATTTTCCGGAAGGCTCCTCCTCCACGGAGCGGCTGGCTGCTGTGCATGGCGGCCCGCAGGAAGCGGCGCGCCGCGCGGCGCTGCTGCGGGTCGGCCACGCCGCGCCTTCACAGCTTGTCGAGCCGGCACAGCTTGTCGAGCCGGCGCCGCGCCCGGCGAAGGCTGAGGGCCAGAGCTGACCCTTGCCCGGTAGCGGAGACGGTGAAAGGCTGAGGCCTCCCCCGCAGGGAGCATCAACCCTTGGCCCACCCTGCCAAAGACGCCCTCCACGACCTGCTCACGGCCGCATCCCTGCCGCTGCCATGGGCACAGGCTGTGGCTTTTCCGGGCGCCGGGCCCGGCCTGCCGAGTTCCTTCCACCTGGGCGCCGCCGCCCAGGCCAGCATCGCGGCAGCGGCGGTGGCAGCCGCCGGGATCCACCTCCGGCGAGGCGGCCCCGCGCAGCACGTGACCGTGCCGCTGCGCCATGCCCTCGCCGAGTTCCGCAGCGAGCGTCACCTCCGGCTGGACGGCGCTCCGCCACCTGACCCTTGGGATGCGCTGGCGGGCCTGTATCGCTGCGGAGATGGCGGCGCAGTGCGGCTGCACACCAACTTCCTCCACCATCGCGACGGCATCCTGCAGCTTCTGGGCGGCCTGCCGCCGGAGCGCGCGGCCGTCGCCGCCGCGCTGCAGGAATGGTCCGCCACCCGCTTCGAGGCGGCTGCCGCCGGGGCCGGGCTCTGCGTCGCCATGCTGCGGGATTTCGGAAGCTGGGACGCCCATCCGCAGGGCCGCGCCCTCGCCGCCCAGCCGCCGCTGCTGATCGAGCGGATCGGCGATGCGCCGCCCACTCCCCTGCCCCCGCTCGGAGCCCGGCCGCTCGCCGGACTGCGGGTGCTTGAGATGACGCGCATCATCGCCGGGCCGGTGGGCGGGCGCTGTCTCGCCGTGCATGGCGCGGAGGTGCTGCATCTCAGCGCCGCC
This sequence comes from Teichococcus coralli, assembly GCF_009829925.1. Lineage (GTDB taxonomy): Bacteria > Pseudomonadota > Alphaproteobacteria > Acetobacterales > Acetobacteraceae > Pseudoroseomonas > Pseudoroseomonas coralli. The sequence goes on from NZ_SNVJ01000007.1 coordinate 54,544, forward strand.
CATCTGCCCTCCATCCCGGTGCTCAACATGGACACCGGGCGCGGCAAGCGCACCGCCCGGCTGGACCTGCGGCAGCCAGCGGGAGCCGAACGCCTGCGCGGCTTGCTGCGCGGCGCCGACATTCTCCTGCAGTCCTACCGGCCTGGCGCGCTGGCAAGGCTCGGCTTTGGACCCGAGGCGGCCGCGGCGCTGCGGCCGGGGCTGGTTTACGCCTCCCTCTCCGCCTATGGGGAACAAGGCCCCTGGGGCGGACGGCGCGGCTTCGACTCGCTGGTCCAGACGGCCACCGGCTTCAACCAGGCGGAAGCCGAGGCGGCCGGCACGCCGGACCAGCCGCGTCCGCTGCCCTGCCAGGCGCTGGACCACGCGTCAGGCTATCTGCTCGCCCTTGGCGCCATGGCGGCACTGCTGCGGCGCGCCGAGGAAGGCGGCTCCTGGCATGTGCGCGTCTCGCTTGCCGCGACCGGGCAGTGGCTGCGCGGCCTGGGACGGCTGGCGGATGGCTTCGCTGCGCCCGATCCGGGGCAGGAGGACATCGCCGACCTGCTGGAGGACAGCGAAAGCGGGTTCGGGCGGCTCAGCGCCATCCGTCACGCCGCACAGATGAGCGCGACGCCGGCGCGGTGGGCGGTGCCCCCCATGCCTCTTGGCAGCCATGAGCCTGTCTGGTCCGGCGGAGGCGCCGCCTTTCCCGCTCCCCCTTCGTCGGGGTGAGCGGGCCACTGCGCCCCCCCCCTTTTTCCTAGAGCGGTTTCCGTTCGCTTTGGCTCACTTCGAGCGCTCCAGCCATTTGTTTTGAAGAGCATCTTCACCCGATCGGGATCGACTCTAGCCGCGCATCCGCCCGGGGTTGAGGATGCCTTCGGGGTCCATCGCCGCCTTCACGCGGGCGGCGATGCCGGCCAGTGCCGGCGGCTCCTCCGGCAGCACGGGCACGGCGCTGCGCAGCGAATCCGGGGCCCGGAACAGGGTGAAGGTGCCGCCCGCCGCCCGCGCGGCCGCCATCACCGCCGCATGGGCGGTGTCGGAGGCGGGGCCGGCAACCCAGAGCAGCCCCCCGCCCCAGTCCAGCAGCAGGCGGGCGCCGAAAGCCTTGTTCAGCCGCCAGGCCAGGTTCGGGCCGGCACCAGGGCGCACCGAAAGCCGCCAGACCGCCTGTTCCGGCGCCGCCTCCAGCAGGCGGACATCCCGCACCGCGCGCCAGAGCCCCCGGGAAGCCTCACCCTCCGCCAGCGTGACGGTTCCAAAGCCCGCCAGATCCTGCTGCAAGCGGCCGGCCCGGTGCGGCAGGAACTGCGCCATGTCCTCCAGCCGCAGCAGGGCGGTGGGGCCCTCCAGGCCGAACTCCGCCGCGCCCTCCGGCAACAGCGCCGCGCCGGTGACGCCGAAGGGGCTGCCAAGCCCGGCGGAAAGCGCCGCCACCCCGGCCGCGAGGTCCGCCACCCCCACCGCGAGGGTAAGGCTTGCCTCAGGGCGCGGCGCCAGCTTCAGGGTGATCTCCGTCAGGATGCCCAGCGTGCCGTGGCTGCCGGCCAGCAGCTTGCAGAGGTCCAGCCCGGTGACGTTCTTGTGGACGCGACCGCCCGAGCGGACCACCTCCGCATGGCCGGTCACCGCCCGCACCCCAAGCACCTGGTCGCGCAGCGCTCCGCTGGCGGCGATGCGGCGCGGGCCGGACAGGTTGGCGGCCACCATGCCGCCCAGCGTCGAGGGGCGCTCGTGGCCGAACAACCCGGAAAAATCCGGCAGCTCGGCGGCCAGCATCTGGTTGTGCCGCGCCAGCTCCGCCTCGATCTCCGCCAGCGGCGTGCCGGCGCGGGCGGAAAGCACCAGCTCTGCGGGCTTGTGGAGGGTGATGCCGGTCAGCCCGGCCGTGGAGAGGGTGCGCGCGGCCTGCACCGGGCGCAGCATGGCTCGCTTGCTGCCATGGCCCTCGACCGCCAGCGGCATGCGGCGCGCCGCCGCCTCCCGCACCGCCTGGACGACGCCGGCCTCGTCCACCGGCGCCAGTGCCTCGGTCGCGACGCTCATGCGGCAGGCGCCAGGGCCGGGTTGCCTTCCAGCGGGAAGACCTTGGCCGGGTTCAGCAGCCATTGCGGGTCGAAGGCCGACTTGATGCGGCGCTGCTGCGCCAGCTCGGCGGGGTTGAACTGCACGGTCATCAGGTCGCGCTTCTCGACGCCCACGCCGTGCTCGCCGGTCAGGCAGCCACCGACCTCCACGCAAAGCTTCAGGATGTCGGCGCCGAAGGCCTCGGCCTTGCGGAAGCTCTCCGGGTCGTTGGCGTCGAACATGATCAGCGGGTGCAGGTTGCCGTCCCCGGCATGGAAGATGTTGGCCACCAGCAGGCCGTAGCTGTCGCTCATCTCGCCGATGCGGCGCAGCACGTACGGCAGCTCGCCGGTCGGGATGGTGCCGTCCATGCAGAGATAGTCGGGCGAGATGCGGCCCACCGCGCCGAAGGCCCCCTTGCGGCCCTTCCAGATCGCCGCGCTCTCCTCCGGCGTCTCGGCGACGCGCAGCGAGATCGGGTCGAAGCGGGCGCAGATCTCCTTGAGCCGGGCGAGCAGGACGTCCTGCTCCTCGCTGCTGCCTTCCACCTCGATGATCAGCATGGCCTCGGCGTCCAGCGGGTAGCCCGCCTGGGCGAAGGCCTCGCAGGCATGGATGGCCGGGCGGTCCATGAACTCCAGCGCCACGGGGATGATGCCGCTGCCGATGATGGCGTCCACCACCTGCCCCGCCACCTCGTTGGCGCGGAAGGCGGCCAGCATGGCGCGCGCCCCCTCGGCGGCGCGGAGGATGCGCACCGTGACCTCGGTGACCATGCCGAGCTGGCCCTCGCTGCCGGTGATCAGGCCGAGCCAGTCATAGCCCGCCGCGTCCAGGTGCTGGCCGCCGATCCCGACCACCTCGCCCTCGACCGTGACGAAGGTCACGCCAAGCAGGTTGCCGGCCGTGACGCCGTACTTCAGGCAATGCGCACCGCCCGAGTTCATCATGACGTTGCCGCCGATCATGCAGGCGAGCTGGCTGGAGGGATCGGGCGCGTAGAAGAAGCCCTCGGCGCTGACCGCCTGGGTGATGCCGATGTTGGTGACGCCCGCCTCCACCACCGCATAGCGGTCGGCGTAGTTGACCTCCAGGATGCGGTTCATCCGCATCAGCCCGACCACCACGGCGTCGGCCAGCGGCAGGGCGCCGCCGGAGAGGCTGGTGCCGGCCCCGCGCGGGATCACGCGGATGCCGTTCTGGTGGCAGTAGCGCAGCACGGCGGCCACTTCCCCGGTGGTGGCGGGCAGCACCACGGCAAGCGGCGGCTGGCGATAGGCGGAGAGCCCGTCCGTCTCATAGGCGCGCAGGCGGTGGGGGTCGCCGATCACGCCCTGGCCGAAGGGGCCGTCCGGCACCAAGCTGTGCAGCGCGGCCAGGATCTCGTCGCGGCGGGCGAGCACGGCCGGATTGGGCTCTGGCAGGTCGATCATGGTCCGCTTTCCTCACGCCGGTTCTTGTGGCGGAGGATGGGGCGACGGCCGGGCGGCGGCAAGCCGGCAGAAGAGGCGCGGCGCACATGAAAACGGCGCCGCGGGAAGGCCCGCGGCGCCGTTTTCAGTTGAACGACCCAGGCATGGCCACCACCAGCGGGGCGGCCATTCCCGTCAGCCCTGGCGGGCCTTCAGGCGGGGGTTCTTCTTGTTCAGGACGTACATGCGGCCGCGGCGACGGACCAGCACGCAGTTCTTGTCGCGCATCTTGGCGCTCTTCAGGCTGTTGCGGATCTTCATGGGGCACCCTCTTCGAGCGCCCGCGTTTAGGGGCCGGGGATCGGGCTGTCAACCATTCCGTGCCGGCGGCGAACCCCAGCGCCGGCCCAGCCGCATGCGCCTGCGCCGCTGCGGCCTGCAATGCGCGGAACAGATCCATGCGCCATCCGTAAGGCGCCCCTATTCCGCCGCGCCGCTGCCCGCGCCGGCGCAGGGCGCCGCGCAGCAGGGCGCGCACCAGCCGCTCGCTCTCCCTCGCACCGGACATGGCTTTCCGCTCTTTCCAGCCGTGTTGAGGACAGAAAAGCATGAATTCGAGGCCGTCGTTTCTTTTTTGCGCCTGAAGCCCATCAATTTGTCTCCAGCGCGCAGGCACGCGCGAGACTTGCCTCCGCCTCCGCCCCGGCGGGGCTGATCGCCTGCGCGATGGTGGGCGCCATGTTGCGGAACTCCTCCGCGCGCGGCGACCGGGCACGCCAGGCCAGGCCCAGTTCCCGGCCCTGCGGGGTGCCGAGAGGCTTCAGGACCACCGAGGCGCCCGCCAGCACGCCGCCTTCGATGGCAAGCTGCGGCAGCAGCGTCACGCCCAGTCCGCCGGCCACCATCTGCACCAGCGTGTGCAGGCTGGTGGCCGCGAACGCATCGCCGGCGCCGGGCATGCCGCAGGCGCTCAGCGCCTGGTCCCGCAGGCAGTGTCCATCCTCCAGCAGGAGCATCCGCTCGCTTCCCAGGGCGGAAAGCGGCAGGCTTGCTTCCCCGGCGAGGCGATGTCCCTCGGGCAGGGCGGCCATGAAGGGGTCGTGCGCCACGCGAAGTGTTTCCGCCTCTGGCAGGGCGGCCGGGAGGGCGAGCAGCAGCAGGTCGAGCCGGCCCGCGGAAAGCTCCTCGGCGAGGCGGTCGGTCAGGTCCTCCCGCAGCCAGAGCTGCAGCCGCGGGAAAGCACGCCGCAGCGCCGGCATCAGCCGCGGCAACAGGAAGGGGCCGATGGTCGGGATGACGCCGAGGCGCAGCGGGCCGGAAAGCGGGTCCCGCGCCGCCGCCGCGGTTTCCGAGACGGCCGCCAGCGCCGCCAGGGCGCGGCGGGCACGGCCGACCAGCTCCAGCCCCAGTGGGGTGAAGACCGGCCGCTTGCCAGGCCCGCGCTCCAGGATGGCGCTGTCGAGCTGCCGCTCCAGGGCGATGATCCCGGCCGAAAGGGTGGATTGCGTCACCGCGCAGGCGGCGGCGGCACGGCCGAAATGACCGAGATCGGCCAGGGCGACGAGATATCGGAGCTGTTGGGGGCTGGGGAGCGGGGTCATCGATTCCGCCGATCGTTTTATCGAAAACTATTCATTGGCATGTGTGCGCTGCAACATCCATAAGCTGGGGCATCGCCGGGCCAGGGAATTCCGGCCCGGCTGGAAGAGCACGCAGAAAGGGCTGAACTGACATGCTGACTGTTGGCGACAAGTTCCCGGCGTTCAACCTGGCCGCCGTGAAGGGCGGCGCGGAGGGCCTGGAGGGCCCCGGCAAGTCCTTCATCCAGATCACCAACGAGTCCGACGCCGGCAAGTGGAAGGTCGTGTTCTTCTGGCCGAAGGACTTCACCTTCATCTGCCCGACCGAGATCGCCGCCTTCGGCAAGCTGAACACCGAGTTCGCCGACCGTGACGCGGTGCTCTATGGCGCCTCGACGGACAGCGAGTTCGTGCACCTGAACTGGCGCGTGCACAACAAGGACATCAACGACCTGCCGATCCCGATGCTCGCGGACACCAAGCGCGAGCTGTCCACCGCGCTCGGCATCCTCGACAAGAACGAGGGCGTCGCGCTGCGCGCCACCTTCATCGTGGACCCCGAGGGCACCATCCAGTGGGCCTCGGTGAACGGGCTGAACGTCGGCCGCAACCCGCAGGAGGTGCTGCGCGTGCTGGACGCGCTGCAGACCGACGAGCTGTGCCCCTGCAACTGGAACAAGGGCACCGACACCCTGAACCCGGACGCGCTGTTCCAGGCCGCCTGAAGCCCGGCTGGCCGGCGGGGTTCGCTCCGCCGGCGGTTTCCCTGGCGACGCTGCGCCGAGCCGGCCCTCCGTGAACAGGTCCGCCTCCGCCCATCGCCCCCCCGAATCCGCATCACCCCAGAGAAGACCGGAGGATCCCTTCGCATGTCGCTTGAAGCCCTGCGCGCCCGCCTGCCCGACTATGCCCGCGACCTGAAGCTGAACCTTGGCAGCCTGGCGACCGAGCCGGTGCTGAGCCAGCAGCAGCTCGCCGGCACCTTCGTGGCAAGCGCGATCGCCAGCCGCAATGCCGAGGTCACCAAGGCGCTGGTGGCCGAGTTCGGCCCGAAGCTCTCCCCGGAGGCGCTGACGGCCGCCAAGGCCGCCGCGGCCATCATGGGGATGAACAACGTCTACTACCGCTTCACCCACCTGGTGGGTGGCGACTACGGCAACATGCCGGCCAAGCTGCGCATGAACGTCATGGCCAGGCCGGGTGTCGAGAAGGTGGACTTTGAGCTGTGGTCCCTCGCCATTTCCGCCATCAACGGCTGCGGCATGTGCATGGAAAGCCACGAGAAGGTCGTGAAGCATGGCGGCCTGACCAGCGAGCAGGTGCAGGCGGCGGTGCGAATCGCCTCCGTCGTCCATGCCGTGGCCGGCGTGCTGGAGGCTGAGGACGCCCTCGCGGCCTGACCCGCCGGGCGGCGCCAGGCGCCGCCCTGTTCGCCTGCCCGGACTTCAAGCGGAAACCCCACCTTGCGTGGGGTTTCATCATCGCCGGAAGGCCGCGCCTGTTTGTCATGCGTTCCGCGCATACGGACATGCTTCAGCTGCGGGCAGAATTCGTGTTGCACCGCGAAAAACCGCTTGCGTACGAACGACCACCCGCATATCTTTCACCTCGCAGCCACGCAGTACGCTGCGTGACTGTCTTTCTTGGACGTTTCCTCCCTAAACTCGGCGGTGCTTCTGGCACCGCCTTTTTTTTGCCCGCGGCCCGGCCTCGGCCGTTTTCCGGCGTTCAGCCGCGCAGGAAATCCCAATCCATCTCCATCAGCGCGGCGACCAGCGTGGCGAAATCGTGCTGCAGCTTGGCCATCCCGGGGAGCGGCTCGATCCGCGCCTCGTCCATGTAGAGCGCCCGGGCGGTTTCGATCTGCAGCACATGCACCGTTTCGCGCGGGCGGCCGTAATGGCGGGTCACGTAGCCGCCGGCGTAGGGGTCGTTGCGGCGAACCCGGTAGCCCATGGCCCAGAGCTGCTCCTCCACCCGCCGCACCGCCCGCGGGGCGCAGGCGGTGCCATGCGCGTCCCCCAGCACCATGTCGGGCGCGTTCTGCGCCTGCGTGGGGTGGGCGGGCATGGAGTGGCAGTCCAGCAGCAGGCAGCAGCCGAAGCGCTGCCTGGTTTCCGCGATCAGCTCGGCCAGGGCGGCATGGTAGGGCTGCCAGCAGCACCGCACCCGCTCCTCCGCCTCGCGGAAGGAGAGGCGGCGACGATAGATCGGCTCGCCGCTGGCCACCACGCGCGCGATGGTGCCGAGGCCGGCCCCCACCCGGGGGCTGGCGCTGTTCACCCAGGCCGGCAGCGGCTCGTCGAACATGGCCGGGTCCAGCTCCCAGGGCTCCCGGTTGGCGTCGCAGAAGGCGCGGGGGAAGTTGGCGGCCAGCAGCGGCGCGCCGAGCGCCGGCGCGGCGGCGAACAGCTCGTCCACGAAGCAATCCTCGGAGCGGCGCACCGCATGCGCGTCCAGGCGCGATTCCGCCAGGAAGGGCTCTGGGTAGTGCCGGCCGGAATGGGGCGAGGCGAAGACCAGCGGCGCGCGCTGCACGGCGGGGCGCGTCAACTGATACGGGCCGGGCGCGTCATGCCCGGCAAGGCGCGGCATCGGGAGATCCATGATTTGGAGAGATGAAGCCACAGTGTCTTTCTGATGTCACGACTCGGGCGGTGACAAAGCTTTTTCGTCCAGCCGCCGATCTGCTCTTGCCCTTGCCCGGAAGGCACGATAGAGAGCCCGCCCGACCGGATGGGCGCGTAGCTCAGCGGGAGAGCGTCCCCCTGACACGGGGAAGGTCACAGGTTCAATCCCTGTCGCGCCCACCATTCGGATCCACCCGCTCGCCGCTTGCCGATGCCCTGCCCCGTGCGGGGCTTCTTGCGTTGTGCCGGCCTGTTCCCGAGGCGCTTCGGGGCGGCGGACAAGTTGCGCGGGCGCCGAGAGATTTGGAATAAACATATCCGCAACCCGCAAAGGGCTTGCCGGAAAGGTTGACCGCCCCTTCCCGCCGCTGCAAGGACAGCGGCGACAAGAGCATTCGGGGAAGTCGCCCATCATGCATCGCCGCCGCCTGCTGCTGGCCTCCGCCGCCGGCCTCGCCGCTCCCGCCCTGCCGCGACTGGCGCGCGCCCAGGGCGCCTCCAGCCCGGCCGTGACCATGCGGCTCTCGCACCAGTTCCCGCCCAGCCACCAGCACGCCGTCATCCTCCAGGCCTTCGCGGAGAAGGTGAAGGCGGACAGCAAGGGCGAGATCGAGGTGCAGGTCTTCCCGGCCGAGCAGCTCGCCCGCGCCGGCGAGAACTTCCCGGCCGTGGCGCGCGGCGCCTTCGAGGCGGCGGCGGCGGTGAACTTCCAGTGGGGCAACACCCTGCCGGAAATGAACGTGCTCACCATCCCCTACCTGTTCTCCGACCTCGAGCGGATCAAGAAGTTCCCGGGCTCCGAGGCGGCGGCCTACCTGGAGGGGCTGCTGCAGAAGCGCGCGGTGAGGAACCTGGCCTGGCTCTACACCACGCGGAAGGCGATCTTCACCAGCAACGCGAAGCCGATCATCAAGACCGACGACTTCAAGGGCCTGAAGATCCGCGGGCTCAACGCGCTGACCGACCATGCGCTGACGGCGGTGGGCGCCGCCCCTTCTTCCATGCCCGGCCCCGAGGTGCCGCAGGCGCTGCAGTCCGGCGTGCTGGATGCCGGCCTGACCGACGTCTCGGCCGCCGTCTCCCGCCGCTTCTACGAGTTCCAGAAGTTCGGCACCGTGGCGCCCTGGTTCTGCGTCTTCACGCATGTCTACGTGAACCCGCGCTGGTGGGCGGGGCTGAAGCCGGAGCAGCAGGCCATCATCACCAAGGCGGCGCAGCAGGCGGAGCAGGACCAGATCCCGCTCACCGAGAAGATTGCCGCCGACGCGCAGACGGAACTGCAGGCCAAGGGCATGACGGTGCACGACCAGACGGCCGAGGAAAGCGCCGCCTGGAGCGCCGCCATGCAGAAGCCCGTGGTGGACGCCTTCCTGCGCCTCGCCCCGGAGGGCGGCCCGCGCGCGCTTGAGCTGATTCGCAAGCTGTGAGGGCGGCGGCGCGCCTGCTCTCCGGCCTGGCGCGGGCGGTCGCCGGGCTCGCGGCCGCCTTCGGCGCCCTGGCCACGGTGATGTGCCTGGTGCTGGTGGCGATCTCGGTGGGGGCGCGCTACCTGGCCGGCCTGCCGCAGCCCTGGATCGACAAGACCGCCGGATGGCTGGTCGTCGCCCTGGTGCTGCTGGCGGCCCCCGAGGCGCAGCGGCGCTTCGAGCATATCGGCGTGGACGTGCTGACCGGCCGGCTGCGCGGCCGCGCCTCGCGCGGGGCGCGGCTGCTCGGCACGCTCTCCGTCGCGCTGGTGGCCGGCATCCTGCTGCGCTCCGGGCTGGAGACGGTGGAATTCAGCCGCATGATCGGCGTGATGACGGAGATCGAGGGCGTGCCGGTCTGGTGGATCCAGGCGCTGCTGCCGGTCGGCGCGGCGGCGCTGCTGGTGGTCTCGCTGGCGCAGTCCCTCGTGCTGCTGCTCGGGCAGGAGCCGGACCACGCCGACCAGGGCCCCCAGGACCTGCCGCGCGACACCCTCGCGCGCGGCGAGTGAAGCTTCGGCCCAGCCCCGGACGACCATGACCTTCTTCGCACTGCTCGCGGCGCTGCTGGCGCTGCTCTATCTCGGCCTGCCGATGTTCGTGGCGCTGTTCCTGCTGCCGCTCGGCGTGCTGCTCTGGGTGGAGGGCGGCCTGCCCGCGCTCGGCGAGCTGGTGATCGGGCAGCTCGACGGCTACCTGCTCGTCGCCATCCCGCTCTTCATGCTGATGGCGCATGTGATGGTGCGCGGGCGGGTGGTGGACGACCTCTACGGCGCCGCCTTCGCCATGCTGCGCCGGGTGCGCGGCGGCGTCGGCATCGCCACCGTCGCGGCCTGCACCATCTTCGCCGCCATTTCCGGCTCCTCCGTCGCCACCGCGCTGACGGTGGGCAAGATCGCCATTCCGCAGATGCTGCGCTACGGCATGAGCCGGCGCGGCGCCTTCGGCGTGGTGGCGGGCGGCGGCACGCTCGGCATCCTGATCCCGCCCTCGGCGCCGATGGTGCTCTATGCCTATGTCACGGAAACCAGCGTCGGCGCGCTGTTCCTGGCCGGGCTGATCCCCGGCCTGCTGATCGCGGCGATGTTCGCCGCCTATTGCTTCGTCACCGAGGGCCGCGCGGTCGCCCCGGCCGACGACCCGCCGCCGGTGAACGCGGCGCAGGCGCTCAGGCGCGCCGGCTGGAGCCTTTCGCTGCCGGTCTTCGTGCTGGGCGGCATCTACATGGGCATCTTCACCGCCACCGAGGCGGCCGGCACCGGCACGATCTACGCCCTGCTGATCGCCGCGCTGATCTACCGCAGCATGACCTGGCGCGACCTGCTGGACGGCGTGCAGGAGGCGACCCGCACCAGCGCCATGCTGCTGATGATCATCGCCGGCGCCGCCATCTACGGCTACATGCTGACCAAGCTGCGGGTGCCGCAGGAACTGACCGACCTCGTGCTGGCCTGGGGCCTCTCGCGCACCGGCTTCCTGCTGGCGATGATGCTGCTGCTGTTCCTGCTCGGCCTGGTGCTGGAAAGCTTCAGCATCATCCTGCTGACCATGCCGGCGGTGCTGCCGGTGCTCGGACAGCTCGGCATCGACAAGGTCTGGTACGGCGTGCTGCTGACCATCAGCCTTGAGATGGCGCTGATCTCGCCGCCCGTGGCGATGAACCTCGTGGTCATCAAGGCGATCACCGGGGCGCCGCTGGCCGAGGTGAACCGCTCGATCATTCCCTACATGCTGATGCTGGCCCTCGGCATCGCCCTGCTGATCGCCTTTCCGGGGATCGCGCTGTGGCTGCCGCGGCTCGCCGGGTACGGCGGTTAGCGACCGGGGGAGAATGAATTCTCCCCCGGGCCCCCTCTTCTTTTTTCTGTCAGTTGGGTCGCGCTGGCTTCGTGCGTCCGCGCCGGGGCTGAAGCAGCCCCGGCAACTGAGGGGTAGAGCCGCGCTTGCCGCCTGTGTCAGCAACTCGAAGAAAAAAGATGGGGGCCTGGGGGAATTCGTTCCCCCAGCCTTACGCCGCCTCGGCCACCCGCAGCACCGCTCCCAGTGCCCGCACCAGCTCCGCGACCATGGCGTCGTCGTGGAAGGGTGTGGCGCAGAGGCGCAGGCGCTCGGTGCCGCGCGGTACGGTGGGGTAGTTGATCGCGGTGACGTAGAGGCCGAACTCCTCCAGCAGCCGGCGGGCCACGCCGCGGCAGCGGTCGGCGCCCGGCACCGGGATCGGCACGATATGGCTGGCGCTGGGCAGGCGCGGCAGGCCGGCGGCGTCGAGCGCGGCCTTCAGGGCGGCGGCGCGCTGCATCATCCGGCCGCGCAGGGCGCCGTCGGTGCGGATGTGGCGGATGCTGGCCAGCGCGGCGGCCACGTTCGGCGGCGGCAGGGCCGTGGTGAAGATCAGCCCGCCGGCGGTGGAGCGGATGTAGTCCACCCAATCGGCCCCGGCGGCGACATAGCCGCCCACCACGCCGACACCCTTGGCGAGCGTGCCCTCGATGACGTCGATCCGTGCCGCCGCGCCGTCCCGCTCGGCGATGCCGGCGCCGCTCGGACCGTAGAGGCCGACGGCATGGACTTCGTCGCAGTAGGTGATGGCATCGTAGCGGTCGGCGAGGTCGCAGATGGCGTGCAGCGGGGCGACGTCGCCTTCCATCGAGTAGACGCTCTCGAAGGCGATCATCTTCGGCGCCGCGGGGTCGGCGGCGCGCAGCAGTTCCTCCAGGTGGGCGAGGTCGTTGTGGCGCCAGATGTGGCGCTTCGCCGGGCTGCGGCGCATGCCGTCGATCATCGAGGCATGGTTCATGGCGTCGGAAAAGACCTGCATCCCCGGCAGGGCGGCCAGCAGGGCGAGCAGCGCCGCCTGGTTGGCCATGTAGCCGCTGCCGAAGAGCAGGGCCGCGGGCTTGCCGTGCCAGCCGGCCAGCTCGGCCTCCAGCTCGGCATGCAGGGGAGAGGTGCCGGAGATGTTGCGCGTGCCGCCGGCGCCGGCGCCATGCGCGTGGATGGCCTCGATGGTGGCCTGCCGCACGGCGGGGTGGGTGCCCATGCCGAGATAGTCGTTGGAGGACCACACGGTGATCTCGCGCGCCGCGCCCGGGCCGGCGCCGGGCTGGTGCCAGCGGTAGCGCGGGAAGCGGCCGGCGATCTTTTCCAGCCGGGCGAACTCGCGGTAGCGGCCTTCGGCGCGCAGGGTCTCGAGGTGCTGCGTGCAGTGCGCCCGCAGCGTCTGCCGTGTGTCCATGCGCGGATGCATAGATCAGTCAGGCCGCGTTTTCACGCGGGATCGGCGCCACCCTGGCATGCTTCCTCCGCCAGGATGGCGCGCAGCCCCTCGCGATAGGTCGGGTGGCGCCAGGCAAGGCCGAGTGCCGCCTTGGTTTTCGCGCTGGCCACCCGGCGGTTCTCCGCCCAGAAGGAGCGCCCCATCGGCGACATGGCCGCGAAGGCTTCGGCGAAAGGCACCAGAGGCGGCGGCGGGACGCCGAGCAGGCGGGCCGCCTCCTCCGTCACGGCGGCGCCGCTGGCGGGCTCGTCATCGGCCAGGTGCAGCACGCGGGGCGGTCCGCCAGGCGCGGGCGGGTTCAGCGCGGCCGCGACGACGGCGGCGGCGATGTCATCGCGGTGGATGCGGGAGAAGAGATGGTCCGGCTTGTCCACCCGCCGCCCGCTGCCGGCGCGCAGGTCGTCGAACATGCTGCGGCCGGGGCCGTAGATGCCGGCGGCGCGGAAGATGTCCAGCGCCGCGCCGGTGCCGGCGAGGGCGGCGGCCCAGGCCTGCTCGGCCCGCAGCCGGCGCCGCGTGCGCTCCTGCTGCGGGGTGGGCGGCGTGGCCTCGTCCACCCAGGCGCCGCCATGGTCGCCATAGATGCCCGTGGTGGAGATGTAGCCGACCCAGCACAGGCGGGCCGCGGCCTGCAGGGCCTGCCGATGGGTGGCGAGCACCGGGTCGCCCTCCGCCTCCGGCCCGGCCGTGACCAGCAGGTGGGTGGCGGCGGCGATGGCCGGGCCGGCTTCCGCGAAGGGCAGCAGCGTGATGCCTGCAGGCGCCTCCCCCGGCCGGGGGGCGCGGCGGGTGGCGGCCACGGCGAAGCCGGCGGCCAGGGCAGCGCGTGCCGCCGCATGGCCGGCATAGCCCAGCCCCAGCACCACCAGCGATTTCGAGATCGGCTGTGTCATTCCCGGCATGTGGCGCAGTCCCGGGGGCGGCGCTAGAGTGCCGGCCATGCGAGCTTCCCTCCGCAGCGCACTGCTGAGCGCGTTCGCCGGCGCGTCGGTGGCGATGCTGGCGGGTGCCGGCTTCCTGCTGCATGACCCCGCCCCGCTATCAGCCGCGGAGGCGAAGCGGCCCGCCACGCCGCCGCCGGCCGATGCCCTGCCCCTGCCGCCTGAGCTGCCGCGCCTCGGCGACGGCCCGGAATACGAGGCCTGCCTCGCCCTGCTGCGCATCGACCCGGAGGCGGCCATTGCCCGAGCAGGGTCCTGGGAGGAGCGCGGCGGGGGCAACGGCGCGCGGCACTGCCAGGCGCTGGGCCTGCTGGCCATCGGCGAGCTGGAAGGTGCGGCGAGCCGCCTGGAGCGCCTCGCCGCCGGCTCCCATGCCAGTGCAGCGGCGCGCGCCTCGGTCTTCGCGCAGGCGTCGCAGGCCTGGATGATGCTGGGCGCTCCCGAGCGCGCCTACGGCGCCAGCACGCTGGCCCTGACGCTGCGGCCGGACGATCCCTCCCTGCTGGTGGACCGCGCCGTGGCCGCCGCCAGCCTCGGCCGCTATGCCGAGGCGCTGCAGGACCTCGACCACGCCATCGCGGAAGATGACAGCCGGCCCGACAGCTGGGTGTTCCGCGCCGCCGCGCTGCGCCACCTGGACCGTGCGGACGAGGCGATGCGGGACGTGCAGCACGCCCTGGGGCTGGAACCTCGTCATGCCGAGGCGCTGCTGGAGCGTGGCATCCTGCGCCAGTTGAAGGGCGATGCGGCAGGCGCGCGGGCGGATTGGCAGGAGACCATCCGCGTGGCGCCGGACAGCGCCGCCGCCGACCTGGCGCAGCAGAACCTGGCGCTGAACGAGGCGGGGCCGCGCCGGCGGTGAGGGTGCAAGGCCAGGGGGAGGATGAATTCTCCCCCAGACCCCTCTTCTTTCTGTCAGTCTGTTGCATGGGCGGGGCGCGCCCGCGCCAGGGCCGGAGCAGCCCGGCGGCTATGGCGGCGCGGATCATCGGCGAGACCGACGCTCCGGAGCGAAGCCAAAAAACCGACGAAAAGAAGATGGGGGTTCGGGGGAATTCATTCCCCCGACCTTTCTCTCTTCACTTGGCCGTACGCTGCGCGCGCTGGCTCATGACGCAGGCCAGCACGACGATCGCCGCGCCGGCCAGCGTGGCGGAGGAAGGCAGCACGCCCCAAAGGGCGAGATCCGCCAGCACCGCCCAGAGCAGCGCCGAGAACTCCAGCGGCGCCAGTTGCGCCGCGCTGGCGTGGCGGAAGGCCACGGCAAGGCAGATTGTTGCCGCCCCGGCGATCACCCCGTTCAGCGCGAGGGAGAGCCAGTCGGCCGGCGCGGGCGGGATCCAGTGCGCGGCGGCGAAGGGCAGGAGCACCAGCCCGCCTGGCAGTGCCGACCACAGGATCAGCCGGGAAATGCCGGGCTCGTTGCGCAGGAAGCGGTTGATGGTGAGCACGAGCGCATAGCTCACCGCACCGAGCAGGGAATAGCCGTAGGCAAGGAGGGTGCCGCCGGCGTGCAGGCCGGGGGCCATCGCCACCAGCACGCCCAGGAAGCCGAGGCCGCTCCAGAGCCAGGCGGAGCGCGGCATCCGCTCGCCCAGCACCGTCGCGGCAAGGGCGAGGGTGATGAAGGGCGCGGTGAAGTAGACGAGGTAGGCCTCCACCAGCGGGATCTCGCGCAGGGCCTGGAAGAAGCCGAAGGCGGAACTCAGCATCGCGGCCGCGCGCAGCAGGTGCAGGCCGGGATGGCGGGTGCCGAGCCCGCCGCCCAGACCGGGGCGGGCGAGCCGCGCCGCGGCCAGCAGCGCCAGCATCACGACATGCCGGATCAGCACCACCTGCGCCACCGGATAGGCGCCGGAGAGCAGCTTGCTGTTGGCGTCCAGCGCGGCGAACAGGGCGAGCGCGGCCAGCATCAGCACGGAACCCCGCAAGGCCGCGCCTCCACCCTTCATGGTTGAGGCAAGGCTTCTGGGACGCGCCGCAGGCCGCGTCAAATCGCCGCTTTCCTTGTGCGGCGCGGCAAGGCACAAGCGGCCCTGACATGACGCCCGCCCTTGCCTCCGCCCTGATGCCGCTGATGCGCGGCATGGACCCCGAACGCGCGCACCGGCTCGCCCTGAAGGCGCTGGCCCTTGGCCTGGCCGGCGCCGATGCCACGCCGGACGACCCGGTGCTGGCCACCCGCGCCCTCGGGCTCGACTTCCGCAATCCGGTCGGGCTGGCGGCGGGCTTCGACAAGGATGCCGTGGCGGTGGCGCCGCTGATGCGGCTGGGCTTCGGCTTCGTCGAGCCCGGCACCACCACGCCGCGGCCGCAGCCCGGCAATCCGCAGCCGCGTCTGTTCCGGCTGTCGGAGGATGCGGCGGTGATCAACCGGATGGGCATGAACAACGAGGGCGTGCAGGCCTTCGCGGCGCGGCTGGCGGCGCTGCGGCGGCCGCTGCCGGCGGTGCTCGGGGCGAATATCGGCATCAACAAGGAGGGCGCCGATCCCGAGCGCGACTATCCCGCGCTTTACCGCGCAGTGGCGCCGCAGGCCGATTACGTCACCATCAACGTTTCATCCCCCAACACGCCGGGGCTGCGCGACCTGCAGGGCGAGGCGAGGCTGGCCGCCATCCTGGCCGCCGTCGCCGACGCCCGTGGCGCGGCGGAGCGCCAGCCGCCGGTGCTGGTGAAGATCGCGCCCGACCTGGCCGAGGAGGCGGTGCCGGCGCTGGTGGAGACCTGCGTGGCGCACGGGGTGGCGGGGCTGATCGTCAGCAACACCACCATCGCCCGTCCGGCCAGCCTGCGCGGCGCCCACAAGGGCGAGGCGGGCGGGCTTTCCGGCGCGCCGCTCTTCGAGCCCTCCACCGCGCTGCTGCGGCGGGTGCATGGGCTGGCGGCGGGGCGGCTCACGCTGATCGGCTGCGGCGGCATCGCCAGCGCCGGGCAGGCCTATGCCAAGATCCGCGCCGGCGCCTCGCTGGTGCAGTTCTATGCCGCCTTCGCCTATGCCGGGCCGGCGCTGGTGCCGAAGCTGAAACGGGAGCTGGCCGCGCTGCTGCGGCGCGACGGCTTCGCCCATGTCCACGACGCAGTGGGAGCCGACGCGCGATGAAGATCCTCGAATCCGTTGCCCCCCTGGCCGAGAGCCATGACGGCTTCATCCTCGACATCTGGGGCGTGCTGCACGACGGCGAGAAGCCCTATCCCGGCGTGCCCGAGGCGCTGCGGGAACTGCGCGCGCGGGGCAAGCGGATCGTGCTGCTCTCCAACGCGCCGCGCCGGGCCTGGACGGTGGGTGCGGCGCTGGCCGAGATGGGGCTGGAGCCGGCGCTGTTCGACCGCATCGTGACCAGCGGCGAGGTCGCCTGGACGCTGCTGCGCGACCGCGCGCATCCCTGGTTCGCCAGGCTGGGGAAGCGCGCCTTCCATATCGGGCCGGAGCGCGACCTCTCGGTGATCGAGGAACTGGACGTGCCGCTGGCGGAGCGGCCGGAGGAGGCCGACTTCGTGCTCAACACCGGCCCCGACTTCAAGCATGGCCGGCAAAGCGTGGAGCCCTACCAGCCGATGCTGGAGGCCTGCGCGGCGGCGAAGCTGCCCATGGTCTGCACCAATCCGGACCGCGCGGTGATGGTGGGCGGGCAGCGGCTGATCTGCGCCGGCGCCTTCGCCGACCGCTACCTCGAGCTGGGCGGCGACGTGATGGAGATCGGCAAGCCCGACGCCATGGTCTACGAGACGGTGCTCGCCGCGCTCGCCATGCCGGCAGAGCGGATCGTCGCCATCGGCGACACGCCGCATACCGACCTTGCCGGCGCGGCCGCGGTGGGCATCGACGCGGTCTGGGCGCTGACCGGCCTGGCGGGCGACAACCTTGGCCCCGATCCTTCCCCTGCCCTGCTGCAGAGCGAGGCGGAGCGCGAGGGGGTGAAGCCGGTGGCGGCGCTGCGCAGCCTGCGCTGGTAAGCGGGTAAGCGCAGGGCAGCTCCGCGCTATGAGCATGGCTTGCGGCGGTTTGGCGGTGCGGTGTGGCTGGCGCTTCCGGAGATCATGCCCATAGGGTGAGGCATGAGCCCGCGCGATGTCGTACAGCCGGACCAATCCTTGCCCCTGGAGGAGCACCCGCCGCCGGGGAAGGTGCCAGAGACCTGGCTGCTGACCCTGCTGATGGGCCTTGGCCCCTTCAGCATGCAGATCATCATCCCTTCGCTGCCGCTGCTGGCGGTGATCTTCAGCGTGCCCTACGCCACTGCCCAGATGACGCTGACCGTCTATCTGGTCGGCATCGCGCTGGGCCAGCTCATCTACGGGCCGCTGTCCGACCGCTTCGGCCGGCGGCCGGTGCTGATGCTCGGGCTCGGGGTGTACCTGGTGGGCTCGCTCGCAGCCCTGCTGGCGCCCGCGATCGGCTGGCTGGTGGCGGCAAGGGCGGCGCAGGCGGCGGGAGGCTGCGCAGGGATGGTGCTCTCCCGCGCGATCATCCGCGACGTCTTCCCGCGCGACCAGGCGGCCAGCAAGATCGGCTTCGTGATGATGGGCATGACGGTGGCGCCGATGCTGGCGCCGCTGATCGGCGCCGAGCTGGCGGCGGCCTTCGGCTGGCGGGCCGTCATGCTGGCCTGCGTGCTGTTCGGCGTGGTGATCGCGCTGCTGGCGCTGCGCCTGCCGGAGACGCTGCGCCAGCCGCAGCCGCTGCCGGGCCTGGGAGGCATGGCACGGGCCTACTGGCAGCTGGCGGGGGTGCGGTCCTTCCGCTGCTACGCCGCCATCACCGCCTGTACCTCCGGCGTCTTCTTCGCCTTCATGTCCGGCGCCCCGCGGGTGATCATGGATGGGATGGGCCATACGGCGCGGGTCTATGCCCTCGCCTTCATGACCATTTCGGTTGCCTTCGCCGCCGGCTCGTTCCTGGCGGGCCGATTCTCCGCCCGGATGGGGCTGGTGCGGATGCTGCATCTCGGCCTCGCCGGCAGCACGGCCGGCGCGCTGCTCGGCGTGGGCGTGCAGGCGCTGCTGCCGCCCTCCCTGCTGCTGTTCTTTCTTCCGATGGCGATCGTGGCGCTGGGCAACGGCATCTCCCAGCCCAACGCCGTGGCCGCCGCGGTCAGTGTGCGGCCGCAGCTTGCCGGCACCGCCTCCGGCCTGGTGGGAGCGGCGCAGATGGCCTGCGGCGCGGCGATGACGCTGTTCGCCGGCGCGGTGGAACTGGGCTCGGGCATCGGCACCGCGGCCACCATGGCGGGCTGCGCCCTGGGCGCCCAGCTGGCCCTGCGCGGCGCGAGGCAGGCAGCTTGATGAAGGCTGCGGTATCAGGCTCCGCATACGTTGACCCGGCGCAAGCGGTTTGCCACCGTCGCGGGGTGGATATCCTTGACCCCCAGATCGCCCGCGAACTCGCCGCCGAGTTGCCGCCCGACGTCTTCGCCGAAGTCCTGCGGACCTTCGAGGCCGACCTGACCCGTCTTGCCGCGGAGATGCAGCAGGCAGCGCGGCAAGGGGATGCGGAAGGCTGCCGGCGCAGCGCACATGCGCTGGCGGGTACGGCTGCCTCGATCGGCGCCCAGGCGCTGGAACGGGTAGCCCGCCTTGCGCTCGGCCCGGACCCGCGGCCGACCGGCCAGCCGGAACTTGAGGAAGTCCAGCGGATTCTCCACGCGACGCTGCAGGCGTTGCGAGCACTTCCGGAGACATGTCCTCGCCCCTGACCGCGGCGAACCGGCTCCGCTGAGGCACCACCCGACAGCTTCACGGAACGCGTGAAGCTGTGATCTAAGGTTGTGGACAGGCGCTTGTTCTCTCGCTGAGAATTATCGCGTGGAATCCGGCAGGACAAGGCTGAGGCGGATGCTGCGGGTCTATACATGCCTGACGCAGGAGCACGATTTACGCCTCGTCCTACTGGCCGGGCTGGTTGACCTCGCGGGCACCCTCGTCGCGCTTGGCGTGCTGCGACGGGCACGCGGGGTGCATGGCTTGTCCCGCGCCGGCTGGCTGGTCCTGGCCGGAATGAGCGGCGGCGCCGCCATCTGGTGCACCCACTTCATCGCAATGCTGGCCTACATGCCGAGCCCCGCGCTCGGCTTCGCGCCGACGCTCACGCTTGTTTCGCTGGTGGTCGCCATGCTGGGCTGCGGCCTCAGCTTCGGCGTCGCCGTCGGAGGGCCGCCATGGGCCTCCCTGGCGGGCGGTGCGCTGCTCGGCCTCAGCGGCAGCGCCATGCACTACATCGGCATGGCGGCGTACGGTGCCAACGGCATCCTGGCCTATGACGGCCTGCTGGTCGGCGCATCGGTGCTGCTGGCGGTGCTGTTCTGCATGGCAGCCTTGTTCCAGGCGCTGCAGGGCGATGGCTGGCGCGGATGGCTGGAAGGCGGGCTGCTGTTCTGCCTGGGAATCGCCGCCCTGCACTTCACCGGCATGGGCGCGATCGAGATCCTTCCCGCTCCCCGGCAGCTGGCGAAGGGAAGCACGGCCCAGGAGCCGCTCGCGCTGGCGGTCGGCGTGGTGGCGCTGCTGGTGGTTTCCGCGACCGCGACCGCCTGGCTGATTGACCGCCGCAACGAGGAGACGGGACGGGGCAGGATGCGGCAACTGGCCCTGCACGACGGCCTGACAGGGCTTCCCAACCGCCTCGCCTTCAGCACCCACCTCAGCCGGCAGCTCGGCGCGGCGCGGAGCGGAGGTGGCGGGCTGGCCCTGCTGTGGCTCGGCCTCAACCGCTTCAGCCAGGTCAACGACCTGTATGGACAGGCCGCGGGCGACGCGGCGCTGCGCGATTACGCGCACCGGCTGGACCGGCTGCGGCCGGAAGGCGGCATGGCCGCCCGCATGGGCAGCGACGAGTTCGGCCTGTTGCAGCCCTATGGCTCGCGGCACGAGGTCGAGATGCTGGTGAGCCGGTTGGAGGCGATGGCCTTGCTGCCGGGCGAGGCCAGGGCCGGCATCTCGGCCGCCATCGGCGTGGCGCTGTTTCCCCACGACGGCGGAAACGCGGAGGCGCTGATGGCCAATGCCGCACTGGCGATGCGCCGCGCCAAGGCGATGCGGGCCGGTCGCGCCTGCTTCTATGACGCCGCGGAGGACGCCTCGGCGCGCGACAGGCTTCGGCTGGCCGACGACCTGCGGCTGGCGCTGGAGCGGGCGGAGTTCCGTCTGTTCTACCAGCCGCAGGCCCAGGCTCGCAGCCGCCGCCTGTGCGGCCATGAGGCGCTGATGCGGTGGCACCATCCGGAGCGCGGCCTCATTGCGCCCGGCATCTTCATTCCGCTGGCGGAGGAGACCGGACTGATCCTGGCGCTTGGCGAATGGGCTCTGCGCACCGCCTGCGCCGAGGCGGCGGCGGAGCCGAGGCTGGGCAAGGTGGCGGTGAACCTTTCGCCGCTGCAGTTCCGCCAGCCCGGCCTGCCCGAGCTGGTGGCCGGCGCGCTGGCCGAAAGCGGCCTGCCCGCCGCGCGGCTGGAGCTGGAGATCACCGAGTCGGTGATGATGCGGGACCCGGAACGGGCGGTGGAAATGCTGCAGCGGATGAAGCGGCTGGGCATCAGCGTGGCGATGGACGACTTCGGCACCGGCTATTCGTCCCTGGCCACACTGCGCGCCTTTCCGTTCGACAAGATCAAGCTCGACCGCTCCTTCATCCCGGAAATCGAGAGCGATCCGCAGGCGCGCGCCATCCTGCGGGCGGTGCTGGGCATCGGCCGCGGGCTCGGCATTCCGGTGCTGGCGGAGGGGGTGGAGACGGAGGCGCAGCTCGCGACGCTGCGCGACGAGGGCTGCGCCGAGATCCAGGGCTACCTGCTCGGAGCGCCCTGCCCGCTCTCGATGCTGCATTTTCCAGCCGCCCGCGCCGCCACCGCATGAGCTGGGGGTGGCGGCGTGGCGCTCAGCCGCGATGCACGCGCAGCGGACCGAAAGCCTGGCAGACCGGCATCACCTGCAGCGTGTTCACGTTGACCCGGGCCGGACGGGTGGCGACCCAGTGCACGGCGTCCGCGATATCCTCCGGCGTCAGCGCCTCCGTGCCCTGGTAGACACCGGCGGCCTTGGCGGCGTCACCGCCGAAGCGAACGGTTGAAAACTCGGTGCCGCCGACCAGGCCGGGCTCGATGTCGGTCACCCGCACCGCGGTGCCATGCAGGTCGGCGCGCAGGTTCAGGCTGAACTGGCGCACGAAGGCCTTGGTGGCGCCATAGACGTTGCCGCCGGGATAGGGCCACTCGCCCGCCGTGGAGCCGATATTCACCACATGGCCGCGGTTGCGCGCCACCATGCCCGGCAGAACGGCATGCGTCATGGCCACCAGCCCCTTGGTGTTCGTGTCGATCATCGTCTCCCAGTCGGCCAGGCTGGCGCGCTGCGCAGGCTCCAGGCCGAGGGCGAGGCCGGCATTGTTGACCAGCAGGTCGATCTCCGCCCAGTCGGCCGGCAGGCCGGCGATGGCGGCCTGGATGGCGGCGCTGTCCTGAACGTCCAGCGTGAGCGGAAGCACCCTGGCTTCGCCCAGTTCCCGCGCCAGCGCCTCCAGCCGGTCGGTGCGCCGGCCGGCGGCGATGATGCGCGCGCCGTCCTGGGCGAAGCGGCGGGCGATGGCGGCGCCAAAGCCGGCGGTGGCGCCGGTGACGAGAAGGATCATGCGGCTGGCTCCTGGCTCGGTGCCCCTTGCGTATGGCAGCGTGCCCGGGCCGAGGGAAGCCCGCCCGACAAACCCCGGCCGGCGACAAGGTCGGAGAAGCGAGTTCCCCCGGCCTTTCCGTCAGCCGACGCGCAGCAGGCGCGGACCGTGCTGCCGGAGCCAGCCATGCGCCGCCGCGCGATGCGGGCTGAGCCGGGCCAGGCTGGCCCAGAAGCGGGGCGAGTGGTTCATCTCCCGGAGGTGCGCCACCTCATGCGCCACCACGTAGTCGAGCACCCAGGGGGGTGCCATCACCAGCCGCCAGGAGAAGGCCAGGGTGCCGTCCACGGCGCAGCTTGCCCAGCGGCTGCGCGGATCCTTCAGCCGGATGGCTTGCGGCGCGACGCCGAGCGTGGCGGCATGGCGCCAGGCACGCGGCGCGATGCGCAGCGACGCCTCGGCGCGCAGCAGCGCCAGAACACGCCGCGGCAGCGCCTCTTCCGCGCCGCCGACCAGGATGCGGCCTTCGCTCAGCAGCGCCGAGCCCGGGCGTGCGGTCTCGTGCTGGACGAGGTGGGGCACGTCGCCGACCGGCACCGCGACGCCAGGGGCGAGGCGCAGCGGCGGCGGCAAGGCGTGCAGCCGGGTGGCCACCCATCCGGCATGGCGGCGCAGCAGGGCCAGGCCGGCGCGTTGGCTGGCGGTTGGCGGCAGGGTGACGACAACCTCGCCCTCCACCGGATCGATGCGCAGCGAGACCCGCCGCGCGCGCGGCGAGACGCGCCAGCGCAAAGGGCAGCGCAAGGGTGGCACGCCTGGCGCGAGGCGGAGCAGGATGCGTTCGGCGCTCTCCGGCAGAGCGGTCACGCCGCGGCTCCGGCCGGTCAGAACTCCGTCCCGTCCAGGGCACGCCGCATGATGTCGGTCAGAGCCCGGGGACCATAGGGCTTGGTCAGGAACAGGGCTCCGGGCATGTCCTCCGCCAGCTGCGGCGTGCCATAGCCGGAGGCGAAGACCACCCGCAGGCCGGGCCAGCGCCGCAGGGCCTGCTGGGCCAGCTCGATGCCGGACTGGCCGGGCAGGCCGATGTCGGTGAACAACACGTCGAAGCTGTTGCGCTCCAGTTCACGCAGGGCATTGCGGGCATCGCGCGCGCTGATCACGGTGTAGCCGAGGCTGCTCAGCATATCCTCGCTGTCCATCAGGATCAGCGGATCATCCTCCACCAGCAGCACGCGGGCGCCCGTGGAGGCCGGGGCCGGCTGGCGGCTCGGGGCGGGAACGCGCGGCGCGGCGACGGCCGCCAGGGCCTGCCGGCGGTTGTTCAGGGTGTGGCGAACCTTGCGCGCCAGATCCTCGCGCCGGTAGGGCTTGGAGAGCAGGTTCACCCCCGGGTCGAGCCGGCCGCCATGCACGATGGCGTTCTCCGTGTAGCCCGAGGTGAAGAGCACCGCCGCATGCGGCTGCAGCGTCTGGACCTGCCGCGCCAGGTCGGGGGCACGCACCGAGCCGGGCATCACCACGTCGGTGAACAGCAGGTCGATCGAAACGCCGCTCTTCACCAGATTCAGCGCGCTCTGCGCGTCCGAGCTGCGCAGCACGGTGTAGCCGAGATCGGTCAGCAGATCGACAACGGTCGCCTGCACCACCGGGTCGTCCTCCACCACCAGAATGGTTTCGTGGCCGCCCTCGACAGGGAGGATGGCGATCTGCGGAATGGCTTCCTCGGCGCTGTGCGTGCGCGGCAGGTAGATGCGCACCGTGGTGCCCTGCCCGACCTCGGAATAGATCTTGATGTGGCCATGGCTCTGCTTGACGAAGCCATAGACCATGGAGAGGCCGAGGCCGGTGCCACGCCCCTCGCGCTTGGTGGTGAAGAAGGGCTCGAAGACCTTTTCCAGCACCTCGGGCGCCATGCCGCAGCCGGTGTCGGAGACGGCGAGCATGATGTACTGGCCAGGCTGCACGTCCTCGTGCTGGAGGGCGTAGATCTCGTCCAGCATGGCGTTGCCGGCCTCGATGGTCAGCTTGCCGGCGCCGTCCATGGCGTCGCGCGCATTGACCGCGAGGTTGAGAAGCGCGTTCTGCACCTGGTCGGGGTCCGCCAGGGTGTTCCACAAGCCGCCGGCGATCACCGTCTCCAGCTCGATCGCCTCGCCCAGCGCGCGGCGCAGCAGGTCGTCCATGTCGCGCACCAGCCGGCCAAGATTGACCGCGCGCGGCTCCAGCGGCTGCCGTCGCGCAAAGGCAAGCAGCTGGGAGGCCAGCTTGGCGCCGCGGTCCACCGCGTTCAGCGCGGCCTCCAGCCGGCGCTTATCGTCCGGCACCACGATCGCCCGCTGCAACATCTGCAGGTTGCCGCTCAGGATCTGCAGCAGATTGTTGAAGTCATGCGCCACGCCGCCGGTGAGCTGGCCGATCGCCTCCATCTTCTGCGACTGCCGCAGCGCCGCCTCGGTGCGCCGGCGCTCGGCCTCGCTCTCCTCCAGCGCGCGCGTGCGGACGCGCACCATGTCCTCAAGCTGATCCTTGTAGCGCTCCAGTTCGTCGGCGATGCGCTTCTGCTCGGTGACGTCGTAGCCCAGCACGAAAATGCCGGAGACGCTGCCATCGGCATCGAGGATCGGCTGATAAACGAAGTCGAGGAAGAGCTCGGCCAGCGGCGCGTCGGCATAGCGGTTCAGGCGGGCCAGCATGTTGCGGGCGCTGAACACCTCGCCGGTGGCGAAGACCCGGTCCAGGATCTCGAAGTAGGGCTGGCCCGCCAGCTCCGGCAGCGCCTCGCGTACCGGCTTTCCCAGCAAGTCCGTGCGTCCCACGAGATCGCAATAGGCTTCGTTGGCGATCTCAAAGACATGCTCCGGGCCGCGCAGATAGGCGGCGAAGGCCGGCGCCTGCTCCACGAGCCGGCGAAGATGCGCCCGCTCGGCGTCCAGCGCGCGGTTGACCGCCTCAACCGCCTGGGCACGGCGGAAGACGCTCTCCTCCAACCCGATCGCACCAGCGCCTGCCGAGCGCCGCCGCAGAAGCTGCATTTCGGTGATGTCGTCGGTCTGCTGGAGGATGAAGGCCAGCTCACCGGCCTCGTTGAGGATCGGCGTGTGGGTCGCGCTCCAGAAGCGCTCCTCGAAACGGGGTTCGCCCGGCCCGTCGACCGGGATGGCATAGCGGATATGCGCGATCGTGTGCCAGGTGCGGGTTTGCAGCACCGTTTCGAGCGAGTGCCGGAGCTGGCGCGTGCCCTCCCCGCCCGGATCATGCGCGCCTCCGGGAAAGGCCTCGAAGATGTTGCGCCCGAGGATGTCCCCGGCACTGCGCCCGGTGACGGCAAGATAGGCGCGGTTGGCCCAGACCAGGGTGAACTCTGGATCCAGCACGACATAGGGGTGCGGCGCGGCATCAAGCAACCGCCCGAAATCCATCGCCGCAAGCCCTGAAGTTTCCTGCAATGAGTCCATCCTGCCTGCCAGCTGTGGTGGTTACACCGGCACCGCGGGAACCGAAAGGGTGAACCAAGCCGCCGCCATGCCACCGCAGCGTGGCAAGGCATCGCAGCCTAGCCGGGAAAGCCCTTCAGCTCGATCTCGACGAAGCTGAACGGCTCGCTGCCGGCATTGACCACGTTGTGCTCCGCGCCAGGAGGGCGTTCGTAGGAAGCACCGGAGCCGAGTTCCGCCTCCATCGTCTCACCGCCAGGCAGCTCGAGGAGCATCTGTCCCGCCGAGAGCGGCACGACGATATAGCGATAGCCATGCCTGTGCCAGCCGGTCTCCGCGCCGGGCGGGAAGTCCCAGCGCGTCGCCCGCATCTCGGCATTGTCGATCTGCACGGTGGCGATGGCGGGCGGGCGGCAGCGCAACGGCTCCTCAAAGGCCTCGGGGCGACCCGGGTTGGACGGGCTCATGGCTTGCGCTCCTCCTTCGCTGCAGCCGGCCACTCGCCCGGCCATTCCACGACATGATCCTCAAGGTCGCCGGCCCGGCGTTCCGCCACCACGCGCCCGCTGACCGAGGCACCGGCCTCGTGCACCGTCTCCGGCCGGCCGGAGATCAGCGGGTGCCACCAGGGCAGGTCGTGACCCTCGGCGACCAGGCGGTAGGCACAGCTCGGCGGCAGCCAGTCTATCCGGGCGAGCCGCTTCGGCGTCAGCTTCACGCAGTCCGGAACATGCGCACGACGGTTGGCGTAGTCGCGGCAGCGGCAGCTCTGCCCGTCGAGCAGGCGGCAGGCCACCTCCGTCCAGGCCAGCTCGCCGGTATCCTCGTCGCGCAGCTTGTGCAGGCAGCAGCGGCCGCAGCCGTCGCACAGGCTTTCCCATTCGGCACGCGTCATCGCCGCGAGCGGCTTGGTCTTCCAGAAGGGAGGTTGGGCGCCCATCCATTCATCCTAGGCGGTCGTGACTTGACGCGGGAGGGAACGGAGAGCGAACATAAGGACCTATGTCCGAGCTTTCACCTCCCGAGCGCACGCTTCGCGTCTGCCGCGCCGCTTCCCGGCTTTGCGGGCGGCTGGGTTGGGCGCCCCTGCTGGAAGTGCCCCTGCCGAGCGGCCGCCGCCTCGATATCCTGGCGCTGGAGCCGGATGGCGGGCTCACCGCCATCGAGGTGAAGAGTTGCGCGCGCGACTTCCAGTCGGACAGCAAGTGGCACGAATACCGTGATTGGTGCGACCGGCTCTACTTCGCCGTGGACCTCGATTTTCCACAGGCGCTGTTGCCCGAGGAGGTCGGGTTGATCGTGGCGGAAGATGGGGACGCGGCGATGCTGCGGCACCCGGCGGAGCACAAGCTGGCGCCGGCGCGCAGGAGATCCCTGCTGCTACGCTATGCCAGGCTCGCCGCAGGCAGGTTGCAGGGCATGCTCGACCCGGCCGGGGCGCTGGAACTGCGCGCCGCGCTTCGGGTGGAGTGAAGGCGAGGGCGGGAGGATCGAATTCCCCCCGGGCTTCCCCTTGCCGGCTCAGGGGATTTCCTCGGGAAAGAGATGCGTGCCATCCGCCTGCAAGGGCAGCGGCATGGACCAGCGCAGGGCCGTGAGCGGCAGCGGCCCGTAGAGGTGCGGGAACAGCCCCGGGCGCTTGCCGCCACTGGCAGGCTCCCACCGCAGTGCTGGGCCGAGGGCGGCGGCATCCGCCGCCAACAGCCAGAGGTCACGCTGACCGGCGCGGTGCTTCGCCGCGCTCTCCCGCAACTGCGCCGCAGTGGAGAAGTGCAGGAAGCCGTCCCGCGCATCCTCGGCGCTGCCGCGATAGACACTGCCGGCGCGCGCCTCCCGCCAGTCCTCGTCCCGGACCATGGTGTAGATGATGGGTTCCATGCTCCCGGAGTTTACCGGACCAGGAGGCGGTAGAACAGCATCCCGCCGATCTCGGCCACCGGCGCCTCGCCCACAGCCCAGGGCGGAAGTTCGCCGGCATCGTGCGCATGGGTGGCGCCGCCGGTCGGGTCGGCCAGGGCACCAGCGGCAGCACGCGCGGCGATGCGGCGGCACACGGCCATGCTGGGGTCGCCGGGCGGAATGGCCTGCATCAGCATGTGGCGCATATGGTTGCGGTTCCAGCAGGAGAACTGAAAGGGAGCCCGGCAGATGGCCGCCAGCCCCCGCCCCCAATGCGTCACGCCTTCCCGCTCCGCCAGGCGCACGCGATTCATGATGGTGGCGGCCAGCGCCTCGATGGCGCGCACGGAATGGGTGCCGGCCTCGGCCCAAAGCGTCAATGCCAGGACCTCCTGCGCGGAGAGGCCGGTGCCGGCGACAGGAGCGGCCAGGGGAATATGGCTCATGGGGGGCGGTCTCGCTTGGGTCCGGGGGGAAATCAGAGGTGGTCGTCGGCGCCGCGGCCGCGCTGGGCGGCCTGCAGCGCGGCGGTCGCGGCCGAGGCGCGGGAGACGGCGTCCAGCTTCTCCTCGATGCGGAGCAGTTGCCGGCTCAGCCGCTGGTCCACATCGCGGATCAGCGAGAGCGGCACGTAGGTGCGGGCGACCTCCAGCTTGAAGGCCGCCAGCTCGTCGCGCGTGCGCGCCAGGGCGTCGCTCTCGACGCGCGGCGCTTCGGCGAATTCCACGGGCCGGTCGGGCAGGCCACGCCGCAGCCCATGCAGCATCCAGAACAGCACGCCCAGCAGCGGTGCCTGCACGGCGGTAGCCAGCGTCTGGGGTTCCAGATCGAGCGGGTTCATCCGGCCCTCCTCGGCCTTCTTGAACGACGACGGCGCCGGCGCCACCCTGGGGAGGGCGGCACCGGCGCCGGCCGGAAACGATTGCGATGGAATGATGTGGAACGAGCCCTACCTAGAGACCTGCTGCCGCTCCGCCCTTCATCGGCTGGAGCTGAGCGGCGCGCTCGGTCGCCCGGACGGGCTGAAGGATGGCCCCTGCCTGCATCGCCTGGCCGGGATGCGGCTGGCGGCGCATCAGGCGGACGGCCGTTTCCGCATCACCCCGGAGGGTGAGGCGCGGCATGAACGAGAAGTGCTGAGGAGCAGGCCCGCGGCCTGAGGCGGTCAGCGGACGCAGTTCGGCCGTTGACGAGCGGAGCCTAAGGCACTTCCGGCGATCGAGTCAACAAAAAGTGAACATCCTAGGGCGGAATTCGCCCATACCGGGAAAGAGGTGCCCCGGCTTCCTTCCCAGTCTGTCATACGCCCATCCCCAACGATGCCGGCAAGCGAGCCGCCGGAGCGTCTCAGTTAAGCGGCCGCCGATACGCCATACCATCCGGCAGGAGATCGAGTTCCTCACCCGGCGCGACAATGCTGATCTCAGTCTTGATGCTCACGCCATCGAAAAAATCCGAGAAGATTTCAGTCTCGACGCAGGCCAAGTCCTCAAGGTCGTCCTCAGAAGGCTGCTCATCGAACTGCGCGAGGAGCCGCAACCGCTTTTGGACCTGATCCCCGGCGACGGAGTAGACGACGAGGGAAGCCGGCGTCTGGCCGCCCAGAGCGCGCCGCGCCGACCAAAGAAGCTTCTCGCGCAGCCGTTCCAGGTTCGCCCAGTCGGTCATCCCCCTTCATCTCCGGATGTTTGCCGAGACCGCCTGTGCGACCACGGTCAGGCGCCCAAAGATG
This sequence comes from Teichococcus coralli, assembly GCF_009829925.1. Taxonomy (GTDB): domain Bacteria; phylum Pseudomonadota; class Alphaproteobacteria; order Acetobacterales; family Acetobacteraceae; genus Pseudoroseomonas; species Pseudoroseomonas coralli. The sequence goes on from NZ_SNVJ01000007.1 coordinate 83,572, forward strand.
CGGGGCGCTGATAAGCGACCCCCTCCGCCAGAAAGTTCGGCTTCTCGCCGGGTGCGATGACCTCGATTTCCGTTTCAACACGAACGTCATCGAAGAAGTCCGCGAAGATTTCGGTTTCCACGGCGAGTAGATCTTCAATGTCATCCTCGGAAGGCGGCTCATGGAAGTGAGCCCGAAGGCGCAGCTTTTTCTGCGGCCGTTCCACCTTAACAGAATAAGCATGGAGTGAAGCAGGCATCTTTCCCGGGAGCGCACGCTGCGCCGACCAGAGAAGATTTTCGCGCAGCTTTGACAGGTTTGCCCCGTTCGTCATTCAGCCCGCCCTCGAGGTTTCGCCGGAACAATATGGGCGCCGCGTGATGATTAGTGGATTATGCCAGGCGTCGTCGCTGCTTCTCGTCCATCTTTGTGCCGATAGACACCAATGATACGATCGCCAGCATCGAAACGTTCGCGAGTACCTCCAACTCCAGGTTTGCTACCGGCTACGATATGTCCTCTGCCAGCAAATTCGCGCAGCAGAGCATGGGGGTCGGCCGTCAGCGTACTCCGCCGAGGGTCAGTCTGAGCTCCGGGCTGATGATGCCGCTGTCTGTCCATAGGGATGTCAAAGCGCGGCTCGGCGCTCCGCCGCGGGGAGGGCGCCCGTGAGACAGCATTGCCGAAGCTTTGCCCAGAGGCCCGGCGAAGCCACCCCCGCCCTCCAGCGGCATCTCGCGCCGACCGAAGCCCTCCAGGAGATCACGCCGGCGCGCGATGAAGATGAACGACCCACCGCCGCGCGGGGGCGGCCCGGCCGATCCGAAGCGGCCGAAACCGATGCCTTCGTTCACCAGATCCGGCACGGCGCGCGTGTAGGCGCTGACATGCTCCGGCCTGCCGTTTCGCGTGCGGTTATCGGCGCTGACGGATACGCCACCTGCCATCGTGGTTCCTTCCTGCGGCCGGCTTGAAAATCTGTGCGGCAGGAGCGTCGCTAGAGCAGATCCCGATCCGGTGGAATCACTGGATCGGGTAAGGCTGCTCGCCAAAACAACCGGCTAGAGCGTTTGACGTGAGCCAGTGCGAACGGGAAACCCCTCTAGGTGATCCCGCGCCAGCCAATGCCGCGCGGCGCCGGCGGCGCGCCGGGCAGCCGCACCGGCTCGGCCAGCAGGCAACCGGCCAGCGCGTCCAGCGCGTCGTCCCGCGTGCCGGCGGTGTCCGGCTTCCACTCCGCCATCTCCGTCGGGAAGGGCGTGCGGAACACCTGCGCATGCGCATGCAGCCGCCGCGCCGCCAGCACCGGGTCGAGTGCGGCGAGGATGCGCTCCTGCTTCGGCCGGTGGCTGTGCTGCTCGACCACCGCGCAGGGCACCCCGGCCCGCGCAAGCTCCCGCCGCAGGATGGCGGGCAGGAAGCGGCCGATGCCGTTGGTCTCCACGCGCAGCACCGGCAGCAGCAGCTCACGCGCGATGCGCGCCACCCGCTGGCATTGCTGCGTCGCCGGGTCCTCCGCGCCGCCCGGCTCATGCGTCAGGTAGCTCAGCCGGTGCAGGTAGTGGTTGCCCTCGGCATCGGCATAGGTGGCGGCCAGCACGCTGCCGTCGCCCGAACCCGGCCGCCCATAGGCCGGGTCCCAGAAGCCGCCGCCCGAGACCATGCGGCGCCCGAGCAGCCGCAGCAGCGGCCGCCCCTGCGCCTCCTGGTACTCGGTTTCCTCCTCGTAGCGGATGATCTGCGCCGGATCGAGCCGCGCCGCGCCGCTCGCCACCGGCCGCAGCAGCATCTGCCGCCCGAAATGGATCGGCCCGACACGCTCGCGCATCTGCGCCACCAGCGGCGTGGCGAAGCGTTCCGGCCAGGCGCTGCGCCCGGCCCCGTCCAGCAGCGGAATGCGCAGGCGGCTATAGCCGGAAAGATAGGCCTCGCCCTCCTCCGGATGCAGGTAGAGGCTTTCCGCGCAATGCGGCGTGCCGACGTAGAGAATGGTACCGCCCGGCGTCAGGATGAACTCCGTCTCCGCCAGCCGCTCGCGCAGCTCGGCGCGCTTGCCCGGCGTGTCGCAGTTGCCGGCGACCTCGACGTCGTCGCAGATGATGACGTCGGCGCGCAGGCCCGTGATGTTGCCGCCGAGCCCCGCCGCCAGCATGGAGGGATCGCGCAGCGCACCCTGCCGGTTGACGGTGAAGCGGTCCACCGCCCAAGCCTCCGGCGAGGATGGCACCAGCGGTCGGCACAGCGGATGGCGCTCGACGATGCGCCGCACCGTGCCCACCATCTTGGTGGCGAGCGCATGGTCCGCTGCCACCACCAGAATGCGCAACTCCGGCCAGCGGAGCAGCAGCCAGGCGCAGTAGAGCCCGACCAGCGTGGACTTGCCGCAGCCGCGAAAGGCCATCAGCAGCAACCGGCGCTCGTCAGCCGCGCGCCGCGCCTCCAGCCAGCGCAGAATGCGGCGGTGCACGGCCGGCGTGCCCTGCCCTGCCAGGTTGTTCCAGATCCAGACGAATTCCGTCAGGTCAGCCGGACGGTCCGTCATCGGCGTCGCACTCCTCCTCGGTCGGGGGCTCCTCGGCCAGCGCGCCGCGCGCCTGGCGCAGCAGCGCGGCCGCCTGTGCCAGGCCACTTTCCTCCTCGCCCGCGCCAGTGGCACGGGCGAGCTTCAACAAATGCTCCAGATGCGCGAGAGCCGCCTTCGCCGCGGCATGGTGCGCGGCGAAGGCCTTGGCGTCGTCATGCGTGCCCGGAGCCGGGCCATGCGCGACGAAGGTGTTGTAGTCCTCGACCACGCGCCGGATGGCTGGCTGCAGGTCCTCGATCGCCACCACGTCCCGCCGGCTCATGACGCCCCTTCCCCTGCTTCATCGGCGCCGCGCTCAGCCGAGCGGTCCATGTTCAGACCCTCGGCTTCACGGCACGGACATAGAGTGTGCCGGCATCCACGGTGATGCTGCCGCCACTGACATTCTGTGCGGTCACCCGCACCTGATCGAGGCTGGCGGTGCCGCCCACCGAGGCGTGGAACACCACGCCGCCGTTCTGGAAGCCACTGCTCTTGGCGAAGCTCGCCTGCACGAAGTCGCCCTGCCGCACGCCGGGAAGCGCGACGTCACGCGTCGCGCTGGCGCCAGCCGCCAGGTTTGGCACCACCCATCCCGCATCGGTCACGCCGTACTCGCGCGTTCCCCACTTCCGACTGCCGCCGAAGAGCAGCGCCGGCGCATGCAGCGGCGAGCAGTAGAGGCGCAGCGCCTTCAGCACGGCGTTGGCGCTGCCGCCACGAACGCCGATCGCGGCGAACCGTGCATTTGCATGGAGGGTGACGCGCTGCAGGCGGTTGATCGGCAGCCCGCCCACCAGGCTGTCGAGATCCGCATTGCCCTCCCAGAAGAAGGACGGACTCCCCGCCCAGACCGCGTTCATGTTGGAGAGCAGCGCCGGATTCGTCGCCCCGAGCACTGCCTCACTGGCATCGAACTGCATCACGATCGGCCGCAGCTCCGAGCCTTCGGCGGCGATGAAGAACTCCTTGCAAACACTGCAATCCACCACGAAGGCAAGCGCGCGGCTGGTCGGGATGCCGACGCTGTCCGGGTTCAGCGCGAACTGCGACAGGCCGGCGAAGGCGAAGCCGTTCAGGTTCGCCGGCGGCCCTGATGGATTGCCGGAAAGCACCGCCATCTGCTCGAAGCCGATGCCGTCGACGTTATCGATGGTCTGCCGGAAGGCGCGCCGCCGGACATTCTCCGCCGCGGCGACCAGGCGTGGAGTGCCCTGCGCCGCGCTGGCCTGGTGCAGGGGGATGACCGTGCCGCCAGCCCGCGTCGCCGTGGCCGTGTACTCGACATCGGCGCCCGTGAAGGCATAGGTGCCGACATAGACGACCTCGTAGAGGCAATCATTCGCACCGCCCGCGTGCCGCGCCACATTAGGGCTGCACTGCTCCATCCGCACGCCGCGGGCGATGATGCCGCGCTCGTCCCCGGCCTCCAGGAGGAAGGGGATGGCCGCCACCGTTCCCGGGCTGCCCTGCCGCTGCAGCTCGAAGGCCGGGCCGGTGAAGAAATGCGCGTTGTGTCGGGGGTAGGCCCCTGGCGCACAGGAGAAGCGAACGCCGAAGCGGTCGCGCGTCGGGTTGGTGCTGGCGCTGTTGGCGAAGTGCCCGCCGATGTAGCGCACGGAGTTGTTCCAGCCCGACGCGGTCGCCGTATGCACGTCGAGGCCGATGCGGTTGTTGACGAACCGGCCGAGGTACATCGTTGTATCCTCGAAGCCGAGCTCGACACCCTCGGTCCGCGTGCCGATGGTGAAGCCCTCCACCTGCCGGACCTCCACCACGGACGCATCGAGGTTGCGCAGCAGAATGCCGATGTCGCGCTCGTCCAGCCAGTCGGTGATCGTGGCGCGCAGCACGCGCAGGCCCTGGTACAGCTTCGCCTGGTTGCGCGCCGCCGCGCCGTCGCCGAGGGTCAGCGCCGTCACACCCCCTGGCCCGGCATAAAGAATGCTGCCGCGCATCGTCAGCCCCGCCGCCGCGCCCGGAAGCGTCAGCGGAATGGTCGTGCGGTGCGTGCCCTCGCCGATGACGAGATGCTTGCCCGAGGCCGCGGCAGCGTTCATTGCCGCCTGCAGCGCCGGTCCGTCATCGCTGACGCCGTCGCCCGTGGCACCGAAGTCGCGCGCGGAAAGGCGCTCGGCCAGCTTGTCCTCCACGGTGCGCGGGATCGCCCCGCCAAACGGGGCGAGCAGCACCGGATCACGTGGCACGGCAGTGACGTTGCCGACGCTGTCGAAGCCAAGCAGGCGATTGACGCGACCGCTTCGCGCAGGCAGTACCAGCCTGGCAGGAAGATCACCCGGATCGGCACGGATGGCGCCTGTCAGATTCTCACGCATCTCCTGCAGCGATGCGACCTGCCGGTCCATTTCGTCATTGAGCGTCTTGGCCCGCAGCACGCCGTTCGGCTGGAAGTCGGTAACGCGCTCGATCAGCATCACGCGCCGCATCAGCAGCTGGCGCCCGGCTGCGGGAGGCGCGGCGAACACCACCCTGCCGCCCTCCGAGCTGCCGGCACCCGTGATGGTGAAGCCATCGTACTGCACCAGGCCGTCCAGGCGGACCTCAAGGTCGGCGCTCTCGAAAATCGGGAACGGATAGATGAAGACGGTCTGCGCGCCGTCCGCCACGTAGTGCACACGCGGCGCGACGTCGCCGATGCGGATATGCTCGGCCATGCGGGTCTCTCATGCAGGAGGGGAATCGGGGCGTCCGGGCGGCCGCGGGTGCGTCGGAGCATTTCCCGTTCCCTCACGCTCACGGGAAATGCTCGCAGCCCTGGATGATGGATGGGCGTCGGCGCCGCGTCAGTCCAGCAGCGAACGCAGCGCCCCTCCGAAGCTGTTGCCGGCACGCAGCCATGTGGTCAGCGATCCGTCGCTGTTGAGCAGGGAGGAGCGGCCGGCCGACATCCGCGCCGCGAAGGCGTCGCTGCTGTCCTGCGCTGCCTCGGCGGCATCGCGCTCCAGGCCGGCGGTGATGGCGCCGGCCGAACCCTGGTCCGGACTGATCCCTGACGCGGCGAGGCGCGCGCGCGTGGAGGCGACGGTGCGCTCCAGCCGGTCCTGCCGGGCGCGCGCCTCGCTTTCCTGCTGCGCGGCAAGCTGCTGCTGCCGGGCGGTGAGCGCCTCCGCCTGCTGTTGCTGCTGCGCCTTGGCTTGTGCCGCCTGCGCCTGGCCCTGGCGCACCGTGCCGTAGAGCGAGGCGCCCGTACCGATCAGCGTGGCGATGGGGGCAAGCTGGGCCATCAGTCGTTCATCCTCGTCTCGGTGGTGACGGAAAGCAGCGTGAGCGGCAGCGGCGTGTCGCCTTCGATCCGCCAGAGCGGCAGCATGGTGTCGCGTCGCCAGCCGAAGGCGCGCAGCGTGACGTCGCCGGTGAAGCGCGGCGGCGCGGCATCAAGCACGGGCGTATCCATGCGGCGGAACGGCACATTCTGCGGCCCGCGTCCGAGATCCACCGTCAGCGCCGCGGTTTCCAGCAAGCGGAGGCCGATGGAAAGCAGACGAACAGGCCCGCTGCGCGTGCCGCCCGCGCTTACAAGCTGCGGCGGCAGCGGCTCGATGACATGGCTGTAGCCGAGGCCGACCTGCACGGCGGAGGCGGCCGGATCGAGCGACACGCCGCCATTGGCGACCGTGGCGCTGCCGCGCGGCGCGCCATCCGCCACCACCTGCACGCTGCGTCCCGCCAGATGGTCGAGGCCATTCCACAGCGTCCGCTCCGTGCTGTCGTTGCCGGTCAGCCCGGCATCCACCGCCAGCGCATCATCGAACCTCTCCAGCCGCAGCGATCCGGCCCGCTCAACAGCACACCAGATCGTTCCGTCGATCTCCGCCAGCGCGCGAAAGGCGCCGTCGGTGTCCTGCCGCGTCCAGGCGGTGACCTGCTCGGCGCGGTAGAGCGTCAGGGTGGCAAGCCACCCACCTGCCATGGCCACGTGCAGCAGCCGGCCCGCCTGGTCATAGGCCATGGAGACCGGCCGTTCCACCAGGTGCCGCGCGACGAGCGCCAGGTCGTTCGCCTGGTAGGCCTGCTGCACGTCGGTGTAGGCATACTCGTGCACTGCCTGGCCCGAGCGCGCCACGAACATGGTGCTGCCATCCACGTCCACCGGTGGAATAATGCGATCGACCGGCGAGCCGATCCGGGTCTGCCGGTGCAGCTGGATGGAAGCCGGCGTCATCGGATCGCCCGTCACCATCCATTCAGCGCCGGAGGTGAAGACCTGCAGGTGCCGCCCGGAGAAGACGGCACGGATGGCGTTCACCTGGTCGGAGAGCAGGCCGAACTCGATCGCCTGGTCGTCCAGCCCGGTGCCGAGGTCGAAGTTGAACAGGTCGCCCGAGCACGAGAGCCAAAGCCGGTTGGGCAGATCGCGCGAGCCGCCCAGCACCAGGCGGTCCTGATGGAAGCAGGCGCAAACCGGCCAGCCGCGCGCCGGGCTGAAGGCCGCTTCGTCCCAGTCGCTGCTGGCCGCCGTGTCCGGCAGCGTGCCCTCCACCTGCGCGCTGGCGCTGGTGGCGGAGAGGATCGCCGTCACCCGCAGCCGCTTGCCGCGCAACCGCAGCCGCGCTCCGGAATGGCCCGCCTGGAAGAAGGGAGCGCTGGTTGCCAGCGTCACGCTGCCGGTGGTTCCGCTGGCGGCCAAGGTCACCTCCGGCGCGGCGAAGCGGAAGAACGGCTCCGCCACCCACGGCCACGTCGTCATGGTCCAGGCCACATGGCTGCTGCGCGTCACCCGCTGAGGCGGCATCTCGGGATGCAGCAACAGCAATGTGTCGGCGCTCTGCGTATGTGCCATCTGGTCGAGCATCGCCGCGGTCCAGGGTGCGCTCAGGCTCGCCACCGCGACATCACCCATGAAAACCTGCAGGCGCTGATGCGTCAGCACCAGCAGGTAAGTCTGCTCCGTGTTGAACTCGAAGGCGATGAGCCGCGCGGAGCCGGGCAGCATGGCCACGTGCCGCAACCCCGGCCGCCGCGTCACGCCGCCCGTGGGCTGGATGAACACGTTGCGCAGCCGCCGCGCGCCGTTCTCGAAGGCGCGCAGGTCGCCGCGGCCAAGCAGCTGGTCGCTCAGCTCACCCGCGGCAAAGCTCGTCTTGGTGCTGCGGTCGCCCGCCATGTGTCATCTCCTCGCGGCAATCAGCGGGAAGTCCTCAACGGCGCGCGTCGTGCTCTGCTGGCTGTCGGCGGCGCGCGCACGACGGAACTCGGTTTCCGCCAGTCGGTGCAGCATCTCCGTTCGCGAGGAGCTCTCGGTCAGGGGAATGCAGAACTCGGCCGCCAGCCGCGCAACCAGCGCCGCGGCGAAGAAAGCGGGAAAGCCGCTCTCCGCAGGCCGGAAGAGATAGGTCAGCGTCACCTGTGAGGCGTTCGTGTGCAGCCGGCTTTCATTGAGCCGGTACGCAAGCCCACGGCCCCGGCCACCTTCTCCGGCGGAAAGAACCCGCAGGAAGTCCGATGGCAGCTGGTAGGCATAGGCGTAGTCGGCGTGCGGCGTCTCGACGAGCCGCGGCAACTCCATCTGGCCGGTCGCGAAGGACCAGGGATGGGCGGAAAGCAGCGCGTCGCAGACCAGAGGATAGAGATGCGCCGCCACCTCCGCCTCGGCGGTGCCTTCGTCAAAGGAGGCGATGGGCTGCGCACCGATCTTCAGCAACGCGCGCGAGCAGAGGACGAGGGCGGACAGCGCCATCGGTCGGAACTCCCGGAAGGTTGCAGGAAGGCTGGGGGAATGAGTTCCCCCAGACGCCCTTCTTTTTTCTGTCAGTTCCCGCGCCCGCTCACTGGCGCCCCTCGAACTGACTGAAGAAGGAAGGGAGTGCGGGGAAATTCCTTCCCCCGCACGTTTTCCGATTACTCGGCGGCGCGCATCCGCACGACGCCGGCCGCGTCGATCATCACCGCGCCCTGGCTCATCATGTTGTTGACGAAGTGGGCGGCGCGGTCGCCATGCCACGTGATGTCGGTCACCACCTCCTGCGCGACGGCATGGCCGATGGCGGTCTTGTGATAGAAGTAGCAGAAGCGCAGATTGCCGCTCTTGGTCAGGCCGGAATGCGGCATCCAGGTCGCGCCCAGCCAGCGCTTCACCTGCGTGCCCTTCCAGGGCAGGTCGTCGTCGCCGACATACTGGGCGTTGGCGAACTCCTGGATCTGCAGCAGCTCGCTCCACTGCTTCCAGCCGACGATGGCGAAGCGATTGCCGTCATCCGGCACGTCAGCGGCGCCGAGCATCTCGAAGGCCATCAGCACCTTCGCCTTGGTCAGCCCGTCGGTGTCGCCGGTGCCCGGCGCGGTGCCGACCGCCTCATGCGTCGCCGTGTCCAGCGCGGCGATGATCAGCTCGTCGGTCTTGCGGCCCAGCGCATAGGCCCCGGCGCTGGCCACCACCTGGCGCTCGTCAATGTTGGTCTTTAGCTCGTCAAGACGGTCGATCCACTCGCCGGCATAGTAGTCCTGCAGGAAGCACTCGACATTGGAATGCGAGAGGTTCATCACCGGCACCGCGCCGTTGCGCGCCTTCGCCGCCGCGATGCCGCGGCCGACGATCGGGAACACGGTGGAGGCGCCACGCACGTCCGTCTTGCTGCGCACCGTCGGGCGCAGCTTGCTGCCCTGCCGCTGGTAGGCGTCATGCACCTCGGACTGGAACTGCTTCGTGAAGACCTGGTCGATGGAAGCGGACATGCCGATTTCCTTAAGAGGCGGAATGGTGGGATGGGTTCAGCCAGGCGCTCCGGTTGGCCACGCGGGGCCGGAGCGGCAGGCACGCCGCGGCACCCGGCAATGCGGGTTGCGCCACGGCGGAAAACGGTTGGAAGACGGGCGCGCCGGAACCCCGGCGACGCGTCAGCCCTGACCGAAGAGGCGCTTGAAGCCCTCGGTCACGCGCTTGACGTATTCCGGCTCGCGCGAGCGCCAGTAGCGCGGGTCGCGCATCATCTTGCGCAGCGCCTGCTCATCGAGCGCTTCGGCAGGCTCGGCATTGCGCGCCAGGCTCGGCTCGCTCTTCGCCATCATCCGGTGCAGCGCCAGCACGCCCTCGGCGGTGGTGGAAAGCGCCTCGAAGACCGGCGGCGCCAGGTTGGCACGACCCCAGGCGGCGATCTGCGGCGCGATGCGGCGGAACTGCTCATCGCCGCCGAATTCCTGCGCCAGCCGCGCCACCTGCTTCTGCGCCTCGTAGTCGGCCGCCGCCTCGGCGATCAGCGGCAGCAGCCGCTCGGCCGCGAGATCATAGACAAGCTGCACCTGCGTGCAGGTGAAGCCCGCCTCGTGCAGCCGCTTGTTGATCTCCGGATCCGGGCCGCAGAGCTCATGCTTCGGCTCCACGGCGTATTCCTCCGGCGCATCGGGCACGCCGATGGCGCGGCGAAAGCGGGCGCGCTCCTCCTCCGGCGCCTCCGGACCGGGCGGCGCGAAGCGCTGGGAGAGGCGCTTCTCCAGCTCGCGGTAGGAGCGCAGCAGCGCCTCCACGCGCAGGCTGCCGGTCTCCGGGTCCCGGAACTTCTCCGGAATTTCCTCGGCTGCCGCCGGAGCGGCGCCCTCCGCCATCGCGGCCTCAAGCAAGTTCTCGGACATGCGGAGCGTCACTCCTCGAGAGGGGTCAGGATCCCGGCCGGCGCGGCAAGCGTCCGGGCCAGGTGTCGGGTGGCGGCGGCGACGTCGAGTTGCGCCGCCGCCTGCGGGCCCAGTGCCGCCACCGCCTGCAGGAACAGCAAGGTGTTCGCCGCATCGGCGCGGCCCTGCACGCGGGCCAGCGGAGACTGATAGGTCAGCCGCACCTCGCGGCCGTCCAGCAGCAGCGGCGGCACCTCGCCACGCCGCCGCAGGATGCTGAGGCAACGGCCGATCAGCGGCGTCAGCAGCTCGGCCTGCATCCGCCCATAGGTCGCGCCGAGCAGCCGCGCCGTCTCGGCACTGCGCTCCAGCACTTCCGTGGCGGTCATGCGGGCGTCCCTCGGCGCGGTCAGCCGGTCGGCCAGCAACGCGCTGCGGATGCGCCCGCGCAGGTCGTCCAGCATCAGCTGCGAGACGTCGAAGTTGCCCGGCGCGGCCAATGGCGTCAGCCCGGAGGAGCCCGGCGCCTTCGGAATGATGGCGCCCGGCACCAGCCGCACCGTGGCGGGGTTCAGCACCCCGTCATCCTCGGCCTGCCAGATGCCGGTGGCGGCGATGGAGGCGTTCTTCAGCACCAGCTCCACCACCTTGTTGACGGTGCGGATGTCCGGCAGCGCCTTCATCACCGGGCCGCGGCCATAGACCTCGCCCGGCACCTTCATCCAGCGGAAGGCGATGAAGGGGCTTTCTCCAAAGCGTCCAAAGCCCAGCGGCACCGCCTGCCCTTCATGGTCGAGCACGGCGAGGTAGCCGCTGCCCGTCCGCTCCGGCCACACCGCCTCGACCACGCGGTACCGGCGCGGCGACTCGTCTTCGCCGCTCCCGGCCAGCAGCGCCGCCGGCAGTTCCGCCTCCGGATAGCGCGCCTGGATCGCCGCGGCGTCGAGCGCCACGCAGCGATAGACGGTGTCGAGCCGGCCGCTCGGTCCCTCCTCCAGCACCGCGTCGCGCAGCGGCACGGCGGTGAAGCGCAGCGCCGAGAGCCCGCCGGCCGGCGCTTCCTCGACCAGCAGAACGCCGGTCCCGGCAACCACCAGGTCGAGCAGGGCCTGGTGCATCTCCAAAGCGAAGTTGGAGCGGTCCAGATGCCCCTGCAGCGTCTCCGCCGCGGCTTCCAGTGCCTTCGCGGCGGCCGCGCCCTCGGGGCCATTGGCCAGCGATTCGGCCGGCGCCAGCCCGAACCAGCGGGACCAGGGAGGCGTCAGCTCGGCCAGCAGGCTGGCGGCAAGCTGCTCTGCGGCATCCGGCGCGGTCGCGTCATAGAGCGCCGGCCCGCCGCTGCCGGGCGTCCCGTTCAGCACATGGTCGTAGCATTCCTGCCAGACGCCCTCCCAGGGGCGGCGGCGTTCCCGCGCGGCGCCGTGGCGCGCCAGAATGGTCTCGGGCGAGAGGGTCATCGGCCTCACTCCCCAAGCAGCGTCTTGCGGGTCCCGGCGAGACCCTGCGGCAACGGCTCCAGCACGCCACGGGCGGAGGTGGCGATGGTGCCGGCGAGGCCGCGGCGAGACCGCTCCAGGTTCTCCGTCCGGGCGGTCTGCTCGGCGGCGTCGGGGGTCGGCCCGGCGGGCGGGGAAGCGACCGGCTCGGTCGCGGTCACGACCACCGGCTTCGGGGCGCGGAACAGGCCACCCATGCGCGTGCGGCTCCTTCGGTTTGGCGGAAAGGTCGCCCCAAAAAGCCGCGGGCCCGTCCGGAGTGTTCCGGACGGGCCCGCGCAGTCGGGGGGATCGGGAGGAGGTCAGCGGGCGCAACTCACCCGTTGACGAGGACCTTCTTACCGGCGGACGGCGGCGTCGTCAAGGACTTTTTTCCTACAACCGTAAATTTCTGCAGCTTCCGGTAGAGCCCGCGCGGCGTGAGGGCGCGCGGCGCGCCTTCGCCGAGCAGCGCGCGGCACACCGCAACGCAGGAATAGGGCAGCACCCCCGGCAGAACACCGCAGAAGGCGCCCCCCGGCGCGAACGGTCCGAGCACCGTCAGTCCCGCGCGACGATAGAAGCCCGGCAGGTCGAACTCCGGCCCCAGTTCGGGCCGGGAGACCAGCAGCCGGCCGGACAGCGGCTCCACCACCGTCCACCCGCCGGAATCGCCGAGCACGGCGAAGCAGTGGCGGAAGCCCGGCCGCAGCAGCCTCAGCCAGAGCCGGTCCGCCCGGCCGCCAAAGCCGATCCAGACCCGCTGCCCGCCCTCAGCAAGGGCATGGCGCGGCGCAATGCGGGGCACCGCTCCCTGGAGCCGCCGCGGCGCGCTCATTCCGGGAAGCGCCCCTGCAGCGCCACCACCACCTCCTCGCCCGCCGGCATCGGCAGCGCCGAACCCGCCACGATTCCCTTCATGCGCAGCGGCCAGTCGAGCCGCTGCATCGCCTCGTTCCAGATGCGCCAGTCGGCCTTCTCCTGGGCATAGCGCGGGTCGGGCGCCGCGCCGCGCTCGCCCCAGAAGCGCATGATGCGGGCATGCACCAGGTCAATCCGCCGCTGGCGATAGAGCCGGTCGAGGCACTTCACCACGTCGTCCGGCTCGCAGGGCCGCTGAACACGACCGGCGCCAGCGACCACGCGGGCGCCTTCGCGACGTGCCACCAGGGCCGCCATGGTCCAGAGCCACGCCTCCTCGGCACTGCCGAAGGGCTCCACCTTGGTCATGTTGGAGAGAACGGGGGAGGCGGAGGAACGGCGCAGCGCAGTCATGGGGGATTCGCCTTTTGGTTGCAGCGGCGCCAATCATTACGAGTAGCTTTATAGGCGTCAACACCTATCTGTGATGATCTTCCTATTGCTTTCCGACCGTGATCCTAGGATAATCCGCCCATGCGCCATGACGACATCTGGCGGGCAGTGGATGCGCTGGCAGCCGAGCACGGCCTGTCGCCTTCCGGCCTCGCCCGCAAGGCGGGGCTCGACCCCACAGCCTTCAACCCTTCGAAGCGCGCCGGCACCGACGGCCGCGCGCGCTGGCCCTCGACCGAGAGCATCGCGAAGATCCTCGCCGCCACCGGCACGGATATGGAGAGCTTCGCCTCGCTGGTCAGCGGCGCCCCGGCGCTCAACAGCGCAGGCCGCATCCCGCCCGGCCGGCGAATCCCGCTGATCGGCCTCGCCCAGGCCGGCAGCGATGGCTTCTTCGATGATGGCGGCTATCCCGTCGGCGGCGGCTGGGACGAGATCAGCACCCCCGAATTCGCCGATCCCAACGCCTATGCGCTGGAGATCTCGGGCGAGAGCATGGAACCGGTCTTCCGCGACGGGGACCTGGTCATCGTCTCGCCCAACTCGCCGGTCCGCCGGGGAGACCGCGTGGTGGCCCGCACCAACCGCGGCGAGGTGATGGCGAAGGAGTTGATTCGCCAGTCCGCCCGGCGGATCGAGCTGGCCAGCCTCAACCCGGCGCATCCCAACTACAGCTTCGACCTCTCGGAAGTCACCTGGATGCACCGGATCGTCTGGGCCAGCCAATAGCCGGTCAGCGCCCCGCCTGCAGTTCCTCCAGCAGGCGCTGCGGGTCGCCCTCAGCGTGGCAGACCAGGAATCGCCCCTCGCCCAGGGGCACGGCCGCCAGGCCGGTGTCCTCATAGGCCCGCAGCAGCTCCGGCCCCACCTGCCAGAAGGCATGGGCCACGCCGTTGCGCTCGCACAGGTCGCGAAAGCGCCAGAGCGCGGCAATCCGCGCGGTCTCCTCGCCCGCCGGATCGCCGATGCCGATCCAGACCCGATCCCGCCGAACAAAGGCGAAGCCCGCCCCCCGTCCCCCTTCGGCGAAGATGGCGCCGTCCGCCTGGCGGGGCGTGCGCGCGCCGAGCGCCGCCAGCCGCGCCCGGGTCGCGAGGTCGTAGGCCGGCACGCGGATGCGCGCAGGCCGCAGCAGCCGCAGCACCGCCACCAGCATCAGCACGCCGCACAGGCCCACGGTGAAGCGCAGCGTGTGCGGCGCCTCCTCCGAGAAGGGCACCGCCCACCAGGGGTTGTCGGCCACCGGCCCGCGCCAGGCGATCTGCGCCAGGATCAACGCCGCCACCACGCTCGCCGCAAGCGGCATCAGGGTGCTGGATGCCAGCGGCTCGCCGGTCAGCCGAGCGTCCCGGTAGAAGGCGGTGCGGATGCAGGCCAGCAGCCCCGCCAGTGCCAGGAAGCCCACCGGCACGAACCAGGGCTCGCCGCGCAGCAGCGTCACGATGCCTCCCAGCATCAGCAGCGCGATGCCGGAAACCCAGGCGATGCGCAGCCGCCGCACCATGCCATAGGCCACCACCAGCAGCAGCGAGCCGATCAGCGAGGCGGCGAAATGGCTGGCCAGCGCTGCCCACTCCCCCGCCCAGGCGGCCAGCGGCGAGCCACGCGCCGGCAGCGCGCCGATAAACAGCAGCGCCACGCCGGCGAGGCCCGAAAGCCCCGCCAGCGCCGGGCCTTCCAGCGCGTCCGTCACCTGCGATTCGGTGCCGATCCGGCCCAGCACGTGGCGCCGCTGGTTCAGCTCGAAGCCGGCGAACAGCGCCCCCGCCAGGAACAGCGGGATGATGTAGTAGAAGAAGCGGAACAACAGCAGCGCGCCGATCACCTGCGGCGCCGGCACATAGGGCTGCAGCCCGATCAGCACCGCGCTGTCGAACACGCCGAGCCCGCCCGGCACATTGGCGGCCAGCCCCGCCGCATAGGCCGCGAGATAGATGCCGATGAAGCGCGGGAAGCTCAGCCCCTCCGCCGCCGGCAGCAAGGCGTAGAAGATCATCGCCGTGACCGCGACATCCACCCCCGCCAGCACCGTCTGCATGCAGGCCATGCGGAAGCCGGGCAGGTCGATGCGATGCCCGAAGATCGTGAAATGCGGCACGAAGCGCGAGAGCAGGATATAGCCCGCCACCACCCCGATCAGGGCAATGCCCAGCCCCCGCATCGCCCAGTGCGGCAGGTTCTCGGCGATCCAGGGCAGCACCTCCGGCTCCCAGATCAGCACCGCCCCGCCCAGCGCCATGCCGCCCAGGCCGAAGGTGAGGCTGGTGAAGGCGATCACCTTCGCGATCTCCGCCGGGGTCAGCCCCCAGGCGGCATAGAAGCGGTAGCGCACGGCGGCGCCGGAAACCGCCGCGAAGCCCAGATTATGCGCCAGGGTATAGGCGCAGAAGGAGGCCAGCGACGTGCGCAGGTAGCTCACCGGCCGCCCCGCATAGACCGATCCGAGCCGGTCGTAGATGGTCAGCACCCCATAGGCCAGCACGGTCCAGCCGCCGGCGGTCCACAGCGCGCTGGACGGCATGGCCGCCAGCGCCTCGCCGATCTCGGCCATCGAGAGGTGGCGCACCTCACGCTGCACCACGAAAAGCGCACCCGCCAGCAGCAGCAGGCCGAACACGGTGGCTCCATGCCGGCGCAGCGTGCCGAGCATGCCCGTCACGCCGGGCTCGTCTCCGCCCTGGCCACTTCCGGCGGCCGGGCGAGCGCCTCCTCGATCAGCCGGATGGTTTCCGGCACGCCGTACGCCGCGGCCAGCGAGCCGAAGCGCGGCCCCTGGTCCGCCCCCACCAGCACCTGATACAGCGCGTTGAACCATCCCCGTGCCACGCCCGGCGAGCCGTCCTTCTGGACCTGGATGAAGGGATCCCGCCGCCCGGCGTCATAGACCAGCGTCTGGATGCGTTCCGCCTGCGGCAACCCGTGCGGCAGCGCCTCGATCTCCGCCTGGTGCGCGCGCAGCATCTCCACCAGCGCGAGGAAGCAGGGCCGCTCCTCCGCCGTTGGCGCCCGCGGCTTCAGCCCCGGCAGGATGAAGTCGTGCGAGTAGGCCACCGCATACCCGACGAGTTGCCCCAGCAGCGGCTGCGTCTCCGGCGTCGCCTCCGGCGCGTAGTTGCGCACGAACTTCCACAACCGCTCCGGCGTATCCGCCGCCGACACGGTGGCGAGGTTCATCAGCATGCCGAAGGTCAGCGACGGCTCGGGCGTATTGGGCACCTCGCCGCCATGGATATGCCAGTCAGGGTTGGCCGGATCTGGATTGGCGCGCAGCTTCTCGCGGAAGGTCAGGTACTCGTCCGTCGCCCGCGGGATCACGTCGAAATAGAGCCGCTTCGCCCGCCCCGGCGCCTGGTACATGAAATAGGCCAGGCTTTCCGGCGGCGCGTAGCGCAGCCACTCCTCGATGGTCAGCCCGTTGCCCTTGGACTTCGAGATCTTCTGCCCGCCCTGGTCGAGGAACAGCTCATAGGTGAAGCCCACCGGCGGCTCGCTGCCCAGCACTCGGCAGATCTGCGAGGAAAGCCGCACGCTGTCGATCAGGTCCTTGCCCGACATCTCGTAATCGACGCCGAGGGCGAACCACCGCATGGCCCAATCGGCCTTCCACTGCGCCTTGACGTGCCCGCCCGTCACCGGCGTCTCGAAGCGCTCGCCCGTCGCCGGGTCGCGCCAGACCACGGTGCCGTCCTGCGGCCGCACCTCGTCCATCGGCACCTGCATCACCACCCCGCTGCGCGGATGCACCGGCAGGAAGGGCGAATAGGTGGCGCGCCGGTCCGGCCCCAGCGTCGGCAGGATCACCTGCCGCACCTCCTCATGCACCGCCAGCATCCGCAGCAGCGCCGCGTCGAACCGGCCAGACCGGTAGTAGTCGGTGGCCGAGGCGAACTCGTATTCGAAGCCGAAGGCGTCCAGAAAGGCGCGCAGCCGGGCGTTGTTGTGGTGCCCGAAGCTCTCATGCGTGCCGAAGGGGTCCGGAATGGCGGTCAGCGACTTGCCGAGATGCTGCCGCAGCATCTCCCCGTTGGGAACGTTGTCCGGCACCTTCCGCAGCCCGTCCATGTCGTCCGAGAAGGCGATCAGCTTGCCCTGCAGCCCGGTCATCCGCTCGAAGGCCTTCCGCACCCAGGTGGTGCGCGCCACCTCGCCGAAGGTGCCGATATGCGGCAACCCCGAGGGCCCGTAGCCGGTCTCGAACAGCGCCACCGATTTCCCGGCCTGCGCAATGCGATCGGCGACCTTGGCGGCTTCCTCGAAGGGCCAGGCCTTGACGGAACGGAAGGATGAATCGGCGGTCATGCCAGCCCCCTTGCCAGCGCCGGCGCGCCCGGTCAACGCGCCGCGACGGCAAGTCGGCCCCTGCGGTCCTGCGCGGCCGTCATCTTTGAGCGAACCCTTTGCCAAAGCTGGTCTTGTTCGCCTTTTGCCCCTAGTTTCCCGGCGTGTCGACCATGAAGGGCGCAGCCGGCGCCCTCCCTCCCCGCCTCTTGCTGCCCGATGCCCCGGCCCTGGTCGCGCCTGCCCCCGGCAGCGCCGTCCTGCTGACGCCCGATGGCGAGCTCTCCACCCTGCGCGCCGCCGCCGTGCCCGCCGCGCTGCGCGAGCTCGGCCCGCCCATCCTGGTGCATGCCCCCGCCACCGCGAAGCGGCTGAACCTCCCCGCCCTCCCCGGCGCCTGGGATCTGCTGGAGCTTTTCGCCTTCTGCCAGCCCGCCCTCGCGGCGCCCCCCACCCCGCGCGGCCTGGCCCTCGCCCTCGACCTGCCGCCGCCGCCGGACGCCGAATCCGCCGCCGCCCTGCTGCCCGAGATCGCGACGGAACTGCTGCGCCGCCTCGCCCGCGCCCGCAACGCACCGCTCAACCGGGAGGCCGCCGCCCTCGCCGCCCGCCTGCGCGACGCCGCCGACTGGCCCTGGGCCGATTCCATCCTTGCCGCCCTCGGCCAGCCCGGCGCGCGCCCGGGCCGCGACGCCCTGAAGGTCTGGCGCGCCCTGCCGGAATGGGAGGAGGCCGCCCCGTCCCCGCCGCCTGCCAGCCTGCCCGTCTCCCCCGCCGAGGCCCGCACCCGCCTGGCCGAGATCCTCGGCGAGAGCGCCGAGCAGCGCCCCTCCCAGGCCGACTTCGCCTCCGCCGCCTCGCTCGCCTTCGCCCCCCGCGAGGCACCCGGCGAGCCGCAGCTCGTGCTGGCCGAGGCGGGCACGGGCACCGGCAAGACGCTGGGTTATGTCGCCTCTGCCAGCCTCTGGGCCGAGCGCAACGGCGCCCCCGTCTGGATCGCCACCTACACCCGCAACCTGCAGCGCCAGCTCGACCAGGAACTCGCCCGGCTCTACCCGGAGCCGGAGCAGCGCCGGCAACGCGTGGTCATCCGCAAGGGCCGCGAGAACTACCTCTGCCTGCTGAACTATGACGAGGCCGCCAGCGGCGCCATGCCCGGCCGCCTGCTCCCCCTCGCCCTGGTCGCCCGCTGGGCGCTGGCCACGCGGGACGGCGACCTCCTGGGCGGCGACTTCCCGGGCTGGCTGATGGAGCTTTTTTCCGCCGGCGCCATCTCCCTGCTGGCCGACCGGCGCGGCGAGTGCATCCACTCCGCCTGCCCGCACTGGAAGCGCTGCTACGTCGAGCACTCCATCCGCCGCGCCGCCGGCGCGCATCTGGTGGTCGCCAACCATGCCCTGGTCATGGTGCAGGCCGCGCTCGGCGGCGGCGAGGACGGCCCCGCCCTGCGCTATGTCTTCGACGAGGGCCATCACCTCTTCGACGCCGCCGACGGCGCCTTCTCCGCCGCGCTGTCCGGCGCCGAGATGGCCGAGCTGCGCCGCTGGCTGCTGGGCAGCGAAGGCGGGCGCGGCCGTGCGCGCGGCCTGCGCCGCCGGCTGGAGGAGCTGCTGGCCGAGCACCCCGCCTTGCTGCCGCCGCTCGAACTGGTCGAACGCAACGCGCGCACCCTGCCTTCGCCGGGCTGGTGGGACCGCTGGGCCGTCCTGCCCGAGGCGGACGAGCAACGCGCCGAGGACCGCGGCGAACCCCCCGACGACCCGCGCCCGGTTGTGGCCAGAACCGTCCAGGGCGAGCCCGCCGAGACCTTTCTTCGCGCCGTCCGCACGCAGATCCTCGCCCGCACCGCCGAGGCCGACCCGCTCTACGATGCCGAATGCGACCTCCACCCGCTGCACGAGGACCTGCCGGACGCCGCCGCCCGGCTGGAGGACGCGCTGGAGCGCCTGCGCGCCCCCCTGAAGCACCTCGCCAAGCTCCTGGCCGATCTTCTGGAAGACCCCGATCAGGAGCTGGAGACCGGCGACCGCATCCGCCTGGAGACCGCCACCCGCAGCATCGAGCGCCGGGCGCTGATGCCGCTCGCCGCCTGGGTCGCCATGCTCGCCCGCCTGCGCGAGCCGCCCTCCGAGCCCGGCCAGCGCCCCACCTATGTGGACTGGCTCGCCCTGTCCCGCCGCGAGGGCCGCGACGTGGATGCCGGCCTGCACCGCCACTGGCTCGACCCCACGGTTCCCTTCGCCACCCAGGTCGCTGCCCCGGCGCATGGCGTGCTGATCGCCTCCGCCACGCTGCGCGACGCCGCCCGCAAGGACCCCGAATCCGCCTGGCGCGAGGCCGAGGCGCGCACCGGCGTGCAGCACCTGCCCAGCCCCGCCATCCGCGCCGCCGTCCCCTCCCCCTTCGACTACGCCGCCAACACCCGCGCCTTCGTGGTGGAGGACATCACCCGCGACAGCCCCGGCCAGATCGCCGCGGCCATGCAGCAGCTCTTCCGCGCGGCCGGCGGCGGCGCGCTCGGCCTGTTCACCGCCATCCGCCGCCTGCGCGACGTCCATGCCCGCATCGCCCCCGCCCTGGCGGAGGCCGGCCTGCCCCTCTACGCCCAGCATGTGGACGCCATGGACAGCGCCACCCTGGTGGACATCTTCCGCGCCGAGGAGGATTCCTGCCTCCTCGGCACCGATGCCTTGCGAGATGGCGTGGACGTCCCCGGCCGCGCCCTGCGCCTGCTGGTCTTCGACCGCGTGCCCTGGCCGCGCCCCTCCATCCTGCACCGGGAGCGCCGCATCCACCTCTCCGGCGGCCGCCCCGGCGGCTATGACGACGCCATCGCCCGCCACCGGCTGCGCCAGGCCTTCGGCCGCCTGATCCGCCGCGCCGACGACCGCGGCGTCTTCGTCCTGCTCGATTCCCGCACCCCCTCCCGCCTGCTGGCCGGCCTGCCGGAGGGCGTGGTGCCGCAGCGCCTGGGCCTCGCCGAGGCGGTGCGGCAAACGGCCACGTTCCTGTCACAAACCCCATCACCGCCTGGGTGTTGAACGGCAATCTGCGCTAGGATAGGCCTGCGCCTGGAAGGAGCCCCCCCGATGCAGCACCCGAAGATCCGCTTCACCGCGCAGGAGGCCCTGGTCTGCGCCATGGTGCTGATGTCCGCCGCCGACCAGCAGATGTCGGACGCAGAGCTCGACATGATGTCGCGGCTGGTTCAGGAGCTGCCGGTCTTCACCAACTTCCGGGCGGAAGAGATCGAGCTCGTCACCGAATCCTGCCTCACCCTGCTGCGCGAGCGGGACGGGCTGGACCATGCCTGCGCGCTGATCCGCGAGGCCCTGCCGCCCCGCCTGCGCGAGACCGCCTATCTTCTGGCCTGCGAAGTCGCCGCCGCGGATGGCGACGCCACCCAGGAGGAGCTGCGCTTCCTTCAGGACTTCCGCATCGAGATGGACATTGACCGGCTGATCGCCGGCGCCATCGAGCGTGCCGCCAAGGCCCGCTACCAGATGGTCTGAGGCCCGGGAGGGCGCTGCCCTCCCGCCCTGCCGCCGCCGCGGCCCTTGCCGCCGGCGGCCTCAGCCGCTCAGAGCGGCTTGAGGTTGGTGGCCGCGGCCTTGCCGCGCTCCATCGCCACGTCGTAGCTGATCTTCTGGTTCTCCTGCAGCCCCTGCAGACCCGCCTTCTGCACGGCGGTGATGTGGACGAACACGTCCTTGCCGCCATCCTGGGGAACAATGAAGCCGAAGCCCTTCGTCGCGTTGAACCACTTCACGGTGCCAATCGCCATGCGATGCACTCCTCGTTCGCTTCGGCAGAAGCACCAGCGCCCCTGCCATGAACCCAGCCGGTGTCCCGGGACGGCTTGAAGGCGACCGGGTCTCCGGAGGCACGGCAAGGCGAGCGGAAGCGGTTGGCTGCCGTTTAGTGGTGCAGATCGTTAACAGCCTGTCAACGAAAACCGCCACGCATCCCCTGGCCCCAAAAACGAAGGGGGCGGCCCTCGCGGACCGCCCCC
Source organism: Teichococcus coralli (assembly GCF_009829925.1). Lineage (GTDB taxonomy): Bacteria > Pseudomonadota > Alphaproteobacteria > Acetobacterales > Acetobacteraceae > Pseudoroseomonas > Pseudoroseomonas coralli. The sequence goes on from NZ_SNVJ01000007.1 coordinate 104,759, forward strand.
TCTGCAGCTCCGATCCCGAAGGGATCAGAAGTCCATGTCGCCCATGCCGCCCATGCCGCCAGGCGCACCGGCCGGCGCCTTCTTCTCCGGGCGCTCGGCGATCATCGCCTCGGTGGTGATCAGCAGCGAGGCCACCGAAGCGGCATCCTGCAGCGCCGTGCGCACGACCTTGGTCGGGTCGATGATGCCGGCGGCCACCAGGTCCTTGTACTCGTCCATCTGCGCGTCATAGCCGTACTCGTAGGTGCCGTCGCGCAGCACCTCACCGGCGACCACCGCGCCATCCTTGCCGGCGTTCTCGGCGATCTGCTTCAGCGGCACCTGCACGGCGCGGCGGACGATCTCGATGCCGACATGCTGGTCGTTGTTGTCGCCCTTGAGGTCGGCCAGCTTCGCCGCGGCGCGCAGCAGCGCCACGCCACCACCCGGCACGATGCCTTCCTCAACCGCGGCGCGGGTCGCATGCAGCGCGTCGTCGACGCGGTCCTTGCGCTCCTTCACCTCGACCTCGGAGCCGCCGCCGACGCGGATCACGGCCACGCCGCCGGCCAGCTTCGCCAGGCGCTCCTGCAGCTTCTCGCGGTCGTAGTCCGAGGTGGTCTCCTCGATCTGCGCCTTGATCTGCTCCACGCGGCCCTGGATGTCCTCCTTGGAGCCGGCGCCGTCGACGATCGTGGTGTTCTCCTTCTCGATGCGGACGGTCTTCGCCTGGCCCAGCATCTGGAGGGTCACGGTCTCGAGCTTGATGCCGAGGTCCTCGGAGATCACCTGGCCACCGGTCAGGATCGCGATGTCCTCGAGCATCGCCTTGCGGCGGTCACCGAAGCCCGGGGCCTTCACGGCGGCGATCTTCAGGCCACCGCGGAGCTTGTTGACAACCAGGGTCGCCAGCGCCTCGCCCTCGACATCCTCGGCCACGATGATCAGCGGGCGGCCGGACTGCACGACGCTCTCCAGCAGCGGCAGCATCGGCTGCAGCTGGGACAGCTTCTTCTCGTGGATCAGGATGTAGGGGTTCTCGAGCTCGGCGATCATCTTCTCCGCATTCGTGATGAAATACGGGGAGACGTAGCCGCGGTCGAACTGCATGCCCTCGACGACGTCGAGCTCGGTCTGGATGCCCTTGGCTTCCTCGACCGTGATCACGCCCTCGTTGCCGACCTTCTCCATCGCCTCGGCGATCATCTGGCCGATCTCGGCCTCGCCGTTGGCGGACAGGGTGCCAACCTGCGCCACCTCGCCGGAGGTGGTGATCTTGCGGGTCTTGGCCTGCAGCTCCTCGACAATGACGTTCACCGCCTTGTCGACGCCGCGCTTCAGGTCCATCGGGTTCATGCCGGCGGCCACGGCCTTGGCGCCCTCGCGGACAATGGCCTGCGCCAGCACGGTCGCGGTGGTGGTGCCGTCGCCGGCCAGGTCGTTCTGCTTGGAAGCGACCTCGCGCACCATCTGCGCGCCCATGTTCTCGAACTTGTCGGAGAGCTCGATCTCCTTGGCGACCGTCACGCCGTCCTTGGTGATGCGCGGGGCACCGAAGGACTTGTCGATCACCACGTTGCGGCCCTTCGGGCCCAGCGTCACCTTCACGGCGTCGGCCAGGATGTCCACGCCACGCAGCATCCGCTCGCGGGCATTGGCGCCGAACTTCACGTCCTTAGCAGCCATCGTTCTCTACCTCGTCAGATCTGTTGCAGGAATGGGGTCCGCAGGCCTCAGGCCGCGATCACGCCCATCAGGTCGGATTCCTTCATGATCAGCAGGTCCTCGCCGCTGATCTTGACCTCGGTGCCGGACCACTTGCCGAACAGGACGCGGTCGCCGACCTTCACGTCGAGGGCGGCGATCTCGCCACGCTCGTTGCGCGCGCCAGGGCCGACGGCGACGATCTCGCCTTCCTGCGGCTTCTCCTTGGCGGTGTCGGGAATGATGATGCCGCCCGCGGTCTTCTCTTCGGCGGTCACCCGACGAACGACGACGCGGTCATGCAAAGGACGAAACTTCATTGGCCCTCTCCTGACGCCCTATATCTGTGGCGCATTCAGCGACGGTTGCCCCGCCGGGCAGGGCAAGCCTTGTTAGCACTCACCCCCGGCGAGTGCTGACGATCTAGGACGCCCTCCATTTTCCGTCAAGCGTCAAGCAGCACTCTTTCCACATGAGTGCTAAAGCGCTGGAATTGCAGGTTTTTATTGCAAGGCCACGGCACCGCCATGCGATGCTCCGACTCCCATGGATGGGAAACGCGATGCGGCCCGGCAGCCGGGCCGCCGCCCACAACGGAGACGATCGCCCATGCTGCTGCGGGATATCGAGGCCTTCGTGCGCATCCCCGATTGGCGCCTGACCACCGCCGAGATCCTCTACCACCTGCCCGACCACCCCGGCGTGCTGCAGAGCTTCGTGTGGCAGAAGTTCGACCATGCGCCCGGATTTCCCGAGCTGCGCCGCTTCCTGGACTTCTGGCAGCGCGAGATCGAAGGCCCGCTGCACTCGGTGCGGGTCGCCTCCAGCGCGCTGACCCGCCCGGCCGAACTTCGGTACGCCGAGGGGCAATTCAACCTGCACTGAGGGGAAAAGCCGGGGCCGCCGCCCCGGCGCGCTTCACAGGACCGCCAGCAGGATGGCCAGCGTCGCCAGGGAGAGGATGGTCGAGAGCAGCACCGTGGCGCCCGAGCGGTCCGCCCCGGCGGCATAGCGGCGGGCCATGAAGAAGGCGTTCGCCCCGGTCGGCATCCCGGCCGCCACCACCGCCACCGCGAGGGCCAGCGGCGGCAATCCCAGGCCCCTGCCCGCCAGCCAGACCAGGGCCGGCATGACCAGCAGCTTCAGCGCGGTGCAGAGCAGCGCCGAGGGCCAGTCCCGCCGCGCGTCGAAGGCGACCAGGCTGGCCCCCAGGCAGAACAGCGCCACCGGCGGCCCCGCCATCCCCGTCATTCCCAGGAAGCTCCGGACCACGGCGGGTAGTTCCAGCCCGGACTGATAGATCACCAGCCCCAGCAGCACCGCGAGCACGATCGGGTTGCGCAGCACCGACAACACCGTGGCCTTCAGGATGCCCAGCACCGGTGCGCGGGAGCTGTGCGCGATCTCCCCCACCACCGTCCCCAGCGGCAGCAGGATCAGCGAGTGCAGCCCGATGATGGCCAGCAGCTGCGACAATCCCGTCTGCCCATAGGCGGCGATCACCAGCGGCACGCCGATCATGCCCGTGTTCCCGTAGGCCGCGTTGAGCGCGAAGGTCCCGCCCTCCATCAGCCGCATCCGCAGCACCAGGCGGGAGAGCAGCAGCGCCAGCGCATAGGCCACCAGGCAGCCGGAGAAGAAGGCCAGGGCCGTCGCGCCGCCGCTCGGGTGCGGCGTGGTGGCGCCGTTCAGCAGCAGCGCGGGCATGGCGAGGCGGAACACGAAATCCGTCATCCCGCGCAGCGCCTCTTCCGAGACCCAGCGGCGCCAGGCCGAGACATAGCCGATGCCGACCAGCGCGAAGATCGGCGCCACGACGTTCAGCAGCGTGTACATGGTGCAGCCATTCCGGGTCGGCCCAATCGGGGCCGGGCCCGGCCTCTCACGGGCGCAGCAGGCCGTCGATGAAGTCCGGCAGCCAGGGCTGCCTGGCACGGGTCGTCCGCGCCGCCTGCAGGATGGCGCGCACCTGCGCCACCGTCTCGTGGAAGTCGTGGTTCACCAGGACATGGTCGAAATCGGCCCAATGGCTGATCTCGTCGCGGGCGGCCTTCATGCGGCGGGCAATCTCTTCAGCGGAGTCCTGTCCCCGCCCATGCAAGCGCCGTTCCAGTTCAACGAGGCTCGGCGGCAGCAGGAACACCCCCACCACATCCTCCGGCAGTGCCGCCCGCAGCAGGCGGTGCCCCTGCCAGTCGATGTCGAACAGCACGTCCCGCCCGGTGGCCAGCGCCTCCACCACCGGCGCCCGCGGCGTGCCATAGCGCCGGCCGAAGACGTTGGCGCTCTCCAGCATCGCGCCGTCCGCCTCCATCGCCTCGAACTGCTCCACCGTGCGGAAGAAGTAGTGCACCCCCTCCTGCTCGCCGGGCCGCGGCGCCCGCGTGGTGGCGCTGACGGAAAGCTTCAGCTCCGGCTCGCGCTCCAGCAGCGCCCGGCTGACGGACGACTTCCCCGCGCCGGAGGGCGCGGCCAGCACCAGGCAAAGCCCGCGTCGCGAAATCCGGTTCATTCGACGTTCGCCGCCTGCTCGCGCAGCCGCTCGATGGCGGCCTTCAGCTCCAGGGAGATCCGGGTCAGCGCCAGGCTGGCCGACTTCGCCCCCAGCGTATTCGATTCGCGCCCGAACTCCTGCGTCAGGAACTCCAGCCGCCGTCCCACCACGCCTTGCTCGCCCAGCAGGGTCCGTGCCGCCTCCACATGCGCGGCGAGCCGGTCCAGCTCCTCCCGCACGTCGGATTTCTGCGCCAGCATCGCCACCTCCACCGCCAGCCGCTCCTCCGGCACCCGGCTGTCACCCTCCAGCAACTCGGCCAGTGCCGCCTTCAATCGGGCGCGATGCGCCGCCGGCTGGCTCGCCGCCTCCGCCAGCGCGGCCTCCCGCAGGGTGCCGATCTCGTCCAGCAGCCTGCCCAGGATGCCGGCCAGCTTCTCGCCCTCCGCCCGGCGCATTGCCGCCAGCGCCTCCAGCGCCTCGCCGAAGTCGGCGGCGAGCGCGGCATGCCGCGCCTCCTCCTCGCCCTCCTGCGGCTCGGGCGATTCAGCCCGCAGCACGCCCGGCAGGCCGAGCACCGCCTCCGCGCGGGGCGGCGGGCAGCCCGGGATGCGCGCCGCCACCGCCACCGCCAGGGCGATCGCCTGCTCCAGGGCGGCGGGGTCGGGCGTCAGGCGTGGCGCTCTGTCCTCGCGCTTCAGCGTCAGCGTGGCGGAGATGTTGCCCCGACGGAACCGCGCCGTGGCGGCCTCGCGCAGCGGCGCCTCCAGCCGGTCCAGCCCGTTGGGCAGGCGCAGGCGCACATCCAGCCCGCGCCCGTTGACGCTGCGCAATTCCCACACGAAAGCCGTGCCGTCCGGCAGGGTGCCCGCATGCCGGGCAAAGCCGGTCATCGACGAGAGAGCCATGCCCGGCCTTCTCTCCCCCTCCGCGGCAGGATGCAAGCCATGGCGCACACGGCCTGGACACAGATCGCCATCACCGGCGCCTCCTCCGGCCTCGGCCGGGCGCTGGCGCTGGCCTGCGCCCGCCCGGGCGTGACGCTCCACCTCGCCGCCCGCAATGCGGCGCGCCTCGCCGAGGCCGCCGCGACCTGCCAAGCCCTGGGCGCCGCCACCACCGAAACCTGCCTTGACGTCCGCGATGCCGCCACCGCCGAAGGCTGGATCGCCGGCATCCCGCATCTCGACCTGCTGATCGCCAATGCCGGCATCTCCGGCGGCACCGGCGGCGCGACCGAGCCTGCCGGCCAGATCCGCGCCATCTTCGAGACCAACGTCACCGGCGTGCTGAACACCGCCCTGCCCGCCATGGAGCGCATGGCGGCCCAGCCTGCCGGCGCCGACGGCGTGCGTGGCCGCGTCGCGGTGGTCGCCTCCGTCGCCGCCTTTGTCGCGGCACCCGGCGCCGCTGCCTACTGCGCCAGCAAGGCGGCCGTGCAGCGCTGGGCCGAGGCCGCCGACGCCACCGAGCGCCACCGCGGCATCCGCCTGCATGCTGTCTGCCCGGGCTATGTCCGCACGCCCATGACGGCGGTCAACGAATTCCCCATGCCCTTCCTGATGGATGCCGAGGAAGCCGCGCGCCGCACCCTGGCCGGCATCGCCGCCGGGCGCACCCGCGTGGCCTTCCCCTGGCCCACCTACATGATGGCGCGCCTCGCCGGCGCCCTGCCCATCGGCCTCCGGGCGGCACTGGCGGCCAGGCTCCCGGCCAAGCATGTGACCGAGGCGTAGAAAAAGATCGGGGGAAGGAACTCCCCCGTACTCTCATCTTCTTTCTGCCGGCCTCCAAGGGTACCTGTGCGGTGTCGGGGCGCCGGCGCTGCACCCGCCCCTGCAAGCGCCCCACCCTGCATTCACCCGTCCGGCCAGCGCCATCGAACCGGCAGGGGAGAAAAGAGGGAATCGGACGCACAAGTCCGATGGGGAGAATTCATCCTGGCCAGGTTTCACCCCCCCCCTGCCAGGCGGAGCGACAGGCCCGAACCTCTCTAACCTTCGGCCAGGATCAGGGCGCGCCGCGTTGACGTTCCAGCGCCCGCCAGCGGGCCACGTTGCGGTTGTGCTCCTCCAGCGTGCTGGCGAAGGCATGCCCTCCGGAACCATCGGCCACGAAATAGAGCTCGTTCGTTTCCATCGGCTGCAGCACCGCGCGCAGCGAAGCCACACCGGGGCTGGCGATGGGCCCGGGCGGCAGGCCGCGGTTCCGGTAGGTGTTGAACGGATGCTCCATGTCCAGGTCGGCCCGGGTCAGCGGCCGGTCCAGCACCCCGCCGTCGGCCGCGGCGTAGGCGACGGTCGGGTCGGACTGCAGCGGCATGTTGCGCTTCAGCCGGTTGAGGAACACCGCCGCCACCCGCGCCCGCTCCTCCGGCCGGCCGGTCTCCCGCTCCACAATCGAGGCCAGGATCAGCGCCTCGCGCGGCGTCTTCAGCGGCAGGTCGGCGGCGCGGTCCTTCCAGATCCGCTCCAGCGTCTCCCGCATCGCGGACGATGCGCGCCGCACCACGGAAGCCCTGCTGTCCCCCCAGCTATAGGCATAGGTCTCGGGCAGCAGCTCACCATCATCGAGGCTCGGCATATCCCCGAACAACCCCGGCGCCTGCTCCAGGATGTCGGCCATCTGCCGCGCGGTCAGCCCCTCGGGCAAGGTCACCATGCGCTGCACCGGCCGGGCCGTGCGCAGCACCTCCAGCACCTGCCGCAGCGAGGCATGGGCAGGGAACTGATACTCCCCGGCCCGCAGCGGCCCCTGCTTGCGGGTCAGCCACACGGCCGCGGCGAAGACGCGGGGGTCACGGATCACGCCCCGCTCGCTGAGCGCCTGCCCAAGGGCCTGGGTCCCGCTTCCGCGGGCCACCACCACGGCACTCGCCTCCGGCAGAGGCCCCGGCTCCTGCCAAGCCCGCCATCCCCACCAGGCGGCGCCCCCGCCAGCAAGCAGGAGCAGCAACAGCAGAGCCAGGAAGACTTTCCGCATGATGCGCCTTTGTCAGAATAGTGCCGGCCCGGAAACGACAAAGCCTCCGACGGCCCGCGCCTTCATTGCGCCGGCTGTCGAAGGCCGAAAGCCGCGGCCGGGAGAGCTGGGGCCCTCCCGAAGCCTGTACCACTCCGGTTCAGGGCGCCTTGCGGAACAGGATGCTCGCGTTGGTGCCGCCGAAGCCGAAGCTGTTGGACAGCGCCACCTCGATCTTGCGCTCCTGCGGCTCCAGCGCCACCCGGTCGACCACGCTCTCCCTCGAAGGCTTGCGCAGGTTCAGCGTCGGCGGCGCGACGCTGTCGCGGATCGCCAGGATCGAGAACACGCCCTCCACCGCGCCGGCCGCGCCGAGCAGGTGCCCGATCGCCGACTTGGTGGAAGACATGGCGAGCGCCTTTGCCGCATCGCCGAACATCCGCTCCACCGCCTCCAGCTCCAGGTCGTCGCCCATTGGCGTGGAGGTGCCGTGGGCGTTGACGTACTGGACCTGCTCGGGGCTGATCCCGGCGTTCTTGAAGGCCGCCTTCATGGCGCGGAAGGCGCCATCATGGCCTTCGGCGGGCGCCGTGATGTGGTAGGCGTCGCCCGACATGCCGTAGCCGATCACCTCGGCATAGATCTTGGCGCCGCGCTTCCTGGCGTGCTCGTACTCCTCGAGCACCAGGATGCCGGCCCCCTCGCCCATGACGAAGCCGTCGCGGCCCTCGTCCCAGGGGCGTGAGGCCTCCTGCGGCGCGTCGTTGTAGCCAGTCGAGAGAGCGCGCGCGGCGCAGAACCCGGCCATGCCGATGTCGCTGATCGCCGCCTCGGTGCCGCCGGCCACCATTACGTCCGCATCGCCAAGCGCGATCAGCCGCGCCGCGTCGCCGAGCGCGTGCACGCCCGTGGCGCAGGCGGTGACGACCGCGTGGTTCGGCCCCTTGAAGCCGTATTTGATCGAGACATGGCCGGAAGCCAGGTTGATCAGCGCCGAAGGGATGAAGAAGGGCGACAGGCGCCGCGCCTTGCCGGCGCCGACGAGCTGCGCATTCTCCGAGATCGTCGGCAGCCCGCCGATGCCGGAGCCGATCATCACGCCGGTCGCGTTTCGGTCGTCATCGGTCTGCGGAACCCAGCCGGAATCCTCGACCGCCTCGGTGGCCGCCACCAGCGCGAGCTGGATGAAGCGGTCCATCTTCTTCTGATCCTTGACCGGGATCCACTCGTTGAAGTCGAGCTTGCCCTCGGCCTTCGGGCCAGGAGGAACCTCGCCGGCGATGCGCGCCGGCAGGTCATTGGCGTCAAAGAGGCCGATCGGACCGATGCCGCTTTCGCTAGCCAGCATCCGCTGCCACACATGCGGCACGCCGACACCGAGCGGGCAAGCGATGCCCATCCCGGTGACGACGACACGCCGCGGCGTCGTCAGAGAAGCGAACACGCGTTATCTCTCCCTGGGAGGCGCCGCTAAAAGGCCTTCAGGCGGCCTTCTGCGCCTCAATGTAGTCGATCGCGTCCTTCACGGTCGTGATCTTCTCGGCGGCATCGTCCGGAATCTCGACGCCGAACGCCTCCTCGAAGGCCATGACCAGCTCAACGGTGTCGAGGCTGTCGGCGCCCAGGTCGTCGATGAACGACGCCTCGGGCGTCACCTTGCTCTCCTCGACGCCGAGGTGCTCGACAACGATCTTCTTCACCTTCTCGGCGGTATCGCTCATCGCCCGAGTCTCTCCTGCTTGCAGACGCTGCCGGGTTCCGGGAGGAGCCTATTCCCCGCCCTCGGCCGGCGCGGCATTAACACGGAAGCAAGCCGGGGAACAGATGACCCGGCCCTTCCGTTTCAGCTCATCGCCATCCCGCCGTTCACGTGAAGGGTCGAACCCGTCACCCAACCGGCGGCATCGGAGGCCAGATAAGCCACCGCTGCCGCGATGTCAGCGGCCTCGCCCATGCGGCCGAGCGGAATCCGCTCCATCAGCCGCGCCTTTTGGGCGTCGTTCAGCGCATCGGTCATCGGCGTGCGGATGAAGCCCGGCGCCACCACGTTGACCGTGATGTTGCGCGAGGCCAGCTCCTGCGCCAGCGCCTTGCTCATGCCGATCAGCCCGGCCTTGGCGGCGGCGTAGTTCGCCTGGCCGGCATTGCCGGTGATGCCGGAGATGGACCCGATCGAGATGATCCGGCCCGCCCGGCGCTTCATCATGCCGCGCATGGCGGCGCGGGCCAGCCGGAAGGGCGCCGCGAGGTCCACCTCCAGCACGTCCGCCCAGTCCTTGTCGGACATCCGCATGGCCAGCCCGTCGCGGGTGAACCCGGCGTTGTTCACCAGGATGTCGAGCTGCCCGAAGGCCTTCTCCACCTGCTCCACCAGCGCCTGCGGGGCCGCCGGGTCGGCAAGGTCGGCCGGCGCCGCGAGGGCCCCTTCGCCGAGTTCCGCCGCCAGCGCCTCCAGCACCTCGCGCCGGGTGCCGGAGAGCGCCACCTTGGCCCCCTGCCGGTGCAGCGCGCGGGCGATCTCGGCGCCGATGCCGCCCGTGGCGCCGGTCACCAGCGCCACCTTGCCGTCCAGTCCGAACATGTTTCCGGGCGTCCTCACAGCGACTTCAGGAAGGCTTCGATCTCGGCGGGCGTGCCCACCGTGCCGGCCGCCGCATCCGGCGCCAGCCGCTTCATCAGGCCGGTCAGCACCTTGCCCGAACCGATCTCAACGAAGCGGTCGCAGCCGAGTTCCAGCATGGTGCCGACGCATTCGCGCCAGCGCACCGTGCCCGTCACCTGCCGCACCAGCAGCTCGCGGATCTCCACCGGATCGGTCGCCTTGGCGGCGGTGATGTTGGCGACCACCGGCACCAGCGGCGGCCGCAGCTCGGCCACCGCCAGCGCCTCCGCCATGGCGTCCGCCGCCGGCGCCATCAGCGCGCAGTGAAAGGGGGCGGAGACCGGCAGCAGCATGGCGCGCTTGATGCCCTGCTCCTTGGCCAGCGCCACCGCGCGCTCCACCGCGCTGCGGTGGCCGGAGATCACCACCTGGCCGCCGCCATTGTCGTTGGCCGCCTCGACCACCTCGGTCTCGCCCTCGGGGCCTTCGGCGGCACGCGCGCAGATCTCCTGCGCCTGCGCCATCTCGGCACCCAGCAGCGCCGCCATGGCGCCAAGGCCCGCCGGCACCGCCTTCTGCATCGCCTGGCCGCGCAGCCGCAGCAGGCGCGCCGCGGTCGGCACGTCGAAGCTCTGCGCCGCGGCCAGCGCGCTGTATTCGCCCAGCGAATGGCCGGCCACCAGCGCCACCCGACCCTTCAGGTCGAAGCCGCCCTCCTGCTCCAGCACCCGCATCACCGCGAGGCTGACGGCCATCAGCGCCGGCTGGGCGTTGGCGGTCAGCGTCAGCTCCTCCGCCGGCCCCTCGAACATCAGGCGGGAAAGGCTCTGTTTCAGCGTCTCGTCCACCGCCTCGAAGACCTCGCGCGCGGCGGGAAAGGCCGCGGCCAGGTCTCGGCCCATGCCGACGGCCTGGCTGCCCTGGCCGGGGAAGACGAAGGCGATCGGCATGGCGGTGCTGGCTCTCCTGAGATGCGGCGGCCGGTTGGCCCGGGGCGCGGATTTCGTGCCGGACTCTGCCGGATGGTGAAGAATCCCTTGAAGGCGGGCGGGGTAACGGTGCCGTTCCCCGGAGTCAACGTCCGAGTCCCCGCGCGCGCCGAAGAATCCCGGCCCGCACCGGCGCCCTCCCGGTTTCCGGGCGCCAGGCCGCGAGAATTCTTGCCCCCGCGAGGGATTCGTGGTTTACGCCCCGCTCCCCTGCCGGGCGCGCGAGGCATCGCGCCCGGCTATGCCCGTTTGCGCGCGCCGGCATGGGCCGGCGTTGCCTGGGCTGAGACAGCCGCAGGGAGATCCCATGCCGCTTTACGAAACCGTGCTCATCGCACGTAACGACCTCACGCAGCAGCAGGTCGAGACCATCGGCGACCAGGTCACCAGCATCATCACCGAAGCCGGCGGCGAGGTGAAGAAGCGCGAGTACTGGGGCCTGCGTGGCCTGGCCTACCGCATCAAGAAAAACCGCAAGGGGCACTACATGCTCCTCGGCCTCGACTGCCCCGCCACGGCGGAGCAGGAGGTCGCGCGTCAGCTCGGCCTGAACGAGGACGTCCTGCGCCACATGACCCTGCGGGTCGAGGCCATCGACGAGGCGCCCTCCGCCATCCTGGCCAAGCGCGGCGACGACCGCGAGCGCGACCGCGGCTTCCGCGGCCCCCGCCCGCCGGCCGGCCGCTTCTCCTCCGGCCGCGGTCGCGACCGCAACGACGACCGCGAGGAATACCGCGCCCGTCCGCGCGACGAGTCCGAAACCGCCGGCGGCGAGGAGTAAGCCACCATGTCCGAGAGCACCGAGCTGAACATCGCCGCCCGCCGCCCCGCCGTGGGCGCCCGCCGGCCTTTCTACCGCCGCCGCAAGTCCTGCCCGTTCTCCGGCCCGAACGCGCCGAAGATCGACTACAAGGACGTGCGCCTGCTCTCCCGCTTCCTGAGCGAGCGCGGCAAGATCGTCCCCTCCCGGATCACCGCGGTGTCGGGGAAGAAGCAGCGCGAGCTGGCCAATGCCATCAAGCGTGCCCGCTTCCTGGCGCTGCTGCCCTACGTCATCAACGACTGACGGGCAGCGGACGGGAACCCGGACAACGGATGGATCGGCAGCGTGGCCGCCCAGCAACCCCGTATCGGCCTGATCGACGATCCCCGCCTGCTGGCGGGGGCGGCGGGCGGGCTCGTGTCGGCGCTGGCGGCCCTCTGGGCGTTCCGCGGGCTGCCGGCGGGGCTTGGGCTGTTCTGGCTCTCCCCCCTGCCGCTGTTCCTGGCGGGGCTCGGCTTCGGCAAGCTGGCGCTGACCGTTGCGGTTGGCGCGGGCGGCGCGGCACTGCTCGCCGTCACGCCCGGCCTGCTGCCGCTGCTGCTCTGGCTGGCGCTCTATGGCCTGCCTGTGCTGCTGCTGGTGGCGCTTGGCCTGCGCGCCGGTCCGCGGATCGCGCTGACCACGCCGCTCGCGCTGCTCGGCCTCTGGCCGGCCGGCCTGACCCTGGTCGCCGCCGTGCTGGCGGCCGACCTCGGGGGGCTGGAGGCGGTGATGCGCACCACGGTGGAGCTCGGCCTGACGCGCATGGGCGCCGATGTGCCGGCGGCCGCGGTGGACCAGATCGTGCGGCTGAACGCCGCCGCCCTGGCCCTGTGGCTCGGCATCGCACTGGCGGCCAATGCCGCCGCGGCCCAGGCTTTCCTGGGGCGCCGCGGCCTGGCCCTGGCGGCGGCGCCGCAGTGGCGCGAGGCCCGGCTGCCCGCCTGGTATCCGGCGCTGCCGGCGCTGGCGGGCATCGCCTGGCTGCTGGCCGACCCGGCCGACGCGCTGCTGCCGCTGTCGCTCAGCCTGGTGCTCGCCGTGCCGCTGCTGCTGCAGGGGCTGGCCGCGATGCACCGCCGGCTGGCCCGGCACAGCGCGCGGCTGCCACTGCTGATCCTGTTCTACGTCCTGATTCTCGTCTTCAGCCTGCCGGGCGCCCTGATCCTTGTGGCGCTCGGCCTCCTCGAACAGTACGGGCGCCGCAACCCGCCCGCCAACATGTGAGATCGGGGTTACACCGATGATCGAAGTCATCCTGATGCAGCGGGTCGACAAGCTCGGCCAGATGGGCGAGCTGGTGAAGGTCCGCCCGGGCTATGCCCGCAACTTCCTGCTCCCCCAGGGCAAGGCGATCCGCGCCAACAAGGACAACCTGGCCCGCTTCGAGCGCGAGCGCGCCCAGCTTGAGGCGCAGAACCTGAAGCGCCGCGAGGAAGCGGAGCGCGTGGCCGAGCGGATGGACGGGCTCTCCGTCGTCATCATCCGCCAGGCCGGCGAGTCGGGCGGCCTGTACGGCTCCGTCTCGGTGCGCGACATCGCCGACGCCTGCAAGGAGGCCGGCCTCGTCATCAGCCGCAGCCAGGTCGTCCTGGAGCAGCCGATCAAGACCCTGGGCCTGACCCAGGTTCGCGTCGCGCTGCACCCGGAGGTGGACCTGCCGGTGACGGTGAACGTCGCCCGCTCGCCGGAAGAGGCGGAGAAGCAGGCCCGCGGCGAGGACCTGCAGGCGCAGCAGCAGGCCGAGCAGGAGAGCCTGGAGGCCGAGCTGGCCGCCGAGCTGTCCGAACTGGGCAGCGCCAGCGAGCAGTAAGCCACGCCCGCCGGGCAATCCGGCGGCCTGGGCGAACGGACGAAAGGGGGAGCGCCCGCGAGGGCGCTCCCCCTTCTTTCGTGGAGAATTGTTTAGGCGCCCCTCCGCGCCCCTTGACTGGACAGCCCCCCTGACGCGTCGAACCATTGCTCCAACTTCTGCAGCTGGAGGTTCGAACATGCTGTTCGATCGCATCCTGTCCCGCATGATCCGGCGCGGGACGCTGACGGTCCGCTTCCCAAGTGGAGCGACCCGCATCTACCGCGGCGCCGCGGGCCCCGTCGCCGGCTTCAACCTGCGGACCACCCGCGCCGAGCGCCGCCTGCTCACCAACCCCGGCCTGGCCTTCGGCGAGGGCTACATGGACGGCGAGATCGCCCTCCTGCCGGGCTCCTCCCTCTTTGATGTGATGGACCTCCTGGTCATCAACTGGATGGAGCAGGGCCACGCCGGCGAGCGCATCATGGAAAAGGTCCGCTGGCTGCGCCGCCACGTGGATCAGCTCAACCCCGCCGGTCGCGCCCGCCGCAACGTGGCTCACCACTACGATCTGAACGGCCGCCTCTACGCCCTCTTCCTCGACCGCGACCGGCAATATTCCTGCGCCTACTTCCCCACCGGCAACGAGACGCTGGAGGAGGCGCAGCTCCTCAAGAAGCGGCACATCGCCGCCAAGCTGCGGCTGGACACGCCTGGCCTGCACGTCCTCGACATCGGCTGCGGCTGGGGCGGCATGGCGCTGCACCTGGCGCGCGAGCATGGCGCCCGCGTCACCGGCATCACCCTTTCCACCGAGCAGCTTGAAGTCGCCCGCGGCCGCGCCGCCGAGGCCGGCCTCGCCGACCGCGTGAGCTTTGAGCTGATGGACTACCGGGATTGGAAGCAGCCGGTGGACCGCGTCGTCTCGGTCGGCATGTTCGAGCATGTCGGCATCGACCACTACCGCAGCTTCTTCCGCACCGTCCGCGGCGCGCTGAAGGAGGATGGCGTGGCGCTGATCCACGCCATCGGCCGCTCCGACGGCCCCGGCAGCACCAACCCCTGGATCGCCAAGTACATCTTTCCCGGCGGCTATTCCCCCGCGCTTTCCGAGGTGCTGCCGGCGGTGGAGAAATCCGGCCTCTGGGCGACCGACATCGAGATCCTGCGCCTGCACTACGCGCAGACCCTCGCCCACTGGCGCCGCCGCTTCGCCGCCAACCGCGACGCCATCCAGAGCCTCTATGACGAGCGCTTCTGCCGCATGTTCGAGTTCTACCTGATCGGCTCCGAGCTGGCCTTCCGCCACATGGGCCACATGAACTGGCAGATCCAGCTCGCCCGCAGGGTGGACAGCCTGCCCCTCACGCGCGACTACATGCGCGAGGCCGAGCTGAGGGCCGCCACGCACCAGACCGAGCCGGTGCCGCAGGGCTCCTCCGCCGGGCTGCGGCCCCAGGGCTGACCTGGTCGCCCCGACCTGTTGCAGGAAAGGGGCAGCAGCGCCCCTTCCCGCTTTCATCCCCGCTATCCACAGCCCTCCTCTCGCCGCGCGGTCCCCGGGCGAGCTAAACTGCGGGCATGAACAGCGTACCTCCGCCCGGTGACGGCCTGCTCGGCCTTTCGCAGCGTCATCCTCCCGCGAACCTGCAGGCGGAGCAGGCCCTCCTCGGTGCCTTGCTGGCCAACAACAAGGCCTATGAGCGCGTCTCCGAGTTTCTGGCGCCGGAGCATTTCGCCCATGCCGCGCATGGCCGCATCTTCGCCGCGATCCAGCGGCGAATCGAGGCCGGCCAGCTCGCCGACGCCGTCACCCTGCGCGCCGAGTTCGAGCATTCCGGCGTGCTGGGCGAGGTGGGCGGCGCCGCCTACCTGGCCGAGCTGCTGGGCGCCATGGTTGGCATCATCAATGCCGGCGAATACGGCAAGGTCATCCACGACGCCTGGCTGCGCCGCCAGCTGATCGACCTCGGCGAGACGGTGGTCAACCGCGCCTTCGGCGCCGAGGCCGAGCTGCAGGCGCGCGAGCAGTTGGAAGCCGCCGAGCAGGCCCTGTTCGACCTCGCCAAGGATGGCGGCTCCGAGGGCGGCTTCGTCACCTTCGGCCGGGCCCTGACCGAGGCCGTCTCCCTCGCCGAGAAGGCCTTCACCAGCGGCGGCGGCGTCTCCGGCCTGCCTTCCGGCCTGCGCGACCTCGACGCCAAGACCGGCGGCCTGCACCCCTCCGACCTCGTCATCCTGGCCGGCCGTCCAGGCATGGGCAAGACGGCGCTGGCCACCAAGATCGCCTTCGGCGCCGCCAAGTCCCTCCTCCGCGATGCCGAGGACGAGCACGGGCCGGGCGCCGTCCCCAAAGGCGGCTGCGCCATCTTCTCGCTGGAAATGAGCGCCGACCAGCTCGCCAACCGCCTCCTCTCCGAGGAGGCGCGCATCTCCGGCGACCGCATCCGCCGCGGCGAGATCCAGCAGCGCGACTTCGACAAGTTCGTCGAGGTCAGCCGCGAGATGGCGCGGCTGCCGCTCTACATTGACGACACGCCGGCGATCACCATCTCCGCCATGCGCACGCGCTGCCGCCGCCTCAAGCGCACCCGCGGGCTGGATCTGATCGTGGTGGACTACCTGCAGCTGATGCGCCCCGCCGCCGGCTCCCGCCCCGAGAACCGGGTGCAGGAGATCAGCCAGATCACCCAGGGCCTGAAGGCCATCGCCAAGGAGCTTTCCGTCCCGGTGATCGCGCTCTCCCAGCTCTCCCGCCAGGTGGAGAACCGCGAGGACAAGCGCCCGCAGCTCGCCGACCTGCGCGAGTCCGGCTCGATCGAGCAGGACGCCGACATGGTCATGTTCGTCTACCGCGACGACTACTACCTGAAGATGCAGGAGCCGAAGCAGACCAACTTCGACAACGGCGAGAAGTTCGAGGCCGCCCTGGCGAGCTGGAAGGACCGGATGGAGAAGGCCTACAACCGCGCCGACCTGATCGTCGCCAAGCAGCGCCACGGCCCCACCGGCACCATCCCGCTGTTCTTCGAGGCCGAGTTCACCCGCTTCGGCGACCTCGACATCCACCACGCGGACCCCTACGGCCATGAGTGAGGCCGAGGCCCTGGCGGGTGAGCTTGAGGTGGATCTCGGCGCCATCGTCGCCAACTGGCGCGACCTTGGCGCCAGGCACCCCTCCGGCCCGGCCGCCGGCGTGGTGAAGGCCGACGGCTACGGCCTCGGCGCCGCCCCGGTGGCGCGCGCCCTGGCCGGGTCCGGCTGCCGCCACTTCTTCGTCGCCCAGCTCTCCGAGGGCCTGGCCCTGCGCGAGGCCCTCGGCCATGGCCCGATGATCGCCGTGCTCGGCGGCTTTCCGGCGGGCGCCGATGCAGGCGCCGCGCTCACCCCGGTGCTGAACTCCCCGCGGGACGTCGCCGCCGCCCGCGCCGCCGGCCTGCGCGGCGCCATCCTGCATGTCGACACCGGCATGGAGCGGCTCGGCCTCAACGCCGCCGAGCTGACGGCAGCCGGCGACCTCTCGGACCTCGGCCTGCGCTACGTCATGACGCACCTCGCCTGCGCCGATACGCCTGATCACCCGCTGAACGCCGCCCAGGCCGCCCGCTTCGCCGCCGCCGCCGAGGCGCTGCCGGGCGTGCCGCGCTCCTTCGCCAACTCGGCCGGCATCTTCCTCGGGCGGGACTTCGCCTCCGGCCTCGCCCGCCCCGGCTGCGCCCTCTACGGCATCAACCCGACCCCCGGCCTGCCCAACCCGATGCGCCAGGTGCTGCGCCTCACCGTCCCCGTGCTGCAGCTCCGCCAGGTGCCCGCCGGCGTCACCGTCGGCTACGGCGCCACCTGGACCGCCCGCCGCGACAGCCGGATCGCCACCATTGCCGCGGGCTACGCCGATGGCTACCCTCGCGCCCTGTCCGGCCGCAGCTTCGCCACCGCCGCCGGCCGTCCCGTGCAACTGGTTGGCCGGATCTCGATGGACCTCATCACCTTGGACGTGACCGACGTGCCGGAGCTGGCGCAGGGCGACCGTGTGGAGCTGATCGGGCCGCAGCAGACGCCGGACGACATCGCCGCGCGCACCGGCACCATCGGCTACGAGATCCTGACCTCCCTTGGCGCCCGCTACCGCCGGCGCTACCTCCCGGCATGAGGCGGCCTTCCTGACTTGCAGCATCTCCTGAACCTCGTCGCCCTGCTGGGGCGGCTCGTGCTGGCAGGCTGCCGGCAGGTGGGCGGCGTCACGCTCTTCGCGCTGGAAGGCCTCTCCCACCTCGTCCGGCCGCCCTTCTACCCGCGCCTGCTCGGCCGCGCCTTCCTGGAGATCGCCTATTTCTCGCTGCCGGTGGTGGCGCTGACGGCGGTCTTCACCGGCATGGTGCTGGCGCTGCAGTCCTATTCCGGGTTTTCCCGCTTCGGCGCCGAGAGCGCGATCGCCAACGTCGTCGTCCTCTCCATCACCCGCGAGCTGGGCCCCGTGCTGGCCGGCCTGATGGTGGCCGGCCGCATCGGCGCCGCCTTCGCCGCCGAGATCGGCACCATGCGCGTCACCGACCAGATCGACGCGCTGACCACCCTCTCCACCAACCCGATGAAGTACCTGGTCGCCCCGCGCCTCGCCGCCGGCATCGTCGCCATGCCGCTGCTGGTGGTGGTGGCCGACATCCTGGGCGTGATGGGCGGCTGGCTGATCGGCACCACCAAGCTCGGCTTCACCTCCGCCTCCTACCTCACCTCCACCCTCAACTTCATGCAGGCCGGGGACGTCGTCTCCGGCCTGGTGAAGGCGGCGGTCTTCGGCTTCGTCATCGCGCTGATGGGCTGCTGGAGCGGCTATACCAGCCGCGGCGGCGCGCAGGGCGTGGGCGCCGCCACCACCGGCGCGGTGGTGGCGGCCTCCATCCTCATCCTGGCGCTGGACTACGTGCTGACCGCGATGTTCTTCGGCCTATGAGCGGCACACCGAAAATCCGCCTGCGCGGCCTCACCAAGCGCTTCAACGGCAAGCCCGTGCTGGACGGCGTGGATCTCGACGTCGCCGCCGGCGAGGGCATGGTGATCCTCGGCGGCTCCGGCTCCGGCAAGTCCGTCACCATCAAGTGCATCCTGGGCCTGATCCGGCCGGATGCCGGCACGGTCGAGATCGACGGCCGTGACGTGCTGTCCATGCCGCGCCGCGAGCGCGAGGCGGTGAACGACCGCATCGGCATGCTGTTCCAGAACGCGGCGCTGTTCGACAGCCTGCCGGTCTGGGAGAACGTCTGCTTCAAGCTGCTGGCCCAGAAGCGCATCACCCGCTCCAGGGCGCGCGACAAGGCCGCCGAGGTGCTGGCCCAGGTCGGCCTGGCGCCCAGCGTCGGCGACCTCTCGCCCGCCGAGCTTTCGGGCGGCATGCAGAAGCGCGTCGGCCTCGCCCGCGCCATCGCCGCCGAGCCCGACATCATCTTCTTCGACGAGCCGACAACGGGCCTCGACCCCATCATGGGCGCGGTGATCGACGGGCTGATCGTGGACGTGGTGCAGCGCCTCGGCGCCACCGCCGTCTCCATCACGCACGACATGGCCAGCGCCCGCCGCATCGGCACGACGGCGGCGATGCTGCACAAGGGCAGCATCATCTGGACCGGCCCGGCCGCCAGCCTGGGCGAGACCGGCAACCCCATGGTGGACCAGTTCGCGCGCGGCGAGCGCGAGGGACCGATCCAGATGGAGCTGCGCAGGTAGCCCTCCCGGCGTCCGGGGAGGCGAGGACCCCCCGACCCTCCGCCGGGAAGCTGAGAGATTTCCGCCCCCGCAGGCAACGGCTTCCCCGGCGAGCGGCGCCCTCAGTTGATGCGCCGCTGCGCGGCCGACTGGCTGCTGGAGGGCACCATCAGGGTGCGCAGGGCGGCCGCCAGCGCACCCTGGGTGAGCGGCTTGCGCAGCAATGCCGTCCGTCCCTGGCCGCCGCCGGTCGCCCAGCCGCCGGGCAGCGCCCCGTAGCCGGTGGCGAAGACCACCGGAACGCCGCGCCGCACCAGCAGGTCGGCCACCGGGAAAACCGCCTGCCCGCGCAGGTTCACGTCCAGCACCGCGGCATCCAGCAGCGCTTCCTCGCTGGCCAGCCGCAAGGCCTCCGAAAGGCTGGCCGCCGGCCCCACCACGGTGAAGCCCAGCGCGTGCAGCTGCGTCTCCAGCTCCATGGCGACGAGCGGCTCATCCTCCGCGAGCAGCACGCGGCGCGGCCGCAGGCCCGCAGCGGGCTGGACGGCTGTCGCCACCACGGGCCGCGCACCCTCCACGGGGCGCGTCGCCGTTCGCGGCGCCACGCGATCCGCCGCGATGATCATGGCGCAATGCAGCCCCTCAGGCCGCCAATCCAGGCTGATGCTGCCGCCGAGCTGGCTGCGCACGGTGGCATCCACCATGCGCAGACCGAAGCCACGGCGCCTGGGCTTCTGCACCGTCCCGGCGGCTGCGGAAACCTCCTCGGCCCATTCCAGCTTCAGCCGGCCGTCCGGAAGCATCGCCCAGCGCACCGCCAGCTCGCCTTCGTCACCGGCCAGCGCTCCATGCCGCACGGCATTGGAGGTCAGCTCGTGCGAAACCATGGCAATCGCCTGCACGGCTTCCGGCGCCAGCCAGATGCCGGCGCCGTAGATCGCCACGCGCCTGGAGCGCAGATAAACCGAAAGCTCGCCCTCGATCAGCGCGCGCAGGTCGCCGCCGCTCCAGTTCTCCTGGGCGAGCAGGGTATGCGCCCGCGCCAGGGCGCCGACCCTTCCCTCGACGGCCGCGGCGAAATGGGCGGGCTCCTCGCTCTGGCTCAGCCGGATGATGGACTGCACCACCGCCAGAACGTTCTTCGCACGGTGATCGACCTCGCGCATCAGCAGCGCCTGCCGCTCCTCCGTGCCGCGCTGCAGCGTGACATCCTCGCCGGACGCCACCACCGCCAGCAACCGCCCGCCCCCGTCATGCAGCACGGCATTGCTCCAGGAGACGAGGCGTTCCTCGCCGTCGGCCCGCTGGACGTGGGTTTCGTTGCGCAGATGGGACGGCTCGGCCGTGCCCGCCGCGACGCGCATGAAGGCGGTCCGTGCCGGTTCGCGCTGGCGCTCGGGCAGGAAGGCGGTGAACCAGTCCCGCCCGATCGCCTCCTCCTCCTGCGAGAGGCCAAGCACCTCGATGCCCCGGCGGTTGATGCCCTGCACGACGCCATCCGGCCCCAGCACCACCAGCATGACGCCGGCAACGTCGAAATACAGCCGAGTCCGGTCGCGCTCCGTGCGCAGCGCCGAAGCGGCCGCCTCCGCCGCCTCGGCCCGCCCATTGGCGGCGGCACGGCTGCGGATCATCTCGGCCGAGCGGCGCAGTCCAAGGCGAAGTGCCTCGAACTCCGCCACCGGCCCCGGCAGGCTGACCGGCGGCGGCAGCGATCCCGCGGCCAGCACCTCCGCCTCGAAAGCCAGCGCGCGCACCGGCTTCAGCAGCCGCCAGGCCATCAGCAGGGCGATGCCCAGGGCCGCCGCCAGCAGGGCCGCCGCCCAGATGGCCAGCCGCTCGAGCGGCTGGCGCCAGGCCGCCTCATACGCGTCCTGCGGCGCCGTCACCACGGCAGACCAGGGCAGCCGCTCCATCCGCTGGAAAGCGGCGACGATCGGCCGCCCGGCCAACGAGATGCCGTCGGCGACGCCATCCCCCGACGATTCGATGGCCTTGCGCAGCCAGTCGGGTGCCAGATGGCCGACCCGCCGCTCATGGCTCAGCGAGCGGGCGATGATTTCGCCGGTCCGCACATGGACCAACGCCACGATGGCGCCCGGCTGGACACCGGCGAGCAGGCCGGAAAGCCGGCTTGGATCAACCGCCAGGATCAGCACGCGGCGCGGGTCGCTCTCCACGCCGCCCAGGTCATGCGGCGGCGCGTGCGGCGGCGTGACCGGCACGAAGGCCGCCAGGATGGGACGTCCGGCCACGCTGCCGCTGAACAGGTCGCTGACAACGGTCCGTCCGCTGGCCAGTGCCTCCTCGATCCAGACGCGCCCCTGGGCTTCCGGCAGCTTGGCGCCAAGCGGCCGCAGCGTGTTGAAGATCTGCGTTCCGTCGGGATTGGCGAGCACCACCCAGCCGCCGAAGGCGTGCCCCACCGCCCGGGCCTGGGCATAGAATTCCGCGACTTCCTCCGGCCTGGCCTGCTCCAGCCGCGCGAGGGGCGGCCAGTGCGCCAGGCTGGCTGCCGCCGTCGCCACCACATCGAGTTCCCGCTCGACGGCGACAGAGGTCGCGCGCGCAGTGCCGCGCAGCCCCGCCGCCGCGGCCTGCTGGTAGGCCGAGCCCAGTTGCCAGGCCGTCACGCCCCCGGCGAGCAGCGCCGGGATGAGCACCACAAGCGTCAGGGTCAGGAGGTAGACCCGCAAGCCAGGACGGCCGGCGCGCTGCGACGAGCGGCGTCCCGCGAGACGCGGCCCCTCAGCCTTGGGCGCGCTAGGCGACGGCATGACGAACTGGCCCGCCCTGGAGGCGGCCGCGGAAAGAGCGGCGCGATGGGGTCACCGCGCTCTCCGAATCCCGTGAGAAGGCATGGAGCGCAGAAGGACAGCGCCGGCGGCAGGAGCCGAAAGCGGGGCGGCCAGCGAAAGATGCTCCATCATCCAAGGGACACAACCGGTAGTCGCAGAAATCTGTTTTAGTACAAGCATGGCAGCCGGTTTTTGCAGGCCTCGCAAGACCTCACTCCCCCGCATCGTCACCGATCACGCGAATTTATTGCCCTCTCCCGACGGGGCGCGGGCATTTTGCACAACATCGCACCTTCAACCAGCCCAGATCCAGTTCGGAATCGATTGGGTTGCAGATGTTGCGGAATTTCATCATCGCCGGGCCGGGACTCCCATAGGTCCACGGTTTGTTCCATATTCGCGGCATGGCCAAAACCATTGCCCGTTTCGTCTGTCAGAACTGCGGTGCCGTCACCGCCAAGTGGCAGGGGCGCTGCGACACCTGCGGCGAATGGAACACCCTTGTCGAGGAGCAGCCCGAAGCCCGCGCCCCCGGCCCGGCCGGCAAGGCGGCCGGCGGACGGCGCATCGAGTTCGTCGGGCTGAAGGGCCGCGCCGCGCCGCCGCCGCGCACCACCACCGGCATGGCCGAGCTGGACCGCGTGCTGGGCGGCGGCTTCGTGCCGGGGTCGGTGGTGCTGGTGGGCGGCGACCCCGGCATCGGCAAGTCCACCATCCTGCTGCAGGCCGCCGCCCGCATCGCCGCCGCCGGCCGCCGCACGCTCTACATCTCGGGCGAGGAGTCCATCGACCAGGTGCGGCTGCGCGCCCTGCGGCTCGGCCTCACCAACAGCCCGCTCGGCCTCGCCGCCGCCACCTCGCTGCGCGACATCGCCGCCTCCCTGGAGGAGGAGCGCGAGGCCACGCTGGTCATCATCGACTCGATCCAGACCGTCTGGCTGGACAGCCTGGAGGCCGCCCCCGGCACCGTCAGCCAGGTGCGCGCCTGCGCCGCCGAACTGACCCGGCTCGCCAAGACCCGCAATTTCGCCGTGGTGCTGGTCGGCCACGTCACCAAGGAGGGCACCTTGGCCGGCCCCCGCGTGCTGGAGCACATGGTGGACGCCACGCTCTACTTCGAAGGCGACCGCGGCCACCAGTTCCGCATCCTGCGCGCGGTGAAGAACCGCTTCGGCGCCACCGACGAGATCGGCGTCTTCGAGATGACCGACCAGGGCCTCGTCGAGGTCGCCAACCCCTCCGCGCTCTTCCTGGCCGAGCGGCGCGGCAACATTTCCGGCAGCGCCGTCTTCGCCGGCATGGAGGGCACCCGCCCCGTGCTGGTGGAGATCCAGGCCCTGCTCTCCCCCTCCACCTCGGGCGGCTCGCCGCGGCGGCAGGTGGTGGGCTGGGACTCCGGGCGGCTGGCCATGCTGATGGCGGTGCTCGAATCCCGCTGCCGGGTCAGCCTCGGCCAGAACGATGTCTACCTGAACATCGCCGGCGGGCTGCGCATCACCGAACCCGCCGCCGACCTCGCCGTCGCCGCCGCCCTGGTCTCCGCCGCCACCGATCGCCCGACCGACCCCGACACGGTGTTCTTCGGCGAGGTCGGCCTTTCCGGCGAGGTGCGGCAGGTGGCGCATACCGACAACCGCCTGCGCGAGGCCGCCAAGCTCGGCTTCGCCAGCGCCACCCTGCCCCGCCGGGTGGCGCGCGGCGGGCGTGCCGCCTCGGCGCCGGACGGGCTGAAGGCCGCCGAGATCGGCCATCTGGCCGATCTTGTCGCCGCCCTCGCCGCCGCCCCGCCGGCGAGGCGCGCCAAACCCGCCGAGGAGCGCGCCTCCGCGTGACTCCGCGCCGCCGCTTGGCTATAGCCTGCCCCCGATGACCTGGGTGGACGGCATTGTTCTCGCGGTGATCGCCCTCTCGGCGCTCATCGCCTTTTCGCGTGGCCTCGTGCGTGAGGTGCTGGGCGTCGGTGCCTGGGCGGGCGCCGTGGTCTTCGCCCTCTACCTCTTTCCCCGCGCGGCGCCCTTGCTGGCCGGCACGGTGCAGCCGCCCTGGCTGGCCGAGCTGATCGCCATCGGCCTCTGCTTCATTGTCGCGCTGGTGGTGCTCAAGCTGCTGATCGCCTGGTTCGCCGGCCTGGTGCGGGCCTCGGTCCTCGGGGGGCTGGACCGCGCGCTCGGCATGGTCTTCGGCCTCGCGCGGGGTGCTTTTCTCGTCCTGCTCGCCTATATCCTCGGCGGGCTGTTTCTTCCCTCGGTGGAGCGCTGGCCGGAGCCGGTGCGCGAGGCGCGGAGCCTGCCCGTGGTGGCGGATGCGGCGGCCGGACTTGTGGCGCAGCTTCCGCCGGAGTATCGCCCGCGACTTCCAGACCTGCCCCGCAGCGACATGCCCAGCATGGACGAGTTGCTGCGCCCCCCGGCGCGAGGCCGGTGATGAGGATGCCGATGCAGCCCCTGCTCTCCACGCAACCCTGGGACGAAGACGACGGCTTCCACGAGGAATGCGGCGTGTTCGGCGTCTGGAACGCCACCGACGCGGCGGCGCTCACCGCGCTTGGCCTGCACGCGCTGCAACACCGCGGGCAGGAGGCTTCCGGCATTGTCGCCCTTTCCGAGAAGGGCAGCTTCAACGCCCATCGCGGCCTCGGCCTCGTCGGCGACATCTTCGGCGACGCCAAGGTCATGGCCGGCCTCAAGGGCCGCTCGGCCGTCGGCCACAACCGCTATGCCACGACCGGCGAGACGGCGCTGCGCAACGTGCAGCCGCTCTTCGCCGATTTCGAGTTCGGCGGCCTCGCCGTGGCGCACAATGGCAACCTGACCAACGCGGCGCAGCTTAAGCGCGCCCTGGTCCGCCGCGGCTGCCTGTTCCAGAGCACCACGGATTCCGAGGTCTTCGTCCACCTCATCGCCATCAGCCTCTACAGCAACGTGGTGGACCGGCTGATCGACGCGCTGAAGCAGGTCCAGGGCGCCTATTCCCTGGTCGCCCTGCATGACGGCGCGCTGATCGGCGCGCGCGACCCGCTCGGCGTCCGCCCGCTGGTGCTCGGCCGCTTCGGCGTCGGCGAGGGCGGCGCCTATGTGCTGGCCAGCGAGACCTGCGCGCTCGACATCGTCGGCGCCGAGTTCGTGCGCGACATCGAGCCGGGCGAGATCGTCATTATCGACAACGACGGCCTGCGCAGCATGAAGCCCTTCGGCCGCAGCCAGAGCCGCTTCTGCATCTTCGAGTACATCTACTTCGCCCGGCCGGACTCGGTGGTCGAGGGCACCCCGGTCTACGAGACGCGCAAGCGCATCGGTGGCGAGCTGGCCCGCGAGAGCCATGTGGCGGCCGACGTGGTGGTGCCGGTGCCGGATTCCGGCGTGCCCGCCGCCATGGGCTACGCCGCCGAGGCCGGGATTCCCTTCGAGCTGGGCATCATCCGCAACCACTATGTCGGCCGCACCTTCATCGAGCCGACCGACCAGATCCGCCATCTCGGCGTCAAGCTGAAGCATTCCGCCAACCGGCCGATGATCGAGGGCCGCCGCGTCATCCTGGTGGACGACTCCATCGTGCGCGGCACCACCTCCAAGAAGATCGTCGAGATGGTGCGCCAGGCCGGGGCCAAGGAGGTGCACATGCGCATCTCCTCGCCGCCGACCACGCATTCCTGCTTCTATGGCATCGACACGCCGGAGCGGGAGAAGCTGCTCGCCGCGAACCACGACGTCGAGGAGATGGCGCGCATCATCGGCGCCGACAGCCTCGCCTTCATCTCGCTGGACGGCATGTACCGCGCCCTCGGCCGCCCGGGCCGTGACGCCGCCAATCCCGGCTACTGCGACGCCTGCTTCACCGGCGACTACGCCATCCCGCTGACCGACCTGACCGGCCACCCCGAGCGCGCCCCCGCCCTGCTGGCGGCCAACGGCCAGTGAGGGAGGGGCCAGTGAGGGAGGGGCCAGTGAGGGAGGGGCCGCTCGCCGGGCAGGTCGCCCTCGTCACCGGCGCCAGTCGCGGCATCGGCGCCGCGCTGGCAGTGGAACTGGCCCGTCTCGGCGCACATTGCGTGCTGCTCGCCCGCACCCAGGGTGGGCTGGAGGAGACGGACGACGCCATCCGCGCCGTCGGCGGCGCCACCACCCTCCTGCCCTTCGACCTGGCGAAGGACGCCGAGAAGATCGACGTCATCGGCCCCTCCCTGGTGGAGCGCTTCGGCCGGCTGGACGTGCTGGTGCACGCCGCGGGCGCGCTCGGCAGCCTGACGCCCGTGGCGCATATCCAGCCGCGCGAATGGGCCGAGGTGGCGGGCGTGAACATGACCGCCACCTGGCGCCTGATCCGCACCTGCGACCCGCCCTTGCGTGCGGCCCCGGCTGGCCGGGCGGTCTTCCTCACCACCGCGCAGGCGCGCCAGCCGAAGGCCTTCTGGGGTCCCTACGGCGCGACCAAGGCCGGCATGGAATACCTGGTGAGATGCTGGGCGCAGGAGGTCGAGAAGACGCCGCTGCGGGTGAACCTCTTCGACCCTGGCGTGGTGGCCACCAAGCTGCGCGCCAAGGCCATGCCCGGGGAGGACCCGAAGCGCCTTGCCCAGCCCGCCGACGTCGCTCCCGCCCTCGCCGCCCTCTGCCTGCCCGGCGAGACCCGGCATGGCGAGACAATCGCCCGTCTCGGCTAGAGCATTTTCCGTTCGCACTGGCTCACGGGAAACGCTCTAGCCGTTTGTTTTGACGAGCATCTTCACCCGTCCCGATGATGCCGTCGGAACGGGATCTGCTCTAGGCGGGCCGGGCCTCAGGGCTCCTGGTAGCCCAGCACCCGCAGGCTCAGCCGGTATTGCGCGGGGTCGTGCGTGAACCAGAGGCCGCCGCGCTGGCGCGAGCCGCGCGGCACGTAGTCGAACCGCACCTGGCTCGCCTCCACCAGCCGCCCCTCCGCTTCGAGCCGCCCCTCGATCTCCACCGCCGAAGCGGTGGATTGCGCCGGGTTGGCCGCCTCGAACCGCACCAGCCAGCCCTGCGAGGCTGGCTGCACCGCCTCCACCCGCAGCCGGATGTCGGGCGGCGCCTTGTCGTCGCCGGGGATCTGCGCCCCCACCACCGCCAGCACCGCCAGCACGATGGCGCCGCCCAGCGCCGCGCAGATCCATTCGAGGGCCGGCGTGCGCCTGGCCATCCCGCTCACACCACCAACCGCGCGATGGCGGCGCCGAGCGCGGCGGGAAAGCCCAGCACGACGGACATCATGACCACCAGTTCCGGCGCCGTGCCATCGGTGCGGCCGAAGGTCCAGAGCACGTAGGCGCTGAGCAACAGCGCGATGGCATAGCCCACCAGCGTGTAGGTGAAGAAGGTGGACCAGAAGCCCGCCCCTTCCGGAAACCGCTCCTGCCCCGCGAAGCCCACCGTATAGACCAGCAAGTGCAGCAGCAGGATCGAGATCGCCGCCAGGCCCAGCACCTGCCTGGGGCTCATCTTGAAGGTGATCAGGATCATCTCCTCCGTCGGCGCCACGTTGAAGGCCAGGAACAGCGCCCCCGCCGCCATCAGGAAGAGCTGCGCCGGATAGCCCGCGCGGTCCTGCTTGCCCTCGCCCGAGGCGTCGCCGAACTGCTGGCGCGCCGCCACCGCGCCGATTCCGGCCGGCACCGCCTGGATCGCCACCATGCCGACGGCGCCGCGCCAGCCCATCTCGCCATCCAGGAGGCCGAGCATCCAGAGCACGGCGAGGCTGCACAGGAACCCGACGCCAAAGGCCACCAGCCCGTCCAGCACGGCGTCGAGCACCCCGTCGGAAGGCTCGAAGCCGCTGTAGTAGGCAAGCCCGGCCAGCATCCCGAGCCCCAGCAGCAGGAACAGGAACAGGCGGAGCGGCGCGATGTAGAAGCCGATCCACCACATCTCCATGGTCATCACCAGCGGAAAGGCGAAGATCAACGCCCCCGCCAGGGCGCGCGCCAGTCCGATGGCGTATTCGAGGTTGGCGCCTCGTGCCCTGCCTTTCCCCGCCGAGTCCGCCATCTGCCGTTCCATCTCCCGCTCTGCTGGAGAACCCCAGCGGGTGCGCGGCGTTTCCATCGCCGTTCCGCGCCGCGCTCAACCGGCCCCCGCCAGTTCGCGCCGCATGAGGGTGAGGGTGCCGGCCCCATGCGGCAGTCGCTCCACGACCTCCCAGCCGGCGCGCGCATAGAAGTCCTCCGCCGCCTCCGTGTAGAGCCAGACCGCGGTGAAGCCGGCCTGCCGCGCTGCCGCCTCCGCTCTTGCGAGCAGCCGGCGTGCATGTCCCTGCCCACGCGCCGCGGGCAGGACGAAAAGCCCGGCCAGCCAGGGCGTCAGCTCCGGCATGGAGTCGAGGTCACCCGCCACGAGGCTGGCCGTCGCCACCGGCTCGCCCGCCGCGAGCAGCACGAATGTCTGCGGCACGGCGCCGGGCGCCGCCGATGCCTGCACCGCCGCCAGCGTCGCCTCCAGCCCGTGCCCGGCCTCCTGCCAGAAGGCCTGCCACAGCCAGCCCGCGACCAGCGGTGCCAGCTCCGGCCGTTCGGCGATGGTGGTGATCCGGATCTCGTCCGACATCCCGCCTCCTTCCCCGGCGCGCGGGAAACGCGGGCTTCCGGGCCGGCGCCCCTGCAGCGCGCCGACCGGTGAGGACCCGCCCCCGGCCCTCGCAGCTTGACGTGGCGCGCCGATCGCGCAAGATCACTCGATGCTCGCGACCATCCTCATCAAGCGCATTACCAAGACGACCGCTCCGGCGGGGCGTCCTCTGGTGCGTGCGCGGTGATCGCCACGGCATAAAGCACCAGAAGGCCCCGCCGGAAACGGACGGGGCCAGGCCGGATGTCACGGCCCCGTCTCTCCCGGCACCACGGAAGAGACCCCATGCTGACCCTTGAAGAACCCCTCCAGGCCGCCCCCCACCAGGTGGTGCCCGCCACGCCGACGGTGGCGATCGTCGGCGCCACCGGCGCGGTGGGCGTCGAGCTGCTGCACTGCCTGGAGGCGCGGAACTTCCCCCTCGCCGGCCTGAAGCTGCTGGCCTCCCCCCGCTCCGCCGGCAGGACCCTGCGCTTCCGCAACCAGGAGCTGCCGGTCGAGGCGCTGGACGAAGCGAGCTTCGAGGGCGTGAACGTCGCGCTCTTCTCCGCCGGCAGCGGCGTCTCGAAGCGCTATGCGGCCGCGGCGGTGAAGGCCGGTGCGGTGGTGGTGGACAACTCCTCCGCCTTCCGCATGGACCCGGACGTGCCGCTGGTGGTGCCGGAGGTGAACGGCGCCGCCATCGCCAGCCATCGCGGCATCATCGCCAACCCCAACTGCGTCGCCATCATCGCGACGGTGCCGCTCTGGCCGCTGCACCAGCGCCACCGCATCCGCCGCGTCACCGCCGCCACCTACCAGGCGGCCTCGGGCGCCGGCGCCGCGGCGATGGAGGAGCTGCGCGAATCGACCGCCGCCGCGCTGCGCGGCGAGGCTTTCACGCCCAGGGTCCTGCCGCACCCCTATGCCTTCAACCTGTTCAGCCACAATGCCGAGGTGGACCCGGAGAGCGGCTACAACGGCGAGGAGCTGAAGGTGATCGCGGAAACCCGCCGCATCATGGACGTGCCGGCCCTGCCGATCGGCATCACCTGCGTCCGGGTACCGGTGCTGCGGGCGCACGCCATCGCGCTGACCGTGGAGTTCGAGGCCCCCGTCACCCCGGAGGAGGTCCGCGCCACCCTCGCCGGTGCCCCGGGCGTGCGCCTGGTGGACGATCGCGCCGCCAACCACTTCCCCATGCCCTCCGAGGCCACGGGGCAGGGCGACGTGCTGGCCGGCCGCATCCGCCCCGACCTGGGCGACCCTTCCGGCCGTTCAGTGGCGCTGTTTGTCGCCGGCGACCAGCTCCTGAAGGGCGCCGCGCTGAACGCCGTGCAGATCGCCGAGCAGCTGCTGCGCCGCTGAGCGGGTGCGGGGTCCACGGGGCTCACCCCCCCTCCGGCCGCAGGGGTTGGGGGGGGCGGAGCCCTCCCTCGCTAGAGCGGATCCCGTTCCGGTGGCATCATCGGGACGGGTGAAGATTTCCGTCAGAACAGACGGCCGGAGCATTTCCCGTGAGCCAGAGCGAACGGAGAATGCTCTAGTGCCCCGAGGCGGCATGCGAGGAGGGCTCCGCCCCCCTCCCCGGCCCCCGCACCGTCCGCTTCACCAGCGGCCGCAGGGTGAGGCCCTGCACGAGAATGGTGAAGACCACCACCGTATAGGTCGCGGCCAGGATGGTGGGTTTCTCCGTCACTTCCGGGATCGAGAGCGCCAGCGCCACGGAAATGCCGCCGCGCAGGCCGCCCCAGGTCAGCACCGGGATGGTGCCGCGCACGAAACGCTTCCAGCGCGCCATCGCCGTGACCGAAAGCGCGACCGACACGAAGCGCGCCGCCAGCACCAGCAGGATGGCCGCCACGGGCAGCCACTGGAGCAGCGTCTCCGGCCGCAGCACCAGCACCTCGAGCCCGATCAGCAGGAAGAGGACGGCGTTGAGGATCTCGTCCACCAGGGTCCAGAAGCTGAAGAGATAGTGCTGGGTGAGGTCGCTGATCGCGTGCTGCGGAGCGCGGTTGCCGATCAGCAGCCCCGCCACCACCATGGCCAGCGGCCCGCTCATGCCCAGCCGCGAGGCCAGGGCATAAGTGCCGGTGACCAGCGCCAGCGAGATCAGCACCTCGATCGGATAGTTGTCGATCTGCTTCATCGCCAAATAGGCGGCGTAGCCCGCCACCAGCCCCAGCAGCATTCCGCCGGCTGCCTCATGCAGCAGCAGCGCGACCACCTCGCCCGGCCCGGCGGCTTCCTCGCCCGCCCCTGCCGCGAAGGCCATGGCGATGGTGAAGGCGACGATGCCGACGCCGTCGTTGAACAGCGACTCGCCGGTCATGTCGAGTTCCAGGGACTGCGGCACCCGCACCGCCTTGAGCGTGCTGAGCACCGCCACGGGATCAGTCGGGCTGATCAGCGCCCCGAACACAAAGGCCCAGGACAGCGGCAGCGCCACCCCCGCCAACCCGGCCAGGAACCAGAAGCCGAAGCCCACGATCAGCGTCGAGATCAGCACGCCAAGCGTCGCCATGCAGCCGACGACCCAGGCGCGGTCGCGCAGGGCGGAGATGTCCACATGCAAGGCGCCGGCGAAGAGCAGGAAGGCCAGCATCCCCTCCAGCACGGTGCGCTGGAAATCCACCTGGCGGATGATCCCGGTCAGGTTCTCGTAGAGCGGGGTGGCCGGGAAGAGCAGGTCGGTCGCCAGCAGCAGGAGCGAGGCGGCCAACCCCATGGCGAGCAGCCCGACGGTGTCCGGCAGGCCGATCAGCCTGGCGTTCATCCAGCCGAAGGCCGCCGTCAGCACCAGCAGGAGGGAAATCAGCTCAAAGGGAGACAGCATGTCGCACAAGCACTCCGGCCGAGGCAGGGTTGCACCGGCAGCGGAAAGACCGAGGGACGGCCCCCTCAGCTCCCTTCCGCTTTCTGCCGGTCCTGGGCGCTGCCTGGCGGCCGGTGCCGAGAACTCGAAAATAAAAAGAAGAGGGCCTGGGAGATTTCATTCCTCCGGCCTTCTCGCCGCCGCCGGCGAATCCGCCTAGACAACGCGGGTCCGTCCCCCCAGCCCGAAGGAGCCCTCCGCATGTCCAGCTTCGACCTCATCCTGCGCGGCGGGACCTGCGTGCTCCCCTGGGGGGAGGCGCAGGCGGATGTGGGCGTGCGCGCCGGCCGAATCGCCGCGCTGGGTGACCTGCGCACCGCCGAGGCGGCGGAGGTGATCGACTGCGCCGGCCTGCACGTCCTGCCCGGGCTGATCGACCCGCATGTCCATCTGCGCGATCCCGGCGACCCGGCGGTGGAGACCATCCCGACCGGGACCAGGGCGGCCGTGCTCGGCGGCATCACGGCGGTGTTCGACATGCCGAACACCATCCCTTCGATCACCAGCCAGGCCGCGCTGGAGAACAAGCGGGCCTATGTGAAGGGCAAGGCCTGGTGCGACATCGGCTTCTATGTCGGCGCCGCCAAGTCCAACATCGGCGAACTCGCGGCGCTGGAGGCGGAGCCGGATGTCTGCGCCATCAAGGTCTTCGCCGGCTCCTCCACGGGCGACCTGCTGGTGGAGGACGACGCCAGCCTGGAACGCGTCATGCGCTCCGGCCGCCGCCGCATCTGCTACCACTCCGAGGACGAGTACCGCCTGCAGGAGCGCAAGCCGATCTACGCCGCCGGCGGCCCGCACCGGCTGCACGCCGAGTGGCGCGACGTGGAATGCGCCTTCCTCGGCACCCGCCGCCTGATGGCGCTGGCCCGCGAGACCGGCCGCCCGGCGCATATCCTGCACGTCTCCACCGCCGAGGAGCTGGACTACCTCAAGGAGTTCCGGGACGTCGGCACGGTGGAGGTGCTGATCAACCATCTCAGCCAGAACGACGAGGCCTATGACCGGCTCGGCGGCTATGCCGTGATGAACCCGCCGATCCGTGCCGCCCGCCACCAGGAGGCCGCCTGGGCCGCGGTGCGCGACGGCACGGTGGACTGCATCGGCTCCGACCACGCGCCGCATTCCCGCGCCGCCAAGGAGCGCCCCTGGCCGGCCACCGCCGCCGGCCTGACCGGCGTGCAGACCCTGGTGCCGCTGATGCTGGACCACGTGAACGCCGGCCGCCTCTCCCTCGCCCGGCTGGTGGACCTGATGGCCGCCGGCCCGGCGCGGGTCTATGGCGCCGTCTGCAAGGGCCGCCTCGCCGCCGGCTACGATGCCGACTTCACCGTCGTGGACATGAAGCGGCAGCGCACCATCGAGGAGAGCTGGATCGCCTCCCCCTGCGGCTGGACGCCCTTCGCCGGGCAGCGCTGCACCGGCTGGCCTGTCATGACCGTCATCCGCGGCCGCGCGGTGATGCGGGAGGACGAGGTGCTGGGCACGCCGGAGGGCCAGCCCGTCCGCTTCCGCTAAGGCCCCAGGGGAGGCCCCAGGGGAGGCCCCGGGGGAGACGTCGGGGGAGACCTCGGGGGAGACCTCGGGGGAGACCTCGGGGGAGGCCGATCTGGCGGCCTGCCGCGGCCGCCAGCCCTTAACGCGGCGCGCCTTGGCCGCTATGGTCCGCGCCGCTTTTCACAGGGACCGGACCTTGCCGGATATCTTCGACGAAGTGCAGGAGGAGCTGCGGGCCGAGCGGGCCCGGCGGCTCGGCATACGGTATGGCGGCCTGCTGGCCGGCGTGGCGCTCTTGGTGCTGCTCGGCGTCGGCGGGTGGCAGGGCTGGCAGTGGTGGCAGGACCGCCAGGCCGCCCAGTCCGGCGCCCTGTTCCTGGAGATCAGCCGCAAGGCCGAGGCGCCCGGCGCCGACCTGAAGGCCGCGGGCGACAGCTTCGCCAGCCTCGCCGCCACCTCGCCCGAGGGCTACCAGATCCTCGCCCGCCTGCGCGGCGCCGCGCTGAAGGCTGAAACCGGCGACCGCGAGGCCGCCCTGGCGCTCTGGGACCAGCTCTCCGGCGACGCGGGCGCGCCCCGGCTCTACCGCGACCTCGCCGGCCTGATGTGGGTGCTGCACGGCATGGACACGCAGGACCCAGCGGTGCTTGCGGCGCGCCTCACGCCGCTGACCGAACCGAGCAATCCCTGGCGCGCCTCGGCGCGGGAGTTGCAGGCGCTGCTGGCCATCCGGCGCGGCGACAAGCCCGAGGCGAAGCGCATTCTTGAAGCCCTGGCCGCCGATGTGACCGCCCCGCGCGGCCTGCGCGACCGGGCGGGCCGTCTGGCGGCAGGATTGGGGGTCTGATGCGGAGCAGGACAATCTGGACACGGCGCGCGGCGCTGCTCGGCGGCGCCGGCATGCTGGCCGGCTGCAGCACACTCGACAGCATCTTCGGCACCGCCAAGCAGCCGCTGCCCGGCGAGCGTGTCTCAATCCTGACGACGCAGCGCGCGCTGGAGGTGGACCCGGCCCTGGCCGGCCAGCCCCTCACCCTGCCGCCGCCGCAGCCGCGCGCCGACTGGCCGCAGCTCGGCGGCAACGTGGCGCATGATCCCGGCCACTCCGCCCTGGCACCGCGCCTGAGCCGCGCCTGGACCGCCTCGGCCGGCACCGGCAGCAGCTATCGCCGGCGCATCACCACCGGCCCGGTGGTGGCGGAGGGCACCGTCTTCGCGTCCGATGCCTATGGCGTGATCTCGGCCTTCGACCTGGCGAAGGGCGGCCGCCGCTGGCGCTTCGACACCCGCCCGGAGGACGACGAGACCGGCGCGGTCGGCGCCGGCTGCGCCTATGCCGATGGCACGCTCTACGTCGCCACCGGCATGGCTGAGCTGATGGCGCTGAATCCGGCCGACGGCAAGCCGCGCTGGCGGGTGAAGCTGCCCGCCCCGGCGCGCGGCGCACCGGCCGTGGCCGGCGGCCGCATCTACGTGCCGACCATTGACAACCAGCTGACCGCCTTCTCCTCCCAGGACGGCACGAAGCAGTGGACCTACCGCGCGCAGCCCACCCTGGCGGTGCCGCTCGGCCTGCCCGCCCCCGCGGTGGAGGCCGGCTTCGTGGTGGCCGGCTTCCCCTCCGGCGAACTGGTGGCCATGCGCCCGGAGGACGGGCAGGTGCTCTGGAGCGAGAGCCTGGCCGGCCGCAGCCTCGGCGGCATCGGCGACATCTCGGGCGTGCATGGCCTGCCGGTGATCCATGAGGGGCGGGTCTATGCCATGGGCATGGGCAGCACCTCGCTGGGCGTGGACCTGCGCTCCGGCCGCCGCCTCTGGGAACGCGAGATCGGCGGCACCACCACCCCCGTTCCGGTAGGCGACTGGCTGTTCCTGATGGGCCGCAGCGGCGACCTCGTGGCGCTCGGGCGCGAGGATGGGCGCATCCGGTGGATCGCCGAGCTGAACGCGCCCCCGCCGGGCAAGGAGAAGAACGACGATCCCGCCAATTTCGGCACGCCGCTGGCGGCGGGCGGCCAGCTCATCGTGCCCTCCAGCAAGGGCGAGGCGCTACTGATCAACCCGGCCGACGGCAGCATCGCCGGCCGCCTGCGCCTGCCGGACGGCACCACCCTTCCCGCGGCGGTGGCGCAGGACACGCTGGTGCTGCTGGCGGACGACGGCACGCTGGCGGCCTATCGCGGATAGAAGCGATGCGCGGGGGAAGGATTTCCCCCGCGCATCGCTTCTTCTTTTCGGCCGCGCTTTCAAGGCCAGTGGCGGGACCGGTTCGCGCCTGCCGCCGCCAGGAGCATTTCAGCCCCGGCGCGAGCGCACCTCGCGCGCGGGGCGAAGTCCGCAACAGGGCGAAGCGGGGATCCAGGGGAGCAGCGTTTCGCCCCGATCCCGCCCGCGCCTCGCCTACCCTCTCGCCCGCAGCACGCCGGCCTCCTGCAAGGCGGCCACCGCCTCCTTCTCCATCCCGAGCAGTTCCCGCAGCACCGCGGCCGTATCGGCACCGATCTCCGGGCCGGTGGAACGCGGCGGCGGCACGGCGCCGTCGATCCGCGGCACCACGCCGGGATGCAGCACCGGCCCGTGCAGCGGATCCTCCACCTCCCGCACCATGTCCCGCGCGCGGAACTGCGGATCCGCCGCGCAATCGGCGATGGTGAAGGCGCGGGTGGAGGGAATGTCGGCCTCGGCCAGCACCGCCTCCAGCGCCCGCCCGTCAAAGCGCGCCGCCCAGGCGCCGATCAGCGCGTCCAGTTCCGCCACGTTGCGCACGCGGGCCTGGTTGTCGGCGAAGCGCGCGTCCTCGACCAGCTCGGGCATGCCCATCAGCTTTGCCAGCCGGCGGAACAGGGGGTCCGAGTTGGCGGCGATCAGCACCCAGATGCCATCCCGTGCCCGGTAGGCGTTGGTCGGCGCCGCGGTGGCGATGCCGCCGCCGGACGGCTGCCGGATGGTGCCGAGGGTGGAGTAGTCGGGCAGCGCCCCTTCCAGCAGGCTGAACACCGACTCGGTCAGCGCCACGTCCACCTCCGCCCCCCGTCCGGCCTCACCTCCGGCCTCACCTCCACACCCTGGCCCGGACAACGGCGCGCGCCGGTCCCGACGCCACAGCGCCGCCACCAGGCCGAGCGCGGCATAGATGCCGGCCACCGAATCGCCCAGGCTGACGCCCACCCGCACCGGCGGCAGGTCGCTGGTGCCCGGCGCATGGTCGGTCAGGTGGCGCAGCCCGCCGATCGCCTCGCCGATCACCCCGAAGGCCGCCCGATCGCGATACGGCCCGTCCTGCCCATAGCCGGAGATACGGGCGATCACCAGGTCAGGCCGCGCCGCCTTCATGGCCGCCGCGCCGAGCCCGAGCTTCTCAAGCTGCCCGGGCCGGAAGTTCTCCACCACCGCGTCGCAGTGCCGCACCAGCCCGAGCACGATCTCCCGCGCCTCAGGCCGTTTCAGGTCCAGCGCGATGCAGCGCTTGTTGCGGGCATGGACGGACCACCACGGGGCATGCCCGTTGTGCCGCGCCCCCCATTGCCGCACCGGGTCGCCACCCGGCGGCTCCACCTTGATGACCTCCGCCCCCAGGTCGCCGAGCAGCCGCGTGGCGAACGGCGCGGCGACGAAGTGGCCGAGTTCCAGCACGCGCAGCCCGGCGAGCGGCGCGCCGGCACCGGCGAGGGGCGAGGGATCGGGGCGGGGCGGCATGTCGGCCATGGACCTACTCCGGCTTGATGTTGGCGGCGCGGGCGACCTGGGTCCACTCGGCCAGTTCCTTCTCCACCCGCTGGCCCAGCGCCTCGGGCGTCATCGAACGGGCGATGGCGCCCTGTTCCTCCACGCGGCGGCGGAACTCCGGCGTCGTCACCACAGCGTCCACCGCCTCGGTGAGGCGCTTCAGCACCGGCTCCGGCGTGCCGGCGGGCGCGAACACGGCGAACCAGGCGGTCACCTCCATGCCCGGCTGGCCGGATTCGGCCATGGTCGGCACCTCCGGCAGCGCCGGGTGGCGCCCGGCCGAGGTGATGGCCAGCGCCCGCAGCGTTCCATCCTTGGCGTAGGGCATCAGCGGCGGCGGCGTGGTCATGAGGACCTGCACGCGCCCGGCCAGCAGGTCCTGTGTCGCCGGACCGGTGCCGCGATAGGGCACATGCGCCATGTCGAAGCCCGCCTGCTGCTTCCACAGCTCGGTGCCGAGATGCTGCATCGAGCCGTTGCCGGCCGAGGCGTAGTTCAGCTGGCCCGGATGCGCCTTGGCATAGGCCACCAGCTCGGCCGCCGTTCTCGCCGGCACCGAGGGATGCACGAAAACCACCTGCGGCGCGTCCATCAGCAGCGCGATGGGCACGAAGTCCTTCCGCACGTCGTAGCCGAGGTTCGGGACGATGGCCGGCGTGCCGACATGGTAGCCGGAATACTGCACCAGCAGCGTGGTGCCATCCGGCCTGGCGCGCGCCACCGCGCCGGTGCCGATGGCGCCGTTCGCGCCCGCCCGGTTCTCCACCACCACGTTCTGCCCCAGCCGCTTCGCCAGCGGCTCGGCCACGAGGCGGGCGGCGAAGTCGGTGCTGCCGGCGGGCGCGGTGGGCACGATCAGCGTGATGGTGCCGCTCTGCGCGCGCGCGACAGGGATGGCGCCCAGCAGGGCGCCGGCAAGGCCGAGGGACGCGGCACCCAGCAGGCGCCGCCGGTTGAACAGCATGGCTCGGACATCTCCCAGATTTCTTTGCCCGCCAGGATGCCAAGCGGGCGACCCTCCCGCCACTCGCGTTTGGCGAGGCGAGCCATCGCCGCGGGCGACGGCTGCCGCCGGCTATGCCTCCAGCCGCGTCGCCTGCTGCACGAAAAGCCGTGCCGGCGCAGGCAGCGTCGCGCGGTCCCGCACGCAGAGCTTCAGCCTTCGCCGCGCCCAGGCGTCCCGCAGCGGGACGCCGCGCAACCCCATGGCCTCGGCGAAGGGGCGGATGCAGGCCTCCGGCAGCACCGCCAGCCCGATCCCCACCTGCACCAGGCGCCGCAGCACGTCGAAGCTGTTCACATGCACCTGCAGGTCGATCGGCCGCCCGGCCTGCGCCGCCGTGCCGGCCAGCATCTTCTGGATCGAGGATTCCCGCGCCAGCCCCACCTGCGGGAAGTCCAGCGTCTCGGCGTAGTGCAGCGCCTCCCGCCCGGCGAGCGGATGGCCAAGCGGCACCACCGCCTGCAGCCGGTCCTCGCGGTAGAACAGGCTCTCCAGCCCCTCGGCCGGCACGCTCTCCGCCATGATGCCGACATCCGCCAGCCCGTCCCGCACGGCGCGGACGATCTCCGGGCTCAGCAGTTCCTGCATCTCCACCCGGACGCCCGGCCAGCGGGCCATGAACAGCGCCAGCTCCTCCGGCAGGAACTCGGCCAGGGAGGAGGTGTTGGCGGCGATCCGCACATGTCCGCGCACCCCTTGCGCGTGCTCACCCATCTCGTCGCGCATGCGGCCCAGCACGGCGAAGACGCTGCGGGCGTGCCGCTGCAGCGCCTCGCCCGCCAGGGTCAGCGCGATGCCGCGCGCGTGGCGCTGCAGCAGGGGCGTGTCCATCGCCGCCTCCAGCTCCGCGAGCCGACGGCTCACCGCCGAGGGTGCGATGTGCCGGCGCATGGCCGCCGCCGCGATGCTCCCTTCCTCGGCCACCGAGAGGAACAGGTCGAGCGTCACCAGGTCGAACCGCAGCCGGCCCTCGCCTATGGTCTGAGACATGGCGGGGAATCTGCGGCGGAAGGCGAAGCGCGGTCAAACGGGCCCACCGGGGCGGGAGGGGGAAGGCGGCGCCCCTCGGTCCCGAAGCCCGGCAAGTCACGACAGGGCCAGCAGGTCCCGCCGCAGCCGATCGGCATCGCCGCCTTGCAGCAGGGCCTCCGCCTCGTCATGCGCCCGCACCCAGATCGGCAGCGCCCGCGCCAGCAGCACGCGGCCCTCCTCCGTCAGCGCCAGGCGCCGGGCCCGGCGGTCCCGCGCGTCCGCGGCCACGGTCACCAGGCCGCGCCGCTCCAGCGGCTTGAGGGCGGCCGTCAGCGTCGTCCGGTCCAGCGCCAGCAGCGAGGCGACCGCCTTCATCGGCGCCGCCTCCGGCCGGTTCAGCGACATCAGCAGGGAGAACTGGCCGCTGGTCAGGCCCACGGGCCGCAGCGCCTCGTCGAAGCGGCGCGCCAGGGCCCGCGCAGCACGCTGCACATGCAGGCAGAGGCAGGCATCGCGCACCAGAAGGGTCGTCTGGAAGGTCAGGTCCACGGGGTTTGACAAGCCGATTGGGTTGATATCAACTGTTTCATGTCGTTCGTGCCGTCGCGTCATGCAAGCGGCCGACCGGGAAAGAAAGGAATCACAATGCCGGGTCCAAGTGGAGTTTTCGTCTGGTACGAACTGATGACCACCGACGCGGCGGCCGCCACCGCGTTTTACCGCGCGGTGCTGGGTTGGCACGCCCGCAGCGCCGGGCAGCCGGGAACGGACTACACCCTGCTCCTCGCCGATGAGGCCCCGGTCGCCGGCGCCATGACCATGCCGCCGGGCGGAAGCTGTGCCGGCGGCACGCGCCCCACCTGGATCGGCGACGTCGCGGTGGAGGACGTGGACGCCATGGCCGCGCGCGTGGCCAAGGCCGGTGGCGCCATCCTGCGCCAG
Organism: Teichococcus coralli; assembly: GCF_009829925.1. GTDB lineage: Bacteria > Pseudomonadota > Alphaproteobacteria > Acetobacterales > Acetobacteraceae > Pseudoroseomonas > Pseudoroseomonas coralli. The sequence goes on from NZ_SNVJ01000007.1 coordinate 144,155, forward strand.
CCCGAGGACATTCCCGGCATCGGCCGCTTCGCCGTCGCCGCCGACCCGGAGGGCACCGCCTTTATCCTGTTCCACGGCACCGAGGCCATGCCGCCGCCTCCCTTCGCCATGGACAGGCCAGGCCACCCCGCCTGGCACGAGCTGGTCGCCACCGACGCGGAGGCCACCTTCGCCTTCTATTCCCGCCTGTTCGGCTGGACCAAGGCCGAGGCGCACGACATGGGCCCGATGGGCGTCTATCAGCTCTTCGCCGCGAACGGCGTGACCATCGGCGGCATGATGACCCGCCCGCCCGGCATGCCCGCCTTCCCCTGGACCTTCTATTTCCGCGTCGAGAGCGTGGAGGCCGCGGCGGAGCGCGTGAAGGCGCAGGGCGGCAGCGTGCTGAACGGTCCGCATGAGGTGCCGGGCGGCCAATGGATCCTGCAGGCGCACGACCCGCAGGGCGCCGCCTTCGCCCTGATCAGCGCGGGCCGCTGACGCCCTCCCGACCATCCCCCCCCGCGCGGTCCCTCCCCCCGAGTGATCGCATCCCGCGATGCCAAGGCTCTGCATCCGGCACTGGTCGGCGCGCCCCCGCCGCGCCACCCTCTCCCCCGGGAGGAACCCGCACCATGCCGGATGTCACCATCGTCGAGGTGGGGCCGCGCGACGGCTTCCAGCCGATCGCCCGCTTCATCCCCACGGAGGAAAAGCTCGCCATCATCCAGGGCTGCGCCGCCGCAGGCCTCCACCGCATCGAGGCCGGCGCCTTTGTCGGCACCGCCGCCGTGCCGCAGATGGCGGATGCCGAGGCGGTGCTGGCCGCCACCCTGGCCCTCCCCGGCGCCGACCCGCAGATGCTTGTGCCCAACGCCCGCCACGCCCGCCGCGCCCTGGCCGCCGGGGCGCGGCACCTGGTCTGGGTGGTTTCCGTCTCCGAGGCGCATAACCGCAGCAACATCCGCATGAGCCCGGCGGACTCCGTGGCCGAATTCGCCGCCCTGCTGCCGGAGCTGGAGGGCGTCCGCCTGCGCGTGAACATCGCCACGGCCTTCGACTGCCCCTTCACCGGCCGTGTCGCCCCCGAAGCCGCGCTGGACCTCGTCGGCCGCCTCGCCGCCCTGCGCCCGGACGCCGAATACGCCCTCTGCGACACCACCGGCCGCGCCGACCCCGCCCATGTCGCCGGCCTGCACGCCGCCTGCGCGGAAGCCTTCCCGCGGGTCGCCGCCTGGGCCTTCCATGGCCATGACACCTACGGGCTGGGCCTCGCCAACATCATGGCGGCGCATGGCGCGGGCGTGCGGGTCTTCGACGCCGCCATCGCCGGCCTGGGCGGCTGCCCCTTCGCTCCGGGCGCCACCGGCAACGTGGCGACCGAGGATGTCGCCTGGATGTTCGCCCGCATGGGTGCCTCCACAGGCGTGGACCTCGGCGCGCTGCTGCCCGTCGCACGGCGCGCGGCGGCGCTGCCCGGCGGCTGCCCAGGGGGACGGGTGCGGCAGGCCATGGCGGCCCGGCCCGCGCATCTGGCGGCGTAGGATCAAGGTCGGGGGAATGAATTCCCCCCAAAACCCCATCTTCCTTTTGTCAGTTCGGGGCCGCGCTTGTCCGCGCGGGGAGCGGACAGAAAAAAAGAAGGCGTCTGGGGGAATTCATTTCCCCCGGCCTTGCTCTTTCACGCCCGTTTCTGTTCCACCCCAGCCGTTTCCGCTGTAAAGCCCTGCGCATCATGCTCCCCCGTATCGCCATTGTTGGCCGCCCGAATGTCGGCAAGTCCACGCTGTTCAACCGCCTGGCCGGGCGCAAGCTCGCCATCGTGGACGACACGCCCGGCGTCACGCGCGACCGCAAGGAGGTCGAGGCCCGCCTCGGCCACCGTCCCGTGCTGCTGCTCGACACGGCGGGGCTGGAGGAGGCGCCGCCCGACACCGTCGCCGGCCGCATGCGCGCCAGCTCCGAGATCGCCATCCGGCAGGCCGACCTGGTGCTCTTCGTGACCGACGCCCGCGCCGGCCTCACCCCCTCCGACCGTGCCTTCGCCGCCTGGCTGCGCCGCCAGTCGGTGCCGGTGCTGCTGATCGCCAACAAGACCGAAGGCCGCGCCGGCGGCATGGCGGCGATGGAAGCCTATGAGCTGGGCCTCGGCGACCCGGTCGCCATCTCGGCCGAGCATGGCGAGGGCATCGCCGACCTCTACACCACCGCCATCGGGATGCTGCCGGAGGAGGAGGACCCCGAGGCGCAGGAGCGCGACCGCCCGCTGCGGCTGGCCATCGTCGGCCGCCCGAATGCCGGCAAGTCCACCCTGCTCAACGCCCTGGTCGGCGAGGAGCGGATGATCACCGGCCCCGAGCCCGGCCTGACGCGCGACGCCGTGGCGGTGGAATGGACCGACGAGACCGGCGGCAAGGTGCGGCTGGTGGACACCGCCGGCATGCGCAAGAAGGCCCGCATCAGCGAGCACCTGGAGCAGATGTCGGTGGGTGCGACCATCTCCGCGCTGAAGGAGGCGGAGGTGGCGGTGCTGGTGCTCGACGCCACGCTGGGCATGGACGAGCAGGACCTGCGCATCGCCCGCCTCGCCGAGCGCGAGGGCCGCGCCGTGGTCATCGCCTACAACAAGTGGGACGCGGTGGAGGACCGCGCGGCGGCGCGCCGGGCGCTGGAGGACGTGCTGCAGGCCTCCCTTGCCCAGCTCAAGGGCATCACCGTCGTCGCGCTCTCGGCCATGACCGGCAAGGGCGTGGAGCGGCTGATGCCGGCCGTGCGGCAGACCGTCGAGCGCTGGAACCGCCGCATCCCAACCGGCGAGCTGAACCGCTGGTTCGAGGCCGCCGTCGCCCGCCACGCCCCGCCGCTGGTGGATGGCCGCCGCGTCAAGCTGCGCTACGCCACCATGCCGAAGGCCCGGCCGCCGACGGTCGCCGTCTTCGGCCCGCGCGCCGAGGACCTGCCGGAGGACTATCGCCGCTACCTCGTGAACAGCTTCCGCGAGGCCTTCGACATGCCGGGCGTGCCGATCCGCCTGCATGGGCGCGGCGGCAAGAACCCCTTCGTCGGGGAATGATCGTCCGGCCGCGGCCGGGCGCATGGGGCCTGCCGCTGAACGCGCCGGTGCGCGTCGTCGGGACCCGCCTGCTGGAGATGCCGGCCTGCTGGAAATTTTGGAGGAACGGAGCCGCCCAGCCCGCCGCGCCACCTGTTTCAGTGACGGCGCATCAGGAAGGGAAAAGGGAAGGTCCGGGGCCATTCAATCGCCCCGGCGGGGTGGTCCAGGAGGGGTGCCCTCCTGGCCGCGGCTGGCGGGTGCCGCGGGTCAGCCCAGTCGCAGCAGGTGAAGCACCGCGAGCAGGCCGAAGAAAGCCAGGCCGGTCAGCATGAGCTGTTCCAGCAGGCGAATCCTCGGGGCCGAGAGCAGACGGGCACGGGTGGTCGTTCGTTCTTGCATCGGCCAACCTCCCACATTCCGCCTCCCCCGCCAAGCATGGCGCCCCGGTCAGCGGGCGGAGAGGTACTCCAGCGTGTCGCCCTGCGGCAGGACGCCCTCCACGTGCCGGCGGTGCCAGAGCGCATAGAACAGCAGGTGCCAGGCCGCGAAGCCCTGGCGCTTGCTGGCGGCGCCCTTGAACAGCGCCGCCACCTTCGCCGGCTTGGCGATCTCCATCACGCCCGGCTGCGCCGCCACCAGCGGCCCCAGCTTCTCGCCCATATGCTCGATCCAGGCGCCGATCGGCACGGTGAAGCCCTGCTTCGGGCGGTGCGGCTCGGCGGCGGGGAAGTTGCGCGCCAGCCACTCGCGCAGCAACCACTTGCCCATGCCCTTGCGGACCTTCAGCGCATCCGGCAGGCGAAACACCGCCTCGGCCACCGCGGTGTCCAGGAAGGGCGTGCGCCCTTCCACGCCGTGCGCCATCAGGCAACGATCGAGCTTCAGCAGCAGGTCGTTCGGTAGCCAGTCCGCCATATCCAGCGCCTGCGCCGCCATCAGCCGGGTGCGGCCGGCGGAGGCGGCGGCGGCCTCGGCGGCGGCGATGCCGTCGCGCCAGCCGGTGGGCGGGGCGCGCAGCACGTCCAGGTGGTCGAAGGAACCCCGGGTGCGCGGCGCCTTGCCGCCCAGCCACCACGGCCGCATGGCGGCGCGGTAGCGGCCATAGCCGCCCAGGATCTCGTCGCCGCCCTCGCCGGAGAGCACCACCTTCACCTCCTGCCGGGCACGCCGGGCCAGGAACCAGGTGGGAATGATGGCGTAGTCGGCGGCCGGATCATCCATGCCGGCCACGATCTCCGGCAGGTGCCGCCAGACCTCCGCCTCCGTCACCGTGATGGTCTCGTGCCGCGCGCCCGCCACGCGGGCGAGGGCGGCGGCGCGCTCCCGCTCGTCGGCGGCGCCGGGCAGGTCGAAGCCGGCGGTGAAGGCGCGCACCGGGCTTTCGTTCAGCCGCGCCATCATGGCCAGCACCGCGGCACTGTCCGTTCCCCCGGAGAGGAACATGCCGTAGGGCACGTCGCTGCGCTGGTGCAGGTCCACGCTGTCGCGGAAGGCGGCCTCGAAGCGGGCCAGCGCCTCCTCCTCGCTGGCCGGAACCGGCCCGCCCTCGGGCAGCGCCTCGCGGCGGCGGCGCTCCAGCACCTTGCCTTCGGCGATGGCGATGCTCTCGCCGGGCAGCACGCGGCGGATGCCCTCGAAGATCGTCTCGGCGCCGGTGGTGAACTGCATCTGCAACAGCTCGGAGCGCGCCTCGGCGCGCACCCGGGGCGCCACCAGCCCGGCGGCGATCAGCGCCTGCGGCTCCGAGGCGAAGGCGATGCCCCCCGCCACCTCGGCGGTGTAGAGCGGCTTGATGCCGAAGGGGTCGCGCGCGAGCACCAGCTCGCGCTGGGCGCGGTCGTGGATGGCAAAGGCGTACATGCCGCGCAGCGTGTCGGCGAAGGCCAGCCCGTCGCGGCGGAACAGGTGCAGCGGCGGCTCGCAGTCGCTGCCGGTGGAGCAGGACAGGAGATGCTCCGTGCGCAACTCACGGTAGTTGTACACCTCGCCATTGCCGACCAGCGCCGCCGGGCCGGTGAAGAGCGGCTGGTCGCCGGTGGCGAGGTCGATGATGGCCAGCCGGGTATGCGCCAGCGCGACGTTGCCCGCCACGTGATGCCCGGCGCCGTCCGGCCCGCGATGGGCCAGGGCGGCCGTCATCCGCTGCAGCAGCGCCGCGTCGGGGACAAGTCCCTGCTTCAGGATGAGGCCGGCGATGCCGCACATGCGCGAGTCAGCTCCGCCCGCCCGGCGCTTCGGCAGATAGGGACCTCGCCGGGGCGGCAACGGCAGGCGGCGCCACCTGTTGCAGAAAGCCCCGCCAGCGCGCAAGCACCGGCCCCGCGGCGAAGGCTGCGGCATAGGCGGCCCGCCCTGCCTCGCCCATCGCGGCGCGGCGCTCCGGCTCCTGCAGCAGGGTTCGGATGGCGGCCGCCAGCCCCTCCGGCGACTCGGGCGGCACCAGCAGGCCGGTCTCGCCGTCGCGGATCAGTTCCGAGGGCCCCTGCGCCGCCACCGCCACCACCGGCCGCCCCGCGCTCCAGGCCTCCAGCACGATGTTGCCGAGCGGCTCATGGCGCGAGGAGCAGACAAAGACGTCGCAGGCCGCCAGCAAGGCGCCGGAATCCCGGCGCCAGCCCAGGAGCTGCACGCGGTCGGCCACGCCCAGCTGCGCCGCCAGCCGGGCCAGCGCCGCGCGCTCCGGCCCCTCCCCGGCGATGGTCAGCGCGGCACCGGGAAGGAGGGGGAGGGCGCGCAGCAGCATGTCGAAGCCCTTGTTGCGGTGCAGCCGGCCCAGCGCCAGCAGGCGCGGCGCGCCCGGCCGCACGCCGGGTGGCAGGTCCAGCTCGGCCGGCCGCATGCCCCCCATGTCGTCCACGAAGTTCGGCAGGTAGTGCGCGCGCTCGCGCGGCCAGCCCTGGCGGACGATCCACGCCACCAGGTCGCGCGTGTTGCCGACGAGGTGGTCGCAGTGGCGGTAGTATTTCAGGTCGTAGTAGCCGCCCAGCCGGCCCACCAGGGTCCAGGGGCCGCGCGGGGAGAAGCGGGCGGCGCGGTTCATCCAGGCCACCACCACCGCGGGCCGGAACCCGTTCAGCTCGGCCTGCAGGCGCAGCCGGGTCGGCAGGTCGAGCCAGTTGCCGAAGCGGAGCTGCACCGGCACCAGCCCCTGCGCGGAAAGCCGGGCGGCGCGCCCCGGGTCGCTGCGGATCACCGAGAGCACCTCGTCGCCCGTCAGGTGCAGCGCCAGGGCAAGCCGCTCGTAAAAGCCTTCGGCCCCGCCCATCGTGCTGCCGGCCATCACCTGGGCCAGCCTCATGGGCCGCCCGCCGCCGGAGCGAGGCCGTGGATGCGGCGGAGCGTCATGCTGCCGCCGCCTCCGCTTGCCGCAGCAGGGCAATCGCGGCCTCCAGCGCCTCGCCGACGCCAAGCGCCGTCATCGGCGCCTGCCCGGCCGCTCCCTGCGCCACCACCGCCCGGGCGCGGCGGCCGACCGGCGCGTATTCGCCGGCCTGGGTCGGCCCGAACAGGCCAAGCGTGGGCGCCCCGGCGGCGGCCGAGAGGTGCATCAGCCCCGAATCATTGCCGACAAACAGCGCGCAGCGGGTCAGCACCGCCGCCGCCTCCGGCAGCGAAAGGCGGCCCACCAGGTCCACCGCCCCCGGCAAGGCCCGCAGCACCGGCGCGGCCAGGCCGGCCTCGGTCCCGCCCGGCCCGCCCAGGATCACCGGCCGCGCCCCGGGCAACGGCCCATCCGGCGCGGAGAGCGCCTGGAAAAGCGCCACGAACCGGTCCGGCGGCCAGACCTTGCCTGGCCAGTTGGCGCTGGGGCCAAGGGCGATGAAGGGCCCCTCGCCCGGCAACACCACCTCCGCCCGCGCGGTGTCGGCGACGTCGAACCAGGCCACCGGGCGCGGCGCCGGCGCCAGCCGCAGCACCTGCCCAAGATGCAGCAGCTTGTGGCCGGGGCGGCGCCCGCCGCGCATCACCGCGCGCGCCCGCGCCGGCACCATCCAGGCCAGGGCGGAGCCGCGCAGGTCCACCACCAGGTCCCACCGGTGCCGCGCCACCTGCGCCCAGAGCGCCAGCCAGTGCAGCGAGAAGCGGCGCTTCTCCAGCACGATGGTGGCGTCGCGCCGCGGCATCCGCGCGAAGATCCCCTCCGCCGCCGGACCACAGGCCACGGTGAAGCGTGCCTGCGGATAGGTTCGCAGCAGGTGGTCCAGCAGCCCGGTGGAGAGCACCGCATCCCCGATGCGGGTGGCGGTCACGAAGAGGATGCGCATGGTTGGCGCGCGCATAGCATGGTTGGGCGATGGCGTGCAGCGTCGCCGCTTGTCTGCGCCGCCTCGCCTGCCAAAATCTTCGGGATGCCCATCGCTCCCCTTTCCGACCGTGCCGTGGTGGACCTCTCCGGTGAGGACCGCCTCGACTTCCTTCAGGGCCTGGTGTCCAACGACGTCACGCAGGCCATGCCTGGCCGCGCCGTCTGGGCCGCGCTGCTGACCCCGCAGGGCAAGTGGCTGGCCGATTTCTTCATCCTGGCCGCGGGCGAGCGCCTGCTGCTGGACGTTCCTGCCGCCCAGGCCGCCCTGCTGGCACAGCGGCTTTCCCGCTTCCGCCTGCGCTCCCGCGTGGCGCTGGCCGGGCGGCCCGACCTCGCCGTCTGGGCCGGCTGGGGCGAGGCCGCGCCGCCCGCGGAGGCCCTCGCCGCCCCCGACCCGCGCCTGCCCGAGGCCGGCTGGCGCGCCATCCTCCCCGCGGGGCAGGCGCTGCCCGGCGCGGCGGGCGACTACGACCGCCATCGCCTCGCCCTCGGGCTGCCCAACGGCGCGCCCGACCTGGAGGCGGAGAAGTCGGTGCTGCTGGAGGCCGGCTTCGACGAGCTGGGCGGCATCTCCTGGAGCAAGGGCTGCTACATGGGCCAGGAGCTGACCGCCCGCACCAAGTATCGCGGCCTGCTGAAGCGGCGGCTGGTGCCGGTGGCGGTGGAGGGCCCCCTGCCCGCGCCCGGAACGCCCGTGCTGCGCGAGGGCGCCGAGGTCGGCGAGATGCGCTCCGGCCACCCGCAAGGGCTGGGCCTGGCCCTGCTGCGCCTGCCGCTGCGCGAGGGCGAGCGGCTGACCTGCGGCGCGGCGGTGCTGGTGCCGCGCGTGCCAGGCTGGATGCGCCTGCCGGAGCAGGCGGCGGGCTGAGCCGGCCGCCGCGCGGCGGTCACTCGGCGCGGGCGATAAAGGCCACGGGCGCGATGATGCCGCGTTCCAGCGCGTCCATGGCGTTGGCCAGCCGCTGCTGCGTGCCCTCCCCCATCACCACGTGCAGGCCGAGCGGCGGGCGGCCGGTCTGCGTCGCCCGCTCCCGCATCTCCCGCCCCAGGCGGAGCGCCAGCTCGCTGCGGTCCTCCTCCTGCTCCAGCGTGAAGCCGGCCTCGGCGAGCAGGCGCCGGTATGTCTCGGCGGTTTCGACGAAGCTTGTCGCCGTGCCGTCCGCCCAGGGCATCGGGTAGGGCAGCGGCTCTTCCGGCCGGGCATGGACAATGTCATAGGCGCCGAGGCGCCCGCCGGGCCTGAGCACCCGTCGCAGCTCGGTGAAGAGCCGCGCCTTGTCCGCCACGTTCATGCCGACATGGATCAGCGTGGCGGCATCGAAGCTGGCGGCGCCGAAGGGAATGGCCAGCGCGCTGGCCTTCAGGAACCCGACCTTGCCCGACAGGCCGCAACGCCGGGTCAGCGCCGCCGCCACCGCCACGAATTCGGGCGTGATGTCGATGCCGGTGACCTGGCAGCCATGTGCGTCGGCGAAGTAGCGCGCGGGTCCCCCCAGGCCGGACCCGACGTCCAGCACGCGTGTCCCGGGCGAGAGGCCAAGCGCCCTGGCCAGCTCCGCGGTTGCCGCCAGCCAGCCGAGATGAAGCTCGTCGATCTCCGCGAGGTCGGCCGCGCTCAGTTGCCGGGCCGCGCGTCCGCTCGCCGCCAGCGCGTCAAGGATGGCGCGTTCCAGCGCCCCATGCGTGTAGTGCTGCGCAACGTCCCGCTCGATCGGCATGGCCGCCCCCTGCACGGGTTGCAGCATTCAGTCTAGTCCCGGCTTGTTCCGGAACACGAAGAACATCTCAGGGAGCGGTATCCCGGTATCGCCGGGCGGGGCATCGCCCCACCCGGCCCTGCGGGAGGTCAGGCCGTCCGGTCGGTGCCGCCGTCGGCCTGCGCCGCCTGCGCCGCCGCGAGGCGCGCCACCGGCACGCGGTAGGGCGAGCAGGAGACGTAGTCGAGCCCCACGCTTTCGCAGAACTGGATGGAGGCCGGATCGCCGCCATGCTCGCCGCAGATGCCGAGCTTGAGCTGCTCCTTCGTCTTGCGGCCCTTCTCGGCGGCGATCTGCACCAGCGCGCCGACGCCCTCCGGGTCGATCGAGACAAAGGGATCCTTCGGCAGGATGCCCTTCTCCACGTAGTAGGGCAGGAATTTGCCCGCGTCGTCGCGCGAGAGGCCGAAGGTGGTCTGCGTCAGGTCGTTGGTGCCGAAGGAGAAGAAGTCGGCCACGCCCGCGATGGCGTCGGCGGTGAGCGCCGCGCGCGGCAGCTCGATCATCGTGCCGACCAGGTATTCCAGGCTCTGCCCGGCCTCGGCGAAGACCTCCTTGGCCACCTTGTCCACCTGGGCGCGGGTGATCTCCAGCTCCTTCTTCACGCCCACCAGCGGGATCATGATCTCTGGCACCGGCGCCTTGCCCGTTTCCTTGGCGATGGCGACCGCCGCCTCGAAGATGGCCCGCGCCTGCATCTCGTAGATCTCGGGATAGGTGACGCCGAGCCGGCAGCCGCGGTGGCCGAGCATCGGGTTGGCCTCGGAAAGGTCGAGCGCCCGGCGCTTCATCGCGGCGAGGTCGGCCCCGAGGCTTTCCGCCACCTCGGCCAGCTCCTCGTCGCGATGCGGCAGGAATTCGTGCAGCGGCGGGTCGAGCAGCCGGATGGTCACCGGCAGCCCGGCCATGATGCGGAACAGCTCGGTGAAGTCCTTGCGCTGGAAGGGCAGCAGCTTGGCCAGCGCGTCGCGCCGCCCGCCCTCGCTTTCCGACATGATCATCTGCCGCACGGCGCCGATGCGCTCGGGGTCGAAGAACATGTGCTCGGTGCGGCAGAGGCCGATGCCTTCGGCGCCGAACTTGCGGGCGGTCTCGGCATCCAGCGGGGTCTCGGCATTGGCGCGCACCTTCAGGCGGCGCACCTTGTCGGCCCAGCCCATCAGCGTGGCGAAGTCGCCGGAAAGCTGCGGCTCCACCATCGCCACAGCGCCGAGGAAGATCTCGCCGGTGGCGCCGTCGAGGGTGATGGTCTCGCCCGCCTGCACCACCTTGCCGCCGGCCGAGAGCTGGTGGCTGTGGTAGTCCACCACCACGCCGCCGGCGCCGGCCACGCAGGGGCGGCCCATGCCGCGCGCCACCACCGCCGCATGGCTGGTCATGCCGCCGCGCGTGGTCAGGATGCCCTTGGCGGCGTGCATGCCGTGGATGTCCTCGGGCGAGGTCTCGATGCGCACCAGGATGACGCTTTCGCCCTTGGCGGCGCGCGCCTCGGCCTCGTCGGCGGAGAACACCACCACGCCGCAGGCGGCGCCCGGCGAGGCCGGCAGGCCCTTGGAAATCAGGGTCCGCGCGGCCTTGGGGTCCAGGGTCGGGTGCAGCAGCTGGTCGAGCGAAGAGGGCGCCACGCGCTTCACCGCCTCCGCCTCGTCGATCAGCCCCTCGCGCGCCATGTCCACGGCGATCCTGAGGCTGGCGGCGGCGGTGCGCTTTCCGTTGCGCGTCTGCAGCATGTACAGCTTGTTCTGCTGCACGGTGAACTCGATGTCCTGCATGTCCGTGTAGTGCTTCTCGAGCGTCTCACGGACCTGCATCAGCTCGGCGAAGGCGCCGGGCATCGCCTCCTCCATGCTGCGCTCGCCGGCCTTGATGCGTTCCTTGCGGATCGGCTGCGGCGTGCGGATGCCGGCCACCACGTCCTCGCCCTGGGCGTTGATCAGGTACTCGCCGTAGAACACGTTCTCGCCGGTGGACGGATCGCGGGTGAAGCAGACGCCCGTGGCGCAGTCCTCGCCCATGTTGCCGAACACCATGGCCTGCACGTTCACCGCCGTGCCCCATTCGGCCGGGATGTCGTGCAGCCGGCGGTAGGTGATGGCGCGCTGGTTCATCCAGGAGCCGAAGACCGCGCCGATCGCGCCCCAGAGCTGCGCCTCGGGCTCCTGCGGGAAGGGCGAGCCCAGCACCTCCTCCACCATGCGCTTGTATTCGCTGACCACCCGCGTCCAGTCCCCGGCGGTGAGCGCGGTGTCCTCGGAGACGCCCTTGTCCAGCTTGACGTCCTCGATGATCTCCTCGAAGCGGTGATGGTCCACCCCGAGCACCACCGAGCCGTACATCTGGATGAAGCGGCGGTAGCTGTCCCAGGCGAAGCGCGGGTCGCCGGAGGCGAGGGCCAGGCCCTCCACCGTCTTGTCGTTCAGCCCGAGGTTCAGCACCGTGTCCATCATGCCGGGCATGGAGACGCGGGCGCCGGAGCGCACCGAGACCAGCAGCGGCTTGCCCTCGTCGCCGAACTTCAGCCCGACGGCCGCCTCGATGCGGGCCAACGCCTCGGCGACCTGCGCCTTCAGCTCGGCCGGGTACTGCTTGTCGTGCTCGTAGTAGTAGGTGCAGACCTCGGTGGTGATGGTGAAACCCGGCGGCACGGGCAGCCCGATGGAAGCCATCTCGGCCAGGTTGGCGCCCTTGCCACCCAGCAGGTTGCGCATCTCGGCCTTGCCGTCATTGCGGCCGGCGCCGAAGCCATACACCCACTTCTGCATCCCGGGTTTCCTTCAGCCTTCAATCTTGGAGAAATCGGCCACCTGGTCGATGGCCGCCCGCAGGCGCGCCAGCAGGCCCAGGCGATTGCGCCGCAGGCCCTGGTCGGCGTCGTTGACCACGACCTTATCAAAGAAAGCGTCAACCGGCGCGCGCAGATCGGCAAGCGCCGACATCGCCGCCGTATCCTCCTCCGCCCGCAGGGCGGCCAGCGCCCGTGGCAGGGTGTCGTCCAGCGCGGCGGAAAGCGCCTGCTCCTCCGCCGCCACGAAGCGCGCGGGGTCGGTCTCCGCGCGGTGCGGCCCGTCCTTCCGGTCCTCGATGCGCAGGATGTTGGCGGCGCGGCGATAGGCGGTCAGGAGGTTGGCGCCGTCCTCGCCTTCCAGGAAGGCGCGCAGGGCGCTGGCGCGGGCCAGCAGGCGCACCAGGTCGTCCCCGCCGCCGCCGCCCGCGGAACCAAGCGTGGCGGCCAGCACGTCATGCCGCTCGCCCTCGGCGCGGAGCTGCACGCGCAGCCGCTCGGCCAGGAAGTCGAGCAGCCCGGCGGCGAAGGCGGCGACCACCGGCGGGTGGTCGGAGCCCGGCGCCGGCTCGAAGCCGGCCTTCATCTTCTCCTGCGCCACCGCCATGCCGAATTCGGGCTCGGCGGTGGTGCCGAGCGCCTGCGGATAGCCGAAGAAAGCCTCGGCCAGCACGTCGGCCAGCCCGAGCCGCAGCCCGTTCTCGCGCAGGATGCGGATGACGCCGAGCGCCGCGCGGCGCAGCGCATAGGGGTCGCCCGAGCCGGTCGGCCGCTCGTCCACCGCGAAGAAGCCGACCAGCTGGTCGAGCTTGTCGGCGAGCGCCACCGCCACCGCGATCGGCTCGGCGGGCACCGTGTCGCCCGGGCCGAGCGGGCGGTAATGCGCGGCGATGGCCTCGGCCACGCGCGGGTCCTCGCCATCCTTCAGCGCGTAGTAGCGGCCGATGATGCCCTGCAATTCCGGGAACTCGCCCACCAGGCCGCTCGCCAGGTCGGCCTTGGCCAGCCGCGCGGCGCGGGCGGCCAGCGCGGGCTCGGCGCCGAGCTTCGGCGCCAGCCAGGCGGTCAGCCGCTCCAGCCGCGAGACGCGGCTCCCCTGGGTGCCGAGCTTGGCGTGGAAGACCACGCCCTCCAGCTTCGGCAGGAAGTCCTCCAGCCGCTGCTTGCGGTCCAGGTCCCAGAAGAAGCGGGCATCCGAGAGCCGGGCGCGCAGCACGCGCTCGTTGCCCGCCGCCACGGCCTTGCCGCCGTCGCTGGCGGCGATGTTGGAGACCAGCGCGAAGCACGGCGCCGCCGCGCCATCCGGCCGGCGCAACGCGAAGTAGCGCTGGTTCACCCGCATGGTGGTGCGCATCAGCTCGGGCGGCAGGTCCATGAAGGCGTCGTCGATCCGGCCGAGCAGCGGCACGGGCCACTCCACCAGCCCGGCCACCTCGGCCACGAGCCCCTCGTCCGGCACCACCTCGACCCCCTCCGCCGCGGCCAGTGCCGCAATACCGTCACGCACCAGCTTGGCGCGCTCGACGGGATCGATAATGACCTTCCGGGCGGCGAGTTGCGTCGCATAGTCCGAGAAATTTCTCACGGGGAAGGCACCGGGGGCCATGATGCGATGGCCTTCGGTGAGGTCGCCGCTCATCAGCCCGTGCCCGTCATCCTCGCCTTGCAGCAGGCTGAAGGGCACCACCTCGCCGCCGAACAGGCAGAGGATGCGCTTCAGCGGCCGCACCCAGGTGAAGCCGCTGGTGCCGCCCCAGCGCATGGATTTCGGCCAGGGGAAGCGCCGCAGCAGGGCGGGGATGACCTCGGCCAGCACGTCCGGCGTGGCGCGGCCGGGGCGGCGGATCACCGCGTAGAGATAGACGCCCTTGCCGGTGTCCCGCTCCTCGAGCTGGCCGCGGGTGAGCCCGGTGGCGCGCAGGAAGCCCTCCAGCGCCGGGCCGGTGGCGTCCGCGCGCGGGCCGCGCCGCTCCTCCTCCACCGCCGCCGTACCGGCGGGCAGCGCGGCCACCAGCGCCAGCCGGCGCGGGCCATGGAGCGTGCGCAGGCCCTCCGCCGGCAGCCCGGCGCCCTTGAGCGCGTCCCCCATCAGCCGCGCCAGCTCCTCGGCCGCGCGCGCCTGCATGCGGGCGGGGATTTCCTCGGAGAACAGTTCGAGCAGGAGTTCGGGCATCACGGGGCCTTACGGGAGAACGGCGGTCGTCGGTCGGCAGGTCGTCGGGGGATGGCGGGCCGTCAGGCGCCCGCCAGCCAGCCCTCGCAACAGCGCTTCGCCAGCGCGCGGACGCGGCCGATATAGGCCGCCCGCTCGGTCACGCTGATGGCGCCCCGCGCGTCCAGCAGGTTGAAGGCATGGCTGGCCTTGATGCACTGGTCATAGGCCGGCAGGGCCAGCGCCTTGTCCACTAGAGAGGCGCATTCCGCCTCGGCGTCCTTGAAGTGCTGGAACAGCAGGGCGGTATCGGCATGCTCGAAGTTGAAGGCCGAGAACTCGCGCTCGGCCCGCAGGAACACGTCGCCATAGGTGACGCCCTGGCCGTTGAAGTCGAGGTCATAGACGTTCTCGACGCCCTGGATGTACATGGCCAGCCGTTCCAGCCCGTAGGTCAGCTCGGAGCTCGGCTTCTCCACCGGAATGCCGCCGACCTGCTGGAAGTAGGTGAACTGCGTCACCTCCATGCCGTCGCACCAGACCTCCCAGCCCAACCCCCAGGCGCCCAGCGTCGGGCTTTCCCAGTCGTCCTCGACGAAGCGGATGTCGTGCAGCGCCGGGTCGATGCCGAGCGCGCGGTAGCTCTCGATCAGCAAGGCCTGCGGGTCAGCCGGGCTCGGCTTCAGGATCACCTGATACTGGTAGTAGTGCTGCAGCCGGTTCGGGTTCTCGCCGTAGCGCCCGTCCGCCGGGCGGCGGGAGGGCTGCACATAGGCGGCCTTCCACGGCTGCGGCCCCAGCGCCCGCAGCGTGGTCGCCGGATGGAAGGTGCCGGCGCCCATCTCCATGTCATAGGGCTGCAGGATCACGCAGCCCTGCGCCGACCAGAACCGGTGCAGCGTCAGGATGATGTCCTGGAAGCTGAGGGGCTTGCCAGAGGAGGAGCCCTGGGAGGAGCCCGGGGAAGAGGCAGTCATCAGCGGCGTTCCGGTCATCGGGTCTTGGGCTTGCGGCCGTGTTATGCGCCGCACC
Organism: Teichococcus coralli; assembly: GCF_009829925.1. Classification (GTDB taxonomy): domain Bacteria; phylum Pseudomonadota; class Alphaproteobacteria; order Acetobacterales; family Acetobacteraceae; genus Pseudoroseomonas; species Pseudoroseomonas coralli. Next base: position 159,218 of record NZ_SNVJ01000007.1, read on the forward strand.
ATAAGACCCGCCCCACCCCCCGGCAAGGAAGGCCGCGCCCCCGATGTCCGCCACCGAGACGCTGATCCGCTCCTACTACGACGCCTTCAACGCCGGGGACACCAAGGCCATGCTCGCCCTGCTGACCGAGGACGTGGCGCACGACCTCAACCAGGGCGGCCGCGAGACCGGCATCCCCGCCTTCCGCGCCTTCATGGCCCGGATGAACGCGCATTACCGCGAGCAGCTGCGCGGCATCGTGGTGCTCACCGAACCCTCCGGCCAGCGCGCCGCCGCCGAGTTCACCGTGAACGGCACCTACCTCGCCACCGACGAAGGGCTCCCCGAGGCGCGCGGCCAGACCTACACCCTCCCCGCCGGGGCCTTCTTCGAGGTCCGCGACGGCCGCATCGCCCGCGTCTCCAACTTCTACAACCTGGCCGACTGGATCGCCCAGGTCCGCGGCTGAGCCGCCGCCGATGCGCTACCGGTTGGTGATCTTCGACTTCGACGGCACCCTGGCCGACAGCTTCCCCTGGTTCACCACCGCCCTTAACGAGGCCGCCCGCCGCTTCGGCTTCCGCACCGTCGGCGCCGAGGAAGGCGAGGCGCTGCGCGCCCTCGGCCCGCGCGAGATCATGCGCCGCCTGGAAGTCCCGGCCTGGAAACTCCCCTGGATCATCCGCCACCTCCGGCGGGAGAAGCAGGCCGTGGCGGGCAGCCTCCCCCTCTTCCCCGGCGTGCCCGACCTGCTCACCGCCCTCCCGGCGGCCGGCGCCCGGCTGGCCATCGTCAGCTCCGATTCCGAGGCTTCGATCCGCGCCACCCTCGGCCCCGACCTCGCCGCGCGGATCGGCCACTACGGCACCCGCGCCTCCCTCTTCGGCAAGCCGCGCAAGCTGCGGGCGGCCCTGCGCCAGGCCGGCATCCCCGCCCGCGAGGCCATCTACATCGGCGACGAACTGCGCGACGCCGAGGCCGCCCGCGCGGTGGGCATGGACTTCGGCGCCGTCGCCTGGGGCTACGCCACCCGCGCGGCCCTCGCCGGCATCCGGCCCACCCTGCTCTTCGACAGCCCGGGCGAGATCATCGCCCGCTTCGCCGTGGCCACCCCGGTCGCGGCGCCATAAGTCGCGCCCCCCGGGGGTTTGGGGGGGGGAGCACAGCCCCCCCAACCCGTGTCGTGTCATCCAGTGAAATCCTGACCTGTCTTAGTCAGTTCGATTACGCAGGACGACGGTCCGGCAGGTGCGACCCCAGCAGGTCAGAACATCACCTCGCCGGCGTTAGACCGCCCTCTTTTCTTAGTGGAAAAGTCATCTTAAATGCCCCATAAGTGGGACAAATTTCTCCGCTCGGCCGGACGAAACCTATAAAAACCAAATTGTTGATCGGACATGTCAGATGCCAGAACACAGGACATACGAGCGGACCCACCCCTGGATTACCTTTGAGGTAGACAACAGGAAGCTTCCACCCACGACCTGGATGGCCTTTGGAGAGATCCAGAGCAAATGCGAACATATTGCCGGGGCGCCCCTGCGCCCCGAAGTACAGAAGCACCTTCACTCAATCTTTTTGGCCAAGGGTTTGATGGCAACCGCGGCCATCGAGGGAAACACGCTTAGCGAAGAAGAAGTAGGCAAGCGCATTGCCGGCGATCTGAAGTTACCACCATCAAAGGAATACCTTGGGAAGGAGATTGATAATGTCTTGGCGGCTGCCAATGGCCTTTGGAATGACGTAGGGAAGCCGCTCACCGTTGATGATCTGAAGCGATACAACGCCCAAATTCTAGATGGTCTTCAGGTAGAACCTCCGGCAGTTCCAGGCGAGATACGCGAGCACAGCGTTACCGTCGGGCGCTATCGCGGAGCTCCTGCACAGGATTGTGAGTTTCTCCTTGAGAAAATGTGCGAATGGCTTAACGAGGAATTTAAGCCACAACCTGGAATGGCTCTTATTTATGGAGTAATGAAGGCAATCTTTGCTCACCTCTACATTGCCTGGATTCATCCGTTTGGAGATGGAAATGGGCGAACCGCCAGAATGGTTGAGGTAAGATTACTTCTTGAGGCAGGAGCTCCATCATCCGCAGCACATCTTTTAAGCAATTACTACAACCAAACAAGATCAGAATACTATAGACAACTCGATCATGCTAGCAAAAGTGGAGGAGATGTCTCTAAATTTATTACATATGCCTGCGAGGGCTTGCGTGATCAACTTAGGGATCAAATCTCACTGATTCGCGGAGAGCACTTTGATGTTACTTGGTCCAATTATGTACATGAATCTTTCAAAGACGAGAAGACTAGCACAAGCCGCAGGCGCAGAATGCTTGCTTTAGCAATATCTAATAATTGGGATGGTGTAGATTTACGGAATGTCCGCGGTCTATCGCCCCAGATTGCGGAGGAATATGCAGGGAAAAGCACAAAAACAATTCAGAGAGATTTACTTGAATTAATTAATATGAAAATAATTACAATTTCAGATCGAAAATATAAACCGAACATAAAAGCTTTATCTTCGTTCCTTCCTGCCGTTCTTCCAGAAGGACAGCCAAAAATTTCCAGACTCGAACTTAATGGTACCTAGATAGACTCTAAAATCGGCTCTATAATAATGCTTTTCCATTCAGAGGATTATATTGCGGATTCTCGCCTCGCGCGCTCATTTCTTGTACTGAGGCGAACCTCCTAACTTGACTCGCTTAACTTGGTCGTGAACTGGGGAGGGCGCGGCGGTTCTGACCAGCTCGCGCCCCGCCGGGCCGATGCAGGAGGGTCGCCCCTCCCCACCGGCGGCCGGAACCGGCACTCAGACCCATTCGCCCTGGCGCATCAGCGGCGTCGCGCTGCCGTCGAAGCCGATGCCGTCCAGTTCCACCTCGGCCGAGCCGATCATCCAGTCCACATGGATCAGGCTGGAATTGCCGCCGCGCTCGGCGAACTGCGCGTCGGTCATGCCCTCGGCATCCACGAAGCACTTCTTGTAGGCCTGGCCCAGCGCGATATGGCTGGCCGCGTTCTCGTCGAACAGCGTGTTGAAGAACAGCAGCCCGCTCTGCGAGATCGGCGAGGAATGCGGCACCAGCGCCACCTCGCCCAGCCGCCGCGCGCCCTCGTCGGTCGAGATCATTGTCCGCAGCACTTCCTCGCCCGTGCTGGCATGCGCTTCGACGATCTTCCCCTCCGCGAAGCGCACGCGGATGTCGCGGATCAGCGTCCCCCCATGCGCCAGCGGCTTGGTGGCGGCCACCGTGCCCTCGGTCATCGCCGCGTGCGGGGTGGTGAACACCTCCTCGGTCGGGATGTTCGGGTTGCCGGTGATGCCGTTGCGCGCCTTGGAGAGGCCGCCCATCCAGGCATGGTTGTCGGCCAGCCCCACGGTCAGGTCGGTGCCCGGCCCCCGGAAGCGCAGCGCCCGGAAGCGCCGCTCGGTCAGCATCCGGCGCCGCGCCATCAGCGCCGCGTTGTGCTCCGCCCAGGCCGCCTTGGGGTCCGCCCGGTCCACGCGGGTGCTGGCATAGAGCGCCTCCCACAGCTTCGCCACCGCCTCGGCTTCGGGCAGCCCGGGGAACACCGCGCGCGCCCAGGCCGGGGTGGCGAAGGGCACCAGCGTCCAGTTGATGGCCGAGGCGGTGATCAGCTCCAGCGCCGGCCGATAGGCCTTGGAGCGGGCGCGGTTGGCCCGCGCCACCTTCTCCGGGTCCTGCCCGGCCAGCAGGTTGGGGTCCTCCCCCACCACCGCGAGCCGCGCCGCGCCGCCGCGGAAGGCGGCCGCCATGCCCTCGTACATCCAGCCCGGCGCCACGTCGAAGCTGCCGTCGGCGGCGAAGCGGTAGCGGGCAAGCGCGCATTCGTCGTCGGAGAACAGCGTCGTCACCTGCGAGGCGCCGGCCTTGTAGGCCTGCTCGGTGATGCGGCGGACCAGCGGCAGCGCCTCGACCGAGGCGGTCATCACCAGTTCCTGGCCCGGATGGAGCCCGCCCAGCCCGACCTGCACGGCGATCTCGGCAAGACGGTCGAGGCGCGGGTCTGCGGTGGTGGCGGTCTGCTGGTCCATGGAAGGCCTCCTGTGCTCGGCCTGCCAGTCCTACCGTATCGCCGCGCCGCCCCAAACCGGCTTTCTGATGGCAAGTCCGGGGCGGACTCTGTCACCCGGCGAGGCTTCCCGAGGGAGCCAACCGGGGCAGCGCCCCCCCCTGGCGCCCCTCCCCCTGGCGCCCCCCCCTGGCGCCGCTCACAGCCCGAGCCTTCCCCAGGCCGCCCGCTCCTCCACCATGGCGGCGGCGCCGCGCAGCAGGCGGAGGGGCAGCGGCGGCCGCTTGACCCCGAAGCGCACGATCTGCGCCTTTTCCCCGAAGCGCCGGCGGATCTCGCCGCGGGCATCCCCCAGCCGGTCGATCAGCCCGAGCGGCAGCGCCTCCCGCCCGGTCCAGAAGCGGCCGTTGAACAGGTCGGCCTGGGGCGCCTTCAGCCGCTCGCCGCGACGCGCCCGCACCCAGGCCTTGAACTCGCCGTGCAGGGTGCCGAGGAGTTGCTCCAGCCGCTCCCGCTCCCAGGGCTGCACCGGGCGGAAGGGGTCGAGGAAGGACTTCTGTTCCCCCGCCGTAGCCAGGCGGCGCTCGATGCCGAGCTTGGCCGCCAGCTCCTCCACCCCGAAGCTGGCGGAGATCACGCCGATGGAGCCGACGATGCTGGAGGGGTCGGCGACGATCTCGTCCGCCGCGCAGGCCAGCCAGTAGCCGCCCGAGGCGGCGGCATCCTCCACGCAGGCGATCACCGGCAGCTTGTGCTTCTCGGCAAGCTGGCGGATCCGCTGGGCGATCAGGCTTGACTGCACCGGCGAGCCGCCGGGCGAGTTGATGGCCAGCACCACGGCCGCCGCGCGCTTCAGCGCGAAAGCCCGTTCCAGCACCGGCCCGATGGTTTCGACATTCAGTGGCCCGCCCGGCCCGATGCCGCCGCGGGCGGCGATGAGGCCGGAGAGGCGGAGCACCGCCACGCGCGGGTGGCGGTTCAGGAAAGGGATCTTCATGCAGAGGAAGATGACCACCTTTCGCCGCCGGGCAAGAAGTGCGACCTGTGCGGGGCGTCACAGCCGACCCGAGGAGAATGCCCCGATGAAGACTCGCGCCGCCATCGCCTGGGAAGCCGGCAAGCCGCTCTCGATCGAGGAGGTCGATCTGGAGGGCCCGCGCGAGGGCGAGGTGCTGGTGGAGGTGAAGGCCACCGGCCTCTGCCACACCGACAAGTACACCCTCTCCGGCGCCGACCCGGAGGGCCTCTTCCCCGCCATCCTCGGCCATGAGGGCGCGGGCGTGGTGGTGGATGTCGGCCCCGGCGTGCGCACGCTGAAGAAGGGCGACCACGTCATTCCGCTCTACACGCCGGAATGCCGGGAATGCGACTACTGCCTCAGCCGCAAGACCAACCTCTGCCAGAAGATCCGCGTCACCCAGGGGCGCGGGCAGATGCCGGACGGCACCAGCCGCTTCTCCTGCCAGGGCAGGCCCATCCACCACTACATGGGCACCTCGACCTTCGCGAACCACACGGTGCTGCCCGAAATCGCCGTGGCGAAGATCCGGGAGGACGCGCCCTTCGACAAGGTCTGCTACATCGGCTGCGGCGTCACCACCGGCATCGGCGCGGTGATCTTCACCGCCAAGGTGGAGGCGGGCGCCAATGTCGTGGTCTTCGGCCTCGGCGGCATCGGGCTGAACGTCATCCAGGGCGCGAGGATGGTCGGCGCCAACATGATCGTCGGCGTGGACATCAACCCGGCGCGCGAGGCAATGGCCCGCAAGTTCGGCATGACCCACTTCGTCAACCCGAAGGAGGTCAAGGGCGACCTGGTCGGCCACCTCGTCGAGCTGACCAGGGGCGGCGCCGACTATTCCTTCGAATGCGTCGGCAACACCACGCTGATGCGCCAGGCGCTGGAATGCTGCCACAAGGGCTGGGGCGTCTCGACCATCATCGGCGTGGCCGAGGCGGGCAAGGAGATCAGCACCCGCCCCTTCCAGCTCGTCACCGGCCGGCGCTGGATCGGCTCGGCCTTCGGCGGCGCGCGCGGCCGCACCGACGTGCCCAGGATCGTGGACTGGTACATGGACGGGAAAATCAACATCGACGACCTGATCACCCACACCATGCCGCTGGAAAAGATCAACGAGGGCTTCGACCTGATGGCGCGCGGCGAAAGCATCCGCGGCGTCGTGCTCTACTGAGGCGGCCCGCCGCGCCGGAACCTTGTCCTGCCCCGCCGCGTTCGGGGGAGGACAGGTTCACCGCAAGGAGCTGACCGCCGCATGACGCCCCGCCTCGCCGCTTCCGCCCTGGCCCTCGCGCTGCTGGCCGCCATCCCGGCCCTGGCCCGCGCCCCCTCCGCGGATGAGCGCACCCGCGTCGAATCCGCGCTGCGGGCGCAGGGCTTCGTCGGCTGGGGCAAGATCGGGATGGATGACGGGCTGTGGGAAGTGGAGGATGCCAGCCGCGGCAACAACGACGCGCGCGACATCCGCCTCACCCCGGACGACCTCACCGTCATCGCCACCGGGGAAGGTGACCGCAGCGCCACCGAGCAGGAACGGGCGGCGATCGGACAGGCGCTGCGCGGGCAGGGCTTCACCGGCTTCCAGTCCGTCAGCCTGGAAGAGGGCGTCTGGGAGGTGGACGATGCCCGCGCCGCCGACGGCACGCTCTACGACCTGACGCTGGAGCGCCACAGCTTCCGCATCCTCCACCGCGACAAGGACAATTGAGGACCGCTTCCGACATGACGATCGACGGCCTGAGCGAAGACACCATCCGCGACATCCTGCTGAACACCCGGCGCATCGCCGTGGTCGGCGCCTCGGCCAACCCGGCGCGCCCCTCGAACGGCGTCACCAGCTTCCTGGTGGGGCGCGGCTTCGACGTGACGCCGGTGAACCCTGGCCTGGCCGGGCAGCGGCTGCACGGCTCGGCGGTCGTCGCCAGCCTGGAGGAGGCTGGGCCGCTGGAGATGGTGGACATCTTCCGCCGCAGCGAGGAGGCCGGGAAAGTGGTGGACGAGGCCATCCGCCTTGGCGCCAAATCGGTCTGGATGCAGCTCGGCGTGATCGACACCGAGGCCGCCGGGCGCGCCCGCGCCGCCGGGCTGGTGGCGGTGATGGACCGCTGCCCGGTGATCGAGTGGAGCCGGCTCGGCCTCTCGCGCGGTGCCTGACCGGAAGATGGACGTTCTGTAATTTTTTCCTTGAAAGCGCCGCGCCGCCGGTCCAAGTGCTGATCCGCGCCCGGCCCGGGCGCGGACGGACGACACCCTGTTCGAGAAAGGCCCCTCCCGGGGATCGGACATGACCGAAGAAGAACGCCGCATCATCACCGCCTTCGTGGAGCGCATGGCGGGGGTTTCCGCCCCGCAGCCATCGGCCTCTCCCTGGGGCGGCGGCAGCGTGCCGGCCACCCAGTCCCGCCCGCCCTTGCCGCCGGTCGACCGGGAGGCCGACCAGCTCATCGCCGAGCTGTTCGCGCGCTACCCCGAGGCACGCTATCGCCTCACGCAGACGGCCTTCGTGCAGGAGCACGCCCTGGTGCAGGCACAGAACCGCATCCAGGAGCTGGAATGGCAGCTTGAGAACACCCAGCGCCAGGCGCAGGCGGCGCAGCAGCAGAGCCGTGGCGGCCTGTTCGGCGGCATGTTCGGCGGAGGCGGCGGCAACCGCCCGGTGCCGATGTCGCCGCGCCCGCAGCCGGTGATGCCGCCCAACGGCATGAACCCCGGCATGATGCAGGGCGGGCGCGGCTCCGGCTTCCTGGGCTCGGCCCTCACCACGGCGGCCGGCGTGGCCGGCGGCATGGTGCTCGGCAACATGCTGATGAACATGTTCGAGGGCGGCGCTGCCGAGGCGGCGACCGCCGCGGCGGGCGACATGGCCGGTGGCTTTGGCCAGGAGGCCGTTGCGGCCTCCAGCCCCTGGACCGATCCCGGCACGCAGCAGGATGCCGTGCCCGACCAGGGCGGCTTCGGCAACGACGCCTACCCCGATGATTCCGGCTTCCAGGACGATCCGGGCCTCGACGATCCCGGCTTCGACGAAGAGATCTGAGGCTGGCGCGGCCTGTTCCGCAGGAGGCGGCGCCGCCTTGCCGGGCGGCGCCTGCCGGGGCTGCCCGGCCCTCCGCGCGCGGCGTTTGACAGCCCTGCCCCGGCGGCGCAGCGTTTCTCTCCGCTTCGCAGGAGGAACGCCCCATGCCGCCAGCCGATCTGGAAGACGCGCCGCCGCACAACCGCGACTGGCGCATCATTGGGCTGATCGGCACCGGCCACTTCCTCTCTCACTTCTACATGCTGTGCCTGGCGCCGCTCTTTCCGCTCTGGCGCGAGGAGTTCGGTGTCTCCTACGCGGCGCTCGGCCTTTCCGTGGCCCTCATGAGCGCGGTGACGGCGCTGCTGCAGACGCCGGTCGGCTTCCTGGTGGACCGGCACGGCGCCCGCCCCTATCTGGTCGGCGGCACGCTGCTGATGGCGCTCTCCATCTCGGCCATGGCCCTGGCGCCGAACTACTGGGTGATCCTCGGCCTCTCGATCCTCTCCGGCATCGGCAACAGCGTGATCCACCCGGCCGACTACGCCATCCTCGCCGGCAGCATCAACAAGTCGCGCATGGGCCGCGCCTTCGCCATGCACACCATGACGGGAAACCTGGGCTTCGCCCTGGCGCCGCCCGTGATCGCCGTGCTGGCGGTGAGCATCGGCTGGCGTGAGTCGCTGCTGCTGCTCGGCCTGCTCGGCGTGCCCGTGGTCGGCGCCATCCTGCTGCAGAGCCGCATCCTGGCTGACCAGGCCAAGCCCAGGGCAAAGGAAGGCGGCCTTGGCGCCGAGGTGCTGTTCTCCCGCACCATGCTGCTGTTCTTCGCCTTCTTCCTGCTTTCCGCCATGGCCGGCTCGGGCATCCAGGCCTTTTTGATCACTGTGCTCGACCAGATGTGGGGCATCCCCGTCGCGGTCGGCTCGATGGCGCTGACCGGCTACATGGCCGGCAACACCACCGGCGTGCTGTTCGGCGGCTGGTTCGCCGACCGCTCGACGCGCCATGCCAGCTTCGTCATCGGCCTGACGCTGGTCTCCATCACGCTGCTGCTGATGCTCGGCAGCTTCCCCGTATCGGGCTATGCCGCCGTGGCGCTGGCGCTCGGCGCCGGCTTCGCGCTCGGCGCCAGCCGCACCCCGCGCGACGTGATGGTGAAGGACGCCGCCCCGTCCGGGCAGATCGGCAAGGTCTTCGGCTTCATCTCCTCCGGCCTGCCGCTGGGCGGCGCGCTCACGCCGGTGCCCTTCGGCCTGCTGCTCGATGCCGGCCACCCGCATCTCGTGCTGCCGCTGGTGGCCGGGCTGCTGGCCCTCTCGCTGCTCTGCATGGGCAGCGCGCGCGGCGCGGCGCGGGCGGAGAAGCCGGTGCGCCCGCTGCCCGCCGAATAGCTTGCCCGCCTCGCTTTCCCTTTCGCTGTTGCTGGAGGGGCTGAACTGGATCGGTTCAGCCGCTTTCGCCGCCTCCGGCGCCCTCACCGCCTCGCGCAAGCAGCTCGACCCCGTGGGCTTCGTGCTGATCGCCGCCACCACGGCCTTCGGTGGCGGCACGGTGCGGGATGTGCTGCTGGGCCGGCCCGTGCTCTGGCTCAGCACGCCCGGCCTGGCGCTGATGGTGGCGGCGGTGGCGCTGATCCTGTTCTTCGCCGCGCACCGGCTGGAGCGGCGCTTCGTGCCGCTGCTCTGGGCCGACGCGGTCGGCATGGCACTCTTCGCCGTGCTGGGCGCCGAGGCGGCGCTGGATGATGGCGCCAGCCCCTGGGCCGCCATCCTGCTCGGCATGATCACCGCCACCTTTGGCGGCGCCCTGCGGGACATCATCTGCGGCGAGTTGCCGCTGATCCTGCGCAAGGAGATCTACGCCACGGCGGCGGCGCTGGGCGCCGCGGGCTTTGTCGCCCTCTCCCTTCTGGGGGCGGAGCGCAGCCTTGCCGTCTGCGCCGGCATGGCGGGCGCCTTCCTGGTGCGGGCGGCGGCGCTGCTGCGCGGCTGGTCGCTGCCGACCTACAAGGCGCGCCCGGGGCGGGACTACCCGGACGAGCGGTGAAGGAGGCAGAAGCCGATGGAAGCCACCATCCGCTCCATGGCGGCGCGCGACCTCGGCGCGGCGGACCGCGCGCCACACCCGCCTTGCCGCTGGTCGCCGTGCAACTCGGCCATCTCGGCCGCGTGGTCCGCGAAGGCACCCATGTCTCCGCGGCCTGGCGCCGTTTCGTCCAGGAGGCCGGCGCTCAATCCATTCTGCGCGCCAGCCCGACCCACCGGAGTGCCCGGCCCCAACGATCGCGCCGCCACCGCCAACGGCGCCGCGTGGAAAGCCTTGGGCGTGGCTGAAGGAATGGCGGGCCGTCGCCCCCCCCGGCAACCGAACCGCCGACTGCTTCCGCGGCCGCTTTCGTTGCGCCGCCACCCCCAGCCGGTTCGGGACGGCTCTCAGATCCATCCGCCTGCTGGCGGAGCTGGCGCAGGCTGGCTCGCCTGGGGGGACGCTTCAGCGCGCCCAAGGATCTTGTCGAGCTCGCCGCGGTCAAGCCAGGCGCCCCGGCATTTCGGGCAATAATCCATTTTGATGCCCTGCCGCTCGCTTTTGGCGAGGGCTGCGCCACAACATGGGCAGCTGAAGGGGTGCGCTTCGCTCTCCGCTCCCTCCTGCACAGAAGCGGATCGGCTGTCGATCTGCGCCAATTCTCCTGCCCTCCCTTTCAAGGAAGCGAGAAGCGCGCGCGCCGCGTCGTACTCGGGGCCAGAACCATCACGGCTCAGGAATTCCTCGACTTCAACGTCCGTGACATGGCCGCCGGATGCGGGATTGGCTTGATGCCGCACGGAAATCCGCCCCGCTATGGGATCGCGGATGAGCTGCCAGCTGTCGCCGTTCTGACTGCGATAGATATCCACTGGCGAGAGGGTCACGACCTGGTTCCTTGGTTGAATAGCGGCACGGGCTTCGCCGAGATTCAGCACCTCATGTGCCTCATCCGTTCCAACGCGCCTTCACTCGGTTCATCCGTGGCTTCAACAGCGACGCCGCTTGGCCCGGCAGCGTGCCTTGTTCCAAGAAAATGCCGCCTGGAACGTCGCACCGGTACGCGCCGCGCGCCAAAGGCACCGTGATGCAGAACCATCTTGGAACTCTCCTGCTCCATGACTCGATGGATGAGGCAGGAGAGGCGGCTGCGGCTGACGCTTCCGAACTCGACAAACCGTGGCGACGCGCCGCCTTGCCGCTGAGGCAGCCCTGCCATCCGCAGCCGGTTCCGCGCTTCCTCTCCGATAACGTCTTCGCCTGCCCGCCGTTGTACTGATTTTGACGAACCACATGCGAAGAAGAACGGCGAAGCTGCTGCTGTTGACCAGGCTCGGGCGCGGTCGCAGCAGTTCCACAGCGGCGCGTCGCGGCTTCAAGAGCAGCAGAGGCCCGGCGGACACCTCTGGAAGCGACGAGCGATCGCCCTTCTACCAATGACGTTATCGTCATCTCATCGGCTGGAAGGAGCAACACAAAGGCATTTATCAGGCCTGCGACGTATCGCCCGCGGCGCTCGGCCGCTTAAGCCGGATTGGGAGTTTTCCCTGGATGGCACCAACAATTGCCGACGGGGGCGCAGAAAGGAGTTGCATCGTTGTGGCAAGCACTCCATCTATGCATAGTCAACTCGTTTGGTTCGGCCTGCTCTCCTTGCTCATGATCGAGCGCCGAGCCCGGTGTCCGTCTCCCCTCGAAGTTTGATCCGTCTTGTGAAGTCGCAAGGCGGAATTTTGTTATGAACGGAACACGACCATGGCTATCGGCACTGTGAAATGGTTCAACGCCACCAAGGGCTTCGGTTTCATCCAGCCTGATGACGGCTCCAAGGACGTTTTCCTGCACATCTCGGACGTGCAGCGCGCCGGCATGCAGGAGCCCCGCGAGGGCGACAAGCTCGCTTACGACCTCCAGCGCGGCCAGCAGGGCAAGGTTTCCGCCGGCAATCTGAAGCCGGCGTAACAGATTTGCGGCGGGGCGGCCACGGTCGCCCCGCCGCTCAGAAGCAGCCGGCATGCTCGCTGCGCTCGGGTTTTCGCCTGAGGGTGACTTGCGGGGAGCCAGCTGCCTTCACAAAGCACCCAGGAAGCCCGTGCCGACGCCCAACCTGGCGCCGTCATGGAAATCAGCTTGAATCCACTATCTCCTCAAGCGCCAACAAGGCGCTTTGCAGCGGATGGTGCTGCCAGTTCCGCCCACCCCGTCTTCGCTGCCGAGCCCTCGGTACCTTCCGGCTGAGGCCGGAGGAAGACCGGTGGCTCGTTCTCGGTGTCTTCGGGTGACGAAAGAGCGATAAGGGCGCGGACCACCTGATCCAGCAGCCCAAGTCATCTCACGAGGATTAACCATGCAGTCCCACCGCTTTTCCATCGGCCAGAACGTGCTGCTCTCCCTCGGAAAGTACGGCGGCAGCGCGCCAAACGGCACTTACACGGTTCTGCGGCTTCTCCCCAACGACGATGCTGATCGCGAGTACCGCGTGCGTCACCAGGATGACGGCCACGAGCGCGTCGTGCGCGAAAGCCAGATCCGTCCCGGGCCAGCCTCGTTCTTCCGCTGAGGACACTGTTCCTCTCTCCGGCCATTGCCGGCCTATCGCATGGCAGCGACCCATCGCGCCCTGAGCCGGCCGCCCGCTCCTGGGAAGGCTCGAATGGCAGAAAGTACATCATGCCCAAAAGCAAGACGAAACCCGATCCTACCTCAGCCGCCGAGACAGGTGCCGAAGAGGAGGTGGCCTACCTCGCGAAGCGCCATCGTGTGTCGCCCGCCATCGTGCAGGAGATTATCCGCCGCCTCGGCTCAAGCGAGCGGACGGCGGTCGAACGTGAGATCCGCAAGGGCATGATGCGCCGCTGATCCAGCGTGCGCGGCGCAGGCTGAGCCACCAGCCGCCGCGGGGTGGAGCATGGCCGCGTCATGACACGCCGCCGCAGCCAGAGGCAGGATCTGTCAGGGGTGTTGTGATCGGGCAGCCGTGGGAGCGGGTGAGCGACAACGCCTTTCGCTGCGAGCGAGCCGTCGAGGATATGTCGGCCCAGCGCCTGGGTTGGCGACGCGGCGCGTAGCGTACCCAGAACAAGCAATACGTCCCGCTCGGGCAGCAGATTGCCGGCGATGCGACCTCCTCCACAGTGGCGTGGCCTCGGATGCTCGAGGACTGCCGCGGCCTGTCCGGCCACCGTCAACGGCGGCCGGCACGATCACAGAGACCCGCGCCCCTCTCACGGCACCTCCGAAGCTCTGCTCCCCTTCAGCACCCTAGAGCAGATCCCGTTCCGATGGCATCATCGGGACGGGTGAACATGCTCTAGCCGCCTGCGCGCTGGAGGCGCTTGGCGAGGGCGAGGTGGAGGGGATTTCGGAGATCCGGAAGGCGCGCACCGCGGCATTCCGGTTCGCGACCTTTGATGCGGCGCTCTCGGTTCCTGCCCTGCCGATCCAGGATGCGATCGGCAGGGCACGTTCTCGCACCGCGACCACCATCGGCTTCGTCCGCTTCGCCCTCTTCCTGCCGAAGCCTGGAGGCGGGGCGCCGGCGTGGTCACCCGTCTTCCGCCGCTGCCCGCTCTGCAGCCCAGCTCCTCCGCGCGGCCCCGGGGATCACCGCGCAGTCCGGCCATTCGGCCGGACCCCAGGGATCATCTCGCGCCGGCGCCGCCGTGCGGATGGTCCAGAAAGAAGCGGAGCATCTCGCGCGAGGCGTCAGGTCCGCGCGGGTCGGTGTAGGAGCCGGCGGGGCTGCCGCCGGACCAGGCATGGCCACCGCCATGGATGAGCCACTGCTCCAGCACGGGCCGCCCTTCGGCATCGGCCTGGATGGTCCGGGTATAGGCATGCCCGCCCGCCACCTGGCCACGCTGGACCTCCGTCCGGAGAGCGGTGGAGGCGGCAGCGCCCGACTGCGCGATGACCTGGTCACCGTTGCGGGGGTGCACCGTGGCATCCCGGTCGGCGTGGAACACAATGGTCGGAACCACCCCTTGCGGCTTTCCTGAACAGGGAAGCGCACCGGGCGCGCCCTGCCGCATGGCGGAAAAGGCGGAAGAAAGGTCGCGCGCCGCGCCGCAGGCCAGGCCGGAATGCACTCCAACCGCCGCGTAAAGCTCAGGATAGGCCTGCCCCATGATCGCCGCCGCCGCTCCACCGGCCGACAGCCCGGCGACATGAACATGCCGAGGCTCTACGGCATGGTCGCGCATGATCTGCCGCGTCATGCCCGCGATCAACGCGGGCTCCCCGTGACCGCGCTTCTGGTCGGCGGGACTGAACCAGTTCCAGCATTTCTGCGCATTGGCGGAACTTGGTTGGGCTGGATACAGAACAAGGAAGCCATGTTCCTCGGCGAGCGTATTCATGCGCGTGCCGGCAGCGAAATCGTCCGGCGACTGGGTGCACCCGTGCAGCATGACGATCAGTGGCGCCGGTTCGCCGCGATGCGTGCTGGGGATGTACAACTTGTAGGAGCGGCTTCCGGCCTCGGCGGTAAAGGTTCCCGCCATGAACTGCGCTCCCTCGGGAAGGCGTGCCCGTGCATGCGTCGGCGCTCGCCGCATCGCATCCGGTTTTCCCGCCAAGCCGCCCGCGTCGAGCCCGGCCAGAATGCCGCGTAACGCGCCCGGCGCCTGCGGTGCCACGCTCCCATGCAGGTCGCCGGCCACCTGCCAGGGGCTGGCGCGCGCCTCTTCGGGCCGGCCCCGGTGGACGACCTCGCCGGGATCGACCATCTCGCCGGCTTCCGGTTCGACGTCGATGATGCGTGGCCGCTGAGTTCCGGGAGGCATCCCGTTTCTGGCAAGCTGCGGCGCCTCGAACGTCTCTGCGGCTGATGGCGGCATGCCGCGAAGCCGGCGCTGCAGGAGCGCGGTGGCCTCGGCGAGGCGGCCCTCGCGAGTGAGGCGGGTCGCCTCGGCCATGTCGGGGAGCGGCGCGGTGTTCATGTGCGGATCTTTCGATTTTCGGGAGCGCGCAGCCTTGCCCCATGGGCAGGTCCGACCCGCAGCCCGGCTGGACCTCCCAGGGGTGTCGGCGCATGGCGCCGATCCGGGATTCTGGTGCAGCAACGATGGAGAACACTCAGAGCCCGTTCGAGAATGGGGCGGCGGCGGGCTGGCGAGACCTTCTTGTGCCGGGCGGGACGATCCGCGGACCCGATGCGGAGCATCGGGGCAAGGGTCTGACGCCCCCGGCGCGGAGACGATCCGCCAGGCCGAGCCGCAGCCATTCTCAAACGGGCTCTCAGCGGGTGCGGTCGGCGAGGGCCGCCTTCACGGCGGCGCTGGCCTGCAGCGCGCCCAGGACGGACACCGATGCGATCGTGGCGCGGGCGAGTTCGGGCGAGACATCCGCCGCAATGCTGGCGAGGCCCAGCACCCGGATATGGAGTGTTTGCCCCGCTTCCTGCGCCGCCTCGAGGTCCTCGCGGCTGTAGTGCCGCAGGCCTAGGTCGAGACTTTTCCGCGCAACGGACAGCCTCGCCGCATCGGCATGCCGCTCGATCTGGTTACGGATCGCGGTGCGGATGAAGTCGGTGCGGTTCGAGTAGAAGCCGTCCTGCACCAGCAGGTCGATATGGCCGAGATCAACATAGCCGAGATTGATCGTGACCTTCTCGGTGTCACCGCCGGCCCGGGGCCGCAGTTCGTGAAGGGTGCTCGCCATCCTCGGGACATCCTCTCGCCATCCACCTGGATGGTATGTGGAGGTTCGACCAGGAACTTCAAGCCCGGTCAGGAGGGCAGCAGACCGCTTCCCGCAGCGGCTTGCCGCCTCGGCGACATGCCATGAGGGTGCCAGAGCTGTTGTGCAGGGCGCTGCGCCCCCTCGGTCCACATCCGGCCGGGATCGTGCTCCGGCGCTTGGTGGAGGCGCGACGGTTCCGGCGGGCCGGATCCCGGAGCGGGTGCATGGCCCTCCCTCCTCGCTGAACCCCGCCATGGCCGCGGCGACATATCGCGCCCACCGCCAGGTCTGTGGAAGCCGCTTGATTGATGCTGCGCGCCGCCTCCACCGGCGGGCCAAACTGCATCTTTCCGGCGGCCGTCACGGCTTCGCCGCCCGCCTGCATTCGCGGCGCGGCGAAAACAGGCGTGCGGCGCCACAGCTCGCACCAGCGCAACCCGGATCTTCGCCGGCGAAGCTGCACGGGCAGGCTGGCAGGCCGTCGGCATCTCCCTCCAACAGCAGGACAGGCGCCTCGGGATGATGGCGGGAACTGCCCCCGCCCCCGTTCCTCAAGCCGCTCCGTCAGCCAACTTCCCCCCTCCCCCTGTGGCGGCCGGCCTTGCCTCAAGCAGTCAAGCCCGGATGGCCTGGAGCGCCTTCCAGTCGAACTCGATCCCGTGTCCCGGCCGGTCCGGCGCGACCGCGAAACC
Organism: Teichococcus coralli; assembly: GCF_009829925.1. Taxonomy (GTDB): domain Bacteria; phylum Pseudomonadota; class Alphaproteobacteria; order Acetobacterales; family Acetobacteraceae; genus Pseudoroseomonas; species Pseudoroseomonas coralli. The sequence goes on from NZ_SNVJ01000007.1 coordinate 175,682, forward strand.
CTCTTCGATTCGCAACGGCTCGGCGATGTAGCGATCAAGCCCGAAACCGTGAGCTTCAAGGTAGGAACGGTTCGGCGCCGCGGCGAGCAGGTGGACCGTGACGTCGTGCGCGCCGTGCGAGGTAACTGGCAGGTTGTAGGCCTCGGCCAGGTGCGCGATCTTCATGAAGGGCGTCACGCCGCCGCAGTTGGTGACGTCCGGCTCCGGATAGGTGACGCCGCCAGCGGCGATCAGTTGCTTGAACTCCCACAGCGTGCGCAGGTTCTCGCCGGCGGCGATCGGCAGGCCGCCCTCGCGCACCACGCGCACCTGCCCGGCCACGTCGTCGGGAATAACCGGCTCCTCCAGCCAGGCCGGGGCGTAGGGCTGGAAGGCGCGGGCTGCCCGGATCGCCTCGTCGGCGCTCCACTTCATGTTGGCGTCCACCATCAGGGGAAAACCCTCACCGAGGTGCTCGCGCATGGCCCTGACGCGCTCGACATCCTCGGCAAGCCGCTTGCGCCCCACCTTCATCTTGATCGCGCGAAAGCCCTTCCTGAGATTGTCGTCGGTCTGCCGCAGCAACTTGTCGAGCGGAAAGTCGAGATCGATGCCGCCGGCGTAGCACGGCACGCGCGGGTCATAGCCACCGAGCAGCTTCCAGAGTGGCTGCCCGAGCCGCCTGGCCTTGAGGTCCCACAGCGCCATGTCCAGCGCCGACTGGGCAAGGACGGTGGGGCCGCCCCGGCCACCATAATGCTGCCCCCACCAGACCCTTTGCCAAAGCAGCTCGATCCGGTCCGCATCCTGCCCGACCATCTGTTCGGGGATGTCGCGTGTCAGGATCGCGTCGATCGCCGCGCCGTTGCGGCCGACGGTGAAAGTGTAGCCGACGCCCTCGGCTCCGTCGGCATCCCGCAGACGAACAGTGTTGAGCTCGAAGGCCAGCATGTCGCCATGCGTGCTGTCGCTCAAGGTGACCTCAAGCGGAACACGATAATAGCCGGCCTCCATCGAAACGACGTTTGGCATGACGCTCCTCCATTCTTCGCCGATTTACGGCTCCGGTTCTGGCCGACCATATTATGCTTTCATCGGCCTGTAATCGCCTGCCTGCCCCTGCCCCTTTTCGCATGAAGGCCCAGTCCTTCAGGGCCCGCGGTGCCGGTGGGCTCCGGCAGCGCGCGCGTCCGGAACGCCTTGACCGGCAGCCCTTCGGCGGCCGGGCGCTGGTGGTCGCGCAGGGCTGTCGGGCCCGCCATCAAGGTTGAGGCGGTGGCCGCAAGCGAGTCTGGACCATCCCGGCGGACCCAGCCCGCCGGAGAATATGGCCTTCAACCCATGCATCGACGCCCACGACGCCATGCCGGACGGCGGCGAGCCAGCCGGCGCGACGGCCAACCGCCGACTGGAGCCGGATGAGACCCAGGAGCGCGCGCTGTCAGCCGGTCGGTACGTCTGCCTCAGCGTCAGCGACACCGGTCCCGGCATGTCGCCGGAAGGGATGGCCAGTGCGCTCGATCCCTCTTTCAAGGCGAAGCCGACCAGCCAGCGCACCATGGTCACCACCCTCCAGCCGCGCCACCTCAGCGCTGACGAAGCGGCGTCGCCGCCGGACAGGCATGATCGCGCTCGGCAGGTACCCCCGTCGGAAAGCAGGCGGCGCCGCGCACTGCGCCCGCCTCGGTCCGGGCGCACAGCGCAGCGGCGGCCTCGTCCCTGGGCGCATCCGCCCGCCGCAGCAACCCAGCGGCTTCCAGATCGGCCGCGTCCCCGGCCGGCCATCACGGGGCGGAGGCAGATGAGCGGCACCTCGACGCTTTCGCCATTGTGAACTGTTAAGCAGTGCCTTACATCCGTGAGCATGAGCCGCGTGCCGCCTGCCCCGCGTAGTCCGGCTACCCCACTTTGCCCCTCGCTGCGTGACCGGATCCTGCCTGCGCTGGGGCTCGCGGCAAGCCAGGCAGTTCTCGACCGCGCGACCCTGTGGCAACCCCTGCACCGCATTCTCGCCGGCCGTGGCGCCCTCACCCTGGAGAGGGGGGGGCTGCGGCTGGAACGCTGCTGCGGGGCTTCCCTCGCCTGCCGGCGAAGGGGGCAGCAAAACCGCGCCTTACCGCGGGTTTGGAAAGCGCCGGCGTGCCGGCTGGCCAGCCGTCCTCAGCACCCTCCCCGCATGCCGTCCTGGTCCAGATCGGAGCGCCCCATGAACCATGATCCAAAGGCTTCGGGCAAGGCTCGGACCGGTGTCGCCGGCCTCGACGACATCCTGGTCGGCGGGCTGGCGCCCGGCCACCTTTTTCTGCTGGAAGGAAGCCCCGGCACGGGCAAGACCACGGTCGCGCTCAGCTTCCTGCTCGAAGGCGCGCGCCTGGGCGAGCAAGGCCTCTACATCACCCTCTCCGAGACGGAGCGAGAGCTGCGCGACGGGGCGCGCTCGCATGGCTGGACCATCCCGGACGAGGTCGCGGTGTTCGAACTCGTGCCGCCGGAAAGCCTGCTCGACGCGGCGCAGCAGCAGAGCCTGCTGTATTCCTCCGACCTCGAGCTGGGCGAAGCGACCCGGCAGATCTTCGAGACCTTTGAACGCGTCCAGCCGGCCCGCGTCGTCCTGGACAGCCTGTCCGAGATCCGCCTGCTGGCGCAGAGCTCTCTGCGCTACCGCCGGCAGATCCTGGCGCTGAAGCACTACTTCGCCCGCTTCGGCGCCACCGTGCTGCTGCTGGATGACCTCACCTCGGACGCGCTCGACAAAACAGTCCACAGCGTCGCCCATGGCGTGATCCGGCTGGAGGAACTGGCGCCGGAATACGGCGCCGAGCGGCGCAGGCTGCGGGTGTCGAAGTACCGTGGCCAGGCCTTCCGGGGCGGGTTCCACGACTTCGCCATCAAGCATGGCGGCGTGCACGTGTTCCCCCGCCTGGTGGCCGCCGAACACCGCAGCGGCTTCGATCGCCACCGCATGACCAGCGACATTGCTGAGTTGGACGCGCTTCTCGGCGGAGGCATCGAGCAAGGCTCCAGCGCCCTGGTGCTGGGTCCCGCCGGCACGGGCAAGAGCACTTTCGCGCTGCAGTTCGTGGCTGCCGCGGTGGAGCGCGGGGAAAAGGCGGCGATCTTCGTCTTCGACGAGGAACTGGGCCTTCTCTTCAGCCGCACCCGCAGCATGGGCTTCGACCTGGAACAGATGCGCGACAGCGGAGCGCTGCACATCGAGCAGGTGGACGCCGCCGAGCTTTCGCCCGGCGAGTTCGCGCATCGCGTGCGGCAGCGCGTGGACATCGCGCAGGCCAAGACGGTCGTGATCGACAGCCTCAACGGCTACCAGGCCGCGATGCCGGACGAGAACGCGCTGATCCTGCACGTCCACGAGCTGCTGCAATACCTGAACCGGCAGGGCGCCACCACCTTCCTGACGGTGGCGCAGCACGGGCTGGTGGGCGACATGAAGTCTCCGGTGGACATCACCTACCTGGCGGACACCGTGATCCTGCTCCGCTATTTCGAGGCGACGGGCCAGGTGCGGCGCGCCGTGTCCGTCATCAAGAAACGCACCGGGGCGCACGAGGAGACGATCCGCGAATACCGCATCAGTGGAAACGGCCTCAGCCTGGGCAAGCCGCTCGTGGGCTTCCAGGGCGTGCTCAGGGGCGTGCCGACCTTGGTCGGGAACGCGGCGCCTCTGTTAAGCATGCCGTCCGCGACGTGAAGCCGGTTCCTGTGGATCAGGCGCCCCAAGCCCTGATCTACACGCCGCATGGCCGCGATGCGATGATCGCCGAGGCGCTGCTGCGCGAAGTGGGCGCGACCTGCCGCACCTGCTCCGATCTGGCGAGCTTCGAGGCAGGGCTCAACGAAACTGCCTGCTTCGCGGTGGTCACGCAGGAGGCGCTGAAAGGCGCCGATCTCAGCGGCATCGCCGCCAGGCTCGCGGCGCAGCCCACATGGTCCGACCTGCCCTTCATCGTCCTGACCCGGGGCGGCGACGGCCCGGAACAGAACTCGGCCGCGGCCCGGCTTTCCGAGGCGCTCGGCAACGTCACCTTCCTGGAGCGCCCGTTCCATCCCACCACCTTCGTCAGCGTCACCCGCTCCGCGCTCAAGGGCCGACACCGGCAGTTCGAGGCGCGGGCGCGGATCGAGGAGCTGCGCGAGAGCGAGAACCGCTTGCAGATCGCATTGCTGGCGGGGCGCCTGGGATCCTGGGAGTTCGACGTCCAGACAGAGACCCTGGCGGCCTCGGCGACCTGCAGAGCCATCTTCGGGCGCGGACCGGAAGCGCCCTTCACCTACCAGGACCTGCTGGCCAGCATCCATCCGCAGGACCGCGCGAGGATGCAGGCCGCCGTCGGGGCCAGCATCGCCGGGGACGTCGATTACGCGATCGAATACCGCACGGTCTGGCCGGACGGCAGCATCCATTGGGCCGAGATCCGTGCCCGCGTGGTGCGCGACCGGCAGGGTGGCAGGCCGCGCCTCGTCGGCGTGTCGTCCGACATCACGGACCGCAAGACCGCCGAGGACCGGCTCCATCAGCTGAACGAGACGCTGGAGGAGCGGGTCTTCACCCGCACCGTCGAACTGAGGCAGGCGCATGACAAGGTCATGGCGGAGGTGGAGCAGCGCGAGCGCGCCGAGGAGCAGCTCCGCCAGTCGCAGAAGATGGAGGCGGTCGGGCAGCTCACGGGCGGCCTGGCGCATGACTTCAACAACCTGCTGACCGGCATCACCGGCAGCCTTGAGCTGCTCCAGATGCGCATGCGGCAGGGACGGACCGCGGAGCTGGACCGCTTCATTGTCGCGGCGCAGCAATCGGCGGACCGGGCGGCGGCCCTGACGCACCGGCTTCTGGCGTTCTCGCGGAGGCAGACCCTCGATCCCAAGCCGACCGACGTCGCTAGCCTGATGGCCGGGGTGGCCGAGCTGATCACGCGCGCGATCGGGCCAGCCATCGCGCTGGAGATGGCCAGCGTACAGGATCTCTGGTCCACGCTGGTGGACCCGAACCAGCTCGAGAATGCCCTGCTCAACCTGTGCATCAACGCGCGCGACGCCATGCCGGATGGCGGCCGCATCATGATCCAGGCGGAAAACATCTTCCTGGATGGGCGGGCCGCCGGCCCTCGCGACATGCCGCCGGGCCAGTACGTGTCGCTGAGCGTCACGGATACCGGAACGGGCATGTCTCCGGAGGTGATCGAGCGCGCTTTCGACCCGTTCTTCACGACCAAGCCCATGGGCCAGGGAACCGGGCTTGGCCTTTCCATGATCTACGGCTTCGTGCGCCAGTCCGGCGGGCAGGTGAGGATCCATTCGGAGGTTGGCCGCGGCACCACGGTCCGCCTCTATCTGCCGCGGCACGCCCAGGCAGCCGAGGCTGCGGCGAGAAGGTCCGGCGTCGCCGTGGCGTCGCGCGCCAAGCCGGGCGAGACCGTTCTGGTTGTGGACGACGAGCCGAGCGTCCGCATGCTGGTCACCGAGGTGCTCCAGAACCTCGGCTATTGCGCGATCGAGGCGGCGGATGGGCGGTCCGGGCTGGAGGTGCTCCGCTCATCGGCGCGTGTCGATTTGCTGGTGAGCGATGTCGGCCTGCCAGGAGGCATGAACGGCAGGCAACTGGCGGATGCGGGGCGAGCCCTGCGGCCGGACCTGCGGGTGCTGTTCATCACCGGCTATGCGGAGCATGCCGTCATGGGCGAGAAGCACCTCACCCCCGGCATGTCCGTGCTCACGAAGCCTTTCTCGTTGGAGGCCCTCGCAGCCAGGATCAATGGCCTGATCGCGGATGAAGCGTTTCCGTCTCGCGTCTCCAGCGGGCTCGCCGGAGGCGGACCGCCGCCATAGGGGCCGGGATGAAAGCCGTGCGCAGGGGCGTCCTGGAAGCCGGCCCGTAAGTTTTCAGACCGACCCGACCGCATGGGCCGCCTCGGCAGCCGCTTCCGGCTGCGATGGATCTCCGCCTGCGGGACGGCCCGCTCCGCCTCCCGCTCCGCCTCCCGCTCCGCCTCCCGCTGCGCCTTCGCCACGGCGATGAACCAGGCACGCGGTTGCCTCTCGCGGTTCCAGCGGTGGCCGCGCGCCCCCGGCCGGTTCCTGGCCTCGAACGCCTCCCCCTATCCACCCCGCTGAGCGAGCGGGCCCAGGGCCTGGCGGCGGAGACCGGGGTGGCGGTCGAGCGGCGACGGGGTGAGTCAGCTTGGCCAGCACCTCGTCGGCTTCATCGCCGGACAGGGCCGGACCGGTCAGGCATCAACGGAATGCAGGGCGCCGATGCCCCGGACTGGCGCGGTCTGGCCAGGAGCAACGGCTCAGAGGCAGATGGCGCCCGCCGCAAGCCGACCGGCGCCATTCTCCCCCAAGGGAACGGGCTTCCAGGCACCCTCAGCGTCGCCGTCGCGCACCTGCCCGCCGCGCGGCGAGGGTGCGGCGCTCGCGCGCCGCCTCTTCGAGCAGCCAGGTGCGGAAGGCGGCGACGCGCGGCCGCGTCACCGCGCCATCCGGGCAGACGAACCAGTAGCTGCTGTCCGCCCGCGCCTCCTGAGGCAGCGGCCGCACCAGGCGGCCTGCCCGGAGGTCCTCACCCGCGAGCACCTGATTGCCGAGCGCGACGCCCTGGCCAGCCAGCGCCGCCTGGAGGCTCATATGCGCCTGCGCGAAGTGCAGGCCGCGTGACGCGTCCACCTGCTCCGCGCCGACCGCGGCGAGCCACGCCCCCCAGGTCAGGTCGTGCAGGCGCCCGAGGCTGTCAATCCATGGATCCTCGTGCAGCAGGGTGAACCGGGCGAGGTCGGCAGGCGTGCGCAACGGCGGTCCCGCCTCAAGCAGCCGTGGGCTGCAGACCGGGAAGAGCACATGCGGGAACAGCAGATCGGCGTGCAGCCCCGGCCAGGAAGGGCCGGGCCCCTGGCGGATCGCCACATCGACGTTCTCGCGCGCGAAGTCGGTGGGTGCCGGGTTCACCTCGATGCGCACATCGACGTCGGGGTGACGGGCGCGGAACTCGCCGAGGCGCGGGATCAGCCAGCGCGCGGCGAGCGAAGGCGATGTGCTGATGGTGAGCACCGGCGCGGCGGCATGCCGGCGTACGCGCTCGCTTGCGGCAGCGAGGCGCGCAAACACCTCGCGCAACTCGCCCCCATAGAGCTGCCCCGCGTCGGTCAGCAGCACGCCCTTGGGCAGCCGGCGGAACAGGGGAACGCCCAGCCAATCCTCAAGCTGCTTCACCTGCTGGCTCACCGCACCCGGGGTAACCAGCAGATCCTCGGCCGCGCGGGCGAAGCTCAGATGGCGCGCAGCCGCCTCGAAAGCGCGCAGCGAGGCGAGCGGGGGCAGCTTGGCCGACATGATGGATGGCTTAGTTCCTCTAAGCCTCAGCCGCAAGCGAATTGGTTTGTCTCCGGTCCGCGGCAGGGCCGAAAATGGCGTCGCCCACACAGACAGGAAGAGGTTCGCTAACATGTCCGACCTTCCTTTCGCCACGATCGGCACCAGCCGGATGCGGCGCCGCCTCGCCGATCCGCTCCGGGTCTTGCTTCGTGTAGCTCAGCTAATGCTCGCTCGCTCGCGCGAGCGGCAGGCCCTGGCCAGCTTCGACGCACGCATGCTGCGCGACATCGGCGTGACGCCCTATGAAGCGGGTGTCGAGGCACGCAAGCCGTTTTGGCGGGCCTGATCGGTGGGGGAAGGCAGGCGTGGCGCCTGCGCCGCCGGACCAGGCGCGGCCGCTGCGCCGGAAGCTCACGCGCTGCAGACGGGATTGTACGGTTGCGCTGGAGAGGCGGCTGAATGGGACGGAGCCCCGCGCGCGCAGGGCTCCGCCGCGAGTTCGCCGAGCCTCCAGGCCTCCCTTTTCCGCACCGCTTCTTTTTCCGGAAACACGCTCTCCGGGCTTGGTGGAACTGCCTTCCTGAACGGCGGCATCCCTCCGGCGCCGGAAAGTTGGCCGGCTTGATCCCAAGCTCACAAGCTCGACGGCTTCAGCGACTTGCCAGGCATCGGCACGGCCCTGCGGTCAAGTTCCTTTCGAGGTTCTGAAAAGCGAAAGGCGCGAGGTTCTACCCGACGGCCGCCAACCTGCCCCCCCTGGCGCGCTGGGCCTCACGGCAGCACTATGCCGCGCGACACGGCTGCCCTTCAGGCCCGCAGGAGCAGATCATGCCCATCGAGACACGCCCTTTCGGCCCGGACAATCTCCCCCTCTCGCGTCTCGGCTTCGGCTGCGGCGGCGTCGGTGGCCTGATGGTGCGGGGCGCCGCCGCGGACCAGGAGGCGGCGGTCGCCCGCGCCCTGGAGGCCGGCATCAACTATTTCGACACCGCCGTGCAATACGGCAACGGCGCCTCGGAGCAGAACCTGGGCACGGTGCTGCGCAAGCTCAGGGCGAAGGATGCCCTGGTCGGCACCAAGGTGCGGCTGCGCCCGGAGGCGTTCGGCAACATCGCCGCAGCGATCGCGGCCTCCCTCGACGGCAGCCTGAAGCGGCTGCAACGGGAGCAGGTGGACATCTTCTACCTGCACAACGAGATCACACTGCGCGGCGGCGGCGAGAACCTGAGCGTGCCGCAGGTGCTGGAGGAGGTCGTGCCTGCGTTCCAGGCGCTCCAGGCTGCCGGCAAGCTGCGGCTGCCCGCCATGACCGCGGTGGGAGAGACCGCCGCCTTGCAGCAGGTCATCGAAGCCGGCTTCTTCGGTGGCGCGCAGGTCATCTACAACATGCTGAACCCTTCGGCCGGCATGGTTCTGCCAAACAACTACCCGGCCCAGGACTACCGGCGGCTGCTCGAGCGCATGCGGGCGGCGCGCATGGGAGCTGTCGGCATCCGTGTGCTGGCGGGCGGGGCGCTGAGCGGCTCCGCGCATCGCCATCCGGTCGCCAGCCCGCCCCCGGCGCCGATGGGGTCAGGGACGTCCTATGACAGCGATCTCCGCCGCGCGTCCCGGCTGACGCCGCTGGTGGAGGAGGGTTTCGCGGCCTCCTTGCCGGAGGCCGCGATCCGCTTCGCCACCGCGCATCCCGCGATGGGAACGGTCCTGGTCGGCATGGCCAGCCTGGAGGAGTTCGAGGCGGCGCTGGCCGCCGTGCTGAAGGGCCCGCTGCCGGCGGCGGCATTGCAGCGTGTCGCCGAGCTCACCGCCGGCTTCTCGGACGAAGACAGCTGAGGGGGCATGCGCCTTCCGGTTCCGATCGAAGGCGGAGATCAGCCGGAAAGCGACAGGCGGCTTCCGGGTGTGCATGCAGGTTCGCGGACATGCGACCGCCGCCGGCGTGCGGCGCGGACCTGTTGCGGCAACCCGAAATTCGGCACGGCCCCGGCATGCCGACGATGGTCGCTCCGACCTGATCGAAGCAGGGCGGAGATCAGCGCGCCCTGACCCCGGTTCATCCGGCCGCACCGCTCGCGCGCCCCGGCGCAACCGGTCCGCCGCAGGAACGCGCTCGCGGTTCTCAGGACCGCGCCACGCGCAGGCGCCAAAGCGAGGTGGTCTCGTGAAGCCGTGCGGCGTGCAACGGGTCGTTCGCATCAAGGACCTTGCCATGCCGCGGCCGGGTATCGAGCCGCTCGATGACCGCCAGCCCGGCGGTCTCGATCATGCCCAGCAGCTGGTCGCGGCTGCGCAGGCCGAGATGTTCGGCGAGGTCGGAAAGAATCAGCCAGCCCTCTCCCTCCGGCAACAGGTGCATCGGCAGCTTGTCCAGGAAGCCGCGCAGCATACGGCTGTCCGGATCATACACCGCCTGCTCGAGTGTCGAGGATGCCTTGCCCGGCAGCCAGGGCGGATTGCAGACCGCCAGGGCTGCGCGCCCCGGCGGAAACAAGTCGGCTTCCTGTACCGTAACCTGCCCGGACAGGCCCAGCCGCTCGACATTGGCATGGGCGCACGCCAGGGCGCGCGGCGATATGTCGGAGGCGATGATGGTGGATACGCCGCGTCGGGCCAGCAGGGCCGCCAACACGCCGGTGCCCGTGCCGATGTCGAAGGCATCCCCGCCCATCGGCAATGGCGCACGCGCGACCAAATCGAGGTATTCACCCCGGATGGGCGAGAACACGCCGAAGTCGGGGTGAATCCGCGCGCCCCCCAGCGCCGCGATCGGCACACCCTTGCGATGCCATTCGTAGGCACCCACCATGCCCTGCAACTCGCGCAACGCCATCACGGCGCCGCCCACGGGTTGGCCGAGCGCGTGGTGCAAGGCCGCGCGCACATCCGGCGCGCGCCGCAGAGGAATTCCCTGTGCGTCATCGAGCGGGACCAGCACCATGCCCAGGATGCGCGCGCGATGCGCCCGGCCTTGCCGATAGCGATGGAAGCGTTCGCGCATCGGCATGCCGTCGGGCAGGCGGCTGCGTGCCGCACGCTTGTCGAGGCGCCGTGCCAGCGCCTCAAGCAGATGCCGGGCATTCTGGAAATCGGCGCGCCACAGCATCCCGACGCCCTCGCAGGCCAGCCGGAAGGCATCGTCAGCGCGCAGCGTGTCATCGACAGCTTCAACGCGGCGGGGCGGGAGGGTCCCGGACGCAGACAGCCAAGCCGCGTCGTGGGTGGCGGCGCCTTCGGTCCATTCCAGGCGGGGCACACTCATGGGCACTGCGACGCGCGCGCGGCGCACAAGGCGGTGAAAAGGGGCATGGCCGGCATCTCTCCCAGGGGAGTCAGTATCTGGAGTCCGTATCTAGAGCAGATCCCGTTCCGACGGCATCATCGGGGCGGGTGAAGATGCTCGTCAAAGCAAACGGCCAGAGCATTTCCCGTGAGCCAGAGCGAACGGAGAATGCTCTGGCGCGATCTGCCCGACATCGCAGCGGATCGTGGCCCGGAGCCGGCGCGGCTTCTCTCGCGTCGGGACATTNGGCGCGATCTGCCCGACATCGCAGCGGATCGTGGCCCGGAGCCGGCGCGGCTTCTCTCGCGTCGGGACATTCCGCACGGCTCCGGAAGCTCCGCTTCGGCCGGATGTCCGGTACGGCGCCTTCTCCGGACGTAATCGCGGACAGGGCTGGTGTGATGGACATGATCGGCCATGACGAGACGACCGGGCGGCCGGGCTCCGCAGCAGGGCTTTGGCGGCCCGGCGATGTCAGGGCTGCCCTGACACTCCCTGCCCCGGGCGCCACCGCGTCTCCGGGTCGAGCGGCAGCACCGGGCGCGGCAGCTTCGTCCACGTGAAGCGGTCCAGCATCGGCGAGGTCAACCCCGGCGTGTCCACCTCGACGATGCGCCCCGGCGTGAAGAACTCGTCGAAGCCGGCGCGGAAATGTCCGCGCGACTTCACCACCACGCAGCGCGCCGCGCCGATGTCGAGGCCAAGATGCTCCAGGAAGGCGGGATCGGCGCATTGCGTCCGCCGGCTGATCACCACCACCACGATGCCGCCCAGCCGCAACGCGGCGGTGGGACCAAGATCCATCGCCGTGCGGGCGAAGATGCCGCGCCGCCCCGTCACCTTGCCGTCCGAGAGCGCCAGCACCTCCGCCTCCGCCGTGAAGGGATGCGCGAAGCTGTCCTCCGCCGCGCGGTTGAAGCGGGCGGCGAGGCGCGCACCCTTGCCGAGCTGGTGCGCCTCCGCGGCCAGCGCGGGATCGTGGATCAGGCCAAGGATGGCATCCCTCACCCCTGCCTTGTGGAAGGCCTCCAGGATGTACATCGTGTTGCCACCGCCGCCGCCACCGGGATTGTCGGCGACGTCGGCGAAGGCCAGCGGCACCTCGGTGGTCAGCGCCCGCTGCACCGCCTCGCTGAGCGGCGTCAGCTTCGCCACGAAGCGGTCGCGCTTGCTCCAGGCCTCCTTGGCCAGCGCGTCGGCCAGCGCCTCGCAGGCGTCGCGGTCCGGGCCGGTGACGATGATGGCGAAGCCATTGAAGGGCGTGTCGCCATAGGCGAAGCCGCCCATGACCGAGACGTTCGCCACCTTGTCCGGCCCCAGCACCTTCTGCCGCTCCTGCCCGAACTCGATCACCTCGGCATAGGGGCCCTTGGCGGTCAGCAGGCTGACGCTGGGCGCCACGATCGGCAGGCGGCGGAAGGCGCGGTGGAAGCGCTCGCCCCGCATCAGCCGGCGCAGCAGGGCCGCCGATTCCGCGCCGCGCTCGCGCATGTCCACATGCGGGTTGGTGCGGTAGCCGACGAAGGCGTCGCACTGCGCCACCATCGCCTCGGAGACGTTGGCGTGCAGGTCGTAGGAACAGACCAGCGGCACGTCCGGCCCCAGCACGTCCTTGACGAGGCTCTGCAACGCGCCTTCGGGGTCGTCCAGCGCGGTGGTCAGCCCGGCGCCGTGCATCACGCAATAGGCGCCCTCGACCTGCCCGCGCAGCGCCTCCAGCCCGGCGCGCCAGGCCGCCATCATCGTGTCGAAGGCGGGTTGCTCCACCGGGCCGTTCGGCTCGGCCATGGCGAGCAGGATGGGGCGCGGCTGCCAGGGACTGTCACGGTCCATGGCGGCGACGAAGCCCGGCATCTCGCCCAGCGCGCTCGGTGCGGGGCTGCGCGCATCGGCGAGGATGGCCTCGCCCTCCAGCCAGCAGCGGAAGTCCTCCCGCCGTGCCACCGGGGCGAAGCGGTTGCACTCGATGGAGAAGCCGAGCAGGGCGATGCGCGGACCGGACGCCCCGCTGCCGCTCCTGGCGGCGACGCTCACAGCGCCAGTCCCAGCAGCTCCGCATGGCGCTGGGTGGCCTTGAGGCCGCTGCCCGTCAGCACGACCACGGTGGTCTCGTCCCGGCTGATGGTGCCATTGGCCAGAAGGCGCGCGAAGGCGGCGGCCGCCTGGGCGCAGGTCGGCTCGACATAGAGGCCCTGCCGCGCCAGGGCGCCGGTCGCCGCGGCGATCTCCGCCTCCTCCAGCAGCACGGCGCCGCCTTGGCTGCCGTGCAGGATCGAGAGCACCTCCGGCGTGCGGATCGGCTGGGCGATGGCGGTGCCCTCCGCGATGGTCGGGCGCGGCGCGACGGCCGCCTCGCCGAGGAACTCCCGCGCGATCGGCCCGCAATGCGCCGGCTGGGCGGCGAAGATGCGCGGCAGGCGGACGATCTCCCCCGCGCGCAGCAGCTCGGAGAAGCCGATGCCGCAGCCCAGCACGTTCGACCCCGCCCCGCAGGGCACGATGACGTTGTCCGGCGCCTGGAAGCCGAGGTCCTCCCACAGCTCGTAGGCCAGCGTCTTGGTGCCGTGCAGGAAGAAGGGGTGCCAGTTGTGGCTGGCGTAGAAAATATCCTCAGCAGGGTCGTTCCCCTGGGCCAGCGCGGCGTCGGCGCAGTCCTGCCGGCTGCCGGGCACCAGCTCGATCTCCGCCCCCACGGCGCGGGACTGCACCGTCTTGGCCGGGCTGGTCGATTCCGGCACCAGGATCTTGGCTCGCATGCCACCCGCCGCCGCATAGGTGGCGATGGCCGCGCCGCCATTGCCGGAGGAGTCCTCCAGCACATGCCCGATGCCCTGCGCCCGCAGCAGCGAGAGCATCACCGAGGCGCCGCGGTCCTTGAAGCTGCCGCTCGGCATGAACCACTCGCATTTGAAGCGCACCGGCGCGCCGTTCCATTCCGCGGCCACCAGCGGCGTGCAGCCCTCGCCCAGGCTGATCCGCGACTCGGGCCGGAAGGGCAGCGCGGCGGCGTAGCGCCAGAGGCTGCGCTCGCCAGCGTCGATCTCGTCGCGCTTGAGGCCGGGCAGGTCGGTCAGCAGCAGCGGCTGGCCCTCCGGTCCGCACCAGCGGGGCTCGGAAAGCGGCCAGGTGCGGCCGCTGCGGGGGTCGAGATAGGCAGGGTCTTGCATGGGGTCGCAGCGTGGCTTGCCAGCGCCCGCCCGACAAGGGATAGGCAGGCAGCATGGAACACATCGACGCCGTGGCGCGGCTCGCCGCCGACCTCGTGCGGCTGGACAGCCGCTCCTTCGTCTCCAACCAGGCCGTTGCCGACCGCATCGCCGCCGAGCTGGACGGCTTCGAGCTGGAGCGCATCGCCTACACCGACCCCGCCGGCGTGGCGAAGCAGGTGCTCGTCGCCCATCGCGGCCCCACCAAGGGAGAACAGGGTGGCGGCGTGGCCCTCTCCGGCCACATGGACACCGTGCCCGACACCGGCTGGCAGGACGACCCCTTCTCCGGCCGCATCGACGCCGGGGGCATCCTGCACGGCCTCGGCGCGGCCGACATGAAGGGGCCGCTGGCCGCCTGCATCGTCGCTGCCCGCACCCTTCCAGCGCATCTCCCCGCCACCCTCCTCATCACCACCGACGAGGAGACCACCAAGCAGGGCGCCCGCGCCATCGCCGACCGCTCCGCCCTCGCCCGCCGCGCCGCGCCGCGCGGCGTGATCGTCGCCGAGCCGACCAGCCTCGTCCCCGTGCGCGGCCACCGCAGCAACATCGACTTCGTCGCCGTGGCGGAGGGCATCCAGGCGCATTCCTCGCTCGGCACAGGGCGCAACGCCAACTGGGCGCTGATCCCCTTTCTGGTCGAGATGAAGGCCCTCGCCGAGCGCCTGCGCACCGACACCAGCCTGCACGACGCCGCCTACGCCCCGCCCTTCAGCGACTTCAACCCGGTCCTCGACAATCACGGCGCGGCGGTGAACGTCACCGTTCCCAAGGCGACGGCGCGCATCAAGTTCCGCTACAGCCGCAGCATCGACCCGACGCCCGTGGTGCAGGCCGTCGAGGCCGCCGCCGAGCGCGCCGGGGTGCGGCTCACCATCATTCGCCAGGGCCGCCCGCCGGAAACCCCGGCCGACCACCCCCTGGTCCGCGCCGCCGAGGCCGTCACCGGCCACGAGGCCGAAACCCGCCCCTTCGGCACCGATGCCAGCGAGCTGCAGGAGATCGCCCCCTGCATCATCCTCGGGCCGGAGGTGATGGACACCGCCCACAGCCCGCGCGAGCGGGCCAGCATCGCCCGTCTCGCCGCCGCGGTGCCGCTCTTCCACCGGCTGATGGGGGCCTGACACCGGAAGGCCGTCGACGAGGGGGCGCCGCCCCCTCGCACTCTCCTGGATTTCGTCCGCTTTGACTTGGCGGCTTTGTGTTGATATCAACGTAAAGACGCCGGATGCACGTCCGTGCCGTGTCCGGCCAACAGGG
Source organism: Teichococcus coralli (assembly GCF_009829925.1). Classification (GTDB taxonomy): domain Bacteria; phylum Pseudomonadota; class Alphaproteobacteria; order Acetobacterales; family Acetobacteraceae; genus Pseudoroseomonas; species Pseudoroseomonas coralli. The sequence continues at coordinate 190,736 of NZ_SNVJ01000007.1, forward strand.
AGAGACGACCATGTCCTATGTCGAAGGCTTCGTCCTGGCCGTGCCCGCCGCCAACAAGGAAGCGTTCCGCCAGCATGCCACCGCCGCGGCGGCGCTGTTCCGCGAGTTCGGCGCCACCCGCGTGGTGGAGTGCTGGGGCGACGACGTGCCGGATGGCAAGCTCACGGACTTTCGCGGCGCGGTGAAAGCGGAGGAGGGGGAAGTCGTCGTCTTCAGCTGGGTGGAATACCCGGACAAGGCCACGCGCGACGCCCTGCATGCGCGCGTGATGAGCGACCCGCGCATGAAGGCGCTGGGCGAGATGCCCTTCGACGGCAAGCGCATGATCTTTGGCGGCTTCGTCCCGCTCGTGGAGGCCTGACGGCCTTCCGCCCTGCAACGGCGGCCGCGCGCACCCGTTCCCCCTGCTGGTCACACCGAACGGAAGGAGCCGGTGGATGAAAGGCATCGTGGTACGCGCGCCCGGCGGGCTGGAGCGCCTGGAACTGGTGGAGATGCCGGATCCCGAGGCGCCGGGGCCGGGCGAGATCCGAGTCCGGCTGCATGCCAGCTCGCTCAACTACCACGACTTCGGCGTGGTCAGTGGCCGCATGAAGACCGCGGACAACCGCATCCCCATGGCCGACGGCGCCGGCCTGGTCGAGGCCGTTGGCGAGGGTGTGGACGCGTTCGCCCCCGGCGACCATGTGGTCTCCTGCTTCTTCCCCGGCTGGCAGGACGGCCCGCCCACCGTCGGCGACTTCGCCACCGTCCCCGGTGACGGCGTGGACGGCTATGCCCGCGAGGCCGTCATCCGCCCGGCCACCTGGTTCACCCGCGCCCCGCTCGGCTACAGCCATGCCGAGGCGGCCACCCTCACCACCGCCGGCCTGACCGCCTGGCGAGCGCTGGTAGTGGATGGGGGGCTCAGGGCGGGCGACGTCGTCCTGGTGCTCGGCACCGGCGGCGTCTCGGTCTTCGCCCTGCAGATCGCCAAGGCCATGGGCGCGACGGTGATCGCCACCTCCTCCTCCGACGCCAAGCTGGAGCGCCTGCGCGAGCTCGGTGTCGACCACACCCTCAACTACCGCCAGCAGCCGGACTGGGGCAGCCGCGCGCGCGACTGGACCGGCGGGCGCGGCGTGGACCACGTCGTCGAGGTCGGCGGCCCCGGCACGCTGGAGCAGTCCATCACCGCCGTGCGGGTGGGCGGCCACATTTCGCTGATCGGCGTGCTGACCGGCCGCAAGGGCGAGGTGCCGACCGCCGCGCTGATGGCCAGGCAGGCGCGGCTGCAGGGCCTGATCGTCGGCAACCGCCGCCACCAGCAGGACTTCGTGCGGGCGCTCGACGCCACCGGCCTGCGCCCGGTGATCGACCGCAGCTTCCCGCTGGCGCAGATCGCCGACGCCTTCCGGCACGAGGAGTCCGGCCGGCACTTCGGCAAGATCTGCCTGGAGTTCTGAAGCCCGCCTCCGCACCCGGCATGGCCGAACGGGCCCGCTCTCGACAAGCCGCAGAATTCGCTCCTTTCTTGCGGAACGGATGCAATCCGCGCCCGGCCGGCCATTGGGGCGCATGCCAGCCGCCGGCGGCGAAGGGAGGGAACAATGTCGAGACTTGGAACCTGCTTTGGAGCCCTGCTGATGTGCGGACTTGCCTTTCCTTCCCTGGCTCCTCCCGCCTCGGCCCAGACCACGCCGAAGCGGGACGAGTTCTTCTGGCTGGGCGAGATCAACAAGGCCAGCGCGGTGATCAACACCGAGGAGGGCCTGCTCGACCCCGCCTTCGCCCCGCGCATCGCCGCCGGGCTGGAGAAGGTGCTGGAGGCGGGCGGCCAGCCCAACGGCAAGCGCCCCACTTTAGTCATCACCTTCGAGCCGCTGCTGATCGAGGCCGCCGGCGTCGAGGCCACCCTGCTGCATGCCGGCCGCTCCAGCCAGGACATGCTCGCCACCGTGCGCGCCGCCATGCTGCGCGACGCGCTGCTGCAACTCGCCGCCCAGCTCCACAAGGCCACCGCCACCATGCTGCGCCTGGCCGAGGCGCATGCCGGCACGGTGGTGCCGAACTACACCAACGGCGTCGCCGCCCAGCCAAACAGCTACGGCCACTACCTGCTCGGCCACGTCGCCGGCCTGAAGCGCGACGCCGAGCGGCTGCGCCAGGCCTATGCGCGGCTCGACCTCTCGCCCATGGGCACCACCGTGCTCAACGGCACCAGCTGGCCGCTGAACCGCGACCGCATGGCGAAGTATCTCGGCTTCCCCGGCACCGTGGACAACGCCTATGACGCGGCGCAGATCCTCGCCACCGAGATGCCGGTCGAGATCGGCGCGGTGGTCAACGGCATGGCCCTGCATGTCGGCGCCTTTGTCGAGGACGTCATGACGCAGTACGCCCAGCCCCGCCCCTGGATCCTGCTGCAGGAGGGCGGCGGCAACACCTACGTCTCCAGCGCCATGCCGCAGAAGCGCAACCCCGGCCTGCTGAACGACACCCGCGCCGAGGCCTCGCGCGTCATCACGGCGGGCGTCGGCCGCGTCATCCAGGCGCACAACATCCCGCCCGGCATGAGCGACGCCAAGAGCGTGCGCGACAACACCGCCATGGTGGCCGGCGCCACCCGCATGCTGGCCGCCCTTGACCGCGTGCTGAACGCCCTGGTGATCAGCCCCGAGCGCGCGCTGGAGGAGCTGAACAGCGACTGGACCGCCTCGCAGGAGGTGGCCGACAAGCTGATGCGCGAATACCGCCTCCCCTTCCGCGTCGGCCACCACTTCGCCTCCGAGGTGGTGAGCCACGCCAAGGCCAACGACATCCGCCCGAGCGACTTCCCCTATGCCGAGGCGCAGCGCATCTACGCCGAGACCGTGCGGCACGAGATGCAGGTGGAGAACGCCACCCTGCCGATGAGCGAGGCCGAGTTCCGCGCCACCCTCGACCCCGTCGCCATCGTGCGCAACCGCGCCACCAGCGGCGGCCCCCAGCCGGCCGAGATGGCGCGCATGGTCGGCGAGGGGAAGGACGACCTCGCGGCGCAGGAGAGCTGGATCAAGGCGCACCGCCAGCGCATCGACGGTGCGCTCGCCAGCCTCGACAGCGACTTCCGCAAGCTTCTCGCCGGGGGGAAGTAGGGCCGTGCCGGGCGGTGCGGGCGTGCGGGAAGCCGTGCGCGGCGCGCCTCCCCTTCCCGCCATCCGGAGCGACGGGGACAGCTTGCCGGATGCCGGCGCCGGCGTGTACGAGGTCCGCCCTCTCCGATCGAGCCCGTTGCAGGCGCGCCCGGGAGCATGACCGCGTGATTCAGGGACGGAGGTCTCCAGGATGATTTGCTCCATCTGCGGCGGAGCGGCGTTCTCCTTCAAGGAGGTGCTCTGGCCGGAACTCGTCGCCGCCTGGGGCCTGAGCGCGGAGGAAACTGCCTACGTCAACCGGCAGCAGGGCTGCGCCTGCCAGGGCTGCGGCGCGAACCTGCGGATCGTGGCACTCGGGGCGGCCATCCGGGACGCCCTCCGCACCAGCCGCACGATGCGCGAGCTGGGCGGCGATCCGCGCCTCGCCAGCCTCCGGATCCTGGACATCAACGGCGCCGAGGCGATTTCCGCCGCCCTGGCCGCCCTGCCCGGCTATGTGCGGGGCGACTTCCCGGAGGTGGACATGGAAGCCCTGCCCTATCCGGATGCCAGCTTCGACCTCCTCATCCACTCCGACACCCTGGAGCACGTCCCGCATCCCATCCGGGGGCTTGAGGAGTGCCGGCGGGTGCTCGCCCCGGGCGGGCGGCTCTGCTTCACCGTGCCCGTCATCGTCGGGCGGATGACGCGGGGACGAGAGGGGCTGCCGAAAAGCTGGCACGGCAATTCCGCGGCGCATCCGGACGATTTCCTGGTGCGGACCGAGTACGGCGCCGACGCCTGGACCCAGGTGATGCGCGCGGGCTTCGGCCATGTCGCGATCCATCAGGTGGACTACCCGGCGGCCACGGCCATGAGCGCCTGGGACGACTGAGCCCCCCGCCGCCGCTCCCGGCAGGGCGGCGGTCGGGGCTGAAGCCTCCGTCGCCCCGCGGTCTCCTCAGCCCGGCTGCTTCTCGCGCCGCGGCGGCGTCAGCGGCTCCGGCCGCACCTTGTAGTGATCCGTGGCCACGAAGAAGCCGCCAAGCTGCTGCGCCTTCAGCCGCTCCCGGTCGCGGTCGCGCACGTCCTGCTCCACCGCCTCCGCCATGTCGCGCGAAACGCCGAGGCCCACGAGGGCCTCTCGCCCCAGGGCGAGCGCGGATTCCAGCGTCTCCCGCACCTGCCCGTCGATGCCGCGCGCCAGCAGCTCCAGCGCATGCCGCCGGTCCCAGGCGCGGGCGAAGCAGGGCGTATCCGGAAACGCCTCCTGCACCACGCCGACGATGCGGTTGGTGGTTTCCGGCCGGTCGGTGCAGACCAGGATCATCCGCACCCGCCCCGCGCCTGCGGCGCGCAGCACGTCCAGCCGCGTGCCGTCGCCGTAATGCACCCGGGCGCCGAAGCGGCCCGCCTCCTCGATGCGGTTCACGTCGGAGTCGAGCAGCGTCAGGCTGACGCCGTGGCGCAGCAGCACCTGCGCCACCAGCTGCCCGAAGCGGCCGAAGCCGACCAGCAGCACGTTGCCCCGGGCGTCGGAGAAATCCTCCTCCGGCACCTTCTGGCCGCAGCTCCGCAGGAAGGCGGGGCCGAAGCGCACCAGCGGCGGCGTCGCCGCCATGGAGAGCGTCACCAGCGCCACCAGCAGGCTCGCCTGCTCCGGCCGCATCACGCCCGCGGCGGCGGCGGCCGAGTAGAGCACGAAGCCGAACTCCCCGGCCTGGGCCAGCAGCAGCGCGGTGCGCAGCGCCGTACCGGGCGAGTGGCCGAAGGCGCGCGCCAGCCAGTGCGTCGCCAGCACCTTCACCGCCACCAGCCCCGCCACCCCGGCCAGCAGCACCGGCCACTGCGCCGCCACCACGCCAAGATCCACGCTCATGCCGACGGACAGGAAGAACAGCCCGAGCAGCAGCCCGCGGAACGGCTCGATATCGGCCTCCAGCTCGTGGCGGTAGTTGGATTCCGCCAGCAGCACCCCGGCCAAGAAGGCGCCCATGGCCATGGAAAGCCCCGCCATCGCCATCAGCGACGCCGCCCCCAGCACCACCAGCAGCACGGCGGCGGTCATGATCTCCCGCGTGCCGGCGCGCCCGAGCAGGCTGAAGAACGGATTGAGCAGGAAGCGGCCGACCAGCACCACCACGGCGACCGCCGCCACGGCCAGTGCCACGGCGCCCCAGATGGAGCCCTCGCGCGGCGCTTCCTGTGGCGAGAGGAAGGCGACCAGCGCCAGCAGCGGCACAATGGCGAGATCCTGCAGCAACAGCACGGCGAAGGCCACTTGCCCCTGCGGTGATTGCAGCTCGCCGCGCTCCTCCAGCAGCGGCATGACCAGTGCCGTGGAGGAGAGCGCCAGGCCCAGCCCGGCGACGCTGGCCGCCGGCGCCGCCCAGCCCGCCGCCAGCATCAGCCCGGCCGCCGCCAGGCCGCCGCAGCCCAGAACCTGCGCGGTGCCAAGGCCCAGGATGTCCTTCCGCAAGGCCCAGAGGCGGCCAAGGTTCAGCTCCAATCCGATAACGAAGAGCAGCAGCACGACCCCCAGCTCCGCCACCCCCGCCACCCGCCCGGGCGCGGCGAACAGCCCGAGCACCGAAGGCCCGATCGCCGCGCCCGCGGCGATGTATCCCAGCACCGAACCCAGCCCGAGCCGCTTGGCCAGCGGCACCGCGACCACGGCGGCGGCAAGCAGCACCATTGGCTCCAGGAGCGGGGTCAGGTGGTCGGCCTCGGCCATGGGGGGCTCCTGAAGCGGGGTTTCGTCGGCGGATTAGGTCATCGTGGCGAGTGCGGCGCAATGCAGCAGGTCGGGGGAATGAAGTCCCCCGAAGCCCCTTCTTTTTCTTGTCGGTCTCGCGCGGCGCCTCCCACCCGCGCGGGAGACTCGAAGAAGAAGGATGGGGATCCGGAGGAATTCCTTTCCCCGGCTTTTCTCAGTCCCCCAGCGTCTCCAGCAGCTCGCAGAGGGTCGCGCAGCGCGGCGCCAGCTCGCGCCACAGAACGTGCTCGAACTCCGCATGCGCGCCCGCGCCGGAGCAGCCGAGCCCGTCCAGCGTCGGCACGCCGAGCGCGGCGGTGAAGTTGCCGTCCGAGCCGCCGCCGCGGTGCTGCCTCGGCAGGTCGTAGCCGATGCGGGCGGCGATCTCCTGCGCGCGGGCATGGAGCGCCAGGCTGGCGGGGCTTTCCTCCATCGGCGGGCGGTTCATGCCGCCGGTGACGGTGACATGGGTGCCCTCCGGCTGCGGCCCGGCCATGCCCCGCACCGCCGCCTCGATGCGCGCGCCGTCGGCGGCGGTGGCGACGCGGAAGTCCACCTCGCAGCCCGCCTCGTTGGGGATCACGTTGGGCCGGGTGCCACCCCAGACGGGGGCGCAGTTGGTGGTGGTGCCGCCGGGCAGGTCCACCAGGGCATGGATCTGGGTGATCAGCCGCGCCAGGGTGACGATGGCGCTGGCCCCCTCCTCCCAGTTGCCGCCGGCATGGGCGCTCGTGCCCTGCACCTTCACCACGAAGCGGCCGACGCCCTTGCGCGCGGTGACGCAGGCGCGGCCGGGATTGCCGGCCGGCTCGGGGATCAGCACGGCACAGGCGCGCCGCGCCTCGCGCTCGATCAAGGCGCGGCTGGTTGGGCTGCCCACCTCCTCGTCCGAGGTCAGCAGCAGGGTGACGGGGCTGCGGGTCTTCACCTTCTGGCGCAGGATCTCGCGCACCGAATGGAAGGCGAAGAAGCTGCCCGCCTTCATGTCGTAGATGCCGGGGCCATGCGCCTTCTCGCCCTCGACGCGGAAGGGCACCGGGCCGGCCAGGGTGCCGTGGCCCCACACCGTGTCGAGATGCCCGGCCACCAGCACCGGCCGCCCCTCGCCCGGGGTGCGCGCCACCAGATGGCCGCCGAAGCCCTCCACGCCCGGAACGCGCTCGATGGCGCCGCCCACCGCGCGCAGCTCGGCCTCGGCCTTGTCCATCAGCCCGTCGATGGCGGCGGCGTCGGTGGTGGGCGTCTCGTGCTCCACCCAGCCGCGCAGCTCCTCCAGCAGGCGTTCGCTGGTGCCGATTTCCGTGACGGGCATGGGACCTCCCTTTCTTGCAATGAAGGCCGGGGTTGTCGCGCCACCGGTTCAGCTTGTCCATCCGGCCGGGGAGCGTTAAGCCCTGCAGGGCGGCTCCTCGCGCCGCGAGAGCGGAGCAAGCGGGGGAAGCGGCGCGCACCTGCCGGCCAGCGCCCGCTTCCGGCCGCAGGCCCGCCCGCCCGGGGCCAGGCCCGCGCGGCGCCGGCTTCCCGGGCGCCGCGAAACCACCAGGAACTGATCTGCATGAAGCGTGTCTGTGTGTTCTGCGGCTCCAATCCCGGCCTCAACCCCGCTTATGCCGCCGCCGCGCGCGCGCTGGGCGGCGCCATTGCCGCCCGCGGCCTGGGCCTCATCTACGGCGGCGGACATGTGGGGCTGATGGGCATCGTGGCCGATGCGGCGATGCGCGCGGGGGCCGAGGTGATCGGGATCATCCCCGAGACGCTGATGCAGCGCGAACTCGGGCATGGCGCCATCACCGAGCTGCGTGTGGTCGCCACGATGCACGAGCGCAAGGCGATGATGGCCGACCTGGCGGACGGCTTTGTTGTGCTGCCCGGCGGCATCGGCACGCTGGAGGAGGCGGTGGAGGCCTTCACCTGGACGCAGCTCGGCATCCACGACAAGGGCCTCGTCTTCCTCAACACCGCGCGGTACTGGGAACGCCTCGGCGCGGTTCTCGACCACATGGTGAGCGAGGGCTTCCTGCACGCCAAGCACCGCGCCATGGTGACGCTGGCCGCCGCGCCGGAGGAGGCGCTGGACGCGCTGGAGAGCTTCGCGCCCGTCGCCGTCGAGAAGTGGGCGGAGCGGTCGGAGCGCTGAGCAGGGGAGCGCGGCGATGATCACGATCCCACCCGAGGCGCAGGGCGCCACCGTCGCGCTGGGCAACTTCGACGGCGTGCATCTCGGCCACCACGCCGTGTTGCGCGCCGCCCATGCCGCCCGCCCCGAGCTGACGCGGGTGGCGCTGACCTTCGAGCCGCACCCGCGGGAGCATTTCCGGCCCGACGACCCGCCTTTCCGGCTGACCCTCGCGCCGGCCAAGGCGCAGGCGCTGCGCGCCGCCGGGGCGCAGCATGTGGTCGCCCTGCCCTTCGACGCCGCCTTCGCGGCCATGCCGGCGGAAGATTTCGTCACCAAGGTGCTGCACGGCGCGCTCAGGGCGAAGCACCTGGCCTGCGGCACCGATTTCGCCTTCGGCCACCGGCGCGGCGGCGACGTCGGCTTTCTCGCCGGGCACGCCGAGCGGCTGGGCATCGGGCTGAGCGTGGTGCCGCCGGTGGCCGACGAGGCCGGGCCGATCTCCTCCACCCGCATCCGCCGCCTGCTGCAGGACGGCTACCCCGAGCGCGCCGCCCGCGCCCTCGGCCGCCCCTGGGCGATCCGTGGCGAGGTCAGCCATGGCGACAAGCGCGGCCGCACCATCGGCTTCCCCACCGCCAACATTCCGCTCGGTCGGCACCTGGAGCCGGCACGCGGCGTCTATGCCATCCGCGCCGGGCTGCCGGACGGGCGCAGCGTGCCGGGGGTCGCCAATATCGGCCTGCGCCCGACCGTGGCCGGCACCGAGAGCCGCGTCGAGGCGCATCTCTTCGACTTCGGCGAGGACCTCTACGGCCAGGAGATCGGCGTGGCGCTGCTGCACTTCCTGCGGGAGGAGCGGAAATTCGCCGGGCTGGAGGCGCTAAAGGCCCAGATCGCCGCCGACGCCGCCGCCGCGCGGGAGCTGCTCGGCCGCGGCTGAGCCGCTCCGTGCCTCGAAGCGCTTCACCAGCGCCGCGATCTCGGCCCGGGAAGGGGTAAGCCGGCGGGACCAGGTGACGCCGCGGCGGATCACCCGCGCCGGCATCCCGGCGCCCAGGCAGCAGGGCGGCAGGTCGCGCGAGACCAGGGCGCGGGCGGCGACGATGCAGCCGGCGCCGATCCGCACGCCCTTCAGCACCACCGCGCCATTGGCCAGCCAGACATGCTCGCCGATCTCGACGTCCCGCGGCGGGTTGACCTGCTCCGCCGCCTCCAGGTCGATGATGGCGTGCGAATCCGAGTTGCGGATCGCCACCCCCGAGGAAGCCATGCAGTCGTCGCCGATGACGATGCTGCGCCCCTCCCCCTGCAGCAGGATGTTGGCCTCGTTCGCGCTCATCCCGGCACCGGCGAGAAAGAGGCAGTTGTCGCCCCTGACCGTCAGCCGCAGGGCGACCTTGCCTTCCGTGTCGCCGAGCACCAGGCAGTTGTCGGCGCCGCTGACGGCGAGGTCCGCCCGCACCCGCGGGGCGGGGCCGAGCACCAGCAGGTTGTTCCGCGCCCCCCGCCCGATGAAGCGAAGCCGCAGCCCGGCGGCGAAAGGGGTCGCGGGGTCGAAGAGCAGCGCGTTGCCCTCCATCGTTCCCTCAACGCGCAGGCCAAGCGCCGTCAGCTCCGGCGGCGGCGCGCTGCCCAGCACGCAACGGGCGACAGGACCGGGAAAGCCCGGCAGGCTGAAGCCGGGGCGGTCAAGGGCGGTGGCGGCCCGCAGGCGCGGATGCGCGCGCAGCAGGCTCATGGCCTCGTCCGGGGAAAGAAGCTGCATGGCCGCCTTCATGCCGAAGCCGGCGCCCGGCGGCAATGCGCGAGGCCGCTCGCCGCCTGTTCCACCCGCAGGCGCGCTGGCCCTCCGCTCCGCGCGAGCACCCGCGCCGCCATGCCGCCCCTGATCGGGGTGGCCAGCGTTCCTCGTTGAACCATGATCGCCACGCGCCGCAGAACGGCGAACCGCGTCGCGCCGCATCGCCTCGGCCTGCTCGCGGACCTCGCGGCCAACAGACCGGAGCCGTGGCGCGGCATTCCCCGTGTCCGATCGGAGGAGACCCAGCGGCCTTGTCCGCCTCCGACGGTGAAGCACCCGGCCCGTATGGCAGGACTGGAGCCCAGCGCCGGACATGCCGACGGCACAACCGTCAGTTTGTTGCGAAAGAGATACGGTTGTCCGACATTGCAGAACGGAAACCGGCGAGGCGTGTTTGCAACCCATCATCCGCACCTGTGCGGCCCTTGTGCTGCTCCTGCTTCTGGTTTGCGTCCTGCTGTTTCCGCTGCGCATCGCGAATGCGCTGGATCAGGCTGCCTACAGCCTCGCCAGCGACCTGCTCAGCTTTTTCTATCCCACCTCCTCGTCCCGCTTCGAAATCGCCGGATGCGAGGGGCGCCCGGCACGGGACTGCATTGTTCCGGTGCTGATCGACGACTATTTCGTCGAGTCGTCAGGCAGCCCGAAATGGCCGGTCGGCTGGGACGCCTATCCGCCATTCCTGGCCGAACTGGCCAAGGCGGAGCCGGCAGCCGTCTTTCTGGACCTGCTCTTCGAGAAGCCGCACGCCTTCTCCGCCGAGGCGGCGCCCTCGGAGGAGGCGGTGGGAGAGATCGCGCAGGCCATCCGCAAGCTCCGCGCAGGCGGCACGAAAGTTGTCCTGGCCAGCCGCATCGGCCTGCCCAAGGCGGCGACGGGCCACGCCTCAGACGGCGCCGCCGCGCCAGGCTGCGGCAAGGCTGCAGCCGGCACCATCCTGCCGGAACTGGCAGCCGCGGCCGACGCGGTCGGCGCCATCCAGTGGACACGGGGGGACACCCCGTCCCTGTATCCCGCCAGGATCCGGGCCGAGGCGGCGGGCGGCTGCGCCATGCCGACGGCAGCCTTCGCCATCTTCGGCCAGATCACCAGCGGGAGGCGCGCGGGTGCGCCGGACCGCCAGATTGCGGCACACGATGGCGGGGCGGCCGCCATGCTGCCGCCCGGCGGCCCCCTGATGCCGGCCGATGCCGTCCGCGGGCTGCTGGTGACCTGGGGGGTGGCCGATCGCCCCGAGCCTGCCTTCCCGGATGCCGCGCCGGCCTGCCCGCCGGAGCCCCGGCCTCTGGCGACAGGCCTTGCCGCCTGGCTGAGCCTGGAGGCCTGGCAAACTCTGTTCGGCTTGCTGACCGGCTCGCTGAAGCCTTGCAGCTACCATGCGGCCCTGAGCGCCGACGACGTGCAGCAGAACCCGCGGGTGCGGGATTCGCTGCGCGGCAAGGTCGTGCTGGTCGGTACCGCCCTGACCGGCGACCGCGACGTCCTGGAGACACCCTTCGGCACCATGGTGCCTGGCGTGATGCTGCACGCCATGGCGCTCGACAACCTGCTGACCTGGCCTGTGCTGCCGGAGGTGGCCGAGCTGAACCTCCTCTGGGGCATCAAGCTGCACAGCATGCTGCTGCTCCTGGCGGGCTTCATCGCCTTCCTGGTCACCGAGGCCGCCAGGCTGCCCGACCTTCCCGGCGCGCCGATCCTTCGCCCGCTCGCCCGCGGAAAGGGCATGCCGGCGGCGCTCCTGTTCCTGCTTTTCGCCTGGACCCTTGGACTGTTCTCGCTCGTCCACCTCCTCCTCTACCTCCTGGCCCCTCTCGTCACGAGGCTCGTGCGGTTGCAGGACCAGGCGAAGAAGGGGGTCCGGGAGCTCCTTCAACGGCTCAACGCACACAAGGAGAGCGTCCATGACGCCGCACCGGAAGCCATGCACGTCATCTGCGCGCGCATTTCCCTGGAAGCCGAGGTTTCGCTGGATGCCACCCCTGCTGAGCCTCGTGCTGGCGCTGACCGCCTTCCTCCTGGCGCCGGCTGACGCCCGGGCCGACGAGGTCGTGGCCTGGCGCCGCCCGCAGGTCGTGCTGCTGGATGGCCCCGGTGAAACCGTGGGCCACCGCGTCCCGCGCGAAATGCTGCCACCCCTCCCCTTGCCCATCAGGAGGGTGGAGGCGAACAGGGTTCTCGTCGTGGAGGACCCGCGCACCCGCAAACTCTATTTCATCCCGGCAACCGAGGTCCGCACCAGCCTCGCCACGCCGCAGGGTGTGCGGGCGCCGACCACGCCCTGCCAGACCACCGGCAACAGCGCATTCGGCCGGCCATGCTGACCGCGCCCTTGGCTGTTCCACGACGGCGCGGGCGTCGCGCGCTCATGGCGCTGCTGGCCATGCTGGCGCCAGGCTGCGCCACGGTCGATTCCTCGGCGCTCCAGGCCAGCCTGAAGGGCCGCTATGTCGATGAGCCGCAGGTGATCGCCGACGCCGCCAGCCCGCCCCTGACGGCGGCAACCACCAGCGGTCCGATGCGCACCTTCGGCAACGCCCGCGACGTCGGCAGCGTGGTGCTTTATGGCGCGCGCAACGCGACGGTCGCCAACCGCCCGGTGGATGCCTACCTGGAGCGGCTGTGCCAGCGCCTGCTTGCCGCCTGGCCGCATGCCCGGCTTGCCCGCCAGCCGCGACTGATGCTGACCGCCGACCCTGCCTACGGCGCCGTTGCCGAGGCGGATGGCCGCATCCGGGTCAATCTCGGCCTCCTGACGCAGGTGGAGACGGAGGATGAGATGGCCTTCGTGGTCGCGCACGAACTCGGCCATCTGCTGCGCTACCACAACGCGACGCGCGAGGAGGAGATCGGCCAGATGCGCGACCTGCGCCAGCTGGGCGACCAGGTGATCGCGACGGGCGCGATGCTGGCGAACTCCAATCTCGGCCGGCAGGCGCTCTCCGGACCAGGCGACCAGGCGGAGGCGCGGAAGGCGACGATGATCGGCCTGGCCTCCTCCATGACGCTGCGGGAAGCGCTCGACACCGTGGCCGATCCCGCCTGGGCCCGTGGCCAGGAGGCGCAGGCCGACCTTGTCGGGGTCGATCTGATGGCGGCGGCAGGCTTCGATCCGAGTTCGGCCAGCGATGCCTTCGACCGGTTGCAGGGAGAGTACGCCCGCTCCCGCTCGCAGGCCGAGCAAGCCGGCGCCGCCTTGCAGTCGGGGCTCGGCGACCGCCTCGTCAAGGGTGATCTGCGCGGCATGCTGTCCCAGGCGGTGGACGGCTTCGTCGCCGTGGCGAACGGCGCCGCGAAGGACTTCCAGCAGCAGCTCCAGACCCGGCACCCGCCCCCGGCCGAGCGGTCGGCCGCCGTGCTCGCCTATGTGGACCGCACCTACCCGGATCGCGCAGCGGGTGCGGGCCAGCTTGGCGAGATCGAGCGGCTGCGCAACCTCCCCCGCATCCGCGCGATGCGGGAGGCGGCGGACAACATCGCCCAGGCACAACAGGCGCTGCTGGAGGGCCAGCCGCAGGAGGCGCTGCGCTGGGCACAGGCCGCATTGGCGGCAACGCCCGACTCCACCGCCGCGCGCTATCAGCTTGCCGTCGCCCAGATCGGACTGGGGCAGAGCCAGGCGGCCCGGGACGGGCTGCGGCGGGTGAAGGGCGAGGCGGGCCTGCCGCTGGAAGGCTACATCACCCTGGCGAGGCTGGAGCAGCAGACCGGCAGCCCGGCCGCCGCGCTGGCAACCCTGGACGAGGGTGGCAGGAGCGTCGGCAACCCCGACATCGTGCTGCCGAACCGGCTGGAGCTTCATCTGCTGCGTCACGACAAGGCAGCCGCCGAAACCGAAGCCGCCCGCTGCGCCGCCTCGCCGCAACGGGCCGTGCGCTCGCTCTGCCGCGACATCATGGAGCAGCAGGAACGGCCCGGCGCCGCGCGGCCCTCCGGGCTCGGCCTTCCAGACCTCGGCGGCAGCCTCGGCAGGGCGATGCGCGGCCTGCTCCGCTGAAGCAGGGGCGGGGCGGTTCCGCCGCCGCCCCGCTGCGGACGGTCAGGGCGGATCGCGGAAACCGGCGGGGGCCCGCCACGGGCGGAAACCGCCAAAGCCGCGCTGTGTCGCGCCACGCTTGACCCCTCGTCGCAGGCGCCTCACAAACCGCTGCATGTTGGGCATGCCGCTGCAGTCGGGGGCGCGAATTAGCAGCCCGGTCCTTTGTGAAGGACCGGGAGCCTGACCGCGTCCACCCCCAACCCCGCCTGAAGCCCGCCCCTCGCGGCGGCATGGACCTCACCGCATGAACGACCAGCCCTCCGGCACTCCCCGCTCCGACACCCCCCGTTCCGACACTCCCCGTTCCGACAGCGGCACCCGCGACTACCGCGCCACCGTCTTCCTGCCGCAGACCTCCTTCCCGATGAAGGGCGACCTGCCGAAGCGCGAGCCCGGCTGGCTGGAACGCTGGGAGCGGATCGGCCTCTGGGAGAAGCTGCGCGCGCAGTCGGCGGGGCGGCCGAAATTCGTCCTGCACGACGGCCCGCCCTATGCGAACGGCGCCCTGCACATCGGCCACGCGCTGAACAAGATCCTGAAGGACGTCATCAACCGCGCCGCCCAGATGGACGGCAAGGATGCCGACTACGTCCCCGGCTGGGACTGCCACGGCCTGCCGATCGAGTGGAAGGTCGAGGAGGAGTACCGCAACCCCAAGGGCAAGTACCAGGGCGGGCGGGACAAGGACGCCGTGCCGGTGCTGGAGTTCCGCGCCGAGTGCCGCGCCTATGCCGCGCACTGGCTGGACGTGCAGCGCGAGGAGTTCAAGCGCCTGGGCGTCGCCGGCGACTGGGCCGGCCGCTACGCCACCATGGACTTCCCCTCCGAGGCCGCCATCGCCGCCGAGATCGGCAAGTTCCTGATGAACGGCGCGCTCTACCGCGGCCTGCGCCCGGTGATGTGGAGCCCGGTGGAGAAGACCGCGCTCGCCGAGGCCGAGGTCGAGTACCATGACCACAAGTCGGCCATCCTCTACACCGGCTTCCCCCTCACCAAGGCCGCGAGCGAGGACCTGGTCGGCGCCGAGGCGGTGATCTGGACCACCACGCCCTGGACCATCCCGGCCAACCGGGCGCTGGCCTATGGCGCGGAGATCGATTACGCGCTGGTCGTGGTGGATGGCGTCGATGACGGCGCCCTGCCGCGCGTGGGCCAGCGCTTCGTCGTCGCCGAGGCGCTGCTCGGCGCCTTCGCCAAGGAGGTCGGGCTCGCCGCCTTCTCCGTGAAGCGCGTCTTCAAGGGCGCCGAGCTTGCAGGCGCCGTCGCCGCCCATCCGCTGCGCGGCTGGGACAAGGCCGCCCAGGGGAACAGCGTCGGCTATGCCTTCGAGGTGCCGCTGCTGGAAGGGGACTTCGTCACCACCGAGGCGGGCACCGGCCTCGTCCACATGGCCCCGGCGCATGGCGAGGATGACTTCCACCTCACCCGCGCCCACGGCATCGCCGTGCCGGAATGCGTGGCCGACGACGGCACCTACACGGTGCAGGCGCCGGGCTTCGTGGGCATCCATGTCTTCAAGGCGCATGAGCCGGTCTGGGCGGCGCTGGAGGCGATGGGCCACCTCGCCGGCAAGGGCTTCATCACCCACAGCTACCCGCATAGCTGGCGCTCCAAGAAGCCGGTCATCTTCCGCGCCACGCCGCAGTGGTTCATCGCCATGGACGACGCCAACCGCATCCGCGGCAAGGCGCTGCAGGCCATCGCCGACACCCATTTCGTGCCGGACCAGGGGCGCAACCGCATCGGCTCCATGGTCGCCGCGCGGCCGGACTGGTGCATCAGCCGCCAGCGCGCCTGGGGCGTGCCGATCGCCGTCTTCGTCGAGAAGAAGTCCGGCGAGGTGCTGCGCGAGCAGGCCGTGCTGGACCGCATCTGCGCCGCCTTCGCCGAGGAAGGCGCGGATGCCTGGTACCGCCCCGGCGCCGCCGCCCGCTTCCTGGGAGAGGGCCGCAACCCGGACGACTACGAGCAGGTGATGGACATCGTGGATGTCTGGTTCGAGTCCGGCTCCACCCATGCCTTCGTGCTGCGCCCGCGCGGACTGCCGGTGCCCGCCGACCTCTATCTGGAAGGTTCGGACCAGCATCGCGGCTGGTTCCACTCCTCCCTGCTGGAGAGCATCGGCACCAACGGCTACGCGCCCTTCAAGGCCATCCTCACCCACGGCTTCGTCCTGGACGAGACCGGCCGGAAGATGTCGAAGTCGCTCGGCAACGTCACCGCCCCGCAGGAGGTGACCAAGCAGTACGGCGCCGACATCCTGCGCCTCTGGGTGATGAACGCCGATACCGCCGACGACCTGCGCATCGGCAAGACCATCCTCGGCCAGCAGGCGGAACTCTATCGCCGCATCCGCAACACGCTGCGCTGGCTGCTGGGCAGCCTCGCCGGCTTCGAGGAGAGCGAGACGCTCCCCCATGCCGAGCTGCCGGAGCTGGAGCGCTGGGTGCTGCACAGGCTCTCCGAGCTGGACGCGCGGCTGCGCAAGGCGGTGGCCGACTACGACTGGAACGGCGTCTATCCCGAGATCCACGGCTTCTGCGCGACCGACCTCTCGGCCTTCTACTTCGACATCCGCAAGGACAGCCTCTACTGCGACGCGGCGGACAGCCCGCGCCGCCGCGCCGCCCGCACCGTGCTGGACGCGCTGCACCGTTGCCTGACCGCCTGGCTCGCCCCGGTGCTGCCCTTCACCGCCGAGGAGGCCTGGCAGGCCCGCTTCCCCTCGGAGGAGGGCTCCGTCCATCTGCAGGGCTTCCCGGAACTCCCGGCCGAGTGGCGGGATGAGGCGCTGGCCGCCAAGTGGGACCGGGTGCGCGAGATCCGGCGCGCCGTGACCGGCGTGCTGGAGAAGGCGCGCGGCGCCGGCGAGATCGGCTCCTCGCTGCAGGCGGCACCGGTGCTGCACCTGCCGCCGGAATCCCTCGGCCTGCTGCCGGCCGAGACCTGGGCCGAGCTCTGCATCACCTCCGGCCTCACCCTCTCCGGCGAGCCCCCGCCTGGGGGCGCCGCGGCGCCGGAGGGGATGCCGGGCGTGGCCGCCGTCTTCGCCCATGCGCCGGGCGAGAAATGCGCCCGCTGCTGGCGCGTGCTGCCGGAGGTCGGCCAGTCGGCGGCGCACCCGGCGCTGTGCCGGCGCTGCGAGGCCGTGGTCGAAGCCCGCGCATGAGCCTCAAGCTCGGCCTGCCGGTCGCCGCCGCGGTGCTGGCGGCGGACCAGCTCAGCAAGTGGTGGGTGCTGGAGGTGCTCCGCCTGCCCGAGATCGGCCAGGTGAAGCTGCTCAACCTGGGGAGCGTCGGCTTTGACCTCACCATGGTGTGGAACCGTGGCGTCACCTTCGGCCTGCTGGCGGGCGACGCGCCCTGGCACCGGCTGCTGCTGGCGGTGCTGGCGCTGGTGGTGGCGCTGTTCCTGCTGCGCTGGATCGCCCGCGCCGAGAACCGCCTCACCGCCGTGGCGCTGGGCGGCATTGTCGGCGGCGCCATCGGCAACGTCATCGACCGGCTGCGCTTCGGCGCGGTGGTGGATTTCGCCGACGCCTGGGCCGGCAACTGGCACTGGTACGTCTTCAACCTCGCCGACGCGGCCATCGTGCTGGGTGTCGCGGCGCTGATCGCCGACGCCTTGTTCGTCTCCCGCCGCACCGCTAAGGAAACGCCATGAGGCAGCTTCCCTTCCGGATTCGGGCGCGCCGCCCCATCCCGACCACCGCCCTCGCGGCACTCGGCTGCGGCCTGCTGCTCGCCGGCTGCGGCTCGGACACGGCGCGGACGCTCGGCTTCACCCGCAGCGCGCCGGACGAGTTCAGCGTCGTCACCCGCGCGCCGCTCTCGCTGCCGCCGGTGCTGGGCGAGCTGCCGCCGCCGCGCCCCGGCACGCCGCGCCCGCAGGAGCTGCGCGGCCGCGAGGCCGGCGAGGCAACCCTGGCCCCCGGCGCTGCCTTCGGCGTCGGCGCCTCCACCGCTCCCTCCGCCGGCGAGCAGGCGCTGCTGGCCCGCGCCGGCGGCGATGCGCCGACCGACATCCGCACGCGCGTGGACGAGGAAAGCCTGCATGTCGAGCAGGCCAGCCGCAGCCTGGTGGATCGCCTAATGTTCTGGCGCGACGCCCCGCCGCCCGGCACGGTGGTGGACCCGCAACGCGAATCGCAGCGCCTGCGCGAGAATGCCGCGCTCGGCCGCAGCGCCGAGGAAGGCGAGACCCCCATCATCCAGCGGCGCCGGCAGGGCCTGTTCCAGGGGCTGTTCTGAGCGCCCCTGTTGCCAGCGCGGGCGAAAGCCCATCTGATGGGGACATGTGCGCCTTGTCCCGCCGCGCGGCCATCTCGGCCGCCGCCGCCCTTCCCGCGCTCGCCGTGCTGCCCGCCGCGCAGGCCGCGCCACCCAGCCCCGCCGCGCCGCCCGCCGGCGCGGAGAAGCCGCTGTTCGGCGCCAGCCTCTGGACGCTGCCCAACGGGCTGACCGTGGTGCATGCCGAGAACCGGCGCGCGCCGGTGGTGGCGCACTACGTCTTCTACAGCGTCGGCGCGGGAGAGGACCCGCAGGGCAAGTCCGGCCTTGCCCACTTCCTCGAACACATGATGTTCAAGGGCAGCGAGCATGTCCCGTCCGGCGCCTTCTCGCGCCGCGTGGCGCGCGAGGGCGGGCAGGACAACGCCTTCACCAGCCGCGACGTCACCGCCTATTTCCAGAACGTCGAGGCCAGCCGCCTGCCGCTGGTCGCGGGCATGGAGGCCGACCGCATGGCCACCGCCCGCTTTCCCGCCGAGGAGATCGAGGCCGAGCGCCAGGTGGTGCTGGAGGAGCGCCGCCAGCGCGTCGAAAGCACGCCGCGCGGGCGCTTCCGCGAGGCCTGGGACGCGCATTTCTGGGGCCGCCAGCACTGGCGCGGGCGGCCGCTGATCGGCTGGCCGGACGAGGTCGCCGCCCTTTCGCGCGACGACATGCTGGAGTTCCACCACCGCTACTACACGCCGGCGAACGCCACCCTGGTGGTGACCGGCGCCGTCTCGCGCGAGGCGGTGGCGAAGCTCGCGGAGGAGGACTACGGCGGCATCCAGGGCCGCCCCGCCCCCTATCCCAAGGCCCATCGCGGCCGCGCGCCGGCGCCGCCCGCACCGCTTCAGGAGCGGCTGGTGCAGCGCGAGCCGACGGTGCAGGAGGCGGCCTTCCTGCGCGGCTGGATCGCTCCCTCCCTGCCTCCGGACACCGAGGCCAGCCGCCTCGCCCACCCGCTGGAAGTCCTTTCACACCTGCTCGGCGGCGGACAGGGCTCGCGGCTCGACAGGGCGCTGGTGCAGAGCGGCCTCGCCGTTTCCGCCCACTGCGCCTATGACACCGACGCCCTCGGCACCGGCTGCGTCGAGCTGTCCGTCACGCCGCGGCGCGACGCCACGACCGACCGGCTGGAGCAGGCGGTCACCGCCGAGATCCAGCGCCTGCTCGACGATGGCGTCACCGATGCCGAGGTGGAGCGCTCGGTCCGCCAGATCACCGCCGGCACGCTTCTGGCGCTGGACAGCCTCGGCGCCGCGCCGCGCATCCTCGGCTCCGGCCTGGCGGTCGGCCTGCCGCTGGAGGGCATCGAGTACTGGCCGGCGCGCATCCGCGCCGTCACCCGCGCCCAGGTGGAGGAGGCCGCCCGCACCGTGCTCGCCCGGCAGTCCATGGTCGGCTGGCTGCTGCCGGAAGGCGCGGCATGAGCGGCACCGGCTTCTCGCTGCCCATCCAGGTGGTGGAGGGCGGCGGCCTGACCGCCTGGCTGGCGGAGGACCATTCGGTTCCGGTGGTCAGCATCACCTGGTCCTGGCCCGGCGGCGCCGCGCTGGACCCCAGGGGCCAGGAGGGTGCCGCCCGCCTCGCCGCCAACCTGATGACCGAGGGCGCCGGCGAGCTCGACGCCACGGCCTTCGCCGACGCCTTGCAGGACGAGGCGATCGGACTCGATTTCTCGGCCGACCGCGACAGTTTCCAGGGCGGCTTCCGCGCCCTTGTGCCCGCCCTGCCGCAGGCCGTCCGCCTCGCCCGGCTCGCCATGACGGCGCCGCGCTTCGAGCCCGATGCCGTGGCCCGGGAGCGCGCCCGCGCCCTCGCCATGGTGCGGCGCTCGCTCGAAGGGCCGCAGGGACGCGGCGCGCGGGCCTTCTGGGCGGCAGGCTTCCCCGACCATCCGGCGGGCCGGCCGACCGGCGGCACGGAGGAAAGCCTCGCCGCCCTCACCGTGGAGCAGCTCCGCGCCGCCCTGGCACGGCACCTGCGCCGCGCGCCGGGGCTGCTGATCTCCGCCTCCGGCGCCATCACCGCGGACGAACTGGCCGCCTTGTTGCCGGCGCTGTTCGGCGCCCTGCCCGAGGGCAAGGTGGAGGACCCGCCGCCCCTGCCGGAGTTCCGCCATTTCGGCACCCAGGTGGTGCCGGTGGCCTCGCCGCAATCAGCCATCCTGTTCGGCCAGCCCGGCATTCCCGTGAACGACCCGGCCTGGGAAACCGCGCAGCTGGTGCTGCGCATCCTGGCCGGCGGCGGCTTCACCGCGCGGCTGACCCATAGCATCCGCGAGGAGCGCGGCCTGACCTACGGCATCGGCGCCGGGCTGGAGGTGATCTTTGGCCAGAGCGTGCTGGCCGGCTCCTGCGCCACCGCCAATGCCCGCGTCGGCGAAACGCTCACCGTGCTGCGCGCCGAATGGAAGCGCATGGCCGAATCCGGCCCCACCGCCGCCGAGATCGAGGAGGCGGTGGCCTTCCTCACCGGCAACCAGCCCCTGCAGTTCACCGACAGCCGGCGCACCGCCGCCATCCTCCTGGCGATGCGCCGCAACGGCCGCCCCCTGGACTGGCTGGCCCGCCGCCCCGAGCGCCTTGCCGCAATCACGCGCGAGCAGGCGGCCAAGGTGGCGGCCCGCCTGTTGGCGCCAGCCGGACTTTCGGTCACCGTGGCGGGGCAACCCGAAGGCCTCTGAGCTATTACGGCTAAGCTTTGGCTTGCGAGGGGATGATGGGGGAGATTGCCGCATGACGCCTTTCGACCGCGAGGCCGCCTGGAACCGGGTGGCCGCGCTGGCCCGCCGCCCGGGCAGCGGCGCCATCCGTCCCCTCTTCGCCGCCGATCCGCAGCGCTTTCAGCGCTTCCACCGGCAGGCCTGCGACATCCAGATGGACTTCTCCAAGACCTCGGTGGACGACGAGTCCCTGGCGGCGCTGCTGGAGCTGGCCAGGGCCACCGGCGTGATGGCGCGGCGCGACGCCATGGCGGCGGGCGAGCCGATCAACCAGACCGAGGGCCGCTCGGTGCTGCACATGGCGCTGCGCGCCTCGCGCAATGCCGGCTTCGTCGCCCGCCACACCGATGGAACGGTGGAGGATGCCGGCGCGGCGGTGGAGGAGACGCTGCGGGCGATGCAGAGCTTCGTCCATGCCGTCCACACCGGCGACATCCGCGGCGCCACCGGCGAATCCTTCACCGACGTCATCAACATCGGCATCGGCGGCTCGGACCTCGGTCCCTTCATGGCCTCCCGCGCGCTGTGGACGGTGCGCTCGCCGATGCGGCCGCTCTACCTGGCCAATGCCGACGCGCACAACTGGGAGGCCATCCGTCCCCGGCTGAACCCGCAGCGCACGCTGATGCTGGTGGCCTCCAAGACCTTCACCACCGCCGAGACCATGGCCAACGCGCATGTCGTGCGCGGCTGGCTGGAGCGCAATCTCGGCGAGATGGGCGCGCGGCGGCACATGGTCGCGCTGTCCACCAACCACGAGGCGACGGCGGCCTTCGGCGTGCCGGCGGACCGCGTCTTCGGCTTCCGTGACTGGGTGGGCGGGCGCTTCTCGCTGTGGTCGGCGATCGGCCTTTCCATCGCCCTCGGCTGCGGCTGGGAGGACTTCTCCGACCTGCTCGCCGGCGCCCGCGCGATGGACGAGCATTTCCTGTCCGCGCCGGCGGAGGAGAACCTGCCGCTGCTGCTGGCGCTGATCACCGTCTGGCACGTCAACGGGCTCGGGCTGAAGGCGCATGCCATCCTGCCCTACGACCACCGCCTCTCGCGCTTCCCCGCCCACCTCCAGCAGCTGGAGATGGAAAGCCTGGGCAAGCGGGTCACGCTCGGCGGCACGCCGGTGGAGCGCGACACCGGGCCGGTGATCTTCGGCGAGCCCGGCACCAACGCGCAGCACTCCTTCATGCAGCTGCTGCACCAGGGCACCACCCCGGTGCCGGCCGACTTCGTGCTGGTGGCCAATCCCGACCATCCCTATGCCGAGAACCACCGGCTGCTGCTCTCCAACGGCCTGGCCCAGGCCGAGGCGCTGCTGCGCGGCCGCACGGCGGAGGAGGTGCGGGCCGAGATGCGCAAGGCCGGCACCCCGCCCGACGAGATCGAGCGCCTGCTGCCGCACCGCCTGTTTCCCGGCGACCGCCCCAGCACCACCCTGCTGCTCGACCGGCTGGACGCCTATACGCTGGGCCAGCTCGTGGCGCTCTACGAGCACAAGGTCTTCTGCCTCGGCGCGCTCTGGGACATCGACGCCTTCGACCAGTGGGGCGTGGAGCTGGGCAAGCAGCTCGCCAAGTCCATCCTGCCGGAGCTGGAGCCGGAGGGGCAGGTCGGCGAGCATGATCCCTCGACCACCGGGCTGATCCAGCGCATCCGGCAACTTCAGGGTTTGCAGGGCTAGAGCATTTTCCATTCGCTCCGGCTCACGGGAAATGCTCTGGCCGTTTGTTTTGACGAGCCTCTTCACCCGTCCCGATGATACAATCGGAACGGGATCTGCTCTAGGGCGGTTCGGCGCCCCCCGGCACCGCGCGCGGCTGCCCGGCGACGGGGCCGCCCGCCGCCGGTCAGACGGCCCGCGCCGCCGCGCCGCCCATCCCTTGCCCTGACGCGGTGGGCATCCGGAAGGTGAAGCGCGTCTCGGTCCGGGTGGATGACACCTCGATCTGGCCGCCATGCGCGCGAGCGATCTCGGCGACGATGAAGAGGCCGAGGCCGAGGCCTTCCTGATTGGGCCGGACGGCGCCCCGGACGAATGGCTGGAACAGCTGCTTCATCGCGGCGGGGGAGATCGGCTCGCCGCTGTTGGCCACCGAGAGCTCGAAACGGCCGCCCCTCGCCACCGCCCGCACCACCACCGGCATGCTCGGCGCCCCGTGCGTCAGGGCATTGCCGAGCAGGTTGGAAAGCAGCTGCGCCATGCGGCGATGGTCGCACCGCACCGGCTCGTCCAGGTCGAAGCGGGACTCGATGGCGCAGCCGGAATGCGTGCTCTGCTGCTCCTGGACCACCTGCATGAGCACAGGGCCGATCGGCAGGTCCGATTCCATGTCCATGCTCATGCCGCCCCCGAGCCGCCCCCGCGCGAAGTCGAGCACGTCGTCGATGAGGCCCGACATGCGGGAGATGCTTTGCTGCATCGGCGCCGCCACCTCGGCGGCCATCTCGGGCTTGTGCAGGATGATCCGCATGCCGGCCGCGACCGAGGCCAGCGGGTTGCGCAGATCGTGCCCCAGCACGGCGATGAACTGCTCCCGCAGCTCGGACAGTTCCCGCTCCTGCAGCAACGCCGTTTCCGAGGCCGCCAGCTTCATGCCCGCATCCAGGTGGCAGGCGATCAGCTCGGCGAAAAGCCTGAAGGTGCCGATGATCTCCGGTCTGTCGAGGTCGCGCGGCTCCGGGTCGATCGCGCAGAGGGTGCCGAAGAAGGAACCGTCCGGCAGGATGATCGGAATTGAGATGTAGCTCTGGAAGCCGTACAGCGCCGGCGTGTGGTGCGGCCGGAAGCACGCATCCTCGGCCACGTTGCTGATGATGACGGGCCTCTGGTGCTGCCGGATCTCGTGGCAGATCGTCGTCTCCACCTCGAGCTCGTCACCGGGCCTCAGGCCGAACCCGATCCTGTCGGACGTCGCGCAGGCGATCCAGCGCTCCTCCGTGACCCGGGCCACGGCGGCGAACCCCATGCCCGTGATGCGGCAGGCCATGCTGAGGATGGAGGGGACGGCCGTCACGCCGGCCACGGCACTGACATCAGCCTGGAAGTTCGCCGGGAGGACTTTCTGGCGCATGGTACCTGTGGGGGAACGAAGGAGTTCAGAGTCCTTCCATAGGCGTTCCGCCGCCGGCAGGCACCTCTTGAAAATTACCCGCCGCCCACCGCCCCATCCTGCCGCGGCCCGAGCGGGCCTCCGTGCTATGCCGCCTTGCGCCGGTCCGGCTTGCGAAGGATCCACTTGGGCGAGTTCACCGTCAGCGGCTGGCCGATCTCGGCGGCGAACTCGTCCGCCGCCCTGGCGACGCCCTTCCAGCTGTAGTCGTCGCCGATCAGCACGCCGCCCGGCGCCAGCAGGTCCCAGTAGAGCCGCGCGTCGCGCAGCACCGGCTCGTATTCGTGCGCGGCGTCGATGTGGATCATGTCGGGCGCGATCCGCAGCCGCTTCAGGATCACCGCCGCGTTCTCGCTGCTCTGCACCAGCGGCACCACCCGGTCCTGCAGCTTGCGGTGCGCCATGTTGCTGAGGAACTGCCAGTAGAGGCCCGGCATGCCGTGCTGGAAGCGCAGCGAGGCGAAGATGTTGTCCGGCCGTTCGCGGTTCCAGTGCTCGGGGCTGCCCAGGAAGGTGTCCACCGCGATCACCGCGCCCTCGATGCCGAGGCTGTGCATGGTCTCGCAAAGGAAGTTGACCGAGGCGCCCTTCCACACCCCGACATCCACGATGATCCGCGGCCGCACCGCCTCGATCACCTCGCGGAAGGCCACGTGGCGGCTGTTCCAGCCCTGCATGTCCGGCGGCAGGGAAGGCGTGAAGCCGGCGAAGACGTCTTCGCCATAGATCCGCTGGGTCAGTTCCTGGGCCAGGGTGAGAGCGGGCCGGGCCTCGGCCGTGGCGTCCATCATGGGCGATCCTGAATAATGCAGGGAGATTATCGGCCATTGCTGCGCGCGGAGGAAGCGGAACCGCCCCCGACCTCGCGCATTGCGCGACCCTGCGGCGCCGGCCGCGCCCTTTTCCGGCGCCCCTCGCGGGCGCTAAGGGGGAAAGCATGGACCGCATCCGCCGCCTTTCCGCCACCACGGCCGACCGTATCGCGGCCGGCGAGGTGGTCGAGCGCCCCGCCGCCGCCGTGAAGGAGCTGGTGGAGAACGCGCTGGATGCCGGGGCGCGGCGCATCGCGGTGGGCCTGGAGGGCGGCGGCATCAGCCGCATCCTGGTGGAGGATGACGGTTGCGGCATGTCCCCCGCCGATCTCGCGCTCGCCGTGGAGCGGCACGCCACCTCCAAGCTGCCGGAGGAGGAGGCGCTTTTCCGCATCGCCACCCTGGGCTTCCGTGGCGAGGCGCTGCCCTCGATCGCCGCCGTCGCGCGGCTGGTGCTGACCAGCCGCCTGCCCGGCGGCGAGGCCCATTCCCTGGCGGTGGAGGGGGGCCTGAAGGGCGAGATCCGCCCGGCCGCCGGCGCGCCGGGCACCCGCGTCGAGGTGCGCGACCTGTTCTTCGCCACGCCCGCCCGCCGAAAGTTCCTCAAGACCCCGCCCACCGAGGCCGGCCATGCGGTGGAGGCGGTGCGGCGCCTGGCGCTGGCCTGGCCGGAGGTGGCCTTCCGCATGGAGGTGGAGGGCCGCGCCGTGCTGAGCCTCGCCCCGGCCGACCGCGCCAGCCGCCTCGCCGCCCTGCTGGGGCCGGACTTCGCCAAGGCGGCGGTGCCGGTGAGCGGCGCCTGGAGCGACCTCGACCTCGACGGCATGGCGGCGCTGCCCACCCTGACCCGCGCCACCGCCGCCGAGCAGCACCTCGTGGTCAACCGCCGCCCGGTGCGCGACCCGCTGCTGCGCGCCGCCCTGCGGGTGGCCTATCGCGACCTGATCGCCGCCGGGCGGCACCCGGTGGCGGCGCTCTTCCTGGACGTGCCGCCGGAGCTCGTGGACGTGAACGTCCACCCGATGAAGACCGAGTTGCGCTTCCGCGACGCGGGCGCGGTGCGCGGCGCGCTGATCTCGGCGCTGCGGCGCGCCCTGGCGGTGGGCGCCGGCCCCTCCGCCGCGCCGCCCGCCCCCGCCGAGTGGGAGGCGATGGACCCCGGCCCCGCCGCCACCGGTTTCGCCGAAGGCCCGTCGCCGCTCACCGCCCCCGTGGCGGCGCGCCCGCTCGGCTGGCAGCCTGGGCTGCGGCTCGCCTTGCCGAACCCCCGGCCGGAGCCGTCCCCGTCCCCCCCTTCGCTCCCCGAGATGGCCGGGGAAGGCCCGCTCGGCCGCCCGGTGGGTCAGTTGTTGGAAACCTACATCCTGGCCGAGGCGCCCGACGGGGCGCTGATCCTGGTGGACCAGCACGCCGCGCATGAGCGGCTGACGCATGAGGCCCTGAAGGCGCAACTGCTGGAGGGGGCGGTGCGCAGCCAGCCGCTGCTGCTGCCCGCCGTGGTGGAGCTGCCCGGGCCGGAAACGCAGCGCCTGCTGGCGGCCGCCCCCACCCTCGCCCGGCTCGGGCTGGAGGTGGAGGATTTCGGCGCCGGCGCGGTGCTGGTGCGCGCCCTCCCCGCCCTGCTCGGCAACCCGGACCCCGCGCCGCTGCTGCGCGACCTCTGCGCCGAGCTGGCCGAGTGGGAGGAAACCACCGCGCTGGAGCGCAGGCTGGACGCCGCCGTGGCGCGGCTGGCCTGCCATGGCTCGATTCGCGCCGGGCGCCGGCTGAACCCGGCCGAGATGGCCGCCCTGCTGCGGCAGATGGAGGCCACCCCGCGCGCCTCCACCTGCTCGCACGGGCGCCCGACCTGGCTGCGCTTCGGCAAGGCCGAGTTCGAACGGATGTTCGGCCGGCGCTGAGGGGCGCGCCAGCCTGTCAGGAACGTCATGCGTCCTGGCCTTGTCAGGTGACATGATCCGCGCGAGCCTCACGCCCGCCGCCCCGCCCGCGGCGGGAAGAATCGAGGCACCGGCCGTCCAAGCGCCGGGCCGGAGGCGTTTGGGAACCCTGCGCATGCGCCTGCCATGAACTACGTCTTCGAGTTCAGCGCCGTGTTCGACGCCTGGGACGACCTGATGGCCGGCCTGCTGCGCACCGTCTGGCTTTCCGCCGCCGCCATGGGGATCGGGCTGGTGGTGGCCATCCTCGGCGCCCTGGCCAAGACCAACGGCCCGCGCCCGCTGCGCTGGGCGATCGACGCCTATATCGAGCTGATCCGCAACACTCCCTTCCTGATCCAGCTCTTCGTCATCTTCTTCGGCCTGCCGGTGATCGGGCTGCGGCTGGAGGCGGACCAGGCTTCGCTGCTGGCGCTGGTGGTCAATGTCAGCGCCTATGGCATCGAGATCATCCGCGCCGGCATCGAGAGCATCCAGCACGGCCAGATCGAGGCCGGGCGCGCGCTCGGCCTGAGGCCGCTGCAGATCTTCCGCCTGATCGTGCTGAAGCCGGCGCTGCAGGCGATCTATCCCTCGCTGACCAGCCAGTTCATCCTGCTGATGCTGAACTCCTCGGTCTGCTCCACCATCGCCGCGAACGAGCTGACCGCCGCCGCCAACGACATCCAGTCCCGCACCTTCCGCTCCTTCGAGGTGTATTTCGTCGTCACCGGCCTCTACCTGGCGCTGTCGGTGCTGTTCTGGGCGGTCTTTGCCGGGATCGAGCGCGCCTTCCTGCGGCAGCCGGCCAGCCGCTGAGGAGGGCCCGGACATGCGCAGCCTCGGCTCCGGCGACATCCTGTTCATCCTGGCGGCGCTGCGCTGGACGCTGCTGCTCTCGCTGGCCGCCTTCGCCGGCGGCGCGGTGGGCGGCCTGCTGGTCGCGCTGGCGCGCAGCGGGCGCGTCGAGGCGCTGCGATGGGCCGCCTTCGGCTACATCAAGCTGTTCCAGGGCACGCCGCTGCTGATGCAGCTCTTCCTGGCCTTCTTCGTGCCCGGTATCTTCGGCATCTCTGTCGATCCCTGGGGCGCGGCGATGCTTGGCCTGTCGCTGCACGCCAGCGCCTTCCTTGGCGAGATCTGGCGCGGCGCCATCGAGACGGTGCCGAAGGGGCAGTGGGAGGCCTCCGCCGCGCTCGGGCTGAAATACTGGCGGCAGATGCGCCTGATCGTGCTGCCGCAGGCGCTGCGCGTCGCCATCCCGCCCACGGTCGGCTTCCTGGTGCAGCTCATCAAGGCGACCTCGCTCGCCTCCATTATCGGCTTCGTCGAGATCACCCGCGCGGCGCAGGTGATCAACAACGCGGTGTTCCAGCCCTTCACCATCTTCGGCCTGGTGGGGCTGGCCTATTTCGTCATCTGCTGGCCGCTCTCGGCCTACAGCAAGCGCATGGAACAGCGCCTGGCCGTGGCCCGGCGCTGAGCGACACAAGCCCAGGAGGACACAAGAATGACCCACCACCGCCTTTCGCGCCGCGGGTTCGGCGCGCTGGCGCTCGGCGCCGCGCTGCTGCCGGCCACCATCCGCCCCGCCGCCGCCGCCACGCCGGAGGAGATCAAGAAGCGCGGCACCATCATGATCGGCGTGCTGACCGACTACCCGCCCTTCGGTGGGACCGACGCCAACCAGAACCCCGCCGGCTATGACGACGACGTGGCGGCGCTGCTGGCCAAGGAAATGGGCGTCAAGCTGGAGCTGGTGCCGGTGACGGGGCCGAACCGCATCCCCTTCCTGCTGACCAACAAGGTGGACATGCTGGTGGCGACCTTCGGCATCACCGAGGAGCGCTCCAAGCAGGTGCTGTTCTCCAACCCCTACAGCGCGCTGACCACCTACATCCTGGCGCCGAAGTCGGCCAAGATCAGCGGGCCGGAGGACCTGAAGGGCGTGCGCGTCGGCGTGGCGCGGGCCAGCACGCAGGACTCCGCCGTTTCCGCCGTGGCGCCGAAGGAGACGCGCATCATGCGCTTCGACGACGATGCGACGACGACGCAGTCCATCATCTCCGGCCAGGTGCAGGCCATCGGCGCCAGCAACACCGTGCTGGCCCAGCTGAAGGAAAACTACCCGGACCTGCAGATCGAGCCGAAATTCACCCTGCGCGCCCAGGCCAACGGCATGGCCTTCCGCAAGCAGGACACGGCGCTGCGCGACTGGTCCAACGACTTCATCGCCAAGATCGTGGCGAATGGCGAGCTGAACCGCATCCATGAGAAGTGGTTCAAGGCGCCGATGCCGCCGCTGCCGCCGATGCCGCAGTTCTGAAAACAAGGGCGGGAGGGAGAAGGAATTCTCCCTCCAGACCGCCCTCACCTTTTCCTGTCAGTTTTTGGGGCGCAATTCGCCGGAGCTGTCACAGCTCCGGCGTGAGCCGCATGCAGGCAGCGCGGCCAAACTGACCGAAAAAAGAAGTGGGGGTCCGGGGGAGAATTCCTTCTCCCCCGGCCTCTCTCACCCGCGCAGCGTCGCGCCCGTCGCCTTGGCCACGGCGGCGACGACCTTTTCCCCGACCGCCTCGATCTCGGCATCGGTCAGGCTGCGCTCGCGCGGCTGCAGCGTCACCTCGATGGCCAGCGACACCTTGCCCTCCGGCAGCTTGTCGCCGGCGTAGCGGTCGAACAGCGCCACCTCGGTGATCAGGCTGCGCTCGGCGCCGCGGGCGGCACGGAGAAGGTTCTCCGCCGGCACGGAGGCATCCACCAGGAAGGCGAAGTCGCGCTTCAGCGGCTGGAAGGCGGGCAGGTCGGGCGCGCCTTTCTTGCGCCGCTTCGGCTCGGGGATGGCGTCGAGGAAGACCTCGAAGCCCACCGCCGCGCCGGGCAGGCCCAGTTCCTCGCGCAGCCTGGGGTGGATCTCGCCGAAGGTGGCGAGCACCGTTTTCGGCCCCTGCCGCACCACGCCGGAACGGCCGGGGTGGTAGAAGCCCATGGGACAAGCATCGGGCGCGTCGATGGTGACGGAAAGCGCCGCCATCGGCACGCCCAGCGCCGCCAGCACGGCCAATGTGTCGCCCTTGGCGTCCATCGCGTCCACCGCACGGGCGGGCGCCGCCCAGTGGCGCGGGGTGTTGCCGATGCGGATGCCGGCGGCCACCGCAAGCTGCCCCTCGGGGGTGATGTCGCGATAGGCCGCGCCCAGCTCGGCCAGCGCCACGTCCGGCCAGCCACGCGCGGCGTTGCGGGCGGCGGCCAGCAGCAGGCTCGCCACCGGCGTCGGGCGCATCTGGTCGAGGTCGGCGGAAATGGGGTTGTCCAGCCGCAGCGCCGCCGGGGTTTCGCCGAACCGCGCGGCCACCTTGCCATCGAGGAAGCCGAAGGAGACGCAGTCCAGCATGCCGCGCGCCGCCAGCACCCGGCGGGCCAGCACGGCGCGGCCCTGCTTCGCCGTCAGCGCCGGCAGCGGCACCGGCGAGGCGACCGGCAGCGAGACGGGCGGGATGCGGTCCAGCCCGTGGATGCGCAGCACCTCCTCCAGCAGGTCGCATTCCGGCTCGACGGCGGCGCAGCCCTCGGCGGCGGCCCGGGCCTTCCCGGCCGGCAGCTCCGGCGCCTGGGCCAGCGCGCCCGCGCCCGCGATGTCGTTGCGCCAGGAGGGGACGGAGACCGTCACCGCCTCCGCATCCCGCGCCACCACGCCGAAGCCGAGGCGCTCCAGGATGCCGACCGCCGCGTCCGGCGCGATCTCGGCGCCGCCGAGGCCGGCGATGCGCTCGAAGCGCAGGCCGGCCTGCCGCTGCCAGGCCGGCTCGGCGCCGCCCTCGGTCACGGTGGAGGGCTCGCCGCCGCAGAGCGCGATCACCATGGCGGTCGCGGCATCCAGCGCGGCGGGCAGCAGCGCGGGGTCGATGCCGCGCTCGAACCGGGCGCGGGCGTCGGAACGCAGGTCATGCCGGCGGCCGGAGAGCGCGATGCGGACGGGGTCGAACAGCGCGCATTCGATGAACACCTCGGAGGTGTTCTCGTCCGAGCCGGAATGCTCGCCGCCCATGATGCCGGCCAGCGATTCCACCGCCTCGCTGTCGGCGATGACGAGGTCCTCCGGCGTGACGGCGATCTCCTTGCCGTTCAGCGCCAGGTAGCTCTCGCCCGCGCGGGCGCGGCGCAGGAACAGCGTGTTGCCCTTCACCTTCCGCGCGTCGAAGACGTGCAGCGGGCGGCCGAGGTCGTAGGTGAAGAAGTTGGTGATATCGACCAGCGCGTTGATCGGCCGCAGGCCGATGGAGACCAGCCGGTCCTGCAGCCATTTCGGCGAAGGCCCATTCTTCACGCCCCGCACGGCGCGGCCGAGCACCCAGGGGCAGGCCTCCCGGTCCTCGACGGCCCAGCGCAGCGGCGCGGGATAGACGCCCTCCACCTTCTCCGGCGCAAAGGGCTTCAGGGTGCCGAGGCCGGCGGCGGCGAGGTCGCGCGCGATGCC
The DNA here is from genome assembly GCF_009829925.1 of Teichococcus coralli. GTDB lineage: Bacteria > Pseudomonadota > Alphaproteobacteria > Acetobacterales > Acetobacteraceae > Pseudoroseomonas > Pseudoroseomonas coralli. Next base: position 221,850 of record NZ_SNVJ01000007.1, read on the forward strand.
ACGGATGGCCAGCGCATCGCCCCGGTTGGGCGTGATGGCGATTTCCACCACCGGATCGTCCAGCCCGGCCCAGGTGGCATAGGGCTGGCCGACCGGCGCATCCTCGGGCAGGTCGATAATGCCCTCATGGTCGTCGCCGAGGCCCAGCTCGCGCGAGGAGCACATCATGCCCTCGCTCTTCACGCCGCGGATCTCGCCCACCTTCAGCGTGATCCCGGTGCCCGGGACATAGGCGCCGGGCAGGCCGAGCACGGCCTTCATGCCGGTGCGCGCATTCGGCGCGCCGCAGACCACGGAGCGGAGGGTGCCGTCGCCGACATCCACCGTGCAGGCGCGCAGGCGGTCGGCGTTCGGGTGCTGCACCGCCTCGACGACATGGGCGATGCGGAAGGGCGCCAGCGCCGCGCCGCGATCCTCCACGCCCTCGACCTCCAGGCCGATGGTGTTGAGGGCGGCGGTGATCTGCTCCAGCGAGGCATCCGTCTCCAGATGCTGCTTCAGCCAGCTGAGGGAGAACTTCATGGCCGGTCAGACGCCTTCGACCAGGTTGGCGGGGGAGAGCACGGGGGCGCCGTAGTGCCGCAGCCAGCGCACGTCGCTCTCATAGAAGGGGCGCAGGTCGGGGATGCCGTGCTTCAGCATGGTGATGCGCTCGATGCCCATGCCGAAGGCGAAGCCCTGCCACTCGCGCGGGTCGATGCCGCAATTGGCCAGCACCTTGGGGTGGACCATGCCGGAGCCCAGGATCTCCAGCCAGTCATTGTCGCCCCCTTTGGCCTTGCCCAGCTCGCCGGTCTTCCGGTTCCAGCCGATATCCACCTCCATCGAGGGCTCGGTGAAGGGGAAGTAGGAGGCGCGGAAGCGCACCGGCAGGTCGGAGATGCCGAAGAAGGCCCGCAGGAAATCGATCAGGCAGCCCTTCAGATGAGCAAGGGTGATGCCGCGGTCGATCACCAGCCCCTCGACCTGGTGGAACATCGGCGAGTGCGTCGCGTCATGGTCGGCGCGGTAGGTGCGGCCGGGGACGATGACGCGGAGCGGCGGCTCCTGGGAAAGCATGGTGCGGATCTGCACCGGCGAGGTGTGGGTGCGCAGCACGGGACGGCGGCCATCCGGGCCGGCGGGCAGGTAGAAGGTGTCGTGGTCCTGCCGGGCCGGGTGGTGGTCGGGGATGTTGAGCGCGCCGAAGTTGAACCAGTCGCCCTCGATATCCGGCCCCTCGGCCACGCCGAAGCCCATGGCGCCGAAGATGGCGGTCAGTTCCTCGACGGTGCGGCCGATCGGATGGATCGCCCCGGCCTCCGGCCCGGCCGGCGGGAAGGGGCGCGGCGGCAGGGTCACATCCATCCGCTCGGCGAGCAGGCGCGCCTCCAGGGCGGCGGCGTCGAGTTCCACGCGGCGGGACTCGATGGCGGCTTCCAGCGCGCCCTTCAGCCGGTTCAGCGCGGCGCCGCGCTCCTTGCGCTGCTCGGCGGGCACCTGGCCCAGCCCCTTCAGCAGCGCGGTCAGCGTGCCGCTCTTGCCCAGCGTGCCCACCCGCACCGCATCCAGGGCGCGCAGGTCGCCGGCGGCGGCCAGTGCGGCCTCGGTCTCGGCCTGCAGGCTGGCGAGGTCATCCGTCATCGTCTCGGTCCCGTCTTGTCGAAGCCCGGATACGAAAAAAGCCGCCGGACGCCCAAGGGTCTTCCCCCGGGCGGCGGCGGCTTGTGTCTTCGGCCCCCCGGAGGGGGACGGCGATCAGGCCTGGGCCTGATCCGCCGGCAGCGCCGCCTTGGCCTTCTCGACCAGGGCGCCAAAGGAGGCGGCGTCCTCGAAGGCGATGGCGGCCAGCACCTTGCGGTCCAGCTCGATGCCCGCCGCCTTGATGCCGGCGATGAACTTCGAGTAGGTCAGCCCGTGCTCGCGCACGGCCGCGTTAATGCGCTGGATCCAGAGGCCGCGGAACTCGCGCTTCTTAACCCGGCGGTCGCGGTAGGCGTACTGGAGCGCCTTCTCGACCCGCTCCAGCGCGGGGCGGTAATTCGTGGAAGACCGGCCGACATAGCCCTTGGCGAGCTTGAGGACCTTCTTGTGACGGGCGTGGGCGGTGACGCCGCGCTTAACACGAGCCATGGTTCAGATCCTTCCTTACCGGGCCGAACCGTAGGGCATCCACTGCTTCACCGTGTCACCATCCTGCTTGTCCAGCACGAAGGTCCCACGGTTCTGCCGCTTCATCTTGTTGGTCTTGGCGGTCAGCATGTGGCGCTTGTTGCCGACGCCCGCCTTCACCATGCCGGAGGCGGTGAGGGTGAAGCGCTTCTTCACGCTCGACTTGGTCTTCATCTTGGGCATTTGGGTCTCCTGAACACTGGAGTGCCCGCCACAGGAGAGACCATGGGGCGGGCACGAAACCACGGCCGGGCATGCCCTACAGGCCCGGACGCGCGGAAAGGAGGCGCCCTATACCCTCAGCGCCGGCCTGGAGCAAGGGGAACGGCGGCACCGTTTCACCTCCGCATGGCTCCTCCCCCTTCATTATCCAGCCCGGGCGGGGCATATGGCGGGGCATGATTCCCTTCCGGAAGATGCATGGCCTGGGCAACGACTTCGTCGTGGTGGATGCACGCGCCGCCGCCCTGCCGCTGCCGCCCGCCCGCATCGCCGCCATCGCCGACCGCCACCGCGGCGTCGGCTGCGACCAGTTCATCACGCTGGAGCGGCCTGGCGCCGGGGCGGATGTCTTCATGCGCATCCACAACCCGGACGGCTCCGAGGCCGGCGCCTGCGGCAATGCCACGCGCTGCGTCGCCTCCCTGCTGATGGCCGAGACCGGGCGGGGCCAGGTGGTGGTGCGCACGGTCAGCGGCGACCTGCCGGCCGAGCGCCTGCCGGACGGCATCGTCCAGGTGGACATGGGCCACCCACGCCTCGGCTGGCGGGAGGTGCCGCTGGCCGAGGCGATGGACACCGCCCATCTGCCGGTCGCGCTTGGCCCGGTGCGCGATGCCGCCGCCTGCTCCATGGGCAACCCGCACGCCACCTTCTTCGTGGAGGATCTGGACGCCCTGCCCTGGCTGGAACTGGGGCCGCAGCTGGAGCGCCATCCGCTCTTCCCCGACCGCGCCAATATCGGCTTCGCCCAGGTGCTGGCGCCGGACCATATCCGCTTGGCGATCTGGGAGCGCGGCGCGGGCCCGACGCTGGCCTGCGGCTCCGGCGCCTGCGCCACGCTGGTCAACGCCCACCGGCGCGGCCTGACCGGGCGGCGCGCGCGGATCGACCTGCCCGGCGGCACGCTGGAGCTGGAATGGCGGCCCGAGGGCGCCGTGCTGATGGCCGGCCCGGTGGCCACCGCCTTTCTTGGCAGCCTCGACCCCGAGGCCTACCCGGCATGAGCGTCACGCAGGACGCCGCCCCGCGGCCGGAGGCGGAAACCGAGGGTCCAGGGGATGGACCCGTGCGGGTGCTGACCTTCGGCTGCCGCCTCAACACCTATGAGAGCGCGGCGATGCGCGACCTTGCCATCCAGGCCGGGCACCGCGACACCATCCTGGTCAATACCTGCGCCGTCACCGCCGAGGCGGAGCGGCAGGCACGGCAGGCGATCCGCCGCACGGTGCGGGAGAACCCCGGCGCGCGCATCCTGGTCACCGGCTGCGCGGCGCAGATCGCGCCGGAGAAATGGGCCAGCCTGCCCGGCGTCGCGCGCGTCATCGGCAACGCGGAAAAGCTGAAGCCCGAGGCCTGGGCGCTGGAGGCGCCGCCCGCGCCCCGGGGCAAGCTCGTCACGGACATCATGGTGGCCACCGAGACGGCGGCGCATCTGGTCACCGACTTCGCCGGCCGCGCCCGGGCCTTCGTGCAGGTGCAGCAGGGCTGCGACCACCGCTGCACCTTCTGCGTCATCCCCTATGGGCGCGGCCCCTCCCGCTCGGTGCCGGTCGGCGCCATCGTGGAGCAGGTGCGCGCCCTGGTGGAGAGCGGCTACCGCGAGGTGGTGCTGACCGGCGTGGACATCACCAGCTACGGCCCCGACCTGCCGGGCCAGCCGACGCTCGGCCAGATGGTCCGCCGCCTGTTCGCCCTGGTGCCGGACCTGCCGCGCCTGCGGCTTTCCTCGCTCGACCCGGTGGAGATCGATGCCGACCTCTGGCGGCTGATCGAGGGCGAGCCACGGCTGATGCCGCACCTCCACCTCTCGCTGCAGCACGGCGCCGACCTGATCCTCAGGCGGATGAAGCGCCGCCACAGCCGCGCCGACGCCGTGACCTGCGCCGCCCGCGCCCGCGCCCTGCGGCCGGGCATCGCCTTCGGCGCCGACCTGATCGCCGGCTTTCCCACCGAGACGGAAGACCACTTCCGCCAGATGCTCGATCTGGTGGCGGAGGCGGGGCTGACCTTCCTGCACGTCTTCCCCTATTCCGAGCGCCCCGGCACCCCGGCGGCGCGGATGCCGCAGCTTCCGGTGCCGCTGCGCCGCGAGCGCGCCGCCCGCCTGCGCGCCGCCGGCACCGAGGCCACCGCGGGCTTCTACAACGCCCGCCTTGAACACGCCCTGCGGGGCCAGGAGGAAAACGTGCTGCTGGAAGCCCCCGACCGTGGCCATACCGAGCATTTCGCCCCGCTCCGCCTGGCCGGGGCGGCGCTGCCCGGGGCCCATGGCCGGATCATCCGCGCGCGCGTGCGCGACGCGGGGCCGGACGGCCTGCTGGCCGAGGCGGCCTGACGCATGGCGCTGCGCGACATCTGGGCCAAGCTGACCGGCCGCGAAAAGGAAAAGCCCGCCGAGGAAACGGCGCCGCCGGCCACCGGGCCGGGCGAGGCGCGCGAGCCTGCGCCGGCGGAAGCGGCGCATCCGGCGGCCACCGCCCCTGCCCCGCCCAACACCCGCAGCCCGGACGAGCCCCCCGCCGCGCCCCCGCCTCCGCCGCTGACGCCGGTGGCGCCGCCGGAACTGCGCTCCCCGCCGCCCAGCGGCATGCTGCCGCCCGGCGACCTGCCGCATGTGCCCACCGAGGTGCCGCCACCAGTGGCGCCCGCCGGCCCCGTGCCGCCGCCGGAAGTGCCCGCCGCGCCAAGGCCCGCCGAGGCGCCGCCGCGCGAAGGCCTGCCGGAGCAGCCGGCACCGCTGCCCGCGCCGAGCCCGGCGCCGCAGCCCGTGCCGAGCCCGGCA
>NZ_SNVJ01000070.1 GCF_009829925.1 Teichococcus coralli
AAAGGGGGGCGCGGCGGTCGGCCCGAACCCGACGGACCGCGGCAAGCCGGGTACCAAGCGCCACCTCGTCACGGACGGCCAAGGCACGCCGTTGGGCCTGACGCTCAGCGGCGCCAACCGCCACGACAGCCGCATGTTGGCTGCCACCCTGGATGCCGTGCCGCGCATCCGCATTGGCGGCCCGGGCCGACCCCGCCGCAGACCGCGCAAGCTGCACGCCGACAAGGCTTACGATCATCGTCGCTGCCGCAGGGAGTGCCGCGCCCGGGGCATCACCCCACGCATTGCCCGGCGCGGCATCGAGAGCAGCCAAAGGCTCGGCAAGCACCGGTGGGTGGTAGAGCGAACCTTCGCCTGGCTGAACCGCTTCCGGCGTCTCACCATCCGCTATGAGCGACGGGCCGACATCCATCTGGCCTTTGCCACACTCGCCTGCGCTCTCGTCTGCCTCAATCAGATCCGGAGGTTCTGTTAGACGTTCT
>NZ_SNVJ01000071.1 GCF_009829925.1 Teichococcus coralli
CCGGCAGGCAGCGCTTGCCTCGCTTTTCGGGTTCATCTCGTCCTCCTGTTCCTTCGCCGCCCTTGCCGCCTCACGCTCCGTGCTGGTGAAGGGAGCGCACCCGGCCAATGCCATCGCCTTCCTGATCGCCTCGACCAACCTCGTGATCGAGCTTGGGGCCGTGCTCGGGGTGCTGGTTGGCTGGCGCTTCACGCTGGGCAACATCCTCCTCGGATTGCTGATGGTGCTCTACGCCTATCTGCTCACGCGAATCTGGCTTCCCGGAAACTTGGCAGAGAAGGCGCGCGAGCATGCGGAGCGCGCCCAGGAGGCCGAGGGAATGGCAATGGAGCACGGCATGAAGGGCAACTGGCGCGACAAGCTGCTCTCCCGCGAAGGCTGGAGCAACATCGCCCATGCCTTTGTCATGGAATGGAAGATGGTCTGGAAGGAGATCCTGTTTGGCTTCACGGTCGC
>NZ_SNVJ01000072.1 GCF_009829925.1 Teichococcus coralli
GTCAGCCCATGCAGCACGATCTCCTTGGCGTCGAGCGGCATGAGGCCATCCAGCATCATTTGGCCGGCCGCGTCCGAGCCGTCGAAGTGGAAGGTCTCGGTGTAGCTCAGCATGCCGTTCTCGTCGGCCATCGGGAACGAGGCGTCACCGGCGTGCTGCGTCAGGTTGAGCTGGATCGGCCCGTAGGTGTTGACCCCCTCGCCGAGCTCAACGAAGCCGTCATAGTCGGCGTCCTGCGCCAACGTCGGGGAGACCGCGTCGGTGCCGTCGCTGAAGCCATGGATGTGCTGCGCGTGCATCTGTCCGGGCTCCAGCCCTTCCGCCGCGATGTGCACGGTCAGGGTGTGGCTGGCGGAGTCAAGCAGCACCAGGGCCTGCCCATCGACGCCGGAGTTGTTGAGCGCGGTGAAATCCGTGGCGAAAATCTGCAGCCCACCCAGCAGGCCG
>NZ_SNVJ01000073.1 GCF_009829925.1 Teichococcus coralli
GCGACCATCATCGAGGTCGAGGGCGACCGCGAGGTCATCGTCACCGCCACGGCGAGCGAGTCCGGCTTTTCCAATGCGCTGGGCTTCCGCGTTGTCGAGGCGGACGGAACCAGGGGCGCCGACCAGATCGTCTTCGCGAATGACGACACCGTCACGGACGGCGAGCGCTTCAGCCTGGGCAGCTTCGCCGATGGCACCAAGCTGGAGTTCTTCATCCTGCAGGATGGCGGCGCCCTGCTGACGGGTGACGCGCAGGCGAAGCTGGAGGCGACCGCGAGCGGCTTCCTGGTCGGCTTCGAGGACCTGGTCGCGGCGGCCGCGCAGAACCCGCGGCACCTGCAGCGCGACGGCGATTTCAATGACGTGGTGTTCAACGTCAGCTTCGAGGCAACAGGCAGCGC
>NZ_SNVJ01000074.1 GCF_009829925.1 Teichococcus coralli
CCCACCGCGCCCGTGGTGACGGCACCGGCAACCTCCACCAACAGCGGCACGCTGCCCGACAGCGCCGCCCCCATCAACTGGATCTACGGCACCGCCCGGACCGAGACGCTGACCGGCACCTCCGGCCATGACGGCTTCAAGTCGGTCGGCGGCGGCGACACCATGAAGGGTGGCCTCGGCGACGACACCTACGTGGTCTACACCGCCACCGACAAGGTGGTGGAACTCGCGGGCCAGGGCATCGACACGGTCGAGACCTGGCTCTCCAGCTACACCCTGCCCGACAACGTCGAGAACCTGGTCATCACCGGCA
>NZ_SNVJ01000075.1 GCF_009829925.1 Teichococcus coralli
GCAACGACCAGATCAACGGCGGCGGCGGCGACACCCTCAAGGGCGGCGCCGGCGACGACACCTACCTCGTCACCACCGGCGACGTGGTGGTCGAGGCCGCCGGCCAGGGCATCGACACCGTCATGACCTGGATCAACAACTACGTCCTGCCCGACAACGTCGAGAACCTCATCCTCACCGGCACCGGCTGGAACAGCCTCACCGGCAACGGCCTCGCCAACCGCCTCATCGGCAACGACAGCCCCAACACCCTGAACGGCCGTGCCGGCAACGACTGGCTCACCGGCGGCGGCGGCAACGACACCT
>NZ_SNVJ01000076.1 GCF_009829925.1 Teichococcus coralli
ATATAGGGTAATAATTGCAGGGTGGTCTTCTAATTGTAAATATTCTTTATTAGGGAGACTACGAGCTGTAGCTCAGACTATTTCTTATGAAGTAAGGCTAGCTTTGATTCTTCTATCGTATGTTATTTTAGTAGCCGGGTTTAATTTAAATTTATTTATTGAATATCAATCTAATGTATGATTTATTTTTTTGGCTTTTCCTTTAAGATTAATTTGATTTAGAAGGTGTTTGGCTGAAACTAATCGGACTCCTTTTGATTTTGCTGAAGGAGAATCTGAACTTGTATCTGGGTTTAATACTG
>NZ_SNVJ01000008.1 GCF_009829925.1 Teichococcus coralli
GTGGTTCGGAACCGGAAACCCGCTGGACAGGAAGGGCGAGTGACATGGCGGGATCACCGTCCGGTTCTCCCGACCCTTCGATGGAGGAGATCCTCGCCTCGATCCGGCAGATCCTGAACGAGGATGAGCTGCAGGGTGCGCGGAACCCGCCGCTGGAGCTGACCGAGGACATGCTGGTGCGTCCGGCCCTGCCTGCTCCTGGGCCGGAGACGTCCCCCTCCTCGCCGGAGCCGCAGGCAGCGTCCAAGCCGGATGAGGCTCCGGCCAGCCAGGCCAGGGCCATGCTGGCCGCGCTGGAAGGGCTCGCCCAGGCTGTGGCGCGGGACCCCCAGGCGGGGCTCCGGCGCAGCGGCGGTCCCAGCATCGAGGATGTGGTGCGCGAGGAGCTTCGTCCCTTGCTCAAGGCCTGGCTGGATGAGCACCTGCCGGCCATTGTCGAGCAGCATGTGAAGGCCGAGATCGCGCGGGTGACGGGGCAGAACCCGGGCTGAGGGCAGCGGCGGGCCCGATCCGCGCGGCAGCCTCTTGACGGGCGGGCGGCTCCCGCCCAAGCGTGCGCCCATGCTCGACAAGACCCTCTCGCCCGCCGCCTTCGAACAACGCCTCTACGAGGGGTGGGAGGCGAGCGGTGCCTTCGGCGCCGCACCCGGCAGCGGCGCGGCGCCCTTCACCATCATGATCCCGCCGCCCAACGTCACGGGCAGCCTGCATATCGGCCATGCGCTGACCTTCACCATCCAGGACACGCTGATCCGCTGGCGGCGCATGCAGGGGCGGGACGCGCTGTGGCAGCCCGGCACCGACCACGCCGGCATCGCCACGCAGATGGTGGTCGAGCGGCTGCTGGCCGGGCAGGGGGTGGACCGGCGGGAGATCGGGCGCGAGAAGTTCCTGGAGCATGTCTGGGAGTGGAAGGCGCAGTCGGGCGGCACCATCACCCGCCAGCTCCGCCGCCTCGGCGCCAGCCTGGACTGGCCGCGCGAGCGCTTCACCATGGATGCCGGCCTTTCCGATGCCGTGCGTGAGGTCTTCGTGACGCTCCACGAGCAGGGGCTGATCTACCGCGACCGCCGGCTGGTGAACTGGGACCCGAAGTTCCAGACCGCCATCTCCGACCTGGAGGTGGAGAGCCGCGAGGTGAAGGGCAGCCTCTGGCACCTGCGCTATCCGGTGGAGGGCGCGCCGGGCCGCTTCATCGTGGTGGCCACCACCCGGCCGGAGACCATGCTGGGCGACACCGCCGTGGCCGTGCACCCGGAGGACGCGCGCTTCCGCGACCTGGTCGGCAAGTTCGCCATCCTGCCGCTGGTGGGCCGCCGCATCCCCATCGTGGCGGACGAGTACTCGGACCCCGAGAAGGGCTCGGGCGCGGTGAAGATCACCCCGGCGCACGACTTCAACGACTTCGCCGTGGGCAAGCGGCACGACCTCGCCATGCCCTCCGTGCTGGACGCGGACGGCCATGTCTTCCTCGGCGAGATCGAGGCGGAGCTGGCGGCGGTCGAGGGCGTGGCGGCGCCGGACTTCGTCCGCTCCCTCGCCGGGCAGGACCGCTTCGCCGCGCGCAAGGCGATCGTCGCCGAGCTGGAGCGGCTGGAGCTGGTTGAGACCATCGAGCCGCACAGCCATGCCGTGCCGCATGGCGACCGCTCCGGCGTGCCGATCGAGCCGCGCCTGACGCTGCAGTGGTACTGCGATGCCGCCACCCTGGCGAAGCCCGCCATCGAGGCCGTGGAGACCGGCCGCACCCAGTTCGTGCCGAAGCACTTCGAGAACATCTTCTTCTCCTGGATGCGCGACATCCAGCCCTGGTGCATCTCGCGCCAGCTCTGGTGGGGCCACCAGATCCCGGCCTGGTACGCGCCGGACGGCAGCGTCTTCGTCGCCCGCACGGAGGAGGCGGCGCTCGCCCAGGCCCGCGCCAAGCTGGGCGAGGGCGTGACGCTGGAGCGCGACCCGGACGTGCTGGACACCTGGTTCAGCTCCGCCCTCTGGCCCTTCAGCACCCTGGGCTGGCCGCAGCAGACGCCGGAACTCGCCAAGTACTACCCCGGCGACGTGCTGGTGACGGGCTGGGACATCATCTTCTTCTGGGTCGCCCGGATGATGATGATGGGCCACCACTTCATGGGCGACGTGCCCTTCCGCACCGTCTACATCCATGGCCTGGTCCGCGACGAGAAGGGCCAGAAGATGTCGAAGTCGAAGGGCAACGTCATCGACCCGCTGGAACTGGTGGAAAGCTTTGGCGCCGATGCGCTGCGCTTCACCATCGCCTCGCTCGCGACGCCGGGGCGCGACGTGAAGCTCGGCCGCAAGCGCGTGGAGGACTTCCGCTCCTTCGGCACCAAGCTGTGGAACGCGGCGCGCTTTTGCGAGATGAACGGCATCGCGCCGGATGCCTCCTTCGACCCGACCGCCGTGCAGACGCCGCTCGCCCGCTGGATCCTGGATGCCGCCAACGCCGCCATCCGCGAGGCCGACGAGGCGCTGGAGGCCTATCGCATGGATGACTATGCGGGCGCCTGCTACCGCTTTGTCTGGAACAGCTTCTGCGACTGGTTCCTGGAATTCGCAAAGCCCGCGCTGAACGGGCCCGATGGCGGCGAGAAGGCCGAGGTGAAGGGCGTCGCGCAGCATGTGCTGGGCACCATCCTGCGCCTGCTGCACCCGGTGATGCCCTATGTCACCGAGGAGCTTTGGGACCGCTTCGGCTATGGCGCCGAGTTCAGCCTGATCCGCGCCGCCTGGCCCGAGCCGGTGGCCGTGCCGGGCGCCGCCGAGGCGCGCGCCGAGCTGGACTGGCTGGTCAGCCTGATCTCCACCGTGCGCGGCGTGCGCTCGGAGATGAATGTGCCCCCTTCCATCACCGTGCCGCTGCTGCTGCAGGGCGCCTCGGCGGAGACGCTGGCGCGCGGCGGGCGCTGGATCGAGGCGATCCGCCGCCTCGGCCGCGCCACCGAGTTCCGCGCCCTGGCCGAGGGCGAGGACCCAAAGGGCGTGGCGCAGGCGGTGGTCGGCGAGGCGACGGTGCTGCTGCCGCTGGCCGAGGCCATCGACCTCCCCGCCGAGCGCGCGCGCCTCGCCAAGGAGCGCGACAAGGCCAAGGGCGAGGGCGCGAAGGTGGTGCAGAAGCTGGCCAACGTCGACTTCGTCGCCCGTGCCAAGCCGGAGGTGGTGGAGGAGAACCGCGAGCGCCTCGCCGGGTTCGAGGCGGAGGTGGCGCGGCTTGAGGCGGCGCTCGCCCGCATCGGTGGGTGAAGGCCGCGGGGGAGAAGGAATTCTCCCGCGCACCCCCACATCTTTTTTCTGTCCGTTCTTCAGGTCGCGCCTGACCTGCGGCGAGGCGGCAAACTGACAGAAAAAAGATGGGGGCCTGGGGGAATTCCTTCCCTCAGCCTGGCTGCCCGCTCTCGGTTGCTCCGGGAGGAGTGCTGCGCGATACCTCTTGCGGGACGCAACGACGAGAAGGGTACGCCGGCATGGCCGAGCATCAATGGGACAAGTCGCGCCTGCCGAGCCGCCATGTGACGGTCGGCCCGGAGCGCGCCCCGCACCGCTCCTACTACTATGCCATGGGCATGACGGAGGAGGAGATCGCCCAGCCGCTGGTGGGTGTCGCCACCTGCTGGAACGAGGCGGCGCCCTGCAACATCGCGCTCAGCCGGCAGGCGCAGAGCGTGAAGCTCGGGGTGAAGCATGCCGCCGGCACGCCGCGCGAGTTCACCACCATCACCGTGACCGACGGCATCGCCATGGGCCACCAGGGCATGAAGTCCTCGCTGGCCAGCCGCGACGCCATCGCCGACACGGTGGAGCTGACCATGCGCGGCCACTGCTATGACGCGCTGGTCGGCCTCGCGGGCTGCGACAAGTCCCTGCCGGGCATGATGATGGCCATGCTGCGGCTGAACGTGCCCAGCGTCTTCATGTATGGCGGCTCGATCCTGCCCGGGAAGTTCAAGGGTCGTGACGTGACGGTGGTGGACGTCTTCGAGGCGGTCGGCCAGCACGCCGCCGGCAACATGTCGGACGAGGACTTGCACGCGCTGGAATGCGTGGCCTGCCCGAGCGCCGGCGCCTGCGGCGGCCAGTTCACTGCCAACACCATGGCGACCGTCTCGGAGGCGATCGGCCTGGCGCTGCCAGGCTCCGCCGGCGCCCCCGCGCCCTACGAGGACCGCGACAAGTGGGCGGTGGAATCCGGCAGGGCGGTCATGGAGCTTCTGAAAAAGAACATCCGCCCGCGCGACATCGTCACGAAGGAGTCGCTCTACAACGCGGCGCTGATCGTCGGCGCCACCGGCGGCTCGACCAACGCCGGCCTGCACCTGCCGGCCATGGCGCATGAGGCCGGCATCAGCTTCACGCTGCAGGACGTGGCCGAGATCATGCGCAAGGCGCCCTATATCGGCGACCTCAAGCCCGGCGGCCGCTACGTGGCCTTTGACGTCTACAAGATCGGCGGCATCCCGGTGATCGTGAAGGCGCTGCTCGATGCCGGCCTGCTGCATGGCGACTGCCTCACCGTCACCGGCCAGAGCCTGGCGGAGAACCACCGCGAGGTGATCTTCCCAAAGGACCAGGACGTCATCCGCCCGGTTTCCGACCCGATCTCGCCGACCGGCGGCGTGGTCGGCCTGCAGGGCAACCTCGCCCCGGACGGCGCCATCGTGAAGATCGCCGGCATGAAAAACCTGCGCTTCGAGGGCACGGCGCTCTGCTTCGACTGCGAGGAGGACGCCTTCAAGGCGGTGGACCAGCGCGCCTACAAGGAGGGCGACGTCATCATCATCCGCTACGAGGGCCCGAAGGGCGGCCCCGGCATGCGGGAGATGCTCTCCACCACGGCCGCCATCTACGGCCAGGGCATGGGGGACAAGGTGGCGCTGATCACCGATGGACGCTTCTCCGGCGCCACGCGCGGCTTCTGCATCGGCCATGTCGGGCCGGAGGCGGCGGTGGGCGGACCGATCGGCCTGCTGAAGGACGGCGACCGCATCGTCATCGACGCCGCGAAGGGCAGCATCGACGTGCTGATCTCCAACGAGGAGATGGCGAAGCGCCGCGCCGCCTGGCAGCCACGCAGGACGGACTACAACTCGGGCGCGCTTTGGAAATATGCGCAGACCGTTGGACCAGCCTATCTCGGCGCCGTCACCCATCCCGGTGGGGCGGCCGAGACGCATTGCTACGCCGACATCTGAGGATGCGCCTGTTACCGGGGCGGTAACACGCTGCCCCGGTTTGTCACGCTCCCGCCCCGGCTTCGCCATGCTTCCCGCCGAAGCTGACTGCGTCGCCGGTGCAGGCCTCGGGCCGCCGCTGGCGGCGCGGAGGGGAAGGGCCGTGCCGGCCGCGCGGATCCCCATTTGCGGGACCGGCGCTGCCGCCCCTACCGCCGCGCCGGTGAGGGGTCAGGCCAGGTCCACCATGACCGGCGCGTGGTCCGAAGGCTGTTCCTGCGCGCGCGTCGCCGTGTCCACGGAGGCGGCGGTCAGCCGCTCCGCCAGATCCGGCGACAGCAGGGCATGGTCGATCCGCAGGCCGCGGTTGCCCTCGAAGGCCGGGCCATAGTCCCAGTAGGTGTAGATCCGCTCCGCCGGATGCAGCGCCCGCACCGCGTCGGTCAGGCCAAGGTGCAGCAGGGCATTGTAGGCGGCGCGGCTCTCCGGGCGGACCAGCGCGTCGGTCGGCGGCATGGCGCCGGGCGGCGAGTCCAGCGGGCCGGGGCAGACGTTGAAGTCGCCCAGGATGGCGAAGGGCAGGAAGCTGTCCAGCCGATCGGCGGCCAGGAGGCGCAGCCGCTCCATCCACCGCAGCTTGTAGGCGAAGCCTTCGGCCCCGCCGGAATTGCCGTTGGGCAGGTAGATGCCGGCGAAGCGGCCGCCTTCCGCCGCCACCTCGATATAGCGCGCATGCTCGTCGGCACTCTCGCCAGGCAGTTCCTCCGCCACCACCTCGAAGGGCACCCGGGAGAGCACGGCGACGCCGTTGCGGCCGCCCGGCTGGCCCACCGCATGAACGCGGTAGCCGAGACCATCCAGTTCGCCCGCCGGGAACTCCTCGGTGCGGCACTTCAGCTCCTGGAGAAACAGCAGGTCGGGCTGGGCGGCTTGCAGGAAACGGCGCAGATGCGGCACGCGCTTGCGCACCGAATTCACGTTGAAGCTGGCGAGGCGCACGGAAGCCGGCTTGCGTCAGCCGATGGAGAAGGAGGCGCCGCAGCCGCAGCCCGAGGCCGCCTGCGGGTTCCGGATGGCGAAATGCGCCCCGATCAACTCATCCGCCCAGTCCAGCTCGCCGCCGGCGAGCAGGTCGAGGCTGACAGGGTCGATCATCACGCGGGTTCCGCCGCCCTCCAGCACCAGGTCGTCCGCGGCCGGGCCGTCCTCAAGCTGGAAGGAATACTGGAAGCCGGAGCAGCCCCCGGCCAGCACGGCCACGCGCAGCCCGGCCTGCGGGCGGCCCTCTCGGGCGGCGATCTCGGCCACCTGGGCGAAGGCGCCCGGCGTGACGCGGAAGGCGGGGGCAGGCGTGGTGCCGTCGGGCATGGCAAGAACTCCTTGGTCCGCAACATAGGCGGGGCAGGATGGGTTTCCAACCGTCCGCCGGGGGTTTCAGCGGCGTTGCGGCCCGGCGGGGCGGCTGGTAAGCCGCCGCGACCATGCCCGAGCTCGCACCCTTCGCCGTCCGGCCGGAGACTTCGCGGGGCCGGCTCCACCCGGAGCCGGCGGACGGGGTGCGCTCGCCCTTCCAGCGCGACCGCGACCGCATCATCCACAGCACGGCCTTCCGCCGCCTGCAGTACAAGACGCAGGTCTTCATCTACCACGAGGGCGACGCCTTCCGGACCCGCCTGACCCACAGCATCGAGGTGGCGCAGCTTGCCCGCTCGATCGCGCGGCGGCTGCGGATCGACGAGGATCTGGCCGAGGCGCTGGCGCTGGCGCACGACCTCGGCCACCCGCCCTTCGGCCATGCCGGGGAGGAGGCGCTGAACGGCCTGATGCGTCCCTATGGCGGGTTCGACCACAATGCCCAGAGCCTGAAGGCGGTGACGGTGCTGGAGAAGCGCTATGCCGGCTTCGACGGGCTGAACCTGACCTGGGAGACGCTGGAGGGGCTGGCCAAGCACAACGGCCCGATCCGGCGCCCGTCGCCCTTCATGGCGGAATACGATAGCCGCCACCCTCTGGACCTTGGCAGCCACGCCTCGGCGGAGGCGCAGGTCGCCGCCCTGGCCGACGATATCGCCTACAACAACCACGACCTCGACGACGGGCTGCGGGCCGGGCTCTTCACCCTGGACGAGGCCGCCACCCTGCCGCTGGTGGGGGACGCGGTGCGCGAGGTGCGCCGCCTGCATCCGGACGCCTCGCCGGGGAGGCAGGCCAGCGAGTCCATCCGCCGCGTCATCAACGCCATGGTGCAGGACGTGATGGCGGAGGCGGGCCGGCGCCTCGTCGCGCTGGCGCCGAAAAGCGTCGAGGACGTGCGCGCCGCCGGCCGCCCGATGATCGCCTTCAGCGAGCCGATGCAGGCCGCCAACCAGCAGGTGCGCGACTTCCTGCGCGGCCGCATGTACCGCCACTGGCGCGTCAACCGCACCACGCAGAAGTCGAAGCGCGTGGTGCAGATGCTGTTCAGCCTGCTGCATGGCGGGCCGGACATGCTGCCGCCCGAGTGGCGCGAGGGCGCCGGCGCGCCCGGCACCGCGCGCTGCGCCGCCGTGGTCTGCGACTACATCGCCAGCATGACCGACCGCTTCGCGCTGGACGAGCACCGGCGCCTCACCGACCCCCACATCCCCGGCTGAACGGACACCATGGAACAGAACCCCGCCGCCCCGCAGGACATCTTCGCCGCACTGCGAACGGAGGTTCTGGCCTGCCTGCGCCGCATCCTGCCCGAGTTGCCGGAGGAGGCGCTCGCCCGCGTCGCGGTCGAGCCGCCGCGCGACGCCGCGCATGGCGACATGTCCACCAACGCCGCCATGGTGGTGGCCAAGGCCGCGAAGCTGCCGCCGCCGAAGATCGCCGCGCCGCTCGCCCAGGCGCTCGCCGAACTGCCGATGGTGGCCGAGGCCGCGCCGGCCGGTCCCGGCTTCGTCAACCTGCGGCTGGCGGAGCCCTTCCTGCTCGGCCAGGTGCCGGTGGTGCTGCGCGCCGGGGAGGACTACGGCACCAGCCCGGCCGGCCAGGGCCTGCGGGTGGACGTGGAATACGTCTCCGCCAACCCGACCGGGCCGATGCATGTCGGCCATTGCCGCGGTGCCGTGGTGGGCGACGCGCTGGCCAACCTGCTGGCCAAGGCCGGCTACGACGTCACCAAGGAATACTACGTCAACGACGCCGGCGCGCAGGTGCAGGCGCTCGCCTATGCCGCCTACTGGCGCTACCTGCAGGCGCTCGGCACGCCGCTGAGCGAGGAGGAGTACGCCGCCGCCACGCCCAACGGGCTGCAGTACCGCGGCGAGTACCTGATCCCCGTCGGCGAGGCGCTGAAGGCGCGGCACGGCGAGGCGCTGGCGCCCGGCGCCCGTCCGGCCGACCCGTCCCTCTGGCTCGACACGGTGCGCGACTTCGCCGTGGCGCGGATGATGGACGAGATCCGCGAGGACCTCGCCGCGCTCGGCGTGCGGCACGACGTCTTCATCAGCGAGGCCGCGCTGGTGAAGGCCGGCGTGGCGGACCAGGCCATCGCCGGGCTGGCGGCCAAGGGGCTGGTCTACGAGGGCGTGCTGGAGCCGCCCAAGGGCAAGCTGCCCGACGACTGGGAGCCACGCCCGCAGACGCTCTTCGCCTCCACCCGCTTCGGCGACGACGTGGACCGCCCGCTGCGCAAGAGCGACGGCAGCAACACCTACTTCGCCAACGATATCGGCAACCACGCCGACAAGATCGCGCGCGGCTTCGACGATCTGGTGCAGGTCTGGGGCGCCGACCATGGCGGCTACGTGCCGCGCATGAAGGCGGCGGTCGCGGCGCTGTCCGGCGAGAAGCGCGTCGGCTTCGAGGTGGTGCTGACGCAGATCGTCAAGGTGATGAAGGGCGGCGAGCCCGTGCGCATGTCCAAGCGCGCCGGCACCTACGTCACGCTGCGCGACCTGATCGACGAGGTGGGCCGCGACGCCGTGCGCTTCACCATGCTGACCCGCAAGTCCGACGCGCAAATGGACTTCGACCTGGACAAGGTGGTCGAGCAGTCGCGCGACAATCCGGTCTTCTACGTGCAGTACGCGCATGCCCGCTGCCGCTCCGTGCTGCGGCAGGCGGGCGATCCCGCGATGGTTGAATTGGCCCAGGCGCCCCTGGAAGCGCTGCGTGACCCCTCCGAACTGGCCTTGATCCGCCGCATGGCCGCTTGGCCACGCACGGTGGAAGCCGCTGCTGCGGCGCGGGAACCGCATCGAATTGCCTTTTATCTCCAAGACTTGGCCGCCGACTTTCATATTTTGTGGAACCGTGGGCGGGATGATGCGACACTTCGCTTCATTCGCGCCGAGGAGCCGGAATCAACGCGGGCACGTCTCGCGCTGGTTGCAGCGACGGCCATCGTCATCCGCTCGGGCCTGCAGGTCATGGGCGTCGCGCCAGTTGAGGAGATGCGGTGAGGGAAGCTCAGGTCCCGTCCTATCGTGTGCGGCAATCCTCCGCGGAAGGCGGTCCGCCACGCCTGTTTCTCGTGGCGGGCGGGCTTGCCGGCCTGCTTGCCGTCGGTGGTTTGGTTGGCTGGGCCGTGACGCGCTACGCCGACCGCACCATCCCGGTGATCGAAGCCGATTCGCGGCCGGTGAAGGTGCGGCCGGATGACCGTGGCGGGCTGCGCGTGCCCAACCAGGACGAAATCATCTTCGAGCGGCGCAACATCGGTGCGCCCTACGCCCCCAGCGGGCATCTCGGCCCGGCGGCGGAAACGCCGAACCTGGACGCGTTGCGCGCCGCCACCACGCCCCCGCCGGCTGCCGCGCCCGCCGTGCCGCAGCAGGCCGCTGCCGACCTCGTCCCCGCCAGCGCGCCGCAGCGGATGGATGCCGCTTCGGTGCCGCCGCCGAGCAGCCTGGCTCCGGTTGCCCAGCCTCCGGCGGCCCCTGCGCCCGTCACCCAGACTGCGGCTCCCGCGCCGGTTTCCGCGCCCGTTTCCGCCCCGGCCAAAGCAGCCCTGGCGCAGCCGGCCGCGCCCGCACGCAGCATGGGCGGCGTGCTGGTCCAGCTCGGCGCACTCGACTCGGAGGATGGCGCCCGCACCGAATGGGAGCGCCTTGGGCGGCGCGCGCCGGAGCTGATGCAGGGGCGCGCGCCGCACATCATCCGCTTCGAGCGTGACGGCAAGCCGACCATGTGGCGGCTGCGTACCGGAGGCTTCGAGAACCGCGAGGCGGCGAGCAACTTCTGCGAGTCGATGAAAAGCCGGGGCGGCGCCTGCGCCGTCATCGGCGGCTGAGAAGGGCGCCTTCACCATGTCCACGCCGCGCGCGGCCATCATCGGGCTTTCCGGCCCCGTCCTGCTGGCGGAGGAGGCGGCCATGCTGCGCCGCCTGCGTCCGCTCGGGGCGATCCTGTTCGCGCGCAACCTGCGGGACCCGGCGCAGCTCGCCGCCCTCACGGCCGCCATCCGGGAGGAACTGGGCGCCGAGGCTCCGGTTCTGATCGACCAGGAGGGTGGCCGCGTCGCGCGGCTGCGCCCGCCGCACTGGCCGGCCTTTCCGCCGGCCGCCACCTTCGAGGGCCGCCCGGCGGGGGCCGCCGAGGCCAATGCCACCCTGCTCGGCCTCGAATGCGCCGCCATGGGGCTCGACGTGGTCTGCGCCCCGGTGCTGGACCTGCGCCTGCACGGCGCGCACGACATCATCGGCGACCGCTCCTTCGGCGCCGCGCCGGAGGAGGTGGCCCGCCTCGGCGCCGCGTGGGTCGCCGGCCTGCAGGCGGCGGGCACCATCCCCGTCATCAAGCACATCCCCGGCCATGGCCGCGCCACGGCGGACAGCCACCTGGAGCTGCCTCGCGTCGCCGCCGCGCGCGCGGTGCTGGAGGCCGACCTCGCCCCCTTCCGCGCGCTGGCGGGCAGCGGCGCATGGGCGATGACGGCGCACATCCTCTACACCGCCCTCGATGCGGAGCGGCCAGCGACCCTGTCGCCGCAGGTGATCGCCGGGGTGATCCGCGGCGAGATCGGCTTCGATGGCGTGCTGGTCTCGGATGATCTCGCCATGCGCGCGCTGCAGGGGCCGCCGGGCGGGCTGGCGTCGGCGGCGCTGGCGGCCGGCTGCGACCTGGTGCTGCATTGCACCGGCGAACTCGGCGAGACCGTCGCCGTGCTGGAAGGCAGCGCCCCGCTCACTGACCGCGCCGCCCTGCGCCTCGCGGCCGCGCGCGAGGCCACCCGCCTCGCCAGCCAGGGGCGCGCCGATGATCCGGCCGCCCTGGCGGCCCGGCGCGACGCGCTGTTGCGGGAGGCGGCGTGATCGGCTGGCTGCCCGAGCTTGCGGTCGCCATCCTCGCCTCGGTTCTGGCCATCACGCTGCACGAGGCGGCGCATGGCTATGCGGCCCTGGCCCTGGGGGACGACACCGCGCAGCGCGCCGGGCGCCTCAGCCTGAACCCCCTGCGGCACGTGGATCCGGTGGGCACTTTGCTGCTCCCCGGCCTGCTGCTGGTGGTCCAGTTGCTCACCATCGGCCGGGTCGAGGCCATGTTCGGCTGGGCCAAGCCGGTGCCGGTGGACATCCGCCGGCTGCGCGACCCGCGCTCGGGGATGGCGCTGGTGGCGGCGGCAGGGCCGGCGATGAACGTCTTTCTCGCCTGGTGCGCGGCCATGCTGGCGCATCCGCTGGAGAATCTCGGCGGCACCCTTCCGCCCGAGGCGATGGCGCTGGGCGTCCGCTTCATCATCCTCTCCATCCTCGCCAACCTCCTGCTCGGTCTGTTCAACCTGCTGCCCATCCCGCCGCTGGACGGCGGCCGCATCATGGTCGGGCTGCTGCCGGCGCCGCTGGCCCTGCGGCTGGCGCGGCTTGAGCGCGCCGGGCTGCTGATCGTGCTGCTGCTGATCTTCGTGCTGCCGCGCATCTCGCCCTCGCTCGACCTGCTGGGCTGGCTGGTCGAGCTGGTCACCGGTCCGGGCTTCAACCTGATCCTGTGGCTTGCCGGGCACGGGTCATGACAACGGCGGAGACGCTGCATGTCAGCCTGGACGGCTATGAGGGGCCGCTCGACCTGCTGCTGGAACTGGCCCGGGCGCAGAAGGTGGACATCGCCCGCCTCTCCATCCTCGACCTGGTGGACCAGTACCTCGCGGTGATCGAGGGCGCCCGCCGCGTCCGGCTGGAGCTGGCGGCGGACTGGCTGGTAATGGCCGCCTGGCTGGCCTGGCTGAAGTCCCGCCTGCTGCTGCCTGAGGATCCGCAGCAGGAGGAGGACGCCGAGGCGCTCGCGGGGCAGCTCGCCGAGCGGCTGGCCGAGCTGGAACGGATGCGCGCCGCCGCGCAGTGGCTCGCCACCCGGCCCCAGCTCGGGCAGGAGGTGCTGGAGCGCGGCCACCCCGAAAGCTTCCTGCGGCAGGACCGCAGCGGGCTGAACGCCGACCTGCCGATGCTGCTGCGCGCCTATGTCGAGGCGCTGCGCCGTGCCTCCGCCCGGCGGCCCTACCGCCCGAAGCCGCGGCGCCTCTGGACGGTGCAGGAGGCGCTGGAGCGGCTCGCCCGGCTGGTCGGCGCGCTGCCGGAATGGGGCGAGCTGCAGCGCTTCCTGCCCGATGCGCTGTCGGACCCGGTGGAGCGGCGCGCCGCCCTGGCGGCCACGCTCATCGCGGGGTTGGAGATGGCGCGGGGCGGCAGTATCGAGTTGCGGCAGGAAGCCGCCTTCGGCCCCATCCTGCTGCGGCGCTGCGCGGCAGCCGAGGCGGCGCTGGAGGGAACCGACCATGACGCCGCAGCCGCCTGACCCGGACAAGGACCCGGCCGGCATCGCCCAGCTCGAACACGCGCTGCGCCTTGCCGAGGCGGTGGTCTTCGCGTCCGACCGCCCCGTGCCGCCGCAGCGCCTCCAGGAGCTTCTGCCGGAGGGGTTGCGCGCCGACGCCGTGCTGACCCTGCTGGCCTCCCGCTATGCCGGCCGCGGCGTGGAGCTGACCGAGGTCGCCGGCGGCTATGCCTTCCGGACCGCGCCGGATCTCGCCCCGGTGCTGACGAGGGTGGTGGAGACGCCCCGCCGCCTGCCGCGCGCGGCGATGGAGGCGCTGGCCATCATCGCCTATCACCAGCCCGTCACGCGGCCGGAGATCGAGGAGATCCGCGGCACCAGCCTTTCGCAGTCCACGCTGGAGGTGCTGCTGGAGCAGGCGCTGATCGCGCCGCGTGGCCGCAAGGAAGTGCCGGGGCGGCCGACCCTCTGGGGCACCACGCCGCGCTTCCTGGAGCAGTTCGGCCTGCGGGTCCTCACCGACCTGCCGCGGCGCGAGGAGCTGCTCGCCGGCGAGGCGCAGCCAGGCCCCGGCGGCGCGACGGGAGGCAGCCTTCTGTGAACCCTTCTTCAGACAACCCGCGCGCCTTCGTCTTTTGGGCGGGATGCGCCTAGATAGGCAGAATGGATAAACGGGAAGCAAGGCGGCCGATTGGCGCTGTCCTCCGTTCCTGCTAACGGAAGCGGCCCCCGGCTGGGGGAGATGGGAAGCACATGTTCGATTTTGCGTGGTCGGAACTGGCCTTGATCGCCGTGGTGGCGGTGGTGGTGATCGGGCCGAAGGACCTGCCGGACGCCATCCGCAACATCGCCAAGGGCGTTCAGAAGCTGCGGCGGATGGCCGCGGAGTTCCAGTCGCATGCCGACGAGCTGGTCCGGGAGGCCAAGCTTGAGGACGTGCGCGACCAGATCCGCGACATCCGCAACTTCGACCTGAAGGGCGCGATCGAGCGTAACCTCGACGAGGACGGGCAGATCCGGCGTACCTTCAACGAAGATCCGCTTAAGGATGCCTGGAAGCCCGAGCCCAGCTCGTCCGCCGCCACCAGCCCGGCGACGCCGGCGGCTCCCCCGCCTGCCGCCGTGGAGCGCGTGGAGGCGAACGCGGCGCCGGCGTTCATCCCGCCTTCGGTCGCGGCCGAAGCTGGCCCCGCCCGCCCGACCGGCCCTGACCGGCCCGCCGAAGGCACCGATGCGGCACCCGTCGCGCCGCCCGCCGCCGGCACTGCCCAGACGGTCCCGGACAAGCCTGCAACCCCGAACGTCTGAGCAAGCAATCCGTGCCCCGTGAACCGGAAGATACGATCGACGACAAGCCGATGCCGCTGATCGAGCACCTGCTCGAACTGCGCACCCGGCTGCTATGGTCACTCGGCGCCTTCATCATCGCCTTCGCGCTCTGCTACTATTTCTCGTCGCAGATCTACGGATTCCTCGCGCGCCCGCTGGCCGACATCCTGCAGCAGCAGAGCGGCGGCGAGCGGCGGATGATCTTCACCGCGCTCTATGAAGCTTTCTTCACCTATCTGAAGGTCGCGCTGTTCGGCGCCGTGTTCCTCAGCTTCCCCATGTGGGCGACGCAGCTCTGGCTGTTCATCGCCCCGGGCCTTTACCGCAGCGAGAAGAAGGCGCTGCTGCCCTTCCTGCTCGCCTCGCCGGTGCTGTTCGTGCTCGGCGCCGCGCTGGCCTACTACTTCATCTTTCCGCTGGCCTGGAAGTTCTTCATCTCCTTCGAGACGCCGCCGGGTTCCGGCGCGCTGCCGGTTCAGCTGGAAGCGAAGGTCAGCGAGTACCTCAGCCTGGTCATGCACATGATCCTGGCCTTCGGCGTGGCCTTCCAGCTGCCCGTCGCGCTGACCCTGATGGCCAAGGTCGGCATCATCTCCGTCGCGGGGCTGAAGAAGGGGCGCCGTTACGCCATCGTCGGCATGTTCGGCATCGCGGCGGTGATCACGCCGCCGGACATCATCAGCCAGATCGGCCTCGCCGTGCCGCTGATCGCTCTTTACGAGATCTCCATCCTGGCCGCGGGCTGGGTGACGCCGAAGCGCGACGACAACAGCTGAGTTCCCGCCATGCATGACATCCGCATCGTCCGCGCCGACCCGGCCGCCTTTGACGCTGCCCTGGCCCGGCGCGGCCTCGCGCCGGTGGCCGAAACCCTGCTCGCCCAGGATGCCGCCCGCCGTGCGGCGCAGACCGCCGCGCAGGAGGCGCAGGCCCGCCGGAACCAGCTTTCCAAGGAGATCGGGCAGGCGAAGCGCCAGGGTGGCGACACCACGGGCCTGGAGGCCGAAGGCGCCGGGCTGCGCGACCGCATGGAGGCGCTGGACGCCGAGGCCAAGTCGCTGGAGGCCGCGCAGACCTCCGTGCTGGAGGCGCTGCCCAACCTGCTCGACGCCGAGGTGCCGGACGGGCGGGACGAAAGCGACAACGTCGTGCTCCACCAGCACGGCACCCCGCCTCAGCTCGGCTTCGCGCCGAAGCAGCATTTCGAGATCGGCGAGGCGCTGGGGCTGATGGATTTCGCCGGCGCCGCCAAGCTGGCGGGCGCGCGCTTCACGGTGCTGAAGGGCGCGCTCGCCCGGCTGGAACGCGCCCTCGGGCAGTACATGCTTTCCCTCCATGTGGATGAGCACGGCTATGCCGAGACCACCGTGCCGCTGCTGGTCAACGACGCGACCATGTACGGCACCGGCCAGTTGCCGAAGTTCGAGGAAGACCTCTTCCGCACCACCGACGGCCGCTGGCTGATCCCGACCGCCGAGGTGCCGCTGACCAACATGGTGGCTGGCGAGATCCTGCCGGAGGCGGAGTTGCCGCTGCGCTTCGCGGCGCTCTCGCCCTGCTTCCGCTCGGAAGCCGGCAGCGCCGGGCGCGACACCCGTGGCATGCTGCGCCAGCACCAGTTCTCCAAGGTCGAGATGGTCTCCATCACCGTCCCCGAGCAGTCGGACGCCGAGCACGAGCGCATGACCCGATGCGCCGAACGGGTGCTGACGGAGCTGGGCCTTGTCTGGCGCCGCATCGTTCTCTGCGCGGGCGATACCGGCTTCTCGGCCGCCAAGACCTACGACCTGGAGGTCTGGCTGCCGGGGCAGGGGGCCTGGCGGGAGATTTCCTCCTGCTCCAACACCCGCGACTTCCAGGCGCGCCGGATGAACGCCCGCTACCGCCCGAAGGAGGGCAAGGGCACGGCCTTCCTGCACAGCCTGAACGGCTCCGGCGTCGCGGTGGGCCGGGCGCTGATCGCCGTGCTGGAGACGCATCAGCAGGCGGATGGCAGCGTCCGTGTTCCGGAGGTGCTGGCGCCCTGGATGGGCGGCGCCACGCAGATCGGCTGAAGGCGCTTGCGGAGCCGGCGGCCAGCCCATAGTTTGCACCCCATTCGGGGCGTAGCGCAGCCTGGTAGCGCATCTGCTTTGGGAGCAGAGGGCCGGAGGTTCGAATCCTCTCGCCCCGATACCCTGTTCCGCCGGGTCCACCCGCCAGCATGAGGCCGAGAGCACCGAAGGTCATGAGCCGCAACACCGCCATCGCCCGCATCCACGCCCCGGCACGGTCGGCCATGCAGTCCGGAAAGGCAAAGGGGGGCGGCTGGATGTTGACCTTCGCACCGGCCGAAGCGCGCAAGCTCGACCCGCTGACCGGCTGGTTCGGCTCGGGCGATACGCAGTCCCAGCTCCGCCTCAGCTTCTCCTCGCGGGAGGCCGCCGAGGCCTTCGCCCGGGCGAACGGCATCGTCTACGAGGTCGAGGATGCGCCTGCCGTCCGGCATGAGATGAAGCCGAAGTCCTATGCCGAGAACTTCCGCTACGGCCGGGCGGAGAACTGGACCCACTGAACTTGCCGGCGGCGCGGCGCCCTTAGCTCAACTGGACAGAGCAACCGGCTTCTACCCGGTTGGTTGGGGGTTCGAGTCCCTCAGGGCGCGCCACTTCCCGGCTGCCGGTCGTCCGACCGGCTTCAGGCCGTTCCGATAATCGATGCCGCCACGAAGCCCATCCCACGGCGCTTCGTGCGTCCGGTTATTGGGCTCGACACCGGCTGTTCCGGTATCGCGTCCGGCGTCGCGCGCGCCACTGCGACGATCAACGCCGACGCCGCCTGGACCGTGCCCGCGGGCCCGACCGGACGGCCTGCAAGGTGGAACGCCCGATCCCCCGGGCGACATGCCTCAGCCGAGGCTTTCCTCCAGCGGCGCAGCGGACGCGGCGTAGGGCCGTGGTTCGGCGGGCCTGCGGCCTGGAGTGGCTGGCATGCGCAGTTCCGCCACCACCGGCAGGTGATCCGAGGCCGCCCTTCCCGCCATGTCGCGCCAGCTCGGTCCCAGCAGGCCGGCCGGGCGGCAGAAGATCTCGTCGAGCCGCAGCATCGGGAAGCGCGAGGGGAAGGTGCGGTGCGAGGTGCGGGCCGGCAACAGGGGCGAAAGGCTGCGCCAGACCGGGCCGCGCCAGCTCCAGTCGTTGAAGTCGCCCATCACCACCGCCGGGCCTTCCATCTCGCGCACCAGCCGCGCCAGACGGCGGGCCTGCCGGTGACGCTCGGCCTGCTTCAGTCCGAGATGCGCCGCGATGACGCCAAGGAGGCCTCCCGGCGTGCGGATCCGAGCGCAAAGGGCCGCGCGGGGTTCCCGCCCCTCCACGGAAAGGTCATGCACCGCGGGATGCTCCATCGGCCACCGGCTGAGCAGCATGTGCCCGTAGGCGCCGTCATGGGCGCGGATCGTCTCGGCATGCATGGCATGGCCGGCGAAGTGCTCCCGCAGCACGGTGAAGGGCGATGGCCTGCTGCCGCGGCCCCGCGCCTCGACCTCCTGCACGGCCAGCAGGTCGGGCTGGTGGCGGCGGATCAGGCCGAGCACGCGCTCCAGGTCGTACCGCCCGTCCGGACCGATGGCCGAGTGGATGTTCCAGGTCATCGCCCGCAGAATCATGCTTCCTCCTGCGCGGAACGGCGGCGGAAGCGGCCCACCAGCATCTGCAGCCCGTAGGACAGCACCCCCCACGCCACCAGCACCAGCACGAAGCCGAGGATGTCGGTCAGGGAGGGGTCCTTCATGATGCGCAGCAGCCGGTCCCCGAGGGCCGTCATCAGCAGCAGCCCGGGCGCCAGCCCGAGCGCCGTGCCGGCCATGTAGTCCACCATCGGAATGCGGATCGCGCCCGCCACCAGGTTCACCAGGGTGAAGGGCGCAACCGGCATCAGCCGGACCATGGTCACCGCCATGATCCCGTTGCGCGCGATGCTGCGGCTGATCCGGTTGATCCGCGGGCCCATCAGCTTGCGCAGCATGTCCGGCCCGACCCTGCGGCCGACCAGGTAGGTCACGAAGGCGCTGACCAAGGCGCCCACCGCCGCATACATCAGGCCGGGCCAGAGCCCGAACGCCGCCGCCGTGGCGACGATCAGCACGTTCACGGGAAAGGCGAGCAGGCCCAGGACCATGAACAGCCCGAGCGCCATCGCCGGCCCCCAGGCGCCGTTCACGCTCTGCAGGGAGGCGGTGAAGGTCTGGGGGTCGAGAAAGCCGGCCAGCGGCGTGTAGCGCCAGGCGACGCCGAGCAGCAGGATCGGCCCCGCCACCAGCGCAATGCGAAGCCAAAGGGGCATGAGATGGGGGTGTCCGTTCCCAGCGGTGAAGTCGGCCAGCAGCATGGCGGAACCAAGCGGGCGGACCGGATCCGCCACCGCCTCGATCGGCGGCAGGCCTTCGCCCTCTTCCAGTGTTCCATCCTGGATCGGCAGCAACTGGCGGCGCCGGGTTCCCAGCCGGTCGAGCGCGGCAAACAGGGAACCTTCCCGTGTCGCCTCCGCCACCTGCTCGGGCGTGGCGCCCAGATGCTCGGCGAGGAAGCGGTCGCGCACACCGCGGATCCCCGCGCGCTCCGCCTCGCTGCGCGCCTCGATCACTAGGTCGCACTCGCTGTCGGTGGCCATGGAGCGGTTGCAGAGATTGGCCGAGCCGACGCGCAGCAGCCGGTCGTCCACAATCATGACCTTGGAATGGACCATGACATCGGCCTGCGAGCCGCGCCGGCCACCGACATGGGGGTAGAGCAGCCGCACCCTGTCCATCACCCCGGCGCGGCGCAGCACCTCCGTGAAGCGGATTCGGCCGGCCAGCATGGTCCGGTGTTCAAGCCAGGTGTGGTGGGTCCTGGGCCCCAGCAGGACGGCTTCGAGCGCCGGCCGCGCGCGAAGCCGGCCGGCCAGGCGGCGCGCCAGGGCGAGGTTGGTGAGAAACTGGTTCTCGATGTAGATGCTGCGCTCGGCCGCGTCGATCATGTCCTCGAAGAGCCGCTCCACCTCGCGGACCTCCGGCTCGTCCTCGAAACTGCCCATGGTGCGGGCGACGCCGATCTCGACGTCCTGGAAGTCCGGCACAACGCCGTTGGGCCAGACATCCGGCCCGCCCATGCCGGGCGAGGGCGGCGGCAGCTCCTCGCAGGCGCCGCGCACCCAGCGCGCGCGGAACAGCTCGGCCAGGGCGGCGGCCGCGGCGCCGTCCACCATGATCTGCGTGTCGTGGAAGGGCGGGTAGGTCTCGTCCCGCGGATCCATGCGATGCGGGTTGTGGATCCGGTGCTCGGGCGTGTCCCAGCGGCGGATGGTCAGGTCCAGGCCGCCGGAAAAGGCGAGGCTGTCATCCACGATCGCCAGCTTCTGGTGGTGCGAGGCGCCAAAGGCAATCTCGTCGTCGAGGCAGAGCTCGATCTGCCACGGGGTGTTCCATTGCAGGCTGAGCGCCGGCAGCAGTTCCCGCTCCAGCGCGTAGAGCACGGAATAATCCCAGAGCAGCAGCTTGATCCGCAGTTCCGGCCGGCGCTGGACCAGTGCCGCCAGAAAAGGTCCAAGCGTTGCCGGGAGACCGTCCGACGCCTCTCCGCTGGGGCCGACCAGCGGCGTACGGCTGTCGATGTCCCAGCCCGCGATGAGGATGCTGCGGCGGGCCTTCTTCATCGCCTCCCGCAGCGTGCCGAAGTAGTCCGCCGCGTCCATCAGCACCTTGGCGCGCGACGCACGCTCCAGCCGCCAGACATTGTCGCCGGGGCGGAGCAGCCTTGGGTCGTCCTGCGCTGCATCGGCCGCAAGGATGCCGGCCGGGCGAGGCTGCCTGGCGATATCGATCAGATTGCCCATCACCCCGCTGCAACGCGGCGAGGCAGAAAAAGTGTCAGGCTTCGGTACGCGGTGGAATCATGACCGGCATGTTGTCCAATAGCCTGACGCTTCCCAGGTGGGCGGCCACGATGAGCCGCGCCTCCCCCGATGCGCCGGCCGGCCAGGGCTGCAGGCTTTCCGGCACCACCAGGGCCAGGTAGTCGACGCGAAACCCCTGCGCCTCAAGCGCCCTTCGCTGGCGCCCCATCGCGGGCTCGCGCGGCGCTCCGCCGGCGAGCGCCGCCGCGAGCGCTTCCAGGGCGCGGGGCAGCCGGCCCGCCTCGCCGCGCTCCTCCGTCGAGAGGCGCTGGTTGCGGGAGGACAGCGCCAGGCCATCGCCGTCCCGCACCGTGGGCAGGGGCAGGATCCGGACGGGCAGGTGCAGGTCGGCCGCCACCCGGCGGATCACCTGGAACTGCTGCCAGTCCTTTTCCCCGAAGACCGCCAGGTCGGCCCGGGTCATCATGAAAAGCTTCGTGCAGACGGTGGCCACGCCGCGGAAATGGCCCGGGCGGGCCGCGCCCTCCCAGCCTTCGGCGGGGCCGGCGGGCTCGATGCGGGTGGCGTCGCCGGGTGGATACATCACCGCCGGCGTGGGCAGCCAGACGAGGTCGCAGCCGGCCTGGCGGAGCTTCTCCAGGTCGCCGGCTTCGTCGCGCGGGTAGCGGGCGAGATCCTCCTGCGGGCCGAACTGGAGCGGGTTGACGAAGATGGAGACGATGACCCGGTCAGCCTCGCGCCGCGCCGCGTCCACCAGGGCGGTGTGGCCGGCATGCAGCGCCCCCATGGTCGGCACCAGGCCAATGCGCTCGCCCCGGGCGCGCCAGGCCTGCGTCGTCGCCTTCAGCCCCGCCAACTCCCGCTCGACCTGCATCGCTCCCCTCCACGCGCACTTCCCGGACTGAGTGCCGCCGACGGGTCGCCGGCGCAAGGGTGCGGGTGCGCGATGGCTTGACGTGCGCCGCCCCGCGCGGGATCACGCCCAGCGCCAGGCCCGAAAGGTACGACGATGCAGCGTGTTTTCTCCGGGATTCAGCCCTCCGGCATCCCCACTCTCGGCAACTACCTGGGCGCCATCCGCAACTGGGTGCCCATGCAGAACGGGGATGCCTCGCTCTTCTGCGTGGTGGACCAGCACGCCATCACGGTGTGGCAGGACCCGAGGGAGCTGGCGCGGCAGACGCGCGAGATGGCGGCGGCGCTGATCGCCTGCGGCCTCGACCCGGAGCGCTGCATCCTCTTTGTGCAAAGCCACGTGCCGGCGCATGCGCGGCTCGCCTGGATCTTCAACTGCGTGGCCCGCATTGGCTGGCTGAACCGCATGACGCAGTTCAAGGACAAGGCGGGCAAGGACCGCGAAGGCGCCTCGGTCGGCCTCTACGTCTATCCCAACCTGATGGCGGCCGACATCCTGGCCTACCACGCCACCCAGGTGCCGGTGGGCGACGACCAGAAGCAGCACCTCGAGCTGGCCAACGACATCGCCCAGAAGTTCAACCACGACTACGAGGTGGACTTCTTTCCGACCATCCAGCCGCTGATCCAGGGCGTCGCCGCCCGCGTGATGTCGCTGCGCGACGGCACGAGGAAGATGTCGAAGTCGGACCCTTCCGACCAGTCGCGCATCAACCTGACCGACGACGCGGACACGATCGCCCTGAAGATCCGCCGCGCGAAGACCGACCCGGAGCCGCTGCCGGAAGAGGCCGCGGGCCTGGAGAGCCGGCCGGAGGCGCGCAACCTCGTGGGCATCCTGGCCGCGATCTCCGGGCGCAGCCCCGCCGAGGTGCTGCGCGAGCATGCCGGGCAGGGCTTCGGCACCTTCAAGGGTGTGCTGACGGACGCGCTGGTGGCGCATCTCGGGCCGATCCAGGCCGAGATGCAGCGCCTGCTGGCCGACCCGGCGGCAGTGGATGCCGCCCTGCGCCGCGGTGCCGACAAGGCGGCCGCCATCGCCGACCCGATCGTGCGCCGCGCCGAGGAACTGGTCGGCTTCCTGCCGCCGCGCTGAACGCGGGGCAGGGGGTGACGAGCGGCCGGCCTGACCCTCAGGCCGGCAGAAGCAGGGTGGCGGCGGCCTGGGCGGCGATCCCCTCGCCGCGCCCGGTGAAGCCCAGCCGCTCGGTGGTGGTGGCCTTCACCGACACCCGCCCGACGGGGATGCCGAGCAGCTCCGCCACCCGCGCCCGCATCGCCTCCGCATGGGGGGCGATCTTCGGCCGCTCGCAGATCAGCGTCAGGTCCACATGCGTCAGGATGCCGCCGCGGGCCGTGACGCGGCCGGCGGCGTGGCGCAGGAAGGCGGTGCTGTCGGCATCCTTCCACTGCATGTCGCTGGGCGGGAAGTGGCGGCCGATGTCGCCTTCGGCCAGGGCGCCGTAGATGGCGTCGCAGAGCGCGTGCAGGCCCACATCGGCGTCCGAATGCCCGTCCAGCCCGAGCGGATGCGGGATGGTGACGCCGCACAGGATGAGCGGGCGGCCTTCCACCAGCCGGTGCACGTCGAAGCCGGTGCCCATGGCAGGCAGGAGGCGCGGCAGCAGGGACGCCTCGGCGCGGGCGAGATCCTCGGGATAGGTCACTTTCAGGTTGCTCTCCGATCCGGGCAGCAGCGCAACGGGCAGGCCGGCGGCCTCCAGCAACGCGGCATCGTCGGTGGCTTCTTCGCGCGCCGCGCGGTGCGCGTCCAGCAGCGGGGCGAAGCGGAAAGCCTGCGGCGTCTGCGCGCGGAAGAGCCCGGCGCGTGGCACGGTGCGCAGGATCCGGCCCTCCGCGCCTGCCTTCAGCGTATCGCTGACGGGCTGGGCGGGAATCGCGCCGGGGAATTCCTCCAGCGCCCGCAGCAGCGCCGGCACGGTGCCAGCGGGGAGGAAGGGACGGGCGGCGTCATGCACCAGCACCACGTCGGGGGGCGCGCTCGCCAGCGCCTCCAGCCCCGCGCGCACGCTGGCCTGTCGGGTCGCGCCGCCCTGGACCGCGCGCAGGCAGGGCAGGCCAGCCAGCACCGCCTCCGCCTCCTGCCCCTCGGCGGGACCGGCGACCACCGGCAGCAGGGCGTTCACCCCGCCATCGGTGAGAAGGGCCTCGGCGGCATGGCGCAGGATTGGGCGGCCTGCGAGAGTAAGGTACTGCTTCGGCCGCTCGGCGCCAAAGCGGCTGCCGGAGCCGGCAGCCATCAACAGGGCAATGACACGCATGGCGCGGACCCTATCCGGCTGGTGCCGCGGCGCCCAGGAAAGATTGAGCGGGAGGGCGGCGAAGGAAGTTCCAGGCGGCGCCAAACCGGTCAGGTGCGGAATTTTGCCAACGGCCCGGGCTGTTTGCTCATGGACGGATCGGGGTCTTGTCACTAGATTGCCCAAATCATGAGCATCGCCCCCATGCCTTCCACGGCCGCGCCGCCGGTGTTGCGGCCGATCACGGTCGGGCCGATCCGCATCGAGGCCCCGGTCATCCTGGCGCCCATGTCGGGCGTCACCGACCTTCCCTTCCGCCGGCTCTGCCGCGAGTTGCAGGCGCCCATGGTGGTCAGCGAGATGATCGCCAGCCAGGCCATGGTGCGGGAGAACCGCCAGACGCTGAAGATGGCCGAGGTGGACGGCTTCGGCGGCCCGGCCAGCGTGCAGCTCGCCGGCTGCGACCCGGTGACCATGGGCGAGGCGGCGAAGCTGGCGGCGGATCGCGGCGCCGCCATCGTGGACATCAACTTCGGCTGCCCGGTGAAGAAGGTAGCGGTCGGCCAGCAGGCCGGCAGCGCCCTGATGCGGGACGAGGTGCATGCCGCCCGCCTGCTGGAGGCGACGGTGAAGGCCGTCTCCGTGCCGGTCACGCTGAAGATGCGCATGGGCTGGGACCACAGCAGCCTCAACGCCCCGCGCCTGGCCAAGATCGCCGAGGAGTGCGGCATCCGCATGGTGACGGTGCATGGCCGCACCCGCCAGATGTTCTACACCGGCACCGCCGACTGGGCCTTCGTCGCCCAGGTGAAGCAGGCGGTGGGCATCCCGGTCATCGTCAACGGCGACATCCTGACCCCACAGGACGCCGCCGAGGCGCTGCGCCAGTCCGGCGCGGACGGCGTGATGATCGGCCGCGGCTGCTATGGGCGCCCCTGGCTGCTGGCCCGCACGGCCGCCTACCTGACCACCGGCGCTGAACTGCCCGAGCCCGACCTGGCCACGCAATACGGAATCCTGCTGCGGCACTACCGCTCCATGCTGGACCACCATGGGACGCATCCCGGCGTGCGGCTCGCCCGCAAGCACCTCGCCTGGTACTCCAAGGGCCTGCCCGGCTCGGCCGAGTTCCGCGTCCAGGTCAATCGGGCGGAGACGCCCGAGGCTGCCGAGGCGCTGCTGGAAGCCTTCTATCGCCCGCTGATCGAGCAAGGGGTGGAAGCGGTTCGGGACGCCTTCCGGGACCCGGAGCAGGATGCGCTGGCGGCATGAACGGCCCCGTCCTCTCCTTCCGCCGGCCGGAGGAAGGCAGCATCGTGGAGCCTGACGCCGGGGCGCTGCTCGCCGCGCTGCCCGTGCCCGTGGTGGTGCTGGATGCGCAGGACCGCTTCCGCTCGGCCAACCCGGCGGCGGAGCAGTTCTTCGAGCTTTCCGCCGCCACGCTGGCGCAGCACGGCCTTGCCGACCTGATCCCGCCGGATAGCCGCCTTTTCGCCCTTGTGGCGCAGGTGCGCACGCTGGATGCCCCGGTTTCCGACCACGACCTGACGCTGGAAAGCCCGCGCCTGCACCGTACCGGCGTGGCGGCGCATGGCGCGCCGCTGCCGGAGCTGCCTGGGGCCGTGGTGCTGACGCTGCAGGACGGCAGCAAGGCCCAGAAGCTGGAGCGGCAGCTCGACTTCCGCGGCGCGGCGCGCGGCGCCTCGGCCATGGCGGCGATGCTTGCGCACGAGGTGAAGAACCCGCTCTCCGGCATCCGCGGCGCGGCGCAGCTCCTGGAGCAGTCGGCCAGCGAGGCGGACCGCGAGCTTTGCACCCTGATCCAGGACGAGGCCGACCGCATCCGCAGCCTCGTGGAACGGATGGACATGTTCTCCGAGCGCCCGGTCGAGCGTGCGCCCGTGAACATCCATGAAGTGCTCGATCATGTCCGGCGCATCGCCGGCCGGGGCTTCGCCAGCCACCTGCGGATCGTCGAGGACTATGACCCCTCGCTGCCGCCGGTCTTCGGCAACCGCGACCTGCTGGTGCAGATCCTGCTGAACCTGGTGAAGAACGCCGCCGAGGCGGTGGACCCCCAGACCGGCGAGATCCACCTCTCCACCGCCTACCATCATGGCGTGCGCATCGCGATCCCCGGCTCGCGCGAGCGGGTCCATCTGCCGTTGCAGGTCCGCGTGCGCGACAACGGCCCCGGCATCCCGGAGGACGTCCGCGCGACGATCTGGGAGCCCTTCGTCTCCACCAAGCGTGGCGGGCAGGGGCTCGGGCTGGCGCTCGTGGCCAAGCTCGTCACCGACCAGGGCGGCCTGATCGAGTGCGACAGCCGCCCGGGCCGCACCGTCTTCCGCCTTTCCCTTCCGATGGTGCCGCCCGGCTTCGCCGGCCCTCCCATTGGCCATCCCAAGACCCGCGACGAATGACCGACACCCGCACCATCCTCGTGGCCGACGACGATCGCGCCATCCGCACCGTGCTCTCCCAGGCGCTGGGGCGCGCCGGCTACACGGTGAGGGCGACCTCCTCGGCCGCCACGCTCTGGCGCTGGGTGGAGGAGGGCACCGGCGACCTGGTGATCACCGACGTGATCATGCCCGACGAGAACGGGCTGGACCTCGTGCCACGCATCAAGCGCGTGCGGCCGGAGCTGCGCGTCGTTGTCATGTCCGCGCAGTCCACCTTCATGACGGCGGTGAAGGCCGCCCAGCGCGGCGCCTTCGAATACCTGCCGAAGCCCTTCGACCTGAAGGAGCTGCTGGCGGTGGTCGCGCGCGCGCTGACCGCGCCCGCCCTGCCGCAGCCGCGGGAGGAGGACGCGGACGGCGAGGGTGAGCGCCTGCCGCTGGTCGGCCGCTCGCCGGCCATGCAGGAGATCTACCGCACCGTCGCGCGGCTCACGACGACCGACCTCACGGTGATGATCACCGGCGAGAGCGGCACCGGCAAGGAGCTGGTGGCGCGCGCCCTGCACGACTACGGCCGCCGCCGCACCGGGCCCTTCGTCGCCATCAACATGGCGGCGATCCCGCGCGAGCTGATCGAGAGCGAGCTGTTCGGCCATGAGCGGGGCGCCTTCACCGGGGCGCTGGCGCGCGGCGTCGGCCGCTTCGAGCAGGCCGCCGGCGGCACGCTGTTCCTCGACGAGATCGGCGACATGCCGCCCGAGGCGCAGACCCGCCTGCTGCGCGTGCTGCAGGAGGGCGAGTTCACCACCGTCGGCGGCCGCAACCCGATCAAGGCCAATGTCCGCATCGTCGCCGCCACGCACCGCGACCTGCGGCAGGCGATCCGCCAGGGCCTGTTCCGCGAGGACCTGTTCTACCGGCTCAACGTGGTGCCCATCCGGCTGCCGCCCCTGCGCGAGCGGCTGGAGGACATCCCGCTGCTGGCCAAGCACTTCCTGGACCGCGCCAAGGCCTCTGGCCTGCCGGCCAAGCAGCTCGACCAGGGGGCGGTGGAGCGGCTGCGCCAGCATTCCTGGCCCGGCAACGCGCGCGAGCTGGAGAACCTGATGCGCCGCCTCGCGGCGCTCTACCCGCAGGAGGTGATCGGCGCCGACGCCGTCGCCGCCGAGCTGACCGAGGCGGCGCCCATCGCCGACCCCGAGGCGCGCTCGCCCGAGACGCTGGAGCAGGCGGTGGAGCGCCACCTCAGCAGCTTCGTCGCCGCGCAGAAGGACGGGCTGCCGGTGCGCGACCTCTATGAGCGCGTGCTGGCCGAGGTGGAGCGCCCGCTGCTGCGGCTCGCCCTTTCGGCGACCCGCGGCAACCAGATCAAGGCCGCCGCCATGCTGGGGCTGAACCGGAACACGCTGCGCAAGAAGATCCGCGAGCTGGACCTGCCGGTGGTGCGCGGGTTGTCGTGAAGCGCCTGGCCAGCCGGTTCGGCGAGAACCGCCCCTCGCTCTTCCGGCGCATCCTGGATGCGCTGCTGGGGCGGGGCGTGACCATCGCCCTGGCGGTCGGCGCGCTGCTGCTCGGCATCGGCACCTTCACCCTGCTTTCGGGGGGCAGCCCCTTCGGCCCGACCAGGCCCGGCCAGGTGGTGGCCATGGTGCTGGTCAACGCCGTCTTCCTGCTGCTGCTGGCCGTCTCGCTGATCGCCCGTCTGGTGCGCGTCTGGGCGGAGCGGCGGCGCGGCTCGGCCGGCTCGCGGCTGCATGTGCGGCTGGTGATGCTGTTCAGCGTCGTCGCCGTGGTGCCGGCGCTGCTGGTGGCCGTCTTCGCCGCCGTGTTCTTCAACCTGGGAATCCAGGCCTGGTTCAGCGATCGCGTGCGGGAAACGCTGGAGGCCAGCCTTGTCGCCTCCCGCGCCTACCTGGACGAGCATCGCAACACGATCCGCGCCGACGCGCTGGCCATGGCGGCGGACCTGAACCGCGCCGGCCGGCTGCTCGACACCAACCAGTACGGCTTCGCGCAGATCCTCGCCACGCATACGATGCTGCGGGGACTGACCGACTCCGTGGTGTTCGACCCGGTGACCGGCCGCGTCGTCTCGCATGCCGGCCTGACCACCACGCCGGTGCTGTCGCCCCTGCCTGCCTGGGCGATGGATCTGGCGCGCAACGGCGACGTGGCTGTTTTGCCCGGCGAGTCGGAGGAGGGGCGGGTCCGCGCCCTGATCGAGCTGGACATCATGCCAGGCCTGATGTTGCTGATCGACCGGCCGGTGGATCCCAGCGTCATCGAGCACATGAAGCGCACCGAGCGCGCCTTCCAGGCCTACGACCAGCTCGACCGCAACCGTTCCGGCCTGCAGATCACCTTTGCGATGATCTTCGCCATCGCCGCGCTGCTGGTGCTGATGGCGGCGGTGCTGATCGGCCTGGTCATCGCCAACCAGATCGCCCGGCCGCTCGCCCGCCTGATCGTCGCGGCCGACCGCGTGCGCTCCGGCGATCTCTCGGTGCGGGTGACCGAGAGTGAGGCGGATGACGAGGTCGGCACGCTTTCGCGCGCCTTCAACCGCATGACCAACCAGCTTGCCGCCCAGCGCAGCGAACTGATGGAGGCCTATCGGCAGATCGACGAGCGGCGGCGCTTCACCGAGACGGTGCTGGCCGGCGTCTCGGCCGGCGTTGTCGGGCTGGACACCGAGGGCCGCATCAACCTGCCCAACCGCAGCGCCAGCGAGTTGCTGGGGCGCGACCTCAGCACCGAGCTGGGCCACCGGCTGGCCGAGGTGGTGCCCGAGTTCGCGCCCTTGCTGGAGGCGGCCCTGGCCACGCCCGAGCGGCCGCAGACAGGCGAGATCCGCATCGGCCCGGCCAGCGAGCGGCGCTCGCTGCTGGCACAGGTCGGGGCCGAGCTGCAGCGCGGGCAGGTGGTTGGCTTCGTGCTGACCTTCGACGACATCACCGAGCTGCTTTCCGCCCAGCGCAAGGCGGCCTGGGCCGACGTGGCGCGGCGCATCGCGCACGAGATCAAGAATCCGCTCACCCCGATCCAGCTTTCCGCCGAGCGGCTGAAGCGCCGCTACCTCAAGGAGATCCAGTCCGACCCGGATACCTTCAAGTCCTGCACCGACACCATTGTGCGGCAGGTCGAGGATATCGGGCGGATGGTGGACGAGTTCTCCGCCTTCGCGCGCATGCCGCAGCCGGTGATCCGGCCGGAGCCGGTCGGCCAGGTTGCGCGGGAGGCCCTTATCCTCCAGCAGCACGCGCATCACGATATTGTTTATACGACAAAAATTCCCGCGGACGCGCCCCGCGTCGCGTGCGACCGCCGCCTGATCGGGCAGGCGCTGACCAATCTGCTCGCCAACGCCGCCGATGCCGTGGCGATGCGCCGCGCGGCGGAAGCCGTTGAAGCAGCGGAGCCGCCCCCAGGGCAGATCGCGCTTTCGGTCGAGGTTGGAGAGGACTGGGTCGCGCTCGCGGTGGAAGATGACGGCGTCGGCCTGCCGCAGGGCGAGGAACGGGCCCGGCTGACGGAGCCCTATGTCACACATAAAGCAAAAGGGACTGGCCTTGGTCTTGCCATCGTCAAGAAGATCATGGAGGACCACGGAGGAAGGCTGGTGCTGACCGAGCGGCATGACGCCGGGGGAGGACCACTGCCGGGCGCCAGGGCGGCGCTGCTGCTGCCAAGGCGCGGTGAGCTGGAATCCGGAACAGAGATGGCGGCAAAAAGCACGGAGATGCAGCAGCATGGCGCATGATATCCTGATCGTCGATGACGAGCCGGACATCCGCGCGCTGATCGAGGGCATTCTTTCGGACGAGGGCTACGAGACGCGCGTCGCGCAGAATTCCGACACCGCGCTCGCCGCCTTCCGCGCCCGCCGGCCCAGCCTCGTCATCCTGGATATCTGGCTGCAGAACTCGCGTCTGGACGGCCTCGGCATCCTGGAGGCGATGCAGCGCGAGGAGCCCAAGGTGCCGGTGGTCATGATCTCCGGCCACGGCACGATCGAGACGGCGGTGCAGGCGATCCAGCAGGGCGCCTACGACTTCATCGAGAAGCCCTTCAAGTCCGACCGGCTGCTGCTGATCGCCGAGCGGGCGTTGGAAGCCGCGCGGCTGAAGCGCGAGGTGAGCGAGCTGAAGCTGCGCGCCGGCGCGGAAACCGAGCTTCTGGGCACCTCCTCGTTGATTTCCCAGCTCCGGACCGCCATCGAGCGGGTGGCGCCCACTGGCAGCCGCGTGCTGATCTCCGGGCCGGCCGGCGCCGGCAAGGAAGTGGCGGCGCGCATGATCCATGCCCGCTCGCGCCGCGCCGCGGAGCCCTTCGTCGCCCTGAACTGCGCCACCCTCAATCCGGCGCGCTTCGAGGAGGAGCTGTTCGGCATCGAGTCCGGCAACGACCCGCAGGCGCCGCCGCGCCGTGCCGGCGTGCTGGAGCGCGCCCATGGCGGCACGCTGCTGCTGGACGAGGTGGCGGACATGCCGCTGGAGACCCAGGGCAAGATCGTCCGCGCGCTGCAGGAACAGGGCTTCGAGCGCGTCGGCGGCGCGACCCGGGTGAAGGTGGACGTGCGCGTCATCGCCACCACCAACCGCGACCTCGCGGCCGAGATCGCCGCCGGGCGCTTCCGGGAGGACCTCTACTACCGCCTCGCCGTGGTGCCGCTGCGCGTGCCGGCGATGCGCGAGCGGCGGGAGGACGTGCCGCTGCTCGCCCGCTACTTCATGGCGCGCACCGCCGAGACCTCCGGCGTGCCGGCGCGCGAGCTGTCGGAGGACGTGCTGGCCGCCATGCAGGCCTACGACTGGCCGGGCAACGTCCGCCAGCTCCGCAACCTCGTGGACTGGCTGCTGATCATGGCGCCGGGCGGCCCGGGCGAGGCGATCCGGCCGGAGATGCTGCCGCCCGAGGTGGGCGCCGCCGCGCCAGCCGCGCTGAAGCTCGACCGCTCCTCCGAGATCATGACGCTCCCGCTGCGCGAGGCGCGGGAGCTGTTCGAGCGGCAGTACCTGGAGGCGCAACTGCTGCGCTTCGGCGGCAACATCAGCCGCACCGCCAACTTCGTCGGCATGGAGCGCAGCGCGCTGCACCGCAAGCTGAAGTTCCTCGGCGTGCAGGCCGAGGACCGCGCCGTGCAAGGCTGAGGAAAGCGCGGCCGGGGCATTGCTCCGCCGCTTCCGCGGCGCGAAGCTGCGCCTCCCCATCGTGAGCAGCAGGAAGAGACTCGGGGCATGTCCCGCATCGCCTATGTGAATGGCCGTTATCTCCCCCAGCGCGAGGCCAGCGTGAACGTCGAGGATCGCGGCTATCAGTTCGGCGATGGCATCTACGAGGTGGTGCACCTCTACGACGGCCGCTTCATCGACGAGGACCGCCATCTCGACCGCCTCGAACGCTCCCTGCGGGAGATCCGCCTCCCCATGCCGATGCCGCGGCAGGCGCTCTCCCATGTTCTGAACGAGGTCGCGCGCAGGAACCGGGTGCGGGAAGGCCTGCTCTACATGCAGGTGACGCGCGGCGTGGCGCGGCGCGACCATCCGTTCCCCGCGCAGCCGGTGCCGCCGGCCCTGGTGGTGACGGTGAAGCGCATCGCGCCCTACCCGGCCACCATCGACAACTGGAGCGGCGCGGCGATCACCCTGCCGGACCTGCGCTGGGCGCGCCGCGACATCAAGACCACGAACCTGCTGCCCAACGTGCTGGCGCGCCAGGCAGCGCGGGAGCAGGGCGCCATCGAGGCGATCCTCTACGAGGAGGACAGCGGCCTCGTCACCGAGGGTGCGGCGACCAACTTCTGGATCGTGGACGAGAACGGCGCCATCCGCACCCGTCCGCTCTCGCACGACATCCTGCCGGGCTGCACCCGCGGCGCGCTGATGGCCGAGCTGAAGCAGGCCGGCATCCCCTTCGAGGAGCGTCCCTTCACGCGGGACGAGCTGAAGCGCGCCCGCGAGGCCTTCATCACCTCCGCCACCTCCTTCGTGAAGCCAATCGTGACGATCGACGGCGCGCCGGTCGGCGACGGCAAGCCCGGCCCGGTCGCGCGGCGGCTCTTCGAGCTGTTCGCCCGGCACGTGAAGGGCGGCGTGAAGAACGCGGCGTGAGCGCCCCGGCGCTGCCGGTCCCCCAGGCCATCCTGTGGGACTGGGACAACACGCTGGTGGATGCCTGGGGCGGCGTGCAGGCTGGCATGAACGCCGCGCTGCGCGCCTTCGGCCTGCCCGAATGGTCCCTGGAGGAAGTGCGCGCCCGTGCTCGGCTTTCGCTGCGGGACGCCTTTCCCGCCATCTTCGGCGCCGAATGGGAGCGCGCGCGGGAACTGTTCTACGCCGAGGTCCGCGCGCGCCACCTGGAGTTCCTGACGCCGCTCGACGGCATCGGCAATGCGCTCGAAGCGGCGGCGCCCTGGCCGCTGGGCGTGGTTTCCAACAAGCAGGGACCGATCCTGCGGCGGGAGGCGTCGCATCTTGGCTGGGACATCCGCTTCGGCGCGCTGGTCGGGGCAGGGGACGCCGCCGCCGACAAGCCGGCCGCCGCTCCGGTGCTGATGGCGCTGGAGCGGCTCGGTGTCGCGCCCGGGCCGGCGGTCTGGTTCATCGGCGACACCGGCGTGGACATGCAGGCGGCGCGCGCGGCTGGCTGCAGTGCGGTGCTGCTTGGCGATGCCGCGCATGACGGCGGCGTGGCCGCGCTGGCGCCGGACCGGGTTTTCACCGACGCGCATGTGCTTGCCGAATACCTGCGCGGCCTTGCCAAGACCCCCCGCCTTGCATGATCTTGCGGGCGAACCGGCGGGCAGCCTGCTCGCCGGGGCGGAGCCCTGTGCATGCCCGCGTGATCGCGCCGGTGGCCCTAAAATGGGCCCGCCAAGAAAAAGAAGGACCGAGCCTATGGCCGCCGAGAAGTCCCAGAATGTTCAGGACGTGTTCCTGAACCATGTCCGCAAGAGCAAGACGCCGGTGACCATCTTCCTGGTCAACGGCGTGAAGCTGCAGGGCATCATCACCTGGTTCGACAATTTTTCCGTTCTGCTGCGTCGGGACGGGCACACGCAGCTGGTCTATAAGCACGCCATCAGCACCGTGATGCCGGGTGCGCCGATCACGCTGTTCGATGCCTCCTCCACCACCGGAGCGGCTGCCGCGGCACCCGCCGCCGGCGGCTCGGTGAACGTGAGCCGGAGCGGAACCATGACGATGCAACGCGAGGCCAATCCTGTCGGCACCCCCGAGTAACGCCGGCGAAGCACGAAGCGGCAAGCCGACGCTTGCCGCCGTGCTGCTGCCGTATGAGCGCCCGACCCGCCCGGCGGGCGCCGAAGGCCTTGTCACCTTGCACGATGCCCGCTTCGCCAGCCGCGCCGCCGAGGCGCGCCTGGCGGAGGCGGTCGGCCTCGCGGCATCCATCGGCGTGACGGTGGTGCACAGCGCGGTCCTGCCGCTGCGCAGCCGTCGCCCCGCCACGCTGCTGGGCGAAGGGCAGGTGGAGATGGTGAAGGGCGCCATCGAGGAAAACCAGGTCGGCGTGGTGGTGGTGGATGCGGCCCTTTCGCCGGTCCAGCAGCGCAACCTGGAGCGGGCCTGGGCCTGCAAGGTCATCGACCGCACCGGGCTGATCCTGGAGATTTTCGGTGAGCGCGCCCGCACCAAGGAAGGCACACTGCAGGTCGAGCTGGCCCACCTGGAATACCAGCGCACGCGGCTTGTACGATCCTGGACGCACCTCGAGCGCCAGCGGGGCGGCTTCGGCTTCCTTGGCGGCCCCGGCGAGAGCCAGATCGAGATCGACCGCCGGCTGATCGGCGAGCGCATCGTCAAGCTCAAGAAAGAGCTTGAGCAGGTGCGCCGCACGCGGGGCCTGCACCGGGCGGCGCGTACCCGCGTGCCGTTCCCGGTGGTGGCGCTGGTGGGCTACACCAACGCCGGCAAGTCCACGCTGTTCAACGCGCTCACCGGCGCCGGCATCTACGCGCAGGACCAGCTCTTCGCGACGTTGGACCCCACCATGCGGGCGATCCGGCTGCCCAGCGGGCGCACGATCATCCTCTCCGACACGGTGGGCTTCATCAGCGACCTGCCGACGCAGCTGATCGAGGCTTTCCGCGCCACGCTGGAGGAAGTGGCCTCGGCCGACATCATCCTGCACGTGCGGGACGTCGCGCATCCGGACAGCGCCTCCCAGCGCGCCGACGTGATCGGCGTGCTGACCGAAATGGCCTCGGGACCGCACCCCACGCTCGACGAGAACTGGCCGCAACGCACCATCGAGGTGCTGAACAAGGCCGACCTGCTTGGCGGCGCGGCGGCCGTGCCGGGCGCGGACGCCGCGAACTCGGTGGTGGTTTCGGCGCTGACGGGCGAGGGACTGGACGCGCTGCGGGGCGCGCTGGACGCCCGCCTCGCCGCGGGCATGGAGACGGTGGAGTACGCGATTCCGCCGGCGGACGGCGCGCGGCTGGCTTGGCTCTACCAGCACGGCGAAGTGCTCACCCGCGCCGACAGCGATGACACCATCCGACTGACCGTGCGGCTTTCTCCGGCCGACCGCGCCCGCTTCGAGCAATCCTGACCGCAACGAGGACCCGATGCGCTTCTCCTCCAGCCTGGCGACCGACATCGCCGTCCTTCTGCGCGATGCGGCGCAGGCGGAGATCAAGCCGCGCTTCCGGCGTCTCGCCAGCGGTGCCATTCGCACCAAGACCAGCATCACCGACCTGGTGACGGATGCGGACGAAGCGGCGGAGCGGCGCATCACCGCCGAGCTGACGTCGCGCTTTCCCGGCTGCGTGGTAGTGGGCGAGGAAGCCACGGCCGCCGACCCCGCCATTCTCAGCCGACTGTCCGGTGCCGACCTGGCCTTCGTGGTGGACCCGGTGGACGGCACGGCCAACTTCGCCGCCGGCGTGCCGCTCTTCGGCTGCATGGCGGCGGCGGTGGCCCAGGGCGAGGTCGTCGCCTCCTGGATTTACGACCCCATGGGCGACGACACCGCGATCGCGCTGCGCGGGGAGGGTGCCTGGATCGAGGCGCCGGATGGCCATCGCACGGACCTGCATGTCGCGCCCGCCGTGCCGGTGGAGCAGATGATCGCCGGCATTTCCTGGACCTACATCGCCGAGCCCTGGAAGAGCCGGCTTACCGCCCGGATGCCACGTCTGGCCGGCGGGGTTCACTTCCGTTGCGCGGCGCATGAGTACCGGCTGGTCGCCTCCGGCGGCGCCCATGCCGTGCTCTACAACCGGCTGATGCCCTGGGACCACCTGCCGGGCTGGCTGCTGCACCAGGAGGCAGGTGGCTACAGCGCCCGCTTCGACGGCAGCCCCTACCGGCCCGAGCACACCGGCGGCGGCCTGCTCGCCGCACCGGACCGGGATAGCTGGATGGCTTTGAAGGCGGCCCTGCTGGACGACTGAAGCACGGCAGCCGCCGGCGGCGCCGCCCTCCCGGCGCCGTGGCGCCTCAGCTGTCCTTGCGCTCGGCCGCCTTCACCCGCTGCCAGGTGGCTTCCATCTCGTCCAGCCCGACATCCGGAAGGCTCTGGCCTTCGGCGGTCAGCCGCGCCTCCATGGCGTTGAAGCGGCGCTCGAACTTGGCGTTGGCTGCACGCAGGCAGGCTTCCGGGTCCAGGTCCAGCTTGCGCGCCAGGTTGACCATCACGAAGAGCATGTCGCCCAGTTCGTCGGCCATGCGCTCCGGCGCGGCGCCAGGAAGCTCGGCGCGCAACTCGGCGACTTCCTCCACCAGCTTGTCCAGCACCGCGTCCGGGTCCGGCCAGTCGAAGCCCACCCGGGCGGCGCGGCGCGCCAGCTTGTTGGCGCGGGTGAGGGCGGGCAGGGCGGGCGGAATGCCGGCCAGGGTGCCGGTCTCCGCCCGGGCGGCGCGCTCGGCCTGCTTCTGCACCTCCCAGGCGGCGTTCTGCTGGGCCGTGTCGCGCGCGTCCGCCGCGCCGAAGACATGCGGATGCCGGCGGATCATCTTGTCCGAGATGGTGCGCGCTACCGCGGCAAAGTCGAAGGCGCCGGCCTCCTGTGCCATCTGCGCGTGATAGACGACCTGGAACAGCAGGTCGCCCAACTCGTCCTGCAGCGCCGGCATGTCGCCGCGCGCGATGGCGTCGGCGACCTCATAGGCTTCCTCGATCGTATAGGGGGCGATGGTGTCGAAGCTCTGCTCGCGGTCCCAGGGGCAGCCATCCGGCGCCCGCAGGCGGGCCATGATGGAAAGCAGGCGCGACAGGGCGGGGGCGGCGTCATCCATGCCAGGATCTCCGGGCGGCAGCCGGCGCACCCGAATGCCGCATAAGAAATATTATGTAAAAGAAACCTCAGCCGACATGCAGCACCAGGCCGTCATGGGCCGGCTCGATCCCGGCCGGCAGGTTCGCCTGCATCCAGGCCCAATCCATGTCATGGCCCATATGGGTCAGCACGGTCCGGCGCGGCCGCAACCGGTCCACCCATTCCAGCACCTGGTCCAGGTTGGCGTGCACCGGATGCGGGCGGCGCTGAAAGCAATCCACAATCCAGGTGTCCAGCCCTTCAAGCTGCTCCAGGCTTTCCTCGGGCATGTTGACCACGTCGGTCGAATACGCGAAGTCGCCGATGCGAAGGCCCAGCGTCTCCATGACCTTGTGGTCCTGGCGCAGCAGCCGGATGGGAAGCCCGGCGATCTCCACCACCTGCCCGGCCTGGATGACAACCGGCTCCAGCGCCGGCCGGAAGAAGGTCGGCGCCGTCGAAGGCCGGAAGGCATAGTCGAAGCGGGCCTGCAGCGTCTCCAGCGTTTCCGGCGTGGCGAAAACCGGGATCACGGCGCCGAGCGCCCGGTTCAGTGGCCGGAACTCGTCCAGGCCCATGATGTGGTCGGCATGACCGTGGGTGACGAGCAGCGCATCGACCACGCTGATCCTGCTGGCCAGCAACTGCCGCCGCAGGTCCGGCCCGGAATCCACCAGCAGCCGTCGCCCATCCGGCCCTTCGATCAGGATGGAGGACCGGCTGCGCTCGTTGCGTGTCTCCTCCG
The DNA here is from genome assembly GCF_009829925.1 of Teichococcus coralli. Lineage (GTDB taxonomy): Bacteria > Pseudomonadota > Alphaproteobacteria > Acetobacterales > Acetobacteraceae > Pseudoroseomonas > Pseudoroseomonas coralli. Next base: position 36,735 of record NZ_SNVJ01000008.1, read on the forward strand.
GATCGCAGGCGCCCCAGTCGCCGCCGCCATCCGGGCCGCCCAGCATCGGAACGCCGGCCGAACCGCCGCAGCCGAGGACGGTGACCTTCAGGCCCAAGGCTCTACGCCGCCTTCCGGAACAGGCGGTGGAAGTTGGCCGTGGTCCGCTCGGCCAGTTCCTCCGGGCTCCAGCCGCGCACCTCCGCCAGCACGCGCGCGGTGTGCGCGACATAGGAGGGTTCGTTGCGCTTGCCGCGGAACGGCACCGGCGCGAGGTAGGGCGCGTCCGTCTCCACCAGGATGCGGTCCTCCGGCATGTCGCGGGCGATCTCCCGGAGCTCGGCGGACTTCGGAAAGGTCAGGATGCCGGAGAAGGAGACGTATCCACCCATTTCTACCGCATCTTCAGCGAGTTGGCGCGTCGAGCTGAAGCAGTGAAGCAGAAGCGGAAAGTCGCCGCTCTCGCGCTCCTCGCGCAGAATGGCGCTGATATCCGCATCGGCGTCCCGGGCATGAATCACCAGCGGCAGGCCGGTCTCGCGCGCGGCGCGGATGTGTCGGCGGAAGCCCTCCTGCTGCACCGCGCGCGGCGCCTTGTCATAGAAGTAGTCGAGCCCGCTCTCGCCAATGCCGATGATGCGCGGATGCTCGGCTGCCGCGACGATCTCGGCCACCTCGGGCAGAGGTCCCTCGCCCGCGTTCTGCGGATGCACGCCCACGGTGCCCCAAACCTGCGGAAACCGCTCCGCCAGCGCCTTCACCGCCTCCGCCTGCCCCATGCGGACGCCGATCGTCACCATCCGTCCGACGCCAGCCTCGGCGGCGCGGCGCAGGATCTCCTCGATTTCCGCCTCGGTGTAGTAGTCGAGATGGCAGTGGCTATCGACCAGCATCAGGCGGGTTCACCCTGGATCTTCTGGAAGAGCGGGCTGGGCGGCGGCAGCGGCGTGCCGCCGGGCAGCGGCGTCGCCAGGGCCTCCAGCCCGCGCGCCTCCGCCGGCACGGCGAGCTGGTCCAGCAGCTTCGCCATGGTGTCCGGCATGAAGGGCTGAAGCAGCGTCGCGAAGACGCGCAACGCGTCATGCAGGGTCCGCAGCACCACGCGCATCCGCTCCGGGTCGGTCTTCTTCAACGCCCAGGGCTGCTCGCGGGTGATGTAGCCGTTGGCCTCGCGGATCGCGGCGAAGACCTGCGCCAGCGCGGCATCGAACTTCTGCTGGTCCAGCAGCCCGCCCACCGCCGCCGAAAGCTCGGCATGGCCGGCAAGGGCAACGAATTCGCGGTCCGCCTCGCTGGTGACGGCGGCAGGCTCCGGCAGCCGGCCCTCGCAGTTGCGCTGAAGCAGGCTCAGCGTGCGGTTTGCCAGGTTGCCCAGCGCGTCGGCCAGCTCGCCGTTCAGCCGCCCCACCAGCGCCTTGCGCTGGAAGTCGCCATCCTGGCCGAAGGGCACCTCACGCAGCAGGAAGAAGCGCACGGGATCGAGCCCGAACTCCTCCACCAGCGCCAGCGGGTCGATCACGTTGCCCAGCGACTTCGAGATCTTCTGCCCCTCGTTGGTCCACCAGCCATGCGCGAAGACGCGCTTCGGCGTTGGAAGATCGGCGGCCATCAGGAAGGCGGGCCAGTAGATCGCGTGGAAGCGCAGGATGTCCTTGCCGACGAAATGCACGTCCGCCGGCCAGAACTTCCAGAGCGACGCGTTTTCATCGGGATAGCCGAGCGCGGTGATGTAGTTCGTCAGCGCGTCGAGCCAGACGTACATCACATGCGCCTCGTCTCCCGGCACCTTCACGCCCCACCTGAAGGAGGTGCGGGAGATCGAGAGGTCGTTCAGCCCGCCCTTGACGAAGCTGATCACCTCGTTGCGCCGGCTGGCCGGGGCGATGAAGTCCGGGTTTGCGTCATAGAAGGCGAGCAGGCGATCCTGCCATTCGGAGAGGCGGAAGAAGTAGGAAGGCTCCCTCACCCACTCCACCGGCGCGCCGGTCGGCGCGAATTTCTGGCCGTCCTTGTCGGTGATCTCGTCGGGGCCGTAGAAGGCCTCGTCGCGCACCGCGTACCAGCCCTCGTAGTGGCCGAGATAGATCTGGCCGCGCTCCTCCAGCCGCTTCCACAGCGCGGCGCAAGCGTCCTTGTGGCGCTCCTCCGTAGTGCGGATGAAGGCGTCATTGGAGTAGTTCATGCGCATGGCGAGGTCGCGGAAGGCCTGGCTCACCTGGTCTGTGAAGCTCTGCGGGTCCAGGCCCTTGGCTTCGGCCGCCTTCTCCACCTTCTGGCCGTGCTCGTCGGTGCCGGTCAGGAAGAAGACCTCATGCCCGGAGAGCCGCTTCCAGCGGGCCAGCACGTCCGCCGCCAGGGAGGTATAGGCGTGGCCGATATGCGGCTTGTCGTTCACGTAGTAGATGGGCGTCGTCAGGTAGAAGCGCCGCTCGCTCGTCATGCTCATGGTCCTCAGCGCGAGGCCAGCTGCGAGAGCCCGCTCAGCACCGCCTGCTTGCGGTCCAGGTTCAGGGTCTCAGTCTCTTCGGCCAGCCGGCCCAGGGTGTCCCACAGGGTGGCCCAGTCGGCAAGCGGGCGGGCGGCGATGTAGCCCGGTGCCGGCTCGCCACGGGCCGCTGCCCGGATCGCCTCGCCCAGCCCTGCGCGCAGCAGTTCCATGAAGGTGACGAACGCGCTGCCGTCCCGCTTGGCGGCCAGGGTGTCGGCCAGTTGATGCAGGCCGCGTGGGTCGGGCCTCGGCAGGGCGCCCAGGAAGCTCTCCACCTGCGCCTGAAGGGCAAGCCCATCCCCTTCGGCGAGCTGCAACGCCCTGCCCGGCGCGCCGCCCGAGATGCGCGCCAGCACCGCGCGTTGCTGCAACTGCAGTTCCGGCAGCCAGCGGCCCAGCACCGCCTCCATCTCCGGCTCCGGCAGCGGAAACAGGTCGATGCGGCGGCAGCGGCTGCGGATGGTGGGCAGCAGCCGGTCCGGCGCCGCCGTGGTCAGCAGCAGCAGCGCGCGCGCCGGCGGCTCCTCCAGTGTCTTGAGCAGGGCGTTCTGCGCCTCGGCATTCATGGCCTCCACCTGCTCGACGATGACGATGCGCCAGCCACCCTCCGCCGCCGTCAGGCCGAGGAAGCGCGGCACCTGGCGCACCTCGTCCACCCGGATCATCAGCTTGACGCCACGCTCGCCGGCATTCGGCGCCAGCACGCGCAGGTCCGCATGGCCGCTGGCCGCCACGCGCCGGAACACCGGGTCCTCCGGCGGCACCGCCAGCGGCGGCTGCCCCGGCGGGCGCCCGGCCAGCAGCCAGCGCGCGAAGCGGTAGGCGAGCGTGGCCTTGCCGACGCCGCGCGGCCCGGCCAGCAGCCAGGCGTGATGCAGGCGCCCTGCCCCCGCCGCCTCGGCCAGCATCTGCGCGGCGTGGTCGTGCCCGAACAGCTCCGGATTGGCGCGCGGCTCCGGGGGGATCACAGCGGCGCCCCCAGCCGGTCTCGCAGCGCCTCCGCCGCGGCGGCATAGAGCGGCTCCGGCGGCAGCAGCGCATCCAGCAGCACGCAGCGATCCGGGTTCTCCGCGGCGATGCGGCGGAAGCCGGCATGCACCCGAGCATGGAACTCCGGCCCCAGCCGCTCGAAACGGTCCGGCTCCCCGCGCGCGGCGGCGCGAGCCATGCCGGCCTCCGGGGGGAGATCCAGCACCAGCGTCAGGTCAGGCGCGAAGCCCGGCAACGCCACCTCATAGAGGACGCGCCAGACCGATGGGTCCAGCCCGTGGCCGTGGCACTGGTAGGCCAGCGTGGAATCGGCGAAGCGGTCGCAGATCACCCAGGCCCCGGCCGCCAGCGCGGGGGCGATGGTCTTGGCCAGATGCTCGCGCCGCGCCGCGAACATCAGCATGGCCTCGGCGACCGGGTCCCAGGCCACCGTGCCGCCGAGCAGCAGGGCGCGCAGGGCCTCGGCGCCCGGCGCGCCGCCTGGCTCCCGCGTGCGCAGGACAGGCTGGCCCGCCAGGGCCAAGGCCGCTGCCAGACGGCGGGCCAGGGTGGTCTTGCCGGCCCCTTCCCCGCCCTCCAGCGTGATGAAGACGCCGCGGGGCACCTTCAGCCTGAGACCAGGCGGCTCAGCACGCTCGGGATGCGCTGCACCAGCCCGAGCTTCGCCACGTCGGCCCCCGCGTAGAGCGGCAGCACCATGGGCGGCACGCCCTCGCCGGAGACGTCGAGTTGCCCCAGCTCCTGGCCCTTGGCGACCGGCGCCGGCACCGGCCCGTCATAGCGCAGCTTCACCGCGAGGTTGCGGCGCCACTGGCGCGGCAGGGTGAGCACCAGGTCCTTGCCGCCGACGAGCGGCACCGTTGCCTGGTCCCCCAGGTAGACGGGCACGCTCTCCACCGTGTCGGCGGCCTTGAACAGCACGACATTCTCGAACTCGCGGAAACCCCATTCCAGCAGCCGCTCCGGCTCCTCCGCCCGCTGGCGCATGCTGTTCAGCCCGTTCACCACCAGGATCAGCCGCCGCTCGCCGCGCTTGACCGTGCCGACAAGGCCGTAGCCCGCCTCCTCGGTGTGGCCGGTCTTGAGGCCGTCCGCGCCGGAAACCTTGCCGAGCAACGGGTTGCGGTTCTGCTGCGTGATCTCATGCCAGGTGAAGGAGCGCTCGCTGTAGAGCGGGAAGTACTGGGGGAAGTCATGGATCAGCGCGCGGGCCAGGGTGGCGAGGTCGCGCGCCGTCATCTTGTGCTCGGGGTCGGGCCAGCCGTTGGAGTTGCGGAAGGTGCTGTTCTTCAGGCCCAGTCGCTTGGCATAGTCGTTCATCAGCTCGGCGAACTGCTGCTCGCTGCCGCTGATGCCCTCCGCCAGCACCACGCAGGCATCGTTGCCCGACTGCACGATGACGCCTTGGAGCAGGTTCTGCACGCTGATGGTGCTGCCCAGCTCCACGAACATCTTCGAGCCGCCCGTCCGCCAGGCCCTCTCGCTGACCGGCAGCTCCTGATCCATGCGCAGGCGGCCCTGCTTCAGCATGTCGAAGACGACGTAGGCCGTCATCAGCTTCGACATGGAAGAGGGCGTCATCCGTTCGTCGGCGTTCTTCTCCAGAAGCACCGCGTTCGTGTCGGCGTCGATCAGGACCGCCTGCCTGGCCTCGGTGTCGAGCGGCCCGAGCGGCGTGCTGGCCGGAGAGGTCGGCGCCGGCGGCGTGGCGGCGTGGCCACCGGAGCCGCGGCGCTGCGCGAAGGCAGGGCCGGGCAGCAGGCCGGCGGCAAACACGGCGGCGGCACCGCCCAGCAGTTCGCGGCGAAGCGGCATCGCGGAAATCTCCATTCTCTTTCGTCAGTCGATCAGGATGCGGGCTTCCGGCACACCCGCACGCAGCACATTCTCCAGCGCGGCATCGGCTTGCGCAACCGAGACGAAAGGCCCGAGCCGAACATGGTATTCGGGCCGCCGCGGCGGCCCGCGGCTTTCAACCCTGCCGCCGATCCGCGCCGCCTGCCGGTAGGCCTCGGCGCGGGTGGTGAAGGTGCCGGCCCCGACCACCAGCCGCCCCATGCGCGGCGCGCCCTGCACCACCTGCTCCGGCAGGCGGATCGGCACGGCCGCGGTCGCCTCGGCCATGCCCGCCGACTGCACCGAAGGGCCCCGCGCCTGGCGTGGCTGGGCAGCGGCGCGGGTGCCCGGCGGCGGCGGTAGCGCCTCGCCTTCCAGCGCCGCGCGCGGCGCCGTGGCGATCGCGAGTCTGTTCCCCTCGGGCTGCGGCAGGCTGGCCGCGAGGGCCTGGGACGCCTCGGCATCCACCGCGATCGCGACCGGCACCCCGCCCGAGGACGGGATCCGCAGCAGTTCCGCGGCGCGGCGGGAAAGCTCCAGCACCCTTCCCCGCGCCGCCGGACCGCGATCATTGACCCGCACGCGCAGCTCCAGGCCATTCTGGAGGTTGGTCACGCGCAGAATGGCGGGTAGCTGCAGCGTCCGGTGCGCGGCCGTGAGCAGGGCAGGATCGTAGGTCTCGCCGTTGGCGGTGCGCCGCCCTGCCCGCGCATCCGCCACGACGGCTGCGACGCCGGTCTCCTGCAGCGCGAAATCTTCCCGCGGATAGGACCAGAGGCCGCCGAGCTGATAGGGCTCGCCCACCATGTAGCGGCCTTCCGCGCCCCCGCCGGCGGGTGCCGGCGGCGCGCAGCCGCTCATCCCCAGCAGCACGGCCAGCGTCGCCGCCGGAAGCAGGCGCCGGGCACCACTCATGCAACGCGGTCGGACAGCAGGCCGATGACGAGCGCGTAGTAGTCCGAAGGGTTGTAGCGGCGGATGACGTGGAAGTTCTTGTACACCGCGAAGGCCTGGCCGCCCCCGCTGCCCGGAAGCAGGATGGAGGTTTCCATCTCCAGCGGCGGCAAGGCCGTGCCGTCGGCCGCCGTCACGCCCATGCGCAGCCAGTCGCGCAGCGGGCGCCGCGTGCCGCGTCCGGCCAGCGCGGGATCGAAATTCGGTGGCAGCCGCACCTCGCGTCCCCAGCGCTCGTCATCGCGCCAGCCGCTGCGCGCCAGGTAGTTGGCGATGGAGGCCACCGAGTCGGCCGTGCTGGACCAGATGTCGCGCCGCCCGTCCCCGTCGAAATCCACCGCAAGCCGCTCGAAGCTGCTTGGCATGAACTGGGGATTGCCCATGGCCCCGGCATAGCTGCCGCGCATCTGCTCGGGCGTCACGTCGCCGTCCTGCAGGATGCGCAGCGCCGCCAGCAGCTCCTTGCGGAAGAACTCGTGCCGCCGCCCGTCCCAGGCCAGGGTGGCGAGCGCCTCGACGACGTTGAAGTTGCCGGTGAAGCCCCCGTAGTTGGTCTCCAGGCCCCAGATGGCCACCACGATGCGCGGGGAAACCTGGTAGCGACGCCAGACGGCATCCAGCAGCGCCTGGTTCTCGGCGAAGACCTGCTGCCCGCGCTGGATCCGCGTCTGCGACAGGCGGCCGTCACGGTACTGCTCCCAGGTCAGGGTGAACTCGGGCTGGCGCCTGTCCAGCTCAAGCACCTTGTCGTTGGGGCGGATCATGGCGAAGGCGCGCCGCACCGTCTCGTCGGCGATGCCGCTGCGCCGCGCCTCCGCCGCCACATCGGCGAGGAAGTCCGGAAAGCTGGCGGTGGCGGCATGGGCCGTCGCGCTCGCCAGGACCGGAGCGGCCGCGACTCGCGTCAGGAAGGATCGGCGGTTGAGCATGGGGCGACTGGTGCCACGACCGAGCCCGCCCCTGCAACACCGCCTTTCAACCGGAAACGCTTTGTCTCAGAAGCGGAAGGAAAGGCTGATCGAGCCGAAGCTCTGTGTGCCGCGCTGGCCGTAGAACTCCTCGCTGCGCCAGACCTGGGTATAGGCGAGCCTCACGTCGTGCCAGAACACTGCGAAGCCGGCCTGCAACTCGCCCACCAGCGGCCGCTTGTCCACGCTGCGGCTGTCCCGCCAGGTATTGCCGTCGAGGAAGATGTCGCGCGCCACGACGCGCCCGAGTGCGCCGCCGAAGACATACCAGCCGAACTCCCGTCGCGGCTGGATCCATGCGGAGCCGGCCAGCGCCGGGCGGATGCGGGGCGGGCCGAAATCGGCGTCCAGCCCCTGCCCCAGCCGCACCAGCCCGCCGACGCCGGCATAGGTCTGCACGTTGCCCAGCCCCACGGTCAGCGCCGGGATGGCCTCCATCTGCACCCGCCCGAAGTCCTCAAGGGGCACGCGCCATTTGCGTTCATAGATGGCGGCGACGGCCGGCTCGTCCTTGATCTGGTAGTCCCAGCCATTGGTCTGATGCACGCCGATGAGGTCGTGGTAGTTGTTCTGCACGAACTCGCCGAGCGCCGAGGGCCCGACCACGCCGAGCTGCAGCTCGAACAGGTTGGAGCTGCGCTCGGTGATCCGGGTCAGCGACAGCGCGCCGTAGAGATAGGCGGCATAGGGCCGGTCGTTGGGATCCGGGAGCGTCGTCTGGGTGTCCTGCGGGGTATAGAGGTTCTGCCCGAAGGCCAGGCCCCAGCGCAGCGCCCCCGGGCCCATCATCCAGTCCAGCCGGTCGTTCAGCCAGGCCAGCGGGCCAGGCAGGTCGGCCGAGGGGGAGCGCCAGGCGAACTGGAAGCCGTTTGTGTAGTAGCGGTCGCTGCCGCCGAACATGTCGTTGTCGAGCGAGAAGGTCAGCGTGCCGGCAGTGTCGGGCGGCGGCGCCTGATCCGGCTGCATCCCCTGTGCCCGTGCAGGTGCCGCAAGGCTCACGGCGACCGACAGGGCCGAGACAACGAGGAGGCATTTGCGCATCAGGCTTTCCTTTTGGCGGCGCGGGCGCTAACGCCCACGCAGCGAAGAATTTTCACGCGAGGCGAAGCGGCCGGGATGGCTTCGCCCCCAGGATGGGTGGCCGAGTGGTTTAAGGCAGCGGTCTTGAAAACCGCCGTAGGTGTAAGCCTACCGTGGGTTCGAATCCCACCCCATCCGCCATCGTCCCGTCTCGTCGAACCATGCGAAGAGCCTGTGTCCCGGCTCCTGGCCCGGAAGCCTCCGCGCGGCACTTGCCCACAGGCCGGCCGCATCCGGCGTTCGCCCGGCCTGGGGCTGCGGCGCGCCGCCCGCGCAGAGCCGCGGCCATTCCTGCGCCACCACACGACACACGCCGATGGCGCGCAGGCCGGCGCCAAGATCCACCTTCTCCGAGGTCGAGCCCCAGGCCCAAGACAGGGCCAGCGCCACCACCAGCGGCTCGAAGGGCGAGCCGGTGCGGCACAGGGGCAGCGCGTAGGTGCCGCGCAGGGGCCAGGCGAGGCGCAATCCCCCTGGCGTCAGCAGGTCGGCGGCGAGATGCGAGAGGTAGCCGACCACCAGCGGCGCGGTGATGGCGAGCGGCACGTTCTGGCTGACCAGCAGGGCGCCGCAACCCAGCACCGCCAGCAGCGAATGCGTGACGCCACGATGCCCGAGCAGGGCGGCAATCACCGTGGAAGCCGGGCGCAACCGCTTCCCGACCCAGGACTTCGGGTGATCCATGTCAGGCAGCAGGGCGCCAAACACCGCCAGGCCCAGCATGGCAGGATCCAGAGCGGGTAGCCCCAGGCGCGGGGCGGCGACGAACCACGCGGCCGCCCCCAGCGCGATATGCGACCCCGCCATCATGCCGGTCGTCGAAACCTTTGTTGAGCTTCGCTGAAACTAGGAGTCAGGAATCGCTGCTACAAGCCTGATTCCGCGATGTTCTGTGCCTATATCGCCTTTGAGGCGAAAAAAAGCCGGCCGAGAGGCCCTGCCGCCGCTCCCGGCGGGATGCCGAGCTGCGCCTTCGGCCCTATGTTGGACGCCGTGAACCTGCTCTCGCCCTCCCGCAACCAGCTCGAAATCGAGGTGGTGTTCGACCTGGTCTGCCCCTGGTGCTTCCTGGGCACCCGGCGGCTGCGCCGCGCGCTGTCGCGGCGGCCCGACATTGTCGCCGCGATCCGCTGGCGCCCGTTTCTCCTGAACCCCGACCTCGGCGCCGGCGGGCTCGCCCGGCAGGACTACCTGGCCCGCAAGTTCGGGGGCGAGGAGCGTGCCCGCCGCCTTCATTCCACCGTCACCGACCTGGGGCGGGCGGAAGATATCGCCTTCCGCTTCGACCTCATCCGCCGCGTGCCGCCCTCGCTCGACGCGCACCGGACAGTGCGCTTCGCCAGCCAGCACGGCGTGGCGGAAGCGGTCGTGGACGCGGTGTTCACCGCCTATTTCTGCGAAGGCGCCGACATCGGCGACCGCGAGACCCTGTCCGCCCTCGGCGCCGCCCAGGGGCTGGACCAGCGCACGCTGCTCCGCTTCCTCGCCAGCGGGCTGGAGAGCGAGGCGGTGCATGCCGAGAACCTTCGCGCCCACCGCCTCGGCATCAACGGCGTGCCCTGCTTCGTCGTCGCCGGCCGCCAGGGGCTCGGCGCCGGCCACGCCATCGCGGGGGCGCAGGAGCCGGAGGTGCTGGAGCGCCTGATGGATGTCGCCGTGGCCGAGGCGATGGAGTTCTGAGGGCTCACGCCACGGAACTCAGGCCGCCTGCGCCTGACGCGCCACCTTGGCCAGCGCCGCCAGCATGTCCTTGGCGGCGCGCACCCGGGTCCTGAGGTCCATCTCGCGCACCATGGCGAGCTTGTGGTCCGGCCGCAGCTTCACCAGCCCCTTCTGCGCCGTCACCCAGTTCACCAGCCCGCCCGGGTTGACGAAGCGGTTGCGCCGGAACCCGGCGACGATGCCCTTCGGCCCGGCATCCACCTTCTCCACCCCCGCCTGGCGGCAGAGATGCTTGATGGAGACGACCTGCAGCAGGTTCTCCACCTCCTCCGGCAGCGGGCCGAAGCGGTCGGCGAGTTCGGCCGCCATGGCCTCCACCTCCGCCTCGCCGGCGAGTCCGCCGATGCGGCGGTAGAGGCCGAGCCGCACCGGCAGGTCGGCGACATAGGTTTCCGGGATCAGCACGGGCAGGCCCAGGTTGATCTGCGGCGTCCATTCGCGGTCGTCCGCCTCGCCGCGCTTACCCTGCCCCGCCTTGATGTCGGCCACCGCCTCCTCCAGCATCTGCTGGTAAAGCTCGATGCCGACTTCCCGGATATGGCCGGACTGCTCGTCGCCCAGCAGGTTGCCGGCGCCGCGGATGTCGAGGTCGTGGCTGGCGAGCGTGAAGCCGGCGCCGAGATTGTCCAGCGTCTGCATCACCGCGAGCCGCTTCTCGGCGGCGGCGGAAAGGCGCTGGGTGGCCGGCCAGGTCAGGTAGGCATAGCCGCGCAGCTTGCCACGCCCCACCCGCCCGCGGAGCTGGTAGAGCTGGGCCAGCCCGAACATGTCGGCGCGGTAGATCAGCAGCGTGTTCACCGCCGGCATGTCGAGCCCGCTCTCGACGATGTTGGTGGCGAGCAGGATGTCGTACTTGCCGTCGCCGAACTCGGTCATGACGCGTTCCAGCTCGGTCGGCGTCAGCCGGCCGTGCGCCTGGATGGTCCTGGCCTCCGGCACGATCTCGCCCAGCCGGGTCGCCATCCTTGGCAGGTCTTCGAGCCGCGGCACGACGCAGAAGATCTGCCCGCCCCGCAGCCGCTCGCGCTGGATCGCCTCGCGGATGATGACGGTGTCGAAGGGCATGATGAAGGTGCGCACCGCCAGCCGGTCCACCGGCGGCGTGGCGATCACGCTCATCTCCCGCACGCCGGTCAGGGCGAGTTGCAGCGTGCGCGGAATGGGCGTGGCGGTCAGCGTCAGCACATGCACGTCGGCGCGGAGCTGCTTCAGCCGCTCCTTGTGGGCGACGCCGAAATGCTGCTCCTCGTCCACGATGACGAGTCCGAGGTCGGCGAACTCCACGCTCTTCGCCAGCAATGCATGGGTACCGACGACGATGTTGATCGAGCCGTCCGCCAGCCCCGCCTTCACGGCCGCAGCCTCCTTGGCCGTCACCATGCGCGAGAGCTGCGCCACCTTCACCGGCAGGCCCTCGAAGCGGGCGGTGAAGGTGCGGAAATGCTGGCGGGAAAGCAGCGTGGTCGGCACCACCACCGCCACCTGCGCGCCGGTCATCGCCACCACGAAGGCGGCGCGCAGCGCCACCTCGGTCTTGCCAAAGCCGACATCGCCGCAGATCAGCCGGTCCATCGGGCGGCCGGCGGCGAGGTCCTCTAGCACGTCGCCGATGGCGCGCTGCTGATCGTCCGTCTCGGCGAAGGGAAAGCGGGCGCAGAACTCGTCCCAGGCGCCTTCCGGCGGGGTCGCCAGGTGCGCGTCCTTGACCCGCCGCTCCGCCGCGATGCGGATGAGCTGCCCGGCCATGTCGGCGATGCGCTGCTTGGCCTTGGCCTTTCGGTTCTGCCAGGAGGTGCCGCCGAGCTTGTCCAGCGCGACACCGGCGCTGTCGCTGCCGAAGCGCGACAGCAGCTCGATGTTCTCGACGGGCAGGAACAGCTTGTCCCCCCCGTCGTAGAGCAGCCGGAGGCAGTCATGCGGCGCGTCGGAGACGGCCAGGGTCTCCAGCCCGTCATAGCGCCCGATGCCGTGATCCTGGTGCACGACGAGGTCGCCCTCGGCAATCTCGGTGGCATCGGCGATGAACTGGTCGGCGCGCTTGCGGCGGCGCGGCGGCCGCGCGATGCGCTCGCCGAGCAGGTCCTGCTCCCCGGTCAGCGCGATGCCGCCGCCTTTCGCCTTCGGCGCCGCCGGCCCGGTGAAGCCGCGCTCCACGCCATGGACGGCCAGCGCCACCACCCCGGCAGGCAGCTTCAGCACCTCCGCCCAGTTCTCCACGGTCTGCACGGGCACGCGGTTCTCGCGCAGCAGGTTGCCAAGGCGCTCGCGCGAGCCGCGCGTCCAGGCGGCGACCACCGGGCGCATGCCGGCCTTGGCCGAGCCCTCGGCCTGTTCGCGATAGGTGGCGAAGACGTTCTGCCCGGCGGCGCGCACCTCGGCATAGAGCCGACCGGGGCGCCCGCCGGCCTCGATCCCCTCGGCGCCGTCCGGCTGCGGAAAGGGGCTCAGCCGCAGCAGCGTGCCGCCGGCCAGCATGGCGTCCCAGCCGCGCCGGTCGAGATAGAGGCGGCGCGGCGGCACCGGGCGATAGGGAACCTCCCCCTCGCGCGGCGGGGCGCGGCGGGCCTGGTAATGGTCCTCGACCATCTCCAGGCGCACCTCGAGCGCGTCCTCCGCCTGATGATCGAGGCTGACCGAGGCGCCGGGCATGTAGTCCAGCAGTGTCGGCATGTCGTCGTGGAACAGCGCGACGAAGTGCTCCATTCCCGGATGTTTCCGCCCCGCGGAGATGGAGACGTAGAGCGGGTCCTCCGCCGCCGCCGCGCCGAACAGGTCACGGTAGCCGGTGCGGAAGCGGGCGATCGAGGCCTCGTCCAGCAGGATCTCGCCCACCGGGCGCAGCCATAGCTCCCGCACAGGCTCGCCGCTGCGCTGCGTATCCGTGGAGAAGCGGCGCAGGCTCTCGATCTCGTCGCCGAAGAGGTCGAGCCGCACCGGGTCCGGCTCGCCGGCCGGGTAGAGATCCACGATGCCGCCGCGAACCGCGTACTCGCCCGGCTCCATCACCGTGGCGACGCGGCCGTAGCCATTGGCTTCCAGGAAGGCGGCGAGCTTCTCCGGCGTGATCCGCCCGCCCTTCCTGAGGTGCAGCGTCGCCCCCTCGAACACCTCGCGCGGCGGCACCCGCTGCACCAGGGCGTTGACCGTGGTCAGCACGATGCGCGGCCGGCTCGCCGGCTCCAGCAAGCGGGCCAGGGTGGCCATCCGCTCCGCCACCAGGTCGGCATGCGGCGAGACGCGGTCATAGGGGAGGCAGTCCCAGGCCGGAAAGCGCAGCACCTCGACATCCGGCGCGAAGAAGGCCAGGCCGTCCTGCATCCGCACCATGCGCGCGTCGTCGCGGCAGACATGCAGGACGAACCCTTCCGTCTCGGCACGACGACGGCTCAGCAGCAGTGCGTCGAAGCCCTCCGGCGCCCCGTAGACGGTCAGCGTCGTCATGTGCGGCGTGCCGCCTCCGGCACCCCGGCGCCCGGCATCGAGCACTCGCGGGCCATGCGCTCCAGCATCGGCGTCATCACGTCCGGCGGCACCGGGCGGCGGCCGGAAAGCCAGTCGGCGAGGTCCACGTCCAGCATCTCCAGTACGGCTTCCAGCTCGTCCAGCTCCGCCTCGCTGAAGCTGGCGATATGGCGCCCGACAAAGCCGCCCACCATGAGGTCGGTCTCCTTGGTGCCGCGATGGGTGGCCCGGAACAGCAGGCGGCGGCGGCGCGGGGAAAGTTCGGTGGAGGAATGTTCGCTCTTATCTTCGTTCTGGGGCATGTCGGCCTCTCGTGCGGCTGGCATATAGAGGCAGATGGGAATCATGTCAGCCCAAGAGGCCGAACCGGATGGTGCCGCACCACTGCTGGCGCCGCTCGCGAGCCTGCCTTTGCCGGAGGAGAAACGGAAGCGCCTGCTCCAGGCCATGGAAGGCGAGCGCGTGCTCGACCTCCTGTTCCACCTTCCCGAGCGCTACCAGGACCGCCGCGCCACAACACCGCGCGAGGGCGAAATTGCCACGCTCACGGTGCAGGTTCTGCATGTCACCCCGCCGCGCACGCCCGCCCAGCCCTGGGTGGTGTGCTGCGACGCGCAGGCCGGGCTGGTGGACCTGATCTATTTCGGCCGGAAGTCCTGGCTGGGCGCCTGGCTCGCCCGCACCTTCCCCGAGGGGGCGGTGCGCCGCGTCTCCGGCCGCATGAAGCGCTTCCGCGACCGCTGGCAGATGGACGCGCCGGACTTCGTGGACCCGCCGGATGCCATTCCCGGGATCCAGCCGGTCTGGCCGCTGACGCGCGGCCTCGGCCAGCGCGACGTCGGCCGGGCCATGGCGCTCGCGCTCGGCGCGCTGCACGAGATGCCGGAGTGGCAGGACCGGGCGCTGCTCGCCCGCCGCCAGTGGCCTTCCTTCGCCGCCGCGTTGCGCGCCATCCAGGCCCCCGAGGCCGTGCCGGAGGACCCCCCGCGCGACCGCCTCGCCTATGACGAGTTGCTGGCCGGGCAGATCGCCGTCGGACTGGTGCGGCGGACGGTGCTGCAGCGCCCCGGCCGGGCCCTGACCGGCGATGGCCATCTGCGCCGGGCCGCCCTCGCCGCCTTCGGCTACCCGCCCACCGACGCCCAGCTCCGTTCCCTGGCGGAGATCGACGCCGACCTCGCGCAGCCCCGCCGCATGCTGCGGCTGCTGCAGGGCGATGTCGGCGCCGGCAAGACGCTTGTCGCCGTGCTGGCGATGCTGCGCGCGGTGGAAGCGGGCGCCCAGGCCGCGCTGATGGCCCCCACCGAGTTGCTCGCCCGCCAGCATCTTCGCACCCTGGAGAGGCTGGCCGGCGCGGCGGGCGTGCCCTGCGCCCTGCTCGCCGGCTCGGTGAAGGGCAAGGAGCGGCGGCGCGTGCTCGCCGGGCTGGCCGACGGCAGCATCCCCCTGGTGGTCGGCACCCACGCGTTGATCGAGGAGGGTGTCGCCTTCCAGGACCTTGCTCTGGCCGTCGTGGACGAGCAGCACCGCTTTGGCGTCGCCCAGCGACTCGCCCTTACGGAAAAGGGCACCACCGACGTGCTGGTGATGACCGCCACCCCCATTCCGCGCACCCTGCTGCTGACGCAATGGGGCGAGATGGCGGTCAGCCGACTGGAGGGCCGCCCGGCAGGGCGGCAGCCGATTGTCACCCGAATCGTCAGCCGCGAGCGGCGCGAGGAGCTGGTGGCGCGGCTGCGCGCCGCCTTCGCCGAGGGCCACCGCGCCTACTGGGTCGTTCGGGCCGTCGAGGAGGGCGAGAAGCACGACAACGCCGCCGCCGAGACCACCTATGCCGAGCTGGCCGCCATCTTCGGCGACAAGGTCCGCCTCGCGCATGGCGCGCAGAAGCTGGAGGTGCGCGAGGCCGCCCTGCACGACTTCGCCGCCGGCCGCGCGCAGCTCCTCGTCGCGACCACGGTGGTGGAGGTCGGCGTGGACGTGCCCGAGGCCACGATCATGATCATCGAGCAGGCCGAGCGCTTCGGCCTGGCGGCGCTGCACCAGCTGCGCGGGCGCGTCGGGCGCGGCCATGCGCAATCCTTCTGCCTGCTGCTGCCCTCCGCCGAACTGAACGAATCGGAACAACGCCGCCTCGCCGTGCTGCGCGAGACGCAGGACGGTTTCGTCATCGCCGATGCCGACCTCGAATATCGTGGCGGCGGCGATGCGCTCGGCGTCCGTCAGGCCGGGCGGCTGGGCCGGCGGCTAGCCGATCCCGCACGTCACGGCGGCATGGTGCGGATGGCCCACCAGGACGCCGCGCTGCTGCTGGAGAAGGATCCTGACCTCCTTCTCACCCCGCGCGGCCGCGCGGCCCGGCTGCTGCTGGCCCTGTTCAGCCACGACCTGACGCTCGCTCCGCTTGCCGCCGGCTGAGGACGCTGCGACGTTTCGATACAGCCCTGGGGGTTGCAAACCCCCCTCTCCCCGGTAAACCGGTCGCGATCCGGTTGTTTCAAGGGGGGGTATGCCCGGTTGTCCGCGCTTATCGAGATCGACCGCCTCACCAAGAACTTCGGCGGGTTCACCGCCGTGGACGACGTCTCCTTCACCGTCGCGCGGGGCGAAGTCCTCGGCTTCCTCGGCCCCAACGGCGCCGGCAAATCCACCACGATGAAGATGCTGGCCGGCTTCGTCACGCCGAGCAGCGGCACCGCCCGCATCTGCGGCGAGGACGTGGTGGATCGTCCCGTCGCCGCCAAGCGGCACCTGGGCTACCTGCCCGAAGGCGCGCCCACCTATCCCGAGATGACCGTCGCCGCCTTCCTCGCCTTTGTCGCGCATGTCCGCGGCTTCCGCGGCAGCGAGGCTGCGGACCGCATCGCCCATGCGATGCGCCTGACCACGCTGGAAGGCGTGCGCCTGCAACCCATCGAAACCCTGTCGAAGGGCTTCAAGCGGCGCGTCGGCCTGGCGCAGGCGCTTCTGCACGACCCGCCGGTGCTGGTGCTCGACGAGCCGACCGACGGCCTTGACCCCAACCAGAAGCACGAGGTGCGGCGCCTCATCGCGCAGATGGCGCCCAACAAGGCGATCATCATCTCGACGCACATCCTGGAGGAAGTCTCCGCCATCTGCAGCCGTGCCATCATCATCGCGCGCGGGCAGGTGCTGGCCGACTCCACGCCGGCGGAGCTGGCGGGCCGCGGCTCCTCGCTCGACGCGGTGTTCCGCGACCTGACCCTGCCCAAGGAAGTTGCCTGATGGGTGGCGCCCTCACCGTCGCGCGGCGCGAGCTGTCCGGCTATTTCGCCACGCCCGTCGCCTATGTCTTCATCGTCATCTTCCTGATCATGTCGGGTGCGCTGACCTTCACGCTCGGCAACTTCTTCGGCCGCGGCACCGCGGACCTTCAGCCCTTCTTCGGCTTCGTGCCCTGGCTCTTCCTGTTCCTGGTGCCGGCGCTGACCATGCGGCTCTGGGCGGAGGAACGCCGCCTCGGCACCATCGAGCTGCTGCTCACCCTGCCGATCACCCAGTGGCAGGCGGTGCTGGGGAAATTCCTGGCCGCCTGGGCCTTCTGCGCCATCGCGCTCGTCCTGACCTTTCCGCTGGTGCTCACCGTCAACTACCTCGGCAACCCCGACAACGGCGTGATCGTCACGGGCTATGTCGGCTGCCTGCTGGTGGCCGGCACCTATCTCGCAGTCGGCGCCGCCATCTCGGCACTGACCAAGAACCAGGTGATCGCCTTCGTGCTCGCCGTCGCCGTCTGTTTCCTGTTCGCCGCCGCCGGCAGCCCGGTGGTCACGGAGTTCCTCTCCACCCGCATCCCCGCTTTGGCCGAGATCGCGCGTGGCATCTCCATCACGGACCGGCTCAACGGCTTCTCGCGCGGCGTGGTGACGCTGCGGGACCTCATCTTCTTCGCCAGCTTCATCGGCTTCTGGCTGTTCGCCAACGCCGTGGCGGTCGATCATCGCAAGGCGGATTGAGCATGAGCGCAACCCAGCCTCCGGCGCGCGCCCCCAAGCCCGGCTCGCGCCGCCTTATCTATTCCGTCGCCGGCCTCTTCGCCGCCCTGGTGCTGGCTGTCTCGGTCAACCTGCTGGCGCAGCGCCTGCTGCCGCGCGAGCGGCTCGACCTGACGGAGCAGCATCTCTACACGCTTTCGGAAGGCACCAGGCAGGTCCTGACCAACCTCAAGGACCCGGTGACGCTGCGGCTCTTCTACTCCAGCAGGCTCGGCAGCTCGATTCCGGTCTATGGCGCCTATGCCGACCGCGTGCGCGAGATGCTGCAGGAATACGCGGCCCTCTCCAACGGCAGGCTGCGCCTGCAATACCTCGACCCCGAGCCGTTCAGCGAAACCGAGGACCGCGCCATGGCCTATGGCCTGCAGGGCGTGCCGGTGGACCAGTCCGGCGAGCAGGTCTATTTCGGCATCGCCGGCACCAACCTGCTGGACGACGAGCGCGTGCTGCCTTTCCTGCAGCCCGACCGCGAGCGGTTCCTCGAATACGACCTGACGCGGCTCGTCCATGAGCTTTCCAACCCAAGGCGCGCCGTGGTCGGCATGCTGTCGGCGCTGCCGGTGAACGGCGACCCGCGCGCGATGATGATGCGCGTCCCGGGCGCCGGGCAGCCCTTCGTCATCGCCAACCAGCTCAGGCAGATCTTCAACCTGCGCGAGGTCGCATCCGACGCGCAGGTGATCCCCGCCGACATTCAGGTGCTGATCGTCGCGCATCCACAGCGCCTGCCGGATGCCACGCTCTACGCCATCGACCAGTTCGTCATGCGCGGCGGCAAGCTCTTCGCGCTGGCCGATCCGCACAGCGAGAGCCAGGCCTCCCGCCCCGGCCCCAACGGCCAGCCGCCGGCCGACACCGCCTCCAACCTGAACCGGCTGCTCAACGCCTGGGGCATCGAGACGCCGGCCGACAAGGTGGTGCTGGACCAGCGCGGCGCCTGGCGCGTGCGCGGCAACCCGCAGGACCGCCTGCAGGCGGTGGACTACCTCGCCTGGTTCAACGCGTCGGGCGACTCCCTCAGCCGCACCGACGTCGCGACCGCCGATCTGCAGCAGGTGACCTTCGCCTCGGCCGGCGAGGTGCTGAAGAAGCAGGGCTCGGACATCGAGTTCACCCCCCTGATCACCAGCAGCGACCACGCCATGCTGGCCGAGGTGGCGACGGTCGGGCCGAGCCCGAACCCCGCCGCCCTGCTGGCGGCCTTCAGGCCGGACGGCAAGCACCACGTCCTGCTCGCACGCGCCCGCGGCATGCTGAACTCCGCCTTCCCCGACGGTCCGCCCCCGCCGCCGGAAGGCGCCGATCGCCCGGCCGACTTCCCGGCGCATCTCGCGCACAGCACCGGCCCCGCCAACCTCGTCATCGCCAACGACGCGGACCTGCTGGAGGACCGCTTCTGGGTGCAGGTGCAGGACTTCTTCGGCCAGCAGGTCACCACGCCCTTCAGCGACAACGGCGCCCTCATCGCCAACCTAACGGACACCCTGGCCGGCGGCGACGCGCTGATCGGCCTGCGCTCGCGCGGCGAGGCGCTTCGCCCCTTCAACCGGGTGGAGCAGATGCGCCGTGCCGCGGAGGCGAGCTACCGCCAGACCGAGCAGGCGCTGACCAGCAAGCTGGAGGCCACCGAGCGCCGCCTGCGCGAGCTCCGCCAGGGGACGGCGGCCAGCAGCGGCGCCACGGGCGGGGGCAACCAGCCGGCACAGACCATCATCACGCCCGAGCAGCGGGCCGAGATCGACCGCGCCCGCCAGGAGATCGTGGAGACGCGCGCGCAGCTCCGCGCGGTGCAGCTCGACCTGCGGCGGGACATCGAGGGGCTGGAGCGCACGCTGCGCCTGGTGAACATCGCGCTGGTGCCGGTGCTGCTGACGCTGTTCGCGCTCGGGCTGGCGGTTTGGCGCCGCCGCCGCCGCTCGGCGGCGCGGGCCTGAGCCAAGGGAGAGCGGGAGATGAATCGTCGATCCCTGCTGCTGCTCGGCGGTGCCGCGGCCGCGGCCGCCACCGCCGTCGTCGTGCTCGGCCCGGGCGGACCGAAGCCGCCGGACCTCGGCGCCGCGCCGCTGATGTTCCAGAACCTCGCCCAGAAGCTCGCCGGCGCCATGCGCATCGAGGTGAGGCGGCATGAGCAGAGCCTGGCGCTGGAGCGCAAGCCCGGCGACGTCTGGGTGCTGCCCGAGGTCGCGGGCTACCCCGTCCGCGCGGAAAAGGTGCGCGAGCTGCTCGTAGGCCTGACCGAGCTGCGGCTGGTCGAGCCCAGAACCTCCGATCCGGAGATGCTGGATCGCCTGGGCCTGCAGGATCCCGCCAGGGAGGGCTCCACCGCCTCCCTGCTCCGCGTGCTGGACGGCGCCGGCCAGCCGATCGCCGAGCTGATGGTGGGCCGTCGCCGCGTCCGCACCCATGGCGACGTGCCGGAAAGCGTCTATGTGCGCCGCCCCGACGAGAACCAGTCCTGGCTTGCCGAGGGCAGGCTGCCGCTGGACGCCGACGCCCAGCTCTGGATTGACCGTGAACTCGCCAACATCCCGCGCGACCGCGTGCTCAAGGTGGCGATCAACCGCGCCGGCGAGCCGCCGCTGGAACTGAAGCGCGGCGAAGGGCCGGATGGCCGCCTGGCCGCGACCCTCGCCGCCGGGGCGCCGCCGCTGGAGCAGACCAGCCTGGACACCATCGCCGGCGCCTTCGAGTACCTGACGCTCACCGATGTCCAGCACGCCGCCGGCATCCCTGGCAAGCCGCTGGGCCACTCCCGCTTCACCATGACCGACAACCTCGCCGTGGATGTCAGCGTGAACCAGGATGGCGACGCCGTCTGGGTGACATTGGCGGCGGTGGGCGATGAAGAGGCGCAGAAGCTCAACGCGCGCTGGAAGGGCTGGGCCTACCAGCTCGGCGCCTGGAAGCTGAAGGCGCTGCTGCCCCGGCTGGAGGACCTGCGCCAGGCCGAACGCCCGGCCGCCGCCGCTCCGACGCCCGCCCCGGCCCGATGAGCACGCGCGAATACCCCGACCGGCCCTGGATCGGCATCGGGGTGATCGCCTTCCGCGGGGAAGACGTGCTGCTGGTGCGGCGCAGCAAGCCGCCGCGCCAGGGCGAATGGTCCATCCCCGGCGGCGCGCAGCATCTCGGCGAAACGGCCGAGGCGGCGGCGCGGCGTGAACTCCTGGAGGAGGCGGGGATCGAGGTCGGCCCCCTCATGCTCGCCGTGGTGGTGGATGCGTTGAGCCATGACGCGGAAGGCCGCGCCCGCTTCCACTACACCATCATCGACTTCGCCGGCCGCTGGGCCGGCGGCGAGCCGGTGGCGGGCGACGACGTCAGCGAGGCCCGCTGGTTCTCCCCCGCCGAGCTGCCCGCGCTCGGCCTCTGGGCGGAGGCCATCCGCGCCATCGAGGAAGGCCGCCGCCGCCTGGGCTGAGCGCGCTCAGAGAAAGAGGCGCTCGCCTTCCATGCCCTGGTACAGCG
Organism: Teichococcus coralli; assembly: GCF_009829925.1. Taxonomy (GTDB): domain Bacteria; phylum Pseudomonadota; class Alphaproteobacteria; order Acetobacterales; family Acetobacteraceae; genus Pseudoroseomonas; species Pseudoroseomonas coralli. The sequence goes on from NZ_SNVJ01000008.1 coordinate 57,698, forward strand.
AGGCGACGAACTCGCCGTAGCCATTGAAGATCTTGGTGGGCACGCGCTCGTTGCTGCCGAGCAGCCGTTCGCTCGCCTGACTCCAGCGCGGATGCGGAACCTGCGGGTTCACATTGGCCCAGAAGCCATATTCGCTGGGCTGCAGCTTCTCCCAGAAGCTCACCGGCCGCTCGCCGGTGAAGCGGATGCGGGTGATCGCCTTGCCGCTCTTGAACCCATATTTCCAGGGAAACAGCGCGCGGACCGGTCCGCCATTCTGCGGCGGCACCGGCTTGCCATACATGCCCACGGCCAGGAAGCACAGCTCATTGGCCGCCTCTGCCATGGTGCAGCCCTCGATGTAGGGCCAGGGATACCAGCTCTGCCGCAGGCCTGGCATGGCGGACCTGTCGGCGACGGTCTCCAGCACCACGTATTTCGCGCTGGCGGTCGGTGCGGCGATCTCCAGCAACGCGGACATGGGGAAGCCGGTCCAGGGCACCGTCATGGCCCAGGCCTCGACGCAGCGGTGCCGCAGCACCCGCTCCTCCAGGCTGACGCGCTTCAACAAGGCATCCAGGTCGAGCTCCTGCGGCTTCTCCACCATCCCTTCGAGTTTCAGGGTCCAGGGCCGCTGCGGCAGGCGCTGGGCCGTGGAGGCGACGCTCTTGCCGGGGCCGAACTCGTAGTAATTGTTGTAGGTGGTGGAGGCTGGCTCCGGGGTGACCTCCCGCTCCGGCCGGTAGCGGGTGTTGCGCATGGCGGCCAGCGCGCCGTCCTGCGCCAGCGCAGGCCGTGCCAGCCCGGCAGTGATGAGGCCCCCGCCAAGGCCGAGCGCCGTCCGGCGACCGAGCACCACGGCTTCCGGCGTGGCGGCGGAGTCCGGCAGCTCCCAGCCGCGGGGATTACGAATGAGCATGGCACGTCTCTCCCTGACTGCCCTCGGGATGTAGGCACCCCGACGGGCCGCACCAGGGGGGGGTATCTGGGAGGGGGGGCACCGGCGGAGGCGGGGGCGGCAGGCTTCAGCGGCGCGGCGGCAGCACCGCCATCGTCGGTCCTTCGCTCGGCACCGAGACGCCGTACAGCCGGTACCGCTCCGCCTCGATGCCCTTGCGGCTGCGCACCAATTCGCCTTCCTGCCGCGCGGCGGGCCAGAGCGGCGCTCCGGTCCGGCGTGTGCTGCGCACAAGGAGGCCGGGCTGCCATGGGGTGGGCGCGGGCAGGTCGAACAGGTCCCAACGGTCTCCCAGTGCGACCACCCGCACCCCCTCCGGCAGGTAAAGGGCCAGCTCGCTCGCCAGCCCGTACTCCTCGGCGGCGACGAACACGGCGCCCCGCTCGCGGCGCGCTTCCTCCACCTTTGCCGCGAAGGCTTCCCAGCCGCCCAGGCGCGCCAGCGTCGGGTCGCTGCGGCGGGGCAGCGGAAGCGGCGCGAAGGCGGCCTGCACCAGCACGACAAGGGTGAGCGCCAGGCCAAGCGCGATGCCGGGCCCGCGCCAGCGCGCCCAGCGCGGGCCGAGGCAGGCCGCCGCCGCGATGCAGGCGGTGGGGTAGAGAATGGCGGGCCAGTTCCCTTGCACGCGGCTGCCAGTCGCCTGCCAGAGGAAAAGCAGTGCCGCCGGAACGGTGATCGTCACCAGCAGGCCGGCCGCCGCGTCGCGCCGCACGATCCACCAGCGACAGGCTGCCGCCGCGCCGGCGATGCAGAGGACGAAGATAATCGGCGTCGCGAGGCCCGCCTGTCCGCCAATCAATTCGCCCAGGTAGCGCAGGGCCGAGGCGGCGCCGACGCGGCCGGCGCGCCCACCTTGCTTGGCGAAGCTCACCCAGTCGTGCCGGGCGTTCCAGTACACCACGGGCGCGAAAACCAGAAACGCCAGCGCGCCTCCGGCCCAGAGGCGCCCGTCGCGCAGCCAACGGCGCGCGCGGGGCTCCAGCAGCAGCCAGAGCACCACCCCGCCGCCGAGCAGAAGGGCCGTGTACTTCGACAGCAGCGCGCACCCGGCCAGCAGGCCGAAGGCGAGCCACCAGCGCCCATCCTGCGTGGCATGCAGCCGGGCCACCGCCCAAAGCGCCGCGCACCAGAACACCAGCAGCGGCGTATCGGGGGTGATCAGCACCGAGCCGGCGCCGAACAGCAGCGTCGCGTTCATCAGCGCGGCCGCCCAGATGCCCGGCCGCCGCTCGGGAAAGAGCGAATCGCCCGCGCGGGCGAGCAGCACGGAGGCCAGGGCAACGCCCAGCGGCGCCAGCAGCCGGATGCCGAACGGTGTGTCGCCCAGCAACCCGGTGCCGGCGGCGGTCCAGAGCGCCACCATCGGCGGGTGGTCGTAGTAGCCGGGCGCCAGGGCACGGCCCCAGATCCAGTAATAGGCTTCGTCCGGCGCGGCCGGCAGCCAGAAGGCGGTGAGCAGACGCAGGGCCGTCAGCGCGGCCAGGGCGAGCAGGGCCAGGGCGGCGGCGCGGCTCATCGGGCGCGCCACACCAGGGTGGCGGAGACGGCGTAGTTCCACACCACCGTCAGCAGCGCGCCGGCAGCGCCGGCGAAGCCCCAGGCGAGGATCTCGTCACGCAGCAGCAGGCGCGCGACGCCGACATTGGCCGCCACGCCAACGCCGCAGACGACGTAGAACAGCAGCAGCCCGCGCCAGAGCGCGGCACCCCTTAGCCGGACGTCGCTGTAGGTGACGCGGTTGTTGAGCCAGAAGTTCACGGTCATCGCGACGAAGCTCGCCAGCCATTGCGCCTGGGTGAAGCCCAGCGGACCCAGCACCAGCCAGAGGACGCAGAGATGCACCACGACGCCGAGCGCGCCGATGGCGGCGAAGGACAGGAAGCGCAGCGGCAGGAGCCCGCCGGCCGCCTTGTCCAGCAGCAGGGTCAGGAATTCGAGCAGAACAAGGGTATCGAGCTTCGACTCCCCCGCCTCGCGCGGGCGGAAGCTGTAGGGCAGCTCGCTCACCCGCAGCTTCCGCTTTGACGAGAGCAGGATGTCGAGCAGGATCTTGAAGCCGCGGCCGGTCAGCCGCGGCGCGACGTCCTCGAAGACCCCGCGCGGCAGCATGAAGAAGCCGCTCATCGGGTCCGCCACGCGTTGCGGCAGGAAAAACTGGGCCAGGATCGTGCCGCTGTCGCTGATGCGCCGCCGCCAGGCCGAGAAGCCGTCCTCCGCCGCCCCGCCCGCCACGTGGCGGCTGCCGACGGCAATATCGGCCTCGCCTGCCTGCAGGCTGCGCAGCATGGCGGGCAGCAGCGCCTCGTCGTGCTGCAGGTCGCCGTCGATCACCGCGAGGTAATCCGCGGAGGAAGCCAGCATGCCCTCCACGCAGGCGGAGGAAAGGCCGCGCCGCCCGATGCGCCGGATGCAGCGGATTCGCGGATCGGCCGCCGCGATGGCCCTCGCCATCTGCGCCGTGCCGTCCGGGCTGTCGTCGTCCACGAAGATCGCTTCCCAGGCGATGCCCTGCAGCGTCGTCGCCAGCCGCGTCACCATCGGCGCGACGTTGGCGGCCTCGTTGTAGCAGGGAATCACAACAGTCAGGATCGGCGGCGGCATGGGCGCGGTGCTTAGCGCCCCTTTGCTGGATGCACCAGCCACCTGCCGGCCCGTCAGCAACCGGAATGTGCCCGCTGGGACTCGAACCCAGGACCCCAAGATTAAAAGTCTCGTGCTCTACCGGCTGAGCTACGGGCACCAAGGGCGGAGCCGGGAGAAAGCCTTCCCTGGCCCCGCTGTCAAGTCGGATGCGGCCCGGGCGGTGCCCCGGCCGCGCGCGATCAGCCCTGCGCGTCGGCGGCGACCTGCGCCTTCAGCAGGCGGTCGGGGTCGCGCACCATGCCGTTGGAGCCGCCGCCGCGCTTGATCTTGTCCACGAACTCCATGCCCGAGGTCACCTGGCCCCAGATGGTGTATTGGCCATCCAGGCTCGGCGCCGGGGCGAACATGATGAAGAACTGGCTGTTGGCGCTGTTCGGGTTGGCGGTGCGGGCCATGCCGCAGACGCCGCGCAGGAAGCGGGCCTTGGAGGGCTGGCTGAACTCGGCAGGCAGGTCGGGAAGCTGGCTGCCGCCGGTGCCGGTGCCCGTCGGGTCCCCGCCCTGGGCCATGAAGCCCTCGATGACGCGGTGGAACGGCGTGCCGTCATAGAAGCCCTGGCGGGTCAGGGTCTTGATGCGCTCGACATGCTGCGGCGCCAGGTCCGGGCGCAGCTTGATGACGACGCGGCCATCCTTCAGGTCGAAGAACAGGGTGTTCTCGCGATCGTCCTGCGGGGCGGCTTCGCTGGTGGTGGCTTCGCTCATCATGGCTCCCGTAATGGCAATGGTGCTGGCGAGCAGGGTACGGCGATGCATCCGTTCAGTTCCCTGGGTTCCGCTGACGCACCCTGGCCAGGGTGCGCTCCAGCGTCAGGCGCGGCACGAAGCTGGAAATGTCTCCCCCCAGCCCCGCGATCTCCCTCACGAAACGCGAGGAGATGAAATGGTTCCCTTCGCTGGCCATCAGGAACACCGGCTCGATCTCGGGGTCGAGCCGGTGGTTCATGCCGGCCATCTGGAACTCGTAGTCGAAATCGGTGACGGCGCGCAGCCCGCGCACGATCACCTGCGCGCCGACCTCGCGGGCGAACTGCACCAGCAGCCCCTCGAAGGGCCGCACCTCGATGACGGTGCCGGTGCGCGCGGCGATCGGCGCCACCTCGGCGCGGACCAGCTCGACGCGCTCCTCCAGCGGGAACATCGGCCCCTTGCCGGCGTTCATCGCCACGCCGACCACCAGCCGGTCGAGGATGCGCGACGCGCGGCCGATGATGTCCAGGTGACCGTTGGTCACCGGGTCGAAGGTGCCGGGATAGACCCCGGCGCGGGGCGCGCGACCCGGCTCAGCCATGGTCCTCGCCGCCCTCCAGCTCGCCAGCCTCCACCTCACCGGCCTCCACCTCACCGGCCTCCACCTCGCCCCCCTGCTCCTCCACCACGGTGGAGCAGGAGATGACCCGCTCGCCATTGTCGAGCCGCAGCAGCGTCACGCCCATGGCCTGGCGCCCGGTGACGCGGATCTGGTCGATCGGCAGGCGGATCAGGCGGCCGGTGTCCGTCACCAGCATGACGTCGTCGCCGGTGCGGACCGGGAAGGTCGCCACCACCGCCCGGCCGGTGCGGGCGGTCAGGTTGATGTTGCCGATGCCCTGCCCGCCGCGTCCGGTGACGCGGTACTCATAGGCCGAGCTGCGCTTGCCGAAGCCGCCATCCGTCACGGTGAGCAGGATCTCCTCCTGCTCCTCCAGCTCGGTGAAGCGCTCCGCCGAGAGGGCGATCTCGGTGGCGGCCTCCTCGGCATTCTCCTCGGCGAGCGAGGCCTCGGCCTCGGCGGCGGCCTCCGCGCTTTCCTCGCCGTTGCGGCGCCGCTGGGCGGCCTGCTTCAGGTAGGCGGCCCGCTCTTCGACGCTCGCCTCGACATGGCGCAGCACCGAGAGGGCGATCACCGCATCCCCCTTGCCGAGCCGGATGCCGCGCACCCCCGTCGAATCCCGGCCGGCGAAGACGCGCAGCGTGTCCAGGTCGGCGCGGAAGCGGATGGCCCGGCCGCCATGGCTGGCCAGCAGCACGTCGTCCCCCTCGCGGCAGGTGGAGACGCCGATCAGGCTGTCCCCCTCGTCCAGCTTCATGGCGATCAGGCCGGAGGAACGGACGTTCTTGAAGTCCGAGAGGCGGTTGCGGCGGACATTGCCCTGCCGCGTGGCGAAGACCAGGTGCAGGTTCTCCCACAGGTCCTCGTCCTGCGGCAGCGGCAGCACCGCCGTCACGCCCTCCTCCTCCTGCAGTTGCAGGAGCTGGCGCAGCGAGCGGCCACGCGCCGTCGGCCCGGCCTCCGGCAGCTTCCAGACCTTCTCGCGGAAGGCCATGCCACGGCTGGTGAAGAACAGCACCCACTGGTGGGTATGCGCGTTGAAGGAGCGGACGACGACGTCGTCCTGCCGCATCCCCGCGCTGCTGCGCCCGCGCCCGCCGCGGTTCTGCGCGCGGAAGGTCTCCAGCGGCGTGCGCTTCACGTAGCCGTCGCGCGTCAGGGTGACGACCATCAGCCCCGGCTCGACCAGGCTCTCGTCGTCCTGGTCGGCGAGGCCCTCGACGATCTCGGAAAGCCGCGGCGAGGCGATCTGCGCGCGCACGGCCCGCAGCTCGTCCGCCATCAGCTCCAGCCGGCGCGGCCGCGAGGAGAGGATCTCCAGCAGCTCACGGATGCGGCCTGCCACCTCGTCCAGCTCGGCGTTGATCTTGTCGCGCTCAAGCCCGGTCAGCCGCTGCAGGCGCAGCTCCAGGATGCCGCGCGCCTGCGCCTCGGTGAGCCGCACCGCGTCGTCGCTGACAACATTGCCGGCATCGTCCACCAGCGCCAGCAGCGGGCCGACATCGGCAATCGGCCAGTCGCGCTCCATCAGCGCGGTGCGGGCGGTCACCGCGTCCGGGCTTTCGCGGATCAGGCGGATCACCTCGTCGATGTTCGCCACCGCGATGGCGAGGCCGACCAGCAGGTGCCCGCGGTCGCGCGCCTTGCCAAGCCGGTAGCGCGAGCGGCGGAGGATCACCTCCTCGCGGAAGTCGATGAAGGCCAGCAGCACCTGCCGCAGCCCCATCTGCTGCGGCCGGCCGTTGTGCAGGGCCAGCATGTTCACGGCGAAGGAGGTCTGCAGGTTCGTGTATCGGAAGAGGTGGTTCAGCACCACCTCGGGCGTCGCATCCTTCTTCAGCTCGACGACGATGCGCAGGCCGGAGCGGTCGCTCTCGTCGCGCAGGTCGCTGATGCCCTCCATCTGCTTGCTGCGCACCAGCTCGGCGATGCGCTCGATCAGCGTCGCCTTGTTGACCTGGTAGGGGATCTCCGAGATGGCGATGGCGCTGCGGCCGCCGCGCATCTCCTCGATCTCGGCGCGCGCCCGCAGCACGATGCTGCCGCGCCCGGTCTCGAAGGCCGAGCGAATGCCGGAACGGCCCAGGATCAGCGCCCCGGTCGGGAAGTCCGGCCCGGGGATGATCTTCATCAGCTCTTCGAGCGTGATCTCCGGCTCGGCGATCATGGCCAGGGCGGCGTCGATCACCTCGGCGGGGTTGTGCGTCGGGATGTTGGTCGCCATGCCGACGGCGATGCCGTTGGCGCCGTTCACCAGCAGGTTCGGGAAGGCGGCCGGGAGAACCCGCGGCTCCTCGGCGCTCTCGTCGTAGTTCGGCGCGAACTCGACCGTATCCTCGTCGATGCCCTCCAGCAGCGCCACCGCCGACTTCGCGAGCCGCGCCTCGGTGTAGCGCATGGCCGCCGGCGGGTCGCCGTCCATCGAGCCGAAGTTGCCCTGCCCATCGATCAGCGGCACGCGCAGCGAGAAGGTCTGCGCCATGCGGACCATGGCGTCGTAGATCGCGCTGTCGCCGTGCGGGTGGTACTTACCCATCACGTCGCCGACCACGCGGGCGGACTTCTTGTAGGGCTTGTCGGCCGTGAAGCCGTTTTCCTGCATGGAGAACAGGATGCGGCGGTGCACCGGCTTCAGCCCGTCCCGCACGTCCGGCAGGGCGCGGGCGACAATGACGCTCATCGCGTAGTCGAGGTAGGAGCGGCGCATCTCCTCCTCGAGCGCGATCGGCAGCGTGCCTTCAGGCGGGATATGGGCGCCAGGCCCGGTGCCGTTATCGCTCTCGCTCACGCGGTCTTCCCATGCAGCAGAAACGGGGCAAGGCGGCGGGGCCGAAGCGGCACCCATGGCCTGGGAGGCGCGGCCCGGCCGGCCGCCCCTGCCCCCTTGAATTCCCCACTCCTATAGCCGATCCGGCGCCTCCCGCCAAACCGGCGCCGCCCTCAGGCGGCGGCCGCCACCGGCGAGCGCTGCTTCAGCACGGCCACGGCCGCGGCGGTGACGAGGGAGCCGGCCACGATGGCGATCAGGTAGCCCAGCGGGTTGCCCACCGCGCCAGGAATGCCCACCACGAAGATGCCGCCATGCGGCGCCCGCAGCGTGCAGCCGAACAGCATGGAAAGCCCGCCCGCCACCGCCGAGCCGGCGATCAGCGAAGGAATGACCCGCACCGGGTCCTTGGCGGCGAAGGGGATGGCGCCCTCGGTGATGAAGGCGGCGCCGAGGATGGCCGCCGCCTTGCCGGCATCCCGCTCCTCCTGGCTGAAGCGGTTGCGGGCGATGAAGGTGGCGATGGCGATGCCGATCGGCGGCGTCATACCGGCCGCCATGATGGCGGCCATGGGCGCGAAGGTCTCCGAGCCCAGCAGGCCGACGCCGAAGGCATAGGCTGCCTTGTTCACCGGCCCGCCCATGTCGGCCGCCATCATCGCGCCCAGCAGCACGCCCAGGATCACCGCGTTGGTGGAGCCCATGCCGCGCAGGAACTCGGTCAGCCAGGCCAGCGCCGCCGCGATCGGGGTGCCGAGCACGTAGATCATCAGCAGGCCGGTGACGAGCGAGGCCAGCAGGGGGATCACCAGCACCGGCTTCAACCCCTCCAGGCTTCCCGGGAAGGGCAGCCGGTCGCGCAGGAACCTCGCCACGTAGCCCGCCAGAAATCCGGCCGCGATCCCGCCCAGGAAGCCCGCCCCGACGGCGCCCGCCAGCGAGCCGCCGATGAAACCCGGCGCCAGCCCCGGCCGGTCGGCGATGGAGAAGGCGATGAAGGCCGCCAGCACCGGCACCATCAGGGCGAGCGCCGACTGCGCGCCGATCTGGAACAGCGCCGCCGGCAGGGTGCCCGGCTCCTTGAAGGCTTCGATGCCGAAGGCGAAGGAAAGCGCGATGCAGAGCCCGCCCGCCGTGACCAGCGGGATCATGTAGGAAACGCCGGTCATCAGGTGCTTGTAGACGCCCGGCGCCTGGGTGGACTTGCCCGGCGCGGGCGCGGCGGCACGGCTCTCCCCTCCCAGCGGCTCGGCCGCGAGGGCGCGGGCGATCAGTCCCTGCCCGTCCCTCAGCGCATCGTTGGTGCCGGCGATGACGATGCGCTTGCCGGTGAAGCGAGAGGTCTCCACGCCCGTATCGGCGGCGATCACCACCGCGTCGGCCTCCGCGATCTCCTGCTCCGTCAGGGTGTTCTTGGAGCCGACCGAGCCCTGCGTCTCCACCTTGATGCTGTGCCCACCGGCCGCGGCCGCCTTTTCCAGCGCCGCGGCGGCCATGAAGGTATGGGCGATGCCGGTCGGGCAGGCGGTGATGCCGACCAGCTTCTTGCTACCGGCTGCCGCGGCGGCCGAAGGTGCGGTTGCCGCGCCAGCTTCCCGCGGCGCGGCCGGTGCCGGAGGCATCCGCGCCGGGCGCGGGAGCCTCGCCAGGGAGGCCGCCGAGCGCAGCGCCTGTTCTGGCCGCCGGATCGCCTCGACCACCGTGGTGGCGATCAGCGGCCGGTCGGCGTGGCGGGCCGCCTCGGCGGTGGCGTCGCCCACCAGCAGCACGGCATCCGCCTCGGCTGTGCCGGCGGGCGCTTCGGCCGTGTCGAGCGTCAGCGACAGGCTGGCGCGTTCGGCGGCGTCCCGCAGGGCTTCGGCGGCCATGCGGGCATGCGGTGCGCTGGCGGCATGGCGGATGACGGCAAGCAGCCGCGTCGGCGTCGGGGCGGCGGAATCAGGCGGCATGGCACGCACCCAGGTCAGTGAGGACGGGATCAGAGGCGCTCAACATCGGCCGCCTCCGCCAGCCGGCCGATCTCGGCGGCCGTGGGCAGGCCCTGCGGCGGCCGGGAGACAGCGGCGGCGGCGCAGCCGGTGGCCAGTCGCGCCAGCGCCGTTGCATCCAGCCCGCGTGCCAGCCCGGCGGCCAGCCCGGCGACCATCGCATCGCCGGCGCCCACGGTGGTGGTCAGCGGCACGGCGGGCGGCCGCACCCAGAGCATGGCCTCGGGAAGCGCGAAGAGTGCCCCTTCGCCACCCGCCGAAACGACCACGTGGCTGATGCCACGCTGCTGCACCTCCCGTGCGGCGGCGATCACCGCCGCACGGTCGGGCAGGCTGCGCCCCAGCAGGTCGGCGAGCTCGGCGCGGTTGGGCTTGATCAAATGGGGCCGCGTCTCCAGCGCGGCTTTGAAGGCGGGCCCGCTGGTGTCCAGCAGAACGCGCCGGCCCGCCCCGGACAGGGACCGCACCAGCTCGGCCCAGGCATTGGCCTCCAGGCCGGGCGGCAGGCTGCCGGCCAGCACCATCAGCTCCGGGGCGTGCACCAGCCTTCGCCGCAGCGCGGCAAGGGAGGGGGCAGCCACCGTCGGGCCCGGCGGGTTGATGTCGGTCACCACCCCTGCCTCGGTCTCCACCAGCTTCACGTTGATACGGCAGCGCCCCGGCACCGGCTCGAACTCACTGATGATGCCGAGCGGGCGCAGGAACTCCTCGAAGGCGGCACAATCCGCCGCCCCCAGCAGCCCGCCGGCCCGTGAAGGCTCCCCCAGCACCGAAAGCATCACCGAGACGTTCACGCCCTTTCCCGCCGCCCGCAGCTCCGCGCCTTCGGCGCGGTTCACCTCGCCCCGCTCCAGGCGGGAGATCGGAATGGTCAGGTCGAAGGCGGGGTTCAGCGTGACGGTGCCGATCCGCGTCAGGGCTTCAGCCGGCATGGCCCAGCTCCCGTAGCGCCGGCAGGGCGCGCACCTCGGCGGCGGTCGCGCAGCCGAGTGCCAGCCTCGCAACCCGTTCCGCCTCCGCCATGGCAAGCGCGCGGATCTGCGCCTTCAGCGCGGCGACGTTCGGGATGGAAACCGAAAGCTCATCCACTCCCAGGCCGAGCAGGATCGGCGCGGCCATCGGGTCGGCCGCCATGTTGCCGCAGACCCCGACCCAGCGGCCGCGCGCATGCGCCGCCTTCACCGTCATGTCGATCAGCCGCAGCACCGCGGGGTCCAGGGCATCGGAGCGTGCGCCGAGTGTCGGATGCAGCCTGTCCACGGCGAGGGTGTACTGCGTCAGGTCATTGGTGCCGATGGAGAAGAAGTCGGCCTCCCCGGCGAGCTGGTCCGCCATCACCGCCGCGGAGGGCACCTCGACCATGATGCCCACCTCCGCCGGCGGCGCGGCGAGGTCCTGTCGTTCCTGCTCGATGATGTCTCGCGCCGTGCGCAGGTCGGCGAGCCCATCCACCATTGGCAGCATGATGCGGATGTCGCCGTGCCGGGCGGCACGCAAGGCGGCGCGGACCTGCGCCCGGAACAGCGCCGGCTCGGCCAGTGAAAGGCGCAGGCCCCGCAGCCCAAGGAAGGGGTTCGCCTCGGCCGGGTGGCGCACGAAGCGCAGCGGCTTGTCGCCGCCGGCATCCAGGGTGCGCAGCACCACCGGCAACCCGCCGAAGCCTTCCGCCAGGCGGCGGTAGAGGTCGAACTGCTCGTCCTCGTTGGGCGGATGCGGCCGCTCGTCGAACAGGAACTCGCTGCGCACGAGGCCCGTGCCCTCGGCGCCGGCGGCCAGCGCCTGGGCGGCCTCCTCCGGCCGGCGGACATTGGCGCCGACCTCGATCCGGTGCCCGTCGCGCGTGACGGCAGGGCGGAACGCCGCCTCGCGCGCCGCGGCGGCACGCTCCCTGCCTCGCGCCTGGGCTTCCCGCGCCCGCTTCCGCGCCGCCTCGTCAGGGTTGGGCAGCAGGCGGCCCCGGTCGCCGTCCAGCACCACGGGCGTTCCGTCCGCCAGCTCCAGCACGCCCGGCCCGGCGGCGACGACGGCGGGAATGCCCAGCGCCCGCGCCAGGATGGCGGTATGCGCGGTGGGTCCGCCCGCCGCCGTCACCAGCCCGACCACCCGGGCCGGGTCCAGGTTGGCGGTTTCCGAAGGCGTCAGATCGTCGGCGGCGATGACGGCCTGCTCCGGCAACGGCTCGGCCTCCGCGCCACCGCCGACGAGATGGCGCAGCACCCGGCGCGCCACGTCCTTCAGGTCCGTGGCGCGAGCGGCCAGCAGCGGGTCGGCCAAGCCTGCCAGCGCCTCGGCCTGGTCATCGGTGGCAGCCTGCCAGGCCGCCGGCGCCGAAGCCCCGCCCTGGATGGCGCGCCGCGCCGCCGCCAGCAGCTCGGGATCCTCCAGGAACTCCTCATGCGCGGCGAAGATGGCCGCGTGCTTGTCGCCGACCCGGTGACTCATCTCGGCGGCAACGGTTTTCAGCTCGGCGCGGGAAGCTTCCAGCGCCGCCTCAAGCGCCGCCTGCTCGCCCACCGCGTCGGTGGCGGTCGCGGCGAAGCCGGCCTGCTCCGAGCGAAAGCGGTGCACCACGCCGACGGCAATGCCGGGGCTGGCGGGCAGGCCGGCGATCGCCCCGGGCTCAAGCGGCTCCTCCACGGTGGCGGGCGCCCGCTCCATGCCGGCGGGGGCCGGCTCCCCGCGTTCGTTGTCGCCGAGCTGATCGTCGAAGGCAGCCCGCAACGCCTTCAGCGCCGCCCCGGCATCGGGGCCGGCCACGCTGAGCTGCATCGGCGCGCCCGGGCCGGCGCCGAGTTGCAGCAGCGCGATCATGCTGCGCGCCTCGGCGCTGCGCCCGGCATGGCTCAGCGTGACGCGGGACTGGTAGTTCTTCGCCAGCTGCACCAGCACGCGGGCGGGCCGGGCATGCATCCCGGCCACGGCCGGAGCCGCGACGGTCGCCGTCATCGCCCCATCCTCCGGGGAAGCCCCGGCGGCGGGCCTGGCGGCTGGCAGCGGCTTGTCCGGATCGAGGGCCGCGAGGATCTCTCCCGCGTCGCCGGTGCGGGCCAGCCGGGCGGCGAGGTCGGCCTCCCCCAGCACGTCCGTCAGCCGGCGAAGCACGGCGATGTGCTCGTCGCCCTGCGCGGCGATGGCCACCACCAGATGCGCCACGTCATCGCCGCTCCATCGCACGCCTTCCGGCACCTGCAACACGGAGATGGCGGTTCGTGCGATCAGTCCGCGATCGGCCCGCTGCCCGTGCGGGATGGCGATGCCGTTGCCCAGGAAGGTGTCCGCCTCGCCCTCGCGCCGGAGCATGCTCTCGGCATAGGCCGGCCGGATCGCGCCGTTCTCCACCAGAAGCTGCGCCGCCTCCCGGATCGCCGACTCCTTGTCGGCCGGTCGGGCGGCAAGACGGATGCCGTCAGCGGAGAGAATCACGAGCGTCCTGCTCCCTGTCTTCCCTGCCTTGAACCAAACAGAACAGCCCGCGTTTCAGCGGGCTGACGATCTGCGTCGGGATTCGCGCTCGGCGCGGCTTGGGCGCTCCAAGGCCAGAGCGCCCAAGCCCGGCTTAGAACGGGATGTCGTCGTCGAGGTCGCTGCCGCCGCCCTTCGGCGCGTCCCAGCCGCCGCGCTGCTGACGGCCGCCGCCGCCACCGCTGCGCTCGCCACCGCCATAGCCGCCAGAGGAGCGGCCCCCGCCATTTCCGCCTTCGGATCCGCCGCCACCGCCGCCCTCGCCGCCGCGGCCGTCGAGCAACGTCAGCTCACCGCCGAAGGCGCGCAGCACCACCTCGGTCGAGTAGCGGTCCTGGCCGGCCTGGTCCTGCCACTTCCGCGTCTCCAGCTTGCCCTCGATGTAGACCTTGCTGCCCTTGCGGAGGTACTTCTCGGCGATCTCGCCCAGCTTCTCGTTGAAGATCGCGACCGAATGCCATTCGGTGCGCTCCTGGCGATTGCCCTCGCGGTCCTTATATGTGTCGGTGGTGGCAAGGCGCAGGTTCACCACCCGGCCGCCGTTCTGGAAGTTCCGCACCTCCGGGTCCCGCCCCAGATTGCCGATCAGGATGACCTTGTTGACGCTGCCGGCCATGCCGCCCGCTCCTTCATGCACTGCCGCCCGGCTGCGCCGCCCTGGCCTTCGGAATGCCGAAGGTTGGAAGGCCGGCGCTGCAGCGGAATTTAACATCTTTGTGCGTCCGCCAGGACGCCTCGCCGCAACCTAGCCATCCACCGGCGCTTCGGCCAGTGCGCAGCGGCAGGACTTGTTCTGCCATGCGCCAGGCCCACTTCCCGCAGCCCACGGATGCTGGCACAACACCCACCAGAACACAATGCGAACGCCCGCCGCCCAGGAGCCTGACCTGACGATGCCGACGAAGCTGCACGCCACCGCCGCCCAGGCCGCCGAAAAGGGGCCTGCCGGACAGCATGACGAGATCCGCATCCGCGGCGCGCGCCAGCACAACCTCAAGAACGTCGACATCGACATCCCGAAGCATACGCTGACGGTGATCACCGGCCTCTCCGGCTCCGGCAAGTCCTCCCTCGCCTTCGACACCATCTATGCCGAGGGCCAGCGGCGCTACGTGGAAAGCCTCTCCGCCTATGCCCGGCAGTTCCTGGAGCTGCAGCAGAAGCCGGACGTGGACAGCATCGAGGGCCTCTCGCCCGCCATCTCCATCGAGCAGAAGACCACCAGCCACAACCCGCGCTCGACGGTCGGCACGGTGACCGAGATCCATGACTACATGCGCCTGCTCTGGGCGCGCGCGGGCGTGCCCTACTCCCCCGCCACCGGCCTGCCGATCGAGGCGCAGACCGTCAGCCAGATGGTGGACCGCGTCCTGGCCATGCCGGAGGGCACCCGCCTGCTGCTGCTCGCCCCGGTGGTGCGCGGCAAGAAGGGCGAGTTCCGCAAGGAGCTGGCCGAATACCAGCGCCGCGGCTTCGAGCGGGTGAAGATCAACGGCACCCTGACCCGCATCGAGGAGGCGCCGAGCCTCGACAAGCGCAAGAAGCACGACATCGAGGTCGTGGTGGACCGCGTGGTGGTCGGCAACGAGGGGCTGGCCCAGCGGCTGGCGGATTCCTTCGAGACGGCGCTCGGCCTGGCCGATGGCGTCGCCTATGCCGAGAATGCCGACGCCAAGGGGGCGGAAGGCGAGCGCACCGTCTTCTCCAGCCGCTACGCCTGCCCGGTTTCCGGCTTCACGCTGGAGGAAATCGAGCCGCGCCTGTTCTCCTTCAACTCGCCGCAGGGCGCCTGCCCGGTCTGCAGCGGCCTCGGCACCGAGAGCTTCTTCGACGCCGCCCTGGTGGTGCCCGATGACGCCCGCAGCCTGGCCGACGGCGCCGTCGCCGCCTGGGCCGGCAACAGCGCGCCCTATTACGACCAGACCCTTGAAAGCCTCGCCAAGCACCTGGGAATCAAGACCTCCACCCCCTGGGGCGAGCTGCCCAAGGCGGCGCGCGAGGCCATCCTGAACGGCACCGGGGATGAGGTCGTCTCCCTCCGCTACAAGGACGGGCTGCGCGCCTATGAGGTGAAGAAGCCCTTCGAGGGCGTTCTGCCCAACCTCGCCCGACGCCTGCGCGAGACCGACAACCCCTGGGTGCGCGAGGACCTCTCGCGCTACCAGGCGGAGCGCCCCTGCCATGCCTGCCGCGGCGCCCGCCTGAAGCCGGAGGCGCTTTCCGTGAAGGTCGCCGGGCTGCACATCGCCGAGGCCAGCGACCTCTCCATCGCCAAGGCGCTGCCCTGGTTCCAGCAGGTCGAGCCCACCCTCACCCCGCAGCGCGCCGAGATCGCCCGCCGCATCCTCAAGGAGATCACCGAGCGGCTGCGCTTCCTGCTCGATGTCGGGCTGGACTACCTCTCGCTCGCCCGTTCCTCGGCCACGCTCTCGGGTGGCGAAAGCCAGCGTATCCGCCTCGCCTCGCAGATCGGCAGCGGGTTGACTGGCGTTCTTTACGTGCTGGACGAGCCCTCCATCGGCCTGCACCAGCGCGACAACGAGCGCCTGCTGGGCACGCTGCGGCGCCTGCGCGACCTCGGCAACACGGTGCTGGTGGTGGAGCACGACGAGGACGCCATCCGCACCGCGGACCACCTGATCGACATCGGCCCCGCCGCCGGATCGGGGGGCGGGCGGGTCATCGCCCAGGGGACGCCGGAAGAGGTCGCGGCGCATCCGGACAGCGTCACCGGCGCCTATCTCTCCGGCCGCCGCGCCATTTCGGTGCCGGCGCAGCGCCGCCCGCGCGATCCGGACCGGCAACTCCGCGTTGTTGGCGCCACCGGCAACAACCTGCGCGACCTGACCGCCGCCGTGCCGCTCGGCACCTTCACCTGCGTCACCGGCGTCTCCGGCGGCGGCAAGTCCACCTTTGTGATCGAGACACTCTACAAGGCGGCCGCCCGCCGCCTGATGGGTGCCGGCACCGTCCCCGCGCCGCACCAGGCGCTGGAGGGGCTGGAGCATCTCGACAAGATCATCGACATCGATCAGTCGCCGATCGGCCGCACGCCGCGTTCCAATCCAGCGACTTACACGGGTTTGTTCGCACCGATCCGCGACTGGTTCGCCGAGCTGCCGGACTCCCGCGCGCGCGGCTACAAGCCCGGCCGCTTCAGCTTCAACGTCAAGGGCGGCCGCTGCGAGGCCTGCCAGGGCGACGGCCTGCTGAAGATCGAGATGCACTTCCTGCCCGACGTCTACGTCACCTGCGACACCTGCAAGGGCAAGCGCTACAACCGCGAGACGCTGGAGGTTAAGTTTCGCGGTAAGTCAATCGCCGATGTGCTTGAAATGACGGTAGATGATGCGCTGGAATTCTTCTCCGCCGTGCCCGCCATCCGCGAGAAGCTGCGGGTGCTGAAGGAGGTCGGCCTCGGCTACATCCATCTCGGCCAGCAGGCGACCACCCTCTCGGGCGGCGAGGCGCAGCGCATCAAGCTTTCCAAAGAGCTGTCCCGCCGCGCCACCGGCCGCACCCTCTACATCCTCGACGAACCGACCACCGGCCTGCACTTCGAGGATGTCCGCAAGCTGCTGGAGGTGCTCCACCAGCTTGTCGAGCAGGGCAACACGGTGGTGGTGATCGAGCACAACCTGGAGGTCATCAAGACCGCCGACTGGATCCTCGATCTCGGCCCCGAGGGTGGCGACGGCGGCGGCCAGATCGTCGCCGAGGGCACGCCGGAGGAGGTCGCCGCCGTGCCGGAGAGCCATACCGGCCGCTTTCTGGCGCCTCTGCTGCCGGAGAAGCCCGCCCGGCGCGCCCGCAAGCGGGCCTGAGCCCGCCCTCCCGCTACCCCTCAGCGCAGGTTGAAGCGTACGGGCACCACCAGTTCGATGGTGGTGCCTTCCATCTCGTCCGGCACCGATGGCAAGGATGCGCGCTGGATCATCTCGCCCACGGCGTCGTCCAGCGCCGGATGGCCCGAGCTGCGCTCGATCCGCCATCCCAGCAGGGTGCCGTCGCGCTGCATGCGGAAGCGCAGCAGGGCAACTCCTTCCTCCCGGCGCAGCCGCGCGGAGGTTGGATAACGCTTGGCTCGCTCCAGGGCAGCGGAGAGCCGCGCCAGGTAGCTTGGGGGTGGCGCGGCCACCCGCCGTGCCACCGGGGCCGGCGCAGCGGCAGGCGCGGGGGCGGCGGGCGTCGGCGCCACCGGCGCCGCGGTCTGCCGGGGGGGTGCGGGCTGCCTTGGCGCCTCGCGTCGCGGCGGCGAGGGCGGCCGCGCAGGCTGCGGCGGCGGCGGTGCGGGTGGTGGCGGAGGCGGCAGTTCTTCCGTCTCCAGGATCGGCGCGGTGTCCGGCTCCGGCAGCTCGGCGGCCTTTGCGTCAGGCGGCGCGCTCTGCATCACATCCGGGGGCGCGCTCTGCATCATATCCGGAGGCGCGCTCTGCACGACCTCTGTGGGCGCGCTCTGCGCGACGTCGGGCGGCATGGCCTGCGCCGGTTCCACCTCGGCGGCGACGGCTTCCGGCGGCGGCTCCGCCGGAACCGGCTCCTGCGCCTCCACGAGCGGGGTATCCGGTGGCGATGGCTCGGTGGCCGCATCGGGTGGCGGCTTGCTCTCCACGGTGGCTGGCGTGGCGAGAACGGTCTCCACGGCCTCGACCACTTCGCTCGGCGCGCTCGTGTCGTTGGACGGCGCCGTCGGAGCGGTGGCCAGCTCCAGCGGCATGATGACCGGAGGCGGCTCGGGCGACGGCACGGCGAGCAGCAGGAATGCCGCCGCGCCGCCATGCAGCGCGATGGAGGCGCCCCAACCCAGGGCGCGGGGCGCAGGAAGGCTCAGGCTGGACATGGGCGAGATCCGGTCAGCGCGCCTGAATGGCGCCGCCGGCCTCGGCCTCGGCGATCAGCGAGACGCGCGTGATGCCGGCCTGCGTCACGCGCCCCATGACCCGCAGCACCTCGCCGTAGGGAACGGCGCGGTCGCCACGCACATAGACCGGCGCTTCCGGGTCGTCCGCGTGCAGTGCCTGCAGTCGTGCCACGAGGTTCGGCGCGGCGATTTCCTCCGTTCTGAGGAAGACGCGGCCATCGGCGGTGACGGTGAGCACCGTCGGTGGCCGCTGTGCGGCGGCGCGCGGGGCGGCCGTCTTGGGCAGCTCCACCGGAACGCCCACCACCATCATCGGCGCCGCCACCATGAAGACGATCAGCAGAACCAGCATCACGTCCACCAGTGGCGTGACGTTCATGTCCGCCATCGGCAGCGGGCCGTCGTCGTCATCGCCGAGGCCCAGGCTGGAGAAAGCCATTGCGCCCTACTCCGCGGCCGCGCTGCTGCGGGCGTCCGCCAGGCGTGGCGGGCGGCGGGAGAGGCTGGCCGCGAGGTCGGCCGCCGCCGCCTGGCCCTCCTGCCGCAGCCGGCCCAGCCGCACCAACAGGCGGTTGTAAGCCATCACCGCCGGAATGGCGGCGACAAGACCGATGGCGGTGGCGAACAGCGCCTCGGCGATGCCGGGGGCGACCACGGCCAGGCTAGTGTCGTTGCTCTGTGCGATGCCGGCGAAGCTGTTCATGATGCCCCAAACGGTGCCGAACAGGCCGATGAACGGCGCCACCGCGCCAACCGTCGCCAGGAAGGGCAGGCCGGGCTCAACGCCACGGAGCTCGCCGCCCAGGGCATGGCGCATCGCGTGCTCCATGCGGTGCCGGTACTCGAAGCGGCTTTCGCCGGGTTCCCGCCCGTCGCGCCATTCCCGCGTCCCGGCGCGCAGCACGCGGGCGGCGAGCCCCTCTCCCTGCGGCGCCCCGCCCGCGGCGGCATCGGGCCTGGCAGCGCGCACGAGCTGCCGCACCTCCCGCCCGATGCGCCGCAGCAGCATGGATTTCTCGACAATGATGGCCCAGCAGATGACGGAGGCCAGCGCCAGCGCGATCATGACGCCCTTCACCACCCAGTCGGCCTGCAGGAACAGGCCGAGCATGGAAAGGTCGGGCGCGGCGTGCAGGCCGGCGACAGGAAGGCCGGAAACAGGTGTGGCGATCTCGGTGGGGTTCATCGGGGCCTTCTCACTTCTCGAAGGGAACGCCCTCGACGCGCGAGGACAGGGCGAGGCGCGGCAGGCAGTCGCTGCCGCCGTTCGGAGCCGGCCCGCAGGCGAGCAGGTCGTTCAGCAGCAGGGAGCCGACACCGCCGCAGTTCTGGCCGCCCATGTCGAAAACTCGCGCGGCGGTCTTCTCCGCGGGCAAGGGGCCGACATCCACGGCGAGGCGGCGCGAGATCACGCCGTCCTTCCCGAACACCAGCAGGTCGAGGCGAAGGGGATCGAGCGCTGCCGACGCCGGATTGCGCAACACCAGCCACACCCGGCAGCCTTCCCCCTGCGGCTGAAGCCGGTTGAGCTCCAACCCGATGGAGTCGCTGGCCGGCTGTGCCTGCGCGAGGCCGGGCAACAGCAGGGCTGCAGCCAGACCCAGGCCGCCCGCGATCCCTCGCATGTCCATTTGGCAAGACTTCCTCCGCTGCTGCGAAGGATTATGCCGCTATTGCGAAGCGGTTGCAATGCGAATGGATCGCAATAACTCGGCTCAGTCTCTTGTTTCCCTGCTGCGCAAGCGAGGGCCGGAAGGAGGCGCAGTGAGGGGAAAGGGCCCTCGTGAAGGTGCTCCGGATCGCGCCCTTGCGGTCCCTCCATCAGGTGGATGCCCCGCGAGGTTTGTTCACTGGCTGTTTCTGCCGGGAATCGCGGGAATATTTCCCACTCTTCTCTTTTCGCTCAGGCTTGATTTGTCGGGGGAGCGCCGAACCGGGCAAAAGCCAGGGCGAACTGGTCGCTCTTTGCTTCTTTCTTCCCATTTTCCGGGGCGCATTCGCTAAAAGGTTTATCTGCAGTTCACTAATTAAATTAAAATTTTGTAATCAAGAAGAATTTGAGTTGTCTACCCCATGATCGGCATGTCGTCGCGCTCTAATCGCGTGAACATGCGCAAAATTTCGCGATCTCACCATTTGGGTTGGCGTGAAAACTTTTAAGAGACGGGATCATGGCTATGCTGAAGACACCGCTCACTCCTCAGGAATGAAAATCGATGCCCGTTGTCCTGATGCCAAGCTCGCTGCGACGGTACACTGCCCAGCAGTCCAAGGTTACTGTTGGCGGAGAAACAGTGTCGGCTGTACTGGATAGCCTTGTGCAGCAATCGCCAGAAATGCGCGGTCATCTTTTCGCGGCGGGACAGCTCCGGCATTTCGTCGTGGTGTCGAAGAACGGCCAGGATATTCGCCTTCTCCAAGGTCTCGAGACGCCGGTTGCCGCGAATGACGAGATCCGCATCCTCGCCAGCATCGCCGGAGGCTGAGAGCCGTGGACGCGGAGACCACCCTCCCCCAGCTGAGCGACGGTGAGCTTCGCCGCTTCGGGCGGCACCTCATCCTGCCGGAGTTCGGCCTCGAGGGTCAGCGGCGGCTGAAAGCCGGCAGCGTGCTGCTGGTCGGCACCGGTGGCCTGGGCTGCCCGACCGCCCTCTACCTGGCCGCCGCCGGCGTGGGGCGGATCGGCCTGGTCGATGCCGATGTGGTGGAGGAGACCAACCTGCAGCGCCAGGTGGCGCATGGCTACTCCACCCTGGGTCTCGCCAAGACGGAAAGCGCCGCCGCGCGGATGCGCGACCTGAACCCGGATGCGGTGATCGAGCAGCACAAGGTCTTCCTCACGGAGGAGAACGCGCTCGACCTCATCGCCCGCTATGACGTCGTGATCGACGGCACCGACAACTTCCCGACGCGCTACCTCGTCAACGATGCCTGCGTGAAGCTTGGCAAGCCAAACGTGTTCGGCGGCGTTCTGCGCTTCGACGGCCAGCTCAGCGTCTTCGATGCGCGCCGGGGCCCCTGCTACCGCTGCCTCTTTCCGGAGCCGCCGCCGGTCGAGCTGGCGCCGAACTGCTCGGAGGCCGGGGTGCTGGGCGTTCTCCCGGGCGTCATCGGCGCGCTCCAGGCCACCGAGGCGGTCAAGCTGCTGACCGGCATCGGCACGCCGATGGTGGGCCGCATGCTGGTCTATGATGGGCTCGACCTGAGCTTCAACACGGTGGAGCTGGCCAAGAACCCGAACTGCCCCTGCTGCAGCAAGCCTTCCGCCGAGATCGTGCTGCGCACCGAGCAGATGGTCTGCGCCGCGCCGACGGTCGGCCGGACGGTAAGCCCGACGGAGCTGCGCGCGCGTCTGAAGGCCGATGAGCGGATGCTGGTGCTCGACGTGCGCAACCCCGACGAATGGCTGGGCGGAACGATCCCGGGCGCCATGCGCATCGCCAAGCCCGAGCTCGAAGCGGCCATCCGTTCCGTGCTGGAGGAAGGCCGGCAGCCGGAAGGCGGCGTGCTCGCCGCCCTGCCCCGCGACCAGGATATCATTGTCTACTGCCAGTCCGGCATGCGAAGCAGCGCGGCCATCCGCAGTCTCGTCGCCGCAGGCTATGACCCTGCGCACCTCTTCAACCTCGATCGCGGCTTCTCAGCCTGGCGGAAAGAGGCCGAGCAATAATACCTCCCGGAATTCCGGCGCGCGAAAATTCATTCTGACGAATCCGAAACGATTCTCTCGGAAATTTTTTTCTGATTGGAAGTCTCCGGTGAGTCGTTTCGGAATTACTTCGAGGGATCGCATTACGGCGGTCCCCCGCGCACCCTGCCCTATGCGCTTTCCTGCCTTCAGCAAGCGGACACGACCTATGCCTCTGCAAACCAGCGCCAGCCTCATTGAAGAAATAAAGGATCTGGCTCCCCCCGGCCTTGCGGAGCTGAATGCCAATACCCTGGCCGCGCTGGGCGCGGTGACCCGCCGGCTGATCGCGACCATGAAGCGCGAGGGTAGGCTTTCCGAGAACCCGATCGAGCTGGCGATGACGCGGGACGTCGCGTTGCACCACGAGGCCGCGTTGAGGCGCCTCAAGGGCCGGCGCGTCATGGTGATCGGGGGCGAGGGCTGCGTCGGCACCCGCCTGCGGAGCCTGCTTGCCGGCCTTGGGCCGCAGTCGCTCGTGAGCCTCGACATCGCCGCGCATGGCGGCCTCGGCACCGGCATGCGGGTGGACATCCGCGACGCCGCGGCGCTGGACGCCGCCTTCGCCGAAGCTCGCCCCGAGGTGGTGTTCCATCTCGCCGCCATCCGCGAGCCCGGCAGGGCCGAGGTCATCGTGCGGGACGCGGTGGAGACGAACGTCTATGGCACGGCCAACGTCATCGCCGCCTGCCGGCGGCATGGTGTCGCACAGGCTGTCTATTCCTCCACGGGCAAGTGCTTCGCCTACATCACCGACCACGTCTATACCGCCACCAAGAAGCTGGCCGAAGCGCAGTGGATGGCCGCCGCCCGGGAGGGCGGCCCGACGCAGTTCGTGGCGACCCGGTTCACGCATGTGCTGGAGAACGGCATCGTTGCGCGTGATATCGCGCAGGGCATCAAGGCCGGGCTGGTCGGGCTGCACGGCTCGGACCGGCACTTCAACCTGCAGAACCTGCGCCAGGCGACACATCTCCTGGTGAACGCCGTGGCTCTGGCCGGCGAGCAGGCGGCCGACAGCTTCTGGAGCGCCATTGATCTCGGCTGGCCGGTGAACACGCTGGAGATGGCGCTCTACCAGATCGACCAGGGCGGCCGGGACGTCGCCGTCCGGTTCCTGGGCGTTCCGCGCGGCTATGACGAGCAGTTCTTCCGTGGCCAGTTCGACTGGAGCGGCGCGCACGAATACCATCCCCTGATCAATGCCCTCGAAGCGCCCAGCAGCTTCACGGACCGCACGGGAACGATGATCGGCGCACGGGTCCCCGCCGGCGCCGAGGGGCGGTTGCAGCAGGAGCTTGAGCGGCTGCGGCATGTGCTGCGGGAAAACCCCCGCGACGCCGGGTTCGTGGCGGATGCGGTGGTGAAGCGGGCTCTGCTGGACGCGGTTGCCGGCTTGGCGGCCTCGGCCTTCGCGGCCAGCGATCCGCAGCGCCTCCTGGACGTCCTGTGGTGGGGCGCGGCACCGAATTGGGCCGGCCCTGACGCCTCCACCGCCCGGCGCTTCGCGCCGGTGCTGACCCTGCTGGCGGATGCGATGCTCCAGCGGCCCGTGGCCCTCCGGGATGTGCCCGGCGCCGCGGAAAAGCTCGCGGACATCGCGCTGACCTTCCGGCAGATCCCCGCTCTTGAAGAAAGGGCGGCAAGCCTGAGCGCCGCCCTTGAACCGGCGGTCGCGAACTGAGCACCCTTCCGGCGGGGAGATCAGGAGGGGCACCGCCAGCTCTCCGCTCCTCCCGCGCACCGTGCGGAGGCCGAAGGACTTGCCGCCGGCCTGCCGGATCCCGGAAGCCAACGGCCCGAAGCGACTCCATTGAAGCGGCGGCCGAGCTTTTTTTCTCCGCCGTGCCACCCTCCGGATTTGACGGGCGCTCGCCGGGAGGCTAGAAGCGGCTCCGCATACGCCGTGCAACTTCAACACTCCGCGGAGGGGTGGCCGAGTGGCCGAAGGCGGCGGTTTGCTAAACCGTTAGACGGGGATAACCCGTCTCGTGGGTTCGAATCCCATCCCCTCCGCCATTTCCCTTAAAGAAAACAGTGATTTAATGAGAATCAGCTGGTTTGTTCCCACGCTGGTTCCCACACTCGGCCCTTGCTGCTGGTTGAGCTAGTTGGAGGTGGCAGCAGGAGCCGCGCTGCCAGGCCCCTCAGCCGGTGAACCGGGCCGCGAACCGGTCGACGACCGCGGCGCAATCGGCACGCTGCGCCAGTTTGACCGCCCAGAACCCGAAAAGGGTTGCGGCCGTGGCAAGCTCCGGCGTTAAGGCGCTCTGGGAGAAGATGTCGGAGGCGCTGTCTCACCGCGACCTCAACCGAGGATGATGCGCGCCAGCCGCTCCACCTCGAGCATGTCGAGGCCGATGCCAGGGGCCTCGCTCGTCTCAACCAGCACCCTATCGGCGCCGCCCGCCTCGGTCAGGGGTCTGATGCCCTCCTTGAGGTAGGCCGCACGCTTGCGCGCCCACCGCGCGGCGTACTTCGGGTCGCCGAGCATTCCGAGGTGCTCCCAGTAGTAGGTGACACCCGTCGCGTCGTCCTGGATCGTGAAGTCCGGCCAGCGCGTCCAGCCGTCCAGGACGACAGGCTGCTCGTAGGTGTATTTCACGCCCATCGCGATAAGCTTCTCGGCAATGGCCAGCTCGGACTTCGACTGGACGAGTTCGCCCCTGCTCGTCCTGTGCAGAAGCTGGCGATCGACCGTCACCTTCGCCCCGGCGAACGGAACGTCGATGGGGTCGGGTCGGTCGAATAGGTCGGTAAGGCGCCGGGCGATCTCGGACGCCGCGGGGTGCGAGAAGCGCCTCAGCGATGCAATGTCGTCCTGGTGAAGGATGGTTACCTCATCCCTGTGGCGCGTGAGCGCGGTGTAGAGTAGCTCCCGCGTCAGCGGGCGGCAGTCCTTCGGGACGACCACGAAGGTCTTGCCGAACTGGCTTCCCTGAGTCTTGTGGACCGTGAGGGCATAAGCGAGCTCCAGATCGGGCGATCCGTCGTCCCCGCCGAACTCCCAGCGGGAGTAGGTGAACCTGATCCCGGGCTGCGTGTTGAACTCGACCTCAAGGTCCTTGGGCCGGTACTTCACGTTCCTGAACTTGAACCCGCCGACCACGACGCCGATGTCGCCGTTTGCGACGTAAGCGGGATCCGACTTCGGATAGGTGCGCCGCCTCCCGTTGTTCCTGACGTTGATGACCTTGTCGCCGTAGAGCAGCCCTTGCGGCCCGGCGGGGCGAGGTATCTTGACGTGCCAGCCGCTCCCCTCCGCGTACTCCCGGGTCGAGGCACGGAAGGTCCGCTGGATTGCAAGGTTCAGGGCGTCGACGCCCGCGAGGGAGGCGCGGACGGGCGAGAGCACCTGCCAGTCGTGGCTGGCGGCCGCCGCTCCGGGGTCGTCGCGGTTCGGGCTCTTCGGCCAGTAGAAGACACGGCCCTCGTGGCCGGTGCCGCCGACGCTGAGGCCGAAGCCCATCTCGTCGCCGGGACCTGAGAGACCGAGGCTCCTGACCAGCTCGTCGGTCAGGACCTGCCCGACGGCCGGGAGGCTCGGCCAAGCGGCCGTGCGGACGTGATCGAGGGAGCCCGCCTTCAGCCGGTCCCACACCTCGTCAGACCCGGCATCGAGCGCCTCCCCGCTGAACTGGCGCGCGAGCAGGACGTCCCCGCGCCCAGCGCCGCGCTGGCGGCCGATGATGGTGAGCTCCGCATAGCCGGGCGCTACGCGCGGGAAGACAGGCGGCGACTCGGCAGGGGCGAGGTGCCTGCAGATATCCACGAACGGGCGCCCGGCCCCGATCGGGGGGAGCTGGCGGGGGTCACCCACAAGCACGAGACGCTCGACACCCTCCAAGGAGTCGAACAAGGCGGCGAGCTGGTCCTCAGTGAGCATGGAGCACTCGTCGACCACGACGGTCCGATAACCCTTCTCGCGGGGCTCCTGCGGGTTGACGTAGTAGCGCCCGCTCCTCCCGTCGTAGCGCCGCAGCCGGGAGAGGAATTGGGCCAGGGTCTTGCCCTCACCGAGCCGTCCTGCCGCCTCCTCCAGCCGCACCCGAGCCTTGCCCGTGGGCGCGAGGAGCAGGACGCCCCGTGACGATACCTCGGGGAGGTCGCAGAGGATCCGCAGCAGCGTCGTCTTCCCGGATCCGGCCGGACCGACGAGGACCGTGAGGCGGCCCGCGGCGATCTGGGCAAGCGCGGCCTCCTTCTCCGACCTAGCACGGGCCTCCTCCGCCCGCTCGGCCTCCCCTGCGCCCTCCTCCAGCCCCAGGATCCGGTCGATCAGTCCGCGCCAGGGGTGCTGCAGGTCGTGCGGCCTGGCCGCCGCGCGCCGGCGCACCTCACGCGCGATCAGGGCCTTGGCGTCGCGGTAGCGGGCGAGCTTGTAGGCCGGGCCGCTCTCGGTCGTGGCGGCTTCGAGAGCCTCGGAGAGGCGTGCCGCGTTAATCTGGAGCACGTCCTCGTCGATGTGGCACGGCGGGTCGAGGGGCGTTGACCTCGACAGTCTGGCGATCCAGCTGAGCGGCAGGAGGGTGTGGCCGCCCTGGGACGCCGCGGTCTCCAGCAGGCGAGTCACCAGGCCGCGCACCCGGCGCGGGTCGATGCCGTCCGCCATGGCGGTCCCCGGCGGGAGCGGACGGACCGCCCGGATTGCATCCGGCGGAAACACGCCGCGGTCAATCACCGCGAAATCGATCCGGTCGGGGGAGGCCTCGTCACGCTCGAAGAGGACGTAGGGGTTGGCGAGGATCTCGGCATCCGGGGTGGCCGGGTGGAGCGTCCTTTCCTCGGGCTGGTAGGCACGGACGGCCTGCTCCTCGGTAAGGCAGCACCGGGCGATGAGGTCGAGGAGCAGCTTCCTCCCCGGCGGCAGCAGCCGCCACTTCTCCCGATAGCTGCTCCCGAATCCGAGGCCGTCCGCGCTTGGCAGCAGCGACGGGTCGGCGACGAAGGCATCGATGAACGCGAAAGCGTCGAAGGGCGCGCCCTCCTTCGCTCCCACGCGGACGATCTCGTACGCGAGCAGGCCCCCGTGCGGCAGCCCAAAGGCCGCGAGGGCGCTGCCGAGGCCGGGGTGGACCCCCCGGGCGCGCCAGAGACGCGCGAGCTCGCGGTCAATCCACGCCAGCGGCCCCGACACGTCGAGCTCCACCCGTTCCGCGGCGGCCTTCAGGCCCACGGCGCAGGACAGGAGGGACGCGATAGCCTCGTCGTCCGATAGGTGCTCCGCCCCGTAGGAGTAGGCGGAGAACTGGCCATCCGGCGCGAAGGCGACGCAGGCCTCCAGGTCGAGGGATGGGTCCCGGCCCGCCAGCTTCAGCAGTTCGTGGTAGGGCATGAGGAAGCCGTCGCCGCCCTTCGGCCGCAGCGAGTGCCGCACCGTCCGCTCCCAGAGCACGCCGCTGAGCGGGCCGGGCCGCTCGTAGTTGTAGTCGATCAGGCCGCCCACGCCCGTCACCCGGCCGACGCCGACGATGACCCTCCGGCTGTCCTCGGAGAGCGGTGTGCGCTTGGCGTAGAAGAAGCAGAGCGAGTCCTCCTCCTTCAGCGCGCCGAAGAAGGTGTCGAGCATGACCACTTGGTTGTCGCGGTCCTGGATCCAGCTCGTGTCGAATGGCAGGTCGGGCTCGCGGGACGGGTCGTAACCCAGGCGAAGGGCCTCGGCTTTGCCCTTTACCCGCTCCTTTGGGCTGCCCTCCACCGCCTGCCGGAGCATCCACCCGAAGGGGACGCAAGCTGCCGAGTAGGGCTCCAGGCGGAGCGGCGTGACCCCGAAATGTCCGTGCGTCGCCTCGCTCATCTGCTTGTACGGGTGCTGCTTTCGAAGGGTCACGTCCTGGGCCGAGAGGAAGCCCGCCCGCTCCTCGACGCAGGGCGGCAGGTCTCGCTCATCCAGGCTCTCGAACGCCCAACCCGCCAGGGCGCCGTCCGCCCGTCCGTCCTTCGCGATGCGCGACAGGACCACGCACGAGGTGTTCGCCGCAGGATCGTCGCAGACGTGGCCATCCCAGCGGCGGTCGTGCCAAGGCACGCGGATACTGATGTGCTGCCTCGATAGCTGCCGTGCGCCCTCGATCAATCTGACGTCCCGCCCACTTTATGTCGACGGCAGACTAGGCCGGGATTTTCACCAAGGGCAATGCGCGGGCGGGCGCCCAGCGAGCATGGATGGGGGCAACGCCTCGCACGACACGGCCACCTCTCCTGCTGGAGATGGCGGAGCGAACATCCTTGCGGCGATAGGGTCCATGAGCCAGCTCAAGGGCCTGCTGGGCGAAGCCCTCCAATCGACGTGCTTTCCTCCACAAGCTCGTGCGTGCTCGCGCACCAGAGCCCTGGGGGCGACCGTTGGCCGTCGGCAGGTCCGGGCAGCCCGTCTTACCGGCTCCCTTCCGGCTGACCGAATCCTTCGCTAGGCGGTCGAACTGTACCGGGATGGCCCGATTGACAGCCGCAGGCTGAAGGAGGCGATCTCGCGCCTCGAGGTGAACATCCGGCGCGGCCTCCCGGACCCCGTTGTGCAGCGGGCGCCGCGCTCGGTGTCGGCAAGACCCGAGCGGGTCGGCCTTATGGTCTACGAGACCCGGGCCGGCGCCCTCGACAGCGACCGCATCAACTCGGCCGAGAACCACAGCGTCGTGCTCGAGACCGGCCGACTCCGCTTGACCGGCTGCCCAAGGCGAGGAGGTGAACGGGCCGCGCGACACGCGTACGCCGGGGGGTCGAAATTGGCCAAGGGCTTCGATCGCGAAGCTGGCGGTTATGCGTCCTCGCCACTTAATGGTCGCTTACCGATCGATGCCGGACATCCCGGCAGCGCGCACGAAGGTTCCCAAAGGGTCGTAGCCGGCGATACGCTTCGCAAACGGTGAATGTCCGCCCTCGCACGGTCAGCCCTCGGAAGCCGCTCGTCCGCTTTCGGCCCCATCACGCCTTTCAGTCCGAACTCTAGTAGCCTGTCGTTTTGTCCGCTTGCAGAGATGCGCAAGCCTCTCCTGCCCAAGTTGTCCAGAGCCGCCTCCACCCAGAGCGGCGCCCGCTGATTTGGCTTTCACTCTAGGTGCTTCCCTTCAGTTCGGCGGTACTGGCTAGGAGCGCCCGCATATGCCGACGCAAGCTCCGCATCTCAGCGCCACGGCTGCCATGGATAGTTTGAGCTGCTCGGATGCTCGCCAAACCCTCGGCCGTGCGTGGACCCGTGCTCGCGCCGCCGTGCATCCGGCAGCGGCCGTTCGCCATGGCAGGCGCCATGCAGGAGGTGTTCCCCCGGGTGCGGGCACCGCAACGCGGTGCCGCATGGGCTTTGTGCATGGGGTTCTGCGCCTCGGGCTTTTTCATACCCCACCCTCTGCCCTGCCAGCCGGTTGGACGTTGCCGACGATCGCTTGCCCACCCTCCTGCACCACCACCCGCTCGACGCGCACCACCTGCGGCCCTTTGCCGCGCTTACGGTTGAGCGCCTCGACCATGTCGGTCATGGCTCGGGCCAGGTTGGCACCGTCTTTACGCAGCTTGGCCGCCGTTTCGAAGGGCTGGTTGGGCACCATGGCCCGGCGCAGGCACTCCATGGCTCCGAAGTGGAGCGCCACAGCCTGTGCCGCCAGCATGCCCTCGATCTCATCCCGAGGCCTGAAGGCCGCCAGGGCCTGCGACACCGCCCGCGCCTTCTTCAGCTGCTCCTCCTCCGGTTCCCCCGGTGGCGACCAGAGGGCGCTCAAGGTCTCGCGGACCAGCACCTCATTGGTGCTAGCGCATCGACTGCCGCCAAGGTCGCGCAATGGATTGTTGGGCTGGTCCGTGGGCGGCCGTACCAGCCGACTGCCCCCTGCGGGGCGGTCATTGATCGCCTTGCGTGCCTCCTTGGCCGTCATGTCCTGCACTCCACCAATGCATGTTGATCCAGGTGAACAGGAGGATGGCAGGTCCAGCAGCACCAGCCCGTGGGCGCTTCCCGCTCCCGCCACCATCGGCCGCCTCCCCCGCCAGAGCGACTGCAGCAGCCACACCAAGCGCCCGGTGGCGGTACCTGGCGGGAATCTGACCAGGAGGGCGGGCGCTGTAGGCTGGAGGCCAGGGGGCTGCCGCTCGCTGGGAAGCGTCCTTCCTGGGGCTCGGGGAGTGACGGTGATCCTGCTGCCTCGGTACCGGCCTCGGCAGGCCGCACACCCCTTCCGAGTGTCTCAGCTGCTTTCCCCTGGCGGGCGGCCAGGATGCTGACCACCTCCTCGCGGTGCTGCCGGAGGTCCGTCAGCACGTCCTCAGGCGGAGGTGCGCTGGCTTGCATCTGCACGCGGCCGCCCGGAGCCAAGTGGAACTGGACTCCAGCAGCCTCGGCACGGGCGAGAGCCCTGGCGGCCGCCACGGCTTTGCCTCCCCCGATGCGGCCGCCGCTCCCACTGGGGGCAGGAAAAGCATAGGGGGCATAGGGACCATGGGGGATGGCGCTCACAGGGCGGCGCTCCACCCGCTGTCGACCTGACGAAGGACATATCGGTCGGGTGACCACCTGCCGGTTCGGACGCGGGTCAGCACGAAGCCTGCCACACGCGTGCCCTCCAGGGACGCCACTTTCGCCGCCCACTGCTGCCGTGATCGGCCCAGCATGTCGGCGGCCTCCCGAACCGAGTCCGCCAGCTCCGCAGCCTTCACGGAGCGGTCGCGGTGGGCATTCCACCACGCAATGAAGATCTCGCTGACCTCCTGCCGTAGCGGATCTCGCGCCTTGATGTCGGCAATCCTCCAGGCCGGATCCTGACAGCCCAGCGCCAGCAGCGGGTCCCGGCACCATCGTCCCCACTGCGTGAAGCTCCCCAAGGGCTGGCCGGCCGGCAGCGTATCCCCCATCTGCCGCCCCCATCGCCAGATGATCAGCACGTCGCGGAGCAGAGCCTCCCGAGCCGCCAGGGTCTCGGCAATGAGGTCTGTGCGAAAATCGCGGGTTTCAGGATTCTCGCCTGCCTCGAGCTCAACGGTGAGGAAACGGCGCACCAAATCTTCGCTCAGCGTGACCCCGTTGCCGGTGATACCGATGAAGGCTGTCGAGTTCAGAAGAACATTGGCGCTGCGTCCCAGCACGCGAACCTCCGCCGGGCGTTCCGTGAGGACGGAGGCAAGGACGTCCGACTTGAGGGCGATGCTGTTCAGATTGTCCAGAAAGAGGGTTGGCCGGGCCTCCATGAGAGCGGCCGAGATGCGCTTGGCGAGCTCCTCGGAGGTGTCGCCGGCAGTGATGGCGGTCGGATGGCCTCCGAAGGCAATGGCGCAGACGGCCCGTACGAGGAGGCCCTTGCCGGTGCCGGCGCCCGACAAAGACGGAGCTCGGACGAGAAGCCCGGGGGCAAGCCACAGGCAAGGCCGGCTGACTGCCGTCAGTAACCCGCAGAGGAGAGCACTCTCATCGGCGCCCGGCGGAAGGCTGAGATCAACCACCGGAACCGAGGCGTCGGGCACCGATACCCGTGCCGAGTCGGCGAAGGCGAAAGTCCGGAAGTGACCGCGGAGCCGCAGCAGCGCGGCTTCGGCATCGGCGCGCGAAGGCTGGTCCGGACACGCCACCTGCGGCACGCCCTCGCACCATAGCCGCGTTCCAGCATCATAGCCGTCGACGACCTGCACCGTGCCGTCTCCACGCAGGATCGGCGCGGAGGTGATCCCGTCGAGAGGGCGAAGGCCGCAGGCGGCTTTATTGTCCAGGTAAAGCTTGGCGACACGCTCCGGCAGGGTGATATCCTCCCGCCTTACCTCTTTCCCGACTTTCACCAGGCGGAAAGGCCGGACAACCTGATGGGCTTCGTGCACGACGCCGCTCACCGTCAGCGGCTCGATGGTTTGGCCGCCTTTCGGGCGGTTGTAGACCAGCCGTGCAGGACCGTTCCGGTCAAACAGGTGAGGCACCGGCGTCAGCAGGTCAGCCAGATCCACCGCCACGTCCGGCAAATCCGCTCCGTCGACATACAGGTCGACCCGTTGCCGAGAACCAGTAGCAGGCTCGGCGAATGCTTCCTTCTCACCACCTTGCTCGGTGTCGGATGCCGCTTCGCCTGAACCCTGCTCCGCCGCAGCCCTGGCCTCCACCAAGAGGGAGCGCAAAGTTTCGGCGGTGACACCTTCCGGCTGTGGCTTCTCCGGAACGTTCAGATCCGCCACATCCCAGCCGTCCGGCCAATCGGCGGGGACAGCGACTATTGCCGTGCCTGTTGCTCCGGCCGCACGAACAAGCTTGACCACCTCTGGAGCGGCTTTCCGCCCAGGCTCATCAGCGTCAGGCCAAAAAACGACGAGGCGGCCCTGCAACGGTGCCCAGTTGGCCTTGTCTACCGAGTTACAACCCCCCTGCCAGCATACGGCAACCCAGTCCGGGAACAGGGCTTGCGCGGCAACGGCAGACTTTTCGCCCTCGGTGATCAGTACAGGGGCGTCCAGGCGAGCTGCGAGATGGTCCTGCCCATACAGCGGCCGCAGGCTAGGAGGCGCCTTGCAGTGCCAGCCCGTGCAATCGCGTAGCTGACCCTGCCGATCGGTCCAGATCCGCCGCGCATAGACCCAAGGCAACACCACCTTGGCTGGCCGACCCTCGCCGTCAATGAAGTCGTAGCGGGCCGTGACGATGATCAGGTCGCCTACAGCGTCGCGGTACACCCACACCCGTGACGGCATGCCGTGCATCCAGTGCTCGAACCGACGGCACGGCGGGTCTTGCTCGGGGCAGGCCAGCAGTTCCAGAACGTCGTCCTGGTTCTTGCTCTTCCCACCCTCTCCTGCCCGCGGGGAACTTGCCCCGTTTGGGTTGGGCTCTCCCAGTGGGGCGAACGGATCCTCGTTCGGCGGGTCACATGTCTCGCTGGAGCGAGGACCGTCAGCCTCCGTATCCGGCATGCTGTCCGGAGCGGCTCCCGAGGCATCGTCGCCTGCAGGGCTGCGGCCATGGTTGCCCGGCTCGGGGTCCGAATGGTCGGGCTCGCTGGTAGGTTCATGCGTGGCGTCAACCGATGACTGGCCACCCGCTGGCATATGGGTGGGGTGCCTGCAGTCGTCATCCATGCTGCCCACCTTCCAGCCGCAGCATCTGCGCCAGCTTCTGCGCGGCTTTGGACTGCGGCAACCCGGCCACGGCGGCCGCGAGGCTCACCACGTCGCCTCCCCGGTCTCCCGTGGCGAAATCGCACCACATTCCAGCTCGCTGGCCGTAGAGGCGCACCTTCAGGCTGTTGCCGGCCTCCCCCTGGAGGCTGCCGACCTGCCACTCGCCACCAACAGTCCTTCCGCCGGGAAGCAGACGCGCCAGCACTTCGGGCAGGCGGGCGAGCGCGGCCTGGTTGATGGCGGCGTAGTCCGGACCCGAAGGGGCCGTGACGATTTCCTCCAGGGCGGCCAGCTGTCGGGCTGTCAAAGGCCGACGCGCCGCCTGCCTGCGCAGGCTCATCAGGAAGGCACGTGCCTTGGGGGTAACGCTCTGCAGAGCCAGTGCCGCATTGATCTTATCAATCACCAGCATGAGCAACGCCTCCGCGGCTGACGGCTGGCAGCCGATGCTCCTCGCAGGCAGCGCTCAGGCGGGCACAGCCTCCTTGCTGGAGGCACATCGTTGCCAGTGCCACATCTACCCAGGCGGTGAGATTGCTAAGCCTCATAGGACGAGGTCCCTGTGTGAGGCCGCGGCGTAAGGGCAGTGGCAGAAGACAGAGCAATGCCCTATATCTGGGACTGCACATTGAGTTGCCTGTCTTCCCCGCCGGGTGCCCTCGCGCCCGGCGGTTTGTGTTAGAGAGCGGGCTTCCGGGGCGCGGCTGCCACAACGGCGCGCAGTTCGGACCGGCGCCAGCGCGGGCAGCGCGGCGTGACGTAGTAGGGCGGAGGCAGGGTGCCCCGCTTCACGTCGCGCCAGAAGGTCGAGAGGGCGCGACCGGTCTCGGCAGCCGACTCAGCAGCGGTGATAAGCGGATCGTCCGGCATGACCCGCAGTTCTGCGCGCCGGATCTGCCGGGCCGTCTTGCGGCCGGAGGTCGATAGGGAGATCTCCAGAGCCATACCAATCCACCTCCGTTCATAAGGATGGATTGTCATTCACGCTTTCT
This sequence comes from Teichococcus coralli, assembly GCF_009829925.1. Taxonomy (GTDB): domain Bacteria; phylum Pseudomonadota; class Alphaproteobacteria; order Acetobacterales; family Acetobacteraceae; genus Pseudoroseomonas; species Pseudoroseomonas coralli. The sequence goes on from NZ_SNVJ01000008.1 coordinate 91,426, forward strand.
GCCTGCCCGAAATAGCTGCCCGAAAAGGGGCTACCTCATTTAATTTCGGGCAGCCCAGATGAGCCTTCACCGTGCCACGACGGGATTTTGTTCCGGATGGACTTCGCGCCGGGTGACGGCTCGTGCCGATGTTCCTTTTGGAACCAATCGAACAAATGGCGTGCTTCGTCTGAACGGGACGCAAGTGCCTCCCCAGAAGCCAGTCTCCGCAAGTACTCCTGCTTGATAAGATGCATGCTTGAAGGACGGCCTGGCCCACCGCTCACAACTGCCTTGACGCCATTTTTCAGGAGGAAATCCTGCGGGAAGCACTTCCGGAGCATGGTTGCCGGAAAGCGAAGGTCACCCCAGTCTGGCCTCTCGGGTGCCGCCTGCATGATCAGCTCCGCCTCCGATGCGGTGGAACCTAGCATCAGCCAGCCGTGTCCTTCGGGCTCAAGGGAGCGGTGGTCATGTAGGAGGTAGCTTACGGGTACCCGTTCATGGACATGGCTGAAGAAGATCTCAGCCTGAGCATCACCAGGCCGGCCAAGTACTACCAGGCGTCCAGTGCGTAGCGCATCGAGGAGTGCACATTCTGCGCGTCTTAAATGTGATGTGGCCTGGTGAACTTGATCAATGTCGACAGCTAATTGCCTGAGGATTTCGGGAACAGGCATAGCGTTCCTGTGCAGCAGCTGGCGAACGATGGCGCGCTGCGAGGTAGGAAGAGGAGGGAGTGGGCAGCGCCGCCAGCGCTTCCTACGCCTAGCCCGTGTCAGGCCCCATTGCACGCGCAGCCAAACCCGTCGCAACCAACGAAGAGGTGGGGTGCGTCGCACTGTTGAGCGGGCGCCGTTCCAATAGCCCCACCTCTGGTGCATGTCAGGAGTAGCTGGCGGAGGCCGATTAAAGACTGTTGGGTCACCATAAGCGACATAGGCCAGCGCCTGAGCAACAGTGAAGTAGTCGGTACGATCGCTTTGCACACCTCGCCTCCGACATGTAGCAAGCCATCTAGAAGACAGGGTGTCCAGCTATCCAAGGTTGGATGTGGACGGACCGTCGTTGGCAGCCGCCAGCAGGTGCCGTCACAACTGCGGGGCTAATCTTTGTGGCGCCGGCACTGCCGGGATCCGAGGGGTGGATGGTCGGGTGCTGTCGCCCACCCACACCCGGCCCCGCAGGCGGCTCTACCGCTACTACGTCAGTCAGGTCGTGCTGAAGGGGGACGGCCGACGACTGCCCGGTCCGGCGCCTACCCGCGGCCGAGATCGAGGACGCGGTGGTGGACCAAGTCCGGCCGCACTCGGCTCACCAGGGCGCCACACCCGCCGAGATCGGCAGGCGAGCCATCACGCCTCGGATGATGGAAGCCCTTGCCAACGCCGCTCCCGCAGCGGCAAGCAATCACCAAGGACTCTAGCTCAGCCTGGACGAACTTCAGGGCTCAGGTCACCGGCGAGCCAATGGTCGGGGTTGTCCGCATCTATATGGCAAAAGAATCCGCATGGAAGAACTGGGCAGGCTCAGGCCAGTAGGTGCGCGAGTTTTCGAACCTAAAACTAATTGAGGGAACCTAGACCTTAACGCTGGCGAGTTCTGAGGTCAGCAACCTTCCTCTATCCGCCTGCCTCTTCTGCCGGAGCTAAATTGTCGCCCTGCTCTGAGTCCAGGGGCGCTTTCACCGCCGGAAGATAAGGCAGGAGTTCCTCGGCATTCTGGCAGACAACATCGTTCAGGTCGTCCGAACGGCGGCGCTTTCCCTGGCTTCGAACGCTGGCCAGCAGATTCATCTGCGTGAGCGTGTACAAGAGGAGCGCCTTTCTGGTCGGGATAACCCTCCTCCCCTCCGTCATCCCGTAATCCGTCTTGATGACCTGCCTCTGGCTGGGTGACAGACGTTCAGCCGGCACCAGGACGATGTCGACCATCTGGTGCCAGTCCCGGTCCGCTGCGGCATCCACCCAGGGTTCCCCAGGCGCCAGTTCGGCCTGCAGGATGCGCGCGGGAATGCAGTCGATGAAGGTCATCCGCCGGCTGTCATAGGCGCGCAGGTGCAGCCGTTCACCGGTGTCCACCACCGAGTGTGGACAAAGCAGGCGCTCCGTCGGCTCCTCGCGGGACATCGACTGGTAGGTGACCTTGAGGGGAATCCGATTCGCGTAGGACTGGGCGATAAGGCCAGCCACAGACCCCGGAATGGTGCGGCTCGGGGTGGTCACATCCTCGACAGGGATGACCCGGGAATCCTGCTCGGCCGAACTCTGGGCCCATTCCAGGAAGCTTTGGTCGAACAGGGCCTCGTAGTTGGGGGTGACCACCCAGGCCTTGCTGGAAGGGTCCATGACCGCGTTTCCAGGCGCCAATTTCAAGTAGTTAGCCATGTCCTGGGAGGCCTGCTGCCGCGAGATGCCCATCAGGCGTACCATGTCGGCACGCTTCACGGAGCCAATCCAGCGCAGCCGCCCGTCCAGCCACCGGAGGCGTCTTTCGACCTCGGAGCGGTTCCGGTCCGGCAAAAGGCTGTCTAGTGAGTGGACTGTCATCGTCTGGTGACTATACTCTTAATGCATGGATGGCACACTTCAAGAGGCTGAGGCTGGATACGAGCGCTCCCTGATTGCGCTCGCCATGCTGGCCCGAGGCCTCCTGGAGGCCCATCAGGCCGCCAGCGAAGCCGGCTCGGTGCTGCACCAGGATTCCTCCATGCCACAGATGCTGCGGCGGGGGCTGGCGCTGCTCTCCCGCATCAGCGTCGAAGAAGGCGCGCCCGACCTGGGTGCCTCGCTGCACGTGATGAACGAGCTGGCCACCCGCCCGATGGCGGGCTGGGGCCTGCAGGCCTTCCGCGCTCCCTTTAAATACGCCGACGTCGTTCTGGTGGATGGGGAGGCCGGCGTGGCGACGGAGGACTGCCGGGAGCTCGCCCGGGAGGCTTCCGGTGGCGAGATTGCCGCCGCTGAGACCATCTACCACGAGCGCCTTCGGGAGGCCGTCGCCAAGCGCCCGCGCAACCAGCGTGACGCCGCCTATGAAGCGCTGCGGAGCTTCGTCGTGCGGAACCCCGCCATTCCCCAGGACGAGCTGATTCGCTTCATCGCGCGCGGCGGCCACACGGCATCTTTGCAGGTGGTGCAAGCCTTCTACCGTCCGGTCCCGCAGACCGCGCTGTTCGGCACCCGGGCGCATCGCTGCGCGCACTGCCACTCCCTTCTCTGGCCGGACCGCGACAAGACCTCTTACCCGGATGGCCGCTGCCGCATCCGCCAGTGCCGTCTTGCCCATCCGACCTCGGAGCTCGGGGCGGTCATCGAGGACCCCTCCTCCTGGCGCATCGCCACTCCGGCCGTCACGGCCTACTGGGTCGGGCCTGGCCTCGATGAGGTGAACATCTGTGACGCGCTGCTGGCCTCCGGACGCAAGGCGGTGCTCTACCCGCAGCAGGATGCCGCAGATGTCGGCGTGGATGGCCTGGATATCGGCATCGACGTGAAGACCTATGCGAGCCCCGTCACCCTGGGCAACAAGCTGACCCGCGACACCGGCCGGCTCGGCATGTTCGCCCGCCGCTTCCTGGCGGTGCCGGATGACAAGCTGCGCAACAACCGGGACTACCTGCGGCAGCTGCGGGAATCCTACCGGGGGAAGCTCGGCATCGAGTTCGTCACGGTGTCCCAGGTCATCGAAGAGCTCTCCGCATGAGGGTACAGCCGGAGGGCTACACCAACTCACTGCGCATCCACTGGCTCTGCGCGGCGCTCCACCACCTCCTCGGCAAGCATGACCTGGAAGGCGTCCCAGCCCTGATGGCGGGTTTCGGGTCCGTGCTGGACCACCCCGCCATGGGCAACTTCGCGACCGCCGCCCATTCCCTGCGCCTTTATGGCCTCTCGGTCGGCTCCGACCTCAACCTCCGCCAGGCCGTGCTGGATGCCCTGGCCTGGGAGGAGGAGCGTGAGGACGACGACGACTACCGCGAGCCTCCCTTTCGCATCGACGCCGGCCACCGCCACTTCGCTTTCCACCTGCGTGAGGGCACCGAGGCCAGGGTGGCGGAGATGGTGCGGCAGTTGTTGGCGCAGCCGCCCCACCAGCCGCAGACCCTGCAACTCGCCGACACCACCCGGCCGATGCGGGTGGCCTCCGACGGTTCGGAGAATGCCGAGCACATCTCCATCGACCTGAGCTCGGTCCCGAATCTTCCCCTGCCGCCCAGGCATGATGTCAGCCGGCCGGCGGTCGGCCCCATCACCGTGAGCTTCGAGGAGCTGGTCGCCACCGCCGCGCAGATGGATGCCCGGGACCAGGCCGTGCCCGGCCGTCCGCCTGGCAATTGGGTCAGCCGGCTGCAGGAAGCCACCGGTGAGCAGAAGTTCGACATCCTGGCTCCTGAACGGGCAGCCGGCCTGCTCCGGCCCACCCGGACCATCGAGCTGGCGGGCCTGAAGCATCTCATCGGGCTGCCCGGCACCGGCAAGTCGACCCTCATCATCATCCTGCTGGTGCTCCTCAACAGCCGGGGGCTCCGGGTCGTGGTGCTGCTTCCCTCCATAGAGGCCAGCATCAACCTGCTGGGCGACCTGCAGCACTACGGATGCGATGTCGGCCTGCTGGTCGGCCAGTCACCACAGACCCGCCTCAATCACGCCCACAAGCTGGCGGAGCGACTGGGCGCCGATGAAGCGCGTGGCCTGGGGCGCAGCATGCCGGGTGCCGAGCTGCTCGGGCTGAACTGCGCCCTGGGGGGCTTCGATGAAGACCCGGAAGGCACGGAATCCTTCCCGCACCTGATGCCGCCCTGCATCACGGTGGAACAGCACAAGGTGGACAGCCGTGGCCGGCCGGGCAAGCGGCCGATGCCGCATCTCTGTCCGCTCGGCAGCGTCTGTGGCCGGCTGAAGGCACCCCGTGAGCTGACCGTGCACCGCATCTGGCTCGGCCATGTGCTGTCGATGGACACCAATATCGGCGCGCACTTCTCGACCGAGAAGATGCGCTACTTCGAGGCCATCGCCATGGCCTCGGACCTGGTCATCGTCGACGAGGCCGACGGCGCCCAGAAGGCGCTGGACAACAAGGCCATCTCGGCCCTCGACCTGACGGGCAGCGAAGCCAGCCTCGACCACCTGCTGCACCGGGACCTCTTCGTTCCCATGGCGGCCGGCCAGAATTCCAGCACCGCCACCAATGTGCAGAGCTACCGGGCCATCGCCGCCGATTTCGGCAAGCTGAACCATGCCCTGGTGGTCCATCTGCAGCGGGCTTTCCGGCGCAATGGCACCGAAGGGGTCCTGGCCCGCTTCAAGGAGACCTTCGTCACCAGCAACACGGTGGTGAACGAGCTCTTTGGCCACCCGGAAGTCTTCCGCATGGAGCCGGAGGACCGTCTCTTCGAGGACCGCCGCATCGCAGCCGTCCGGGCCTTCTGGGACAGTTGCGTGCAGACGGCCCTGTTCCGGCGCACCGAGCGCGGCGGTGACATCGAGTTCAACCCGGAGCGCATCGCGGCCGACCTTGGGGTGGACCAGGACCGCCTGGAGCGCACCGGGACAGACCTGCAGGAGGTCCTGCGCGACTGGCTGTCCGAGCCCTCGCCGGTGCTGCGGGACGCGCTGCTCGACAGGGCCCGCGACATCACCTTCGGTCTCGCCGTGCCCATCCGGGATTTCGGCCCGGAGGAGCGCTCGGAGATGTTCCGCTTCCTGGCGGAAGTCACCGCGCTCATCTTCCAGTTCCTGCGCCTCGTGCCGGCCCAGCAGGCCATGGTTTCCGAGGGTGTGCACCGGGAGACCCTGTTCCGGGACGGCATCTCCGAGGACCTCGGCCGCCTGGTGCCGGAGGCGCTCATCGGGCGGCTGTCCGGCATCCGCTACTTCAACGAGGAGCGCAACGGCAAGCGGGCCATCCGGGTCCAGTACGTGACCTTCCGGGGAACGCCGCGCGCCCTGCTCTACCGGCTCCATGAGTTGCTGCGCCACGAGGGGCATGACCGGGGGCCAGCCGTGCTGCTGGCTTCCGCCACCTCATTCCTCGAGGAGAGTCCCTCCTACCATGTGCCGGTCGGCCCCGATATCGTGCTGCGGCGGCCGGGGTCCGACACCGGGTGGCGGGGCAGCCGCTACCAGTTCGACCCCATCCAGGACCCCGAGGCTCCGGGTCAGCGGCTCCGCTTCTCCGGCGCGCCGCTGAACAAGCGGGCCAAGATTCTGCGCGCCATGGTCGACCACTATTTCGACATGGACGACCCCCTGGTGCTCAGGATGAACCGGGATTTCGACCCCGGTCGCCGCGTCGCCTTCGTGGTGAACTCCTATGAACAGGTGCGCCAGTTCAAGGAGCACCTCCGCCGCAGCTATCCGGCGCTCGCCGAGAAGGTCATTGGCGTTATCGACGTGCCACCTCCGGGGCAGGCGGGCGACTGGGTCACCACCGCCCAGGTGGAGCGCCTTGGCAGCCGGGGTGACTGGGTCGCCATGGTGTTTCCCATGCGCTCCCTGGCGCGTGGGGTGAACATCGTCTTCGAGGACGGCCCCCGCCGGCGGGACGCCATCCTGGGCACCATGGTCTTCCTGACACGGCCGCATCCAGCCACCGAGAGCCTGGACCTCGCCACCGGCATCGTCGGCGCCGGAACCCTGAAGTTCGAGCGACAGCAGTTCCCGCCCCACTGGTCCACCGATGACCTGGCCATGAGCTGGGGTATGGCCCGCCGCGACCTCACGAGCCAGGTCAGGAGGCTTCTCCGCTTCCCCCTGATATCCTCCAAACTGGGCGCGCTGGCCGAGCCCTTCACGGCGGACATCATGGTGGACGTGCTGCAGGCCATCGGGCGCGCCATGCGCAATGGCTGCAAGGCCCGGGTCATCTTCGCCGACGCCGCGTGGGCGCCCCGCTCCGCCGCCGGCCAAGCAGACAACTCGGAAAGCAGCATGCTGGTGATGATGCGCGACATCCTGCGCCAGCGGGTACACACCCCGGACCCGGTCGAAAGCGAGATTTACCGGGCCCTGTATCAACCATTCCTTGCTCCCCTGGAAAGCTGCCACGGGGTGCGGTTCTCTGACGAGATGGCTGACGTGGATGAGTGAAACGGTCGAGACGACGAGCTTCTGGCGCCAGGCCAGCCTCAAGCGGGACGAGCGTGAAATCCATGCCTTGGCCCTGCTGACACCGGAAGCGGCCCCCGAGGCTCTTGCCCGTGCCCAGCTGGTCTGGCAGCCCCGCGCCCAGGCGCTGTTCCGGGAAATTGCCAACCAGGGCAGCCAGTCGAAGACCGATGAGGGGAGGACCATCCCCTACGCCTCCCTTCGGGCAGCCCTGCTGGCCTCCATCCCCGAGGCCAGCCTGGTGGAATACGACCTGGGCGGCCCCTGGTCGGGGAAGCAGTCGGAGAACCCGAGGCCCTTCGCCGAGGCGGACTGCACGCTTCGCAGCCTGCTGGGCCGTGCACGGGATGCCGCCTCGCTCTGGTGCGACATGGTGTTGCGCGACTGGGCCAGCCGAACCGGCGTCTCCGAGGACCTGGTTGACCAGCTGTCCCGCTGCCTCGGGAGCGATGAGGGACTGAAGGCGGTGGATGGCCAGACCAAGCTGGAGGCCGTTTTCGCCGAGCCTGGGTTCACCGAGCCCAAGAAGACCGCCCTGCTGCAGATGATTGGCCGCCGGCTGGAGGGCCAGGAGCTCTTCGAGGGCATGGGCCCCGTCTTCCGGGTGGTGCGCAGCAAATCCTCCAGCCGGAAAATCGAGTTCGAGACCTGGCCCCGGACCGGCAATGGCGCCCTCTACTCGATGGTGGCCAAGCTTTCCCTGGAAACCCAGCCCTGGATTGAGCGTCCCATCCTGGTCATCGAGGCGTCTCGTCGGCGCTGGTGCCAGGAACTGCCGGCCGCCAAGGATTTGTGGAGCCAGAAGCGGCTCAAGCTGCACGTCCTGTCGAAGAACAAGTCGCCCTTGGCGGTCGAGGTCGATTGCCCGGTCCGCAAGGGGGTCCCGGAACTCCCCAGCAAGCCGGAATTCTTCGCCCAGGCCATCCAGGTCGGTGCCGACCTCGCGGTCGAGCTGCCGCAGATGATTGCCCGGGGCGCGGCTGCCAACGGCGTCTTCATCGGCATTCCGTTCCAGACGGCCTTTGGCACCCACCCCGTCCAGGCCGGCGCCTCCTCCACGGACAGCCTGAACCTCTACGAGGTCATCCTGGACGAATTGCAAGGTCTGGGCTTCTCGCCCCTGCCGGTTCGCCAGGTCGGCAGCCGCCGGACCACGCGCGAAGAGTTCCATGCCGCCATCGATTTCTCGATGGTGGTCAGCGATATGGCGCAGGGACTGGGCTACAACGAACTCAGCGAAGCGGCCTTGCTGGACATCCGCTCGCGCCTCACCCGGCAGGAGGTGAAGGCGGAGGAGCTGGATGAGGACTCGCTGACCGGCTCCATCCAGAAGATGGAGAAGTTGCAGCGGGCCAATGTGGCCCGCATCGCCCGCGCGCACCGGAACCGGCCGCCCACTCTGCTCATTGTCTCCCGGACGGAACGGGAGCGCAGCACCCTCCGTGCCCTGGCCAAGGTCATTTTCCCCCAGATGAAGGTGGAGACCATGGCGCTGCCCGAGGGTGTCCATGGACCCCGGGACGTCCTGGACGGCGCGGCGCAGAAGACCCAGACCCGTTTCGACCTTCGGGTGAAGGCCTGGGAACCGGTCATGCGCCGGGTTGGCGAGCTGCAGAACTGCCATGTGCTGGTCCAGGCCCCTGAGTGGTTCGAAAACCGCAAGGATGACCGGGTCAACAAGGCCGCCGGCCGCTACGCGCTGGCCTCCGCTGGTGGCAATGTCCAGTACCTGCGTCCGCCCGAGCGCAGCCGCAACAGCATGGCGAACTACCTGCATCGCCTGCAGGCGGCCCTGAATGACTTGCTACTCGGCCACTCCGGCAATGTCGCCATGGTGGACGAGGCCATGGCGAAGTGTTTCCCGGACCCGACCAACCGGCCGAAATGCGTCCTAGGACTCTCCGTCATCGCCCAGTCGAACCTGCGCAGCGGCGCGGGCAAGGGCGGCAAGGTTTGCCTGGCCACCAAAATCGACGTGGAAACAGGCGAGGCCAGTGGCCGCCTCGGATACTTCGACAAGACGCTGCGCTGGACGCCGCAATGGCTCCCCTTCTCGGACCTGCTTCTAGAGGTGGCGCGGCTGAACACGCCCACCCTGGGCAGCAAGCGCGCCGAGGAGCAGGAGGCCTTCCAGCAGTTCGTGCGGGTGATGATTGATGAGGCCATCGCCGCCGGCCAGAAGCCGCTCATCCTGGTGAACTCCACGAGTGCCAGCGGCCTCTGGAGATGGCTGACGGACAAGGAGTCCACCAACAAGGAGGTCAGCCTCGACCGGGAGACCTTCGAGGCTGACAAGCGCTGGCCGCGGGTGCGCTTCATCAGAATCCGCAGCGGCATCGCTGGCCGGGTTATCCTGCGCTCGCCACTGGTGATGCATGAACTCGATGCAGACAATGGCGAGCCGACCGGACAGGAAATCTCTCGCCCGACGACGACGATGTCCCAGGGAGCCTACCAGGTCGGGGCAGGTCCGCACTTCTGGTGCAGCCACAGCTACTTCCAGATGAGCAAGCAGCGCGGGCTGTCCGTCTATCGCGGGATGGACAGCACGGTGACGGTGCGGTCTGCCTCGAAGGACTGGCCATCCTGGGCCAAGAAGAGCGATGGCACCCTCTATCGGCGCATGCATGTCCCCCCCCTGGTGGACATGCACTACCGCCTGCCCTCCTCCATCGAAGCGAGCGTGCTGCTGTCGCAGCCCCGCGACTCTCTCGACGACATCATCACGCTGGTGGAGAGCCTCCGGCATGGTCACGGGCACAGTACCGCCTGGACGATGTTGCCGGCCCCGCTCTCATTCGAGGCGAAAGTCCGGGACTATATCACCCGGTTCGCCATCGATGAAATTGACGAGGATGATGGCGACGACGACGGGGGTGATGACGAAACGCCTCCCCCTGGCGGCGGCAATGACGTTGACGACAAGATTCAAGAAGAGCTGGCGGAGTTGGCCGCTGCGCTCTCAGGAGAGCCGATGTCTTCCGAGGAAACCGTCCAGAACAACATGCCGTCCCCGACCGAGGCACTGGCGGAGGGCCAAGCCGGCACTGGACCGGTTTCCGCGCCGGAGCGTCTGACCCTGGAATGGGTGAAGGCCCGGATGAATGTGCCTCCACGCACGGTTCGCCTGCTGCACAAGCAGGCCGATATCATCCGCCGCACGGCACCGGAACTCGGCTGGCCGGAACCCAGTGCCGCTTTTCCTTCGCATGATGAGATGGCGGTGATTCTTCTGCGCTGCTTCCATCTCCCCGCACAGGCCACGGGTTCCATCCTGGTCGCTGCCGAGAAGCAGAAGGTGGATTGGAAACCCTTCCATTCCATGTGGAGGAAGTTGCAGGCTGAGGCCGCGAAAGGCATTCCCCCCAAGTCTGCCGCGAACCACATCAACGTGTGCCGGGCTTTCCTGAAGATGGACCTGCCTGGAAAGGCCGAGGACGTCATCTTCCTGTATGGAGGATTCTACACTTACGACGAGCACATGGGGAAATACCTTCGCAGCGAGGAAAAGCTGGCTCACCTGGTTCCCTACTGCGAAGCGCGTCGTCGGCACGAGGTCATCCTGCCCAAGGACCCTGCGCTCCTCGACACCTCCGCTGGCGACGCCAAGAAGCAGGCTGCCCCTGTCGTCGCCGCTGCCCCGCTCGAGAGTGAGGCGCAGAATGATGTGGATGGCGGCGGCACAATGACATCGGAGCAGGAGACACTTGCGGTGACGGATGTCGCCTCGCAGACCGTTCCGCCTGCCTTGCAATCCGCTGGCGCCGCGCTGAACCCGCGCCTCGCGGCTGTGGCGGAATGGTTCGATGCCCTGGCGGGAATGGGCAAGCTGGACGTTCCGGGAGAGCCCTCCGAGGCGTTCCTGCAGGAACTCGAGGAGCGCCTGGTCCGGGCCAGGTCCGCCCTGGCGGCCTTCGAGGCCAACAAGCCCAAGCTGGTCGACATCGCGCCACAGCTGATGCGGCTGCGTAGCGCCATCGCCTCCCTGGCGGAGATGATGGCCGGCCAGATGCCCGAGCTTCCCTCCTTTCCGCATGAAGGCAATGTCCTCGAAGCGGCCCTCGAAGCCATCGATGCGGTGATTTCCGCCTTCGAGTGCGAGGTCAGCCGCACCCTGCCGCTGCTGCAGGAGGTCGCCGAGCTCCACGCCGCACTCAGCCAGATTAACCCGCTGGACCCGGGCTACATGGCGCAGGTGACGCGCATTCACGGCAAGGTCGCGGAGGCTCAGGCCAGCAGCGCGGCGGCGGTGGCGGCCCTGACGGCGGTGCATGAGACCCTCTACCAGGCCATGGCCGAGGCGGAGGAGACTTCCAGGCCGCTGACGCCTCCCCCTGCCCCGGCCGCGCCCTATCCCGCCGAGGTGATGGCGGGCCCCGTCGCTGAGGCGCCCGTACCGCTGGATGTCCTTGCCACCGCAGGGTCGGTCCAGGCCCAGGTCTCGACCTCTTCGGCAGCGCTGCCTCCGGCTGGGGAAGCCCTGAGCCAGAAGGGGGAGGCTCGGTCGCCTGACACGCCGGACCAGGACAGCGCCCCGGCGGCGGAAGCAGGCCTTTCTGCCGCACCGCCTTTACTGGCTCCTGCCTCGACAACCGCCGAAGTCTCTGCGGAGCCGATTCCGCTGACGTCCAGCCCGGCCGCTTCCGAGGCGCCGGCGGAGCCCGCACCTACGGAGGCCGACCTCCAGGAGGAGCATGCCTCCGACGAAGACACGACCAGCGTAACGGAGGAGGACGAGCGCCTCCTGGGCCAGCTGCGTTCCCACACGGCCGAAGCGCGGGCGGAAAGTCAGGCCACTGCTGCTCAGACTCCGGTCCAGGAGGAGTCCGAGCGCAGCCTCTGGGCCTCCATCCTGGACGATGACGGCGAGGCCAAGGAACTGCGGGAGCGCATCCACGGGCTCTTCCTCAAGGGCGAATACGCGCTCGCCTGGCACCTGCTGAACGCCGCCAAGGAAATCTACGAGACCGGCGTCACGCCGCTGACCTCGGAGGAGCTCTCGCTGGCCGCTAAATCCGGTCACGTCAGCCCCAGCCTTATCCAGTCCAACCAGGCCATGACGGATGAGCTCGCCGAGGCGCTTTCGGCGGCTCAGCGCCTGGACGTGGAAGACCCCCTGACCGAGGCCCGCGCCTTGGTGCTGTTCGCCTCCTGCCTGGAGCCCGCCTTCTTCCGCCAGGACCGCCTCGCCATTGATGTCCTGCAGGCGGTGCAGCCGTCCCTGCCGGCGAGCCTTGGCGCCGTCCTGCACCCCATGCGGGTGGCCACCGAGACGGTGGCGGATGCCGGACTGATGCTGAACCCGGCGGTGCTGCAGGCCGTCCTGGGCGAGGAGCAGGCCAAGGCCGCCATCGAGGAGCGCCGCAAGGCCATCCAGGACAAGCTGGTCACCGTCCAGAATCTCGACTTCCCGCACAGTTCCGGGAACCGGATGCGCATCAGGCTCTGCCAGTCCGATGAGCCCGTGGGAGCGCTGGTCAACGCCATGGCGGGCGGCCTGCAGGATGCCCTTGCGGCGGCCCGCGCCTGTGCGGCTTGCTTCCGGGACCGCGATGTGACGCTCAAGGAGCTCGCCCGGCTCACGGAGAGCCTGGCCTTCCGCGATTCCATCGACGGGGCGAGCCGGGAACGCCTGGTCCGGAACCTGCTGGAACTCGGCGAACTGTGCTCCGCCTTCCTCTCCGCTTATGAGGCCTCCGGCGTCACCAAGGGCCAGTATCAACGCCAGGTGGTCCAGCAGGCGCGGGACTCCGCCCTGACCTCAGCCGACAGCAGCCTGGGCGTTATCCAGGAGATGCTGCAGGCCGAGCCCGCTGAAGGCGCGCTGGATATGTCCGGCAGCCTGCTGATGCTGGAAGATGCCCTGAAGCGCATCAGCGGCTTGTTCCGGGGCGAGGTCTATCGGCGCGGCGCACTGGATGCCGCCGTGGCCCTGCATGGCCGGCTGGCCTGGGTGCCGGAGCTGGATTTCGGACGTTCCTGGCTGCCCCAGCCCTATCATGCCGACACCCTTATCCGGGCCATCGCGGGCGTTCACGCCGAGCCACTCCCGCCGGCCGGCCCGGAGCGGGACAGCTTCTTCTCCGAGGTTCTCCGCGAACGGCTGGAGGCCGGGTCCTTTGTCGGCGCGCGGATGCTGCTGGACGTGGCGCCCTATTTCAGCATCGCCGAAAGTGTCGTCTCGGAAGGCAAGGACGCCTATGAAGCCGACCGGCCGACCCGCTTCGCCCATCTGCGGGCCCACATCCAGCAGGTCCGCCGGGAGGTCCAGCGCGTCCAGCGTCTCGGCCTGGAGAACCTGAAGTCCGGGGAAATGGACGGCCTGCTGGCCCAGGTGGCCGATATCGAGGCCGCCACCATCCCGGTGCCCTGCGACCTGTCGGAACGCACATTCGAGAAGGTGGAATGCGGCCGCGTCCAGGACTTCAACACCGCCGAGGAGTCCCTGGCGGAAGTGGAATCCAAGGTGCGGGCGGCCCTCGCGGGACCGCGTGCCCGCTACCGTGAGCGGATCAACAATCTGCAGGGCATCTCCACCGAGGTGCGTGCCTCGCTGGAATCCCTGCTGCAGCGGGATGAACTCGTTGCCGTCCAGGACCGCCTGGAGTTGGCCGAGCAGAACATCCCCTTCTCCCCGGAGAGCAACGACCCGCATCGCCGTTGGTCGGAGTTCTATCCGCACATCCCCCAGTTCCTCGCCAACCTCCCCTCCAAGGAGACCGAGGCGCTGCCGGAACGCATCGCGGCCGGCGTGGATGTCGGGCTGGGTCGGGCACGGCTGGCCTTCTCCCGCATCCCGGCGGCCCGGCGGGACAGCGCACGGGAAACCTTCGATATCTGGCGCAAGCTCCGGCAGTCCCTGCAAAAGGGCAAGCAGCCCGAAGAGGTCCGGGGCTTCACGGAGCAGCTGCTCACCAGGCTGGGCTTCGTGGTCGACAAGCTCAGTCAGGACAGCATCCGCACCGAGCAGCATCGCCGGCGCTATGCCTTCGACAGCTGCCTGGATTTCGTGCGCGACGCCCAGTCGATGCTGTTGCCGGAATTCGGCAGCGTCACGGAAGGGCACTACAAGCTCTGGATGCTCCCCGCTTCCCTGGAGGATGGCGAGCTGACCAAGCTGGCGTCTGCCGCCGGAAGCCGCGCGACCATTGTCATCGCGACGGAGGTTCTGTCACCGGAGCGCCGCCAGGCCATGGCGGTGGGCTCCATGGCGACACCGGGTGGCCGCCGCCTGCTGGTCATCGACGAGGCCATCCTGCTCTACGCGCTCACCGAGGCCGAGCCACGTCCGCTGACCCTGCTGGAATGCGCCCAGCCCTTCTCCCACACCAAGCCCTTCGCGGACTACGGCCTCTACGCCACTGTGCCGCCGGAAATGTTCTTCGGGCGGGAGCGCGAGTACCAGCGCATTTTCGACACTTCGGGGAGCTGCGTGGTCTTCGGCGGCCGCCGCCTGGGCAAGACCGCGCTCCTGAAGCACATCGTTGGCCGCGAACACCAGCCGGAGAACGGCGTGGTGGTGACCTACCTGCCGGCCGACAACATCGGCCAGGGCCGCCCGGACCGGACCGACAAAATCTGGGAACTGGCCTCCAAGGAGATGCCGGACGTCTTCGGTCCGGGTCAGTTCGTGAAGACTGCCGAGGATTTCGCCCGCACCGTGAAGGCTTGGCTGGGCCAGGACCATGCGCGCCGGGTTCTGCTGTTGCTGGACGAAGCCGACAAGTTCGTCTGGGAGGAGGCCAGCGGCGCCGGCGACTTCAAGCAGTTCCGCGGCCTGCAGCGGCTCATGGATGACACCAGCCGGCGCTTCAAGTTCGTCCTGGCGGGTCTCAACAACGTCACCCGCCTCGTGCAGGCGCAGATGCAAATCGTCAACTCGCCCATCCCGCAGGTGGCGAGCGACCCGCAGCGCATCGGCCCGCTCCTGGGTCGTGACGCGCGGGACGCCGAGCAGCTCATCGTCAAGCCGATGGCCTCTATGGGGCTCCGCTTCGAAAACCAGGAAGACATCTGGGCGGTGCTCAGCAACATCAACTACTACCCGGTCCTGGCGCAAACCTTCTGCCAGAACCTATTGGACGATATCGCCCGCGATGCCGCGCGGTCGCAGAAGCATGATTGGGTCATCTCCAGCCGGACGGTGCGCCGGGTGCTGGAAAGCGAGAGCGTCGGCAAGAGCATCCAGGAGAAGTTCGAGCTGACCATCAAGCTCGACCCCCGGTATGAGCTCATCACCTATGTCATCGCCATCCATGAGCTGCAAAGCCGCGAGGAAGGCAGCGTGACGGAGGGCCTGACGCTGGCGGAGGTCCAGAATCTCGCCATGAGCTACTGGCCGAAGGGCCGGGCCCTGGTGAACCGCCTGCAGACCGTGGAAGCCCTGCTGGATGAGATGGAGGGCCTCGGCGTGGTCCGCCGTGTCAGGCGCGACCGCTATGCCCTGCGCTCGGCTTCCGTGCTGGCGCTTCTGGGCAGCTACGAGCGCATCCAGCAGATGCTCGAGGAGCTCAGCCGCACCGAGCCTTCCAGGCCCTTCGACCCGCGTGCTCTCCGCCGCCCCCTGGCGGCCCAGATGAGCGTCGAGAACCAGCAGCCTTCGCCGCTCACCTATGGCCAGGAGAAGGATATCTTGGTCGGTGAGAGCCCGGTGGTGGCCATTTTCGGCCTGCCGGTTTCCGACCTGGATGCAGTTCCGGCCGCGCTCAGCCAAGCCGCCCAGCAGGTCGCCCAGGAGGGGCGCAAGGCCTCTGTCATCATGCGGCATCCGAAGAACCTGCAGGACTTCCAGACCATGCTGAAGTCGGTTGCGCCCCGCAAGGACGATGCCGACCTGGTGTTGGTCATCAGCGCGACGACGCCGTGGAACCGCCAGTGGGCGGATGAGGCGCTGCGGAACCGCTCTGTGCGGGACAAGCGGATGCGGGTGGTCTTCGTGGGCTCCTTCCAGCACGCGCTGACCTGGTCCCGGAATGGCGTCACGACCATGAACAAGGTGCGCGTCGAGCCGCTGCTGCCCTGGAGCACCACGGCCATCGATGACCTGGCCGGACGCTTGAGCCTGAACTACGACGACCTGATGCCGCTGCTCACGAATGAGCTCGGCAGCTATTCCAAGGCCATCCGCAAGGCGATGCGCCCCGATAACAAGAAGAGCCTGCAGATGTCGGTGGTGACGCGCAGCGCCTCGGCGACCCGGGCCGAACTTGCCAGCCCTGAGGAGTTCGGGGTGTCCGGGGAGATTCAGTCGTTCTTCAACGCTGCCTTCTCCTTCACAGAGGAGAATGGGTACGAGATTACCCCCTATGAGATTCAGGAGCTGGTGGCCAGTACGCCGGGCCTGGGTGTCGACGCGAAGGCCCTCGCCCAAGCCAGCATCCTGACCTCCATCCTGGAGCCCATGTCCTCCAAGGATGGCGTTGAGGATGAGTATCGCAGCTACAGGTTCAACCCGCTCTTCCGGGCGGCGATGGCGCATGCGGTGGTGGAACCGGCCTGATGTCGGAAATGGTGCGACCTGAAGAGCTCGACGGTCCCGCCGGGTTCTTCGAAACCGTTGTGCAGCGGCTGTTCGACGACGGACTGGTGTGCATGCCCATCCCCCGTGAGCCGCCGGAGTGGCTGCTGCCGGGGCTACGGCAGGAGCTCGAGCGAGCCGCCAGCCTGCGGACCTATCTGCTCGATATGGAGGAGCTTTCCTCCTACCGCAGCCCCGCCCATACCTTGGCCTCCCAGGTCATGTCCGTGGCGACCGGCATTCGCTCGGTGCCGGCCTTCGTGGCCGATGACGAGCTCGCCGAAGCGGCCTTCATCCTGCATGGCTTCAGCCTGGAGAACTGGCAGGGCTGGACGACCTTCCTGCGGGCCTTCCGCCATGAATGGACCCGCCGTGGCCAGGCGGCGCAACCCCTGATTGTGGTCTGCCCGCCGTTGGGACGGCCGTTGCAGGAACTCCTGGCATTGGTCGGCGCGAAGGGTCAGGTGTTGCCCTGGCGCGGCCAGGTGCAGCGCATCGACACCGAAAATGCCGCCTTCCAGCTCTTCGGCCGGCCGAGGCCCGACGACGTCGCGCTGACGGTTTCGGTCGCCACCGCCGTGGAGCTGGCCGGCTGGGACTTCCGCATGCTGGAGGTTCTGGCGCGCCTTGCACCGGCGGACCGCCTTTTCCCCCTTGATGCGCTCACCAGCATCGCTGCGGGAATGCCCGATACGAGCCTGACAGTCCCCTGCTGGGAGAACAGCATGGTGGATGGCTGGGATGGTGGCCCCTATGAGCACTCGCTGTCGTTGCTGAAGCGCGGCAACGAGCGGGAGGTGCGCAGCCGCATCTGGCGCGCCCAGGTGCGCACTCTCTTTCCATTCCTGGAGCGCGTCCGGCAGCAGGTCATCACCTGCCATCACGACTTCCTGGCCGACCGTCTGGCGCGGAAGCCCATCACCCGGGAATTCCATAGCGGTCAATCAAAGACCTACGACAAGCCGGAAATGCTCGAGCCCAACGACCTCTGGTATGTCCTGCAGCACCATATTCCGCCGACCGAGGCGGACTTCCTGGAGTTGTGCAAGCGCATCCGCACTTTCTTAGCGCACATGTCCGTGGTGCCGCCCGACTTCATCACGACGGCCTCGGATTGGTGGCTGGGGGAATCCCACCGCTTCGGGGAGGCCTGTCCGGGCTGGACCTGGCCGCGCACCGGCCAGACGCTGACCTTGCTCGTGGGCCCGAGCGGGGCTGGGAAAAGCCACTATGCCGCGCGCACCTACCGGTCAGAGGAGATTCTCTCCTCGGATAGCATACGTGTTGAACTCGGCATGCCCCTGGCCAATGAGGGCGACCAGCGCCCGGTCTTCGTGGAGCTGCGCAAGCGCCTGGTGGCCCGCATGGCGATCGGCGCCTCCGTGGTGGTGGATGCCACGCATCTCAAGCGGGAGGACCGCCTGGCCAATGTTCGCCTGGTTCCCGAGGACATGGATGTTAACTACGTGGTCATCGACCGGCCCATGCCAGAGAAGGAGGCGCAAGCCGGCTGGCGGCTGGAACGGCCGCGCCTCCTGGCAGACCATTCGGCTTTGTTCGAACGGGGTCTGATGGACATCCTGGATGGCGACCAAATGCCCCATGTCTCTGTGACTGATTTGCGCAGCGAGGTGGAATAAACTGTTGATTGCCACTGAGACCTGACCCGGTTTGGAGTGAAGTTGGAGTGAACCTCTGCGGCTGGACACCCTGGGTCAGCTCCCAGCGGCAATCAACATCCAGAAGCCTACATCGCCGCAGTGCTCGACCGCCTCGCCTGCGGCCATACCATTGGCGACCTCGACGAACTCCTGCTGGGAACTTCACGCCCACCGCGTCACCTGCGGGAACGGGCTGACGCTTACCATAGAGCCGCCGCAGCTTCTTGTGGTTCAACCTTGTACCCTCGCGTATCAGCAGGATTCCCAACCGCCGGTAGCCGAACCGACCACGCTCGGCCGCCAATTCCCGCAGCCTTGCCCGAACTGGCGCATCATCAGGACGCCGGGCTCGGTAGCGGATCGACGTCCGGTCGGTGCCGAGCAGCGAAGACGCCCGCCGCTGGCTGATCCCGTGCACCTCCTGGGCATGGGCCACCGCCGCCCGCCTGGATGCGGGCGTCAGAACTTTTTTGCGGCGAGGTCCTTCAGCATAGCGTTGTTCAGCATCGCCTCGGCCAGCAGCCGCTTCAACCTGCCGTTCTCGTCTTCAAGCCTCTTCAGCCGCTTGGCTTCCGACACACCGAGACCGCCGTACTTGGCCTTGCAGGCATAAAAGGTCGCCTCCGAGAACCCATGTTTGCGACAGAGATCCGCCGTCTTCAGCCCGGCCTCCTGCTCCCGCAGCACCTCGATGATCTGCTTTCCGTGAACCGGCCGCGCTTCATGTCCATCTCCAAACGGGTGACGGACTCTACCTCCCCTTGGTGGAAATCTCGGGGCTCAGGTCAATAGGTCGGTGGTCTGCTTTTTCCCCGCGAAAGGAGGCGTGCCGACGCAGACGTTCACGAGGGCGAGTGCACCAGCGCCATCCCCCATGACCCCTAAGACCCCTATGCATTCTTCGCGAACGGCCGTGAGTGGATCCTGGTAGATAGATGGCTCACGCTGCCTTCCTTCGCTTTCCATCTGAACGCTCGAGTTCTGCGCTGCGTACTTCTGCTATGCCCGCCGGCTGCAGGCACCATTTCCCCCAAGCCTCCATGAGCGGCCGGCGCTTCTCTAAAAGGTCCGACCGAGCATAGGCTGCTTCAACCTTATCCTTCACCGTATGCGCGAGCGCCCGCTCTATCACGTCGCGTCCTTCCTCCCTCGTCTCGCCTGCCCAGTCCCGGAAGGTGGAACGGAAGCCATGCGGCACGATGGCTCGGCCCTCATGATCGCGCCAGCGCGGTGGCCCCTCCGGGTTCTCTCCCTCAGCCGGCTCATTCATTCGCCGCAGCACTGCGGATACGGTCATGTCAGACAGCATCACGTTGTCGCCGCCCGAGAAGATCAAGTGGTCGGACCGGGGTCTCTCAGGTTGGACTGCCCGCAGCACCTCTATGGCAGCGGCAGAAAGCGGCACGCGATGAGTTCGGCGGGCCTTCATGCGGCCGGACGGAACCGTCCAAAGGCTGGCCTCCATGTCCACTTCCCGCCATGTCATGCCTCGGACCTCGCCAGTGCGAGCGGCCGTGAGGATGGCGAACCGAAGAGCGGCCGCTCCCATGCCATCCACGTTGGACAGCGCAGTCCAGAATGCGGGCATCTGCTGCCAGGATAGTGCGGGGCGGTGCTCCACCCGCTTCACACGGCGCGAAGGCGGAAGTTCTTCTGACAAAAGCCCTCGCCACCGCGCCGGGTTTTCGCCACTGCGCCAGCCTCGGACACGCGCCAGGTCCAGCACTGCCTCGATGCGCTGCCGCAGTCGGGACGCCGTTTCAGGGATCTTCGGCCAGATTGGACGCAGTACCCTCAGCACTGCGGGGACGTCCACCGCGGCAATTGGCATCTCCCCGAGCTGGGGGAAGGCGTGCTGTTCTAGGGTGGCTAGCCACTGGGCGGCATGCTTCGGGTTGCTCCACCCGTCCCGCTTGGCTGCCACTGTTGCCAGCGCCGCCTCCCGGAAGGTCGTCGCTTTGATTTCTGCCTCGGCTGCGGCACGAGCCTGTGCGGCTTTCTCTGCGCCCCGCGCCGCAAGAGGGTCGGTGTTACTCCGCAGCAGCTTGCGAGCCTCCTCAGCAGCAGCGCGCGCGTCCGCCAACCCAACGGCAGGATAGGTGCCTAGACCCATGTCCCGGCGCTTGCCGCCATAGCTGTAGCGGAGGACCCAAGCGCCCCCGCTGGTCTGGTTCGCCTTCACCAGAAGGTGGAGGCCACTGCCATCGCCTATTCGGACGGGCGCCTGCAGGGGGCTCTTACCCAGGGTTGCCAGCTTCGCCTTCAAGCCCGTGGCTGTGAGCTCACCCATGCCTGCCTCCGCATACTACCGGGAATCAAAGTTCAGAGCCTGTGGGAAGCAAGGAGGCTGCTCCTCCCGTTCCCACGACAGTTCCCACATTAAAGCGTAGATGTGGATAGACAAGGGTAGACAGAACTGGATGCCCGGAACAGATTAATTCAGCGTATTCAATGCATTGATGGAACATGGTGGACGCTTGTGGACGCGAGTAGGTTTAGGAATGGCAGACATCCCCTCCGCCATTTCCTGTCCACGGATTTCCTAGGCTTTCGGCGGTGTGACCGGGCGATTTGTACCCCGGATTGTAACCCGCCGTGCATGGCCGCCACCTGACCCGCAAGGGGTCTGCTTGGGTCTTCCAGATGCGGGTGCCTGCCCGCTTCAACTTTTCGTTGAAATCCTCGCCGATCCGAATCACGCTTGGAGCAATCCCGAAGCGTGCGGCGCAAGTCGCTGCTCGGGTCCTTGCGGTAACCGCAAGCATCCATTTCGAGCGCGAGAGGTTCCACGACATGGCCGAGGCTAGCATCAGGACACCGGATCCCCGGCCGACAGTCGCGTCCCTGCTTCGGGACGATTTCAAATCGATTCTCCCACTTCTGCGCGGACTGGACGACGCGGACCGGTGCCAGCCGTCTGAGGCGACACTTGCCCCCCGGATGGTCGCCGCCGGGCTGGATGGCCTGGCCGATCTCGTCGCGGACCGCACCACCGGCAGCGCGCTGGCGCGAAATCAGGGGGCGGCCCTGGAATCCTACTTCCGGAAGGTCATCACCGACGAGGGGACGGGCCGCGAGCATCTGGGCGAACCTCCCCTTCCGCCAAGGGAACCGACTGCGGACATCGCCAAGGTGCTCAGCGTCGTCACGGACATGCAGGCCAAGCAGGCGGCGATGGAGGCGAAGCTCGCCGCCGCGACCGCGGTGAAGCATGGTCCGCTGTTCAGCGCCGCGGCGGACGCCTATCACGAGAAGCTACGCCTGGCGCATGGCGATGGATATGACGAACTCAAATACGTGCGTCATCGCAAGGCCGTTTTCCTGAAATTGTGCGGGGACAAGCCGGTCAACCAATACACGCAGGACGACATCCAGAACTTCGTCAATGACGTCCGCCACCTTCCGCCCAACATTTCCAAGAACCCCGATTACCGAATTGAGGACGTCAGACGATACATTGCCGAGGCCAAGGCGCGGGGGGCCAAGGGACTGAGCGAGAGCACGTTGGTCAACAACTACCTCGGCAAGGTCAAAACCATCCTGCGCGATGGCTGCGCCAGCGCGGGCATTCCCTTCACCTTGGAGGGCATGCGGATCGTCATACCCAAGGGCGTCCCCAAGGCGCGCCACCGGCTGGCGCCCGACTACGCCGCGCTGAACCGCGTCTTCCGTGCCGGTGTTGAAAGCGGAATGCTTGCCGAGGCGCTGTTGCCGCTGCTGGGCTTCCTGACCGGCCGCCGGTTGGGGCTGCTCACCTTCCTGCGCCGGGAGGACATCCAGCGGTACCATGGCTGCTGGGTCGTTCCGCCGCGCGACAGCGTATGGAACGGCGAGCGGTGGGTGACGGTGCCGTTCAAGACCGACGAGTCCCTGACCTACTTCGTGCTGCATGACGTGCTGGCCGAAACAGGCTTCATCGACTGGGCGCGGCGGGGTTCGGGCTTCATGTTCGAGAGCCTGCACGAGGCGAAGGACCCGGCCGACACCGCCTCGAAGCGGATGGCGCGCCTGTTCCGGACCGCCGGTCTGGACCCCAGGCTGTTCACCATGTTCCACGGGCTGCGGCATGCGAAGATTGCCCTGGACCGGGAATTGAAGATTGATCCGCGCGCCATCCGGCTCCAGGTCGGGCACGAACTCGGCGGCGTTCATGACAACTACGGCGACCACGGCATGAACCGCAGCGAACTCGCCGCCGTCGCCCGGGCTGAGTTGCCGCCGGAGATCGACCTGAGTGTGTTCCGCGGCCTCGACTTCGAGGCGCTGGCCGCCGTCCGGCCGAGGCGAGGTCGGCCGCGAAGGGAGTGACCAATCCCGCCGATCAGAGTTGCCCCTTGTTCGGCCCGCCGGAGGCGTGGCTGAACGAATCGGGACGCCCCTCGTCCCGACGCCACCGGCCCGGCCGTCGCGCGCAGCGCGGGTCAAGGTTGGCGAAGCCACCGCGGAGCGGCGCGCCGCAGGCGCGACCTTGACGCGGGTGAGCACGGCGGCAGGGTGACGGCGAGGGAAAGCGGATCGCGGGGGTCTCGGGGGGCGGCGCCAGCCCCCCGGGCAGGTCCAGGGCGGCGCCCTGGCGGGGAGGCCGTCCGGCCGGGGCAGCGCCCCGAGAGGACCCGACGGCTATGGAGCGCAGGGCGAAGCCCGGAGCGGAATAGCGGTAGTCGGTCACTACGCGAAGCGGCTGCCCCTTTGCCTTCTTGTGGCTTGCATCCTTCCGCCGAACAGATCGCAACATGGAGGCGCTGGGATTTCAGTTCGTGCACATCGAGGGCTACGCGCGGAAGGCGGACGCGCGGGGCCGGTCGGTTGATTTCGTTCTCGCGGAAGCGGAGCGGCGCCCGGATTCCTGCGCCCATGTCGCCGCGCCCGCGCCGCCGGAACTGGTCTTCGGCCTTCCGCTGACGGATCTGCGCGCGCTCCACGACGCGCGGGCCGAGGCCGCCCGGGCCACCATCGCTGGTGGGAAGACGCGGCGCATCCGGCAAGACCAACTCACCCTGCTCACCGTGGTCGCCTCGCACCCCGCCACGGTCGCCGAGATGCAGCGGAATCCTGCCCTGGCCGGGGAGGTCGCCGCCTGGGAGGCGCAGGTCGTCGCGTGGCTGCGGGAGCAATGGGGCGACGATCTCGCCACTGTCGTCCGTCATGTCGATGAAGCTCACGCGCATCTTCATGCCTACGTCCTGCCCTCGGACGTCGAAATGCGGGCGCGGCGCCTGCATCCGGGCGTGGCGGCCAAGGAAAATGCCAAGGCCGCCACGACCGCCGGAGGCGCCGACGCCAAGGCGGCGAACGCAGCCGGGGACGTTGCTTATCGCGCGGCCATGCGCGCCATGCAGGACGGATTCTGGCGCACGGTCGGGATTCCTTGCGGCCTCGCGCGGTTGGGACCGGCACGACGTCGGCTGACGCGGGCCGCCTGGCACGCGGAGAAGGCCGCGGTCGGCGCCGCGGCCGAAGCCCTGCGGGTCGCCGACACCGCACGCGCCGAAGCGGACGCCGCCCGGCAGGACGCCGCCCGCGTGACCGGCGCGGCCGAGGAAAAGCAGGCCGCCGCCATGTCCTTGCAGGTGCGCGCGGAAGAAGCAGCCGCCCGTGCCGGGGAGGCGATCAGGACCGCCCGGGAGCGCGCCGCCAAAGCACAGGCGGCGGCAGACGCCGCGCAGGCGGAGCGCGCCGAGGCGGAGCGCCAGGCGCGGGCCATGGCGGCGCGGGGGCGGCGCCTGCTGCGCCAGGCGCAGGGTGAGGCCGGACGAGTCCTTGGCGCCGCGCGGGCCGAGGCCGACCGCATCCGGCGTGGGGCGCGCGGCCTCGGAGCCTGGCTGGGGGCGCTCTGGCATGGCGTGCTGGGGATGGCTCCGGGGGCGGTCGCGCGGCAGGCGGCGGACGCGGCCCGCGCCGAGGAGCGCAGGCTCGCCATCGGCCGCATCGCAGCGGCGGACGCCGAGGCCGACCGGCTGCGCGACCGGCTCCGCACGACCGAAGAAAAACTTGCCGCCACCTCCGGGGCCGCCGCCGCGCTCGGCGCCGAGCGCAACCGGCTCGCGCGCGAAGTTTCCCGCCTGCGTCCGGCGGCGGTGCCGGAGGCGGCGGCCGTCCCGGACGCGCCGTCCTCAAGGAGGAAACCATGATCATCTTCGACCTGCTGGGGCTCGCCCCCGGCGACGATGCGGATTTGCCGCCGCCCGATGCGCCCGACCGGGTGTTGGTCCGGTGGCTTGAAGCGCGGCTCGGGCGGCCCCCGGCGTGGTTCGAGGTGCTGGAACTGCGGTCCCTGTTGCGGGCGCTGGCGCGGCGCCGGACTTGGTGGGCATGGTGGCGCCGCCTCCGCCCGCTCCGGCTTCCTGCCCGGGAGGATCTGGTCGCCGATTTCCTTGCCTCGGTGGAGGGGAAACTCCTTCTCCGCGCGCTCGGCGGCAGCATGGCGGCGCTGGTCGCGCAACTGCGCCTGCCGAATCCGTTCGGCGGCTACGACGGCCGCCATCCGACCGCCTCGCGCCCGACCTGGCTGGAACGGCTCCACGATCGCGTCGCCGGGGGCGGCGCCGTGCCGTTGTGGGCGCAGGCGGAGGCCGCGACCGCCTACACGACCTGGAAGGTGACCGGCGTGCCGGTGCTGGCGCCGGGCTTCATGCCCGAGATGGTAGAATTCCTTGCGCCAGCCCATGCCGCCGCGCTCAACGTGCTGTCGCCTGGGGCGGCCATGGACTTCGCCGCGCGGCTGCGGGCGGCGCGGCGCAGCGAGGCCGGGCGCCGCGCTGCCCTTGGGGAACTGGCGCGCATCGGGACGGAGGCCATGGAACTCTGGCCCGACGTCGCCCGGCGTTCGGCAACGCCGCCGCTCGGGCTATGGCCGCCAGCCGGACCGGAGGACGGCGCCGCGCCGCCGGTTGCTGCCCCGGCGCCGCCGGGCGGCTCTTCGCTATGATGGGCGGCGGCAACCGGCGCAGGCTGGTCGTCCTTGCGCGCCGGTCCGGCGGTGGTCACAGCGGCGCGGCGGATCAGGCCGCCCGGCGCCGTTGTCGGCCCCTTGGACCGGCGGGCGCCTCCGCCTCCTGTCGCAGGCGGGCGAGGGTTTCCTCGGCCGGTTCGTCGGCAGCGTCCTGGGGGACGAGGTCGCCACGGAAGGCGACATCAAGGATTTGCCGCTCCAATCGACTGAGCAGGTCGTGGCTCGCCCGGGCCTGACGTTCCATTTCGTCAGTAACCTTCAGGCGCTCCTCGACCAAATTCACGAGGCGGGCTTGCTCCGCCTCCGGAGGGATAGGAAGCGCGAAACTGGCAAGCTCGGTCATGCTGACGTTGTATTGTCCCGCTGAACTCGCCGCCTTCGCGAAGACCTGGTCACGAATCATGGGCGAATGCCAGACAAGCGCGATCCAGCGCCACAGCGTGTCATTTCCAACCAGCCGGAAGCGAATGAGATAGGATGCAAAATAGACGTCGCGTTCCAGGGATTGCCGCACGACTGCACCTCGTCCTACGAGGTCCGGGCTGCCATTCGTGCGAACGACAAGCAGGTCTCCCGGCGCAACGGCTTCGCCCGGAACCAAGCCCAGGTCTCCTGTGGCAAATTTCAGGTCGGATAAGTCGATTGCCCCCCGTGCGACGTTGGGGATCCGCAGAACAGGAGAGCCGCTGCCTGCGGGGTCGCACTTCTCGGATGTGCCATAGGAAGCAGCCCAAGCAAGCTGATCCAGGCTGGCCAGAGTCCACCCGGCTGGCAAAGAGTCGGCGTAGTGCTCGACCGGCTTAACGGGCGAGGGAAACCGATCCTTCCAGTTGTCTTTCAGGCGGCGCCCCTTGGCGGCAGCACGGGCAAGCTCACTTTGTTCCCAAAGCTGGCGCCTCTCACTCGCCAGCCGGTCCATGAACACGCCGCTTTCTTCGGCGGACATCCCGCTTCCGCTTCGGTCAGAAGCCAGTTCGCCTGATATTGCTGCGGCGACAAGGGCGTTGCGGAACCGCTCGGCAAGGACAAGGGTGCGGTCGAGGTCCTTCCGGGCGTCCCGGATGGCGCCGAACAGCGCCTCGATGCGGGCGACGATCCGGCGCTGCTCGGCCAGCGGAGGAAGAGAAACTCTTACCGCGCCGATGTCGGCCAATCCTAAGCCAGAGCGGGTAGCCCCTCGATCCAATAGTCCAAGCTGCGCCTGGGCGGCTGGCGCGGTCAGGAACCATGCTAGGTAGGGAGCGAAATCTCGGTTGGCCGGTCGTGCAAGCGCTACGTGCTGATTGACGTATGCCTCCGGAACATCATCGGCGACGAGTCCGATGCGCCCGAGATCCGCTGTGATGGTTACGAGGATGTCGCCCGGCTGGACTTTCGTTCGAGTCCCTTCACTTCCCGGCGGCGGCTGAACATGTTGAATGTCTGCGAAATCCATGTCCACTCGGCCTCGCCTGATATTCTGGACCCGGATAAACGCAGCGCCCTCTTTGGCGTAGTGCTTTGCCCACCCGCGCGAACCACTGGTAATAAAAGAAAACAATTTGCTGGCGAGGACTTCGGTCCACCCAGCAGGTAGATTGTCTGGCATCGGCTACTACACTGTTTCCGGAAGCGCTAATTCCTCGGCCAGCGCCTCCGCCCGGGTCAGCGCCCGGCGCAGGTGCTCCACCATGGCGGCGGCGATGTCGGCCGGATCCTCCAAGGTATCCTCGCCCGCGTCTTCGGCGCCGCGCAGCCAAGCGATATCGAGGTTGTCCTGTCGGTCGGCGATGGCGGCGCGGCTGAAGCAGCGGAATCGCCCTTCTTCGCCCTGGTCCTGGCGCGGCGCGCGGCCGAGCGGGTCGTCACCGAACGCCGACTCGAAGGCAGCGAAATCCTCGCGGGTCAGCGGGCGGGTCTTGCCGAAGGGCGCCTGTCCGGTGCGCATGTCGTAGATCCAGACGTCGTGCGTGTTGCCCTGGTTGCTCCGGCCGCGGGTGAAGAACAGCACGTTGGTCTTGACGCCGCCCGCGTAGAAGATTCCGGTCGGCAGGCGGAGGATGGTGTGCAGGTCGCACATCGCCATGAATTGCTGGCGGACGGCGCGGCCCGTGTTGTCCTCGAACAGCACGTTGTCTGGCACCACCACGGCGGCCCGGCCACCCGGGGCGAGGTTGCGATAGACGTGCTCCACGAAGGCTAGTTGCTTGTTGGAGGAGCCGCGCGTCTCCACGAAGCTCGCCCGGTTCGGGCGCTCGCCGCCGCGCTTGGTGCCGAAGGGCGGGTTGGTAACGATCAGGTTTGCCCGAGACAGCGCTTCGCCGTCGGAGGACAGCGTGTCGCCCATGCGCACTCGGCCTTCGATGCCATGCAGCATCAGGTTCATCAGACAGAGCCGATGCGTGTCGTGCACCAGTTCCAGGCCGGTGAAAGCGTCCTGGCGCTGGAAGGTGCGGTCGGCCTCGCTCAGGCTGTAGAGGTCATCCGTCTGCTGCTTGATGTAGTGGTCGCAGGCCACCAGGAAACCGCCGGTGCCTGCCGCTGGGTCCTGGATCACCTCGCCCGGCTGGGGCTTGACCAAATGGATGATGCTATCAATCAGCGGCCGGGGGGTGAAATACTGCCCGGCGCCGCTTTTCTTCTCGGCGGCGTTGCGTTCCAGCAGGTCTTCGTAAAGGTCGCCCAAGCCTTCCTCGCGGGCGCTGAACCAGTCCAGCCGGTCGATGGCCTCGGTCAGCGCCTTGAGGTTGGCGGGCTTGCGGAGCTTGGTCTGGGCGTCGGCGAAAATGTCGGCGAGCAGGCCGCGCCGGGTTTCGGAGAGCTTCAGTAGGATGGCGCGGTAGAGGTCGAGTTGGCTCTGTCCGACGGCTTTGGCGAGCGGCGCCCACCGGCATTCCTCCGGGATGGACTTCTCCATCCCGGTCTCCTGCGCCATCTTGAGGAACAACAGGTAGGTGAGTTCCGTGACGTAATCCTGATAGGTGACCCCATCGCCGCGCAGGACGCTGCACAACTGCCAGAGCTTGGCGCCGATATCCTTGACCGTCCGTCCTTGCGTCAACTCGCCTGTCTCCAGATTTCCTCATTCAGGTCGCCCAAGATCTCGCCCAGGCGCCCGCCGAAGCGGCGGTTGAGCCCTTCATAGCCGCCCACGTCAACCCGGAACTGGCCTGTGTCCAGTGCCTCACGGTCCACCACGGTTTCCCGCTCAATTTCCTCGCTAAGGCGACGAAGCCAGCGTTGCTGGATCGGCGTCCACGCCTCCCGACTGAGGATGGTCTTGAGAGCGCGCCGGACCCGGTCGGCGTAGGGCACCAGCGGGTCACCAAGGGCGGCCTGACGGACGTAGCCGATGATGGAGGCGGCGATGTCGGCGCTGCCTGCCTGTTCCCATGCCCGGCGGACCTGAGCTTCCGGATAGCCGCTGTCGTCCAGTGCCCGGCGCAGGCTAATCAGGGTAGCGCGGTCGAGGTCGCGGGGGCGCTGCACCACGACCGCCAGGGCGGTGATGCGGTTGACATTGGTGCGGACGAAGGCGGCGAAGGCGTCGATGTAGTCCTCCGGCCGGGTAATGCTGCCGTCCTTCCCGTAGCCCCGTGTCACGGAGCGGATGGCGTCCGGGTGGTTCGAGACCGGCAGGGGCGGCGCCGTGCCGCGCGCCGGGTTCCAATCCAGGATGGCGCCGAGGTCCGCCGGGCGGTCCCGCAGCCACGCGGCGACGTCGCTCGGGGGCGCGTGGTCGAGCCGGTGCAAGGTGTCCTCCGGCGTCTCTCTGGCCTGCTGTTGCCATAGGTCGCGGGCCGCCGGGGCGAGGTTCCGCAGGCGGCGGCGCAATTTGACGCGGATCTGCTCGGCAAGGATTTCTCGATGGCTGTCCTTCCCGGCTGCCGCCAGTTCCTTCAAGAGGGTCTCGAAGGAGAAGGCCGGGGTGACGCCGACCGGTTTCATGTCGGAGAGGCGCGACAGGGTGGGGTAGAGGTCCACCGCGTCGAAGATGCGGAAGGTTTCCTTGGCGATCTCCGGGCATGGGCGGGTCGCCCGGCCGACCATCTGGTCATAGAGGATGCGCGAGTTCACCCGCCGAAGGAAAACCAGATTGGTGATGCGTGGGACGTCGATGCCAGTGGTCAGCAGGTCCACCGTCACAGCGATCTTCGGCAGGTCGTTGTTGCGGAAGGACAAAATCAGGTCGTCCACGCGGTCGATGTCGCCGGTGACGCGGCGGACGGCGCCGTCCGGCAGGGCGCCATAGGCGGCCTCCATGGCGCGCTTCACCTCGGTCACCACCAGGTCGGCATGGCGCCGGTTCACGGCGAAAATAAGCGTCTTGTCGGGGAGCGAGGGGTCGATCTGCCGAGCCAGTTCCTCGGCGACGGTCCGGTTGAAGGCCGTGGTGATAACCTTGCGATTGAAGGCTTCGACATCGAAGTCGAGATCGTCGGGCGCATCGGCGGCGCGGAGTTCGCCGGTCGTGGGGTCGAACAGATCCACTTGCTCGCCACGGCGCCAGTGGATGCCAGCCGCCGACAACTCGGTCTCAATGCGGATCGGCGGTTCCTGGTCGATCAGGAAGCGGTCGGCCACGGCCTGCCGGTAGCTGTATTCGAACACCGGGGCGCCGAAGATTTCCCTAGTATGCAGCGCCGGGGTGGCGGTGAGGCCAATCTTCACCGCGTCGAAGTGCTCCAGGACGGCGCGGTATTTCGACTGGTAGTCCGCCTGGTCCCGGAACTCGATTTCCTCGCCGGTCATCTCCCGGTCGAGGAGGTAGCCGCGGTGGCACTCGTCCACGACCATCAGGTCGTATTGGTCCACCGGCGGGGCAGAGGCGTCGCCCGGGAACAGGACGCGGCGGACGAGTCCTTGGATGGTGCAGATATGGACCTGGGTGCTGTCGTCCGGGGTGACATGCTTCAGCCCCTTGATGCCGAAAGTCTCGGCGAAGGTGCTGGTGCTGACGATGCGGGTGTCGCCGAACTCGCGCTCGGCCTGGTCGCCGAGGGTGCGGCGGTCCACCACGAAGCAGATCCGGCGGAACCGGCGGGCGTCCAGGAGCCGCGACAGGAGCGCGATGGCGAGCTTGGTCTTGCCGGTGCCGGTCGCCATGGCCAGCAGCATCGCCCGGCGCCCGGCGGCAAGCTCCTCCTCCACCTTCCGGATGGCAGCTTCCTGGTAGGGGCGAAGCTCGAAGCCGAAGTCGAACGGTTTCGCCCGGAGCGCGGCATCGGCGGCGGCGATGTCCTGGCTGAGCAGAGTGCGCAGACCGTCCGGGGAATACCAGCCGTCCAGGGCGCGGGCGTGGTTGGTGCCGCGGCGGACGTCGCGGAACCAGATGCCGGACTCGGTCTCCATCTGCTTGAGGTAGGGGCGGCCGTTGGCGGAGAAGACGAACGGCACCCGGAAGTCATCCCACGGTCCACCGGCAGGGTCGGCATCCGGCGCCAGTCGGGCGGTCCGGCTGTAGCGTTCCGCCTGGGGAAGGCAGGCCGCGACGGCGCGGTTGCGCTTCTTGGCCTCCACCATGCCAACCAGGGTGGTGCCAAGGAAAAGCGCATAATCGGCCGGGCCGGACTCGGTCGGCCATTCGGCAATCGCCATATAGCGCCCGCGCGCCGGTCGGACACCGGCGGCGTAGCGCAGGGTGGCACTGTCCACCTCCCACCCGACATCGCGAAGCTGCTGATCGATGAGCGTGCGGGTCGCGGCCTCGTCCAGGGCAATGCCGCGGTCGGCTTCGGTGGCTGCCGCGATCAGGGCCTCTACCCTTTCCGGCGGCGCGGTCGCGGCGGCCTGCGCGGCGGCCAGTTCGGCCGCCATCGCCATGCGCTGCGCCTCCGCATCGGCAAGCTGACGTTCCAGGGCCTCCCGCTGCTCGGCTTCCTGGCGGCGCCGTTCCTCCGTGGAGAGTCGCGCGGCCTCCGCCGCCTCCTGGGCCTCGCGGGCGCGATCCACGCTGGACAGGGCCGCGGCTCGTTCCTCCCGGAGCCGGACGATTTCCTTGGCGAGCGCGGCGGCGACCCGCTCCGGGGCAGGGGGCGGGGCGAAGGGTGCGGGCTGGAACTGTGGCGCCCCGCCGTAAGAGCGATGGAACCATACGCCAAGCTGCCAAGCGAACTTCAGGCAGGAGAGCGCGGTCTCGTGGTCGCCGAAGCCTTCGTGCGCCGCCTTGTTCCCGAAGGTGCGAAGCTGGTGGAATAGGCGTGCAGCCTCCCGGGGGACGGCGCCCCGGTCTTCCAGGCGGCGAAGAAGATCAACCTGCCGCTCGCCGTTCTCGGGCAGGTTTCGGGTGGTCACCGCCACACGGCGGGCGAGTCCTTCGCCAAACAGCCGGAGCTTGGTAAGCGCAGCATTGGGGTCGGTGCGGAAGTATGTCTCGGCGAGGGCGGCAAGACGAACAAGCTGTATGTCCTGCCCCGCGAGAAAGCCGAAATTCTTGGATGGCGCTCCCGGTTCTTCGCTCATCCTGGTGCCGTTGCCGCTCCCTCGGTCGAGGGCGTAACGATAGAGGGGGTCAGGCCGGTGCACAACCGTAGGCGCTGCCGGTCCTGGAACCAGCAGCGTGATGGTCTGATCAGCGGTCGGCGTAACGGCGCAGGGCCTCAACCGTGCGGTCGGTATCGTCCTCCGCAAGCCACCGCATCAGGACTTCGGTGCCGTCTGGCAGGGTTGCCAGTAACCTCGCGGAGCGGACCGGCCCCGGGGCGAGGCGCTTGAGAACTGGCGCCGTCGCGCGTGGGCGCCGGATCAGGATCCAGCCACGGCGATGTGCTCCACGGCGCCGGTGCAGGTCCGGGAGAGGTTGGACGGCTCTGGGCCCCTGAACCAATGGGACCAGCGCACCCGGACGCCGTCGATGCGTTCGCCGAGCATCAGGCAATGTCTCCTGCCGGGCAGGCCGTCTCGGCAAGGATATCGGCGGCCAAGTCGGTGGAGCGGACGCGGAGGTCATCCAGGTGGCGCCCTCGGAAAGAGCCAATCGGCAACCACCGTTCGCCTCGGTGGGAAAGTGGCTGAAGTTCGGCGCGCCAGCCGGTGCGACCCGTCGGCGCAATGTCAACAGACATGACATGCCCGGTCTCGGCGCGGAGACGGATGTGTTCGTGAGTGAAGATACGCATGGAAGGTCGGCCTTTCCGTTGGTGACTGACCTACGGCCCGGCCGAGCGATGCAAGGGATAACGGCGACGCAAGAAAGAAGAGGACGCCTCGCACAAGGATTTCCTTTCGTCGGGCGATTTGCCGACTTTCTTGATCCAGGGAATCCGCGCCTGTCAGACTCGCAAAAGGTTGGTCTCGATTTCGGAGCGGACAAATGGGGCGGCTTCCCGGGTATGGGCGCGTGAGCACCGGCGATCAGGATCTCGCCCTTCAAGTGGATGCGCTCCGGGCCGCGGGGGTCACCGAGGAGAACCTGTTTACCGACGTGGTGAGCGGCGCCCGGGCGGACCGACCGGGCCTCTCCGCGTTGCTGGCAGCGGCGAGCCCGGGCGACACCATCGTGACTTGGCGTTTGGACAGGCTTGGACGTTCCGTTCTCAATTTGGCCGACCTGGCTGAACAGCTTCGCGCCCGCGGCATCGGCATACGGAGCCTGTCCGATGGCGTGGACACGTCCACGGTGGGCGGGCGCCTGCTCTACGGTTTGCTGAGCGTGCTGGCCGAGTTCGAGCGGGAGACGATCAAGGACCGGGTGCGTGCCGGGATGGCCGCGGCCCGCCGCTCCGGCGTGCATTGCGGACGACGCCCGACGCTGAAGGCGGAGCATGTTGCCGACGCCCGGGTGAGGCTGGCCGCCGGGCAGACGGCGCGCTCCGTCGCCCGGTTCCTCCGCGTATCGGAGGCCACGCTCTATCGCGCCCTGGCGAGACATCCGGCGCCGGTCGCCTCGCCCCCGGCCGCCTGACGCACACGCTTCCCCCGAGCCTGCCGGGACTCGTTTTCCTTGTCGCGGATTTCAGTGCCGGTGGAGGGGGTGGCGGACATTACCAGGGTATCTCCGGGTCTCCTTCCCCGCCGCCGACTGGCTCAGGCGGCCGCTATGGAGGATGGGCGGTTGCCATGCCATGCGGGTTGGCTGGCGCGGATTTCGGGATAGCCGTGGTCGCCTCAGTAGAAAGGAGTGCGCGCCGCGCGGCGGCGACAGCTTCGGCGACCTGGTAGGTTTCGGCGATTTCCCCGAAGGCAATGCCTTCCCGTCCCCGGACCCGCATGGCCGGGCGCATCGTGCCGTCACCGAAATCATGCAGAACGAGCCGCAGGAGCCGGGCGCCGGTGGTCGTGAACAGGCGCTCGCGCAGGCGGGCGATGGCTGGCAACCGGCGGCGCGGCCGGATGGTGACGCGCCCGTCGGCTTCCTCGATGACGGCCAGGCCGTCCCGATCAAGCTCGCCTTTCCACCGGCGGAACGCGCCGACGGCGCGGGTCATGGCGAGATGCCGCGTCTGACGGTGGAACTCGACAAGGTTCTCGGGCGAGAACGCCAATCCGTCCTCATTGGCCTGCCGGATGGTCTCCGCAAGGGACTTGCTCTCGTATTGGGCCAGGGCGCCGGGGTAGCGTTCCGCCTCCACCGATCCGCCGGTCAGGGAGTCCCACCACGACCAGCCCGAGGTGCGGAAGTAGGCACGCATCTCGTGGAAGTCCTCGATGCTGCCGCGGGCGGCAAGATGGAAGTGCATGTCAACTTCCGCGCCGTGCTGGGCGATCACGCGGACTTCGGAGCAAACCAGGTCGCAGGCGAGGCCGGGCGCGAACCGTTTGCGTCCGTATCGCAGGCGTTCGCCGAGCCGCTTGCTGTCACGGGCGTGAACCTCGCGAAGCTCCGTCAGGCGGACGACAGACACCGGCGCCCTGACGACCACCTGGATCGCCCGGGTGATTCCTTTGGCGCCACAGAAGGCCGCGTATTCCCTGCCC
Organism: Teichococcus coralli; assembly: GCF_009829925.1. Taxonomy (GTDB): domain Bacteria; phylum Pseudomonadota; class Alphaproteobacteria; order Acetobacterales; family Acetobacteraceae; genus Pseudoroseomonas; species Pseudoroseomonas coralli. The sequence goes on from NZ_SNVJ01000008.1 coordinate 125,539, forward strand.
CATTTTGTCTTCAGCGCATGCGCCTCGTCGGCGAAGCCGTGCCACCGGCGCCGCTGCCGTCCGAGGTAGTCGCGCAGGGCGCCGCAGGTGGCGAGGTCGAGCATCGTGTCGCCATCGAGGGCCGCATACACCTCGTCGTCGCACAGGCCGCCCCGGAGCAGGTCACGCGCGGTTTCCTCTGCTTCCTGGCGCCGGTCACGCGCGGCCCGCGAGAGCGCGATGTCGCGCTTCCGTCCTGCCCCGGGGAAGGTCAGCGCATCGGTGTCGTCGGCGGCAAATCTGTTGACAGCTTGGGGTGTGAAGGGCTGGCGGTCCGAAAGGGTCCGTTCGGGCCGCCCGGGCGTCACCTACTGCCCGAGAAAGCGGCGGAATCCTTGAGGTCGGCGCGTGACGAGCGCATGCTGATTCCGTTCGATGACAAAATGCCGGGCGGAGGGCTGGCAGGCCCGATGATGCCCGGCTTTTTTATGAGGCGGTGCGATCCCTGCCAGGGTCAAGGGTCTTGTGCACGGCGTCGTGAGGCTGGGCCAGAGGTAGGCTCGCCGTTCTCCGAAGGGCGCCGTTTGACCACGTGATCTCGGGTGAGGGTGAGGGAAGCCCGCGCGCGCCGCATGGCGCCCTCGGATCCGGGGCTTGCGTCCGGATTGTAAGCCGTATAGTATCCGCAACGGCTCGGCGCTGCCGATAAGCCTTTGATTTTCCGTGTAGAATCGGAAAATGTGCGGAGTGTCCCATCCCCTCCGCCACCTCCCCCCCCACCACTCCAGGCCTTTCGCCCTCTTCGCGGCCGCTGACGCCGTCGGCTCGGGCGTCACCCTCGCCTGCCGTCCCTTGGGCGCTCCGACCCAGTTCCCTGGGTCATCCGGATCCACCCACTCGCCAGATCGGAATAGGATGGCGCCGGAACGCCGACACGAAGGGAACCGCCTGATGAGTCACGACCTCCTGCTGCGCAATGTCCGCCCACTGGGCGGCGCCGCCACCGACCTTCTGGTGCGTCGCGGCCGCATCGTCGCGTTGGAGGGCTCGGAGCCTGCACCGGAACTGGCGGTGGAGGACGGCGCCGGCGCCCTGGTGATTCCCGGCCTGGTCGAAGCGCATACCCATCTCGACAAGTCGCTCTGGGGCATGGGCTGGCGCAGGCATCAGGCCGGGCCGCGCCTGATCGACAAGATCGAGACGGAGCGGCGGCTGAAGAAGGAGTGGGACATCGATCCGGCGCGGCAGTCGGCGCGTCAGGCGGTCCAGTCACTGCGCATGGGCACCACGCATATCCGCAGCCATGTGGATGTGGACGACGCCGTGGGCCTCGCCGGCATGGAGGGCGTGCTGGCGACCAGGGAAGCCTATGCGGAGGTCATGGACATCGAGACGGTCGCCTTCCCGCAATCGGGCGTGATGGTCCGTCCCGGCGTGGCCGCGCTGATGGAGCAGGCCATGCGCATGGGCGCCGATGTGGTCGGCGGGCTGGATCCCTGCGCCATCGACCGTGACCCGAAGGGTCATCTCGATCTGGTCTTCGGCCTGGCGGAGCGCTTCGGCAAGCCGGTGGACATCCACCTGCACGAGCCTGGCCAGCTCGGCTGCTTCTCGCTGGAGCTGATCATCGAGCGCACGCGGGCGCTCGGCATGAAGGGGCAGGTGACGGTCAGCCATGCCTTCTGCCTGGGAGATCCGGATGCCGGGCTGGTCAATCCCTTGCTGGAGCAGATCGCCGCGTTGGATATCGCCATCGCCACCACCGCTCCGGCCAGCCGCCCGGTGCCCGCCGCCGCCACGCTGCGCCGCATGGGCATCCGCCTCTGTGCCGGCTCGGACGGCATCCGCGACACCTGGGGCCCCTACGGCAATGCCGACATGCTGGAGCGCGCCATGCTGCTTGGCCTGCGCAACAACTTCCGCCGCGACGAGGAGGTGGAGCTGGCGCTGGACATCTGCACCACAGGCGGCGCGGCTGTGATGGGCCTGCGCGACTACGGGCTGGCGCCTGGCTGCCAGGCCGACTTCGTGCTGGTGGAGGCGGAGAGCCTGGCGGAAGCCGTCGCCGCCCGCCCGCCGCGCAAGCTGGTGGTCAAGCGCGGCCGCGTGGTGGCGCGTGACGGCGTCGCGCTGGTCGAGGCGCCCTGATCGTCTGCCGGTTGGCGCCCCGCCGTCACTCGGCGCGCGCGGGATTCCGCGTTTCCCTGCCCGCCATGCGCGCCAGCACATCGCTCCGCCCGGTGACGCGGTGTGCCAGCGCCATGGCGATGTGTCCGGACACCAGCACGAGCATCGTCCAGGCCAGCAGCCCATGCGCGGCGTTGGCCGGGCCGATCAACGCTTCCACCCGCCCTTCGAAGCCCGCCATCAGCGGAACTCCGAATGGCGCGAAGGCGCGGCCCGAGCTGTACTGGCGCAGCAGGGCCAGCGCGGGAACCGTCACCATCAGCCCATAGAGCGCGAAATGACCCGTCCGGGCTGCCCAGCCCGGCCAGCCATCGCCGTAGGGAGGCCGTCGCCGCAGATTGAGGAGGCTCCAGCCACCGCGCAGCAGCACGAGCAACAGGAGCAAGGTTCCCACGCCGCCGTGGCTGCCGACCATGAAGGCCGTCAGCGGCGAGCGGCCGAACGCCAGGCGCATGCCCATCGCCGCGAACTGCCAGGCGAACAGCAGGGCCATGCCCCAGTGCAGGCCGCGGCTGACAAGACCATAACGTGAAGCTGTGTCGCGCCATTGCACGGCCGGAACCTCACCGTTCCCCGAAACAGGCCCAGCACCTGCCTGAAATGAGAAAGATTCGCAATCGGACATGCACTCCGGCCGGGTTCAAGCCGGTGTAGCCCGCCGCGGTGCCTACCCGGGGGCCTCGCCGCTAGTCCGCTCCTGCCGGTAGCGGCCTCGTGCCGCGGAGGTCGTCGGGCGGATTGCCGGCCGGTGCGCCGAGCGGCTGCCCGCAGGTGGCCCGCCAGTGCTGGAGCGCCCAGCGCACGGAGGGAAAGGCGATCTCCTCCCAGGGGATGTCATCCCAGCCGAAGAGCCGCACCTCCAGGCTTTCCGGTCCGGCCGACCAGCCCGGCTCAGCCAGTCGGCCGCGAAAGATCACCTGCACTTGGCCGATTCGCGCGATGGAGAACACCGCCAGGATCCCCTCGAGCCGGACACGGGCGCGCGCCTCTTCCCACACCTCGCGCGTGGCGCCTTCCTGCACAGTCTCCCCGAGCTCCATGTAGCCGGCCGGCAGGGTCCAGAAGCCGGCGCGGGGGGCGATGGCGCGGCGGCAGAGCAGCACCTGCCCCGCCTCCTCCACCACGGCACCCACGACGACCTTGGGGTTCTCGTAGGCGACGAAGCCGCAATCGGAGCAGACCAGCCGCTCACGGTCATCGCCTTCGGGGATGCTGCGCCGGAAGCGGTCGGACATGGCCACAGGGTGCGGCGAGGCCACGGCCGCCGCAAGCCCTTACTGCCAGTCGATGCGCTCCGGATAACGCGCGAAGAGGAAGGTCAGGCCTTCCGGCGGCGCGGTCTGCCCGGCCGCGGTGCGGTCTCGCCCTTCCAGCAACGCGCGCGGCCAGGAAACCGGCTGCCGCCCGAAACCCACCTCCACCAGCGTGCCCACGAGGTTGCGGACCTGGTGGTGCAGGAAGGAACGCGCCTCCGTCTCCACCGTGATCTCCTCGCCCCGGCGCGTGACCTCCAGCCGGTCGAGCGTGCGCAGCGCGTCCTTGGCCTGGCAGGCGGCGGCGCGGAAGGCCGAAAAATCGTGGCGCCCCAGAAGTCCCTGTGCCGCCGCGTGCATGGCCGCCGCGTCCAGCGGCGGCGCGACATGCCAGACGCGCCCGGCCTCCAGCGCCGGCCGGGCGCGGCGGTTCAGGATGCGGTAGCGATAGCCCCGCTTGATGCAGGAGAAGCGGGCGAACCAGTCCGCCGGCGCCCGCGCGGCGCGGACCACGGAAACCGGATGCGGCCGGCTGTGGAAGTTCAGCGCCTCGCGCAACCGCTCGGGCGGCAGGTCCCGCGCCAGGTCGAGCTGCACCACCTGCCCCAGGGCATGCACGCCGGCATCCGTGCGGCCGGAGGCCATCATGCGCGCCGGCACGCCGCCGTTCAGCGGCGCCGCCGCCTCCTCCAGCACCTGCTGGACCGAAAGCCCGCCATGCTGCCGCTGCCAACCCACGAAGGGCGCGCCGTCATATTCCACCAGCAAGGCGTAGCGCGGCACGGCGCTCAGCCCAGCACCGCGCCCGACGGCAGGGCGTAGCCGCGCAGGAAGGCGGTGGCCTCCATGGCGCCGCGCCCGGCGCGCTGCAGGCGGAGCAGGCGCAGCGCCCCATCCCCGCAGGCGATGCGTGGCGCCTCATCCAGCACCGTGCCCGGCGCGGCGGTCACGGGAAGCGGCTCGGGCGTGGCCTCCAGCACGCGGATCGTCTCGCCGCCATGCGAGAAGAAGGTGCCGGGCCAGGGGTTCAGCGCACGGATGCGGCGGTCCAGGACAGCGGCGCTCTCCCGCCAGTCCAGCCGGCCATCCTCCTTGGCGAGCTTGGGTGCGTAGGTCACGCCCTCCTCCGGCTGCGGCCGTGCAGGCGGGTTCTCGGCCAGCGCCCGCAGGATCAGGCTCGCGCCCAGTCCGGCCAGCGCGTCATGGACCGCCGGGGTGCCGTCACGTGGCCCGATCGGCACCCGCCCGGCGAGCAGCATGGGGCCGGTATCCAGCCCCTCTTCCATCTGCATGATGGTGACGCCGGTCTCGGCATCCCCGGCCAGGAGGGCAGCCTGGATCGGCCCGGCACCGCGCCATCGCGGCAGCAGCGAGGCATGGATGTTGAGGCAGCCCCGCCGCGGCGTTCGCAACATGGCGGCGGGCAGGATCAGGCCGTAAGCCGCAACCACCGCGGCATCCAGGCCAAGCGCGGCGAAGGCGGCGTGCTCCGCCTCGTCGCGCCGGAGGCGAACGGGGTTCCGCACGGGTAGGCCGAGCTCCAGCGCCGCGCGGTGCACGGCGCAGGGCGTCTCCTTGTGCCCGCGCCCGGAGGGCCGGGGCGGCTGCGTGTAGACGGCCGCGATCTCGTGCCCGGCCCCGTGCAGCGCCCGCAGCGCCGGTACGGCGAAGTCGGGGCTGCCCATGAAGGCCAGGCGCAGCGGGGTCATGCCTCGTCCCGCCCCTTGGACTTCAGCTCCTTGGCCAGGCGGCGCAGCAGCATGTTCCGCTTCAACGCCGAGATGTGGTCCACGAAGAGCACGCCGTTCAGGTGATCGATCTCGTGCTGGATGCAGGTGGCGAGCAGCCCCTCCGCCATGCGTTCCTGCTTCGCGCCTTCCAGGTCATGCCAGCGCACCTTCACCTGCGCCGGGCGCGTCACGTCGGCATACTGGTTGGGCAGGGAAAGGCAGCCCTCCTCCCGCGTCGCCAGATCAGTGCTCGCGGCGACGATCTCGGGGTTCACCATGATCAGCGGCTCCGGCTTCTCGTCCGGCTGCAGGTCGATCACCACCAGGCGCAGCAGGCTGCCGATCTGCGGCGCCGCGAGGCCGATGCCCGGCGCCTTGTACATGGTGGCCAGCATGCGGGGGGCCAGGGCGCGCACCGTGTCGGTGTCGCCAGCGCCAACGGGGCGCGCCTTGGCGCGCAGCCGCGCATCGGGCACCAGGAGAATGGGCATCAGGTCAGTGTCGGGCATGGAAAGGGTGCTGTAGCCGCCGCGCCCGGCGCCATCAACTGCCTTGGCCGCCCGCCCGCCGCGCCCCTTGCATACCTGCCGGGATTGCACAATTTATGGACCCAGGCAGGGTGCTTCGGGTCCTGCCGCAGGCTCGCTCGATTCTGAGGAGTTCCGCTCCGCCATGTCTCGTTCCTCGCTTTTCGGTTCGCCCCTTTTTCTTGGCTTCGATCATCTGGAACAGATGCTCGACCGCGTCGCCAAGAACGCCGACGGCTATCCGCCCTACAACATTGAACAAACAGGCGAGAACCGCCTCCGGATCACCCTGGCTGTTGCCGGCTTCAGCATGGACGACCTGCAGATCACGCAGGAAGACAATCAGCTGGTGGTTCGCGGCAGGCAGCGGGAGGAGCCCGAAGGGCGTGTCTTCCTGCACCGTGGCATCGCCGCGCGGCAGTTCCAGCGTGCCTTCGTGCTTGCGGAGGGGATCGACGTCGAAGGCGCCTGGCTCGACAACGGCCTCCTGCACATCGACCTGAAGCGCCCTCAACCCGAGGTGCGGGTGAAGGCGATCCATATCGGCACCCGTGGAGCCCAGGGCGGCCGGCCGCTGGTCCAGCGCGACACCGTCGACGAAGGTGCCTCAACGGCAGGGTAAACTTTCCCTCCCGTTCTTCATTCTGGATATGGATCTTTCGCAGAAGGGTCTGGCCCCGCGAGCCACCAAGAAATGGCTCGACCGGCCATCGGCGGAATGCGCCGACGGAAGCGGAACGGAGAGAAGGCACATCAAGTCAAGAGGCTATGGCAATTCGCTGGGCTCGCTGAGCGGGACAGCACAAGGAGAATCCATGCCATGAACAAGGAAGGCCCAACCCGCTCCTACACGGCCGCCGATGCGCTGCGCCAGCTCGCGCCGGCGGAGTGGGCGCGCTTCGGAGCGGAGCAGATCGCCTATATCCGGCCCGTCCTGGTGGATGGCAATCAGGCGGTCGCGATCCATGCCGCCGACGGCACGCAGATCGGCGCGGCGCCTGATGCGAACCTCGCCACCGCCGCCATCCTGCAGCACGAGATGGTGCCCGTCCTGGTGCACTGAGGGCGGAAGGGGGGGCAGTTCCGCGTTCGTGGAGCCGCCCCCTTCTCCACAGATTTCTTCCGTCGCCCCCCGCGCAAGGCGGTTGCCCTGCCCCTTCGGTGAGGCTAGATAGCCCCTGCGCGCCGACGTAGCTCAGCGGTAGAGCAACTGATTCGTAATCAGTAGGTCCCCGGTTCAATCCCGGGCGTCGGCACCAGCCCCCTCGCGCTCCCCCAGCATTCCGGACAGTCCCGTGCGCCGCAGGCGTTGAACGGGCCATGCCTTTGCCGGTGAAGCGGCCAGCCCGGCGAGGGCCGGCCTGCCTCGGTCAAGCGAGCGCCACCTCCATCCCACGCGCCACCGCCGGCCGTGCCATCATCCGCGCGTACCAGGCGGCCACCGCCGGAAAGGGGTCGAGACTGCCAAGATGGCGCTCATGCCGCCAGGCCCAGCCGAGGATGGCGAAATCTGCGATGCTGGGCTCCCCTTCGGTCGCCACGAAGTCGCGGCCGGCCAGGCGCTTGTCCAGCACGCCGTAGAGGCGCTTCGTCTCGCTGCCGTAGCGCTCCAGTCCATAGTCCCGCGCCGGCCCCTCCGGGCGTGTGAGAAAGTGGTGATACTGCCCGGGCATGGGGCCGAAGCCGCCCATCTGCCACATCAGCCACTCCCAGACGACCACGCGGCCGCGCAGGTCCTTCGGCATGAAGCGGCTCGTCTTCTCCGCGAGGTAGAGCAGGATGGCGCCGGATTCAAAGATGCCGATGGGCTGCCCGTCCGGCCCCTCGTCGTCGATGATGGCGGGAATGCGGTTGTTGGGCGAGAACTTCAGGAATTCCGGATCGAACTGCTGGCCCTTGGTGATGTCCACGACCTTCACCGTGTAGGGCAGTTCCATCTCCTCCAGGGCCACGCTGATCTTGCGGCCATTGGGGGTGTTCCAGGTGTAGAGGGTGATCATGGGTGTGCGACTCTCCCGGTCCTGCGGTCAGGACCGGGAGGGAAGCACGAACCTGCGCCGGGCGTCAGCCCGCCAGCTTCTGCTTCAGCAGATCGTTCACCAGGGCCGGGTTGCCCTTGCCCTGCATGGCCTTCATCGTCTGCCCGACGAAGAAGCCGAACAGCTTCTCCTTGCCCGAGCGGAATTCGGCCACCTTGTCGGCATTCCTGGCCATCACGTCGTCGATGACGGCTTCGATCGCGCCGGTATCCGTCACCTGCTTCAGGCCGCGCTCCTCAACGATGGCCGAGGGCGGCTTGCCGGTCTCGAACATCGCCTCCAGCACCTCCTTGGCCAGCTTGCCGGAGAGCGTGCCGTCCTTGATGAGGTCGAGCAGGCTGCCGAGGTTCCCGGCGCTGACCGGCGAATCCCCGATCGAATGGCCGGTCCGGTTGAGTCCGGCGAAGAAGTCGCCCGTCACCCAGTTGGCGGCCATCTTCGGGTCGCGCCCCTTGGCCACCGCCTCGTAGAAGGCGGCGGTTTCCTTCTCCAGCGTCAGCACATGGGCGTCATAGGGCGTCAGCCCGAACTCGCCGACATAGCGGGCGCGGCGGGCGTCCGGCAGCTCCGGCAGGGCCGCTTCCAGCTCGTCCACCCAGGTCTGCTCCAGAACCAGCGGCGGCAGGTCGGGGTCGGGAAAGTAGCGGTAGTCGTGCGCGTCCTCCTTGGAGCGCATGGAGCGCGTCACGCCCCGCGTGGTGTCAAACAGGCGGGTCTCCTGCTCCACAACGCCGCCGGACTCCCACACTTCGATCTGCCGCCGGGCCTCCGCCTCCACCGCCTGCATGACGAAGCGGATGGAGTTGACGTTCTTCACCTCGCAGCGCGTGCGGAACCCCTCGCCCGCCTTGCGGACGGAGACGTTCACGTCGGCGCGCAGCGAGCCCTGCTCCATGTTGCCGTCGCAGGTGCCGAGGTAGCGCAGGATCTGCCGCAGCTTGGTCAGGTAGGCCCCCGCCTCCTCCGGCGAGCGCATGTCCGGCTCCGAGACGATCTCCATGAGAGCGACACCGGACCGGTTGAGGTCGATGTAGCTCTTGCTGGGGTGCTGGTCGTGCAGCGACTTGCCGGCGTCCTGCTCCAGGTGCAGGCGGGTGATGCCGACCATCTTGGTCGTGCCATCGGCCAGCTCGATCTCGATCTCGCCCTGACCGATCACAGGATGCTGGTACTGGCTGATCTGGTAGCCCTGCGGCAGGTCGGCGTAGAAATAGTTCTTCCGGTCGAAGCGGGACCAGAGGTTGACCTGCGCCTTCAGCCCGAGCCCGGTGCGCACGGCCTGGGCCACGCATTCGCGGTTGATCACCGGCAGCATGCCGGGGAAGCCGGCATCGATGAAGCTGACCTGCGCGTTGGGCTCGGCGCCGAACTCGGTCGCCGCGCCACTGAACAGCTTGGCCTGCGAGGTGACCTGCGCGTGCACCTCCAGCCCGATCACCAGTTCCCAGGGGCCGGTCTCGCCCTCGATCGTGTAGCTCATGCCGCGGCCCTCAGCGCCGGAAGCGCGGTGAACCCGGCGGCGCGCTCGATGGCGCCGCCCACCGCGAAGACGGTCTCTTCGTCGAAAGGCTTGCCCAGCACCTGCAGCCCGAGCGGCAGGCCCTTCACGTCCTGCCCCGCCGGCACGGCGAGGCCCGGAATGCCGGCGAGGTTCGCCGTCACCGTGAAGACGTCGTTCAGGTACATCGCCACCGGATCGTCCTGCTTCTCGTCCCGACCGAAGGCGGCCGAGGGCGTGGCCGGCGTCAGGATGGCGTCCACCTTCTCCCAGGCCTGGTCGAAGTCGCGCTTGATCAGCGCCCGCACCTGCTGCGCCTTGAGGTAGTAGGCGTCGTAGTAGCCGGCGCTCAGCACATAGGTGCCGATCAGGATGCGCCGCCGCACCTCCTCGCCGAAGCCGGCGGCGCGGGTGCGTTCGTAGAGGTCCTTCAGGTCCTCGCCGTTCTCGCGCAGCCCGAAGCGCACGCCGTCATAGCGGGCGAGGTTGGAGGAGGCCTCCGCCGGGGCGACGATATAGTAGGTCGGCAGGGCGTATTTCGTATGCGGCAGGCTGATCTCCACCAACTCGGCGCCCTCGGCCTTCAGCCAGGCCATGCCCTGCTCCCAGAGCGCGGCGATCTCGGCCGGCAGCCCGTCCAGCCGGTACTCGCGCGGGATGCCGATGCGCAGCCCCTTCACCCCGCGGGCGCAGGCGGCGGCGAAGTCCGGCACCGCGATGTCGGCGCTGGTGGAATCCTTCGGGTCGAAGCCGGCCATGGAGCCCAGCAGGATGGCGCAGTCCTCGACGGTGCGCGCCACCGGCCCCGCCTGGTCGAGCGAGGAGGCGAAGGCCACGATGCCGAAGCGCGAGCACCGCCCATAGGTCGGCTTGATGCCGGCGATGCCGCAGAAGGCCGCCGGCTGGCGGATGGAGCCGCCGGTATCGGTCGCCGTGGCGCCGAGTGCCAGCCGCGCCGCCACCGCCGCCGCCGAGCCGCCGGAGGAGCCGCCGGGCACCAGGAAGGTTTCCGCCTCACCTTCCCGCTTCCACGGGTTCTCCACCGGCCCGAAGGCCGAGGTGGTGTTGGAGGAGCCCATGGCGAACTCGTCGAGGTTCGCCTTGCCCAGGAACACCGCGCCGTCCCGCAGCAGGTTGCCGGAGACGGTGCTCTCATAGGGCGGCACGAAGTTGCCGAGGATGCGGCTGCCCGCCGTGGTGCGGGTGCCGGCGGTGCAGAACAGGTCCTTGATCGCCAGCGGGATGCCGGTGAGCGCGCGGCCTTCCCCCCGCGCCAGCGCGGCATCGGCCGCCTCGGCCTGGGCCAGCGCCAGTTCGGGCGTGGCGGAAATGTAGGCGTTGAGCCGCGGGTTCAGCGCCTCGATGGCGGCCAGATGCGCGCGCGTCAGCTCGGCGGCGCTGATCTCGCGCCGGGCCAGCGCGGCGCGTGCGCCGGCCAGGGTGAAGTCAGTCGGAGCAGTCATGGTGTCACTCCACCACCTTGGGCACGGCGAAGAAGGCGCCGGCGCGGTCGGGCGCGTTGGCCAGCACCTTCTCCTGCATGTCGCCATCGGTCACGCGGTCCTCGCGCATCCGCAGGGCCTGGTTGCCGCCGCCGGCCATCGGCTCGACGCTGGAGGTATCCACGGCCTGCAATTGCTCGATCCAGCCCAGGATTCCGTTCAGCTCGGCCTCAAGGCGTGGCAGCTCGCTCTCCTCGACCCTGATGCGGGCCAGCGAGGCGACGCGCCGGACAGTGGCGGTGTCGAGCGACATTTCTTTTTTCTTCCGGAGAGTGAAAGGTCAGGTTTGCGCGCAAACGGAGGCGGACCATAAACACCGCCATGCCCATCATCAACCTGACCGAGCTTCGCGCCGCCCTGCCACGGGGTCAAAGGCTGATTGGCCTCGATCCCGGCAAGCGGATCATCGGCGTCGCGCTGACCGACGTCTCCCTGATGCTGGCCAGCCCCTATCGCGGCGTGCCGCGCGCGAAGCTGGCCGCCAATGCCGCCGAGATCGCCGCCATCGCGCGCAAGGAGGGCGCCGCCGGGCTGGTGGTCGGGCTGCCGCTGGGGCTGGACGGCAGCTTCGGCCCGGCCGCCCAGGCGGCGAAGGACTGGGCCACTGCCCTTTCCAACGCCACCGAACTGCCGGCCGCGCTGTGGGACGAACGCCTTTCCTCCTCGGCGGTGAACCGCATGATGATCGAGGAGGCGGACCTGACCCGCAGCAAGCGCGCCAGGGCGGTGGACGCCGCCGCCGCCGCCTACATGCTCCAGGCCGCGCTGGACGCCACCGCGCCCCCCCGCTCCTGACCCCGGCCATGCGCCCCTTCCGGCCGGGCGCGAGGGTGGTTATGGTCCCCCGCCTCTAGCCGGACTGGTCCTCGATGCTCCCTTATCCTCACCGGCACCTCCTTGCCCTGCAGGGCCTGGAGCCGCCCTACATCGCCGATCTGCTGGATCTGGCCGAGTCCTATGCCCTGCTGAACCGCAGCGGCAAGACGCAGCGGGACCTGCTGAAGGGCCAGACGCTGATCAACCTCTTCTTCGAGGACAGCACCCGCACCCGCACCAGCTTCGAGCTGGCCGGCAAGCGGCTGGGCGCGGACGTGATCAACATGTCCGTCTCGACCAGCAGCGTGAACAAGGGCGAGACGCTGCTCGACACCGCCTCCACCCTCAACGCCATGCATTGCGACCTGCTGGTGGTGCGCCACGCCCAGTCCGGCGCCCCCGCCCTGCTGAGCCAGAAGGTGGACGCGGCCGTCATCAACGCCGGCGACGGCACGCACGAGCACCCGACCCAGGCGCTGCTCGACGCGCTGACCATCCGCCGCCACAAGGGCCAGCTGGAGAACCTCACCGTCGCCATCTGCGGCGACGTGCTGCACAGCCGCGTGGCCCGCAGCAACATCCACCTGCTGACCACCATGAACTGCCGCGTCCGCGTGGTCGGGCCGCCGGCGCTGCTCCCCGCCGAAGTCGAGCGCCTGGGCGTCGAGGTGTTCCACGACATGAAGGGCGGCCTGGCCGGTGCCGACGTGGTGATGATGCTGCGGCTGCAGAAGGAGCGCATGGCCGGCGGCCTGGTGCCCTCCGCCCGCGAGTACTTCCGCTTCTACGGGCTGGACGCGGCCAAGCTCGCCCAGGCGAAGCCGGACGCCATCGTCATGCATCCCGGCCCGATGAACCGCGGCGTCGAGATCGACAGCGCGGTCGCCGACGACCCGACCCGCAGCGTGATCGGCGAACAGGTGGAAATGGGCGTCGCCGTCCGCATGGCGGTGCTCGACACCCTTTCCCGCAACACCAGGCGGAACGCCCGGCTGTGATGACCCCCATGCGCGACACCATCTTCGTCAATGCCCGCCTGCTCGACCCCGGGGCGGGTCTGGACGCGCCGGGCAGCCTGCTGGTCAGCCGCGGCCTCATCGCGGACCATGGCGGCGCGCTCGGCATCCCCGAGGGCGCCGAGGTGGTGGAGTGCGGCGGCGCCGTGCTTGCTCCCGGCCTGATCGATCTGCGCGCCGCCCTCGGCGAGCCTGGCGCGGAATACCGCGAAACCATCGAGAGCGCGGCGGTGGCGGCGGCGGCCGGCGGCATCACCACCCTCTGCGCCCTGCCCGACACCCAGCCGGCGCTGGACGACCCCGCCCTGCTGCAGTTCGTCCTGCGGCGCGGCGAGGCCACCGGCAGCCTCTCCATCCTGCCCTACGGCGCCGCCACCAAGGGCTGCGCCGGCAAGGAGATCTCCGAGTTCGGCCTGCTGCGCGAGGCCGGCGCCATCGCCTTCAGCGACGGCAGCCGGGCCATCGCCGAGGCCCGCACCATGCGGCTGGCGCTTTCCTACGCCCGCGCCTTCGGCACCTTCGTGGTGCAGCACCCGGAGGAACCCTCGCTCGCCCGTGGCGGCGCCGCCACCGAGGGCGAGCTGGCCACCCGGCTCGGCCTGCCCGGCATCCCGCCCGCCGCCGAGGCGATGATGGTGGCGCGCGACATCGCCCTGGCCCGCCTGACGCGCGGCCATGTCCACTTCGCCCATGTCTCCACCGCCGCCGCACTGGACCTGATCCGCGCCGCCAAGGCCGAGGGGCTGGCCGTCACCTGCGACACCGCGCCGCCCTATTTCGACCTGAACGAGACGGCGATCGGCGACTTCCGCACCTATGCCAAGCTCTCGCCGCCGCTGCGGCGCGACGCCGACCGCCTGGCCGTGGTCGCCGCCCTGGCCGACGGCACGGTGGACGCCATCGCTTCCGATCATCAGCCCGCCGACCCCGACGACAAGCGCCTCCCCTTCGCCCAGGCCTCGGCCGGCGGCACCGGGCTGGCCACGCTGCTCGGCATCACCCTGGCGCGGGTGCATGGCGAGGACCTCGCCCTTCCCGATGCCCTCGCCCTGCTGACCTGCCGCCCGGCGAAGCTGCTCGGCCTGGAGGCCGGCCGCCTCGCGCGCGGCGCCCCGGCCGACCTGCTGCTGTTCGACCCGGAGCGCGCCTGGAAGGTCGAGGCCGGAAGGCTGCCGGGCAAGGCGCAGAACTCCCCCTTCGACGGCCGCGCCCTGGAGGGCCGCGTGCTCGGCACCTGGAAGGCGGGTCGGCGGGTCTTCGGATGATGCCGCTGGTCCTGGCCGCGCTGCTCGGCTACCTCTCCGGCTCGGTGCCCTACGGCCTGCTGCTGACCCGCGCCGCCGGTCTCGGCGACATCCGCAAGGTCGGCAGCGGCAATATCGGCGCCACCAACGTGCTGCGCACCGGCAACCGGAAGGTGGCCGCCGCCACCCTGCTGCTGGACGTGCTGAAGGGCGTCGTGCCGGTGCTGGCCGTCGCCGCTTTCTGGGGCCGGGAGGCCGGCTTCGTGGCCGGCATCGGCGCCATGGCCGGGCATGTCTTCCCGGTCTGGCTGGGCTTCAAGGGCGGCAAGGGCGTCGCCACCGGCGCCGGCGTGCTGCTCGCCGCCGCGTGGTGGCTGGGGCTGATCTGCGCCCTGATCTGGCTGGCCATGGCGAAGCTCACCCGCATTTCCTCGGCGGCGGCGCTCACCGCCTGCTGCGCTGCCCCGGTCATCGCCCTGCTGGCGGGAGACCTTGCCCTCGCCGGCTTCGCCCTGGTCCTGGCGCTGCTCATCATCCTGCGCCACCGCGACAACATCCGTCGCCTGATTGCCGGCACCGAGCCGCGGATCGGCCGCAAGACGTGACGCCCGCGGAGGCGCTGGCGCGGCTGCGGCTGGCGCGGACGGACGGCATCGGCCCGATGACCTTCCGCCGCCTGCTGGAGCGCTGCCGCACGGCCGAGGCGGCGCTCGAGGCGTTGCCGGCGCTCTCGGCACGGCGCGCCATGCCCTTCCGTCCGCCCGCCGCCGCCGCCGTCGTCGCGCGGGAGATGGAGGAGGTGGACGGCATGGGCGGCCGTTTCCTGTTCTGGGGCGAGGAGGGATACCCGCCCCTGCTGGCGCTGCTCGACGATCCGCCGATCGCCCTTGCCGTCATCGGCGACGCTGGCCTGCTGCTGGCGCGGCAGGCTGCCGTGGTCGGCGCGCGCAATGCCTCCACCCTGGGTCGGCGCCTCGCTGGCGAGCTGGCCGAATCGCTCGCCGCCGCCGGCCTCGTGGTCACCTCCGGCCTGGCGCGCGGCATCGACGGCGCCGCCCATCTCGGCGCGCTGCGGATCGGCCCCACGGTGGCGGTGATCCCTGGCGGGCTCGACCGCGCCTATCCGCCGGAGCACACGGAACTGCAATCCGTCATCGCCGAGCGCGGCGCCGTGGTGGCCGAGGCGCCGCTCGGCACCGCGCCCATCGCCCGGCATTTTCCCCGCCGCAACCGAATCATCGCCGGGCTGAGCCTGGGCGTCGTGGTGGTGGAGGCGGCGCTCCGCTCCGGCACGCTGATGACGGCGAACCTGGCCCTGGAGGCCGGGCGCGAGGTCTTCGCCGTGCCCGGCAGCCCGCTGGACCCCCGCTGCGCCGGCTCCAACGACCTGCTGCGCCAAGGCGCCCACCTGACCGAGCGCGCCGCCGACGTACTGGAGCACCTGCCCACGGCACCCCGCGTGGCGCCGCCGGTCCGGCGCGCCGCGCCCGGGCCCATGCCAGCCGCCCTTGCCCCTCTGGGGACCCTCCCGCAAGCCGCTGATCAACTCCTTGATCTGATAGGATCTTCGCCGGTCACGGTTGACGAGCTTGTGCGGGCCTGCCACCTCTCGTCCGCTGCGGTACAGGCTGCCCTGCTGGAACTTGAACTGGATGGGCGGGTAGAAACCCTGCCGGGCAATCGCGTAGTCCGCAGTGGATTACGGTAGTCACCGCCGAAGCGGCGCCACCGCCAGTCGGCCATGAGAGAGCGCACGACACCCGCCATGACCGACGTCGTCGTCGTCGAATCGCCGGCCAAGGCGAAGACCATCAACAAGTACCTGGGCAAGGACTTCACCGTCCTCGCCAGCTTCGGGCACGTGCGCGACCTGCCGGCCAAGGACGGCAGCGTCCGGCCGGACGAGGATTTCGCCATGGACTGGTCCTCCGAGGACCGGGGCGAGAAGCAGGTGGCCGCCATCGCCAAGGCGGTGAAGGGCGCGCGCAACCTCTACCTCGCCACCGACCCCGACCGCGAGGGCGAGGCGATCTCCTGGCACGTCCAGCAGATGCTGCGGGAGAAGGGCGCGCTGAAGGGCGTGCAGGTCCACCGCATCACCTTCAACGAGATCACCAAGCGCGCCGTGCAGTACGCGCTGGAGCACCCGCGCGAGCTCGACACGCCGCTGATCGAGGCCTACCTGGCCCGCCGCGCGCTGGACTACCTGGTGGGCTTCACCCTCTCCCCCGTGCTCTGGCGCAAGCTGCCGGGCAGCCGCTCGGCCGGCCGCGTGCAGTCCGTCGCGCTGCGCCTGATCTGCGAGCGGGAGGCCGAGATCGAGGCCTTCCGGGCGCGCGAGTACTGGACCGTCGAGGGCCGCTTCCTGACCGCGCTCGGGGCCCCCTTCACCGCCCGCCTGACGCATTTGGACGGCAGGCGGCTGGAGCAGTTCGACCTGCGCGACGAGGCCGGCGCCATGCGCGCCAAGGCCGCCGTCGAGGCGGGCGCCTTCACCGTCGCCGGCATCGAGAAGAAGCGCGTCCGCCGCAACCCGCCGGCCCCCTTCACCACCTCGACGCTGCAGCAGGAAAGCTCGCGCAAGCTCGGCTTCGGCGCGCAGCAGACCATGCGGCTGGCCCAGCAGCTCTACGAGGGCGTGGAGATCCAGGGCGAGACGGTCGGCCTGATCACCTACATGCGGACCGACGGCGTGCAGATGGCGCGGGAGGCGATGTTCGCCATCCGCGACCATGTGAAGGACGCCTTCGGCCCGGACTACATCCCCGCCGCGCCGCGCGAGTATTCCTCCAAGGCCAAGAACGCCCAGGAGGCGCACGAGGCGATTCGCCCAACCGAGGTGACGCGCACGCCGGAGCAGGTGGCCCGCTTCCTCAACCCGGAGCAGCGCCGGCTCTACGAACTGGTCTGGAAGCGCGCCGTCGCCAGCCAGATGGCCTCCGCCGAGCTGGACCAGACGGCGGTGGACCTCGCCGACGCCAGCGGCAAGGTGCGCCTGCGCGCCACCGGCAGCGTGGTTGCCTTCGACGGCTTCCTGAAGCTCTACCGCGAGGACGTGGACGACGCCGCCGGCGCCGAGGACGAGGACAGCCGCATCCTGCCTCCGATGCGCGAGAAGGACCCGGCGAAGCTGACCGCCGCCCAGGCCGACCAGCACTTCACCCAGCCCCCGCCGCGCTATTCCGAGGCCTCGCTGGTGAAGAAGATGGAGGAGCTGGGCATCGGCCGCCCCTCCACCTACGCCTCCATCCTGCAGACCTTGCAGGACCGCGACTACGTGAAGCTGGAGAAGCGCCGCTTCATGCCGGAGGACCGCGGCCGGCTGGTCACCGCCTTCCTGGTGAACTTCTTCGAGCGCTACGTGGACACCGGCTTCACCGCGGCGCTGGAGGAGCAGCTCGACGACATCTCCGGCGGCCGCGCCGAGTGGCGCGCGGTGATGCGCGACTTCTGGCAGGACTTCAACGCCGCCGTGGACGCCACCAAGGACCTCACCATCAGCGAGGTCATCGACGCGCTGGACGAGGAGCTCGGCCCGCACTTCTTCCCGCAATCCGCCGAGGGCGGCGACCCGCGTGCCTGCCCGGCCTGCGGCACCGGGCGGCTCGGCCTCCGCCTCGGGCGCAACGGCGCCTTCATCGGCTGCTCCAACTACCCGGGATGCCGCCACACCCGCCCGCTCTCGGTCGCCGGCGAGGGCGAGGCCGACGCGGCGCTGGCCGGCGGCATCAAGGAGCTGGGCACCGACCCCGTCACCGGCGCGCCGATCACGCTGCGGCGCGGTCCCTACGGGCTCTATGTCCAGCTCGGCGAGGGCGAGACCGACGCCAAGGGCAAGGCCATCAAGCCAAAGCGCGCCAGCCTGGCGCGCGGCATGGACCCCGATTCCCTCACGCTGGAGCGGGCACTGGCGCTGCTCGCCCTGCCCCGCATCGTCGGCGTGCATCCGGAAACGGGCGAGGAGATCAGCGCCGCCATCGGCCGCTTCGGGCCCTACGTGAAGATGGGCAGCATCTACAAGTCGCTCGACCGCGACGACGACGTGCTCTCCATCGGCATCAACCGCGCCGTGGCGCTGCTGGCGGACGCCAAGGCCAAGGTGCGCGCGCTCGGCCCGCACCCGAAGGACGGCGAGCCGGTGGAGATCAAGCGCGGCCGCTTCGGCCCCTATGCGCAGCATGCCGGCATGGTCGCCAGCCTGCCGCGCAACCTGCCGATGGAGGACATCACGCTGGACCAGGCGGTGGCCCTCCTCGCCGAAAAGGGCAAGAAGCTGCCGCCGCTTGGCGCCAAGAAGGGGGCGAAGAAGCCCGCGCCCCGCAAGGCCGCCGCTGCGGAAGCCAGTGACAGCGAGGCCAAGCCGGTGAAGAAGGCCGCCGCCAAGAAGCCGGCGGGGCGCAAGGCCACCGCCACCAAGGCGGCGGGCAAGGCCACCGCGGCGACGAAGCCGGCGCGCAGCCCGGTCAAGGTCAAAGCCTGACCCATGGCGGAGCGCCCTGACGATCCGGGCGCGAGGGGGCCAGAGGATGTCTCGCCCGCCCCCGCCGCCATGCCCAGCCGCGAGGCGCTGCGCCGCTTCCTGCGGGAGGCGCCCGCCCGGGTGGGCAAGAGCGAGATCTCCCGCCATTTCGGCCTGACCGCCGATCAGCGCCCCGCCCTGCGCGCCTTGCTGAAGGAGCTGGAGCACGAAGGCGCCCTGCAGCGTGCCGGCGGGCGACGAGTGCGGGAAAGCGGCAAGCTGCCGGAAATGGCGGTGGTCGAGGTGTCCGGCACCGATCCCGACGGCGACCCCCTCGCCCGCCCGGTCGGCTGGGAAGGCCCCGGGCGCCCGCCGCTGGTCTATATGCGGCCCGAGCGGCCTGGGCAGCCCGCCCTGGCCTATGGCGAGCGCGTGCTGGCCCGGCTGCGCCCGATCGGACCGGGCAAGTACGAGGGTCGCACCTTCAAGCGCCTCGGCAGCGGTGGCCCCGCGCGCATCCTCGGTGTCCTTCAGGGCGACCGGCTGCTGCCGACCAGCAAGCGCGAGAAGGCCGACTGGACCGTCCCCGCCGGCGAGGACGGCGGCGCCGAGGAGGGCGAGCTGGTCCTCGCCGAGCCGCTGCCCGGCCGCGCGCTGGGCCTGCGCCCGGCGCGCGTCGTCGAGCGGCTGGGCCGGATGGATGCCCCGCGCGCCGTTTCGGTGCTCTGCATCCACGCCCATCGCATCCCCGACCACTTTCCCGCCGAGGCGGTGCGGGAGGCCGAAACCGCTCGGCCTGTCGCGCTCCAGGGGCGCGAGGACCTGCGTGAAATCCCCCTCGTCACCATCGACGGCGAGGATGCGCGCGACTTCGACGACGCCGTCTGGGCCGAGCCGCTCGGCGAGGGCTGGCGGGTGCTGGTCGCCATCGCCGACGTGGCGCATTACGTCCGCCCCGGCAGCGCGCTGGACCAGGAGGCCGGCCGGCGCGGCAACAGCGTCTACTTCCCCGACCGGGTGGTGCCGATGCTGCCCGAGGCGCTTTCCAACGGGCTGTGCAGCCTGCGTCCCGGCGAGAATCGCGGCTGCCTCTTTGTCGAGATGCGCTTCGACGGCCAGGGCCATAAGGCCGGCCACCGTTTCGGCCGCGGCCTGATGCGTTCCGCCGCGCGGCTGACCTACGAACAGCTGCAAACCGCCCAAGAAGCTGCCCCAGTGGCCGCCCAGGGGGACGCCCAGGGGGACGCTCAGGGGGACGCTCAGGGGGCCGTCCAGGGGGACGCGGAAATGGGCAAGGCTGGCGGTCTCGTTCCCCCGCAGCAGGTCGCCCATCTCTTCGCCGCCTTCCGCTGCCTGCTGGCCGCCCGTGAACGGCGTGGCACGCTGGACCTCGACCTGCCGGAGCGCCGCGTGCTGATGGACGAGCAAGGCGAGGTCCGCGACGTCGTCCCGCGCCTGAAGCTCGAGGCCCACCGGCTGATCGAGGAGTTCATGGTGGCGGCGAATGTCTGCGCCGCCGAGGAGCTGGAGCACCGGCGCCAGCCCCTCCTCTTCCGCGTTCACGACCGCCCCTCGGATGAGAAGCTGGAAGCCTTGCGGCAGTTCCTCGATTCGATGGAGCTGGACCTCCCCGCCGCCGGCGAGTTGCGCCCGCGCGACTTCGCCCGGGTCCTGGAACACGTGCAGGGGCGGCCCGAGGAACGGCTGGTGCACGAGGCGGTGCTGCGCGCCCAGTCCCAGGCCGCCTACAGCCCGGAGAATATCGGCCATTTCGGCCTCGCCCTGCCGCGCTACGCGCACTTCACCAGCCCGATCCGCCGCTATGCCGACCTGGTGGTGCACCGCGCGCTGATCCGTGGCCTTGGGCTCGGAAAGGCCGACGCCCTCCAGGAGGACGAGGCGGAGCGCCTGCCTGATACCGCCGAGCACATCACCCGCACCGAGCGCCGCGCCGCCGCCGCCGAGCGCGAGGCCGTCGAGCGCTATTTGGCCCGCCACATGGCGTCCCGCGTCGGCGGCATGTTCGATGCGCGCATTTCGGGCGTGACACGCTTCGGTCTGTTCGTCACGGTTGCATCGAATGGCGCGAGCGGACTCGTGCCCCTGGCCTCCCTGCCGGACGATCAATGGACTCACGAGGAAGCCGCCCATCGGCTTTCCGGCCGATTTACGCGCCTGTGTTTCGTGCTGGGCCAGGCGGTGGAGGTGCGGCTGGCCGAGGTCGTGCCGCTGACCGGCGGCATGCTGTTCCACCTCCTGCAAGGCAACCCGCCCGTCGCCGGCGGCCGCCGCGCCCGCCTCCGCCACCTTGCCGGCGCCTCCACCTCCCGGGGCCCGCGAGGCACGCCACGCTGAGGCGCCTCGCTTCCCAGCCCTCCGTGGCGAACCTGGCGCGGCTGGTGCTGGGCGCCTTCCTTCTCGCGCTTGCCCAGCCTGTTGCGGCGCTCGCCCAGCCGGAGGCCGGCTTCTCCCGGCCGCAGGTGCGCGCTGTCCTGCAGGAGGCCTTCAGCGCCATCATCGAGCGGCACCTGGAGGAAGCGGCACCGGCCGAGCTGGCATTATGGTCGCTGCGCGGCCTCGGTGCGGTGGACTCGCAGCTTTCCGCGCAGGTCGAGGAAGGCTTTCTGTCCCTGAGCCTGGGCGCGCGGCCGCTGGCGGTGCAGCCGGCCCCCGGCCTCGCGCAGGCCGCGCTGGCGCCCCGCCGCGCCCTGCGCCCGCCCCCCGCCGCGGAAGCGCTGGCGGAAAGCCTGGCGCAGTTCTACGCGGCTGCCTGGGCGGCCTCGCCCCTTCTGCGCGCGGCCGGCGCCGAGCGCATGCTGCAGGCCGGCTTCGACGAGGTGTTCAACCACCTGGACCCCTACAGCCGCTACATCACCGCCGACGAGGCGTGGCAGGCCCGGCAGCGGCGCATCGGGCAGAGCGGGCTCGGCCTGCGCATCGCCGCCGGCGGCCGCAACAGCGTCGTGGTCGTGGCGCTGGTGCCGGAAAGCGTCGCGAGCCGGGCCGGCCTGCGCGAGGGCGACGTCCTGCTGTCCATCGACGGCATTCCGGTCACCGCCCGGCGGCTGGTGGAGGCGGCGGAACTGCTGGAAGGCCCGGCCGACACGGATGTGCAACTGGAGGTGCAGCGTGGCCGGCAGCGGTTCTCCGTCGTCCTGCGCCGCCTCAGCCAGGCGCTCCCTGGCCTGCGCGCCGAGATGCAGGACAACATCCTCTGGCTGCGGCTGAGCCTGTTTTCCGCCACCACCACCAGCCAGCTGGCCGACGCGCTGAACGCCAGCACGGCCCTCGGCTCCCCCTCCCGTGGGGTGGTCCTGGATCTGCGCGGCAACCGTGGCGGCCTGCTGATGCAGGCCATGGGCGTCGCCGATGCCTTCCTTACCCGCGGCGTGGTGGCGCAGAGCGCCGGGCGGCACCCCGATGCGCAGCGTATCTGGCGTGCCGAGGGCAGCGACCTCGCACAGGGGCGCCCCGTGGTGGTGCTGGTGGACGGCCGCACCGCATCGGCGGCCGAGATTGCCGCGGCCGCGCTTTCGGATCAGGGGCGCGCCGTGGTGGTCGGCAGCGCCACCCTGGGCAAGGGGCTCATCCAGATCGTCATCCCCCTGCCGAACGGCGCGGAGGTGCTGATCTCCTGGTCGCGCGTGCTGGCGCCGCGCGGGTGGCCGGTGCAGGGGCTTGGCGTGATCCCCGAGGTCTGCACCAGCCTCGGGCTGGAGGCGACCCGCGCCGAGCTGCAGCGGCTCGGCGAAGGCATCGCGCCGATGGGCCCGGTGCTGGCCCGCCTTCGCCAGGCGCGCGCACCGGTGCCGGCGAGCGAGGTGGCCGCCCTCCGCACCGCCTGCCCTCCGGCCGAGGGGCGGGCGCTGGATCAGGAGGTGGCGCAGTACCTGATCAACAATCCCAACGCCTACGCGGCGGCGCTGACTCCCTGAAAGCTGTGGCTTCGCCGCAGGTTGGACTTGACTGGAGCGCCGGGTCCACTAGGTTGCACCTCTCGCGTCGCACCCGGGTGCGCGGCTTCGTGCTGCCCGGCTTAAGGTGCCAGCTGGTGCACACGGAACAACGTCATGGCCAAGTCGAACACCATTCTGATCAAGCTCGTCAGCACCGCTGACACCGGTTACTTCTATGTGACCAAGAAGAACACGCGCAACACCACAGGCAAGCTGGAGATGCGCAAGTACGATCCGGTTGCCCGGAAGCACGTCGCCTTCCGCGAATCCAAGATCAAGTAAGCCGGCCTTCCGGCACGGAACGGCGAAGGGGGCCGCATCTCGGCGAGATGCGGCCCCCTTTCGCATCCGCCGTCACGCCACGTCGACGGGGCGCCGCTTCCAGTCCTCGATCCCCGCGATCTCCACGCGGTTCCGGCCATTCGCCTTCGCGCGGTAGAGGGCGGCATCGGCGGCGCGCAGCAGCGTCGAGAGGCCCTCCCCGCTGCGTGCCAGGGCAACGCCGATGCTGGTGGTGACGTGCAGCTGGCCGCCCTGGCCGGTCGGCACCGGGCGCTCGGCCACGGTGGCCCTTAGCCGCTCCGCCACCTGCAGGGCCTCCTCCTCGTTGGCGCCGCCCATGGCGACGACAAACTCCTCGCCACCGAACCGGGCCGCCACGTCCACGCTGCGCAGATGTTCCTTCAGGCGGCTCGCCACCTCGCTGAGCACCAGGTCGCCCACCGCGTGGCCATGCGTGTCGTTGACGGTCTTGAAGCGGTCCACGTCCAGCAGGAGCAGCGCCACCTGCCCTGCCCGCAGGAGCCCTTCCAGGTGGCGCGTCACGTAGCGGCGGTTGCGCAGGCCGGTCAGGCTGTCGGTGACCGCCATCTCCAGCGACCGGTCCAGATCCGCCCGCAGGCGCTCCTGGTAGCGCTTCCGCCGCACCTGGTTGCGCAACCGCGCGCGCAGCTCGTTGGCGTCGGTCGGGCGCAGAACATGGTCACTGGCGCCGAGGTCGAACCCGCGCAGGACCTGCGCGCGCTGGTCGGCATCGGCGATCAGAATCAGCGGCAGGTCGCGGGTGGCGGCCTGAGCACGCAGCCGCGAGGTCAGGCGCAGGCCATCGCCGCCTTGCAGGGAGAGGCTCAGCAGCGCCACGTCATGCTGGCCGCGGCTCAGCTCCGCCCAGGCCTCGGCATCGCTGGAGGTGACGCGCAGCATCACGCCCTCGGCGGCAAGCACGCTGCCCAGCAACTCCGCCTCGTTGATGTCCTCGGTCGCCAGCAGCACTACGGCGCCGCTGAGGCTTTCGGAGGGCGGGGTCTGGGGAACCACCCCAAGGTCCTGCGCCGTCTCGGCGCGCAACCGGAAGGCGTCGAGCACCTGCTTCATGCGCTGCAGCGCGCGCAGCCGCGCGAACAGGGTGAGATGGTCCACCGGCTTGGACAGGAAGTCATCCGCGCCGGCTTCGAGCCCCCGCACGCGCTCGGCGGGGTCCACCAGGGCGGTCACCATCACCACGGGAATATGGGCCGTCTCGGGATTGGCCTTGAGCCGCCTGCAGACCTCGTAGCCGTCCATGCCCGGCATCATCACGTCCAGCAGGATGATGTCGGGCAGCCATTCCTCGGCGCAGCGCAACGCCTCCGGGCCCGAGGAGGCCAGGGCGACATCGTAGTATTCGGCGTTCAACCTTGCTTCCAGGAGACGCAGATTGGCCGCGATGTCATCGACAACAAGGATGCGTGCGCTCATGCCGCCGGGCTCTCTTCAGGCTGAAGGCCACTCATCCGCGGCTTGGCGCGGCGAAAGGCCCACACCCGAGCCGGCAGAGCCCCGCGGCCATGCTCCCCGCAGCATGGCAGGACATCGCCTTCCCTCTGCCCACTGTCGGAATACCCTTTCCGCAGCAGCGTTTCGCATGTCCCATCCGTCACGCCCACCACATCATTCGGATCATGTGTCGAGGCGCACAACGCTTATTCGGTCAAACTAGCGCGTCCGACGCGGCAGTTTAATAGCACATTCGTTAATGCGATGCGTACCGGCCACACCCCAGAATAAATTTTGGGAGGTCGGAATCAACCACCGCGGGAAGTGGCTGGAACGGCTTGCCAGGCGTGGCGCGTCATCAGGCCGGCATGGAAAGGTGCTGCTCCGACCGGCGCGCCTCGGCGAAGCCGCTGCCCGCTCCTCCCCCGCGCCCTGAGCCTCGCCCGCACGCCGCTCAACCCCGCGAAAGGTCGGTCACCGCCCCGGAAATCAGGACGGTCACCGTGAGGTCCAGCACAACGAAACCAGCCGCCGCAAGGCTGCTCACCCGCAACGTGCTCCGGGCCGCGAACCACTGCAGCCAGAGCGCGTAGCCGATGCCGCTGACGGTGACCACCTCCCGCAGCCAGCCCGGCGACGGCAAGGCGGAGACCACGGCGATGACCAGCATGATCAGGTACTGGAGGAGATTGGTCCAGTTCCAGGCCGCCACCAGCCGCGGCCAGTGCATCTCGCGACCGATCGAGCGGCAGACCGGCAGGGTCGCCAGTGCGTAGGCAGCCCAGCCCGTGACATATCCCGTCAGCTCGGCCGCCGCCGCGCGTGGGCTGGCGGCGAAGGAAGCGTCGAGCACCAGAAAGATCGGCAAGCAGAGCACCGCCACCCAGAAGGAGCGGCCCGCTCCCTCCAGGGTCGCCGGCAGCAGGGCCGTTCCCTCGGCGCGGCCGCGCGCCAGCAGCAGGATGCCCCGCAGGCCGATGAGAAGCTCCGCGAGCGTCTGAACGGCGGTCAGGCGCGTGCCTCCTGTGCCAGAAGGGCCTCGATCACCCGCGCATAAAGCGCGGCGAGCGCCCGCAGTTCCGCGACAGGAGTGGATTCATCCGCCTTGTGCATGGTGGCGCCGACGGCGCCCAACTCCGCAACCGGGCAGTGCTGTGCCACGAAGCGGGCGTCGGAGGTGCCCCCCCCGGTGTCGAGGCTGGGCTCCCTGCCCGTGGCGGCGCGCGTAGCCGCCACCAGCGCCTCCACGAAGGGGCCGGGCTCCGTCAGGAAGGCCTCGCCCGAGCAGGACACGGCCAGGTCGTAGCGCGCTTCCTCTGCCTCCAGGGCGGCGCGCAGATGCGCCGTCAGCGAACGGCTGGAGTGCAGGTCGTTGAAGCGGATGTTCAGCCGCGCCCGCGCCGTGCCGGGGATGACGTTGGTGGCAGGGTTGCCAACATCGAAGCTGGTCACCTGCAGGGTGGAAGGCTCGAACCAGGGCGTGCCGGCATCCAGCGGCTCGGCGGTCAGCCGGTGCAGCACGCGCACCAGCCGGTGCACCGGGTTGTCCGCCCGCTGCGGATAGGCGCTGTGGCCCTGGATGCCATGCAGCGTGATCTCGGCATTCAGGCTGCCGCGCCGGCCGATCTTGATGGTGTCGCCCAGCGCCGCCTTGCTGGTGGGTTCGCCGACCAGGCACATGTCCGGCCGGTGGTCGTTCCTTGCCATCCAGTCCAGCACCTTCACGGTGCCGTCCAAGGCTGGTCCTTCCTCGTCGCCGGTGATCAGCAGCGAGAGGCTGCCGGGCAGGTCGCGCGGCAGGCTGGCGATGGCCGCGATCCAGGCGGCGATGCCGCCCTTCATGTCGGTCGCGCCACGGCCGTAAACCACCCCGTCCCGGACCTCGGCGCCGAAGGGATCGGCGCTCCAGCCGGCGAGGTCGCCGGGCGGCACCACGTCGGTATGCCCGGCGAAGCAGAGATGCGGCCCGCGGCTGCCGCGCCGGGCGAAGAGGTTCTCCACCTCCTCGCCCGGCGGCCCGAAGCGCAGCCGGGTGCAGGTGAAGCCGAGCGGAACCAGCGCCGCCTCCAGCACGCCCAGCGCGCCGGCTTCGGCCGGGGTGACGCTGGGGCAGCGGATCAACTCCTGCAGGAGGGGCAAAGGGTCCATGCCGATCAGTCGCGCAGCAGTTCGTTGATCGAGGTCTTCTCGCGCGTGCGGGCATCCACCCGCTTAACGATCACCGCGCAATAGAGGCTCGGCCCCGGCGTGCCGTCCGGCAGCGGCCTGCCCGGCAGGCTGCCCGGCACCACCACCGAATAGGGCGGCACATGCCCGATGAAGATCTCGCCCGTGCTGCGGTCGATGATCTTGGTCGAGGCGCCAAGGAAAACACCCATCGAGAGCACGCTGCCCTCGCCCACGATCACCCCCTCGGCGACCTCGGAGCGGGCGCCGATGAAGCAGTTGTCGCCGATCACCACCGGGTTGGCCTGCAGCGGCTCCAGCACGCCGCCGATGCCGGCGCCGCCTGAGATGTGGCAGTTCTTGCCGATCTGCGCGCAGGAGCCGATGGTGGCCCAGGTGTCCACCATGGTGTTGGCGTCCACATAGGCGCCGAGATTGACGAAGCTCGGCATCAGCACCACGCCGGGCGCGATATAGGCGGAGCGCCGCACCACGGCGCCCGGAACGGCACGGAAGCCCGCGTCCTTGAAGCGGTTCTCGCCCCATCCGGCGAACTTCAGCGGCACCTTGTCATAGGCGCCGAAGCCGGTCGGGATGATCGCGGAGTCCTCAAGGCGGAAGGAAAGCAGCACCGCCTGCTTGAGCCACTGGTTGACCTTCCAGCCACCCTGCCCGTCCGGTTCCGCGACGCGCGCCTTGCCGGAATCCAGCCTCTCCAGCGCCGTCTCGATCGCCTCGCGGTCGGCGCCCCTGGTGGCGGGAGAAAGCTCGGCGCGGCGGGCCCAGAGGCCCTCGATGGTGGCGGCAAGATCCATGGCAACGGTCCCGATCGGCAGGAAAAACGGTGCTGCCGGTATCGGAGCGGTGCGGGGCGGTGTCAACGGCACCTTCCCGCCCCCACCGGCCCCGCCCCCGCTCTCGCCTCAGGGGCGGATCAGGGTGCCGGCGCCGCCGTTGGTGAACAGCTCGATCAGCACGGCGTGCGGCACCCGCCCATCCACGATGACGGCGCCCTTCACGCCCTGCTCGATGGCGTAGATGCAGGTCTCGACCTTCGGGATCATGCCACCCGAAATCCAGCCCTCGGCAATGCCGGCGCGGGCCTCGGCCACCGTCATCTCGGGGATCAGCGTCCTGCCGGCGTCCAGCACGCCCGGCACGTCGGTCAGCATCAGCAGCCGCGAGGCGTTCAACGCCCCTGCGATGGCGCCCGCCGCAGTGTCGGCGTTGATGTTGTAGGTCTGCCCGTCGGCGCCGACGCCCACCGGGGCGATCACCGGCACGATGTCGGCGGCGATCAGCAGCTCGACCACCTGCGGGTCCACGTATTCGGGCTCGCCGACGAAGCCGAGGTCCAGCACCTTCTCGAGGTTGCTGTCCGGGTCGCGGTAGGTGCGGGTGAGCTTCTTCGCCCGGATCAGGCGGCCGTCCTTGCCCGAGATGCCGACCGCGATGGCGCCGGCGCGGGTGATGCAGTCCGCCACCTGCTTGTTGACGGTGCCGGAAAGCACCATCTCGACCACGTCCACCATCTGCGCGTCGGTCACCCGCAGCCCGTTGACAAAGGTGGACTGCACGTTGAGCCGCTTCAGCATGGCGTTGATCTGCGGCCCGCCGCCATGCACGATCACCGGGTTCACGCCCATCTGCTCCAGCAGCGCGATGTCCCGCCCGAAGCGCAGCGCACTCTCTTCCTCGCCCATGGCGTGGCCGCCGTACTTCACCACGACGATCTGCTCATCGTAGCGCTTCAGGAAAGGGAGCGCGGCGGCAAGGATCTCCATCTGGTTGCGCGCGTCCTGGGTCATGGACATCCCTTCCCGCTTAGAGGTGCGTCGGCGCGTCTAGGCGGCGCGACCGTGGGGGTCAAGAGGCCGCGCGGCGCGGGGGGGGGGGGCGGGCGGGGGGGGGGGGCGATCGGAGCGCGGGCGCGGCCACAGCCGCCGGCACCCTGCCCGCCGCATGCGCCCGCCGCCGGGCGCGCACCGGATCAGCCGCCCGGAGCCGGCGGGAAGCGCGCTGTCGATGGCCGTCCCCGCGTGAGGGGGCGGCCCCGCCCTCAGGGCTCGGCCAGGGCGGCCAGCTCGGCGCGCAGCTCGGGAATGCCGAGTCCCGTCTCGCTGCTGGTGGTGATCACCAGCGGGTGGGCGGCGGTGTGCTTCTTCACCAGCGCCGCCGCCTCCTGCTGCCGCTGCTCCAGCCAATAGGGCTTGGCGTCGTCCGCCTTGGTCAGCACGATCTGGAAGGTCACCGCCGCTTCCGTCAGCAGGTCCATCGCCGCCCGGTCGCTGGCCTTGGTCTCGATGCGGGCATCCAGCAGCAGCACCACGCGGCGCAGGTTGGGCCGGCCGCGGAGGAAGTTGAACATCAGCCCCTGCCAGTCCTCCTTCACGCTCTTGGCGGCCTGAGCGTAGCCGTAGCCCGGCATGTCCACCAGCGTCAGCCGGCCGCCGAGGTCGAAGAAGTTGAGCTGCTTGGTCCGTCCGGGCGTGTTGGAGACGCGCGCCAGGCTGTTCTGCCCGGTCAGCGCGTTCACCAGCGAGGACTTGCCGACGTTGGAGCGCCCGCAAAAGGCGATCTCCGGCAGGCGCGGCTCGGGAAGCTGGTCGAGCCGCTGCGCGGCGAAGAAGAACTGGCAGGGGCGCGCGAACAGCAGGCGCCCCTGCTCGATCAGGGCGGCGCGCTCCTCCTCGGTGCGCGCCTCCAGCAGCCCGCCGCTCACCCCTTTGCCCTTGCGCCGGCCTTCTTCAGCGCCTGCTCCTCGCGCCGCGCCGCCCGGTCATGCCGCATGATGTAGGACTGCTGGATGATCGAGAGCGTGTTGTTCCAGGACCAGTAGATCACCAGCCCGGCCGGGAAGCTGGCCAGCATGAAGGTGAAGATGATCGGCATGAAGGTGAAGATCTTGGCCTGCACCGGGTCCGGCGGCGTCGGGTTGAGGCGCTGCTGGAAGAACATGGTCAGGCCCATGATGATGGCCCAGATCGGCATGTGCAGCAGGTGCGGCGGCTCCCAGGGGATCAGGCCGAACAGCGTGAACAGGTTCGTCGGGTCGGGCGCCGAAAGGTCATGGATCCAGCCGAAGAAGGGCGCGTGCCGCATCTCGATGGTGACGAACAGCACCTTGTAGAGAGCGAAGAACACCGGGATCTGGATCAGCATGGGCAGGCAGCCGGAGGCGGGGTTCACCTTCTCCGTCCGGTACAGCGCCATCATCTCGGCCTGCGCCTTGGCCGGATCGTCCTTATAGCGCTCGCGGATCTCCTGCATCTTCGGCGCCAGCGCCTTCATCCGCGCCATGGACTTGTAGGCCTTGCTGGCCAGCGGGAAGAACAGCGCCTTCAGCACCACGGTGGCCACCAGGATGGCGATGCCGAAGTTGCCGAACAGGCGGAACAGGAAGTCCAGCGCGTAGAAGAAGGGCTTGGTCAGGAAGTAGAACCAGCCGAAGTCGATCGCCTTGTCGAAGTCGGTGATGCCGAGGTTCGACTGGTAGGCGTCCAGCAGGTGCACCTCCTTGGCCCCGGCGAAGACGCGCGTGGCGAGGCTGCTGGCCGCCCCGGGCGCCACGCTCTGGGGCGCGGGGGTGGCGAAGTCCACCTGCCAGCGGTCCTGCCCACCCTCGGTGGAGTGGCGCCAGGAGGCGTGCAGCGGCTGCGCGGCATCGACGGGCGCGATGGCGGAAAGCCAGTACTTGTCGGTGAAGCCGGCCCAGCCGCCATTGGTGTCCAGCTCCAGCGCAACGCCCTTCTTGCCCTCGCCCTCCGCCTCGCCCTTGGCGGCCTTGTAGGTCTGCTCGTGCAGGCGGCCGTTCAGCACGCCGACAAAGCCTTCGTGCAGGATGTAGTAGCCGGCGACATGCGGCGTCGCCTCGCGGCGCACACGCACCCAGGGCAGCACCTGCACGGCCTCGCCGCCATTGTTGACGACCCGCTGCTCGGACTTGAACATGTAGTTGCGGTCGAGGCTGAGCAGGACCTGGAAGGTCTGCCCCTGGCCATTGTCCCAGGACAGCGTCACCGGGTTGTCGGGGCTCAGCGGGCCGCCGCTGACGGTCCAGTCGGTCTCGGCATCGGGCACCCGCGTGCGGCCATCCGCGGCCGACCAGCCCCACTGCGTGAAGTAGGGCTGCACCTCGTCGCGCGGGGCGAACATGCGCACCAGCGGCGAGTTGGGCGAGGTGGTCTCGTGGTAGTCCCTCAGCACCAGGTCATCGAGCCGGGCGCCGCGCAGCAGCAGGCTGCCGGAGAGGCGCGGGCTCTCGATCTTCAGGCGCTGCGCCGCCGGGCGGGCTGCCTCAGGGGTGGTGGCGGCGGCGGCCGTGCCGGCGCCGCCCGGCGCCACGGGGGCAGCCGGCGTCGGCGCCTGCTGCGCCACGGCGGGCGGCGGCGGCTCGGCCGGCGGGGTGGTCTCGCGTTTCCACAAGTCGAAGGCCAGCAGGATGCCGATCGAGAGTGCAATCGCAGCGAGGAGTCGCTTCTGGTCCATCGGATCCCGTGCCGTCAGGCCTTCTGGTGGGCCCGCGCGCGCGGCGGGCAAGGAGACGGTGCCGGCTCGGGCTCCGTCGAGGATTCTTTTTCGCTGGCAGCCACGGGCACCGGGTCATAGCCGCCGGGGTGCCAGGGATGGCAGCGCAGGATGCGGCCGGCGGTCAGCCAGCTGCCGCGCGCCGCCCCATGGGTCTCCAGCGCCTCGATCGCGTAGGCGCTGCAGTGCGGGTGGAAGCGGCAATGGCTGCCGATGACCCCCCGCAGCGTGAGCTGGTATGTGCGGACCGCGCCCTTCAGCACCCAGGCGGCCGGGCTGACGGAGCGTCCGCCCGCCAGCCGGCTCATGGCGCCAGCACGCCAGCCTGACGCAGCGCCCCGCGCAGATCGGCCAGCAGCAGGTGGAAGGCACGCGATCCCGTGCCCTCGCGCCCGATCAGGACGAGGTCCCAGCCTTCCGGCCCGTTGTCGCCCAGCACAAGCCGGGCCGCTTCGCGCAGGCGCCGCTTCGCGCGGTTGCGCACCACCGCGTTGCCCAGCTTCTTCGTTGCGGTGAAGCCGACGCGCAACGGCCCCGCCGTTCCCGGCAGGGCCTGCAGAACGAAGCTCGGCCTGGCGGTGCGGCTGCCCTTGCCGGCAGCGCGAAGGAATTCGCGCCGCCGCTTCAGGCGGGGCGGCGAGACCACGGCGATGCCCTTCTCCGAAGCAGCCCGCGGCGGCTCAGGCGGAAAGCTTCTTCCGGCCCTTGGCGCGGCGGTTGGCCAGCACCTTGCGGCCGCCCACCGTCTCCATGCGGGCGCGGAAACCATGCCGGCGCTTCCGGACGAGCTTGGACGGCTGATAAGTACGCTTCACGACGCGCTACTCCGTTGATCGAGATCGGCGCCACGCCGCTCCTGGCTGGAGCGATGCGGCACAAGCCGGCCTCCCTCAGGAGAGCCGGCGAAGGTGGGGACGTATAGGGAGGCGGCTCGCATCCCGTCAACCGCCGTTGCTTGCCGCAACCTTTCATTGGCCGCCGCGCGCCCCATCTCAGCCGCAGCCATGCGCCGCACCTCCGCCCCGCCCCCTGCCGCGCGCGCCGCATGGAGCAGGCGCTCCGTGGCGCTGCTCGCACTGGCGGGGGCGCTGTTCCTGGCGGGGCTGCTCACCCTGCCCGGCCTGCTGTCCTGGCAGGCGCTGGCCGCGCATCGCGCGACGCTGGCGGAGCTGATCGCCGCGATGCCTCTCCGCGCCGGCCTGGCCTATGTCGCGCTCTACGCCGCCGTGGTCGCGCTTTCCCTGCCTGGCGCCAGCTTCCTGACGCTGGCGGGCGGCATCCTGTTCGGGCCATGGCTCGGCGGCGGGCTGGCGATCCTGGCCGCCACCACGGGGGCATGCCTGCTGTTCCTGCTGGTACGGGCCGCGCTTGCGCCGGGCCTCGCGCGGCGTGCCGGCCCGCGGCTGGCCGCCTTGCGCAAGGAGCTGGAACAGGATGGCTTCTTCTACCTGCTTGCCCTTCGCCTGCTGCCGCTGCTGCCCTACTGGCTGGTCAACCTGGCGCCGGCACTGGCCGGGATGCGCCTGCTGCCCTATGCGACCGCCACGCTGCTCGGCATCATCCCGGGCACCCTGATCTATGCCGGCATCGGCGCCGGCCTCGACTCCACCCTGGCGGCCGGCACGCCGCCCGACCTTGCGGCGCTCGCGTCCATGCGCATCCTGCTGCCGCTCGGCGGGCTGGCGCTCCTGTCGCTCGGGGCGGCGGCATGGCGCCGGCGCGCCCGCACCCTCCAGGCCCGCTCGTCGGCCGCAAGCTGAAGGATCTGAGGCACATGCCTGACCATGACGTGGCGATCATCGGTGCCGGCGCCGCCGGCCTCTCGGTGGCTGCCATGGCCGCGTCGCTCGGCCGCAAGGTGGTGTTGTTCGAGCGCGAGAGGATGGGTGGCGAGTGCCTCAACACGGGCTGCGTGCCCTCCAAGGCGCTGCTTGCCGCCGCCAAGCGCGCCGTCGCGGTGCGCGACGCCGCCCGCTTCGGCGTCCACGCGGCGGATGTCCGGGTGGACTGGCAGGGCGTGCGCCGGCATGTCCTGGACGCCATCGCCCGGATCGCGCCCAACGATTCGGCCGAGCGCTTCGCCGGCATGGGCGTGGAGGTGGTCCGCGCCAGCGCGCATTTCGTGGCGCCCGACCAGATCGAGGCCGGCGGCCGCATCCATCGCTTCCGCCGCGCCGTGATCGCCGCCGGCAGCGCTCCGGTGGTGCCGGACCTCCAGGGGCTGGTGAGCTGCCCATGGCTCACCCACGAAACCCTGTTCGACCTGGCGGAGGCGCCCGCGCATCTGCTGATCCTCGGTGGCGGCAGCCAGGGCGCCGAGCTGGCGCAGGCCTACGCGCGACTCGGCTGCCGCGTCGGCCTGATCGAAGCCCGGCCGAACATCCTCGCCTCCGAGGATGCCGAGCTGCGGCTGCCGCTGCGCGAGGCCCTGCGGCAGGACGGCGTCACCATCCACGAGAACACGCGCGCGATCGGCGCGGAGCGCGCGCCGGAGGGCGTCGCCCTGGTGATCGAGGGCGGCGCCCGGATCGCCGGCTCGCACCTGCTCTTCGCGCTCGGCCGCACGCCGCGCCTCGCGCCGCTCGACCTCGCCGCCGCCAACATCGCCGCCTCGCCCGACGGTGTGCTGACCGGCCCCGACCTGCGCAGCACCACCAACCGCCGCGTCTGGGCCGCCGGGGATGTGGCGAACCCCGAGGGCATCGGCCCGCGCCGCTTCACCCACGCAGCCTCGCTGCACGCCTCGGTGGTGGTTCGCTCGATGCTGTTCCGCCGGCCGGCGCGGCTTGACTACGCGGCGCTGCCGCGCGTGACCTATACCTCGCCCGAGCTTGCCCAGGTCGGCCTGACCGAGGCCGAGGCGAACGCCGCCGGCCATTCCGTCCGCGTCCTGCGCCACCCCTTCACGGAAAACGACCGCGCCGTGGCGGAGGGCGAGACCGAAGGGCAGGTGAAGCTGGTGGTCAGCAAACTCGGCCGCCTGCTCGGCGCCAGCGTGCTCGGCGAGGGCGCCGGCGAGATGGCCGGCCTGTTTGGCATGATGATCAGCCGCAAGCTGCCGCTCTCGGCACTGGCCGAACTGGTTCTGCCCTACCCCACGCGCGCCGAGGCGGCCAAGCGCGCTGCCGGCGGCTTCTACACGCCCGCGCTGACTTCCTCCGCGATGCGCGGCATCGTGGGCCTGCTGAACCGGCTTCCCTGACCTTCATCCCTTTTCGTAAGGAGCACTCGCATGGAACAGATCCTGGCGGGCCGCACAGCCCTCGTCACCGGCTCCACGAGCGGCATCGGCCTGGGCATCGCCAAGCTGCTGGCGACGGCCGGTGCGCGCGTCATGCTCAACGGCTTCGGCAAGCCGGAGGAGATCGCGGCAGCCCGCCGCGAGGTGGCGAAGGCCGGCAACACCGCCGAACCGCCACACTCCGCCGCCGACCTTTCCGATCCCGCCCAGGTGCGTGCCATGTGCGCCGAGGCCGAGCAGGCGCTGGGACAGGTGGACATCCTGGTGAACAACGCGGGCATCCAGTTCACCAGCCCGGTTGAAGCCTTCCCGGACGACAAGTGGGACGCCATCATCGCCATCAACCTCTCGTCCAACTTCCATGCGATCAAGGCCTTGCTGCCCGCCATGAAGGCGCGGGGCTGGGGGCGGATCGTCAACATCGCCTCCGCCCACGGGCTGGTCGCCTCGCCGGAGAAGGTCGCCTATGTCACCGCCAAGCATGGCGTGGTGGGAATGACGCGCACCGTGGCGCTGGAGGTCGCCCAGGCCGGTGTGACCTGCAACGCCGTCTGCCCGGGCTTTGTCCGGACCCCTCTGGCGGAAAAGCAGGTAACCGCGCTGGCCGAGAAGAACGGCATCACAGAGGAGGCTGCCCTGAAGGACTTCCTGCTGGCCAAGCAGCCGAGCAAGCGCTGGGTTGAGGTCGAGGAAGTTGCCCGGATGGCGCTGTATCTTTGCGGCCCTGGCAGCGACAGCGTGAACGGCGCGGCGCTTTCCATCGATGGCGGCTGGGTCGCCGCCTAGGCAGGAAATCCAGAATTTACTTTTATAAACAGCAAAATGCTCAATGATGTTGCGCGATAGGTTGCGGCTTGCTGCGGCGGGTTTGGCGACGTGGATCGGGCTGGGCTTCGTCCGTGGCGAGACGCCGACGATCACGATGAGCATGTTGGCATCGGCCTCTTCCTTCTGGCGCTCGGCCATGGCCTGCTGACGGTGAAACACCACTTCGACCGGACATCCAGGCCATGACGAGCCAGCCCAGCTGGAACCCCGAGCAGTATCTCCGTTTCGCCGACGAGCGGCTGCGGCCCGTTCTCGACCTAATCGGCCGCATCGCCCATCCGGCGCCGCAGCGGGTGGTGGATCTCGGCTGCGGGGCAGGCAATGCCCTGCCGCTGCTCGCCGCCCGCTTCCCGGGCGCCACCGTCACCGGCGTGGACGGCTCGGCCGCCATGCTGCGCAAGGCCGCGGATGCGGGCTTCGCCGTTCAGCAGGCCGACATCGCCCAATGGACGCCGGACGCGCCGGTGGACGTCCTGTTCTCCAATGCCGCGCTGCACTGGCTGGAGGATCATGCCCGGCTGCTTCCCCGCCTGCTGGGCTTCCTTGCACGGGGCGGGGTGCTGGCGGTGCAGATGCCGGCCATGCACGCCGAACCGCTGCGCGCCCGGCAGGACGAGATCGCCCGCAGCGGACCCTGGGCCGCGCGCCTGGCGGGCATCGCCTCGGCGCCCCCCATCCTCTCGGCCGGCGAATACTACGACCTGCTTCGCCCGCGCGTCGCGACGCTGGACATGTGGTACACGGAATACCTGCACGTGCTGCGTGGCCCGGACCCGGTCGTCCAGTGGGCCATGGGTACGAGCCTGCGCCCCTATCTCGACGCGCTGGCCGAGGAGGAGCGTCCGGCCTTCCTCCGCGACTATGGCGAAGCCATGCGGGCGGCCTATCCTCCGCGGGCGGATGGCTGCGTTCTCCTGCCCTTCCGCCGACTTTTCCTCACAGCCTCCATTTGATTCTTTAAGAATCAGAGATTTAAGCGGATATCCTAATGTGATTTCCGCATTGTTCGGCGTGGTATTGCCGGCGGCTAGGCGGCCGGGAGATGCAGCAGCAAGCCTTTGAGATAGGCCGTTTCCGGCAGCAACGGGTGCACCGGGTGGTCCGGCCCGGCACCTGTGGTTGCCAGCAGGCGCGCCGGCCGCCGCGTGCGGCTGACGCCATGCGCCACGGCGTCCGTGAAGTCGCCCACCGGAACGTGATGCGAGCAGGAGGCAATGAACAGGAAGCCACCGGGTGCCACCAGCCCCGCGCAGATCCGCGCCAGCTTGGCATAGGCGCGCATCGCCGCCGGATGATCCTTGCGCGACTTGGCGAAGGCAGGCGGGTCCGCCACCACGACGTCGAACCGCTTGCCCTGCCCCAGCAATTTCTCGAGCGTTTCCAGCGCTTCCCCGCGCATCGTTGAGACGCGGTCTGCGAACCCATGACGGCGTGCGGTATCCGCCGCGAGGGCCAGTGCCGGCTCGCTGCGGTCGAGCAGCGCCACGCTCTCGGCACCGGCGGCGGCCGCCAGCAGGCCGAAGCCGCCGGTGTGGCAGAAGGCGTCCAGCACCGTGCCGCCTTGAGCCAGCGCCGCCACGCGCGCGCGGTTCTCCCGCTGGTCGAAGAACCAGCCGGTCTTCTGGCCGGAGAGCAGGTCGAGGGAGAATTCCAGCCCGCCTTCCCGCACCCGTGCGGTGGCATCCTCGCCGAGCAGCAGCCGGCTTTCCTCCGGCAGGCCCTCCAGCCGCCGCACCCCTGCGTCGTTCCGGGCGACGACCACGCGCGGCGCGACCAGCGCCCGCAGCGCCTCGACCAGCAGCGGCGTCGCGCGCTCCATCGCCGCCGTGTTGGCCTGCAGCGCGAGCGCATCGCCATAGCGGTCGATCACCAGGCCAGGCAGGCCGTCCGCCTCGGCATGGACCAGCCGGTAGAAGGGCTGGCCGACCATCCGGTCCCGCAAGGCCAGGCATTCCGCGAGGCGGTTGCGGAAGAAGCGCCCATCCAGCGCGACCTCGGGATGCGGCGAAAGGTAGCGGGCGGCGATCAGGCTGTGCGGGTTGAACAGCCAGGTGCCGTGCCGCACGCCGTCATCCCCCTCCAGCCGCACCGGCGTGCCCGGCGGCAGCGCGCGCACCTCCGGCGCCATGGCGATCTCGTTGGAGAAGGCCCAGGGATGCCCGCCCTTCACGCGGCGGTCGCGCCCGGGGAGCAGACGCAGCAAGGGGCGCGCGGAGGGGGTGTCGAGGGGTTCGGCCGTCATGCGCCGGGGATTAGGGCAGCTATCCCCGCAGCGCCAGCACCACGCCGCTCATCGTCAGCGCCAGCGCCACGGCCTGCCGCCAGCCCAGTGCTTCGCCCAGCGCCGCCGCGCCCACCAGCACGCTGACCAGCGGCGCCGCCAGGACGCCCATGGCGGCCGTGCTCGCCGGCAGCCGCCGCAGCGCCGCGAACCAGGTCATGTAGCAGATCGAGAGCGGCAGGATCGCCATGAAGGCCAGCGCTGCCCAGGCCTGCGTTGAGACCTCCTTCCAGGCCGGCCGCTCCAGCAGAACGGCGCCGGCGAGAACCGGAAGGCAGCCAAGCCCGACCTGCCAGATCACCGTGGCCACGGGATGCAGGCGCAGCGGCCGGCGCTTGGTGGT
This sequence comes from Teichococcus coralli, assembly GCF_009829925.1. Classification (GTDB taxonomy): domain Bacteria; phylum Pseudomonadota; class Alphaproteobacteria; order Acetobacterales; family Acetobacteraceae; genus Pseudoroseomonas; species Pseudoroseomonas coralli. Next base: position 162,886 of record NZ_SNVJ01000008.1, read on the forward strand.
CACGGCGCCGAGGGCGAAGCAGATCGCCGCCGCCATGACCAGCAGAACGCCCGGCAGCTTCTCGGCGCCACCGCTGACGGGGCCACCCGTCATCAGCAGCGCCACGCCGCCGAGGCCGAGCAGCAACGCCAGCAGCCGGGCGGGGGTGGGCCGTTCGCCCAGCACCGGCCAGGCCAGCAGCGCCGCCCAGACGGGCATGGTATAGGCCACCACGGCGCCCTCGCCGGCCGGCAGCCAGAGCAGGCCAAGCGTGGAAAGCCCCATCCAGCCGCCGACGTTCAGCAGGCCGGCCAGGGCCACGGCGCCGCGCTCCGAGGCCGGCAGGCGCAGCGGCACCCGTGCCAGGCTGGCCACCAGGGTGAGGCCGCCGGTGGCCAGCAACGCCGTCACGGCGCGGGCGGTCAGCGGCGGCAGGTCATGCAGCACCAGCTTCAGGGCGGGCCAGTTCAGGCCCCATCCGACCGCGGTGATGGCCAGGAACAAGAGACCGAGCCGGCGGTGGCCGGTGGCCGGAACGTCAGTCGAGATAACCCGGCTCCTCGCGCGCCAGGATGCGCTTGATGCTCTCCAGGTGCAGTCGGGCGCTCTCGCGGTCGCCCTCGCGCATCTGGTCATAGGTCCGCTGCGCCAGCTCGGCCGGCACCGGCTTGAGGGTGCGCCCGGTGGCCTGGGCCATCCGCTGCACCTCGCAGGCGCGCTCCAGGTAGTAGAGATCGTCCCAGGCCTCGGCGATGCTGGGGCCGACCACCATCACCCCATGGTTCTTCATGAAGACGATGTCCGCCTCGCCCATGGTGGCGGCGATGCGGTCACCCTCCGCCTCGTCGAGCGCCAGGCCGTTGTAGTCCTCGTCCACCGCCGTGCGGCCGTAGAACTTCAGCGCCGACTGCCCGGCCCAGACCAGCGGCGGCCCCTCCAGCATGGAGAGCGCCGTGGCATTCGGCATGTGGGTGTGGAAGGCCGCCTGGGCGCGCGGGTGCTTCATGTGCAGCCGGCCATGGATGAAGAAGGCCGTCGCCTCGGGCATCCCCTCGCCGGCCACCACGTTGCCGTGGAAGTCGCAGATCAGCAGGCGCGAGGCGGTGATCTCAGAGAAGGCCCAGCCATAGGGATTGACCAGGAAGAGGTCCTCCCGCCCTGGCACCATCGCCGAGAGGTGGTTGCAGATGCCCTCGTGCAGGCCCATCCGTGCCGCCATGCGGAAGCAGGCGGCGAGATCCACCCGTGCCTGGTGGACCGCCTCCTGGTCCAGGTCGGAGTTGCGCAGGACGGCGGGGGCACGCGGGGCGCCGAGGGCATGGGCCATGGGGAACTCCTCCGGGCGGGGCCGAGGCCCGCAGGCTTGCAGAGGCCATGGCGGGCGGCAAGATGGCGTCGGCTCAAGCAAGGGGATTTCCGATGTCTGTCAGCACGACCTCCGGCACCAATCAGCGGATCGACGCCAAGCGCCTGTGGGACAGCCTGATGAGCATGGCGGAGATCGGCGCCACGCCGAAGGGCGGCGTGCGGCGCCTGACGCTGACGGAGGTGGACAAGGCTGGCCGGCAGCGCTTCACCGAGTGGTGCGAGGCGCTGGGACTGAAGGTGCGGGTGGACGCCATCGGCAACATGTTCGCCCGCCGCGAGGGGCGTGACCCCGCCCGCAAGCCGGTGCTGCTGGGCAGCCACCTGGACAGCCAGCCCTCCGGCGGCAAGTTCGACGGCGCGCTGGGCGTCATCGCCGGGCTGGAGGTGATGCGCAGCCTGCACGACCTCAACATCCAGACCGAGGCGCCGATCGAGCTGGTGAACTGGACCGACGAAGAAGGCAGCCGCTTCGGCCACTCCCTGATGGGCAGTGGCGTCTGGGCCGGCATCTATACGCAGGACAAGGCCTACGGCCTGAAGGACGTGGACGGCGTGACCGTCAGCGAGGCGCTGGACGCCATCGGCTACAAGGGGCCGGAACCGGCGAGGCCCTTTCCCGCCGACGCCTATTTCGAGCTGCATATCGAGCAGGGCCCGATCCTGGAGCGCGAGAACAAGCAGATCGGCATCGNCCCGATCCTGGAGCGCGAGAACAAGCAGATCGGCATCGTCACCGGCGCGCAGGCCCAGGTCTGGTACGACGCGGTGATCACCGGCCAGGATTCCCATGCCGGCACCACCCCGCCTTCCGCCCGGCGCGACGCCCTGCTGGCGGCGGCGCGGGTGATCGAACGGGTGGACGCCCTGATGCGCGAGCGCGGCGAGGACGGGCGCGGCACGGTGGGCTTCCTGCAGGTCGCGCCCAACAGCCGCAACGTGGTGCCGGGCGAGGTGCGCTTCTCCGTCGAGTTCCGCCACCCCGATGATGCGGTGATTGAGCACCTCGCCGGCAGCTTCCCCGCCGAGGCCAGGGAGATCGTCGCCGCCAATGGCTGCGGGCTGGCGCTGACGGAACTGTTCCGCATCCCCATGCAGCCCTTCGACCCCGCCTGCGTGGAGCTCGTCCGCCAGGGCGCCGCCCGGCTCGGGTATTCCGCGCGGGAGATCGTCTCCGGCGCCGGGCACGACGCCGTCTATGTCGCCCGCAGCGTGCCGACGGCGATGATCTTCACCCCCTGCAAGGACGGCCTCTCCCACAACGAGGCGGAGAGCATCCTGCCGGAGGAAGCCGCCGCCGGCTGCCAGGTGCTGTTCGAGGCGGTGGTGGCGCGCGCCAACCGCGCGCCTTGAATTTCGTGGCGCCCCTGAATTCCCCCTCGGCGGAAACCGGGGGCGCCATGCGTTTCAGGCCGCCTGGCGCTGTGTCCTGCCAAGCTCGGCGGCGAGGAAGGCCGCCAGCGTGCCCGGGCCGGAGCGGGGCGTGCCGGCCACGCCGGCCGCCTCCTCGGCGCCCGGGTTGTAGTTGGTGTTGGTGTTGACGTCGTAGACCAGCACCTGCCCCTCGGGCGTGCGGATGAACTCGATGCCCGCCACGTCCACGCCACTCCGGGCCAGAAAGCCTTCCAGCTTCGCCCGCAGTTCCGGCTCGATCCCCTCGCGCAGGATGTTGAAGCGCGGTGCCGGGGCGGCGGAAGCCGGCGTCTGGCCCACCGGGCAGAAGGCGTCCCCCGTTTCGCAGGCCTCGGCCGGGCACAGCTCGAAGCCCGCCGTGGTATCCACCTCAACGGCGTAGACGAAGCGGCCACCCACGAACTCGGCGCGGGTGATCACCGGACGCGGCGCGCGGATATAGTCCTGCAGCAGCCAGATGCCGTCTACCGGCGCCTCGTCGGCCGGAGCGTCCTGCAAATGGGCGGCCAGCGCCTCGGCCGAGGCGAAAAGGCGCACGCCAAGGCCCTTGCCGCCCCGGTTCGGCTTCAGGATCACCGGGCCGGTGCCGAAATGCTGGCGCGCCGCCTCGGCAACGGCCCCGTTCTCGTCCTGCACCATCACCGTGCGGGGAACGCGCAGCCCGGCCTGCTCCAGCGCGGCGTATTGCCGGACCTTGCTGATCTCCAGGTCCAGCGCCGGCGATCCGTTCACCACCCGGCGGCCATGGCGCGCCAGCCAGGCGAGCACGCCCACCGTCAGCTCCGCGGCGAAGCGGTGGCCGCGGGTGTGCGAGGAGGCGCTCATGCGGTTGTAGAACACGCCCTCGGGCGGCGGCCGGGAAAGGTCGAAAGTGCCGCGGGAGAGGTCCATCTCCGCCCAGGGCAGGCCGATCTGGTCGAAGGCCTGGACCAGGGGGGGCAACCACGTCGGGTTTTCGTGAATTACGTGAACCTTCGACATCGGGGAAGTTCCTGCGCTGGCGTTATATACGGGCGCATTATGTGATAATCCCCAAATCACGCGCAAGATGCCGAGTTCTTCTGATTGGCACATCCTTCGCGCGGATCTTCCGGGGATGCGGTCCGCGCCGGTGCTTATGGCGGGCGGGCATGCGGAAAGCGCCTCCGCCTGCGGCGCAGCCGAGAACCAGGGAAAGAAGGAAGGTGCTTGGGGAGGACCACGGCAAGGCCGGACTGCCGCGAGGCGCCGGACGGCGGGTGTCCAGCCATGCGGATGCGGTCTGCGGAAGGATGTGGAGTGTGGGGAAAGGAAGTTGGTAGCGGCGGGCGGACTTGAACCGCCGACCCCGGCATTATGAGTGCCGTGCTCTAACCAGCTGAGCTACACCGCCGAAAAGGAACCAACCCATCGGGAGCCGCCGTTTAGGCGGCGCGGCCCGCGCTGTCAACTGGCTCCGACGCGCGTCGGATAAATCCGCCGCCGAGCACGCGGTCGCCATCGTAGAGCACACAACCCTGGCCCGGCGCGGCGATCGCCGGCTCGGCGAGCACAACGCGCAACCGCCCCGTCGCCGCCTCCCAGGAAGCGCTCGCCGGCTGCGGTACCTCGCGCGCGCGCAGCTTCACCGTGCAGGCCAACGGCGCCTTGGGTGGCGGGATGAGCCAGTTCACCTCCTCGACCAGCACCTCGGCCGAGGCAAGCCGCGGGCGCGGCGCCACCACGATCCGCCGGCGCGGCGCGTCCACGGCGGCGACATAGAGCGGCTGCCCGCCCTCGTCGCGCGAGGCGGTGCCGAGGCCACGCCCCTGCCCCACGGTGAAGCGTGCGATGCCCTGGTGCTGGCCGAGCACCCGCCCCTCCGCATCCTCGATGGTGCCCGGCTCAGCGGCCTCGGGCCGCAGGCGCGTGACCAGCTCGTGGTAGTTGCCCTGCGGGACGAAGCAGATGTCCTGGCTGTCCGGCTTCTCCGCCACCGCCAGGCCGAGCCGCACCGCCGCCGCGCGCACCGCTGCCTTGGAGGCGTAGTTGCCCAGCGGAAAGTGGCTGAAGGCGAGCTGCTCCGGCGTCGTCGCGAAGAGGAAGTAGGACTGGTCGCGCGCAGGGTCGGCCGCCCGCCGTAGCTCCGGCCCCGCCGGCCCCTCGACGCGCCGGACATAGTGCCCGGTCGCCAGCCCCTCCGCCCCGAGGTCGCGGGCGAGCTGCACGAGGTCGTGGAACTTGACCGTCTGGTTGCAGCGGACGCAGGGGATCGGCGTCTCGCCACGGGCATAGGTCTCGGCGAAGTCGTCGATCACCGCCTGGCGGAAGCGCGTCTCGCGGTCGAGGACATAGTGCGGGATGCCCAGGCGGTCGGCCACGTCGCGGGCATCGTGGATGTCCTGCCCGGCGCAGCAGGCGCCCTTCTTCTGCACGGCGGCGCCATGGTCGTAGAGCTGCAGCGTGGCGCCGATCACCTCGTGGCCCTGCTCCTTCAGGAGCCCGGCGACCACCGAGGAATCCACCCCGCCCGACATGGCGACCAGCACCTTCATCGCGCCGCGTCCAGGCCCATCTGCCAGAAGGCGGCCTCCAGCCGCGCCGCCTCAGCGAAGGTGGCGGCGAGCGTCCGGAAACGGGCCTCCCCGCCATGGCTCACCCCGAGCGCGTCGAGCCGCTCGGCCGCCCCACGCGCCAGCGCCTGGTACTCGGGGCTGGAATAGGCGGCGATCCAGCTCTCATAGGGATTGCCCTCGCGCCGCCGCCGCGGGTGCTCCGCGATCCGCCGGGCGACCTCGCCATAGCCCACGGTGCAGGGGGCGAGCGCCACCTCCAGGTCCAGGATGTCGCCGGCCATGCCGCGGTCCAGCACCCAGCGGGTATAGGCGACCGTCTCCGGCGCTTCCGTGGTCGCCAGCACGTCGGCCTCGGACATGCCCCATTCGGCGCAATAGGCGAGATGCATGTTCATCTCGGCCAGCAGGGCGTTCAGCGCATTGGCCTTGCCGCGCAGCGCGTCCAGGCTCTCGGCCTTGAAGGCGGCCAGCGCCTTGGCACGGGCGAAGTGGATCAGGAACAGCCAGTCCTGCACCAGGTAGCGGCGGAAGGCCGCCAGCGGCAGGGTGCCGTCGGCCAGGCCCTGCACGAAGGGGTGCCAGCAATAGGCGTCCCAGCGCTCCTCGGCCGCGTGGCGCAGCCGGTGGAACAGGCCGTCCGGCGAACCGTAGGGCGTGGGGAACATGCTGCGGGTCAGCCGCCGGCGTTGCGGGTGCCGGCGGGAAGCTTCACCACCAGCCCGTCCAGCTCCTCGGTCATGATGATCTGGCAGCCCAGGCGGGAGGTCTCCTGCAGGTCGAAGGCGAGGTCGAGCATGTCCTCCTCGTCCTCGGTCGGCTCCTCCAGCTTCTTGAACCAGCCGCCATCCACGATGACGTGGCAGGTCGAGCAGGCGAGGCTGCCCTCGCAGGCGCCCTCGATGTCCACGCCATGGCGGTGGGCGATCTCCAGCACGGACAGGCCGAGCGGGGCCTCGACTTCGCGCGGCGTTCCGTCGCGCTCGATGAAGGTCATCTTCGGCATCGCCGTTCGTCTACTCCGCCGCGTCTCGGGTTTCGGAAAGGGCCTGGCGCCAGGCATCGGCCAACATGGCCGCGGCGCGGTCCGCATCGGCCGGCGAAGTAAAGCGCCCGATGCCGATCCGCAAGGTCGCAGCCGCATCCGCATCGGAGAGGCCGATGGCGCGCAGCACGTAGGAGGGCTCGATCGCGGCCGAGGAGCAGGCGGAACCGGTGGAGACGCAAAGGTCGCCAAGCCGCGCCAGCATGGCCTGTGCACTGACGCCGCCGGGAAAGGTCACGTTGAGGTTGCCGGTCACGCGCCGCTCCGGGTCGCCGTTCACCCGCACCCCTGGCACCTCGGCGACGAGCGCCGCCAGCAGGCGTTCGCGCTGACCGGCGATCCGGCCCGAATCCAGCATTCTCTCCGACATGGCAATGCGCGCCGCCTCGCCGAAGCCGACCAGCAGCGGCGCCGGCAGGGTGCCGGAGCGCAGCCCCCGCTCCTGCCCGCCACCCGAGAAGAGCGGCGCCAGCCGGACGCGCGGCCGCCGGCGGACATAGAGTGCGCCCACCCCTTTTGGCCCGTAGATCTTGTGGCCGGAGAGCGACATCAGATCGATTGGCACGGCGCCGACATCGAGCGGCACCCGCCCGGCGGCCTGCGCCGCGTCGGTGTGGAACAGCGCGCCGGCCGCCTTGACGATGGCGGCCAGCGTGGCGAGGTCCTGCACCACGCCAATCTCGTTGTTCACCGCCATGACCGAAACCAGCAGCGTCGGCGCTTCCGCCAGCGCCTGCCGCAACGCCTCCGGGTCCAGCAGCCCGTTCGCCTGCACCGGCAGGAACACCGGCTCGAAGCCTTCCGCGCCGAGGTCCCGCACACTCTCCAGGACGCATTTGTGCTCGGTGCGCACCGTCACGATCCGGCGGCGCGGGTCGCCCTGCCCGGCAGCGAAGCGCGCCGCGCCCTTGATGGCGAGGTTGTTCGCCTCGGTGGCGCCCGAGGTGAAGATGATCTCCCGCGCCTCCGCCCCGATCAGCGCGGCGACCTGGCGGCGCGCCTCCTCCACCGCCGCCTCGGCCGCCCGGCCCAGCGCGTGTTCGACGCTGTGCGGATTGGCGAAGTTCTCCTCCCACCACGGCCGCATGGCGGCCAGCACGCGCGGGTCGAGTGGCGTGGTGGCATGGTTGTCGAGGTAGATCGGGCGGTTCGGTGCGGCCATGCGGCGAATATGGTCCCTGGCTGCGCCCTGCGGAAGGCGAAAGCAGGGCTCAGCGGCGAAGCCGCTGGCGCACGGCATCGTAGGCGGTGAGGAAGCGCCGGGCCACATCCTCCGCCGCGTTCCACGGCAGCGACACGCGGATGGCGCAGCCGGCATCCGGCCCCAGCCCCATGGCCTGCAGCACCGGGCTGGCGCCGACCTTGCCGGAGGAGCAGGCCGCGCCGGCCGAAACCTGCACCCCCGCCAGGTCGAGCGCGATCACCTGGGTTTCCGCCGGCGCGCCGGGCAGGAGCAGGCAGCTCGTATTGGGCAACCGGGGAGCCTCCGCGCCGACCACCCTCGCCCCGGCCCCCGCCTCGATGGCGTCGCGCAGGGCGCCCAGGCGCGCGCCGCTGGCAAGGTCGAACTCCATGACGGCCGCGGCGAAGCCGGCAATGGCCGGCAGGGGCTCGGTGCCGCCGCGGCGCCCGCGCTCCTGCCCGCCGCCGGGCAGAAGGGCCTCCACGTCCAGCCCCGCGCGCAGCAGCAGCGCCCCGGCGCCCTTCGGGCCACCCAGCTTGTGCGCCGAAACCGCCATCGAGTCCGCCCCCATCGCCGCCAGGTCGAGCGGCAGCCGCCCCGCCGACTGCACCGCGTCCACGTGCAGCAGCGCCCCATGCTCGCGGCAGAGCCGGACGGCCTCCTCCAGCGGGTGCAGCACACCGGTCTCGTTGTTGGCGGCCATCAGGCAGACCAGCGCCGCCGGCCCCTCGGACAGGGCGTCGGCGAGCGCGGTGAGGTTGATCCGCCCGTCGTCCTGCACGGGCAGCAGGGTGATGCCGGGAGCGGCACGAAGGATGGCCGGATGCTCCGTCGCCCCCGCCAGGATGCGCCGCCCCCGGCCCAGGGCGTGGAGCGCGAGCGCGTTGGCCTCGGTCGCTCCCGAGGTGAACACCACGTCGCGCGGGCGGGCCCCGAACCGCTCCGCGACGCAGCCGCGCGCCCTTTCCAGCACCTGCCGCGACGCCCGCCCGGCGGCATGCACGGAGGACGGGTTGCCCACGAGGTCCAGCGCCTCCAGCATGGCCTGCCGCGCCGCCGGCCGCAGCGGCTCGGTGGCGTTGGCGTCGAGATAGAGCGGGGTCATGACAGGGTGCGCGGCGGCAGCGCGCGGCCGCAGACGCGGCCTTCCACCACGTCGGCCAGGGAGATGTGGCAGAGGAACAGGCTGATCTGCGCGCCCAGCTCGTCCCAGAGATCATGCGTCAGGCAGCGGCTGCCGGCGAGGCAGCCCGGCGTGCCCTCGCCGCAGCGGGTGGCGACGATGGGCTCGTCCACCGCCTCGATGATGGCGCCGATGCTGATTTCGTCCGCCGCGCGGGCAAGCCGGTAGCCGCCGCCCGGCCCGCGCGCCGAGGCAACCAGCCCCGCCCGCCTCAGCCGGGCGAACAGCTGCTCCAGATAGGCAACCGACAGCAGCTGCGCCTGCGCGATCTCGCCGAGGCTGACGGGCCGCCCTCCGCCCGCCTCAGCCCGCTTCGGCTGAATTGCGCAGGACGCAATGCTGCCATCCCCCGACTGCTGGTCCTGCATCCGGGCGGCCAGTTCCACCAGGGCCATGACGGCGTACCGCCCGCGCGTAGACAAGCGCATCGCTCAGCTTTCCCATGCTGCCGCGACATCGCCGCGACCGAGGCGTCCAAAGTACTGAAACTGCGCCCGGCTGGGGGCCATGCCATGAATCCGTTATGAAAGCGGCGCTTGAAGGCTTATATTGGTCGCGTCGCGGGGAGCGGAAGCCTGCCCCGGGACGACAAGGGCTTGATGGGAGCCATGCAGCGCGGCGGTTTGCCGCGCCGGTCGAACGCTATTGATCCCGACCGGCACGGTCAACCATTCGGCGGCATACAGCCGCCTGCATGGCGTTCTCATGGCGCCTTCCAGTGGCGCACCCTGGCCGGCCCGGTCGCGCTTTCGCGGGACGTCCGGACCATCATGGCTTCCCAACCGGGCGCTGCCGCGCCCACCGCACCGGATGCAAGGGGACGATGCCTGAAGTGATGTTCGCCGGGCCGGATGGCCGGCTCGAGGGTCGTTACCACCACGCGAAGCAGCCCAACGCCCCCGTGGCGCTGGTCCTGCATCCTCACCCGCTGCATGGCGGGACGATGAACAACCGGGTGGTGCATGCGCTTTACACGCGCTTTCAGAACATGGGGTTCTCCACCCTTCGCTTCAACTTCAGAGGCGTCGGGCGCAGCCAGGGCCGCTACGACGGCGGCATTGGCGAAATCTCGGACGCCGCCGCGGCGCTCGACTTCCTCCAGGCGGTGAACCCGAACGCTTCCATGCTCTGGGTCGCCGGCTACTCCTTCGGCGCCTATGTCGGCATGCAGCTGCTGATGCGCCGTCCCGAGATGGGCGGCTTCGTTTCCATCGCCCTTCCCGCTAGCCACTACGATTTCGGCTTCCTGGCGCCCTGCCCCTGCTCTGGGCTGATCCTGCACGGCGGCGAGGACGAGCTGGTGCCCGAGAACTCGGTGCGCAAGTTGGTGGAGAAGCTGAACACCCAGCGCGGCATCGCCATCGACTACCGCGTCCAGGAAGCTGCGGGCCATGTGTTCACCGCCGAGCAGACCGAGAAGGTGGCCGACGCGGCGGAGGACCATGTCCACACCATGCTGAACCGCACCCGGATGGCCATGGCGGCCGACTGACCGCCCTGGACGCTCACGCGAAAAAGGGGCCGGACGGCAGAAGCCTGTCCGGCCCCTTTTTCGTGGCGGGCCCGCTCAGCCGCCGGTCAGGCGGCCCCCCGTCAGCGGCTGCGGCGCGCCGGTCGTGCCGGGATAGGTGAGCGGCAGCCCGCGCAGCACCCGCGCCGCCAGGATGCCGAAGGCCTGCGCCTCCAGCGCATCCCCATCCCAGCCCGCGACCTCGACGGGACGCAGCGGCTCCGGCAGCGCGCAGGCCAGCGCCCGCATCAGCGCCGGATTGCGGCGCCCGCCGCCGCCCACCAGCCATTGCACCGGCGGGTCGGGAAAGTGCCGCGCCGCGGCGGCCACGGCGCAGGCGCAGAAGGCCACCAGCGTCGCCGCACCGTCGGCGGGGGAAAGCTCCGCCGCGCCGGCATCGCGCAGCGCCCGGTCGAAGTCGAGCCGGTCCAGCGACTTGGGTGGCGGAGCCTCGAGGTAAGGGTGCGCCAGCAGCCGCGCCATCACGGCGCCGTCCGGCAGGCCCGCCAGCGCCAGGCGCCCGTCCTTGTCGTAGTCGGCGCCGGTCGAGCGCCGCGCCCAGTCGTCCAGCGGGCCGTTGGCCGGCCCGGTGTCGAAGGCCAGCAGCCGGTGGTCGCTACCGATCCAGGTGACGTTGCCCACCCCGCCGAGGTTCAGGATGACCAGCGGCTTCGGAAGCTGCGCCGCCACCACCGCATGGGCGATCGGCACCAGCGGCGCCCCCTGCCCGCCGGCCGCCACGTCGGCGCTGCGGAAGTCATGGGCGACCCGCGTGCCGGTCGCACGCGCCAGCATCGCGGCGTCGCCGATCTGCCAGGTGCGGCCCTCGCCGGGGCGGCCGGCCACCGGCCGGTGCAGGATCGTCTGCCCGTGGAAGCCGATCAGGTCCGCCTCCAGCCCAAGCTTGACCACCGCCTCCACATGCCGCTCCGTCAGGCGGCGCTCGCAGTCCTTCAGGAAAGGGTCGTCCGGCGGCAGGCCTTCGGCCAGGTCCAGCAGCTTGCGCAGGTCCCGCCGCAGTTCCGCATCGTAAGGCAGGGTGAGGCTTGGCCCGATCCGCCCGATCTGGTCTCCGTCCGTCTCCAACCACGCGGCATCCACGCCATCCAGCGAGGTCCCGCTCATCAGCCCAATGGTTCGCAGCATCCCCACACTGTGCTAGGGGCGCAGCCTGGGGGGAAGCCCCCGCCCCGAAGCGGATACGGACGACGATGGACGAATTCCTGCACATCGCGCGCGAGCGCGGCTACATCCACCAGGTGACGGACGAGGCGGCGCTGGCCGCGCGGATGAAGCAGGGCGTCCTTCCGGCCTATATCGGCTTCGACTGCACGGCGGACAGCCTGCATGTCGGCAGCCTCATGCAAATCATGATCCTGCGCCTGCTGCAGCGCACCGGTCACAAGCCCGTGGTGCTGATGGGCGGCGGCACCAGCAAGGTGGGCGACCCTTCCTTCCGCGACGAGGCCCGCCCGCTGCTGACCGACGCGCAGATCGAGATCAACAAGGCCGGCATCCGCAAGGTCTTCGACGCCTTCCTGAGCTTCGGCGACGGCCCCACCGGCGCCATAATGGTGGACAACGCGGACTGGCTGGACAGGCTGCTCTACATCCCCTTCCTGCGCGAGGTCGGGCGCCACTTCAGCGTCAACCGCATGCTGTCCATGGACAGCGTGAAGCAGCGGCTGGAGCGGGAGCAATCCTTCTCCTTTCTCGAATTCAACTACATGCTGCTGCAGGGCTACGACTTCCTGGAGCTGTTCCGCCGCCACGGCGTGGCGCTTCAGCTCGGCGGCTCCGACCAGTGGGGCAACATCATCATGGGCGCCGACCTGGTGCGGCGCATGGAGGGCCAGGAGGCCTTCGGCGTCACCACGCCGCTGCTGACCACCGCCTCCGGCGCCAAGATGGGCAAGACCGCCGCCGGCGCCGTCTGGCTCAACGCCGAGAAGCTCTCGCCCTATGACTACTGGCAGTTCTGGCGCAACGCCGAGGATGCCGATGTCGGCCGCTTCCTCGCCCTCTTCACCGAGCTGCCGATGGACGAGGTGCGGCGGCTCGGCGCCCTGGCCGGCTCGGAGGTGAACGAGGCCAAGAAGGTTCTGGCGACCGAGGCGACAGCCCTGCTGCACGGCCGCGCCGCCGCCGGGCAGGCCGCCGAGACCGCCCGCCGCGCCTTCGAGGAGGGCCAGGCCGCCGAAACCCTGCCCGCCATCAGCGCCGCCCTCCCGGCGCCGCTGATCGACCTCGCCGTGCAGGCTGGCTTCGCCGGCAGCAAGGGCGAGGCCCGCCGCCTCGTCCGGCAGAATGGCCTGCGGCTGAACGATGAGCCGGTGAGCGACGAGACGCGCAGCGTCACCGAGGCCGACCTGCGCGACGGCGCGGCGAAGCTCTCGGCCGGCCGCAAGCGGCACGTGCTGGTGCGCCCGGCCGGCTGAGCGGCGGCCTGGCGGGGCGGGCGCGGCAGGGGCATCCTGCCCGGCCGCCTTCGCCACGGAGACGACGCATGCCGCGCCTCATCCTGCCCCTTCGCGTCCTACCCATTTGCCTGCTGCTCGGCGCCTGCGCCGGCTGCCCGGGCGGCCAGACCCCCGCCACCGTGGCGGAGCTGTTCTTCGGCCGCTCGGTGCCGGGCGGCGGCACCGTCGGCGAGGCGGAGTGGGACGCCTTCCTGGCCGACACCGTGACACCCGCCTTCCCCCAAGGCCTCACCGTGCAGGACGCGCAGGGCCAATGGCGCGGCGCCGATGGCGAGGTGGTGCGCGAGCCGGCCAAGCGCCTGCTGCTGGTCCTGCCCGAAACCTCTGCCGACCGCGCCGACGCGCGGGTTGCGCCGCTGGCGGAGAACTATCGCGCCCGCTTCCGGCAGGAGAGCGTGCTGCGGCTGCAACACGCGGCCTGCGTGGCCTTCTGAGGCGCCGGCCTCAGGGCGCCGGTGCCGTGCCGCCGCCGAACAACCCGCGCAGGAAGCCTGGCGTCAGCGCGGCCAGCGGGTTCACCGTCACCGCCGGGTCCTGCACCGGGCCGCGCATGCGCCAGGTGGCGGCGAACAGCCCCCCTCCCTGCTCCGGGCTGAACAGCTTGCCGAGCAGCGGGATGCGCCCGAGCAGCGTGTTCAGCGCATAGGCGGGAACGATGGTGCCCTCCAGGTCGATGACCCGGCTGCGCCGGAGGATGGTGCCCTTGGCCGTCACCCCGAGGGAGGCGGAAAAGGCGCGCGCCTCCCGTAGCGCCAGCGCCTCGGGTGTCAGCGTGAAGGGCGCCACCAGCCGGGAGAAGCTCAGCCCCGGCCCACGCACCGCGTCCACCACGCCATATACCGTCAGCGCCTGCAGCAGCTTGCCCACGCCCGCGGCCTCCTGGATCGTGAAATCCGACATCTCCGCCGTGCCGCTCAGCGGCGCGCCCGGCGCGTTGCTGGCCCAGTGGCCGTTCACCGAAAGCCTGCCGCCCTGCACCTGCCTCAGCACGTCGAAGGCCTGTAGCAGGGCCCCGGCATCCTCCGCGTTCAGCTGCAGGTCGCGCCCCTGCCCACGCGGCACGATGGTGAGGTCGAAGCCGCTGCCGGGCGCCGTCAGGCCCGAGAAGCGGGCCTCCCGCAGCACGCCGCGGCCATCGGCGGCGGCGCGGCCCTGCACCGTGCCCAGGCTCCGCCCTTCGCCCAGCAGCACATGGTCGAAGCGCCCGTCCAGCATCACCGGCGCGCTGTCGCCCGAGGCGGCGCCGCCCTTGTCGTCCGGCTCCGCCAGCAGCGGGCCGAGGTCCAGCGCGGGGCCGGAGAGGCGGAACCGCCAGGGCGCGCCCGGCTGCGCGGGCGGCCGCATCTCCGCGGCGAAGCGGCCGGCGAAGATCCGCGCCTCGTTCAATTCAACCCGCTCCAGCCTGCTCTGCGGCCCGAAGGCAACCTTGCCCCGCGCCCGGAGGTCCGGAGCTTCCACCTGGAAGCTCTCCACCGCGCGCAGCGAGTCCTCGGCGATCCGCAGCTCGGCCTGGGCCGAAGCGGCCTGGCGGGGCGCCTTCCGCCAGGCCAGCGCGGAAAGGGCCATGCGGCTGTCCCTGAGGTCGGCCGCGAGGCGCACCCGCGTCTCACCGTCCCGCCGCTTCTCCATCACCGCCTGAACGCCGACCGGCCCTTCAACGAAACCCTCCAGGTCCAGCCCGAATTCCGCGATCCTGGAGGCGTCCGGGCGCGCGTCCGCGCGGATGCGCTCGACCACCTGGCTGGCCGGGCCCGGGCGGAGATCCATCTCGACGGCGAGCTGCGTCGGGATGCCGTCGAGCAGCGCCTCGCCGTTGGCCCGCAGGCGGCTGTTGTCCACCGTCAGGCTCGCGGTGCCATGGTCGAGCGGCTTGCCGACAACCACGTCGGAGAGATGGAACTGCGAGAGCTGCGCCTGGAGGTTCACCCGCAGCACCTCGGACGGGATGTCCTCCAGCAGCGGAAAGGCCAAATGGAGGCGGCCGTCGAGCTGGCCCGAGGGATTCTTCAGGTCCAGCGGGCGGCGTTCGAACAGCTTCAGGCGGGGATGCTTGATCAGGGCCACCGCCTGGGCCACCGGCCCGCGCAGCCGGGCATCGATGTCCGCCTGCTCGTCATGCGTGTCGAGCGCGGAGAAGCGGATGGTGGCGCCCGGGCTGTTCAGCGCCGTGCCGGCCTGCCGCGCCGCGGCGACCTGGATGGTGATCTCCTTCAGGCCGAACTGCGCCGTCGCCTGCACCGCTTCCAGCGGCGCGATCGGCCGCAGCCAGTGCACCACGCCATTCTCCAGCTGCAGCGTCCCGCTCAGGTCGGTGACCTGCAGCCCCGAGAGGTCGGCCGCCGACTCCGCCCGGAGCGCGAAGCGGCCCTCGTGCAAGGTGCCGGCGGTCACGTTCTCCACGATCCACTTGCGGGCGCCGCGCACGATGTCCGGCGGCCAATAGGTGCCGAGCTCGCCGGCCTGGACCTGGTCAAGGCCCAGCTCCAGGCTGGCGCGCCAGCGGTCGTCCCGCAGCGCGGCCTGGCCCGAGGCGGTCAGCACCGGTGCCGGGAGGGCCGCGGCGCCCGCCGTGGCCGGCGCCAGCGCCACGCGAAGGCGGCTCAGCTCCAGCGCCGCCGGCGTGCCGCGGGCCGAAAGGTCGAGGGCGGCGAAGGCGATCCGGTGCCCGGCCGCGCGGAAGCTGCCTGGCCCGCCATGCAAGGCGAGCCCGAGCCGCGGGGTGGCCTGCGGCGCGCCGGCGTCGAAGCGGCCCGAGACGTCCAGCGCGATCGAGCCGTCGAACAGCGCCAGCGGCGCGAGGGCCGGCAGCAGGGCGGCGAGCCGCGCGGGCTCCAGCCCCGGCAGCGAGAGCGTGCCCTCCAGCACCGGTCCTTCCCCGAGGATGCTGGCGGCGAGGCGCACCGGCACGACCGGTCCGGCACCCGGCAGCCGCAGAGACGCCTTCCCCTCGCCGTCCACCCGGTCGCCCCCCGCGCTGCGCCGCAACGTCAGCGAGACATCCTCCAGCCGCCAGGTCAGGCCGAGCTGGTGGTCGAGAATGGTGAGCTGCCCGTCGGCGATGTCGATCCGCCGCAGCACTCCCCAGGGCGTATCCCGCGCCTCGCGCCCCAGCAGGCGCCGCAGCACGAGGCCGCCCTCCTCGTCCGATTCGGGCTGGGAGGGCGCCGGCGAAGGCCGCCCCATCGCCAGCGAGAGCGCGCCGTCGGCCCCGCGCTCCAGCACGATGGTGGGGCGCTGCACCGCCACCGTGATCGGAGCCACTTCCCCACGCAGCAGCCAGCCCGGCGACAGGGTGACGACGGCATCGGGCAGCCTCTGCCGCACTGTGCCCGCCAGGTCGCGCAGTTCCAGGCCGCCGATGCGCAGTTCAAGCGGCGAGCCATGGCCTTCGTGAAAGCCTTCCCAGGCCAGCGCGACGTCGCCCACCCGCAAGCCAGGCGCCAGCGACTCCACCGCGCCGCTGCGCATCAGAAGGTCGGCCACGGCGGGCAGGTGCAGCGGGCCCTGCGCCAGCCGCCAGGCCAGCGCGGCGGCGCCCAGGCCCGCCAGCAAGCCGAGCGCCAGCACCATGCGGCCCAGCAGCCGCGCCAGGCGGAGGGCTTGACGGCTCACGCGGCGCATGGGTTCGCTGCCTGGCCATGAGCGACATCCAGCGCCGTCCTCCGCCGCCCTTCGACCATGCCGCAGCGCGGCATCTGACCGACGCCTTCGCGCAACGTGGCGCCGCCGAGCAGGCCTACGCCGCCACCGCCGAGGGCCGGGCGTTGCTCGGCGCCCTGGGCGGCCACAGCGCCTACCTGGCCGGTCTGGCGGAGCGGGAAAGCGCCACGCTGCTGCGCTTCGCCACGCGCGGCGCGGACGCCGCCTTCGACCTCGCGCTCGACCCGCTCTGCCGCGCCGACCCGGCGGCCGCCCGACCGGCCGTGGCGGCCCTGCTGCGGCAGGCCAAGCGGCAGGCGGCGCTGGTCATCGCGGCCGCCGACCTTTCGGGGCTCTGGCCGCTGGACCGGGTCACCGGCGCGTTGTCCGCCCTGGCCGAGGCTGCGATCGACTACGCCTGCGCCCATCTGCTGCGTGAGGCGGCGGATCGGGGGGAGTTGCGGCTGCCGCGCGCCAGCGCGCGTGACCCGCGCGCGGTCGCGCGCGGCTCGGGACTGGCCATTCTTGGCATGGGCAAGCTGGGCGGACGCGAACTCAACTATTCCTCCGACATCGACCTGATGGTGCTCTACGAGCCGACCGCCGCAGCCTACCACGCCGAGCGGGCCGGCGCGCTCTATGTCCGCATCGCACGTGACCTCGTGCGGCTTATGGAGGAGCGAACGGCCGACGGCTACGCCTTCCGCACCGACCTCCGGCTGCGGCCGGATCCGGCGGCGACGCCGCTCGCCGTCAGCATCCCGACCGCCATCTCCTACTACGAATCGCTCGGGCAGAACTGGGAGCGGGCGGCGATGATCAAGGCGCGCCCGGTCGGCGGCGACCGCGCGCTGGGCGACCACTTCCTGACCGAGATCCGCCCCTTCGTCTGGCGGCGGCACCTCGACTTCGCGATGATCGCCGACATCCACGCGATCAAGCGGCAGATCCACGCGGCGCATGGCGCGAAGGGAGCGCATGCCCAGGTCCAGGTGGCCGGGCACGACGTGAAGCTCGGCCGCGGCGGCATTCGCGAGATCGAGTTCACCACCCAGGTGCTGCAACTGATCTGGGCCGGGCGCGACCCGACGCTGCGCGACCCGACCACGCTTGGCGCCCTCGCCGCCCTGGCCGGCGCCGGCCGGCTCGATCGCCGCGCCGCCGCCGACCTGGCCGACGCCTACACCTTCCTGCGCGACGTCGAGCACCGGCTGCAGATGGTGGCCGACCGGCAGACCCAGCGCCTGCCCGAGGATGAGGAAGGGCTAGCGCGCATCGCCAGCTTCATGGGCTTCGCCGACGCCGCGGCCTTCAGCGCCGCCCTGACCGGCCAGCTCAACCGCGTCGAGCAGCACTACGCGCAGATGTTCGAGCGGGCGCCGGCGCTCAGCGCGCCTCCCGCCGGGGGGCAACTCGGCGGCAGCCTCGTCTTCACCGGCGCCCGCGAGGATCCGGAAACGCTGCAGACCCTCGCCGCCATGGGCTTCGCCGACCCGGCGCATGTGGCGGGGCTGGTGCGCGGATGGCACCATGGCCGCACCCGCTCCACCCGCAGCGAGCGGGCGCGGGAACTGCTCACCCTCCTGATGCCGGCGCTGCTCGGCGCCTTCGCCGCCCAGCGGGAGCCTGACATGGCGCTGGCGCGGTTCGACGGCATCCTCTCCCGCCTTCCCGCCGGGGTGCACATGCTCTCGCTGTTCCACCGCAACCCGGCGCTGCTGCAGCGGGTGGCCGGCATTCTCGGCGCGGCGCCCGCGCTGGCCAACCATCTCGCCCACACGCCCGGCTCGCTGGACGGGCTGCTCGCCGGCAGCGGCCCTGGCAGCGCGGCCACCGTGCTTCCGGCGCTGCTGAAATCCGCCCGCCACTTCGAGGAGGCGCTGGAGGGCGCCCGCCGGCTGGTGACCGAGGGCAAGTTCGAGATCGACGCCGCCGCGTTGGAGGGGGTGCTGGATGCCGATGCGGCCGGCCTCGCCCGCAGCGAACTCGCCGACGCCGCCATCGGCCACCTGCTGCCGCATGTCACCGGCGACTTCGCCGAGCGCTTCGGCAAGGTGAAGGGCGGCGCCTTCGCCGTGGTCGCACTGGGCAAGCTGGGTGGGCGGGAGATGCTGCCCGGCTCCGACCTCGACCTGGTGCTGATCTACGACCACCCGGAGGATGCCGAGGAAAGCCGCGGTGGCCGCCGCGCGCTGCCGCCCAGCGTCTATTTCGGCCGCCTGGCGCAGCAGGTGGTGGCCGCCATCACCACGCCGGGGGCGGAGGGCAAGCTCTACGAGGTGGACATGCGGCTGCGCCCCTCGGGCAACAAGGGGCCCGTGGCGACCTCCCTCTCCAGCTTCACGCGCTACCATCAGGAGAGTGCCTGGACCTGGGAGCGCATGGCCCTCACCCGCGCCCGTTGCGTCGCCGGCCCGCCCGCGCTGCGGCGGCGGATCTCCGGCGCCATCCGCGCCGCCATCCTGCAGCGTTCCGGGGAGGCCGCGCTCGCGGATGCCACCGCCATGCGCCTGCGGATGCTGCGCGAACTGCCGGCCGAGGGGCCGTGGGACATCAAGGCCATGCCCGGCGGGCTGGTGGAGGTCGAGTTCATCGCCCAGGCCCTGCAACTCGCCCATGCGCACCGGCATCCCGCCATCCTGGCGCCGACCACCCGTCTCGCCCTGGCCAATCTCGGCAAGGCGCGCATCCTGCCACGGGAGGAGATGGAGGCGCTGATCGCCGCGGACCGGCTCTGGCGCACCACGCTCGGGATGCTGCGGCTGACGGTGGGCCGCTGGCGGGAGGACGCCCTGCCCGCCCCCACGGCCGCCGCGCTGCTGCGGGCCACCGCGCGGCTGCTCGGGCAGGGCGCCGTTGACGTCCCGGCCTTCCGGCAACAGATGCGAACGCAGGCGGAGCAGGTCCGCGCGATCTTCGAGCGGCGCCTGGGCCCCCTGGTTGGAGGCAATGGATGAGCGTTGAGGAAGGTGCCGCGGCACCGGATTTCACCCTGCCGGCGAGCGGCGGGCGGACGGCTTCGCTGGCCGCCATGAAGGGCAGGCCCTTCGTGCTGTACTTTTATCCCAAGGCCGATACCTCGGGCTGCACCAAGGAGGCGTGCGACTTCCAGGAGGCCCTTCCCGCCCTGCAGCAGGCGGGGCTGGAGGTGATCGGCGTCTCGCCGGACGCCATGGGGCCGGTCGAGAAGTTCGCCGCCAAGTACGGCCTGACCTTCCCCCTGGCCTCCGATGCCGAGAAGCAGGCCGCCGAGGCCTACGGGACCTGGGTGCAGAAGTCGATGTACGGCCGCACCTACATGGGCATGGAGCGTTCGACCTTCCTGATCGACGGCGAGGGCAAGGTGGCGCGCATCTGGCGCAAGGTGAAGGTTCCCGGCCACGCCCAGGCGGTGATGGAGGCGGCCCGGCAGCTCCGCTGAACGGAAGGGGGGCCGCCCGCGCGGCGTGCCCCCCTGCCCTCAGATCAGGCGCAGCGCCGCGAAGCCGGCGATCATCGCCACGGCGACGACGCTCGTCAGCAGCGTCAGGCGCCGCTCGATGAAGTTGCGCATCGGTGTGCCGTAGCGGCGCAGCAGCAGCGCCAGCAGGAAGAAGCGGGCGCCGCGCGTCAGGGCGCTGGTAATCAGGAAGGCCCAGGGATTGAACGCCGCGGCGCCTGCGGCGATGGTGACGATCTTGTAGGGGATCGGCGTCAGGCCCTTGATCAGGATGACCGCCGCGCCCCAGCGGTCGAACCAGCCACGGAAGCTTTCCAGCGCGTCCGCGTGCCCATAGGCGGCGAGCACCGGCTGCGCCACGGCCTCGAACAGGAAATAGCCGATCGCATAGCCCAGCAGCCCGCCCAGCACCGAGGCCACGGTGCAGATCGCCGCGTAGCGCCAGGCTCGCTCGGGGCGGGCGAGGCACATCGGCACCAGCATGGCGTCCGGCGGCACGGGAAAGAAGCTGCTCTCCGCGAAGGAGACCAGCGCCAGCCAGGTCCCGGCATGCCGGTGGCCGGAAAGGTAGAGGACACGGTCGTAGAGGGCGCGGAGCATGACCATGGCATCTCACGCCCGCTGCGCTGCGGCAAGGGAACAGTGTGGCGCGGCTCGGCGTCGGCCGAAGGCTTGTTGCTCCCGCCGCCGGGGACCATGCTGCCGCCGCCAAACGAGGGAACGGCCCCATGCTGATCGACCACCGCACCTATACCTGCCGCCCGGGCACGCTGAAGAAGCAGCTTGAGCTCTACCATGCGTACGGCTGGGCGGCACAGACACGCCATCTCGGAATGCCGGTCGCGTTTCTCACCACCGAGACGGGTGACGTGAACACCTATGTCCACATCTGGATGTACGAAGATGCCGCCGACCGCGCCAAGCGACGCGCCGGAATGCAGGCGGACCTGGAGTGGATCAGCTATCTCGACCGGAGCGCCGAGGCGGGCTACCTGCTGAAGCAGGAGAACAAGCTCATGCTTTCCGCCGCTTTCGCGCCGGCGCCGCGCCGCGCAAAGTGATCGGAGGCGGCGGGGGACCGCGCCGGTTCCCTGCCGCCCCGTCGTCTCACTCGGGGTCGCCGGTGTCCGCCACCAGCCCGGCCGCGGCGATTCCCGCCACGGCGCAGGCCTCGTCCTTTTCCGACGCATCGCCGGAGATGCCCACCGCGCCCAGCACGGTGCCCGCCGCATCCCGCACCAGCACCCCTCCCGGCACCGGCACGGCGCGGCCGCCGGAAAGGTCGGAAAGCGCGTTCATGAAGCCGGGCATCTTCGCGGCCCGACGTGCCAGCTCGCGGCCACCAAAGCCAAGCGCCATGGCGCCGAAGGCCTTGCCCATCGCGATCTCCGGCCGGAGCAGGCTGCAGCCATCCTCGCGCAACACGGCCTTCGGCTGCGCCGCCTGGTCCAGCACCACCACCGTCAACGGCGCGAGGCCGAGCTGGCGGCCATGGGCAAGCGCGGCATCGGCAATGCTGCGGGCGGCCGCCAGGGTCAGGCCGTGGTCAAATCCGGTCGGCGGGTTGGGCATGCGTCTGTCCCTTGTTCTGGGTCGGCTCGGCGGATGCCGCTGCGCTGGCTGCGACGCCACGCGGCGTGGTTAGGCAAAGCGCCGCCGTGCGGCAAGGCACCGTATCCGGTGGCGCGCCATGGCGGCGGCATGCCGCGGCGGGCAGGCGCCATGGCGGGGCAGTATCGCTGCCCCGCCGCCATCTTGTCTGACAAGTATAGAAGTTGAACGTTTCTTCGCAGAACAGGTCCGTTCTGCGGCCGTGATCCGGCGGCTCGGTGCGCCATGGAGTGCCTGGAAGCCGGCGGCAGCCCGGAGCGCCGGGCTGCGGAGGCCGTGCAGCATGCACGTCAGGATTGCGGTTGCCCGCGCTGCACGGCCCTTCGCGAAGGCAGGTCAGCTCGCGCGGCGCGTGGCGCTCTCGCTATTGGCGGCCTGCGCGGGCGCTCCCCCCCGTCCTGCTCCATCGGCCTCCATCATCACCGACCGAATCTCCCGGAGAAAGGAGGCGCCTTTCGCGGTCCGCTGCACCAGAACGCTGCGGCGGTCCTGCGGGTCGGTCTTCCGGCGCGCCAGGTCCAGCTCGCCCAGGCGGTCGAGCGCGCGCGTGATCGCGGGCTTGGAAACGTTCAGGGTCGCCGCCAGGCCGCGGACCGTGTGCGGGCCTTCCGACATGTACACCGTGAGGAACACGCCGAGTTGCCGCGCCGACAAGTCATGCCCGTCGCGCCGCACCAAGGCCACAACCGTGTCCCGGAAGATTCCAATCAGGTGATCCGGAGCGTTCTGAACGGGCATCATTGATCCTCAAGCAAGCGGTTCCGGCGGCGAGCCCCGTCGCGCGGAAGGTGTGAAGGGATGCTAACCTGTTGGTCAGCGGGAACGGTCACGTCTTAATCGGTGATCAGCGTCACGGTTTCGATATGATCTGGTCACTTTTTAAGCCAGGGGAAACTTTCTGAATGCCGCGAAGAGTGCCCGCATCGCCTGTGCTTCGCCTCCCTCTGGGCGTCCCGGACGCGACGTGTCGTTCCAGGCATATAGGTCGAGATGAGCCCAGCGAACATTGTCTGGAACAAATCTTTTCAGAAATAATGCAGCAACAACGGCGCCGGCCATCGGTTTCGGGGCGACGTTGTTAAGAGTGGCCACCGAACTGTCGAGCCACGAATCGTAACCGGCATGTATCGGAAGTTGCCAGAGCGGATCCTCGGCGCTCCTTCCAGCAGCCAATAGTGTGGAGGCCAGCCCTTCGTCGGTGGTGAAGAGCGCCGGGAGGTCCGGCCCGAGCGCCACGCGCGCTGCGCCGGTCAGCGTTGCGCAATCGACCACCAGCGCGGGCTTCTGCTCCGCCGCATGGCAGAGCAGGTCGGCGAGCACCAGCCGCCCCTCGGCATCGGTGTTGCCGATCTCCACCGTCCGGCCGCTGCGGGTGCGGATCACGTCGCCCGGGCGCAGCGCCCTGTCGGAAACGGCGTTCTCCACGCAGCCCAGGCTGAGCATGAGGCGCACCGGCAGCCCGGCCCGCATGATCATCTCCGCCAGCCCGAGCAGAATGGCCGCGCCGCCCATGTCCTTCTTCATGCGGCGCATGCCTTCCGGGCCTTTCAGGTCCAGCCCGCCGGTGTCGAAGACCACGCCCTTGCCGCAGAGCGCCACCAGCGGGTGCTCTGCGCTTCCCCATTGCAGGATGGCGACCTCCGGCGGCCGGTGGCTGCCCTGCCCCACCGCCGCCACCGCGGGAAACCGGGAGGCCAGTTCCTCACCGGCGATCCGCGTCACCTGCGCGTCGTGTCGCGCGGCGAGGGCGGCGACCTCGGCGGCCAGATCGGCCGGTCCGAGGTCGGCCGCCGGCGTGTTGATCAGGTCGCGCACGCGCCAGGTCGCCTCGGCGGCGGCGATCGCCTCCGGTTGGCCGCTCTGCAGGCGCAGGCGCGCCGGGCGACGAGTCGCGGCCCTGTAGCGCGTGAAGCGATAGGCGCCGAGGCACCAGCCCAGCGCCGCCTGCGCTTCAGGGGCGGGCTCGTGCAGGTGCCAGAGCGTTCCTTCCGGCAGCGTCATCGCCAAGGCGCCGTAGTGCCAAAGGGAAGGCGCACCCTCGCCAAGGCCGAGCACCGCGCCGGACAGGCCGCTCCCGCCCGGCAACAGCCGCAACTCGCCGGCGGCGGCGGTGAAGCCACCTGCCTCCAGGAAGGCACGCTGCGCCGGCGGTCGCGCCGCCAGAAAGGCGGCCAGGTCCGCCCTCCCGGTGGTGAAGAGGGGCAGCGAGGCAGCGTCAGGCTGCTGTTCCAGAGGCAACATGCGAAAGGGCTCCTCCGCCGGGTTCGGTGCGGCCTAGAGCATTTTCCCTTCGTTCTGGCTCAAGGGAAACGCTCTAGCTGTTTGTTTTGACGGGCATCTTCACCCGCTCCGATGATGCCATCGGGACGGGTTCTGCTCTAGGCGGCCAGGATGCGCTCGACCAGGTCCTGCACCTCGAAGGCCTCGCGCGGGGTGGCGAGGTTCTGCGGCTCGCCGCGGGTCAGGGCGGCCAGCTTCTCCATCTGCGCGCGCAGCGCGTGGGGGCGCATGGCCGGGTTGGGCAGCGCATCCGGCGCCGCCTGCCACTTGCCTTCCCCGTCCAGCCGCTCGGCATAGGACCAGTCGCGCAGGCGGATGGAGCCGGCCTCGCCGGTCAGCGTCCAGGAATTCGCCTCGTCCGCCGCGATGCGCCCGACGCTGCCCGAGAGCCGCACCGGCACGCCCCCGGCCCGCAGCTCGGCCGTGACGGCGGTCTCGGAGCCGCCGCCCGCCGGATACTCGACCTGCGCGGCGAGCAGCTCGAGCGGCCCGAGCTGCCGGCGGGTGAGGAACAGGAAATGCGACACCACCTCGCGCGTGAAGCCACCTTCCTCGCGCCGCGCCAGCCAGCTTGCCGCCTCCTGCTGCCAGCCGCGTGGCCAGCGGCCGAATTCGGCGCTGATGTGGAGCTGCCGCGGAGCGCCGACCGCTCCCGCTTCGCGCCAGGCCGCCAGCTGCGCCACCGCCGGTGAGGAGGCCATCGGGAAGTTCACGGCCGCCCGGGCGCCGTCCCGCTCCACCTCGGCGACAAAGGCCGCCCCATCCTCGCGGTCGGTCGCCAGGGGCTTTTCGAGCAGCACGGAGCGTCCGGCACGAATCGCGGCGCGCGCCAGCGGCAGGTGCGCCGCCGGCGGCGCGGCGATGTAGAGCGCGTCGCAGGCGGCGATCACCGCCCCGGCATCCTCCAGCATCGGCGCGCCCAACTCCGTGGCTTCCAGCCTGGCGGCCGCCTCCGGCGAGGGGTCCCACACGCCGACCAGCCGGACCGCGGGATGCGGGAAGGCCGAGCGCACCAGCCGCTCGCCCATGATGCCAAAGCCGACGATGCCGAGTTTCACCTGGTCCATCCACCCGCTCCGAAAATGAAAGCGCGGAACCTAGGGCCCTCCCCGCGGGCGGACCAGCCCCCTTGCCGGCGCTTTCCGTGGGGAGAGGATGCGCAGGGCGCATCCCTGTGGCCTTCCATCGCGCCTTGGAGCGGGTACATAGGGCGCCATATCTTGCCTCACCCGCCATGCAGGCCCGCTCGGCCCGCCTGGCGCGGCCTTCCGGCGCGCCGGCGGCGCGTCGCTCCATCACCCCTCGCGGACCGGCGATGCCGGCCGGGTCGCCCCGGCGCCGCGCGACGACCAGGGATCTCATGCAAGACTACGCCGAGCCTGTGGAAGTGCTGCGCCGCGTCTTCGGCCATCCCGGCTTCCGCGGATTGCAGGAGGAGGTGGTGCGCCACGCCGTGGCCGGCGGCTCCGGCCTGGTGCTGATGCCCACCGGCGGCGGCAAGAGCCTGTGCTTCCAGGTGCCGGCGCTGTGCCGGCCCGGCCTGGGCGTGGTGGTCTCCCCCCTGATCGCCCTGATGGAGGACCAGGTCGCCGCGCTGCGCCAGCAGGACGTGCCCGCCGCCGCGCTGCATTCCGAGCTGGACCCGGACGAGGCCCGCGCCATCTGGCGCGACCTCGACAGCGGCCAGCTCAAGCTGCTCTACGTTTCGCCCGAGCGCCTCACCGCCGAGTACACCCTCGCCCGGCTGGACGCGATGCGCATCGCCCTCTTCGCCATCGACGAGGCGCACTGCGTCAGCCAGTGGGGCCACCACTTCCGGCCGGAATACCGCGGCCTGCCGGTGCTGGCGGAACGCTTTCCGCGCGTGCCGCGCCTGGCGCTGACCGCGACCGCCGACCCGCGCACCGTGGTCGACATCCAGCGCCAGCTCGGGCTGGAAGAATGCCCGCTGTTCCGCGCCAGCTTCGACCGGCCCAACATCCACATCGCCGCCGAACCGCGCGAGGCCGAGCGCGGCCAGCTCCGCCGCTTCATCCGCAGCGCGGGCGATGGCGCCGGCGCCGGGCTGATCTATTGCGGCACCCGCCGCAAGGCCGAGCAGACGGCCGAGTGGCTGTGCCAGGAAGGGCATGACGCACTGGTCTTCCACGCCGGGCTGGAGCCCGCCGCCAAGCGGGACGCGCACCGCCGCTTCGCCCGCGGCGACGCGGTGATCATGGCCGCCACCATCGCCTTCGGCATGGGGATCGACCGGCCGGACGTCCGCTACGTCGCCCATACCGACCTGCCGCGCAGCCCGGAGAGCTGGTACCAGGAGATCGGCCGCGGCGGGCGCGACGGCCTTCCCGCCCAGGCCCTGCTGCTCTACGGCGCCGGCGACATCTCCCTCGCCCGCCACCGCATCGGCGAGAGCGGCGCGCCCGAGGAACAGAAGCGCGTCGAGCGGCAGCGGCTGGAAGCCATGGTGGCGATCGCCGAATCCGCCACCTGCCGGCGGCAGATCCTGCTGCGCTGCTTCGGCGAGGAAGCCCCCGAGCCCTGCGGCCGTTGCGACATCTGCCTCAACCCGCCGCGCCTGTTCGACGGCACGGTGGCGGCGCAGAAGCTGCTCTCCGCCGTGCTGCGCACCGGCCGCCGCTTCGGCCTCGGCCATGTGGTTGACGTGCTGCGCGGCAAGACCACGGCCAAGGTGGCGCAGTTCGGCCACGACCAGCTGCCCACCTTCGGCGTTGGGCGCGACCTGCCGGACGCCGCCTGGCGCGGCGTGGCGCGGCAGCTCGTGGCGCAGGGCGCGCTGGACGTGGTGGTGGAGAACCATGGCGAGCTGGTGCCGACCGACGCCGCCCGCCCCATCCTGAAGGGCGAGCAGCCGGTGATGCTGCGGCAGGATCTCGTGGCCGTCGCGGGCGGCGGCCGGTCCGCGCCCGCCAGCCCGGTGGCCGAGGGCGCGATGGCCGACCCGGTCTTCGCCGCCCTGCGCGACTGGCGCCGCCGCACCGCCTCGGCGCAGGGCGTGCCGGCCTACGTCATCTTCCAGGACCGCACCCTGGCCGAGATCGCCGCCGCCCGCCCCGCCGACCTGCGGACGCTGGGCTCGATCCCCGGCGTGGGAACGACCAAGCTGGAACGCTACGGCAAGGCCGTGCTAGGCGTCCTGCGCGATTGCGAATGACTTGCAGACGAATCTGAGAACCGGTATCAACCGCGTCGCTCCCAGCAAGCGGTTTCGATCAATGTATGTCTGCCTCTGCAACGGCCTGACCGACACCCAGATTCGCGGCGCCATCGATGCCGGCGCGCGGCGGCCGAAGGAGGTCTACGCCGCCTGCAACTGCGCCGCCCAATGCGGCGGCTGCACGGGCACGATGCTGTCCATCATCCGTGACCAGCCCGCCGGGCAGCTTCAGGGCGAAGGCCGGGCCTGAGAGCCCGTCCGAGAATGGGGCGGCGGAGGGCTGGCGGGGGATTTCGCGCGCCAGGCACGCAGATCCGCCAGACCGCCCTCAGCCATTCTCGAACGGGCTCGGAAGGCATGGCCGGGCTGCCAGCTTGACGCGAATGGGCCCCGCTCGCAGTCTTTGCGCGAAGCGGCAGAAGGGAGAACGGCGATGCTTCGCGACCCCAAGGTTATCGAGCACCTGAACACGCAGCTCACCAATGAGCTCACCGCCGTGAACCAGTACTTCCTGCACGCGCGCATGCTGGACAACTGGGGCGTGACCAAGCTCGGCAAGCATGAATACGAAGAATCGATCGAGGAGATGAAGCATGCGGACGAGCTGATCAACCGCATCCTCTTCCTCGGCGGCCTGCCCAACGTCCAGCGCCTCAACCAGGTCCTCATCGGCGAGAATGTCGAGGAGGTGCTGCAATGCGACCAGCGCATCGAAGAGAAGGCGATGAACGACCTGCGCGACGGCATCGCATACTGCGAGAGCGTGCGCGACTTCGTCTCCCGCGACCTCCTGCTGCGCATCCTGGCGGACGAGGAGAAGCACGCCGACTTCCTCGAAACCCAGTTCGAGCTGATCAAGCAGATCGGCCTGCCGAAATACATCACCCTCAACAGCGACGCGGCGCCCGACCAGCACAAGGGCTGAGCCCGCCGCTGCGCGAGGCCGTCGTCAGGCCGCGTAGACCAGGTTCACGTCCTGCCCGAAGCGCTCGTAAGGCACGCCATAGACGTGGACCGACAGCGCTTCGGCGCTTCCCAGATTGGCCAGGCGGTGGATCAGCTCCGGATCGGCCGCGCCGTGGCCGACCATGCCCGGCGCGCGCAGGGCGCTGCCGCACTGCACGGGCTCGCCTCCCCGCTCCGCCCGGTAAAGCCCTTCCGTGAGGATGCCCCGGTGCACGCCGAAGGCGCACCAGGTGCGGTGCGCGTGAACCGGGCTCATCTGCCCGGGGCGCCAGGCCAGCGCGACAACGGCATAGCCGCCCTGCGGATCGGCATGCAGCAGGTGGCGGACATAGCGGTCCGGCCGGCACGGACATGACCTTTCGGCCAGCAGGCCGGGGTCAAGGAGGTGGCCGGCCAGCGCCGCCGCGACGCGCCGCGGCCGCTCGGCAAGATCGGTCCGCGCGGCGGCGGCGATGTCGGACAGCATGGCGTCGAGCCGGGATCTTGGGGCGATGAAGGACATGGGAGCTTCCCTGCTCTCAGATTGCGGCGGCGGAGTCGGGCGCGGTGAGGGCCGCCAGCACCATCCGCTGCGAGGCGGCGACCTGCTCGTGCATGATGGCGGCCGACCTCTCCGCGCGGCCGAGCGCCAGGGCCTCGATCAGCGCATGGTGCTCATGCGCCATCTCTCCTGTCCGGTCGCGCGAGCGCAGGCCGAGCGCCAGCATCCGGCTGCTCTCGTCCAGCAGGCGGTCCACCTGCCGGGCCAGCCGGCCGTTGCCCGAAAGCTCGGCCACCGCGACATGGAAGGCCTTGTTGGCGTCGAGAAAGACGTGGGTGCTCTCTTCGTCCGCCGGCCGGTATCCGCAGGCGCAGACGGCGTCGAGCCGCCGCAGCGCCTCCGCGTCAACCCGCCCGGCGGCACGGCGCGCGGCCTCGGGTTCCAACAGCAGCCGCAGGCCGAAAACCTCGTGGATGTCGCGGATGGTCACCACCGATACCACCCAGCCGCGCCGCGGCACCGCCTGCACGAGCCCCTCCTCCGCCAGGCGGGCCAGCGCGGCGCGCACGGGCGCCTTGCCGAGCCCGAGCCGTTGGGACGCCGTGGCCTCGCTGAGCGTCTCGCCGGGCATCAGGCGGGTCATGATGATTTCCCGCCGCAAGGCGGTGACGGCCTGTTCCGTGAGGGAGGCGGGCACCTCGAGGGGGGTAGGCATCGACATGACAGAACACCCTAATGTCACTGACATGTCACACGCTATTGCAGAGATCCCCGCATTGCAAGGCCTGACCCCCGCCCAGGTCCCGGCCGAGACCCCGGGCACAAAAAAGGGCGGCCGAAGCCGCCCTCCCCCGCCCCGGCAAGGATGCCGCCACGTCTCAGCGGGCGCGGGCGACGCAGAACTCCACGATGCCGGCCAGCGCCTTCTTTTCCGGGCACTCCGCGAAGGGTGCCAGTCCGGCCAGGGCCAGGTCGCCATAGTGCCGGGCGCGGTCGATGGTGTCGGTGATGGTGTTGTGCCGGTGCATCAGCGAGAGGGCATGGGCGAGGTCCGCCTCCTCCTGCCGCTTCTCCTCCAGAACACGGCGCCAGAAGGCGCGCTCCGCCTCGTCGCCGCGGGCGAAGGCCAGGATCACCGGCAAGGTGATCTTGCCCTCGCGGAAATCGTCGCCCACCGTTTTGCCGAGGCGTTCCTGCTCGGCCGAGTAGTCCAGCGCGTCATCCACGAGCTGGAAGGCGATGCCGAGGTTGCGGCCATAGCTTTCCAGCGCTTCCGCCTCGCTGCGCGGCCGCTCGGCCACCACGGCGCCCACGCGGGTGGCGGCGGCGAACAGCGCGGCGGTCTTGCCCTCGATCACTTCCAGGTACTGCGCCTCGGTCGAGGCGGTATCGTTCTGGATGACCAGCTGCAGCACCTCGCCTTCGGCGATGGTGGCCGAGGCGGAGCAGAGGATGTCGAGCACCTCCAGTGAGCCGTCGGCCACCATCAGCTGGAAGGCGCGGGCGAACAGGAAGTCGCCCACCAGCACGCTGGCCTTGTTGCCGAAGATGGCGTTGGCGCTGGCCTGGCCGCGGCGGAGGTCGCTTTCATCCACCACGTCGTCATGCAGCAGCGTGGCGGTGTGGATGAACTCGACGCAGGCCGCGAGCCCGACATGCCGCTCGCCGCGATAGCCGCAGAGCCGGGCGGCCG
Source organism: Teichococcus coralli (assembly GCF_009829925.1). GTDB lineage: Bacteria > Pseudomonadota > Alphaproteobacteria > Acetobacterales > Acetobacteraceae > Pseudoroseomonas > Pseudoroseomonas coralli. The sequence continues at coordinate 192,859 of NZ_SNVJ01000008.1, forward strand.
CGAGCGTCAGCAGCGGGCGCAGCCGCTTGCCGCCGGCCGCGATCAAATGTGCCGCGAGCTGCGGGATGAGTTGCACCGGGCTCTGCATCCGCGCGATGATCAGGCGGTTGCAGGCGTCCAGATCCTCCTGCACCAGGCCGACCAGGGCGGTCAGCGCGTCCTCGGCATCGGGCCGCGGCGCGCCGTTGGCAGAAGGTTGAACATCGGGCGCGGTGCGCATCGGCGCAGCGGGAGAGTTCACGCGGCCATTGACCTCTGTGCTGGGGCGCGCACCATAGCCACCGGGGCATGGGGCAGCAAGGCGCCGGCCATCATGCCCCTTCCCTTCCCTTCAGGAGACCTCGCCCGCCATGCGCGTGCTTGCCGAAAGCGCCGATCCGGTGCGCCTGTCCTTTCTGGCGGCGCTGCTGGCCGATGCCGGCATCGCCAGCCAGCAGCTCGACGCGCATGTCAGCGCGCTGCATGGCGGCATCGGCGTCTTCCCGCGCCGGCTGGCGGTCCGGCCGGAGGATTATGGTCGCGCCATGGCGGTGCTGCGGCAGGCGGGCGAAACGGCGCCGTGAGCGAGGCACGGCTTGCGGACCTGACGGAGGATGCGCTGCTGGATGGCCGGGTGCGGCTGCGCCAGCCGCGACAGGGGCTCCGGGCGGGGCTCGACGCGGTTCTGCTGGCGGCCGGCATTCCCGCGCGTCCTGGTGAAACCGTGCTGGAAGGCGGATGCGGCACTGGCGCGGCCTTTCTGTGCCTGCTGGCGCGCGTGCCGGAGCTGCGTGTTGTCGCTGTTGAGCGCGATGCGGGCCTTGCCGAGCTGGCGCGCCACAACGCCACCCTGAACGGCCATGAGGGGCGCGTCACCGTGCTGACTGGCGACATCGCCGATCCCGCGCTTCGCCAGGCCCTGCCGCGGCTGCACCACGCTTTCGCCAACCCGCCTTACTGGCCCTCCGGAACCGAGCCGCCGGCCACGCTCCGCGCCGATGCGACGCATGCCGGGCCGGGTCCCTCCCTGGCCCATTGGGCAGCGGCGCTGGCCGCCCCGCTGCGGCACCGCGGCAGCGTCACGCTTGTTCTTCCCGCCGCCCGCTTCGCCGAGGGTGCGGCGGCGCTGGGGCAGGCCGGTTGCGGCGAGATCGGACTCTTCCCGCTGTGGCCAAGGGCCGGCCAGGCGGCGCGGCGGGTGCTGCTGCGCGCCCGGCGCGGCGGACGCGGGCCTGACCGGATGGAGGGCGGCCTGGTGCTGCATGAGGGCCAGGGCTGGACGGAAGCGGCCGACGCGCTGCTGCGAGGCGGGGCCGAGTTGAAATGGGATTAACGGTGGTAAACGTGGAGTGTCGCCGCTACTGGTGATCCCCGAGACCTGCGCGACGAGTTGACGAGCTGTACCGCCATGAGCAACGACTTCAGCGACACGCTTGACAGCGACGGAACCCTGGCCGATCCGGACGCGCTGCTCGCCCAGGCGGACCAGAAGCGGACCGCGCGCGACTGGACGGGGGCGGCGGAACTCTATGCCGCCTTTGTCGGCCAGCGGCCTGATGCCTGGCCGATCATCGTGCAGCAGGGCCATTGCCTGAAGGAATCCGGCCAGCCGGCCGAGGCGCTGGCACGTTACCTCGCCGCCGAGGCGCTGGCGCCTGAGGACGCCGATCTGCAACTTCAGATCGGCCACGCCCACAAGATTCTCGGCGAGCTGCACAAGGCGGCGCTGGCCTACGCGCGCGCCGTGGCGCTCGATCCGGGCAACGCCAACGCCTGGCGCGAAGCTTCGGCGACCTCCGAATGGCTGACGCTGCATGCTCCGCGCCCTGGCGGCGAGGCGCTGGATGCGGAACCCGAGGAGCCGCTGGACGCCGCCATCAACGACTTCCCGCCCCCGGACGATCTGAGCGCCTACGGACCGGAAGCGGCCACGGATATGCCGGAAGACGCGGCGCTGCTGACCCTCGCGGTTCCTCCCGCACCCGAAGCGGAGGCAATGGCCGCGCCGGCAGCCCCGGAATCGGCAGGAACGAGGCTCCAGCTTGTTCTCGACGTCACCGACCTGCTCGACTACTTCAACGGCGCGCGCACACCGACGGGCATCCAGCGCGTTCAGATGGGCATTGTCAGCCGTGCCCTTTCCGAATCCGCCGATGCGGAGGCGGAACTCCGCTTCGCCGCCTATGATCCGGCCGATCTGGCCTGGCATCCGGTGGATGGGGCGGGCTTCACCGCGCTTGTCGCGCTGTCGGCGGGCGGTTCCGATCCCGAGGAGCCGGCCTGGGTCAAGGCGCGCGACAGCCTCTCCCGGAAGGTGGCCACGGCTCCGGCCTTCGACTTCGCGCCGGGCGCCGTGCTGCTCAATCTCGGCAACTCCTGGGGCTTTCCGGACTACTTCCGCGCCTTGCGCGCAGTCCAGCAGAGCCAGGGCGTGCGCTACATCCCCTTCGTGCACGATTGCGTTCCACTGATCGTGCCCGAGCACTGCCTGCTGACGCTCGTGCAGGACTACGCGCGCTGGTTCGGCGCGCTCGGCCTGCATGCTCATGGCCTGCTCTGCAATTCCGAGAACACGCTGCGCGACGCGCGCCAGCAGCTCGGCCGCCTTCTTCCGGCGCTCGACCTCCCGGCCCGCGTCATCCGGCTGGACGCGGATCCCCGCGGCGTGGCGGCGCCCACGGGCAGCACCACCCTGAGCGCCCTTCGCGCGCTGCGCCCCGGCGAATCCTTCGCCCTCTTCGTGGCCACGATCGAGAGCCGCAAGGACCACCTGCTGGTCTTCAACGCCTGGCTGCAGCTGCTGCGGCGGCATGGCGCGGCAAAGGTTCCGCGCCTGGTCTGCGTCGGCAAGGAGGGCTGGCATGCCGAGGCGGCGCTGAACCTGTTGCGCAACGCGCCGGAACTGCAGCGCCACGTGGTGCTGCTTCCGCGCGTTTCCGACCTGGAGCTGGCCGCCCTCTACGAGCGTTGCGCCTTCACGGTCTACAACAGCTACTACGAGGGCTGGGGCCTGCCGATCACCGAGGCCATGGCGCATGGCAAGGTGGCCGTGACCCCCCGCCATTCGGCGCTGGTGGAAGCCGGCGGGGAGGCGGCGGTCTACTTCACGCCGCAGAGCCTGCCGGACCTGCAGGAGAAGCTGGAGCGCGTGATCCTCGACAGGGAGTTCCGCGCTGCCCAGGAGGCGGTGGTCCGCGACAAGGGCAAGCCGCGCAGCTGGAGCGCGGTGAAGGACGAGATCTTCGCGGCCGTGTCGGCGCTGGCCCGGGAGCCTGCCCGCCCGGTGGAGCAGCGCGCGACCCTGCGGCTCGGCCAGCATTATCGTGCCCGTCGCATGATGCGCACCCGGCCGGATCTGCAGTCGGCGCTGGCCGATGCGGTGCGGGATGGCCCACACTGGTATCCCGCCGAGGAGTGGGGCGTCTGGACCAAGGGCGGCACGGCAACCCTGCGCCTGCCCCTACCGGAGGGTGCCGCCGACGCGCCGCTTCGCCTCTATCTCCAGCTGCGTCCGCCCCCGGTGGAGGCCAGCATCGTGGTGCGCTGCACGGCGGCCGAAAACACCTTCTCCCAGTTCGAGCTGGATCTGGAGACAGGGCGCGACAGCACCTTCATGCTCGACCTGCCGCCTGCCGGCGCCGCGAACATCCTCCAGGTGGAGCTGGACAGCGGCAGCGGCACCGACCTGGCCGCGATGAGCCTGCCCGACCCCCGCTGCATCGGCACCGGGCTGCTCGGCTTCATGATCTGCCGCCAGGATGACCATGCGGCTCGCCTGGCCTTCCTTGAGCAGCAGAGCTTCTGCCAGCCGACAGCGTGACATGGCGGCAGCCCGCCTTCAAACGCGGGCGATCCGCCGGTGGCGTGCCAGCACCTCCCGCACGGCTGCCAGATCGATGGCCTCGACGCGCCGCCGGCGGCGGGTGACCGGATCGCGACTCTCGACGGTGACGGCCATCAGCAGCGAGTTCAGCACCGCCTCCTCCACCGCCTCGGCGGCGGCGACGAAGAGCGGCGACATGCGCTCGTTCGGCCAGTCGGCGATGCTTGGGCGGCCACGGCGCACCTCCGGATGGGTCGAGAAGGCGATGGCGTAGTCGCCCGAACCGTCGGAAAAGGCGGCGCCGGTGCGGGCCAGCCCCGCCATCGCCCGCAGCGCCAGGCGGGAAAGGTTGCGGTCGGAGAGCGGCGCGTCGGTGGCGAGGACCACCATGACCGAGCCGTCCGCGTCGCCGCCGGAATCCCCCTGCTCGCTGTGCTCGCGCAGGTAGAAGCGGCCAAGCTCGCGGCCGACGGGAACGCCGTCCATCAGCAGGGCGCCGCCGTAGTTGCTCTGCACCAGCGCGCCCAGGGTGAAGCCGCCGAGCCCCGGGGGCAGCAGGCGCGAGGCGGTGCCGATGCCGCCCTTCCAGCCGAAGGCCACCGTGCCCGTGCCGGCGCCGACGCTGCCCTCCGCCACGGTGCCGGAGGCGGCTTGCTCCAGCGCGGCCAGGACGTCCTCGCCGGTGATGCCGCGGCCGCGGATGTCGTTCAGCTTGCCGTCGTTGGTCTCGCCGACGAAGGCGTTGACGGAGCGGACGTCCTCGTTGCCGGGCTGGGTGAGGGTCCAGTCCACCACCGCCTCCAGCGCGCGGCCGACGGCCAGGGTGTTGGCCAGGACGATGGGGGATTCGAGTTCGCCGAGTTCCTGCACCTGGGTGGCGCCGGCCAGCTTGCCAAAGCCGTTCATCACGGCGAGGCCGGCTGGGACGCGGTCGCGGAACAGGTTGCCGGCATGGGGGCGGATGGCGGTGACGCCCGTCCGGACCGCCTCGCCCTCGATGCGGGTGACCTGGCCGACCAGCACGCCCGCGACGTCGGTGATGGCGTTCAGCGACCCGGGCGCGAACTGCCCGGGCCGCAGCCCCAGGTCGCGGGCGCGGCAGCGCGCCCCCGCCCGGATGTCCGGCTCAGCCGGCAAGGGCGGCCCGGATTGCGGCCAGCGCCGCGTCCGCCTTGTCGGCCTCGGGGCCGCCGGCCTGGGCCATGTCGGGGCGGCCGCCGCCGCCCTTGCCGCCCACCGCCGCGCTGCCGGCGCGCACCAGCGCCACGGCATCCGCCCGGCCCTTCGCCGCCTCGGCGACGCCGACCACGATGCTGGCCTTGCCCTCGGCGGTCGAGACCAGCGCCACCACCTCGGCGGTGCCGGCCTTCAGGATGGCGTCGGCCAGGCCCTTCAGGTCGCGCGGCGGCACCTCGCCCAGGTCGCGGGCGGCGAAGCGGATGCCGTTCACCTCCTCCGCCGCCGCGGCGCCGCCGCCGGTGGCGAGCTGCCTGCGCAGGTCGGCGACGTCCCGCTCCAGCTTGCGGCGCTCCTCCAGGAGCGACGCGATGCGGGCGGGCAGGTCGGCGGGGGCGACTTTCAGCGCCGAGGCGGCCTCGCGCAGGGTGCGCTCCTGGCTTTCCATCAGCGCCAGGGCGGAGGCGCCGGTCACCGCCTCGACACGGCGCACGCCGGCCGAGACGGCACCCTCGGAGACGATCTTGAAGAGGCCGATGTCGCCGGTGCGGCGGACATGGGTACCGCCGCACAGCTCCAGCGAATAGACACCGTGCTTCTCGGCCGCCGCCGGGTCGTGGCCCATGCCGACGACGCGGACCTCATCGCCGTACTTCTCGCCGAACAGCGCCATGGCGCCGGCCTCGACCGCCGCCTCGGGCGTCATCAGGCGCGTGGTGACCTCGGCGTTCTCGCGGATGCGGTGGTTCACCTCGTCCTCGACCCAGGCGATGTCGTCCGGCGTCATCGGCGTGGGCTGGGAGACGTCGAAGCGCAGGCGGTCGGGCGCGTTGAGGCTGCCCTTCTGCGCGACATGGGTGCCGAGGCGGCGGCGCAGCGCCTCGTGCAGCAGGTGCGTGGCCGAGTGGTGCGCGCGGATGGCGCTGCGGCGGGTGTGTTCCACCTCGGCGCTCACCGCCTTGCCCGGCGCTGCCTCGCCCGCCTCGACGGTGCCGAGATGGACGAAGAGGCCGAGCTTCTTCTGGGTGTCGCGCACGGCGATGCGCAGGCCGTCGGGGCCGGTGATCACGCCGGTGTCGCCGACCTGGCCGCCGCTCTCGGCGTAGAAGGGGGTCTGGTTCAGGACGACGGCGACCTCGGTGCCGGGGCCGGCACGCTCGGTCACGGCGCCATCGGCGACCACGGCGAGGATCTCGCCCTCGGCCTTTTCCGTGCTGTAGCCGAGGAACTCGGTGGCGCCGAGCTTCTCCTTGAGGTCGAACCAGAGGGTCTCGGTGGCGGCCTCGCCGGAGCCGGCCCAGGCGGCGCGGGCGCGCTTGCGCTGCTCGGCCATGGCGGATTCGAAGCCGGCCACGTCCACCGACTTGCCCTCGCCGCGCAGCGCATCCTGCGTCAGGTCGAGCGGGAAGCCGTAGGTGTCGTAGAGGCGGAAGGCGACCTCGCCGGGCAGCGTGCCCTTCTCGCCCAGCTTCTCGGATTCCTCGGCCAGCAGGCCGAGGCCGCGCTCCAGCAGGCTGCGGAAGCGGTTCTCCTCCAGCTTCAGCGTCTCGATGATCAGCGCCTCGGCGCGCACCAGCTCGGGATAGGCGGCGCCCATCTGGCGCACCAGGGCGGGGACAAGGCGGTAGAGCAGCGCGTCCTTCGCGCCCATCATCTGGGCGTGGCGCATGGCGCGGCGGAGGATGCGGCGCAGGACGTAGCCGCGGCCCTCGTTCGAGGGCAGCACGCCGTCGGCGATCAGGAAGGCGCCGGAGCGCAGGTGGTCGGCCACCACGCGGTGGCTGATGCGGAACGGGCCGTCGGCGTCCTGGCCGGTCGCCTCGGCGGAGGCCAGGATCAGGGCGCGCAGCGTGTCGGTGTCGTAGTTGTCGTGCTTGCCCTGCAGGATGGCGGCGAAGCGCTCCAGGCCCATGCCGGTGTCGATCGAGGGGCGGGGCAGCGGGTTGCGCGTGCCGGCCGGCTCCTCGAGGAACTGCATGAACACGAGGTTCCAGATCTCGATGAAGCGGTCGCCGTCCTCGTCCGGGGAGCCCGGGGGGCCGCCGGGGATGGAGGGGCCGTGGTCGTAGAAGATCTCGGAGCAGGGGCCGCAGGGGCCGGTGTCGCCCATGCGCCAGAAGTTGTCCGACGTGGAAATGCGGATGATGCGCTCGTCCGGCAGGCCGGCGATCTTGCGCCAGAGGGCGGCGGCGTCCTCGTCCTCGGAATAGACGGTGACCAGCAGCTTGTCCTTCGGGAGGGCGAAGTCCTTGGTCAGCAGGGTCCAGGCATGGGTGATCGCCTGGTCCTTGAAGTAGTCGCCGAAGGAGAAGTTCCCCAGCATCTCGAAGAAGGTGTGGTGGCGGGCGGTGTAGCCGACATTGTCGAGGTCGTTGTGCTTGCCGCCGGCGCGCACGCATTTCTGCGCCGTGGTGGCGCGGGAATAGGGGCGCTTCTCCTGGCCGGTGAAGACGTTCTTGAACTGCACCATGCCCGAGTTGGTGAACATCAGCGTCGGGTCGTTGCGCGGCACCAGCGGCGAGGATTCCACCACCGCGTGGCCATTGCGGGCGAAGTAGTCGAGGAAGGTGGCCCGGATGTCGTTGCTGCTGGTCATGTGCTTCGGCTCTTGTCCTCGCGGGAACGCGCCCGCCCCCCTTAGCCCGGCGCGGGGTGGGGCGTCGAGAGGCGCGGGGCGCGCGGCTCCGGGCATGGCCGCTTCAGGGCCAGGCCAGGCGGACGAGGCAGGGGATGCGGCGGCGCCCCGCGGCCGATGCGGCGAGGGACCGGGCAGAGCGGAGGCCGTCCCGCAGGACGCGGAGGCCGTTTCGGGCGTCGAGCAGCAGGGCCGGAAGCGCCCGGGCGAGGGTTTCGGACAAGAGCGGGTCCGGCAGGAGCCAGGGCGGGCCGTTGAGGGCGGTGCGCAGGCCGAGGCGGCGGATCAGCAGCAGCAAGGGCATGCCGCCGAGGCGCGTGGCGCGGCAGATGGCATATTCGATCTGGCGCAGGGGGTGGCCGGGGGCGAGATCGGTCCGAGCCAGCATTTCGGGCAGGCGGTGCCACAGGCCGGCATGCGTCAAGTGGCGGAAGAAGCGGGAGACCGTGTCAGGCTTGCCGTGGCGCTCCGGCAGGAGGCGCCAGGGGTCGCCGGCGGTCTGGGCGAGGTGGAAGATGGCGTCCATGCGGGCGCGGAGGTCGGTGCTGCGGCGGCCCTCCGGAGCTTGCGGCAGGACATGGGGGAGAAGTGCGGAGATGCCCGTGACGCCGGCGGTCGAAGCGCGATCCCTGCCCCCCCCTGCGGCGTGACTCAGGCGGCGCTATACTCGCCGCATGCCCCCTCGCCGTCCCGCCCCCGCCGCACCGACCGCCGACCTGTTCGGAGCCTCCGCGCCGCCGCCGGAGCCGTGCCACGCCGAGGGTCCGGCTCCGGATCGGCCCTTGGCCGACCGGCTCCGGCCGCGATCGCTGGACGAGGTGGTGGGGCAGGACCACCTGCTGGGGTCGCAGGGCACCATCACGCGGATGCTGGAGCGGGACGCGCTGGCCTCGCTGATCCTGTGGGGGCCGCCGGGCGTGGGCAAGACCACCATCGCCCGGCTGCTGGCGGAGGCGGCGGGGCTGCGCTTCGCCGCGCTCTCGGCGGTGTTCTCGGGCGTGGCGGACCTCAAGCGGGCTTTCGACGAGGCGCGCGCGCGGCGGCAGGCCGGCCCACAAGGGGAAGGTCGGGGCACGCTGCTCTTCGTGGACGAGATCCACCGCTTCAACCGCGCGCAGCAGGACGGCTTCCTGCCGGTGGTCGAGGACGGGACCGTCACGCTGGTGGGCGCGACGACGGAGAACCCCTCCTTCGCGCTGAACGGCGCGCTGCTCTCGCGCTGCCAGGTGATGGTGCTGAAGCGGCTGGACGACGCGGCGCTGGAGAAGCTGCTCGCCCGCGCCGAGGAGGAAGGCGGGCGTCCGCTGCCGGTGGACATCGCCGCCCGCGCCGTGCTGCGCGCCATGGCGGACGGCGACGGGCGCTACCTGCTGAACATGGCCGAGCAGCTTCTCGCCCTGCCGGAGGGAGGCGAGGCGCTGGACCCGGCCGGGCTTTCCGCCCTGCTGGCCAAGCGCGCCGCGCTCTACGACAAGGATCGGGAGGAGCACTACAACCTCATTTCGGCACTCCATAAGTCGCTGCGCGGCAGCGACCCGGACGCCGCGCTCTACTGGTTCGCGCGGATGCTGGAGGGCGGCGAGGACCCGCGTTACATCGCCCGGCGGCTGACCCGTTTCGCGGCCGAGGATGTCGGGCTGGCCGATCCGACCGCCCTGCCCGCCGCCATCGCCGCCTGGGAGACCTATGAGCGGCTGGGCTCGCCCGAGGGGGAGCTGGCGCTGGCGCAGCTTGTGGTGCATCTCGGCACCGCGCCGAAGTCGAACGCCGTCTATGTCGCCTACAACGAGGCGCGGCGGGCGGCGAAGGGAACCGGCAGCCTGATGCCGCCGGCGCACATCCTGAACGCGCCGACCAAGCTGATGAAGCAGCTCGGCTACGGCTCGGGCTACGCCTATGACCACCAGGAGGACGAGGCCTTCAGCGGGCAGAACTACTTCCCGGAAGGAATGGCGCGGCAGCAGTTCTACCGCCCCGCCGGCCGTGGCGCCGAGGCGCGCATCCTGGAGCGGCTGGAACGCTGGGCCGAGTTGCGCGAGAAGCGCGGCGGCGGCGGGCGCGGCGACCGGCGGATGAAGGAGCGGGAATGAACGGGTTTTCGCCGGGGCTGCTGGCCCTGGTCGCGCTGGGGGGTGCCGCAGGGTCGGTGCTGCGCTATTCGGTGGGGCTGTGGTGCACCGCCTGGCTCGGCACCGCCCTGCCCTGGGGCACGCTGGCGGTGAACGTGATCGGCAGCGGGCTGATCGGCATCCTGGGCGGCGCCATGCTGGGCGGGCTGCCGCTGCCGAACGAGCTGCGGCTGCTGGCCATCACCGGGTTCCTCGGTGGCTTCACCACCTTCTCGGCCTTCTCGCTCGACGTGGGCGTGCTCTGGGCGCGCTCGCCGGCCTGGGGCATCGGCTACCTGCTGGCGACCGTGCTGCTGGGGCTCGGCGCCTTCGCGCTCTGCTTCACCCTGGCGCGCCGCTTCTGAGGCGGGCCGCGGCGCTCCGGCATTCCAGGGTCGAGCGCGGCCGCCTCCCCTGCTAGAAGCGCCTTCGCACGAGGTTTGAGACTGCCATGCCCATCGAGCACCGCATCGTCCAGGCGGCGGACGCCGACTCCCGGCTGGACCGCTGGTTCCGCCGCCACTTCCCGCAAGTCACCCAAGGCGCGCTGCAGAAGCTGCTGCGCACCGGGCAGATCCGCGTTGACGGCAAGCGCGCAGAGACCAACACCCGCCTCGCCCGCGGCCAGGAGATCCGCATCCCGCCGCTGCCCGAAGGACCGGCCCCGGACACAGCGCCCAGGGAGCGGCCGGTGACGGAGGAGGACGCCCGCGCGCTGGAGAAGATGATCCTCTACCGCGACGACAGCGTCATCGCCCTCAACAAGCCGCACGGCCTGCCGGTGCAGGGCGGGCCCAACATCAAGAAGCACCTGGACGGGATGCTGGACGCGCTGCGCTTCGGCCATGAGGAGCGCCCGCGCCTGGTGCACCGGCTCGACCGCGACACCTCCGGCGTGCTGCTGCTGGCGCGCGACGCCCTCGCCGCCAAGCGCCTCGCCGCCGCCTTTCGCGGGCGGGACGCGGAGAAGACCTACTGGGCCATCGTGGTCGGCCAGCCGCAGTTCCAGGGCGGTCGCATCGACATGCCGCTGGCCAGGACCGGCGGGCCGCAGGGTGAGCGCACCGCGCCGGCCACGGGCAAGGAGGGCGTCCACGCCATCACCGAGTTCAACACGGTGGACGTGGCGCGGCGCCATGCCACCTGGCTGGAGCTGAAGCCGCTCACCGGGCGGACCCACCAGCTCCGCGTCCACTGCGCGGCGGCGCTGGAGTGCCCGATTCTGGGCGACGGCAAGTATGGCGGGCAGGCCGCGCATCTGGAGGGGCTGCCGCACGCGCTGCACCTGCATGCGCGGAGCATCAAGGTGCCGCATCCCGAGGGCGGCACGCTGGAGGTGACGGCGCCGCTGCCGCCGCACATGCTGGAAACCTTCGGCTTCCTCGGCTTCGAGAAGCCGCGCACGCCGCAGCCGAAGCGGAGGGTCTGACCCGATGGCCGCGCCCCGCCGCCGCACGCGGCTGCTGCTGGCCGGCGGCCTCATCCTTGTGGGCGTGCCGGCCCTGGCCTGGGGCGGGCTCAACCTGCTGCTGCGCGATTCCGTGCTGCGGCCGCGCCTTGTCGCCGCCGTCGAGCAGGCGACGGGGCGAAGGCTGACGCTCTCCGGCCCGTTGGGCGTGAAGCTTTCGCTGGTGCCGACCATCACGCTGGAAGGCGTCGCGCTGGCCAATGCGCCGGGCGGCACCCGGCCGGAGATGCTCACCGCGCGGCGGGTGGAAGCGGAACTCGCCCTTGTTCCGCTCCTGTCCCGCCGGCTCGACTTCCAGCGCATCACGCTGATCGAGCCGGATCTGCTGCTGGAGACCGATGCCGCCGGCGCCGGCAACTGGCGCTTCGGCCCGCCGCGGCCCGGCGCGCCCGGCGGGGCGCCTCCGGCGCGGCCCGGCAGTGAAGAGGCGGGGCTGCTGCCCTCGGTCGCCGCGGTGAACATCGAGGGCGGCAAGCTCACCTGGCGCGACGCCCGCAGCGGGCGGAGCGAGGTGCTGGACGTCCGCCACTTCGCGCTGCGTGCCGCCTCGCCCGCGGCGCCGCTCACCTTCGAGGGCGCCTTCGGCCTGCGCGGACTCGACGTGGCGGCCGAGGGCAGCACGGGGCCGCTGCCGCGCCTGCTGGGCGCCAGCGCCGAGCCGGCGGACTGGCCGCTGCGCCTTTCGCTGAGCGCGCCGGGCCTGCAGGCCGTGCTCGACGGAGGAATGCGGCGACCGGAGGCGGCAGCGGGGTGGCACGCCCATCTCGACGCCTCCGCCGACCGGGCCGAACGGCTGGCGCCCCTCCTGCCCGGCATGGCGTTCCCGCCCCTGAGCGGCCTCAGGCTCGCCGCCGAGCTGGCCGAGGGGAGCAAGGACGGCCCGCCGGCGGTGGGAGCGCTGCGCGCCAGCGTGGCGGGCGGTGACCTCGGCCAATGGGTGCCCGGCCTCGGCCTTGGCCCCGCGACCCTGGGCGCGGAGACGGCGGACCAGCCCCTGGCGCTCTCGGCCACCCTCAACCTGCGCGGCCTGCCGCTGCAGGCCGAGGGAAGGCTGCCGCCCGTCGCGGCGCTGATGCGCGGCACCGGCGGACCGCTGAGCCTCGCGTTGAACGGCCCGGCCATGGCGGCACGCTTCAAGGGCGACCTGCCCCTGCCGGGAAAGCCTGAGGGCGGCGGCATGCTGTCCGCCGAGGCGGCGGATACCGCGCCGCTGCTGGCGGCGCTGGCCCTGCCCGCCCCGCGCCTGACCGACGCGCGCTTCGCCACGCGCCTCGCCCTTTCCGCCGGGCGGCTCACCGCTGGCGAGCTGCGCCTGCAATCGCGCGAAGCCACGCTGGAGGGGGAGGCGACCTTTCGGCAGGGAACGCCGCGCCCGGCCCTTTCGGGGCGGCTCTCGGCGCAGCGCCTCGACCTCGACGCCCTGCTCGCGCCGGCTCCGGCTGGCTCGCCGGCGGCCCCAACGGCGGCCCAACCGGCCGCACCCACGCCGCCCGGCGCGGCGACGCCGGCCGTGCCGCCGCGGCCTGAGCTGCCGGGCAGGGCCGGCGGCCCACGCCGGGTCATCCCGCCCCTGCCCCTGCCGCTGGCGCCGCTGCGCGCGCTGGATGCGGACCTGCCGCTGCAGGTCCAGGAACTCCGCCTCGGCGGCGTCAGCTACCGCGACCTCAGCACCCATGCAACGCTGGCTGCCGGGCGGCTCAGCCTGGACCCGCTCGCGGTGACGCTTCCCGGCGGCCGGCTCGCCGGCAGCCTGGGCGCCGACGCCGCCGCCGAACCGCCGCGCCTGAGCGTTTCGCTGCGGCAGGAGGGCGCCGGGCTGGACCTGCGCCCGCTGCTGCAGGCCTACGGGCTGCCGCCGCAGGCCAGCGGCCATGTGGAGCTGGACACCGCGCTTCAGGGCACCGGGGGCGACCTCCAGGCGCTGGCGGCGAGCTTGAGCGGGCATTTCGGGCTGGCGCTGGCCAACGGGCAGATCGACAACGCCTTGCTGGAGCGGCTCGGCGGCGGGTTGCGCAAGGCGCTGGTGCCCAACGCCCCGAACGCTGGCAGCACCGCGCTGCGCTGCATCGCGCTGCGGCTGATGCTGCAGGACGGCATGGCCCGCCCGCAGGCCATGCTGATCGAGACCGGCCTGGCTGACGTGGTGGGCAGCGGCGAGATCAACCTGCGCGACGAGAGCCTCGCTCTGCGGCTGCTGCCGCAGGTGCGGATCGGCGGCGTGGGGCTGACGGCGCCGGTGCTGGTGGGCGGCAGCCTGGCCAATCCGAGCTACCGCCTGGACCCCGCTGGAACCGCGGCGGCGGCGGCCGGCATCGTGGGCGAGCTGGCGGGGCAGCAGAAGGAGGGCCAGGACAACCTGCTCGGGCAACTGGCGCAGCAGCTTGCCGGGCGCGGCGCCGGCAGCCTGCCGGATTGCGCGCAGCAGCTCGCCGTGGCGCGCGGCGGCCGCCAGGGGCCGGTGCCGCCCGACCAGCCGCAGCGCAACGGCGGCCAGAAGAGCAACCCGCTCGACCTGCTGCGCGGCCTGCTCGGGCGCTGAAACGGCAAGAGGAGCGCTGGCGCGCCCCTCTTCCTGTTCCGACTGGCCGCCGCGGGCGTGGCGGGTTACTCCGCCGCCGCCTCGTCGCCCTCGCCGCTTTCCGGCGCGACCATCATCGCGTTGGCGACGATGCCGGCCTGCTCGCGGATGCGCTTCTCGATGCTGTCCGCCATGGCCGGGTTGTCCCGCAGGAACTGCTTGGCGTTCTCGCGCCCCTGACCGATGCGCTGGCTGTCGCAACTGAACCAGGCGCCCGACTTCTCCACCACGCCGGCCTTCACGCCGAGGTCGATCAGCTCGCCGACCTTGGAGACGCCCTCACCATACATGATGTCGAACTCGACCTGCCGGAACGGCGGGGCCATCTTGTTCTTCACCACCTTGACGCGGGTCTGGTTGCCGGTGACCTCGTCGCGCTCCTTGATCTGCCCGATGCGGCGGATCTCGAGGCGGCAGGAGGCGTAGAACTTCAGCGCGTTACCGCCCGTCGTCGTTTCCGGGTTGCCGAACATGACGCCGATCTTGAGGCGGATCTGGTTCAGGAAGATCAGCAGCGTGTTGGAGCGGGAGACGGAGCCGGTGAGCTTGCGCAGCGCCTGCGACATCAGGCGGGCATGCAGGCCGACATGGCTGTCGCCCATCTCGCCCTCCAGCTCGGCGCGCGGCACCAGGGCGGCGACGCTGTCCACCACCAGCACGTCCACCGCGCCGGAGCGCACCAGCGTGTCGGCGATCTCCAGCGCCTGCTCGCCGGCATCGGGCTGGCTGATCAGCAGGTTGTCCACGTCCACGCCCAGCTTGCGGGCATAGCCGGGGTCGAGCGCGTGCTCGGCATCCACGAAGGCGCAGGTGCCGCCGCGCTTCTGCGCCTCGGCGATGGCGTGCAGCGCCAGGGTGGTCTTGCCCGAGCTTTCCGGACCGTAGACCTCGACGATGCGGCCCTTGGGCAGGCCGCCAATGCCGAGCGCGAGGTCCAGGCCCAGGGAGCCGGTGGGGATGACCTCCACCTCGTCCGACTGCTGCTTGGCGCCCATGCGCATGATCGAACCCTTGCCGAAGGCCCGTTCGATCTGGCTGAGCGCGGCGTCGAGCGCCTTGTTCTTGTCCATTCTGGAATCCCTTCGCCGACTGGCGATCTCTCTGTCTGCGGGGACCGGTGGCGCTGACGCCGCTCGCTTGGGCGCCAGGGCTTCCGGCCCGTTCCGGCCAGCGAGCAGAATGCGGCACTTCCGATGGCACACCAAGGGAGAGCACGCACAGGCCGCGGCGCGGGTTTCGTGTTCGCCATATGTTCACATTCGCGGCGTTGTGCAAGGGGCAATCAGCCGTTCACCAGCGCCTTCACCGCCTCCACCAACTCGGCCGGCCGATAGGGCTTCGCAAGGTAGCGCATGTCCGATTCGTCGAGCCCGTTCTGCACCACGGAGGGCGCGTAGCCGCTGACCAGCAGCACCGGCAGGGTGGGAAAGCGCCGCCGCAGGACCTCCGCCAGCGCCACGCCGCCCATGCCGGGCATCATCACGTCCGACACCAGCGCGGCCGGCACCAGCCCTTCCTCCTCGACGAGGGCCAGCGCCGCCTCGCCGTCCTCCGCCGCCGCCACCTCCCAGCCGGACCGGCGCAGGGCACGCTCAGCGAGGCTGCGCAACGGCGCCTCGTCCTCGACCAGGAGGAGCGGCCCGGCCGCGTCGCCGGGCGGCGGAGCGGGCTTTGCCGGGGCACTGGGCTCCGCAGGCGGCGCAACCAGGTCGGTTTCCTCGACGCGGGGGAGCAGGATGCGAATCCGCGTTCCCCGGCCCGCCGCGCTGTCCACCACCAGATAGCCGCCGGACTGCCGCACGATGCCATGCACGGTGGCCAGCCCGAGGCCGGTGCCGCCCTGCTGCGCGCGGCTGGTGAAGAACGGCTCAAAGATCCGCGGCAGCAGTTCGGGCGGGATGCCGGGGCCGGTATCCGCCACTTCCAGCACGGTCCAGCGGCCCGGGGGCACCTCCTCCGGCCCGCCGGCGAGCGGCTCCAGGAGCAGCGCGCGGCCGGTGGTCAGGCACAGCCGGCCGCCACCCGGCATCGCCTGGCGGGCGTTCATGGCCAGATTCATCAGCACGCGGTCGAGCTGGGAGGGGTCGATCCGGACCATGCGGCCCGGCTCGTCGAGGATCACGTCCAGGCTGATCCCGCGCCCCAGCAGCGGCCGCAGCAGCCGGGCCATCCCTTGCACCGCGTCGTTCAGGGGCACGAGCTTCGGCGCCAGGACCTGCTGCCGCGCATAGGCCAGCAACTGCCGCACCAGCGCGGCGCCCCGCTGCGCCGCCTGCCTGACCTGCTCCAGCGCGCCCGCCGCGGCGGTGTTGGGCGGGGATTCCAGGCTGGTGGCGGCGTCGTCCGCGGCGCCGAGGATGACCGCCAGGAGGTTGTTGAAGTCGTGCGCGATGCCGCCGGCCAGTCGGCCAAGCGCCTGGAGGCGGTCGCCTTCGGCCATCTGCGCCGCCATCGCATGCCGCTGCGTGACGTCGTGCAGCAGCAGGACCGCGTTGCCGCCCGGCATCGGAAGGTATTTCGGGGCGACGGGGCGGCCGGCCTGCCCCTCCGGCGCCGCGAGGCGCAGCTCGCCGGGCGGCGGGGCGCCCTGCAGCCAGGCGAGCAGCGCCGGACGCGAGGATTCGGCGAAGAGCCGTTCCGGCGCCATGCCAGGCCGCACCGGCTGCGTCGGGCCGAGCGCCAGCAGCAGCGCCCGGTTGGCGGCGGCGACGCGCTGCCCGCCATCCAGCAGCAGGGCGGCATCGGGGAGCTGCTCGAACAGGGCGGCGCCATCCGGCGCGGGCGCCTTGGGCCGCCGGACGCTCCACCTCCACCCGATTCCACGCACCACTCGCATGGGATGGTAGATATCACACGCGTGTGATCTCAGGAATTGTCGTGACGCAGGCGGGTGATGGTTTCCGCCAGGACCTGCTGGCTGAGCTGCAGCACGGCGCGGTTGGTGCGCCCCGCCCTGGCGCCGGGCTGCGGAAGCGCCGCTTCCACGACGGGCTGCGCCTCCGCCGGGGCGGAAAGGGAGCGGGCGAGCAGCAAAAGGCGCTCGGGCTCGGCCTGAAGGCGCCGCAGGCAGAACTCCAGGGCTTCGTGAATCTCCATCCGCCGCTCCTTTGCTCGGGCGGGCGGACGATGCGCGCGGCCTTTCGAAAAAAGCGTAAAGGCGCGGGGGCGACACCGGTTGGTAATCTGGTGGGACCTATCCTGCCGCCATGGATAGCCCCGCCCTTCCCGTCCTGCTTTCCGCCGTCGAGCGCCTCGACGGCATGCTGGCGCTGGCCCATGCCTTCGTGCAGGCGGGCCGGCGGCTTGACCTCGATGGCCTTGACGCGGAGATCACCGCGCTCTGCGCCGCCATCCTGGCCCTGCCGCGCGAGCAGCGGGGCGTCTTCGGCGGCGCGCTGCACGGCCTGCAGGCGCGGATCCTCGCCCTGCAGGCCGGCGCGGTGCCGGTGGCGGCCGAGGCGTAGCGCCCGGCCCGCCGCTCAGCCCTGCTGCGGCAGGTGCCTGCTGATGTAGGGCGGCAGGTTGAAGGCGCCGGCGTGGATTTCCGGCGTCCAGTACTGCGTCTGGCCCAGGATGCCGGCGGCCTCGGCGCGGGCCCGGATGGTGGCGGCGTCCACCTGGCGCAGCGTGGCGTCCTTGGCGGCCCAGCCCAGGGTCATGAAGCCGCCGACATAGGTGGGAACGGCGGCGACATAGGCCCAGATGTCGGGGAAGGACTTGCCGCGGCGAAGGCTCGTTTCGGCCAGTTCCTCCGCCTGCATCGCCGGCACGCCGCACTGGTTGACGATCAGGCCGCGGTCGGAGAGCAGCCGCGCCGCGTTGGCGTAGAACTCGTCGGTGAACAGCACCTCGCCGACGCCGATCGGGTCGGTGGAATCGACGATCACCACGTCGAAGCTGCCGGCCCCGGCCTTGCGGACATAGTCGATGCCGTCGCCCACGATGACCTCGGCGCGCGGATCGTTCCAGGCGTCGCCGGCGATGCCCGGCATGTGCTCCTTGCACAGGCGGATCACCTCCCCGTCGATCTCGACCATGACAGCCTTCTCGACGGTGCGGTGCTGCAGCACGCGCTTCAGCACGCCGCCGTCGCCTGCGCCGATGATCAGCACGCGCTTCGCCGCGCCATGCGCCAGCAGCGGCACGTGCGTCAGCATCTCCTGGTAGACGAACTCGTCCTTCTCGGTGATCTGCACAACGCCGTCGAGCAGCATGACCCGGCCGTGCGAGTAGCTCTCGAACACCATGATGTCCTGGAAGTCGCTCTGCACGCGAGCCAGCTCACGCTTCACCAGGAAGCGCTGGCCCCATTCGGGATAGAGCGTCTCGTTCACCCAAGAATCGGTCGGCATGGCGGTTTGTCCCCGGAATCAGCAAAAGAGGGCGGGATCCTGCGATCCCGCCCCCAGTTTCGTCACGTGACGAATTTCGTCACGTGAAAGGCTGTTGTCAGCCGATCAGGCCGCGCTTGTGCTCGGCGAGCTGCACGCGCTCGGGCAGGAAGCCCTTCTTGAGCACGGACACGGCGTTATACGGGTTGCAGTCCCCGCAGACGAAGATGTCGAGCGCGGCATAGGCCCGCTCCGGCCAGGTGTGGATCGAGACGTGGCTCTCGGCCAGCACCAGCACGCCGCTCACCCCGCCATTGGGCGAGAAGTGGTGGAAGTGGCCGTGCAGGATGGTCGCGCCGGTCGCGATCGCGGCCTCGCGCAACACGTCATCGACATGCGCCGGGTCATCGAGGTTCGTGGCGCCCCAAAGGTCCACGATCAGATGCGTGCCGGCAAAGCGCACGCCGTCGCGCTCGACGAAGTAGTCCTTCGCCTCGCCGTTCGGGCTATCAACAAACTGGGCTTCGCTCGGGCTGCAATCCGAGACCATCCCCAGCGGAGAAACGAGAGCGTCCATGGTGCGGGGGCTCCTTCCCACCAGAAGATGACCAGGGTGATCGTGGGACGATCAGGTCAACGGAGGGGGCATATGGGGCAAGCCATCCCGCACCGCAAGAAAAATCGGGACTTGAAGGCCGAAAAAATCGCGGGTCCTACCTGCGCTGAGCGCGGATCTCGCCGTGCCGACCTCCTTCCTTCCCGCAAATGCCTCCCGTCCCTGAGGGGCTCCTTCGGAAAAACTCCAGTCCTGGGGGTGGGCGGGGCCAGGTGGCGCGAAAAGCCCCTTGTCGGCCATGCCAAGCCTGCTATACCCCGCCGCCTGCGCTGGATGGGTGGCCGAGCGGTCGAAGGCGCACGCCTGGAAAGTGTGTATACCTCAAAAGGGTATCGTGGGTTCGAATCCCACCCCATCCGCCAGTTCCTTCACCAGCCATGCTCTCCACCAGATCGAGCATCGCGCTGCGTGGCGGCTTTCCGGAGGTGATCGGTTGACTGGCCTGACCCTCAACGGCTGATCAGCGCTCCTCGCGAACCGGTTCTCTCCGAATCCGTTGACCGAGCGGGTTCAGTCCGGATCTCGGAAGCGCAGGGTGATCGCGACCTTCCTTTCGGTTCCTCGCGCGCCCGGTTCGATTTTCACCCGCCCGGGATCCGCGTCTCTCCTTCCGTCCGCTGCCGCCGGTGTGCTTGGCGTCGCCGCCATGAAGGGCAGCCGCCAAGGCCGATATCCGATCGGCCTTGCTATCGCTGCAGGCGAGCGCTCGCCCCGCCCGCCGCCCACTTCGCCTCAGCCAAGGCAGGCTCTCAACGGCACCTTCATTCCGAATCGGGCCAGTTCTCAGCAGCGGTCCATGCCCGGCGCGGTTCGGCGGCGCGGCGCCGCTGACGCGATGGACCGTCAGGTCGGCTCGCGCGCGGCAAGCGGCGTCCCGCGCGCCGCCATCAAGCGCGATGCCGGCCAGCCCGCGATGGCGCAGCAGGCGTGCGAAATCGAGCCGATGCCGGCGATGCCCGCATCGCTCCGGCCATCCACGACGAAAACATGACCTTCCGGCGTGATCTCGATGGCCTGGCGCCGGATGTTCGCCGGATCGCCGCGCGGGCCAAAGGCATCGACGTCCTCGCGCGCAGGGATGTCGCGCGGCGCGAAGCCATCCGCCGCCGGCGTGACGGCAAGCGCCGAGCCGAGATGCCCCGGGGGCGCCCCCGGAGGCGTCGGTGATCAGGACGGAACCGCTTACGTCAGGCCGGTGCGCGGCGTGCGCGGCTGGGTGTAGAGCGTCGCGCCCTCGGTGCCTGCGGGCCAGCCGCCCGACGGCAGGCCGGCGTTGCGGAGCGAAGGGCTGGCGGCGACGAAGGCCTCGTCGATCGTCACCCCGAGGCCGGGCGCAGTCGGAAGGGTCACGTGTCCGTCGCGCATCTCCGGATGGCCACCGTGGATCGTCTCACCGCGGCCCGGCCAGTCGGGATCCAGGCGTTCCAGGATCAGCGCGTTCGGGATCGCGCCGAGCAGATGGATCGCGGCGAATTCCGCGACCGGACCGAGCGAGCCCGAATGCGGCGCAACGGTCGCGAAGCGCGCCTCGGCGAGCGTCGCGATCTTGCGCAGCCCGGTCAGCCCGCCAGAACGGCCGCTGTCGGGCTGGATCACGTCCACGAGGCTCTCCAGCAGCAGCGGCGCGCAGCCATGGAAGCCGCCATGCCGCTCGCCGCCGGCCAGCGGCGCCTTGGTGGCGCGGCGCAAGGCGCGATAGCCCTCGATGTTCTCGGGCGGAAGCGGTTCCTCGACGAAGAGCGGGCGGAGTTCCGCCAGCGCGTCGCAGATCACGACCGCGTCGGGCAGCGACAGCCAGGGCGGGCCGTGCAGGTCGATCATCAGGTCGGCATCAGGGCCGATCGCGTCCCGGATCGCGCGCGCCTTGGCCACCGGGTTCACCACGCCGCCGGTCTTGATCGCGGTGTAGCCCCTGGCCAGCGCGGCCTTCGCCTGCTCCGGCGTGCTCGCATGGGTGTAGCAGCGGATGCGCTCGCGCACCGCGCCGCCCAGCAGTTGCCAGACCGGCACGCCGAGCGCCTTCCCCTTGATGTCCCACAACGCCATGTCCACGGCGCCGATCGCGCCCTGTCCGACAACGCCGCTCATGCCATGGCCCATCATCGCCACGCTCATGCGCTGGGCCAGACGCTCGGTGGCGAAGGCATCCTGGCCGATCAGCACAGGCGCCAGGTCGTTCACCGCCGTCTCCACCACGCGCGGCCAGCCGCTGCCCTCGCCGAGGCCGGTGATGCCGGCATCGGTCTCGATGGTGACGAACAGCCAGTTGCGCGTGCCGGACGTGATCGAGTTCCTCACATCCGCCGCCCAGCCAGAGACGCCGAGCGGCCCGGCCTGCATCAGGTGCGTGCGGATGGCGGTGATGCGCGGGTTGCTGGTCATTGCGCGGTGATCCCCGCCTCGCGGATCAGCGCGGTCCAGCGGCCCAGCTCCTCCAGGTAGAAGGCCTGGAAGGCGGCCGGGTCGGGGCTGGCGGTGGGCTCGATGCCGAGGTTGGCCAACCGCTGCAAGAAGTCCGGCGCGCGCGTCGTGGCCACGGTCGCGGCGTGCAGCGCGGCGATGGCGCCGGCCGGCGCGCCGGCGCGCGTGCAGATGCCCTGCCAGGACCGCATCATCGCCGTCGCCGGCAGGCCGAGCTCGCCGAAGGAGGGCACATCGGGCAGGCCGGGCGTGCGCGCCTGCTGCATCACGCCGAGCATCCTCACGCGGCCCTCGGCGGCGGCTGGCGCCTGGTAAGGGGCGATCAGGTCGAACATCATCTCGACATCGCCGGTCATCAGGGCCTGGAAGGCGGGCGCGCCGCCGCGGTACTGCACCGCCTCGAACCGGCCGCCGACGGCGTCGAACAGCAGCTCGCCGCCAAGATGCGACGACGTGCCGGTCCCGGCGGAGGCGATGCGGATGACGTCGTCGCCGGGCCGGCGGGACCGCGCGATCGCCTCCGCCATCGTCGTGATGCGCGACGCCGCGCTCGCCATCACCACCACCGGCAGCGCGGTGAGCTGCCCGACCATGGCGAGGTCGGCGCGCGGATCGTAGCCGAGATGCGCGATGAGGCCGGGATTGGTGACGAGCTGCAGCCCGGCCATCGCCAGCGTGTGGCCATCCGCCGGCGCCGCCACCACCGCCTGGGTGGCGAGGTTGCCCGAGGCGCCGGAGCGGTTCTCCACCACCACGTTCTGGCCGAGCTGGCGGCCCATCTCCGCGGCGGCGAGCCGCGCGACCGCGTCCGCTGTGCCGCCCGGCGCGAAGCCGACGACCAGCCGCAGCGGGCGTTCGAAGCGGAAGGCGCTCTGCGCCCGGGCGAGGCCCGGCGCCGCCAGGCTGGCGGCGATCAGGCCGCGCCGCGATATCGCGGTCATTGGTGTCTCCTCCGTGGACGTCACAGGCGCGTCAGCAGATCCCGCTTGGCGCCCATCGCGTGGTTGAACGACTCCGTGGCCGCCTGCGCGGCATCGCGGCCGCGGATCGCGGCGAGAATGGCGCGGTGCTGCGCGGCGGCTTCCTCCATGCGCCCGGCGCCGAAGCCGAGCCGCAGCCGCGCGGCGTTCACGAAGGCGCTGCGCGACTTGTAGAGCGCGCTCGCCTGCGGGTTGTCGGCGGCGTCTTCGAGCGCATCGTGGAAGGCCTCGTTGGCCTCCAGCGCGGCGGGCGCGTCGTTGCGGCGCGCGGCCGCGGCATAGGCCTGCTCATGCCGCGCCATCTCGGCGACCTGCGCCTCCGTCGCGCGTTCCGCGGCGCGACGCGCCAGCAGCGCGTGCAAGGCGCCGCGAAGGTCGTAGAGATTGTCGAACAGCTTGGCGTCCATCACCGGCACCAGGGCGCCGCGATGCTCGCGCATCTGCACCAGGCCCTCGCCGGCGAGTGAGAGCAGCGCCTCCCGTACCGGCGAGATCGAGACGCCATGCGCGCCGGCGATGGCGCCGAGGGTGCGGTGGGTGCCGGGCACCCAGGATCCGGAAAGGATCTCGCCACGCAGCCGGTCGCGGAGGATGGCGTAGGCGGGGGTGGAGGCGGCGAGTTCGACCATGCGGAGATATAGACATCCGATTTTATAAAATGCAATATCGAAATATGCAGATCCTCGATACTCCCCGTGCCGCCGTCGGCGAGAGCCCCGTCTGGGCCGAGACCACCGGCCTGCTCTGGTGGGTGGATGTGCGGGGGCCATGCCTTCACCGCACCGATCCACGCACCTCGCGCACCGAGACCTGGGCGCTACCGGAGCCGGTCGGCTCCCTGGCGTGCTGCCGCTCCGGCGCGCTGCTGCTGGCCTTGCGCAGCCGCGTGGCGCGATTCGACCCGCGCGATGGCCGGCTGGAGACGGTGGCCGCGCCTGAAGCCGACCGCCCGCACAACCGCCTGAATGACGGCAAGGCCTCGCCCTGCGGCCGGTTCGTCGTGGGCGGCATGGATGACCGGCCGGAGAAGCACCCGACCGCCGCCTTGTGGTGCGTGCACCCGGGCGGCGCGGTCACGCGGCTCGTCGAGGGGATGACCGTTTCCAACGGCCTGGCCTGGAGCCCGGATGGCGCGACGCTGTGGTTCTCCGACAGCCGCCGCACCGGCATCTGGACGGCTCCCTGGGACCAGGCCAGGGGCGGGATGGGCGAAGCGCGGCTGGTCGCGGCGCCGGATGACGCCACCGGCCGGCCGGATGGCGCGGCGATGGACGCCGAAGGCGGCTACTGGTCGGCGGGTGTCTCGGCGGGCGTGCTGAACCGCTGGCTTCCGGACGGCACGCTCGACCGCGTGGTGCGCCTGCCGCTGCGCGCGCCGACCATGCCCTGCTTCGGCGGGCCGGGGCTGCGCCAGCTTTTCGTTACCAGCCTTCGCGGGCCGCAGGCGGGGCCGCATGACGGCGGCCTGCTGGTGCTGGATGTCGGCGTGGCGGGCGCCCCTGTGGGTTGCTTCGCCGATTGAAGGTGGCAGGCCGCGGCCGAGTTTCGCCTGCTGCTGGAAGGGCCGCGGCTCACATCCGGTCGCACGCCCTCCGCCATCCGGCCTGGTGCCGGCCTCCCCTTCCCTTCGCCTGGTCCATGCCCCGCCACGGGCGCGGCAGCGGCGCCCTCAGGCGGCTCGCAGGGTGAAGGTCACAGCCTCGATGTCGAAGCTGCCGTCGGCACCCAGGCCGAAATGCTCCTGGACGCAGGCCGGCGCCGCCGCGAGCAGCGAGCGGATCGCCTCTGCATGGGCGGGCGGCGTGCGCGTGCGGGCGGTCCAGCTCGCGAACTCCATGCGCAGGCGACGCGAAACGATGCCTTCCAGCGCGAAGCCGGCGCGCGACAGGGATACGACCCACTCCGCGACGCTGTAGTTCCTCACATGGGAGGCGTCGCGCAGCAGCTCGACGGCCTGGAGGTGGGAGTCGAGCACCGGGTTGGCGGGAGCCACCGTGTCGATGAACAGCGCCGGCCGGCCCGCCCTGAGCACGCGCCGCGCCTCGCGCAGGCCGGCCTCCATGTTCTGCCAGTGATGCGTGGTGAAGCGGCAGAGCACCGCGTCGAAGGCGGCATCCGGAAAGGGCAGCCGCTCGGCCGGCGCCTGGCGGGTGACGATGTTGGCGAGGCCACGCCCGGCCGCCGTGGCCGCCACCGCCTCCAGCATGTCCGGCGTGACGTCGCAGGCGACGACCTGCGCGACGTGCGGCGCGGCGCGGTAGCTGACATGGCCGCCGCCGCAGCCCAGGTCGAGCACGCGGGCCTCGCTCTGGCCGCGCAGCGCGGCCTCGATCTGGTCAAGGTCGGCGCCGCTGCTGTGCACCGCGCTGGCGACGTAGTCCTGGGCGCGGGCGCCGTACTGCTCGGCGGCGAAACGATGCTGGGAGGTGTTCATGTCCCGCTCTCTCCTGCTGGAGGCGCCAGCCTTCCGCATTTCCCAGGCCGGTATGGGTTGGCAGGGTATCCTGGCATATCCGCTTCCACCATGCCGCTGCCCGCCGACCGGCGGCGCCTGCCGGGTGCCTTCCTCCGCCGCCGCCGGAAGGCGCTGGTGGGCGAGCTGCTGCGGAGCGGCGTGGCTTTCGCGCGCTTCTGGAGCAGCCACGCGGTGCTGGCGCGCGAAGGGGATACGCCGGTTCAGCCATCCGCGGGACGGCCTGCTGCGCCGCGAGCAGGTGATGCTGCTGCCGGCGAGGTCCTGCCCACGAAGTCCGCGGGCCTTTCCACGGACGCCGCGGACCAGCAGGCCACTGAAAACAAATCCTGGTGTCCTGAGGCCGCTCAGCCCTTCGCCTTGCGCCCGCGCGCGGCGCCGCCCGGCTGCGGGCGGGCGGGACGCGCCTCGGCCTCCGGCTCCGGCCCGGCCATCTTGCGGGCCACCGCCAGCAGTGCCGCCTTGTGGGAGAAGTCGAGCCGGCGATAGGCGCGCAACAGCCCTTCCTCATCGCCGGCCAGCAGGCCGAGGGAACCCTGCGCCTCCTCCAGGAGCTCCTGCGGCGGCGGCGTGTCCGGGTCGAGCCCGACGAGGTAGGAGATGGAGGTCGCCAGCCCCTCGGCGAACTTGATCAGGGGCTGGCCGCGCGGCATCAGCGCCCTGCCCTCACGGATGCGGTCGAGATAATCGGCCGGCAGGCCAGCGCGCCGGCAGGCCTCCTCCGCGGTCAGCTCGACCCGTTCCAGCCGGCTTTCCACCCGCTCCAGGAAGGCTTCCATGTCGGGGTTGGGCAATGGGCGAACCCTCCTTCCGCTGCCTGTGCCGGGCCCCCGCCTCCCGCCCCCGCCGGAGCGGGCGCCGCGGTGCCTGCCCGGATGTTGGTGGAAGCCCGCGTGCCGCCCTTCGGTTGCCGGGCGGCAAGGCTGGCCTGCGCAGCCATCGGCTCGACAACCGCGGCATCATCCCACATGGATGCACGGAATGATCGGGAGAACGTCATCCATGCCGGTGCTTCGAGGGGACAGCTCGGTCCTGCGGGGAGGGCAAGGGCCGGCAGCGGCCATGGCCGGGGGCGCTCCCGACCGGCGACGGCGCTGGACGGGCCAGGAGATCCGCCTGCTCACCCTGGTCTCCATCGCGCACCTGGTCAGCCATTTCCACATCCTGGTGCTGCCGCCGCTGTTTCCCCTGCTGCGGGACCGGATGGGCGTGGGCTTCGTGGAGCTTGGGCTGGCGCTCACGGTGTTCAACGTCGTCTCCGCCCTGACGCAGGCGCCGATGGGCTTTCTGGCCGACCGCATCGGCCATCGCCGGGTGCTGGTGGCGGGGCTTTGCCTCGGCGGCCTCGCCTTCATCTCCCTCAGCTTTGCCCAAACCTATGCCTGGCTGCTGGCGGCATCGGCGCTGGCCGGGCTGGCGAACTGCGTCTACCACCCGGCGGACTACGCGCTGCTTTCCGCCGGCATCGACGAGTCTCGCATCGGCCGGGCCTTCTCGGTCCATACCTTCGCGGGTTTCCTGGGCGGGGCGATCGCGCCGGCGGTGATGCTGACGGTGGCCTCCACGGCCGGGCTGGCACCCGCGCTGATCCTGGCGGGCGCGATCGGCCCGCTGGCAGCCCTTCCCCTGCTGCTGGACCGCGCGCCGGCGAAGCAGCCCTCCGCCGCCGCGCAGGCGCCGCGTGCCGGCCGGCAGGCGCCCGCGGGCGCGGCGGCGGCGCTCTCGGTGTTCAGCCCGGCGATCCTGTCGCTGACGGTGTTCTACGTGCTGCTCAGCCTCTCCAACGGCGGCATCCAGAACTTCGCGGTGGCCGCCTTCGTCAGCGGCTACGGCATCGAGCTGGCGGCGGCCAATGCGGCGCTGACGGCCTATCTGGCGGCCAGCGCCTTCGGCGTGCTGGCCGGCGGCTTGGTGGCGGACCGGACGCGGCGGCACGGCGAGGTCACCGGGCTGGCCTTCGGTCTCACCGGGCTGCTGGTGCTGCTGGTCGCGCTGGCGGACTTGCCGAACGCCCTGCTGATCCTGACCATGGGCGTCGCCGGCTTTCTTTCCGGCGCCATCACCCCCTCGCGTGACATGATGGTGCGCGCCGCCTCGCCGCCGGGCATGGCGGGGCGCGTGTTCGGCATCGTTTCCACCGGCTTCAACATCGGCGGCGTGGCCGGCCCGGTGCTGTTCGGCTGGATATTGGACCATGGCGCGCCGCGCTGGGTGTTCGGGGCGAGCGTGGTGTTCATGGCCATCACCGTCGCGATGGCGCTCTCCGGCGGCTACGCCTCGCGCCGCCGGGCGCGCCGCGCGGAGGTCGCGCACTCCGCCTGAACCGCCGCGACGCGGCGGGGCGCCGGGCGCGCCGCCGGCAACCCAGGCAGCCCTCGCGCGCTGAAACAGCGAAGCAGGCGATGAGGCGCAGGAGAAGGGGCCGTGATCCACAACCTCGCCAAGCGGGCGCATGACCGCAACTGGACCCTCGACCCGATCGTGCGCTCCCTGCTGGACACCGACTGGTACAAGCTGGCGATGCTGCAGTTCATCTGGAAGCATTTCGCCGGCACCCGGGTGCGCTTCACGCTGATCAACCGCAGCCGGAGCGTGCGCCTCGCCGAGGTGGTGGACGAGACGGAGCTGCGGCGGCAGCTCGACCACGTCCGGGAACTGCGCTTCACCAGGTCCGAGCTGATCTGGCTCGCCGGCAATACCTTCTACGGGGAGCGCAACATCTTCTCCCCCGGCTTCATCGAGTGGCTTGCCGGCTTCTCGCTGCCGCCCTACCGGCTGCTCCGGGAGGAGGGGCAGCTACGGCTGGAGTTCGAGGGATGCTGGGAGGAGGTCACGCTGTGGGAGATCCACGCCCTGGCGATCGTCTCCGAGCTGCGCACCCGGCACGGCTATGCCCGGCTGGACGAGATGGACCTCGACATCCTGTTCTCGCGCGCCAAGGCGCGGCTCTGGTCCAAGGTCGAGCGCCTCGCCGGCGTCCCCGGCCTGCGGTTCGCCGATTTCGGCACCCGGCGGCGGCATTCCTTTCTGTGGCAGGAGTATGTCGTCGAGCTGCTCGCCGCCAAGCTGCCCGGCGGCTTCACCGGCACCTCCAACACCTACCTGGCCCACAAGCACAATCTGGAGGCCATCGGCACCAACGCGCACGAGCTGCCGATGGTGCTCGCCGCGCTGGCCCGCCTCGGCCGGCTCGGGGCCACCGGCCTGAAGGACTCCCAGTACGAGGTGCTGCGGCTCTGGCAGGAGATGTATGGCAAGGCCATGCAGGTCATGCTGCCCGACACCTACGGCTCCACCCAGTTCTTCCGCGGCGCGCCGGACTGGGTGGCCGACTGGACAGGCGTCCGGCTCGACAGCAAGGACCCCCATGTGGGGGGCGAGGAGGCGCTGGCCTTCTTCGCGGGGCGTGGGCGCGACCCGCGGAAGAAGCTGCTGGTGCCTTCCGATGCGCTCGACGTGGACCTGATCCTGGGCCTGCATGCCCGCTTCGGCGGCCAGATCCAGCCGGGCCACGCGCCGGGCGACTTCCGGTCCGCGCGCGACTTCCAGGACCCGGCGAAATGGCGCCATGAGCCGCGCTGCCGGATCAGCGCGGGAATCGGCACCAACCTGACCAACGACTTCGCGGGCTGCGCGCCCGTCGCGGTGCCGGAATTCGCGCCGATCAGCCTGGTCTGCAAGGTCACCGAGGTGGAGGGACAGCCGGCGGTGAAGCTGAGCGACAACTTCAGCAAGGCCACCGGAACGCCCGGGGAGATCGCGCATTACCGCTCGGTATTCGGCACCGCCGGCCTGGCGGAGGTTCCCGTGACCGTCTAGCCCGGCACACCGGAAAGGGAAGCACCGAGGTGAACGAGACCAGCGCCCCCGCCGCCACGCCCGGCGCCGCCGCCGTGCACGCGCCGGCGCGGGAGGGCTTTTTCCGGATCCTGCTGATCTTCCTGCGCCTTGGGCTGACGTCCTTTGGCGGGCCGGTCGCGCATCTCGGCTACCTGCGCGGCGAGTTCGTCGCCCGGCGCCGCTGGATGAGCGAGGCCGCCTATGCGGACCTGGTCGCCCTGGCGCAGTTCATGCCGGGGCCCGCCAGCAGCCAGACGGGCTTCGCCATCGGCGTGCTGCGCGGCGGCCTGCCGGGCGGGCTGGCGGCCTGGCTGGGCTTCACCCTGCCTTCCGCCCTCCTGATGCTCCTGGCGGCTCATGGCGCGGGTCTCGCCGGCAGCGGAACCGGGGCGGGCATCGTCCATGGGCTCAAGCTCGTGGCGGTCGCGGTGGTGGCGCAGGCGGTCTGGGGCATGGCGGGCACGCTCTGCCCGGACCGCAGGCGCGCCAGCATGGCCGTGCTGGCGGCGCTGGCGCTGCTGTTGCTGCCCTCGGCGGTCACGCAGGTGGCGGTGATCCTCGCCGGGGCGGCGGCCGGTTTCGTGCTCTGCCGCGAGGGCCCCCAGGCGGGCGACGCGCGGCTGGGCTTTCGCGTCCGTCCGCGCGACGGCCTTGCCGCCCTGGGGGTGTTCGCCGCGCTGCTGCTCGGGCTCGGTCCCCTGGCGATCGCGACGGGCTCGCACGCCCTGGCGCTGGCCGAAGCCAGCTACCGCGCCGGCGCGCTGGTCTTCGGCGGCGGCCATGTGGTCCTGCCGCTGCTGGAGCGCGCCTTCGTGCCGAGTGGCTGGATCCCGGCCGACACCTTCCTGGCCGGCTACGCCGTGGCGCAGGCCGTGCCCGGGCCGCTCTTCACCTTCGCGGCCTTTCTTGGGGCGGCGCAGGGGTCCTGGCCGAACGGGGCGCTGGGCGCGGGCATCGCGCTCGCCGGGATCTTCCTGCCGGGCCTGCTGCTGATCTACGGCATGCTGCCCTTCTGGGACGGCTTCCGCCGGCGCCCTGCGGCCCAGGCCGCGCTGCGGGGGGTCAACGCGGCGGTCGTGGGCATCCTACTTGCGGCGCTGTTCGACCCGATCTGGACCTCCGCCGTGCACACCCCGGCGGACTTCGCGGTGGCGCTCGCCGCCTTCGCGGCGCTGGTGCTGTGGCGGCTGCCGGCCTGGCTGGTGGTGGTGCTCACGGCGGCGGCGGGGGCGATCAGCGTCGCCCTTTGAAACGGCGATGCCTGGTGTCCCTGCCGGTTCGACGCCTTGGAGCAGATCCCGTTCCGATTGC
Source organism: Teichococcus coralli (assembly GCF_009829925.1). Taxonomy (GTDB): domain Bacteria; phylum Pseudomonadota; class Alphaproteobacteria; order Acetobacterales; family Acetobacteraceae; genus Pseudoroseomonas; species Pseudoroseomonas coralli. Next base: position 222,598 of record NZ_SNVJ01000008.1, read on the forward strand.
ATCATCGGGCGGGTGAAGATGCTCGTCGAAACAAACGGCTAGAGCGTTTTCCGTGAGCCAGAGCGAACGGAAAATGCTCTAGCACAGGGGAGCTTGCCGCCGGCCGTTCGCCAGGGGCGAGCAGCCTTCTCCCACGATGTGGGTTGCACCTCCTCCATTTGACCCAGGAGGGGGCCGGCTCCAGGATACGCGGCAACGAGGACGGCGAGCGGAGAAGCATGTCAGTCGCAGGCCGGAACGCGCGCGGCGAACCGGCGGAAGGCGGGGTGGCAGCCGCTTCCGCCGCGGGCACGCAGACCCTGCTGCGGGGCCTGAAGGTGCGGGAGTGTGTCGCCGCCGGCCCGCATGACGCCCAGGGCCTCGCCGAACGGCTCGGGACGCCGCGCAGCACGACGCGCCGCATCCTCAGCAGCCTCGCCGCGGCCCGGCACCTGCACCACCTGCCGCACAGGGGCTATCTGCCCGGGCGGATGCCGATCCATCTCGGCCAGCGCGCGCTGGAGCAGCGGCCGCTGGTCGCGATGGCGCAGCCGCATTGCGAGGCCCTCTCCCGCAGGACCGGGGACACCATCCATCTCGGCATCGCCGAAGGCGCGGAGGTGGTCTCCTTGCTGAAGATCTCCGGCACGCGCGGTTTGGAGATGCCCTCCCGAGTCGGGCAGCGCATGCCGCTCGCCACCACGGGGATCGGCAAGGCGCTGATGCTCGGCATGCCGGAGCCGCGCTGGCGCGAGCTGCACGCGGCCGCCCTGGCGCTGAACGCCCGCAGCCCGGACCGCCCGCCTGCCCTTCCCTGGGAAGCCTATGCGGAGCGGATGCGGGCCTGTCGCGCGCGCGGCGTGGTGTTCGACCTGGAGGAGAACGAAGTGGGAATCCGTTGTGCCGGCGCGCCGGTGCATGACTGGGGCGGCCAAGTTGTCGCCGCCATCAGCGTGGCCAGCGCCGCGCCCTTCATGCCGGAGGAACGGCTGGAGGCGGTGGCGCCGCTGGTGCGGGCCACGGCGGAGGCCGTCGCGCGCGAGCTGGGATGGCCGGGGTGAGCTGCGCCCCCGCCCTGATCGCGCTGGACTGGGGCACCTCCAGCCTGCGCGGCTTCCTGATGGACGGCGCCGGCGCCGTGCTGGAACAGCGCGGCAGCGGCCATGGCATCGTCAACCTGCCCGAGCCGGGCGTGCCGGGATTCGAGGCCGCCTTCGCGGCGATGTGCGGCGCGTGGCTGGACCGCTTCCCCGCCCTGCCGGTGGTGGCCGGAGGGATGGTCGGCAGCGCCCAGGGTTGGCGCGAAGCCGCCTATGCAGACTGCCCCGCCGATGCCCGGCGGCTGGCGGCCGGGGCGGCCGAGGTCGGCACGGCGCGCGGGGTGCGCATCCTGATCGCGCCCGGCCTGGTCTGCCGCGCGCCGGGCGCGGCGCCGGACGTGATGCGGGGCGAGGAGATCCAGATCGCCGGGGCGTTGCTGGCCCATCCCGGGCTGGCGGCGCGCAGCCTGCTGGTGATGCCCGGAACCCATTCCAAATGGGTCGTGGTGGAGGACGGGCGGATCATCCGCTTCGCCACCTACATGACCGGCGAGCTCTTCGCCGTGCTGTGCCGCCACTCGCTGCTCGGCCGCCTGATGACCGAGGAGGCCGCCACGCCCGAGGCGGCGGAGGCCGCCTTCGCGCGTGGCATCGCCATGGCGCGCGACAGCGTTCCGGGGGACCTTGCGCACCAGATCTTCGCCGCCCGCAGCCTCGGCCTGACCGGCGAGCTGCCGGCCGCGGCGCTCCGGGATTTCCTTTCCGCGCTGCTGATCGGGCACGAGGTTGTTTCGGGCACCCGGCGCGCCGCTTCGGAAGGCGCGCCGCTGGCGCTGGTCGGCGAGGACGCGCTCTGCCGCCGCTATGGGGCGGCGCTGCAACAGTTCGGCACGCCGCCGGCGGTGCAGCTCGGCAACACCGCCCCCGCCGGCCTGTTCCACTTCGCCATTGCCGCAGGGCTGGTCGCGCCGCCGGCGCCCGGCGCGCAGGAGACGCTGCCATGATCCCTTCCCCGCTGCAGGACCGGCTCGACGCCGCCTTCGCGCAACTGCCGCTGGTCGCCATCTTGCGCGGGCTGCGGCCCGAGGAGGCGGAGGCGGTCGCCACCGCGCTCTATGAGGCCGGCTTCCGCCTGATCGAGGTGCCGCTGAACTCGCCGCAGCCCTTCGACAGCATCGCCGCCATCCGCCGCCTGCTGCCGCAGGACGCGCTGGTCGGCGCCGGCACGGTGCTGCAGGCGGCGGATGTCGGCCGGCTTGCGGATCTCGGCGCCGAGCTGGTGGTGATGCCGCATGCCGACACGGCCGTGATCGCGGCGGCGGCGAAGGCCGGCCTGCTCTGCACGCCGGGCATCGCCACCCCCACCGAGGCCTTCGCCGCGCTGGCCGCAGGCGCCGCGGCGCTGAAGATCTTTCCTGCCGAGATGGTCGGGCCACCGGTGGTGAAGGCGATGCGCGCGGTGCTGCCCAAGGGCACGCGGCTGCTGCCGGTGGGCGGCATCACGCCCGCCACCATGGCGCCCTTCCTGGAGGCCGGCGCGGCCGGCTTCGGGCTGGGCTCGGCGCTGTACAAGCCGGGCATGACCGCCGCCGAGGTCGCGGCCACGGCACAGCGCTTCATCGGGGCCTGGCGGGAGCTGCGCCCGGCCTGAGCCGCTCCGGACCACCTGCCCTGGCCGGCGCGGCTGTGCGCGGCGGGGGCCTTTCCGATCGCCGCCTCCGCCGCGAGGCGGGACACCCAGCGGACATGGCGTTGATGCTGACCCACCCTCGCCGCCCGCACCTGTGATGGCCGGCCTGGCGCCACGACGCTGTTCGGCACGAAGGCGCAGGCCGCCACGGCCTATCCGCGCCGGCCGATCGAGCCGATCGTTCCCTGTGCCGCCGGCGGTGGCACCGATCTCGTGGCCCGCGCCTTCGCCAACGTGGCCAATCCGCACCTGGACGAGGCGATCGGCGTGGTGAACCGCACGGGCGGCGCCGGCGCGGTGGGTTTCTCCGAGATCACGGCAGCCAGGCCGGGCAGGTAAGCCGGGCGGGGCGGTGGCACCGGGCCGCCGCCTCTTTTCGTGTCGCCACAAAAACTGCGACGCCGGGCGGCGTGCCCTCCCCTTGCCGCCGCGGGGAGCCCGGCCGATCATGCGTCCTTCCGCACTGCCGGTGCCATCCCTCCGACGCGAGATCCCGCCATGGCCATTCTGAAGATCGCCCGCATGGGCCACCCCGTGCTGCTGGAGAAGTGCCGGCCTGTCGAGGATCCCGGCGCCCCGGACATCCGCCGCCTGGTGCGGGACATGTTCGAGACCATGGAGGACGCGCCCGGCGCCGGCCTCGCCGCGCCTCAGGTGCATGTGCCGCTGCGGCTCTTCGTGTTCCGGGTGCTGGCGGAGCGCGCCAGCGGCGCGCCCGATGACACGGTGGTCGGCAACACCGTGCTGATCAATCCGGTGATCGAGCCGCTGGGCGAGGAGAAGCACCTGCGCTGGGAAGGATGCCTCTCCATTCCCGGTCTGCGCGCCGCCGTGCCGCGCTACAAGCGCCTGCGCTACACCGGCGTGGATTGCGACGGGCGCACGGTTTCCGCCGAGGTCAGCGGTTTCCATGCCGGCGTCGTGCAGCACGAGAACGACCATCTCGACGGCATTCTCTACCCGATGCGAATGAGCAACTTCGCCCTGATGGGCTTCAACGAGGACATCGCGCGCGCGCAGCAGGCCGGCCTCCACGGCGGTGTTCCGGCGCGGGGCGGAATCGCCGGGCCGGGCGCCTGAGCAACGCGGCGGGCGCGCATCGCGCCTCCTCCCCGCCCGGTGGAGCCCGGATTCAGCCGCCCGCGCTTCGCTCCGCCGCCTACCCCCGGCCGGCGTAGAGGCGGTCCAGCAGGTCGGACGCCGCCGCATCCACATTGGCGGCGGAGGCCATCAGCATCGTGGCGGTGATGCTGAGGCCCGGCTGGCCCTGCCGCCGCCGCCGGGCGGTGACGGCGAAGCGCGCGCCCAGCCGCTGCTTCAGCTCATCGGCCGCCATCTCGACGGCGGCGTCGTCCACGCCCTGCAGCGTGATCCGGACGCCCGTTTGGTAGTCGCCCATCTCCCACCCTCCTGATCCGGCCCAAGTGTGTCGCCGCGCATTCCCCGGCGCCACCGGGGCAAAGCGGGGATTGCAGAGGATTGCGGGGATTAGAACGTCTAACAGAACCTCCGGATCT
>NZ_SNVJ01000009.1 GCF_009829925.1 Teichococcus coralli
CCGCAGCGGCGGCGACACCCTGCTGCTCAAGGGCTTCGGCGCCAGCGCCACCATCACCCATGAGCAGGGCAACCTCTTCGCCATCCACGCCGCCGACGGCTCGACCGAGCACGTCACCCTCCAAGGCGTCACCAGCCTCGTCCAGGGCGATTACCTCTTCGCCTGACCACCGCCACCGCATCGCGGGTGGACAACCTGCCCCGGAACCCGGTTCCGGGGTGCCTTTTTCAAGTGACGCGACGCCGTCCGGCCCGGCCTTCCGCCTTCTTGCTTCAACAGACGGGGCAAGAAACAGGCCGGCGGAGATGACGCGAAGTGCCAGAGGGATGAGAGCAGGGGGTCTCTGCCCCCATCCCTCTGGGAGGGCCCGCGCCTGAGAGACGTGGGAAACGTGGCCTGTCGGGGGAGACGGCCACCCCTCCCGAAAGGTTTACGGGATGTTGTGGTAGATCAGCAATCCCTTCCCCCTGTTCCGCATGATGCAGTGAGCACGTGTGAAAAGAACACAGGAAATCGCCAGATCTTTCGAAGATCTAAGCCAGATTGGCGAATTCTTCGTCATGACTTTTTCGGTCCGGGTGAATTTCGCCGGGAAGACGCATCTGGAAGTTGTGGTTTCTCAGCTGTGATGCTCGCGAAGCGCCTTTTGCAGAGCTGCTTTGTCCATGCGTGAGCGTCCGGGAATCTGCGCTTTCTGAGCCTGACGGTAGAGTTCCTCCCGCGTGCTCCCGCCACCTCCCTCCTTTCGCGCCTGCGCCGTCCGGCCCGTTCGCTCCTTGCGCTTGGTTTCCTTCAGCTTCTCGCGGTTCTTCTTCGGCGACTGCTGATTCGACGCGCCGGCTTCGCTGAGGGCGATGGCGATGGCCTGCTTCGGGTTCTTCACCTTGCCGCCGTGGCCGCGTTCCAGTTCGCCATGCTTGAACTCATGCATCACGCGCGAAACGGTCTCCTTCTGGGCCTTGCTTTGCCGGGCTGCCATCGGGTGCTGTCCTTCGTGCCTGCGAGCGGAACATCGCCTTGAACGATCCGTCCGCCCGCGGGTTCCAGCACGGGCGCGCCGCCGCCCAAAAAGCGTGGCGTCTGCAACCGGGGAAGGCGAACAGGTTTTCCCTGTCGCACGATCCCCCGCATCCCCTGCAGCTAGGACGTCACCATGCCCGTCGATCCCGCCGCCACCGGCGCGGCCGCCGCATCTCCGGCGGGGCGCGCGCCCGCCATGCAGCATCGCATCACACTGACCATCAACGGCACCCGGCGCCAGATGGAGGTGGCACCCTGGACCACTCTCCTCGACCTGTTGCGTGAGGAGATGGAGCTCACCGGCACAAAGAAGGGCTGCGACCACGGGCAGTGCGGCGCCTGCACCGTGCTGCTCAACGGGCAGCGCATCAACTCCTGCCTGGCGCTCGCCGTCACCAAGGATGGTGCCGAGGTGCTGACGGTGGAGGGCTTGGCCGCTGCCGACGGCACGCTGCATCCGATGCAGGCCGCCTTTGTCGAGCATGACGCCTTCCAGTGCGGCTACTGCACGCCGGGGCAGATCTGTTCGGCCGTTGGGTTGCTCAAGGAAGGGCATGCGCGCAGCGCCGAGGAAATCCGCGAACTGATGAGCGGCAACCTATGCCGTTGCGGCGCCTATCCGAACATCGTCGCGGCCATCGAACAGGCCATGCAGCAGGCGGGAGTGGCGGCACGATGAACCGCTTCTCCTATTCCCGGCCCGGCGCCGTGTCGGAGGCCGTTCGGGCGGTGCAGGCCGAGGCGGGCGCCAAGTTCATCGCCGGCGGCACCAACCTGGTCGACCTGATGAAGTACGACGTGGAACGGCCGCGGCGCCTGGTCGATGTCGGCGCGCTTCCCGGCCTCGACCGCATCGAGGAGCAGGCGGGCGGGCTGCGCATCGGCGCGCTGGTCACCAACTCCGCCCTGGCCTACGACCCGCGCATCCAGGAGCGCTATCCCCTGCTGTCGCGCGCTGTGCTCTCCGGGGCCTCGCCGCAGTTGCGCAACGCCGCGACCACGGGCGGCAACCTGCTCCAGCGCACCCGTTGCTACTATTTCTATGACACCGGAACACCCTGCAACAAGCGCGAGCCCGGCACCGGATGTCCGGCCGTCAACGGCGTCAACCGCATCCATGCCATTCTCGGCACCAGCGAGCACTGCATCGCGACCCATCCTTCCGACATGTGCGTCGCGCTGGCGGCGCTGGAGGCCAGCGTGGAGGTGACCGGGCCGGGCGGCGACCGCAGGATCGCCTTGGCCGACTTCCACCGCCTGCCCGGCGACCAGCCCGAACGCGACAGCACGCTGGGCGCCGACGAGATCGTCACCGCCGTGCAACTCCCGCCGAAAGGCTTCCCGGCGAACTACACCTATCTCAAGCTGCGCGACCGGCAGTCCTATGCCTTCGCCCTGGTTTCGGTGGCCGCGGCGCTGGAAATGGACGGCGGCAGCATCCGCGAGGCCCGGCTTGCCCTCGGCGGCGTGGCGCACAAGCCATGGCGCGATCCGCAGGCGGAGGCGCTGCTGCGCGGCAGGCCCGCCACGCGCGAAGCCTTCGCGGAAGCCGCCGCGCTGGTCCTGAAGGACGCCCGCGGCTACGGCGGCAACACCTTCAAGATCGAGCTGGCGCGGCGCGCCATCATCCGCGCGCTGTCGCAGGCGGCCGCCGGCACGCCGCAGCCCATCGCCGACAAGCATATCGCCTGAGGGGGGCCGTCATGCCGAACAGCGAAACCCATTTCGGCGCGCCGCGCAGCCGCGTGGACGGACGGCTGAAGGTCACCGGCGCCGCGAAGTATGCCGGCGAGTTCACCGCCCCGGACCTCGCCCATGGCTACGTCGTCTCCAGCGCCATCGCCAAGGGCCGCATCACGGCCATCGACACGGCCGCGGCCGAGGCGGCGCCCGGCGTGCTGCGCGTCTTCACGCATGAGAACCGGCCCACGACCGCATGGCTCAACAGCAGCTACCGCGACGAGGTGGCGCCTCCGGGAAAGCCCTTCCGGCCGCTCTACGACGCGGAGGTTGTCTATAGCGGCCAGCCCGTCGCGCTGGTGGTGGCCGAGAGCTTCGAGGCCGCGCGCGACGCGGCGGCGCTGGTGCGCGTCACCTATGAGCACGCGCCGCACGAGACCAACCTGCGCAACGTGCTCGCCGAGGCCTATGTGCCGCCGAAGGAGCGGCCGGGCATTGATCCGCCGCCCAACCCGCGCGGCGATGCCGCGGCCGCCTATGCCGCCGCGCCGATCAAGGTGGAGAATGGCTATCACGTCGCTCCGGAGCACCACAATCCGATGGAGCCGCACGCCACCACCGTGGTCTGGGAAGCCGGCGGCAAGCTCACCATCCATGACAAGATCCAGGGCGCGCAGAACACCCAGAGCTACGTCACCAGCGTGTTCAGCCTGCCGAAGAAGGACGTGCGCGTCATTGCCCCCTTCGTGGGCGGCGCCTTCGGCTCGGGGCTGCGCCCGCAGTACCAGCTCTTCCTGGCCGTGATGGCGAGTCTTGAGCTGAAGCGCTCGGTCCGAGTGGTGCTGACCCGCGACCAGATGTTCACCTTCGGCTACCGGCCCGACACGATCCAGACCCTGGCGCTCGGCGCGGACCGGGAAGGCCGCCTCCAGGCGGTGATGCATGAGGCCATCGCCGGAACCTCGCCCTTCGAGGACTTCCAGGAGGTCGTGGTGAACTGGTCGGGCCTCGCCTACCACTGCGACAACGTCGATCTGAAGTACAAGCTCGCCAAGATCGACACCTATACGCCGCTCGACATGCGCGCGCCTGGCGCGCCGCTCGGCATGTTCGCGCTGGAATCCGGCATGGACGAGTTGGCCCATGCCTTGAAGATCGATCCGCTGGAGTTGCGCCTGCGCAACTACGCCGAGATGGACCAGAACACCGGCAGGCAGTTCAGCAGCAAGGAGCTGCGCGCCGCCTACCGCCTGGGCGCCGAGCGCTTCGGCTGGGCCAGGCGCAGCCACGAGCCCCGCTCGATGCGGGAGGGAAGGGAGCTGATCGGCTGGGGCATGGCCACCGGCGTGTGGGAAGCGGGGATGCAGCAGGCCAGCGCCCGCGCCACCCTGACCGCCGGCGGCAAGCTCGAGGTGGCTATCGCCACGGCCGACATCGGCACTGGCACCTACACGATCCTGACGCAGATCGCCGCCGACGCCCTGGGCCTGCGCATGGAGGACGTCACCGCGCGGATCGGCGACTCCGCCCTGCCGACCTCGCCCATCGAGGGCGGTTCCTGGACCGCCGCCTCGGCCGGCTCGGCGGTGCAGGCCGCCTGCTACGCCGTGCGCGAGACGCTGCTGAACTACGCCCGCCGGATGGAGAACTCGCCGCTGGCCAATGCCGGCCTTGACCATGTTGTCTTCACCGCGGGCCACATCGCCCTGCGGAGCGACCCTTCCCGCTCCGTGAGCTTCGCCGATGCCATGCGCGCCGGCGGCGTGGATCGCATCGAACAGGAGGAGACCACCGCGCCGGACAAGGGGAACATGGCCAAGTTCTCCCCCTACACCCATGCCGCTGTTTTCGCCGAGGTGCGGGTGGATGAGGAGCTTGGCGCCGTGCGTGTGACGCGCGTGGTGGATGCCATCGCGGCCGGACGGATCATCAACCCCAAGACGGCGCGTTCCCAGATCATCGGCGGCGTGGTGTTCGGCATCGGCATGGCGCTGACCGAGGAAAGCATGCTCGACCATCGCCTCGGCCGCTTCATGAACCACAATATCGCCGAGTACCACCTGCCGGTGAATGCCGACATCCGCGAGATCGACGTCCTGTTCGTTGACGAGGAGGAAAGCAAGGCCAACCCCATCGGCGTGAAAGGGCTGGGCGAGATCGGCATCGTCGGCACGGCGGCGGCGATCGCCAACGCGGTGTTCCATGCCACCGGAAAGCGCATCCGCGAGCTGCCGATCACCCTCGACAAGCTGCTGGACTGACAAGGCCGGGGGAGGGGCCTCCCCCGGCCGCGCGTCTTCTTCGGGTTGTCTGGCGCTGCATGCCTCGCATGCGCTGGCGGCTTGAAGAAGGGAAGGCGGCCGGGGGGCTTCCCGCTCCCCACGCCGCCCGGGAGCTGTGCCGCGAGCCGCATGGCCGCCGCTCTCCGGCGAAAGGTCCCGGAGCGCTGAGCGGCCTGCTGCGCTTCACAGGTGCGGGAGTCCGCCGCTCCCTACGCTGGCGGGTTGCGTCGCTGGAGGCCAGAATGCGCGCCCGACGCCGAAATGAGGGGATCAGCGACGGACAACGAGCAGAGTTTTCCGGGCGAGCACCGCGCGCCGGGGCCGTCATTCGCCCTTCGACCGGGCGATCCCGTGCTGGTCACGGGCGGTTCGGGCTTTCTCGGCTCGGCCGTTATGCGCGTGCTGATCCTGCGCGGGCTGCGCGTGCGCGCGCTCGTCCGCCCCACCAGCCCTGCCGCCAACCTGACCGGCCTGCCCTGCGAAACGGTCCAGGGCGACCTGGAGAGCCCGGCCTCGTTGCGCGCCGCGTTGCGCGGCGTCCGTTGCCTGGTGCATGTCGCGGCCGACTACCGCCTCTGGGCGCCCGACCCGGCGGCGATCCTGCGCGTCAACGTCGATGGCACGCGGGCGCTGATGCGCGCGGCGCTGGAGGCCGGCGTGGCGCGCGTCGTCCACACCAGCAGCGTCGCCACCCTGCGGGTCGCCGGCGCCACCGCCCCGGTGGACGAGACCGCCGCCCAGCGGCCGGAGGAGGCGATCGGCACCTACAAGCGCAGCAAGACGCTCGCCGAGCGCGTGGTGGAGGAGATGGTGGCGCGCGACGGCCTGCCCGCCGTCATCGTCAACCCCTCCACCCCGGTCGGCCCGCGCGACATCCGCCCGACGCCCACCGGCCGCATGATCCTGGACGCCGCGCGCGGCAAGATTCCCGCCTTCGTGGACACCGGTTTGAACTTCGCCCATGTGGACGACATCGCGCAGGGCCACCTGCTGGCGCTGGAGCGCGGCCGCGTCGGCGAGCGCTACATCCTCGGCGGCCAGAACCTGCTGCTGCGCGACCTGCTGGCCGAGATCGCCCGGCGCACCGGCCGCCGGCCGCCGCGCATCCGCCTGCCGCGCGCGCCGCTCTTCCCGCTGGCGCTCGGCGCCGAGGCCGTGGCGCGCCTGACCGGCAAGGAGCCGCTGCTGACGCGCGACGGGCTGCGCATGGCGCGCTACCGCATGTTCTTCACCTCGGCCAAGGCGGAGCGTGAGCTCGGCTACTGTGCCCGGCCCTATGAGGAGGGCGTGGCCGACGCCCTGGCCTGGTTCCGCAGCGCGGGCTACCTGGCGTGATGCCGTCCATCCTTCTCGGCCTGCTGGCGCTGGCCATCTGGCTCTACCTGCTGCTCGCGCGGGGCGGCTTCTGGCGGGCGCGCCAGCGCGACGACCGCGATGCCCCGCCGGAGCCGGGGCGCTGGCCCGCCGTCACCGCCGTCGTTCCGGCGCGCGACGAGGCGGCGGTGATCGCCCGCTCGGTCGGCAGCCTGCTGCGGCAGGACTATCCCGGCGCCTTCCGCGTGGTGCTGGTGGATGACGGCAGCACCGACGGCACCGCCGAGACCGCCCGCGCCGCCGCCGCAGCCCTCGGCGCCGCCGGCCGGCTCGACATCCTCCCCGGCGCCCCCTTGCCGAAGGGCTGGACCGGCAAGCTCTGGGCCCTGCAGCAGGGCGTCCGCCACGCGAGCGGCTGCGCCGCCCCGCCCGAATACCTCCTGCTCACCGATGCCGATATCGGCCACGCGCCGGACAACCTGCGCGCCCTGGTGGCGCGCGCGGAGCAGGGCGGCTGCGCGCTGGTCTCGCTGATGGCCGAGCTGTGCTGCACGACGCGCGCCGAGCGCTTCCTGGTCCCCGCCTTCGTCTTCTTCTTCCAGATGCTCTATCCCTTCGCCTGGGTGGCGCGCCGCGACCGCGCCACCGCCGCCGCGGCGGGCGGCTGCATGCTGGCGCGCCGCGCGGCGCTGGAGGCGGCGGGCGGCATCGCCGCCATCCGCGCCGAGATCATCGACGACTGCGCCCTCGGCCGCCGCATGAAGGCGCAGGGCCCGGTCTGGCTCGGCCTGACCCGCCGCGCGGTGAGCCTGCGGCCCTATGCGAGCGTCGCGGAGATCGGCCGGATGGTGTCGCGCTCGGCCTATGCCCAGCTCGGCTATTCGCCGCTGCTGCTGGCGGGTACCCTGGCCGGCATGGCGCTGACCTATCTCGTTCCTCCCGCCCTGGCCCTGGCCGGCACCGGACCGGCGCGTGCCCTCGGCCTCGCCGCCTGGGCGCTGATGGCGCTGGCCTTCCAGCCGATGCTGCGCTTCTACCGCGTCTCGCCGCTCTGGGGTCCCGCGCTGCCGGTGATCGGCGCGGCCTATGCGCTGTTCACCCTGCAATCGGCGCTGCAGGTCTGGCGCGGGCGCGGCGGCCAGTGGAAGGGCCGCGCGCAGGCCATGGCGGGCCGCGCATGAGCCTCGCCGCCGCCCCCGCCGCACCCTCCGCAGCCGAGGCCGCCGCCCTCCAGGCCCGCCAGTCCGGCAGCTCCTTCTACACGGCGATGCGGCTGATGCCGAAGGCCGAGCGCGCGGCCATGTTCGCCGTCTATGCCTTCTGCCGCCAGGTGGACGACATCGCCGACGACGGCACCCGCCCGCGCCCCGAGCGCGCCGCGGCGCTGGACGCCTGGCGCACCGACCTCGCCGCCCTCTATGCCGGCCACCCCGCCGATGCTCCCCCTGGCCGCGCCGCCTTCCTGGCGGAGGCCGTGCACCGCTTCGGGCTGCGGCGGGCGGATTTCCTGGCGGTGATCGACGGCATGGCGATGGACGTCGCCGCCGACATCCGCGCCCCGGAGCTCGCGACGCTCGACCTCTATTGCGACCGCGTGGCCAGCGCCGTCGGCCGCCTCTCCACCCGCATCTTCGGCATGGACCCCGTGCCGGGCGAGGAACTGGCCTACGAGCTCGGCCGTGCGCTGCAACTGACCAACATCCTGCGCGACCTCGACGAGGACGCCGCCATCGGCCGCCTCTACCTGCCGCGCGAGCTGCTGGCCGGGGCCGGCATCGCCACCACCGAGCCGCAGGCGGTGATCGCCGACCCGCGCGTGGACCGTGCCTGCCGCCCGCTGGCCGCGCGGGCCCGCGCGCATTTCGCCGCCGCCGAGCGCCTGCTGCGCAGCCGGCCGCGTGGCCGCCTCCTGGCGCCTCGGCTGATGGCCGCCGTCTACCAGGCCCTGCTGCGGGACATGGAGGCGCGGGGCTGGGCGCCGCCGCGCCGGCGGGTGCGGCTCGGCAAGCGGCGCCTGCTCTGGATCGTCGCGCGGCGCGGCGTGCTGGGCTGACCATGCGGGTGCATGTCATCGGTGCCGGCCTCGCCGGGCTTTCGGCCGCCGTCGCGCTGGCCACGCGCGGCATCCCGGTGGAACTCTCCGAGGCGGCGGCGCAGGCCGGCGGCCGCTGCCGCTCCTACCACGACGCCCGCCTGGGCATGATGATCGACAACGGCAACCACCTCGTCCTGTCCGGCAATGCCGCCGTCGGCCGCTACCTGCGCGCCATTGGCGCCGGGGACCGGCTGACCGGCCCCGCCCGCCCCGAATTCCCCTTCCACGACCTGCGCAGCGGGAAAGGCTGGACGGTCCGCCCCAATGCCGGGCCGCTGCCCTGGTGGGTGCTGCATCCCGGCCGCCGCGTGCCCGGCACCCAGCCGCGCGACTATCTCGCCCTCGCCGCCCTGGCCCGGCGGCACCCCGGCAAGCGCATCGGCGAGGTGCTGCCCTGCCAGGGTCCACTCTGGGAGCGGCTGCTGCATCCCTTCCTGCTCGCCGCGCTCAACACCGCGCCGGAGGAGGGGACCGCCGACCTCGCCGGCGCCGTGATCCGCGAGACCCTGGCGCGCGGTGGCCAGGCCAGCCTGCCGCGCATCGCCACCCCGAGCCTCGCCGCCGCCTTCGTCGATCCCGCGCTGGACCGGCTGCGGCTGGCCGGCGCCACCCTCCGCCTCGGCCGCCGCCTGCGCGCTCTGGAACTGGAGGGCGAGCGGGTGGCGGCGCTCGCCTTCGCCGACGGCACCGTCCCCCTCGCGCCCGACGAGGCCCTGGTGCTGGCCGTGCCGCCCTGGGTGGCGCAGGACCTGCTGCCCGGCCTCGCCGCGCCGGACGCCCACCGCGCCATCCTCAACGCCCATTTCCGCCTGGCCCCGCCGCCCGGCCTGCCGCCCATGCTCGGCCTGATCGGCGGCACCGCGGAATGGATCTTCGCCTTTCCCGACCGGCTCTCGGTCACCATCAGCGCCGCCGACTCCCTGCTGGACATGGAGACAGACACCCTCATCGCCCGCCTCTGGGCCGACATCGCCGCCGCCCACCGGCTGCCCGGCCCGCCGCCACCCTGCCGCGTCGTCAAGGAGAAGCGCGCCACCTTCGCCGCCACCCCGGCGCAGGAGGCCCGCCGCCCGCCCGCGCGCACGCGCTGGCGCAACCTCTTCCTCGCCGGCGACTGGACCGCCACCGGCCTGCCCGCCACCATCGAGGGCGCGCTGCGCTCGGGCGAGACGGCGGCGGCGCTCGCCCTGTCCCTGCCGCAGCCGGCGTGGGAGGCGGTGGCGGCATGACCGAGACCCTGCTCCACGCCGCGGCCGCGGCCGGCGTCCCGCTGGACGAGGCCGAGGCTGGTCTGCGCCGCGCCACCGAGGCGCTGCTCGGCCTGCAGCGGGAGGACGGCCACTGGGTCTTCGAGCTGGAAGCCGACGCCACCATTCCCGCCGAATACGTGCTGCTGCGCCACCACCTCGCCGAGCCGGACGACCCGGAGCTGGAGCGCCGCATCGGCGCCTATCTCCGCCGCATCCAGGCCGCGCATGGCGGCTGGCCGCTGTTCCATGGCGGCGCCTTCGACATCAGCGCCTCGGTGAAGGCCTATTTCTGCCTGAAGATGATCGGCGACGACCCGGAGGCGCCGCACATGCGCCGGGCCCGCGCGGCCATCCTGGCGGCCGGCGGGGCCGGGCGCGCCAACGTCTTCACCCGCATCCTGCTGGCGCTCTATGGCGAGATGCCCTGGCACCGCGTGCCCACCATCCCCGTCGAGATGGTGCTGCTGCCGCGCTGGTTCCCTGTCCACCTCTCCAAGATGTCCTACTGGGCGCGCACGGTGCTGGTGCCGCTGCTGGTGCTGCAGGCGCTGCGCGTCCGCGCCCGCAACCCGCGCGGCGTGCGCATCCCTGAGCTTTTCGCCGCGCGCCGCGCGCGCCGCCGCAGGATGCGGACCCACCGCAAGCCCGGCTGGGCCGCCTTCTTCAACACGGTGGATGCCGGGCTGAAGCTGGCCGAGCCCCTCTGGCCCGAGCCCCTGCGCCGCCGTGCCATCGCCCGCTGCGTGGACTTCGTCACCGAGCGGCTGAACGGCGAGGACGGGCTCGGCGCCATCTACCCCGCCATGGCCAATGCCGTGATGATGTACGACGCGCTCGGCTATCCGCCGGAACACCCGGACCGCGCCATCGCCCGCCGCGCGGTGGAGAAGCTGCTCGTCCTGCGCGAGGAGGAGGCCTACTGCCAGCCCTGCGTCTCGCCGGTCTGGGACACGGCGCTGGTCTGCCACGCGCTGCTGGAGGCCGGCGGCGAGCCGGCCACCGCCGCCGCCACGCGCGGCCTCGCCTGGCTGAAGCCCTTGCAGGAGCTGGAGCTGAAGGGCGACTGGGCCGCGTGGCGCCCCGATGTGCGTCCGGGCGGCTGGGCCTTCCAGTACCGCAACCCCCATTACCCCGACCTCGACGACACCGCCGTCGTCGTCATGGCGATGGACCGCGCGCGCGACCAGCTCCGCCTCGGCCGCAACTATGACGAAGCCATCGCGCGCGGCGCCGAATGGACCGCCGGGCTGCAGAGCCGCGACGGCGGCTGGGGCGCCTTCGACGCCGACAACATCCACCACTACCTCAACAACATCCCCTTCGCCGATCACGGCGCGCTGCTCGACCCGCCGACGGCCGATGTCAGCGCCCGCTGCGTCAGCATGCTGGCGCAGCTCGGCGAGGCGCAGGACAGCCCGCGCATGCGCGCGGCGCTCGACTACCTGGAGCGCGAGCAGGCGGCGGACGGGAGCTGGTTCGGCCGCTGGGGCGTGAACTACATCTACGGCACCTGGTCCGCCCTCTGCGCGCTGAACGCCGCCGGCCTCGACGGCGCGACGCCCATGGTGCGCAAGGCCGCCGACTGGCTGCTCGCCATCCAGAACCCGGACGGCGGCTGGGGCGAGGGCTGCGAGAGCTACCGCCTCGACCACAGCGGCCATGAGCCCGCCCCCTCCACCGCCTCGCAGACCGCCTGGGCGCTGCTCGGCCTGATGGCGGCGGGCGAGGTGGACCATCCGGCGGTGGCGCGCGGCATCGCCTGGCTGCTGCACAATCAGGACGAAACAGGGCTCTGGCCGCAGGAGGCCTTTACCGGCGGCGGCTTCCCGCGCGTCTTCTACCTGCGCTACCACGGCTACCCCAAGTTCTTCCCGCTGTGGGCGCTGGCGCGCTACCGCAACCTGCGGCAGGCCAACCACACGCGCCCGGCCCACGGGATGTGAGGGTCCTCGTCGCGACCGGCCTGCGGCGGGAGGCGCGCCTGCTTGCCGGGCCGGGGGTTCAGGTGGTGGCCGGCGGCGGTGACGCGGCCCGGCTGGAAACAGCGCTCGACGAACTGGCGGGGCAGGGCGCGCGCGGCCTGATCAGCCTCGGCATCGCCGGCGCGCTGGCGCCCGGCCTGCATCCCGGTGACTGGCTGGTGGCCGAGGCCATACTGGATGGTGCCGAAACCCTCCTGGCCGATCCCCCCTGGACCGCCCGCCTCGCCGCGCGCCTGTCCGCGCGGCGGGCCGTCTTCCTCGGCAGCGGCACGATGGTGGCCGAAGCGGCGGAGAAGGCCGCGCTGCACCTCCGCACCGGCGCGGCGGCGGTGGACATGGAATCGCACGTCGCCGCCCGGGTGGCGCGCCGCCACGGCCTGCCCTTAGCCGCCGCGCGCGTCATCTCGGACGCGGCGGAGCGCAGCCTGCCGCCCGCCGCGCGGGTGGGCATGCGCCCCGACGGGCGAATGGACCTTTTCGCCGTGCTGCGCGCCCTCGCCGCGCGGCCCGGGCAGCTTCCCGCCCTGGTCCGCACCGGCTGGGAGGCGGAGCGTGCCTTCCGCGCGCTACTCCGCGGCCATCGTGTCCTTGGGTTCGGACTTGGTGCGCCGGATCTCGGCGAGCTTCCGCTCGACATGCCCTGAGAAGACGTATTCCGCCGGCCGCTGCTTATCGAGCGGGATGTCCTCCGCCATCGGCCCCTCGGTGCGCACGCCGCGAACCGCCACGCCGAGCGCCTTCAGCGGATGCTTCAGCGTCTCCTGCACGGCGGTCGCCTCGAAGCCGGAATGCACCATGCAGTCGGCGCACTTCTCGTAGTTGCCGACGCCGTACTTGTCCCACTCCGTGTCGTCCATCAGCTCCCTGAAGGTCTTCGCATAGCCTTCGCCGAGCAGGTAGCAGGGCTTCTGCCAGCCGAACACGGTGCGCGTCGGGTTGCCCCATGGCGTGCAGTGATAGGCCTCGTTGCCGGCCAGGAAGTTCAGGAACATGGTGGACTGGCTGAACGGCCAGTTCCTGCCGCCCCGTCCGCGCGACAGGATGTCGCGGAACAGCTCCTTGGTCTTGGTGCGGTTCAGGAAATGCTGCTGGTCCGGCGCGCGCTCGTAGGCGTAGCCGGGCGAGACGGTGATGCCGTCCAGCCCCAGCGCCTTCATGTCGTCCAGGAAGGCCGCCGTCTGCGCCGGGTCGGCGTCGTTGAACAGCGTGCAGTTGATGCTGACGCGGAAGCCCCTGGACTTCGCCAGCCGGATCGCCTCCACCGCCTTGTCATAGACGCCGCGCTGGCAGACGGACTTGTCGTGCATCGCCTGGTTGCCATCCAGGTGGATGGACCAGGTGAAGGCCGGGTGCGGCTTGTACTCGTCGATCTTCTTCGACAGCAGCAGGGCGTTGGTGCAGAGGATGACGAACTTTCCCCGCGCCAGGTAGCCCTGGACGATCTGCGGCATCTCCTTGTGCAGCAGCGGCTCGCCGCCGGCGATCGAGACCACGGGCGCGCCGCACTCGTCGATCGCCTCCATGCAGTCCTCGTAGGAGAGGCGCTGGTTCAGGATGGGGGCGGGATAGTCGATCTTCCCGCACCCCGCGCAGGCAAGGTTGCAGCGAAACAGCGGCTCCAGCATGAGCACCAGCGGGTAGCGCCTGCGCCCCCGCAGGTGCTGCCCAACGACATAGGCCCCGATCCGGGCCGCCTGCAGCAGCGGAATTCCCAAGGCTGCCTTTCCTCTCTCAATCCGGCCGCATGGCCAAGGCGGCGGGAGCGCTGATCTCGCCCGGCCGCGCGTCGCCTGTGCGGAGTTCGCCCGGCAGGCGGAACTCGATCTCTTCCTGCACGCCGCTCATCTGCGCCACCTCCACCTCGCCAAGCCGGCGCAGCGCGGCGATGACGTCAAGGATCAGCTCCTCGGGCGCCGAGGCGCCGGCGGTCAGGCCGACCGTCTGTACCCCCTCCAGCCAGGCCGGGTCCAGTTCGCTGCCATCGGCGATCAGATAGCTCGGCAGCCCCTGTTCCAGCCCGATCTCGCGCAGGCGGTTGGAGTTGGAACTCTTCCGGCTGCCCACCACCAGCAGCAGCTCCACCGCGCCGCACAGCTCCCGCACCGCGGATTGCCGGTGCTGCGTGGCATAGCAGATGTCGGAAACGTTCGGTCCCTGCAGGTCGGGGAAGCGCGCCTGCAGCGCCGCGATGACGCCGCGCGTGTCGTCCACGCTCAGCGTCGTCTGCGTCACATAGGCCACGGGCGCGTCCACCGGCAGGTCGAGCCGCGCCACCTCCTCGGCCGTGGAGACAAGGTGTACCGGCGCGCCCACCTGCCCGATGGTGCCCTCCACCTCCGGGTGCCCGGCATGGCCGATCAGCACCAGGGTGCGGCCACGCGCCACATACTGCTTGCCCTGGGCATGCACCTTGGAGACCAGCGGGCAGGTGGCGTCCAGCACCGGCAGGCCGCGCTGCCGGGCCTCGTCCACCACCCCCTGCGCGACGCCATGGGCGCTGAAGATCGTTACCGCGCCATCCGGGATCTCCGTCAGCTCCTCGACGAAGATGGCGCCCTTCTGCTTCAGCTTTTCCACCACATGCCGGTTGTGCACGATCTCATGGCGGACATAAACCGGTGCGCCGAACTTCTCCAGGGAACGTTCAACGATTTCGATCGCCCGCACGACGCCGGCACAGAAGCCGCGAGGCTGAGCTAGAAGAACCCGCATGCAGGCCATTCCTCCGTCTTGGCGTGCCGCCATGGAACATCGCTCATCCAAGCATCGCCGGGAGCGGGAGGCGAGGAAAACCCGACCGAGACGCCGCCGAGCCGCGCACACTGGACTACCACGCCGCGCGCCGCGATGCCGTGCGCCTTCACAGTTTCGCGTGCCTCCCGGTCCCGCCAACCCAGGCGGGATTTTCCTGCTTCGGCCGCGTCCAGCCCGCCGCGCCCGGCCGAAGCCCCGCATCCCGCTCCGTTCTTTCGCAGGCCTGTGCTAAGCATGTGCCGATGAGCATCCCGCGCCGTTCTTGCCTCGCCTTCGGCCTGTGGCTGGCCGCCGCTCCGGCCATCGCGCAGCCGGCGGATCCCGCCGCCGCGCAGATCGAGCAGTTCCACCGCAAGTTGCTGGAGGTGATGCGGCAGGCGAAATCCCTGGGCATCGAGGGACGCTACCGCGCGCTCGAACCCGCCGTGCGCCAGGCCTTCGACCTGCCGGCCATGGCCAGGCTGGCGGTCGGCGCGCGGTGGTCGGGCTTCTCGGCGGCGGAGCAGGCGGCGGTGACGGAGGCCTTCACCCGCATGAGCGTCGCCAGCTACGCGCGCAACTTCAGCGGCTTCGGCGGGCAGAGCTTCGCCACCGACCGCGTCGAGGCGCATGGCGAGGAGAAAGTGGTGGTGACCCGGCTGATCAACCCGGGCGAGTCACCGGTCGATCTCACCTACCGCATGCGCGATGCCGGCGCCGGCTGGAAGGTCATCGACGTGCTGCACGACTCCATCAGCGAGCTGGCGATGCGCCGCTCCGAGTTCGCCGGCTCGGTGCGGCAGGGCGGCGCCGCCCTGCTGGTGCAGCGCCTGAACGAGCTTTCCGAGCGCCTGATGCAGGGCTGAGCGTTCAGTTCCGCTCTGGCGGCTGCGCCAGCAGCGCCGGCTGCAGCAGCAGCGTCGCCGCCAGCACCCAAGCCAGGGAAAGGCCCAGCAACTGCCCCATGCTGGCCGTGCCGGGGTGGTGCGAGAGCCAGAGGCTGCCGAAGGCCGTCGCGGTGGTCAGCGCGCTGAACAGGATGGCGCGCGTCAGGCTGGAGGGCAGCAGTCCCGTCTCGCCCTGCCGCCCGGCCATGACGAAGTAGATGTTGAAGGCCACGCCGATGCCGAACAGCAGCGGCAGGGCGATGATGTTGGCGAAGTTCAGCGGCAGCCCCAGCAGCACGCAGGAGCCGAGGGTGAGCAGCCCGCTGAGCAGCACCGGCGCCACCGTCAGCAGCACGTCCCGCGTCCGGCGCAGCACCAGGGCCAGCAACGCGGCGATGGCGATGCCGGAGAGCAGTCCAGCCTCCAGGAAGGCGGTGACGACGCTGTCCGCCGCCCCCTGGATGGAGATCGGCGCACCCGTCGCCTGCGGCGCCACCGCCTGCACCGCCGCCGAGAAGCGGCGCAGCACCGCGTTGTCGTTGGAGTCGCCGCGCGGAAAGACCTGGATGCGCGCCCGCCCGTCGGCCGCCGCCCAGTCTTCCGCCAGCGAATCGGGCAGGGCCGCGCGCGTCACCGGCGCGGCCCGCAGCAACGCGCGGACCTGGTCGAGCAGGGTGCGCAAGGGCGGCACCAGCGCCGCCTGCGCCGCCGCCCGCCGGCCGGCGGTCCCTTCCGCCAGCCGCTCCAGCGCCTCCGCCAGGCGGCGCGCCGCCTGGGCCGGTCCCTCCGTCGCCTCGCCCGCCGCCTGGCGCAGCGCGGCCGCGGTTTCCGCCATGCTCCGCGCAACCTCCGCGTCGGAGGGCGGCGGCCGCACGGTGACGGGGTCGAGCGTCAGCGAGAGCAGGTCGGCCGCATCATGGATGGCGGCCAGCTTCGGCTCCTGGTCCGCCGGGATGAAGCTGCTCAGCGTCACCGTCTGCGACACCTCGGGCAGGCGCGCCAGCCGCGCCGCCAGCGCGTCGGCCTCGGCGAGGGAAGGGGCCAGCACGTCGATCGTGTTCGGCGTCCGGTCCGGGTCCCGCATCAGGTCGTACAGGGTGGCCATCGACTCCGCCTCGGCGTTGCGCAGGTGCAGCGGGTTGAAGTCGAAGCGCAGCAACGGCATCAGCGCCAGCGCGACAAGCCCTGCCGCGGCCCAGGCGCCGATCACCGCGCGGCGGCGCCGGCGCAGCCAGGCGTCGAGCGGCGCCAGCGCCGGCCAGCCCATCTCCGCGCGCCCGCCCCCCCCATGCTCGCTCCCCTCGTGCCCGCCCCCCCCATGCCCGCCCCCCCTGTGCCGGCCTTCCGGACGCAGCACCGCCACCAGCGCGGGCAGCAGCGTGATGCTGAGCAGGAAGGCGACGATCATGCCCGCACCGGCGATGGCGCCCAGTTCCGAGACGCCGAGATAGCTGGTCGGCAGGAAGGCGAGGAAGCCCACCGCCGTCGCCACCGCCGCCAGCGCCAGCGAGCCGCCCACCGCGCCCCCGGCGGCCCCCAGTGCCTCCCGCGGCCCGGAATGCCGCAGCCGCTCGGCGCGGAAGCGCACGCAGAGCTGGATGCCGAAATCCACCCCCAGGCCAAGGAACAGCGGGATAAAGGCCACCGAGATCAGGTTGAAGCGGCCGGCGACGAGCAGCCCCAGCCCCGCCGTCATCACCAGGCCGAGCAGCGCGGTCGCCAGGATCGCCGCCACCAGCCGGGCGGAGCGCACGGCCAGCCAGAGCATCGCCACCAGCGCCAGCAGCATGGCGGCGCCCATGATCCCCGCGTTCTCCGAGAGCGAGGCGAATTCCTCGTCCGCCATCGGCACGGGGCCGGTCAGCCGCACCGTCACGCCATGCGCCGGGTCCAGCGCCAGCGCGCGCGCCGCCGCCCGGATGGCGTCGCCGGCCGCCTTGCCCGGCTGCAGGGCGGAATAGTCCATCACCGGCTGCACCAGCAGGAAGCGTCGCGTCTGCCGCGTTCCCGGCGGCGCGTCGCTGAACAGCGCCTGCCAGGAGAAGAAGGCCGGCCTGCCTGCCGCCACCGCGCCGAAAGCCTCGCCCAGCCGCGCAACCGGGCGCTCGACCTGCGCCAGGCTCGCCTGGCCGCGCCGCACGCCGTCCAGCACGGTATCCAGCGCGCCCATGATGCCGCGCAGGCTCGGATCGGCCGCCAGCGGCCCCAGGAAGGGCTGCGCGGCGATCAACTGATCGAGCGTGGACTGCACGTCCTCCAGCGGCAGCAGCATCAGGCCGTTGCGCGCGAAAAAGGGGCCTCCCTCCGGCCGCCGGACGCTGTGGAACAGGCCCGCTGCCGCCCGCAGGTGCGCCCCGAGGCGCGCCGCCGCCTGCTCCGCCAGTTCCGGCGTCGCGCCATCCACCACCACCACCGTCAGGTCCTGCTGCTGCGGGAAGGCGGCGTCGAAGTCCAGCTCGCCGCGCCGCCAGTCCAGGTCGGGGGAGATCAGCTCCGCCGTGTCGGTGGTCATGGCGAAGTTGCGGCTGGCGTGGAAGCCGGCCGCCGCCGCCAGCAGCAGCGCCAGCAGGATCGTGACCCAGGGATGGCGGGCGCTGGCGCCGACGACGCGGGCGGTCAGGGGCGTCCTGGTGGTCACATCGGCACCTGCGGGCTGGGGAGGGGGCGTCGGGGAAGAGGCGGGATGCAAGCTGTCCCGGCGGCGGCCGGGTTGCGCTTCCCGGAAGGAGGGTCGCTTAATAGGGTCTCGCAAATGGCCCCCGCGCCTGATCATCGGGTTCCCGCATGTCGTCAAGCCCTCCCCCGGAGTCTGTCGCCCTCGACAGCCCCACGGTCGCCAAGGCCGACCATACCGCGCGCCACTGGAGCTTCGGCCGGCCGGGGCCGGTGCGCACCGGCAGCGAGGCGCACATGGAAATGTTCGCTCGGATGCTGCTGGAGACGCACAACCCCTACAAGCCGCGCGTGCTGGACTGGCCGAAGCTGGACCCCGAGGCGCACACCCGCCTCACCAGCCTGCCGATCTGGGACATCGCGGTGCAGACCGAGGGCCGCGCCTCGCTGCGCGTGCTGGACTATGCCGCCACCATCCATGACCCGCTGCTGCGCGACGCCATGGTGATGGACGGCAACGAGGAGGCGCGCCACAAGAAGGTGCTCTCCAACCTCGTCGAGGCCTATGGCGTCATCCTGGAGCCGGAGCCCGAATACACCGGCTACCGGGACGTCGAATGGGGCTGGATGCGCACCGGCTACAGCGAATGCATCGACAGCTTCTTCGCCTTCGGCCTGTTCGAGGCGGCGCGCCGCTCCGGCTTCTTCCCGCCCGACCTGGTCGGCACCTTCGAGCCGGTGATCCAGGAGGAGGCGCGCCACATCCTGTTCTTCGCCAACTGGGCCGCCTGGCAGCGGGCGCGCCAGCCCTGGTGGCGCAAGCCCTGGTTCCTGGCGAAGACGGCCGCCGTCTGGGCGGTGCTGATCTGGGACCGGCTGGTGCTGGCCCGCAGCCTCGGCGGCGAGTCGAAGAACACCAACTTCACCGCCTCCTCCGATTCGATCGGCGTGGAGATGAGCGCCGCGGCGCTGATCGACATCTGCCTGGCCGAGAACGACCGCCGCCTCGCCGGCTACGATCCCCGCCTGCTGCGGCCGACCACCGTGCCCTTCTTCATCCGCATCGCCCGCCGCTTCATGAAGAACCCCGAGCCGAAAGCGTGAGCCCGACTTGAGCGCCAACACCGTCATCCACCGCATCGTCCGCCCCGCCGTGCGGCGCGTCGCGCCCAGCGGCGTCACCCCCAACCAGATCACCTCCGCGCGGCTCGTGACCGGCCTCGCCGCCGCGCTGGCCTTCGCCGCGGCGCCGCCCTGGCCGGCCATCGGCGGCGCGATCTTCCTGCTCTCCATGCTGCTCGACCGCGCCGATGGCGAGCTGGCGCGGCAGACCGGCCAGTCCAGCCCGGACGGCCATGTCTACGACCTGCTCGCCGACTGCACCTCCAACGCCATCGCCTTTCTTGGCCTCGGCGTCGGGCAGGTGGCGGCGCTCGGCGCCTGGGGGCCGTTCCTGGGCCTGCTGGCCGGGCTCGGCATCGCCGCGCTGTTCTGGCAGCTCCATGTCCTGAAGCTCGGCGAGGTGCGCGGCTGGGACCTCGCCCCCGGCATCCTGGTGGACCCGGACGACCTGATGGTCTTCGTTCCCCTGCTGCTCTGGGTGGGTGCCACGGTGCCGATGCTCTTCGCCGCCGCGCTCATCACGCCGGCGCTTGCGGTCCTGCTCGGCGTCACCGGCCGGCGCAAGGCGCGCGCCGGTCAGGGCTGAACGGCGGCACCCGCCTCAGACGAACTGTCCGCGCAGGAAGCCCAGCGCCGGCAGTGGCCGCCAGCCACGCGGCAGGTCGGCGCGGCGCACCGGCGAGACGCTGTAATTGGGCAGCGGCATGTTGGAACTGAGCAGGAAGCCCGCATAGGCCCGCACCTGCTGCTCCCGCCAGTGGCAGTCCGCATCGGCCGCCGCGCGGCTCGGATAGATGTTGGCGATGCGCCGCTTTCGGCCGAGTGCGACGATCACCGCCCAGAGCTTGTCGTCCCGTGCCCGGCTGAGGCTGACCACCCGTTCAGGGAGCGGTCCCTGGACTGGCTGGCTCATGCACCCGGCCTCATCGATCCAGCGCCACCGGAGTGTTGGACGGCTTTCGCATGCATCGGCCCCATCTTGCCCTGCCGGTGCGGCGCGCAAGAGCCGCCGCACCAGCGCCATCATGACCGCATCCGGCGGCGCCGGGCCAGCCGGAACCGCTCAACCGGCCGCGAGCACCGCTTCCACCGCCCGCAGCAGCCGCTCGAACACTTCCGGCCCGATCGCCCCGATGCAGCCGATCCGGAAGCTTTCCCCCTGGGTCAGCTTGCCCGGATAGATCAGGAAGCCCCGCGCCGCCAGCGCCTCGTAGAAGGGCCGGAACGCCAGGCTGCCGTCGGCGGGCATGCGGAAGGTGGCGATGATCGGCGCCTGCACCGCCTCGTCCAGGTAGAGCGCGAAGCCGAGCCGCCGCATCCCCGCCTGGAGCGTGTCGAAATTCGCCTGGTAGCGCGCGCGCCGCGCCGCCGGCCCGCCCTCCGCCTCCAGCCGGCGCAGCGCCTCCACCAGCGCCGCCACCACCTGCACGGGCGGCGTGAAGCGCCACTGCCCGTCCTTTTCGAAGCCGCGCCACTGCGCGTGCAGGTCCAGGCTGGTCGAGGGGCTGTTGCCCTCCGCCCCCTCCAGCGCGTCCTTCGCCACCAGCGCGAAGCCGATCCCCGGCACCCCCTCCAGGCACTTGTTGGAGGAGGCCAGCACCGCCGTGACGGGCACGGCGCCGAGGTCGAGCGCCAGCGCGCCGAAGCTGCTCATGGCATCGAGCAGGAAGCGCCGCCCGGCCTCCGCCACCACGGCGGCGGTCTCCGCCAGCGGGTTCAGGATGCCCGTGGTGGTCTCGCAATGCACCAGCGCGACGTGGGTGACGGCGGGATCGGCCCGCAGCGCCGCGGCCACCCGCGCCGGCTCCACGGGGCGGTCCTCCGGCCAGCGCAGCGCCGCCACCTCGCGCCCCATGCGGCGGGCGATGGCGACCATCCGCTCGCCATAGGCGCCGTTGGCCAGCACCAGCAGCTTCTGCCCCGGCGCGACCAGCGTGGCGATCGCCGCCTCCACGATGAAGGTGCCCGAGCCCTGCACGGGCACCGCCACATGGCTCGCCGCGCCGTTGGCGACCGCCAGCAGCCGCTGCCGCATTTCGGCGGTGAGCGCGATGAAGGCCGGGTCGCGCGAGCCCCAGTCGCGCAGCATGGCGCGGCGGGTGTCGGGGTGGGTGGTCAGCGGCCCCGGGGTCAGCAGGATCGGCTCATCGCTCATGCAGCGGCTCCCTCCTTGGGGATGCGGGCGGGGAGGCGGAACTCGCCGGGCGGCGCGTGGCCACCTCCCAGCGCCAGGCGATCACCCCGGGGACGCCCAGCAGCACGTCGCGCAGCCGCCGCACCAGCACCAGCGCGATGGCGCGCTCCGGCGGAATGCCGAACAGGGCGCAGATCAGCACATAGCCGCCCTCCTGCACACCCAGCGCGCCGGGGATGAAGAAGCCGGCGCTGCGCACCGCCTGGCCCAGGCTCTCGATCACCAGCGCCTCGGCGAGCCCCGTCTCCACGCCCAGGATGCGCAGCGCCGCCCAGGTCTCCAGCACGCCGAGCAGCCAGGAGGCGAGGTGCCAGGCGCCGCTTTTCCAAAGGCGGCGCGGCTGGCGGTAGAGGCCGACCACCGCCTCGTGCAGCCCGGTCAGCGCGCCCATCGAATGCCAGCCGACCCGCGCCGCCAGCCCCGGCAGCAGCCGCTCGACCAGCCGGAACAGCCCCCAGCGCTGCGCCGCGATGAACACCCCCGTCACCGCCGCCCCCAGCGCCGTGCCGATGACGGCCCATTGCAGCGTGGAGCCGCCGCCGCCATGCGGGATCAGCAGCAGCACGGCCAGCCCGAGCAGGGAGAACACGATCTGCGTCGCCATCTCGGCGCCGAGGTCGGCGGCGAGGCTGGCGATCACCTTCACCTGCGCCACGCCGGTGCGCAGCAGCAGCTGCGCCCGCACCAGCTCGCCCGCCGCCTGCACCACCGGCAGCAGGGCGTTGGTGGCGTTGCGGATCCAGCGCATCCGCACCAGGGCGAGCGTGCCGGGCCGGCGCGGATCGTCGATCAGCGGCGCCCAGCCGAGCGCCGAGGCGACGATCTGCGCGCCGTTCAGGGCGAGCACGCCCAGCAGCCCCCAGCCGGTTTCCAGCAGCAGGCGCAGGATCTCGCCCGGATCGTTGGCGGCGATCAGCGCCACCGCGATGGAAAGCCCGACCAGCAGGCTGAGCCCCGTGGACCAGATCATGCGGACCAGATCACGCGGCCGCCGGCTCCCCATTGGGGGAGAGAGGAGCGGCGAGCGGGCGCGCCAGGAAATCGCGGAAGCGCCGCGCCACCTCCTCCGGCGTCACCGTCGGGCGGCCGAGCTTGCCCATGGAGCCCGGCGCGATGCGCAGGTGGATCAAGGCCGGCCCGCCATGCGCCAGCGCCGCCCGGAAGGCGGCGGCGAAGCCGTCCAGCGAGGCGCAGCCGGCGGCATACTGGTAGCCGCAGGCCAGCGCGATGGCGGCGAAGTCCACCGAGGCCGAGACCGTCGCCTGCCCCCCGGTGGAGTCGTGCACGCCGTTGTCCAGCACCACATGGACGAGGTTGCGCGGCCCCTGGGCGCCGATGGTGGCGAGGGTGCCGAGCTTCATCAGCGCCGCGCCGTCACCGTCCAGCACCACCACCGGCCGCGCCGTGTGCAGCGCGACGCCGAGCCCCATGCCGCTGGCCCCGCCCATCGAGCCGACCTGATAAAGGTGCTGCGCCCGGTCGGCCAGGGTGAACAACTCGCGCCCGCACTTGCCGGTGGTGGCGATCACCGCCGCCTCCTCCGGCACGATCTGCAGGAACCGTTCCAGCACCGCCGCCCGGCTCGGCCGCGGCCCCTCGGCGGGGAAGTCGGCGCGCCGGCCGGGGCCGGGCAGCGGAAGGGCGCGCGGCGCCAGCCTGGTCTCCGCCACGTCGTCCTTGCGCACCACGAAGGCATAGGGAAGCTGCGTCGCCTCCATCCGCGCCACGGCCTGCCGCAGCGCGGGGGCCAGGGCGCCGGGCTCGGCGGGGAAGGGGGCCTGCTCCAGCCCCATCAGCGCGATCAGGTTCTGGGTGATCTGCCCCATCACCACATGCTGCGGCTCGTCCGGGATGCCGGGCTCGCCGCGCCAGGTGGTCAGCAGCAGGGTCGGGATGCGGAAGGGCGCGTTCAGCGAGGTCAGCGGGTTCACCGCGTTGCCGAGGCCGGAGTTCTGGCACAGCACCACCGTCCGCCGCCCGGCCAGCCAGGCGCCGGAGGCGATCGCCACCGCCTCGCCCTCGCTCGCCGCGCCCACATAGGCGAGGGCGGGGTCGGAGAGCACGCCGTTGATCAGCGGCGTCAGGAAGCTGCAGGGGACGCCGGCGTAGAAGTCGAAGCCGGCGCCGACCGTCTCGCGGATGAACTCATCGGCCGTGATCATGCTCGCTCGCTCAGGTGAAGTTGCGGGCCTCGGCCAGGTCGGTCAGCGTGTCCACGTCGAGCCAGTGGCCGGTGAAGTATTTGACCCGCACCGGGTGCCGCGCCGCAAGCCGCGTCAGCAGCAGCGGCATGTCGGCCTGCTCCAGCAGCCCCTCCGCCTCCAGCGCGGCGATCTCCTCCCGCAGCCACTCGGCCCCCCGCGCGCTGAAGCGGGCGAGGCCCATCCACTCGCCGCAGACTTCTTCGGGTACGAGCCCGGCGCCCATCTGCCGCAGATGCGCCGGCGCGTCGTCCAGGTAGTCGCCGGAGAAGCGGTGGTCCGCCGCGACGAGGTCGCGCGGGCCGGAGGAGGCCTCGTTCGTGCCCAGCGTGTCCACCGCGATCACCACCTCGGCGCTGCTGGTCAGCAGGCTGTCCAGGATGTAGCGGCGGAACAGCACGTCGCCATAGACCACGACGGTCTCGCCGCGGATCGTCTCCCGCGCGCAGGCCAGCGACCAGGCCTCGCCGGTCTCGGCGTGGCGGTCGTTGTCCAGCATCCGCGCGCCCTGCAGCGCCACGGCCTCCTTGCGGTCGCCGCGCACCACGGTGATGTCGCGCACGCCGCTCTCGCGCAGCGTGCCGGCGAGCCGCTTCAGCAGCGACTGGCCGCGGATGTCCACCATGCATTTCGGCTGGTCCGGCGCCTGCCCGCCGAGCGATCCGCCGGCGGCCGCCAGCACCACCGCGGCGGCGGCGGGCTTCGCCGGCAGGTAGCGGCGCTCGGCCTCCTCCAGCTCCGCATTCCCGGTGATGCGGAAGATGTCCTTCACCGTCGCCACGCTGCCCTCGACGCGCACCAGCGACTCGTCCTCATGGATGCGCTGCGCCGTCTCGCGCATCGCCGCGATGGAGGACCGCATCAGGTGGTTGGCCCAGATGATGGTGGAGATCCCGGCCTGGCGGAACAGCTCCGTCGGCGTCGAATAATACATGGTCGGCACGATCACCACCGGCGCGCGGTTGCCCCAGCGCTCGGTGAAGGCGAAGATCTCCTCGGCCGTGGACTTCTTCGAGTGGATCAGGATCGCATCCGCCCCGGCCGCGTGATAGGCCTCGGCGCGGCGCAGCGCCTCCTCCATGCTGTGCCCGGAGATCAGCGCCTCGACGCGCGCGACCAGCACGAAGTCGTCGTCGGTCTGGCTGTCCTTGCCCGCCTTGATGCGCCCGCAGAACTCCGCCACGTCGGCCAGCGGCTGCGCCTCGCCGAGAAAGGAGTTGGTCTTCGGGAAGAGCTTGTCCTCGATGCAGACGCCGGCGATGCCGCGCTCGCCGAGCTTGCGCACGAAGCGTCGCACGTTGTTGAAGTTGCCATGGCCGGTGTCGCCGTCCACCAGGATCGGCAGGGTGGTGGCGTCGGCCATGTATTCCAGCACGTCGAGCACCTGCGTCCAGGAGGCCTCGTTGCTGTCGCGCAGGCCGAGCGCCGCCGAGGTGGTGAGCCCCGAGGCCCAGACGCCGCGGAACCCCGCCTCCTGCACGATCTTCGCCGACATCCCGTCATGCGCCTCCATCAGGAAGGAGAGCGAAGGCGACGTGATCTCCTGCCGGAGGGCGGCGAAGCGCGTGCGGCGCGCGGGAACCGGCGCGCCGGTGCGCGCCGCCAGAGGCCCTGCACTGCTCAAGGCGGTTCCTCCATGCTGAACACACCGTGTGCAGAGCTAGCAGGCTGGCCGCCCTTGCCAAGCCCGGAACTGTCACCCTAGCTTCACGGAACACGGAGACCAGCATCAGGAAATGCCCGGCTTGACGGCACCGCGCCCCGCTTCCGCGATCATCCTGGCGGCCGGCGTCGGCCGCCGCCTCGGCGCCGACGACCGGCCCAAGATCCTGCTGGAATTCGGCGGGCGGAGCCTGCTCGCGCGCCACCTCGCCGCGCTCGGCGAGCACGGCGTCACCGAGGTGAGCATCACCGTCGGCCACCAGCGGGCGCTGATCGAGGCCGAGGTGGCGCGGCTCGCCTGGCCCGGCTGCGTGCGCTTCGTCGGGAACTCGCACTACCGCGAGGGCAGCCTGGTCTCCCTTGCCGTGCAGGCGGAGGCGCTGCGCGCCGGGCAGCCCCTGCTGCTGATGGATGGCGACGTGCTCTACGACCCGCGCATCCTCGCGCCACTGGTGGAAGCGCCGGACGAAAATCTCCTGCTGCTCGACCGCGACATCGAGCCGGGCGACGAGCCGGTGAAGATCTGCCTGCGCGGCGACACCATCGTGGATTTCCGCAAGCGGCCCGAGCACGCGCATGACCGGCATGGCGAGTCGGTCGGCTTCTTCCGCTTCACCGCCGGGACGGCCGCCGCCCTGGCGGATCGCTGCGAGGCCTATCTCGCCGCCGGCCGCCGCCAGGTGGAGTACGAGGAAGCCATCCGCGACCTGATCCTGGCCGCGCCGGCGAGTTTCCGCGCGGTGGACATCAGCGCGCTGCCCTGGACCGAGATCGACTTCCCCGAGGACGTCGCCCGCGCGCGGGACGAGATCCTGCCGCAGCTGGCGGGGACCGCCGCGCCGTCCTGAGGCGGCGGAGCGGCGCCTGCGCCCTTGGCAGGGCAGCGGCGCCGCAGGCTCATTCCGCCGGAAGTGGCCGTGGTGCCGACCGGGCGAGGCGCCAGCGCAGGATATCGACGGCCAGGAAGGCCGCCAGGCTAACCCCGGCCACCGGCAAGGCCCATCCCAGTCCCGCCGCCACCAGCGCCACGACGATCCGGAGCGGAACCGAAAGACGCAGCCAGCTCTGCACCAGCGTCCGTGGCAGGGCGCCGGGCGCGGGCCGGTTCTGCCACCAGATGCGGTAGCCATAGACGACCGCCCCCACCAGCCCCAGGCCGACCGCCGCCATCAGGATCTGGTTCGCCACGCCGAACAGGATGCCCATATGCATGTCGATGCCCCAGCGGATCAGCTTGGCGATCAGGGGGAAACCGGCGAAGTCAGCCCGGCTCGTGACCTGCATCGAGCGGGGATCGATGGCGATCGTATCCACCTGGGTGGGCCAGGAGCGGTCGTATTCCCGCACCAGCTAGGCCTTTTCCGGAGTCGGCAGCCGGATCTCGACCATGGGTGAGTCGATCCCGGCTGCCCGTGCGGCGGCCATCACCTCGTCCAGCCGGGTGGCGGCCTCGGGCTGCGCCGCCGCGGCCATGCTCGCTGAGCCGTGGTGCGCGTGCGCACCGCCGGCGGTGTCGCTTCCGCCGTCCAGCGCCAGCGAAACGGATGGGGTAACCCAACCCAGCGCACCGCGCAGGCCGTCGATCCGGCCGCCGGCCCATTGCGACCAGGTGAGGCCGGTGGCGGAAAGAAACAGCAGGCCGAGCGACACGGAAACGCCGATCAGCCCGTGCAGCCGGCGCGTGCGGAGCCGCGTGTTCCGCGGGCTTTGGCGGGACAGGCGGCCGGTGCGACGCCACAGCCAGAGCAGCACGCCGCCCAGCGTCACCAGCCAGAGCCAGGAGGCGGCCAACTCGCTGTAGAAGCGGCCCGCCTCGCCCAGCAGGAGGTTGCGGTGCAGGTAGTCGAGCGTGGTGCGGAACGGCAGGATGCCGCTGGTGCCATAGACGGTCAGCTCCCCCTTCACCGCAAGCGTCACCGGATCGATGAAGATGGCGCGGTTCTCGGAGCCGCCCAGCCCCGGCTCGGCGTACATCACGCGCGTGGTCGCGCCTGCCGCCGGCGCCGGGCGGATGGCGAAGAGCCGGGCTTCGGGGCCCACGGCTGCGCGGGCGGCCTCGGCCTGCGCCGCCAGGCTTTGCGCCGGGCCGGTGGAACTGCTGCGCAACTCCTGGCGATACAGCACCTCCTCGATCTGCGGCGTCAGGACGTACAGCACGCCGGTAACGGCGGCGATCAGCAGGAAGGGGCCAACCAGCAGGCCGGCATAGAAATGCAGCCGTGCGATGAAGGCCTTGAGGTCCGACGCCGCTGAGACGACGGGCGGGGTGGCGGTGCTCATGCGGCACCCCCGTGGAAGGGACGCGGCAGCGAAGCTGCGGCAGGCGGGATGGCGCGCAGGCACATGGCCGCGCCGATCCGCCCGGCGGGCAGGTCAGGCATGGAGGAACTCCCGAGGAAGGACAACGGTTCGGCCATGGCTGGCCGGGACGGTTGAAAAGCCTCAGGAGACCGGCGGCGCGCGGGGATGGCGCGTGCTGGGTGGCGGAAGAAACGAGAGTTGCCGCGCAGTCGCCGCCAAGCCCCTGTCCGGCGCCGCGACGACGCGCGGCGGCGGCAGGGCGGGCGGCGGAGCGAGGTCGCCTCCGGCAATCGGTCCCAGCCAGAGCAGGCAGCATCCGGCCAGCGCTGGCGGCGGCTTCACCGGCTTGCCATCCGGCCCCAGCGTGATGGTGTGGAGACCCTCGGGCGAGCAGATCACCACCGCCTCGCCCACCGGCACCATGGCGCGCAGATGCGGCAACAGCCCGCCGCTCCACTGCGCCAGCAACAGCATGGCCAGCAGGCGGAGCACCAGGCGGGCGCGGGCTGATCGCGGCATGAGGGCGCCTGGGTAGCATCGGGCCACAACCTTGTCACGTGGGAAGGTTTGCAGCCGCCCTGCCTTCCGACCCTGACCCGGTGACCCTGCCAAGGTGCGAGCGGGGGGGGTGTCCCTACCGGAAGTCCCGGCTTCCCGGCATCTTCACGCGGTTCGGCCGGCGCGATCCCGGCTCCGGCCGCCGCACCTCGTCGGCGCGGCCGAGGCTGCGCTCGGCCCAGGCGGAGCCGCCATGCGGCAGGCTGTCCAGCAGGTCCGAGCGGTCGGTCAGCCGCCGCACGATCAGGTGGATGACGGGCACCGCGACATGCTGCGCCTCCCGCTCCACCACCCCCTCGGCCAGCAGCAGCCGCCCGGCGATCAGCGCCGCCCGGTCGCGCGCCGCCACATCGGCATAGACCACCAGGTTGGCCGTGCCGTGCTCGTCCTCCACGGTCAGGAAGACGATGCCCTGCGCCGAGCCCGGCCGCTGCCGCATCAGCACCATCCCCGCCAGGCGGATGGCGCTGCCCGGCCGCGCGGTGGCGAGGCGGCGCGTGTCCACCCAGCCCATCGCCTCCAGCTCCGGCCGCAGCAGGGCCATCGGGTGCCGCCCGAGCGTCAGGCCGGTGGCGAGGTAGTCCTCCACCACCCGCTCGCCCTCGCGCTCCGCCGGCAGGGCGGGGGCGGGCTCGGCCAGCAGCGGCGCCTCGCCGGCCAGCGCCGCCGCCGCCCCCTCCTGCGCGGCGGCGAAGAGCGGCAGGTCGCGGAACCCGTCCGCCGCGGCATGCGCCTCCCATGCGGCGTGCCGGCGCGGGCTGCCGGCCTCGGCGAAGCCATCCGCCGCCGCCAGCGCCCGCAGCGCCCGGCGGCCGACGCCGCTGCGCCAGGCCATCTCCTCCACCCCCTCGAAAGGGGCGCCGTTGCGCGCCTGCCGCGCCGCGACGATCGCCTGCCCCTCCACCTCGGCCAGCCCGCGCGCCAGCCGCAGCCCGAGCCGCAGCGCCAGCCCGCCGGCGCTGGTGGCCGCCGCCTCCAGCGTGCAGTCCCAGTCGCTGGCATTGACCGAGACCGGCCGCACCTCCACCCCATGCTCGCGCGCGTCGCGCACGATCTGCGCCGGGGCGTAGAAGCCCATCGGCTGGCTGTTCAGCAGCGCCGCGGCGAAGACCGCGGGGTGGTGGCACTTCACCCAGGCCGAGGCATAGACGAGATGCGCGAAGCTCGCCGCGTGGCTCTCCGGGAAGCCGTAGGAGCTGAAGCCCTGGATCTGCGCGAAGACCCGTTCCGCGAACTCGCGCACGTAGCCACGCCGCACCATGCCGCCCACCAGCTTCTCCTGGTAACGCTCGATGCCGCCATTCAGCTTGAAGGTCGCCATGGCGCGGCGGAGCTGGTCTGCCTCCTCCGGCGTGAAGCCGGCGGCGACGATGGCGATGCGCATCGCCTGCTCCTGGAACAGCGGCACGCCGAGCGTCTTCTCCAGCACGCCGCGCAACTCGTCCGGGTTGCCATCCGCCGGCGCCGGATAGACCGCCTGCTCCACGCCCTGCCGCCGGCGCAGATAGGGATGCACCATGTCGCCCTGGATCGGCCCCGGCCGCACGATCGCCACCTGGATGACGAGGTCGTAGAATTCCTTCGGCTGCAGCCGCGGCAGCATGTTCATCTGCGCCCGGCTTTCCACCTGGAACACGCCGAGGCTGTCGGCGCGGCGCAGCATGGCATAGGTCGCCGCGCATTCGCCCGGCAGCGTGTCGAGCTTCACGTCAAGCCGCGCATGGCCGCGCAACAGGTGGAAGGCGCGCCGGAGGCAGGAGAGCATCCCGAGCCCCAGCACATCCACCTTCAGGATGCCGAGCGCGTCGATGTCGTCCTTGTCCCATTCCAGCACGGTGCGGCCTTCCATCGCCGCCCTGGTCACCACCGCCAGCTCGACCAGCGGCCCGCGGGTGATGACGAAGCCGCCCACATGCGTCGCCGTGTGGCGGGGAAAGCCGACCAGCTCCTCCGCCAGCTCCAGCGCCAGGGCCAGGCGCGGATCCTCCGTGTCCAGCCCCTCGCCGCGCGCCAACTCGCGAAAATCCATGCTGCCGCCCGGGCCCCAGCTCATCTTCGCCAGCCGCGCGGTGACGTCCTCCGAAAGCCCCATCGCCTTGCCCACCTCGCGCAGCGCGCTGCGCGGCCGGTAGCGGATCACGGTGGCGCAGATCGCCGCGCGCTCGCGCCCGTAGCGTTCGTAGAGATGCTGGATCACCTCTTCGCGCCGCTCGTGCTCGAAGTCGATGTCGATATCCGGCGGCTCGCCGCGCGAGGCGGAGACGAAGCGCTCGAACAGCAGGTCATGCTTCGCCGGGTCCACGGCGGTGATGCCGAGCACGAAGCAGACCGCCGAATTCGCCGCCGAGCCGCGCCCCTGGCAGAGGATGTCCTTTTCCCTGGCGAAGCGGACGATCTCGTGCACCGTCAGGAAATAGGGCGCGTAGCCCAGATCGCCGATCAGGCGCAGCTCGTGCGCGATGCGCGCCGCGATTGCCGCCGGCGTGCCGCCGGGCCAGCGCGCCGCCGCCGCCTGCGCCACCCGCGCTTCCAATGTTTCCTGCGCCGTGCGGCCTTCCTCCAGCGCCTCCTCCGGATATTCGTAGCGGAGCTGCTCCAGCGAGAAGCCGCGCGCCGCATCCAGCACATGCAGCGTGTTGCGGAGCGCCTGCGGATGCCGCGCGAAGAGCCGCGCCATCGCCCCGGGCGATTTCAAATGCCGCTCGGCATTCGGCTCGGCGGCAAAGCCCAGCGCCTCCACGCCGCGCCCGAGCCGGATGGCGGTGAGCACGTCGGCCAGCCGCCGCCGCGCCGGGTGGTGGAAGCGCGGGTCGTTGGTGGCGAGCAGCCAGGCCCCGGCGGCCTCCGCCATGCCGGCCAGCCGGTCCAGCCGCCGCTGGTCGTCGCCGAGCAGCGGGCAGGCGGCCGCCACCAGCAGCGGCAGCGCCAGCCTGGGCCGCAGCGCCGCCGCCACCCGCCGCAGCCGGTCGGCAAAACCTGCATCAAAGGCCCGGGGGGGTGCCCGGGGCGGCACGGCGGCCAGCACCCAGCCCTCGGCGGCGGCCAGCATGTCCTCGGTGCCCAGCGGAAAGGTCCCCTTGGGCGCCTCCCTTCGCCCGCGCGAGAGCAGGACGGTCAGCCGCCCGTAGCCGGCGCGGTCCACCGGCCAGGCGAGCCATTCGCTGCCATCCGCCAGCCGCAGCCGGCAGCCGACGGCGAAGGGCAGCCCTTTCTCCCGCGCCGCCAGATGCCCGCGGATCACCCCGGCAAGCCCGTTGCTGTCGCAGAGCCCGAAGCCGGCATATCCCAGCGCCGCGGCGGTCTCCACCAGCTCCTCCGGATGCGAGGCGCCGTCGAGAAAGGAGAAGTTGGAGCGCGCGCCCAGTTCGGCGAAGGCGGGGATGTCACTCATGGCAGGTGGCCGTGCAGCCACCAGCCCCCCGCCGCGCGGCAGAGCCAGAGCCGCTCCCCGGAGGCCAGCTCCACCCGGTGATAGTCGCGCTCCGGCGCCCCGGCAGGGCTGCGCCACCATTCCGGTGCCAGCCGCAGCGGCCCCTCGGCGCGCAGCACATGCCACTCCGCCCCCCGCCATTGCACCCGCTTCAGCGCCTCCTTCGCCACCAGCGACACCGGCCGTTGCAGGCGCAGCACCGGCGCCGGATAGAGGGGCCAGCCCGGCGGCGGGCGCGGCACCTCCGCATGCGGCCCCAGCGCCGCGAGCATGTGCTCCGGCCAGTGGCTGGCCAGCGGCGCCACGCGATGCACCCGCAGCCGCTGCGCCAGCCGGTCGAGCAGTTGCGCCAGCGCCTCCTCCGCCACCGCCTCCGCGCCGGGGGCGAAGCCGGTCTGCCGCCCCATCGGCAGCGGGTCGCTGGCCCAGGCCGCCAGCGCCATGCGCTCAAAGCCGAGATCGGGCTCCAGCCCGCCCAGCTTCTCCGCGAAAAGCCGCCGCAGATGCGCCGGCGCCCGCACCGGCAGCCCGGTGCCCACCGTCACCTCCTGCACCGCCCCGTCCACCCGCTCCGCCGTCAGCACCAGCCGCCGCGCGCCGAGCCTCGCCGCCCGCAACCGCTCGCAAAGCTCGTCGAGCAGCCGGTCCAGCACCGCCTCGATGCCGCCACGGGTGACGACCGGCTCCAGCAGCGCGCGGCTGGCGCGCAGGTCGGGCGGTGGCAGAACAGGGCGCAGGGGCACGCCTTGCCGCCCCGTCACCGCGTCCAGCCGTTCCAGCAGCGGGGCGCCGAAGCGCCGGGCCAGCGCCGCGCGTGGCTGGCGCAGCAGGTCGTCCACCCGGCGCAGGCCAAGCCGCGCGAGGTCGGACAGCACCGCCTCCGGCAGCCGCAGCGCCGGGCCGATGGGCAAGGGCCTGGCCACCTGCTCCTCGGCGCCGGAGACCACCACCGGATCGTCCCGCCGGGCGCGCGCCAGGGCGGCGGCGGCGGCGCCGCCGCCGGCCACCGCCCCGCGCGCGGCGATCCCGGCCGCCCGCAGCCAGGCCACGGCATTGTCCAGCAAGGCCCTCTCGCCGCCGAACAGGTGGGCGCAGCCCGTGACGTCGAACAGCAGCCCGTCCGGCGGATCGGTGGCGGCGAGGGGGGTGTAGCGCCGCCCCCGCAGGGCGAGGGCGTGCAGCAGCGCGGCCTCGGCCTCCGGCGCGGCGGGGCGGAGCAGCAGGTCGGGCCGGATGGCCTGCGCGTCGGCCAGCGCCTGCCCCGCGCGCAGCCCCGCCGCGGCGGCCGTCCTGTCCACCGCCACCAGCAGGCGGCGGCTGCCGGCCTGTGCCCAGGTGGCCAGCGGCCGGCCCGCCGGCAGGCCCGGCTCGGCGCGGCGCAGCCGGTCGGTGGCGAAGGTCGGCAGGTGCAGCGCCAGGAAACGGCGCGGCGCGGCCGTCATGGCCCGTCGAGCGCCAGCCGCCCCTCGGCGGCATGCCAGCGCACCGCCCAGGGGCCGCCCGGCGCCCCGCCGCGCGCCCGCAGCAGCTCCAGCCGCCAGCGCGGCGCCCCGTCCCCCGGCAGGGCGGCGACCCGCCAGCGCGTGACGGCCGCGCTGGGGGCGAGCGGGCCGGCCCCGCCCTCATCGGGCCGCAGCAGCAGGCCGAGCGCGCCCCCCGCCTCGGCGGCCAGCTGCAGCCGCCGCGTCGCCGTCAGGTCGGGCGCCGCCCCGTCCCCCGCCAGCAGCGCGCCGCTGACGGCCGGGCAGCGCAGCGCCTCCTCCATGGCCCAGAGCGCGTCCACCCGGGCCTTCGCCCGCGCCAGCACCAACCGTTCCGGCGTGAGGCCGCAGCCGGCGAGTCCCGGCGGCCAGGGCCGCAGCGGCGCCTCGCCGGCGGTGATCCAGAGCACCGTGCCGCCGCTGCGCGCCAGCAGCAGGGCGCAGAAGGCGGCGCCACAGCCCGGCGTGGCGGCCAGCACCTCGTGCAACGCGGCCCGCGCCAGCCCGCCGCCCGGCAGGCCAAGCCCTTCGCAGAGCGGAATCGCCGCCTGCGCCTGCGCGGGCCTTCCGCCTCCCTCCAGCCGGGCCAGGCGGGCGCGCAGCGTGGCGAGGCCGGGGGGCGGCTCGTCGTCGGGGGCGGGGATGGGCCGGGGCATGGGGGAACCCCTCTGCTGGGCTGTCGGGCATCGCCTGGGGGGCGGGCGGGGGGGGCGCCCGTCGAAAGGGCTAGGGCAGCGGCGCAGGGAGTGGCCGGGTGGCGGGATGGTGGGCCGGAGGTCGGGGAGCGGATGAATCGGCGAGGCTCATGCGGCCGACGATGGCGAGACGATACGAACAAATCAAGAACAAAAGCCCTGGCCAAGCCGCTGCCTGCCTGGCGTGTCCCGCCAAAGTGAGAAGGGCGGCCGCTCGCCCGCTTGCCGCTGCCCGGCACCATCCCCGAGAGTGCCGGCCATCATCGGAGGAGGTCGGCATGAGCGTCGAGAACGATCCCGCGGCTGCGCTGGCACCCATGCCGGAGGGCCTGGAGCAGGTGATCCTGCCCCGTGCCCACGATGTCGGCGGCTTCGAGGTGCGCCGGGCCCTGCCGGCCAGGGAGCGGCAGATGGTCGGCCCCTTCATCTTCTTCGACCAGATGGGGCCGGGCGAGTTCCTGGCCGGCAAGGGGCTGGACGTGCGGCCGCACCCGCATATCGGCCTCTCCACCGTCACCTACCTGTTCGAGGGTGCCATCCAGCACCGCGACAGCCTCGGCTCCGACCAGCCGATCGTGCCCGGCGACGTCAACTGGATGACGGCCGGGCGCGGCATCGCGCATTCCGAGCGCACCGGCGCCGAACTGCGCCAGAGCGGCAGCCGCCTGTTCGGCATCCAGTCCTGGGTGGCGCTGCCGAAACATGCCGAGGAGACCGCCCCCGCCTTCGCCCACCACGCGGCCGCCAGGCTGCCGGTGCTGGAGGATGGCGGCACCCGGCTGCGGCTCATCGCCGGCGAGGGCTGGGGTGCCCGCGCGCCGGTCACCGTCTCCTCCGACCTCTTCTACGCCGACGCCGCCCTCGCCCCCGGCGCCGCGCTGCCGCTGCCGGACCACCACGAGGAGCGCGCGGCCTATGTGCTGGACGGCGAGGTGGAAGTCGCCGGCGAGCGCTTCGCCCCCGGCCGCATGCTCGTCTTCCGCGCCGGCGACGCGCTGGCGCTGCGGGCCGGCCCCCGGGGCGCGCGCGTGCTGCTGCTCGGTGGCGCGGCGATGGACGGGCCGCGCTACCTGTTCTGGAACTTCGTCGCCTCCTCGCGCGAGCGCATCGAGCAGGCCAAGGCGGACTGGAAGGCCGGCCGCTTCGCCCCGGTGCCCGGCGACGACAAGGAGTTCATTCCCTTGCCTGAGGAGCGCATCCGCGTCCGCGCCGGCACCCAGGCCCCGGCGGCGGGCTCGCCGACGAGCTGACCCGCCGCGCAAGGCCTGCGGCCGGGCGTCCGGCCGCAGGCGCCGCCACGCCTTGCGGGGGCGCGGCGGCCATTCATCCGGTCAGCGCTGGCGAGTGGCGAAGCTCGTCGGCATCATCGCCGGGCTCGGCCGGTAGACCACATCCTCGCTGTGCCCGCCGACGAAGAACGGAATGCCGGATGCCCTGCGGCCGATGCTCGGGTCGGAATAGACGATGGCGCTGTCCTGGCCGAGCGAGACTTCCCGGGTATAGCCGCCGCCGACGACGTTGCCGCGAAATTCCGGCGCATACGGGTTGGCGAAGCTCTCGCCCTGGGTCACTGCTTCCAGGCGGGCCTGGGCGGGGAGGGTGCCGGCAAGCCCCAGCAGGGCGGCGGCACCCAGCAGAATGCGGGAAGCGTTCATGGTCGTATCTCCCTGCGAAAGGGAATGGACCGAACGATGCGCAGGTCGGTGGCAGCAATATGAGCTCTGCAACCCGTCCACGGAATTACGGAAAAAATGATCGTTCTCATCGGTGCGGAAGATGGTTCCTCCGCTGCCGGCATGGGGGGGGCGCGCCGGCGCCCCGGGGCCAATGGGCGCCCGTCTGCCCGGGCTCGCCTTTCCGCCGCGCGAATCCGGAACTTCCCAAGCTTTCCTGAAGCTCTTCTCCAAGCCGGGAGACCTGCTGCGTCCCTAGGATTGCGCCACGCCCCGGCGGCCGCCGCGTCCTCTTTCGGCGGGCCACCCGGCGGCGCTCCATCGCGCAACCCGCCGCCCGCGGCCCCGAAGCCGCCCGGCCAAATGCGGAAGACGACCATGCCCGCCGAAGCCGCCACCCTTTCACCCAAGGCGAAGCGGCAGCCCATGCCGCTGAACGGCGTCAACACGCCCGCGCTGCTCGCCACCATCGGTGCCGTCGCCACGCAGCCCGCCCTGGCGGCGATCGTCGCGCAGTCCAGGGCCCGCTCCGCCGTTTTCGACATCCTGACCCATGGCGTGCCCGTCAGCATCACCGTGCAGGACTGACCGCCAAGCTGCCGCAACCTGCCGCGCCACGCGGCCTGAGCCATGAGGAACCCTCTATGCCCGGCCTGGAACGCTTCGATGTGCTGGTGGCCGGCGCGCGCTGCGCCGGCGCCGCCGCCGCGATGCTGATGGCGCGGCAGGGACTGCGCGTGCTCGTGGTGGAGCGCGGCGCCTACGGGCGCGACACGCTGTCCACCCATGCGCTGATGCGCGGCGGCGTGCTGCTGCTGCGGCGCTGGGGCGTGCTGGAGCGCCTCGTGGAGGCAGGCACGCCGCCGATCCGCCACGCCACCTTCCACTACGGCGACGAGGCCGTCCCGCTGGAGATCCGGCCAGGCGACGGAGTGGATGCGCTCTACGCCCCGCGCCGCACCCTGCTGGACAGCGCCCTGGCCGACGCCGCCGGGGAGGCGGGCGCCGAGCTGCGCTACGGCCACAGCCTGGCCGGCCTGCTGCAGGATGAGGCGGGCCGCGTCACCGGGGCCAGGATCGTGGACCCGGCCGGCCGGCGCAGCAAGGTCGAGGCCGGGCTGGTCGTCGGCGCCGACGGCGCCGGCTCCACGGTCGCCCGCCTCGCCGGCGCCCCGGTGCTGGCGGTGGGGCGGAACGCGGCGCCGGTGGTCTATGGCTACTGGTCCGGCCTGACCGACCACGGCACCCACTGGCATTACCGGCCCGGCCTGAGCGCCGGCCGCATCCCCACCAATGCCGGGCATCACTGCGTCTTCGTCGCCGCCGCGCCCGCCCGCCTCCGCAGCGTGGCGCATGAGGACCGGCGAAACGGCTTCCTCGCCCTGCTGCGCGCCGCAGCACCGGCGCTGGCGGAGGAGGTCGCCGCCGCCAGCCCGGAGGGGGACCTGCTGCCCTTCGCCGGCCGCCGGGGGTTCATGCGCCATCCCTGCGGGCCGGGCTGGGCGCTGATCGGCGATGCCGCCTCCTTCAAGGATCCGAGCACCGCGCATGGCATCACCGATGCCCTGCGCGACGCGGCCTTGCTGGCCGGGGCGGTGGCCAGGAACACGCCGGCCGCCTTCAGCGACTTCGCCGACCGGCGCGACGCGCTCCTGCGCCCGCTCTTCCAGGTGACCGACGCGGTTGCCGGCCATGACTGGGATCTCACGACTCTGAAGTCGCTCCACCGCACCCTGAACCAGGTGATGCGGCAGGAGGTAGAGCACCTCCTTGCGCTGGCCGCGCCGGCGGAGCTTGCGGCCTGAGCGGCGGAAAAGCTCGGGGGAAGGAATTCCTCCGAAGCCCCTTCTTTCTTCCTCGGGCTCGCGCGCGGGCGCGTGACGCCGCCCCGAGGGCCGGCCCGCTCCCCTATGCCGCGGCGTGCGGCATGGTGCCATTCGGCACCGGCCCCTCGGCGAGGCCGGCGCGGCGCAGCCCCTCGATGCAACGATCCACCAAGGCCTTATCGGCGCAGAAGAAGAAGTCGGACCGCGCCGCCGCCAGGGTATAGCCCGGCGCCCGCTCCAGCAGGTCCCGCAGGGCGCGGCCCGCTTCCTCCATGCGGCCGAGCAGGCCAAGCGCGGCGGTCAGGATGAGGCTTGGCCAGTGCTTCGCATTCGCCACCCGCGCGCCCTTGCGGGCATAGGCCGCCGCTTCCTCCAGCTCGCCGAGCGCGAAATGCGCCAGCCCATGGATCGCGTGGAAGCTGGAGAGGTGCGGGTCGCGCGGGCTGAGCGCCGTCGCCCGTTCCAGGTAGCCGATCGCCTCGCGCGCGCAGCCGCAGAAGTTCAGCGTGAAGCCGAGGGCGAAATAGGCCTGCGCGAAGCTCGGGTTGATGGCGATGGCCTGCTCCAGCAGCGCGGTCGCCTCGTCGTAGTCGTGGCGGAAGCAGTGCACGCGGCCGAGCACGCAAAGGTTCATGCAGTCCTGGTCGTCCAGCGCCACGGCGGCGCGGCCGCAGCGCAGCGCCGCGTCGAGCAGCGCCGGGCGCGCGGCGGGGGCGCCGAAGGCGGCCTTCTGCAGCAGCACGTAGCCCAGCCCGCCATGCGCGCGGGCGAAGCCCGGGTCAAGCGCGATGGCCTGGCGGAACATCGCCTCCGCCTCGTTCATGCCGGGCGTGGTGAAGCCCCAGAGATGGAACAGCCCGCGCTGGTAGCAGTCCCAGGCGCCGAGATCGACGGGCGGGCGCCGCACCGCCGCCTCACGCTCCAGCCGCGCCAGCTCCGGCTCGATCACCGCGGCGATCTGCTCCGCCATGGCGCGCTGCACGTCGAGCACCTCGGCCAGCGGCAGGTCGTAAGCGTCCGACCAGAGCTGCCGCCCGGTTTCGGCGCAGACCAGGTCGGCCACCAGCCGCACCCGCTCCCGGTGCTTGGCGACGCTGCCATGCACGAGGTAGCGCACGCCGAGCGCGGCGCCGATCTCCCGCGCATCCACGTCGCGGTCGCGGTAGGCGGCGCCGGAATGGCGGCTGAGCACGTCCATCCAGCGATGCCGCGCCAGCATGCGGATCACGTCCTCGGTCAGCCCGTAGCTGAAGTAGTCGGTGTCGGGCTCCGGGCTGATGTTGCGGAAGGGCAGCACCACGATGGAAGGCCGCCGCGAGCGGCGCGCCGGCCGCGGCTCCGGCGCCGCCGGCTCCGCGGCGGCCGTCGGCTTCTCCGCGGCCTCCTCGACGGTGCCGACGAAGCGGAAGCCGCGCTTGTGGATCGTCTTGATCAGCGCCTGGCGGTCGCCGTCGTCACCAACCGCCTTGCGGGCGGCGTTGATGCGGCTGCTCAGCGCCGCCTCGGAAACGATGCGGCCGTTCCAGATGGCCTCGAACAGCTCGTCCTTGCTCACCACCCGGTCGCGGTGCCGCACCAGGTGGACGAGCAGGTCGAAGACCTGCGGCTCGACATGGACCCTTTGTCCGCCACGGCGCAGCTCATGCCGGTGCAGGTCCACCTCGTGCCCGGCGAAGGCGATGGACATCGCCACCCTCCCAATCCTTGGGGGCGCCCCGCGGCTGTGGCTCCGGCGGGGCATGTGATCCGTCATGCCGCGCCGGGCAGGGCGCCGTCGCGCGGTGGCGCAATATTCTCCTGCCTGCCGCGCGACTCAAGCTTTCATTCCACATAAGCATCGGTTCAGGAAATCTCCAGGAAATCACCGGCTGCGCTCCAGCGCGTCTCCAAGTCTTGCGGCCCTCCCCGCGGCACAAAGCTCCCGCCACCGCAGCACGGTGGCCAAGCACCCACACGCGGAGGACACGCCATCATGGCCATCATCAATTCCCTTT
This sequence comes from Teichococcus coralli, assembly GCF_009829925.1. GTDB lineage: Bacteria > Pseudomonadota > Alphaproteobacteria > Acetobacterales > Acetobacteraceae > Pseudoroseomonas > Pseudoroseomonas coralli. The sequence continues at coordinate 38,994 of NZ_SNVJ01000009.1, forward strand.
TCTCGATGCTCTCCCTCTGGCGCGAGCGCGCCTGGGGACGGCGCCAGTTGCAGGAAATGGACACGCACATGCTGCGCGACATCGGCCTCAGCCACGGCGCCGCCGCGATGGAAGCCGCCAAGCCCTGGTGGCGGGACTGATGCGCCGCGCCGCCGCCGCCCGCCCGCCCCGGGAGGAACCCAGCATGAGCATCGCTTCACGTCCGGCCACCTCCTGCCCATCGCGCGGCGCGGGCCTCGGCATCGCCGCCGCGCTGCTGGCGGCCGTTGTCTGGGGCGGGGCGCTGGCGATGACCCGCCTCGGCGTCGCCGGGCCCGGTCGGCTGGGCCCGGCCGACATCGCCCTGTTGCGCTTCACCGCTCCGGCCCTGCTGCTGCTGCCCGTGCTGCTGCGCGCCCTGCCGCGCCTGCGCCAGGTCAGTCCCTGGCTGCTCGCCGCCCTGCTCGCCGGCGGCGGGGCGCCCTTCGTGCTTGTGGCGGGGGCGGGGCTGCGGCACGCCGGGGCGGCCGAGGCGGGGGCGCTGCTGCCCGGCACCGTGCCGCTCTGCGTCGCGGTCGTTTCCGTCCTGTTCGGCGAACGCCTCGGGCTGCGGCGGCTGGCCGGGCTTGCCCTGATCGCCGCCGCCGTTCTGGCGGTGGCCGGGCCTTCCGCCCTGGACGGCTTCGCGGAAGCGGGAACCGGCCACATGCTGCTGCTTGCCGCCGCCCTCCTCGCCTCCCTCTACACGGTCGGGCTGCGCCGCGCCGGCATCGGCGCCTGGGAGGCGGCGGCCTTTGTCAGCGCCGGCTCGGTCCTGGCGCTGGTGCCGCTCTACCTGCTGGCCGGCCCCGCCCTGCCGGCCGCGCCCTGGGACATGCTCGCCCTGCAGGCGCTGTTCCAGGGCGGCGCCTCCGGGTTGCTGGCGCCGGTCGCCTTCGCCCTGGCGGTGACGCGGCTCGGCGCGGCGCGGGCGGCGGCCTTTGGCGGGCTCAGCCCGGGCATCGCCGCGCTGTTCGGCTTCGCCCTGCTGGGCGAGACGCCGGCCCTGCTGCCGGTGGTGGCGGTGCTAGCCGCCGGGCTCGGCGTCGCGCTGGTGAACTGGCAGCCGCGCGCCGCCGCCGCCACCACCTGAGCGGCCGGGGGCGGCGCCGCCCCCTGCAAGGCGGCAGGCCCGCTCCCCGGCGTTCCCCCGGCCTTCCTCCATGCGGCCCCGCGTGGCCGCTGGTCCGGCGGCTCAGCCGAGCGCCTGGCCGAGATCGGCGATCAGGTCATCCGCCTCCTCCAGCCCGACCGAGAAGCGGAACACGCCTTCCCCGGCCCAGTCGCGATAGGCGGCCGCCTGCGCGCCCTCCACGCGGAAGGAGGCGCGCAGCAGGTCGTCGGTCGGGATGTGGAAGAGCAGGCTCTTCGTCTTGCCCAGCGAGACGGCGTAGGAGATCACCTGGAGCCGTTCCGCCAGCCGCGCCGCGAGCGCCGCGCCGCCGCCGCGCACGGAGAAGGCGAGCAGCCCGGAGAAGTTCCGCATCTGCCGCTGCGCCAGCGCGTGCTGCGGGTGGCGCGGCGAGCCCGGCCAAAGCACCGAGCGCACCTTGGGATGCCCCGCCAGGAAGGCCTCCAGCTTGCGCGCGTTCGCCTCGTGCAGCGCCATGCGCGGCGCCAGCGTCTCCAGCCCGCGCAGGATGAGCCAGGCGTTGAAGGGCGCCAGCGCGCCGCCGAGATGGATCAGCCCTTGCCGGCGCAGCCCCGCCATCCGTTCGGACCGCCCGATGACGGCGCCGCCCAGCGCGTCGCCATGGCCGCCGATGTATTTCGTCAGCGAATGCACGACGTAGTCGGCGCCGAGCGCCAGGGGCCGCGTGCCGAGCGGCGTGGCGATGGTGGAGTCGACCGAGAGCTCCGCCCCGCCGGCATGTGCGATGGCGGCGACGGCGGCGATGTCGGTCAGCTTGAGGATCGGGTTGGCCGGCGTCTCCACATGCACCAGCCGGGTGTTCGGCCGCATGGCCGCGCCCACCGCGGCGGGGTCGGCGGTGTCCACCGGCGTCGCCGTGATGCCGTGCCGCGGCAGGATGTCCTGCGCCAGCTCGGCCACCCCGGCGTAGCAGACGTCGGAGAGCACCAGGTGGTCGCCGGCGGCGAGCCGGTCCAGGAACAGCGCGCTGACCGCCGCCATGCCGCTGGCGAAGCTCACCGCCGCCTCGCCGCCTTCCAGCGCCGCCAGCCGCTGCTCCAGGCTCTCCGCCGTCGGGTTGCTCCAGCGGGCGTAGAAATGCGGCGCGTCGGCCGCGAGGTCGTTGGCGGAGAAGCCGACCGCAGCGGGATGCGTGAAGAAGCTCGTGGCGAGCTGCGGCGGGGGCGTGACGGGAGCGCCGGCCTGCCGTGGCGCCTCTCCGGCGTGCAGTGCCAAGGTCGCGGGGCTCCGTGTATCCGGCATGTCGTCCTCCCTGTGATCGCCGCGGGCGGGCGCAGGCTAGGCGCCGCGCGCCGTTCCGCCAAACGCCGGCTCCGGTGACGAATGCCGCGCCTCCTTGCATCGGCGGCAGGCAGGCCGATGGGCGGAAGGACGATCCGCCGGCGTGGCTGGAATCGTCCCTGACGCGGCCTTCGGTTCTCAGCCGCGCCCCGCCCGCCGCGTGGCGGGGGCCCGCCGACGCCGCACCCGACGGCGGGTGACTGCGAGGGCGCATCGCCGCCTCGGTGGTCGCCGCCGATTGGCAGCTTTCCCTGAAGCGCCTAGCCTGCTGGTTCAAGAAACGGACCTGAACCGAGGAGCGTCCCGCGTGATCCACGTTATCGCCATCATCACCGCCAAGCCTGGCATGCGTGAGGCCGTGCTGAAGGAGTTCCGCGCCAACATGCCGGCGGTGCATGCCGAGGAGGGCTGCATCGAATACGGCCCCGCGGTCGATGCCGAAGGCATTGGCGCCATCCAGACCGCCTGCGGGGCCGACACCTTCGTGGTTGTCGAGAAGTGGGAAAGCCCCCAGGCGCTGAAGGCCCATGGCGCCGCGCCCCACATGGCGGCCTACGCGGCGAAGACGAGAGACATGATCGCCAGCCGTGTTATCCACGTCCTTAGCCCCGCTGCCTGACACGCGGCACGACGAAAGGCGCGCCACCTCCGCGATTGCAAGGATTATATTCCTGTGATACGATCCTGCGAGCCAGCGGGGGTGGTGTGTCCGCGCCTCCGGCCGAGACTGTGCGGGAAGTCTGGCTTCACCGGCTGGCGCACCGCTTCGCAGCGGTCGTGACCGCTCCTCCATCCCCTGCAAGGCCGCCCGCCCCAACTCGGCCTCTGGCCTGTGGAGAGGCGCCAAGCGGCGGAAGGATGGTGCCGGCGTCCGGAAGGTTCCTCACGACCGGCTGCAGGCCGCCGTCCGGCCCGCGCCCGCAGCGGGCGTGAAGCCGGCCGCTGCCTTGCGGGCCGACGCGGCGGCGTTCTCCCGGCCCTCCACCACTGCCGCCGCCTGGTCTCCCTTCCAGCAGCGCCCGCGCCAGGGCGGCGAGCCTCGCCTACACCGGCGGCGCGGTGCGCGGCATGGCCGGGGCGGTGCGCGCCCGCTGCCAGGCCATCGCCACCACGACCACCATCAGCCCCGCCGCGACCACGGCCACAGCCAGGTTGAGATCCCGCCCCAGGGTATTGGCGTAGAGGATGGCCAGCAACGCCCAGGCGGTGGCGGCGGCATACCAGGGTGAGCCGTGCGCGGCCCAGAGCACGCCAAGCGTGAAGCCGCCCGCCGCCAGCAGGATCAGCACCGCCGCGAGCGTGCCCGCCGCGCCCTCCGCCTGAATGGCGCCGCTCACCAGCGCAGCTCCCGCGATGTTGGCGAAGGTGGCCACCGAGACCCAGCCCGCCAGCATGCCCACCAGCGGCTGCACGATCCAGCGCTCGGGCCAGCCGCGGGCGGCGCCGCGGTGGACCAGGTTGCGGTTGATGAAGAAGGCCGTGAGGCTGGCGCCCAGCACCACCAGGATGACCAGCACGAGGTGCCAGCCGTTCTCGGTGAGCTGCGAAAGGATCATCCACAGGATCGAGGCGGCGAAGGCGGCGGCGAGCGGCCATCCCAGGCGCCGCGCGGCGACGCTGTCCTTGCCGCCATCCGGCAGCACCTGCCAGATGCCCCAGGCGATCGAAAGGGCGAAGAGCAGCCCCCAGATCGAGAAGGCATAACCTTGCGGCACCACCGCCGTCTGGCTCCGGGCGGACATCTCCGCCTGGGTGTGGCCAATGCCGAAGAGGGGTGCCATGGCCCCTGCCAGCGGCTGCGCCAGCGGCAGCACGAGGTTCAGCAGGGTGCGGAGATCGTTGCGCGTCATCAGGCCCTTCCCGAAGCAAGGCGTGGCATCGGGCACCCGGCGAAGGGGCACCGGCTGGGCAACGCGCCAGCGCCGCCAGGGTTGGGCAGGACCTCCCCCGCCGCGAGAGGAGGGGCAAAAGTCCCCCCGGAACGCGAAAGGGGCTCCCGAAGGAGCCCCCTGAGCCTCAGGCCGCCGCCTCGTGCGGGATGCCCTTCTCGTCGAGCAGGGCGGTCAGCTCGCCGTTCTGGAACATCTCCATGATGATGTCGCAGCCGCCGACGAACTCGCCCTTGACGTAGAGCTGCGGGATGGTCGGCCAGTTGGTGTAGGCCTTGATGCCCTCGCGCAGCTCCATGTCCTCCAGCACGTTCACGCCCTTGAAGGGCACGCCCACGTGGCTGAGGATCTGCACGACGCGGGCCGAGAAGCCGCACTGCGGAAAGACCGGGGTGCCCTTCATGTAGAGGACCACCGGGTTCTCGGTGACCTCGGCCTGGATGCGCTCGAAAACGGGGTTGCTCATGGGTGCCTGTCCTCAGCCTTGAAAGGGCTATTGCGGGGGAGCGGAAGTCTGCAGGGCGAGGGCGTGCAGCGCGCCGCCCATGCGCCCCTGCAGGGCGGCATAGACGAGCTGGTGCTGCTGCACGCGGGAGCGGCCGCGGAACGCCTCGGAAACGACGGTCGCGGCATAATGGTCGCCGTCCCCTGCCAGATCCTCGATGGTGACCTTGGCATCGGGGAAGGCCGCCTTGATGAGGGCCTCGATCTCCGCAGCCGACATGGCCATGCGCGCTTGCTCCTTGCTCCGGTTTCCGTCGGCGCCAGCCTAGCGGGCCATCAGCGCCGGCAGGAAGCGCTCGTGCGCCGCCCGCAGATCGTCCACCGATATGGACCCGGCTCCCGGCAGAACCAAGGCCCCGCCGCCGGTCCGGCCGATGCGCCGCGCGGGCACGCCGGCCGCCTCGGCGGCGGCGAGCAGGGCGGAGGCATCGCGTGCCGCCAGGACATAGCGGCCCTGGTCCTCGCCGAACCAGAAGGCATGGGCGGGAAGGGTGGCGGGCGCGGGGTCCAGGGTGGCGCCGGCGGTTCCGGCGATCGCCATCTCGGCCAGGGCGACCAGGAGGCCGCCATCGGAAACGTCATGGCAGGCGGCGATGGCGCCGGACAGGATCCGGGCGCGGACGAAATCGCCGTTGCGGCGCTCGGCGGCGAGGTCCACGGGCGGGGGCGCGCCCTCCTCGCGGCCGGCGATCTCGCGCAGCCAGAGGGACTGGCCGAGATGGCCGGCCGTCTCGCCGACCAGGACCAGGTCCAGGCCGGGGGCAAGGCCGTAGCCGACCGCCTTGGCCGCATCCTCGATGACGCCGACGCCGCCGATCGCGGGGGTGGGGAGGATGCCCTTGCCCTCGGTCTCGTTGTAGAGCGAGACGTTGCCGGAAACGACGGGGAAGTCCAGCGCCGTGCAGGCGCTCGCCATGCCGCGCACCGCGCTGGCGAACTGGCCCATGATCTCGGGCTTCTCCGGGTTGCCGAAGTTCATGTTGTCGGTGATTGCGAGCGGGCGCGCGCCGGTGGCGGTGATGTTGCGCCAGGCCTCGGCCACCGCCTGGCGGCCGCCTTCCTCCGGGTCCGCCGCGCAATAGCGGGGGGTGACGTCGGTGGTCATGGCGAGCGCGCGGGGGCTGTCCTCCAGCTTGACGATGGCGGCGTCCGCCGCGCCGGGGCGCTGCACGGTCTGGCCGCCGACCGTGCTGTCGTACTGGTCCCAGATCCAGCGGCGGGAACACAGGTCGGGGGAGCCGATCAGGACCTGGAGGGCCTCGGCGAGACCCATCGGGCTCGGGACGGAGTCCGGCGGGAGGAGGGGCTGCTTCGGGGTCTCGGCGGTGGGGCGGTGGTAGAGCGGGGCCTCGGATTCCAGCGGGGCGAGGGGGATGTCGGCCTCGACGGCGCCCTGGTGGCGGATGACGATGTGGCCGGTGTCGGTCAGGTGGCCGATGACGGCGAAATCCAGCTCCCACTTGCGGAAAATGGCCTCGGCCACGCCCTCCCGGCCGGGCTTCAGGATGAGCAGCATGCGCTCCTGGCTCTCGGAGAGCATCATCTCATAGGCGGTCATGCCGGTTTCGCGCTGGGGGACGGCGTCCAGGTCCAGCTCGATGCCGACGCCGCCCTTGCCGGCCATCTCGACGCTGGAGGAGGTCAGGCCGGCGGCGCCCATGTCCTGGATGGCGACGATGGCGTCCGTCGCCATCAGCTCCAGGCAGGCCTCGATGAGGAGCTTCTCGGCGTAGGGGTCGCCGACCTGGACGGTGGGGCGCTTCTCCTCCGAATCCGCGGTGAACTCGGTGGAGGCCATGGTGGCGCCGTGAATGCCGTCCCGCCCGGTTTTCGAGCCGACATAGACCACGGGGTTGCCGATGCCGGCGGCCGCGCTGAGGAAGATGCGGTCCCGCGGCGCGATGCCGACGGTCATGGCGTTGACCAGCGGGTTGCCGTTGTAGCTCGGGTGGAAGTTGACCTCGCCGCCCACGGTGGGGACGCCCACGCAGTTGCCGTAGCCGCCGATGCCGCGCACCACGCCATCCAGGATGTGCTTCGTGCGCGGATGGTCGGGGGCGCCGAAGCGGAGCGCGTTCAGGTTGGCGATGGGGCGGGCGCCCATGGTGAAGACGTCGCGCAGGATGCCCCCCACCCCGGTGGCGGCGCCCTGGTAGGGCTCGATGAAGCTCGGGTGGTTGTGGCTCTCCATCTTGAAGATGGCGGCCAGGCCGTCGCCGATGTCGATCACGCCGGCATTCTCGCCCGGGCCGTGGATGACCCAGGGGGCCTTGGTGGGGAGCTGGCGGAGCCAGACGCGGCTCGACTTGTAGGAGCAGTGCTCGGACCACATCACCGAGAAGATGCCGAGCTCGGTGAGGGAGGGCGCGCGGCCGAGGATGGCGAGCACGCGCTCGAACTCATCCGGCTTCAGGCCGAACTCGGCGGCGAGCTGGGCGGCGCGTTCCGGGGCCAGCGGGGCGGGGGCGGGGCGTGCGGGGGCGGACATGCCGGGCTTTTCGGCACCCGGCGCGCGCTTGTCCAGTGGTGGATTGGTCATGCCCAGGCCAGGCGCACGGAACGGGGGATGCGGGCGCGGCCGCCGGCATCCCGCAAGAGGCGGGAGAGGCTGGAAAACCAGGCCTTGCAGCGGGACTTCGGGGCGCGGCCGGCGAGCAGGCGCACCGGGAAGGGCAGGCGGGCGAGGGTTTCGGACAAAAGGGGATCGGGCAGCAGCCAGGGCGGGCCGGGCAGGGCCGTGCGCAGGCCGATGCGGCGGATGAGCAGCAGGAAGCGGTGGCCGAGGATGCGGTGGGCGCGGCGGGCGGCGCGGAGGATGAAATACTCGATGGCGCGCAGGGGATGGGCGGGGCCAGCCTCGGCCAGGGCCTCCAGCAGGCGCGGCCAGAGGCCGGCATGGGTGAGGCGGCGGAAATACCGCGCGATGGTGTCGGGCTTGCCATAGGCGCCCGGGACCTCCCGCCAGGGGGCCTGGGTGCAGGCGATGTGGAAGATGGCATCCATCCGCGCGCGCAGCTCGGGGATGGGGCGGCCCTGGGGGGAACGGTGCAACAGATAAGGCAGGAGGGCGGCCCATTCCGAGTCGGAGAGCCGGGTCCAGGGGCGGGGCGGCGTCAGACGGGGGGAATGGGGGAGGTGGGGCATGGGGGGAGTGTAGCAGGGTTGGAGGGATTAGGCAAGTTTTCCTATTTTATACCCTGCGGTGATCTTCAACTCGGTAGGCGAGCTTGGCTAAATGATGTTATCACGCGGGTGAGAGCGTTGACGCTTTGAGGGCAAAAATGAGCGGCACAGTTCCGCGTGGCAAACCGAAGGTCACCTTTCTGGAGCAGAATGCGCCGATCGAGGAATATGGCCGCGCACTTTACGCTGTAGCTCGGTCAGTCCTTCGAGCTCATCTGGATGCGCTTTCCCACGAAGATCTTACCGACCTCAATACTCCCTTACGTGAAGTAAGGATGAGGCAATTAGCTAAGGTTGCCCGCATTGATCGCGATCTTGGAATGCGAGGTGACGGCTTCGAGTGGGCTGTTCATGAGGCAGTGCTTGGGAAAGAGCCAAGGGTCATGGAGCCTCTCTCAATTGCCCTCTCAAAATCTTCACAATTTCTTCGAGATGCTGAACCTAGCTCGCTCATGTTCGGGCAGGAAAGAGCTAGATATCTAGGATTTCTTGACGCGGTTGTGGATGAAGCTGGTACTGATGCCTACCTCCTCCCTGAAGGCAGCGGTAGGCCGTTCCGCTTTGGTCCGTGGGTCCAGACAGCAGCGCAGGGTAAAGAGGCAGAGAAAACTCTGCCGGATAGAATTAAAGCAATCTGGAAGACAGATCTTTTTCTTTCTGGAGCAGGAAATCCACGGTACTTGGCTGCAACGGTAAAGTCGAATTTTGCCCAACTTGAGGGTGGGCGCGGTCTCAGAATTGGAATTGTTCCGGAGTCCTCTTCAGGAAATCTTTCTGGTATTCGATATAGCAACAGCCATAAGTTGTGGGTTGTGAGTTTGGCGGATCCCAATGGGTTCATGGGACTCTTCAATGATGCTTATATGGCGGTAGGTCGAGCTATTTGCTATCTGGGAAAACAACAGCCCCCACCTTACTACACAAAACCTAGTGCAAAGGCTGAAAAAGTTCAGCTTCAGCTTCAGAAGTACCCAGATGCCACTGTTCTAGAGATTGAAGGAGCTCTCAACGAGGCCGCTCAGCAGAAGCTGGTCGCAGTTAATAGCCAGCTGGTCGGTGTTAACGCGCCTGATTGGCTGCATGTTAGGGAAATGGCTCCAAGAATTATTACTGCAAAACCAAAATTCGAGAAGCTAGACTAAATATTCCAGCGCGTGAGGTGATGTCTCAGGCAGAAAGTGGCTTTCTCAACCATCCAATTCCTGTCGGCTTCCTGCGTCAGCTTTTATAAGGCGCAAATTGGATAGCCCGGACGATTTCTGTCTGGCGAGGCGGTGGTCGCGCAGTTCGCTGGGTGGAAGATAATGGACGACCGAAAGTTCAGGTTCTGCTCCCGGCGGGGAAGTGATGGCAGCCCACTAGCAAAGCGCCCGCCCCCTCACCCCCATCCCAGTTCCTTCAGCGCCCACCCCGAGTTCCAGATCTTGGTCATATGCGCAATCCGCCCGTCCTGGAACCGCATGACGTAGACGTAGTCCGTCCGGGTGGTGCGGCCGGTCGGCGGGCAGGGGCCGCTGGCCAGGTGTGTGCCGATGAAGGTGGCGTAGGCGCAGACGGCGTTGCGCTCGGGGTCGGCGGCGAAGAAATGCAGGTCGTAGGTGCCGTCGGTCAGGACCGCCAGGATGCCGCGCATCCATTCCGTGTACTGCTCCAGGGTGCGGACCTCGGCCAGCGCGTCCGACTGGGCGGCGAAGGTGGCGTCGGGCGTGCAGTGGGGGCGGCAGGCCTCCCAGCCCTGGCCGGTCTCGCAGGCGGTGAAGAAGGCGCGGGCCGTCTCGGTCTCGGCGTGCATGGGGCGGCTCCTCCGGCGGGCAGGGCTGAGGCTAAATGTTCTGGCTCCGGTATGAATATGCGCCGGGCGGCGCCCGTCGGGTGGAGCAAGGCATGTCCCTCGCGAAATCGTGTGGGCAAGGGGCGGGCGGTGGCGCGGAGAGGCGTGTGTTGCGCAGGAGATACAGCCAAGCGGGGTCGGCGGAACGGCTGCCTGCGTGATTGAACCCCCGGTGAACCCCGCGCTAAAGTTGCTTATGGACGAGAGCTGGACAACCCTGGACAGCCCGGACGACCTTCGTCTGGGCGAGGTGATGCCCGCGTGGTTCGCCGGGCGGATGATGGCGGACGAGTGGCGGTTCGCGCTGCTGCTTTCGACGGGGCAGGTGATGCTGATCCGGCGCGTCGATGCGGTGCATCTTTCCCCTCATGGGCTGGTGCTGCTGGACGTGGACATGCAGCAGGAGGCCGAAGGGTTCGCGGCGCCGGGCGGGGTGCTGGTGGCGCCCACGGGGCGGGCGCGGGCCACGGTGAACCTGGCGCATGTGATCGCCGCCTACGAGGTGGCGGACGCGCCGGTGGAGCTGGAGGACGAGGCGGGCTTCTGAGGGCGCGCCTCGCGGTGGCTCCGGGCCGCGCCCCTGTTCCGACGCGCCGCCGCAGGGGCGGGGGGGCATGCCCTGCCCGGCCGGAAGGGTTCCCCCCCCCCGGGCAGTTGCCTGCGTTCCACCCGCCGCCGGGTCCTGACCGGCGGGAGCGTGGGGCGGAGCCCCCTTCGAAGCCCCTTTCGGAGCCCCCTTCGGAGCCCCTTTCGGAGCCCCCTTCGGAGCCCCTTTCGGAGCCCCCTTTCGGAGCCCCCTTTCGGAGCCCCCTTTCGGAGCCCCCTTTCGGAGCCCTCTGCGGGGCGCGCCGCCGGGCCGCGCCGCCGGGCCGCGCCCGTGGACGTGTAGCGTGAGCTGGCCGCATCGGGTGGCACCGCGGGAGCGATCGTGCGCCAATAACGGCCGCGCGGCCGCCGACGGAGCGCGCCCTCGCTGAAGGAATGCCCCGCCGGCGTTGTGTCCCGCGCAGGAGGGTTCACCATGAGGTTCCATCGCGCGGAAGCCCCGCTTGCCTTGCTCGCCGGCTCGCTGGTCGTGGCCGGGATGGCGTGGGGGCAGTCGTCGGTCAAGCCAGCCATCTGGCCCGAGACGCCGCCCTGGGCGCTGGGGGACATGCCCCAGGGCAAGGCGGACACGGCACGGGACGTGGGCGACAGGAGCGGTGGTCCGGCGAGTTGCCGGCCGGTCTATTCAAAGAATGCCCGGTTCATCCATTCCGGCTTGGGGGAGCCGGAAAAGGGTGACTACGGCTTCGCGCTGGTGCGGATGGAGTGCCCGGCGCTCCGGTGAGGCCGCCCGCCATGCGGGCACCGGCGGGCCGGGAATGCGGAAGAGGTGGGGCGCGGTGCGCGCCGCCCCTCCGGCGCGTTCAGGCGGCGGCGAAAGTGTCCGCGATGCTCTCGAAGAGGGGCAGGCCATCGGTGCCGCCCATCAGCGGGTCCACCAAGTCCTCCGGGTGGGGCATCATGCCGAGGATGCGGCGGTTCTCCGAGACGATGCCGGCGATGTTGTTGCGGGCGCCGTTGCGGTTGGCGGCCTCGGTGACCTCGCCCCCGGGGGTGACGTAGCGGAAGGCGACGCGGCCGTCCTTTTCCAGGCGCTCCAGCGTGGCGTCATCGGCGAAGTAGTTGCCGTCGCCATGGGCCATGGGGGCGCGGAACACCTCGCCCTGCTGCCAGCGGCTGGTGAAGGGGGTGTCGGTGCGCTCGACGCGCAGGTGGCAGTCCATGGAAAGGAAGCGCAGCGAGGCGTTGCGCAGCAGGGCGCCGGGGAGGAGGCCGGCCTCGGCCAGGATCTGGAAGCCGTTGCAGACGCCCAGGATGTGGCCGCCGCGGGCGGCGAAGTCCTGCACCGCGGGCATGATGGGCGAGCGGGCGGCCATGGCGCCGCAGCGGAGGTAGTCGCCGTGGGAGAAGCCGCCGGGGAGCACGACGAGGTCGGTGCCGGGGGGGAGGGCGGTTTCCTGGTGGAAGAGGATGGCGGGCTTGCGGCCGGTCGCCTTTTCCAGCGCGATGGCCATGTCGCGCTCGCGGTTGGTGCCGGGGAAGAGGAGGATGACGGCGTTCATGGCTGGTGCGTCCTCGGCGGGCAGGGGGGCGTGCGGTGGGCGACGGGGTGGAGGGATGCGGGGCGGTTCATTCGAACCAGACGCGGAGCCAGTGCAGGCCACCGATGACCAGGATGGTGCTGACGGTGGCGATGGCGGCGGCGGTGACCCAGAGGTCGATGCGGGCCTTGCCGCGGGCGACGAGGCCCTGGCGGCGGCGCGCGGCGGCGACCTGGGGCAGGCGGTCCTGCCGCCAGCGGAGGCCCATGCCGATCACCACGGTGAGCAGCAGCATGATGAGGAGCGAGAGCTTGATCATGCGGCGTGGCTCCCTGGGTGGCGAACCCCTGAATGGCGAAACTCTAAGTGGCGAAACTCTAAGTGGCGAAACTCTGAGTGGCGAACCTCTGAGCGGCGGGCCGCGCGAGGCGGGCGGTCAGGCCAGCTCGACGCGGAAGCTCTCGATGACGGTGTTGGCGAGCAGCTTGCGGGCCATCTCCTCGGCCAGGGCGCGGGCCTTGGCGGGGTCGGTCTCGGCCAGCTCCAGCTCGATGATCTTGCCGGTGCGGACCTCGCCGACGCCCCCGAAGCCGAGGGTGCCGAGGGCATGGCCGATGGCCTTGCCCTGGGGGTCCAGCACGCCGGCCTTGGGCATGACGGTCACGATCGCCTTGGTCATTTTCGGCTCCGCGGAGGGGGACATCACTGCATGGCCTCCGGGCCCTTCATGTCGCGCGCGCCGGCCTCGGGCAGGATGCCGAGGCGGCGGGCCACTTCCTGGTAGCCTTCCTCGACCTTGCCGAGGTCGCGGCGGAAGCGGTCCTTGTCCATCTTCTCGCCGGTATGGGCGTCCCAGAGGCGGCAGTTGTCGGGCGAGATCTCGTCGGCGAGGACGATGCGCATCTCGTCGTTCTCGTAGAGGCGGCCGAATTCCAGCTTGAAGTCCACGAGGATGATGCCGACGCCGAGGAACAGGCCGGAGAGGAAGTCGTTCACCCGCAGCGTGAGGGAGACGATGTCGTCCAGGTCCTGGGTGGAGGCCCAGCCGAAGCAGGTGATGTGCTCCTCGGAGACCATCGGGTCCTGCAGGGCGTCGTTCTTGTAGTAGTACTCGATGATCGAGCGCGGCAGGCGGGTGCCTTCCTTGAGGCCCAGGCGGGTGGCGAGGGAGCCGGCGGCGACGTTGCGGACCACCACCTCGAGCGGGACGATCTCGACCTCGCGGATCAGCTGCTCGCGCATGTTGAGGCGGCGGATGAAGTGGGTCGGGATGCCGATCTCGTTCAGCCGCGTCATCAGGTATTCGCTGATGCGGTTGTTGAGCACGCCCTTGCCGGTGATGACGCCCTTCTTGGCGCCGTTGCCGGCGGTGGCGTCATCCTTGAAGTACTGAACCAGGGTGCCGGGCTCCGGTCCCTCGAACAGGACCTTTGCCTTACCTTCATAGAGCTGCCGGCGTCGCGCCATGGTTCACGAATCCCTCTCGCCGCCGAAAGCGGGGGCCGGCGGTGCCGGGGGCGCTATAGCAAAGCGGAACGGGAGGCGCCACCGCCCGAGGCCCGCATTCTACGCATGCGCGAGGCCCGGGCGGCGGGAGGAAGCCGAGGGCCTCAGCCCTCGATCTGCACGCCGGTGAGGCGGACCATCTCGGCCCAGCGGCCCACCTCCTGCTGCTGGAAGGCGGCGAAGGGGCCGGGCAGCATGGGGTCGGCGGTGAAGCCGGCGGCGGTCAGGCGCTCCTCCACGCTGGGGTCGTTCAGCCCGGCCAGCATGGCCTTGGCGATGCGCTCCACCGCCTCGGGCGCGGTGCCGGCGGGGGCGAAGAGGCCGAACCAGGCGTCCACCGCGAGATAGGGGGCGCCGGCCTCGGCGGCGGTGGGGATGTCCGGGAAGTCGGAGAGGCGGGCGGGGGCGCCGACCTCCAGGGCGCGCAGGCGGCCGTCGCGGATCAGGCTGGCCACCGAGGGGAAGGTGGCGGTGTAGAAGTCCACCACCCCCGCCACCGTGTCGGTCGCCGCCGGGGCGGCGCCGCGATAGGGGATGTGGGTGGCGTCCAGCTTCTCGCGCCGCACCAGCGTCTCGGAGATGACGTGGCTGGCGGAGCCGGCCTGCGAGGAGGCGTAGTTCAGGTGCTCGCGCCGGCCGCGCTCGATCAGGTCGCGCAGGGTCCTGGAGGGGGAGTTGGCGGGCACCACCAGGGCATGGTGCACGGTGGCCAGCTTGGCGACGGGGGTGAAGCTTTTCACCACGTCGTAGGGCAGGCGGGGCATCAGCGCCTGGTTGCTGGCATGGGTCTGGTTGTGGCCGAGCACCAGCGTGTTGCCGTCCGGCGCGGCGAGGGCGGCGGCCTCGGTGCCGATGACGCCGCCGCCGCCGGCGCGGTTGTCCACCACCACGGCACGGTCGAGCGCGGTTTGCGCCTTCTCGCCGAGCACGCGGGCCAGCATGTCGGTCGGGCCGCCGGGCGGGGCGGGAACGATGATGCGCAGCGGGGCATTGTCCGCGCGGGCGGCGCGGCCGAGCCAGGGCAGGGCCAGGGGGGCGGCGAGGGCGGAGGCGAGCAGCGGGCGGCGAAGCATGGGCGGGGCGTTTCCTGCGGTTTGCCGTTTCGTTGCGCCGGCGCGGGGCGGTGTCAAGCCGTGGGCGCGGCGGCCCCGGCCCCGGCCAGCAGCCAGGCGCGGAAGGCGGCCAGGGCGGCGGTCTCCCGGCGGGACTTCAGGCGGGTGAGCCAGTAGGCGCCCAGCGTGACCTCGGCGGCGAAGGGGCGGACCAGGCGGCCCTGGCGCAGGTCGTGCTCGAACATCCGCGCCGGCAGCAGCGCGACGCCGGTGCCCTGCGCCGCCGCCTCGGCCATGGTGAGCGAGGAATCGAAGACGAAGCCGCGGATGGCGGGGGCGGGCAGGTCCACGGCGGCGAACCAGCGCTCCCATTCGTCGAGCCGGTAGGTGCGCAGCAGCGTTTCGCGCAGCAGGTCGGCCGGCTGGCGCAGGCGCCCGGCCAGGGCGGGGGCGCAGAGCGGGGAAAGCGGCGCGGCCAGGAGGCGCGTCGCCTCGGTGCCGTGCCAGGCGCCGTCGCCGAAGCGGATGGCCGCGTCCAGCCCCTCGCCGGCGAGGTCCACGCGGTTGTTGTTGGTCATCAGGCGCAGGTCCACGAAGGGATGCGCGGCGCGGAAGGCGGGCAGGCGCGGCAGCAGCCAGCCGGTGACGAAGGTGCCGACCGCGCCGAGCGTCAGCACCTCGCGCAGGCGGCCGCCCTCGAAGCGCTCCAGCGTGCCGGCGATCTGGCGGAAGGCCTCGGTCAGCACCGGCAGCAGGGCCTCGCCCTCCTCGGTCAGGGCGAGGCCGCGCGGCAGGCGGCGGAACAGCGGCACGCCCAAGATTTCCTCAAGCGCCTTCACCTGGTGGCTGACCGCCGCCTGGGTGACGCGCAGCTCCAGCCCGGCGCGGGTGAAGCTGAGCTGGCGGGCCGCCGCCTCGAAGGCGCGCAGGGCGTTGAGCGGGAGATGGCTGAGGCTCATGCCGCGCAGCATTAGTTTTTCTGGGGACTCTTGCGAAGGATGATCGTTTGTCCCGGCGCCGTCCACCGCGCAGGTTCCGCCGGCCAGCAACGGAACGGAGGCAGGGCATGATCGGCAGGCGGGGATGGATGGGCGGGGCCGCGGCGGTGGCGCTGGGCGGCCGGGCGATGCGCGCCGGCGCGGCCGAGGGCTTCGCGGAACTGGCGAGGACCTTCGCGCGGATCGAGGCGGCGCATGGCGGGCGGCTGGGCGTCGCGGTGCTCGACACCGGCAGCGGGCGGCAGGCCGGGCACCGGCAGGACGAGCGCTTCCCGATGTGCAGCACCTTCAAGCTGCTGGCGGCGGGCGCCGTGCTGGCGCGGGCGGATGCCGGGCAGGAGCGGCTGGACCGGCGCGTCCGCTACGGCAAGGAGGAGCTGGTGACCTATTCCCCGGTGACCGAGAAGCACGCCGGGAGCGAGGGCATGACGATGGCGGAACTGTGCGAGGCGGCGATCACCCTCAGCGACAACGGCGCCGGCAACCTGATGCTGGACAGCCTGGGCGGCCCGGCGGGGCTGACGCGCTGGCTGCGCGGGCTGGGCGACGGCGTGAGCCGGCTGGACCGGCGGGAAACCGAGCTGAACGAGGCGCGCCCGGGCGACCCGCGCGACACCACCACGCCCGCCGCCATGCTGGCGGACATCCGGGCGCTGACGCTGGGCGAGGCGCTTTCCGGCGCCGCGCGGGCGCAGCTCCGGGCCTGGCTGCGCGGCTGCCGGACCGGGAACGCCACCCTGCGCGCCCGGCTGCCGCAGGGCTGGGTGGTGGAGGACAAGACCGGCTCCGGCGCCAACGGCACGCGCAACGACGCGGGGCTGCTCTGCCCGCCGGGCGGTGCGCCGCCCGTGCTGGTCGCCGCCTACCTGACCGGCAGCCCGGCGGATGGCGCGGCGCGGGACGCGGTGCTGGCGGAGGTCGGCGCGGCGGTGGCCGCCGCGGTGGCGGGCCAGGTCCCGCGGGCGCCGGGCTGACAAGGGTATCGGGCTGAAAGGGGCGCCGGGCTGACAGGGGCGCGGGGCGGTGCCGCAGGCATGCCCCGGACGCCCGGTGCCATGGCCGGGACGGGAAGCCGGCGGTGCCTTCCCGCGCCGCCGCTGGGGGACCTGCGCCATGAGGGCCATGCGGAGCGGCGGCGGAGGGTCCGAACTCCCTGCGCCCGGCCTCGCGGAAGCCGGTCAGCCGGAGGCGCGGGCCTTCCGGGGCATCCGGCCGGCGGGGCGTGCGGGGGCTTCCCGTTCCGGCCGCGCGACATTTCCACGAATGCCAAGCGCAACCCTGGCCGCTGCCGGCGTTTTTTCCCGGCAGCATGGCAACCCGCACCCGAGTGACAACGGCCTCCCCACTGAAGCAGGCGCCTTCGCAGCAGCGGCTTCCAAGGCAGATCCTGCGGTGGCGCAGACGGACCGGGAGAGGCCTGCGCGACCGGGTGCAGGACGGGGCATGATCCGCCTTCGCGCGCTCCGGTCCGCCGGGACGCAGGCGCGCCGCGGCGGCCGGCGCTTCTCCCGGATCGTGGCGGGAAGCACCGTTGCGCTGGGTCTCCTGGTGCTGGCCGGATGGAGCCTGCACGGGCCCCTGCGGTCGGGCCTGGCGCCGGCGCAGCCGCCCATGGTCGCCCTGACGGCGATCGGCATCCTGCTGCTGGGGCTTGCCCTTTGGCTTGGCCTTCCGGGCATGGCGCGCCCGCGCGCCAGCCGGAGCTTCGCCGCCTTGGCCGGAATGGTCGGGTTGGGCGGCTTGCTGGAAGGCGTGCTGCCCTCGCCCTGGCGGCTGGACGCGCTGGCGCAGGACCTGCTGTTCGGGCCGCTGCCGCCGGATGCCGGCATGGCCGGCGCCACTGCGGCGGGCATCCTGGCCATCGCGCTCGGCCTCCTTCTGCAGAATGCCCGGCGGCCATGGCTGTGCCACGCCTCCCGGCTCGCCGCGCTGGCCGGGCTGCTGATCGCGCTGGTCGGCCTGCTTGGCTACGCCTATCACCTGACGGCCGTGCGGCAGGACGGCCCCTTCTCCCGCATGGCGCTGAGCACCGCACTGGCCTTGGCCGCGCTCGCCCTCGGCACGCTGCTGTCGCGGCCCTGGCAGTTCGGGGCGCTGGCGGTGGCGGGCGGGGGCGGCGCCGTCCTTCGCCGCCTGCTGCCGGTGGTGCTGCTGGCGCCGGCCGGCCTCGGCTGGCTGCAGTTGCGCGCCGTGCAGGCCGGCTGGCTGGCGCCGGAGATGGCCACCGCCGCGCTGGTGGCGATCCTGAGCCTGAGCCTCGCCGCGCTCACGCTGCGCAGCGCGCAGGTGGTCGGCGGACGCAGCCGGGCGCAGCGGCGGATGAACGCGCTGCTGGAGCAGCGGGTCGCCGCGCGCGGCGCCGAGCTGGCGCAGGTGCAGGAGGCGCTGGTGCAGGCCCAGAAGATGGAGGCGGTGGGGCAGCTCACCGCCGGGCTGGCGCATGACTTCAACAACCTGCTGACCGGGATCATCGGCGGGCTGGAACTGCTGCGCGGGCGGATGGCGCAGGGGCGGACCGACGGGCTGGAGCGCTACCTCGGCACCGCGGAGGAGGCGGCGCGGCGGGCGGCGGTGCTGACCCACCGGCTGCTCGCCTTTTCCCGGCGGCAGGCCCTCGACCCCCGCCCGACCGACGCCAACCGCCTGGTGCAGGGGATGGTGGAGCTGATCGCGCGCACCAGCGGGCCGGGCATCGCGCTGGAAACCGCGCTGGCGGCCGGGCTCCGGCCCGCACTCTGCGACCCGCACCTGCTGGAGAACGCCATCCTCAACCTCTGCATCAACGCGCGCGACGCGATGCCGTCCGGCGGACGGCTGACCATCGGCACGGCCAACCAGGAGATCGATGCGCGGGAGGCGCGGACCTGGAGCCTGCCGCCCGGCGACTACGTGCTGGTCTGGGTTGCCGACACCGGCACCGGCATGGCGCCGGATGTGGCGACCCGTGCCTTCGACCCCTTCTTCACCACCAAGCCCGCGGGGGAGGGCACCGGCCTCGGGCTCTCCATGATCTACGGCTTCGCCCGGCAGTCCGGCGGGCAGGCGCGGATCCAGTCCCGGCCGGGCGAGGGCACCCGGGTCAGCCTTTGCCTGCCCAGCTACCACGGGCAGGCGGAGGGCGAGGCTCCGCGGCCGGAGCGCGGGGCGATGCCGCGGGCGCCGGGTGGCGAGACGGTGCTGGTGGTGGACGACGAGGCGGCGGTGCGGATGGTGGTGGCCGAGGTGCTGCAGGACCTCGGCTATGTGGCGCTGGAGGCGGCCGATGCGGAGGCCGGGCTGGAGGTGCTGCGCGCCGGCGCGCGGGTGGACCTGCTGGTGACCGATATCGGCCTGCCCGGCGGCCTCGACGGGCGACAGCTGGCGGCGGCCGCCCGGCGCCTGCGGCCGGCGCTGCGGGTGCTCTTCATCACCGGCTATGCCGAGACCGCGGTGGGGGAGGATGGCCGCCCGCAGCCGGAGCTGAACGTGCTCGCCAAGCCGTTCACGATGACGGCGCTGGCGGCGCGGATCCAGGGCCTTGCCGCCGCCGCCTGAGCCGGCGCGGATCCACGGTCTTCGCCGCCGCCTGAGCCGGCGCGGATCCACGGTCTTCGCCGCCGCCTGAGCCGGCGCGGATCCACGGTCTTCGCCGCCGCCTGAGCCGGCGCGGATCCAGGGACCTGCCGCCGCCGCCTGAGCCGGCGCGGCGGCGGGCGGCCGGGTGCTCAGGAGAGCATGCGGGTGTCGCCGTCCACGCTGATGGCCTGGCCGGAGATGGTGCGGCCGCGCGGCGAGGCGAGGAACAGGATCTGGTCCGCCAGCTGCTGCGGCGTGACGTATTCCTTGATGGAGGTGAAGGAGAAGGCGAGCCGCTCCATCTCCGCGAAGCCGACGCCGCGCTGCTGCGCCTTGGCCTCCAGCACGCGGCGCTGGCGGTCCCCGGCGACCAGGCCGGGCAGGATGGCGTTGACGCGGATGCCGTCCGCGCCAAGCTCGATCGCCAGCGACTTGGTGAGGCCGATGACGCCCCATTTCGCCGCCGCGTAGGGCGCGCGCAGCGCGAAGCCGAACTTGCCGGCCGCCGAGGACAGGTTGACGATGCTGGGGTTGGCGCTCTTGCGCAGATGCGGGATGGCCAGCCGCGCGCAGTTGAACTGGCTCGTCAGGCAGACCGAGAGGCAGCGGTCCCAGTCCTCCGGGTTGATCTCGTCGAGCCTGCCGGTGGGGCCGGCGATGCCGGCATTGTTCACCAGCACGTCCAGGCCGCCGAGCCCGGCCAGGGCGGCATCGAACAGCGCGGCGACCTCGGCGCGGTCGGCCACGTCCGTGCGGCGGTGACCGACGCCGGCGGGGAGGGTGGCGAGGCCCGCCGCGTCCACGTCGCAGGTGAAGACCTTGGCGCCCTCGGCGGCGAAGGCCTCGACGATGGCGCGGCCGATGCCCGCCGCGCCGGCGGTGACGAGAACGCGGGTGCCGTTCAGTTCGAGATCCATGACTGTCCGTTTCCTTCCCTCAGGGAAGGCCGGAGGAATGAAGTCCCCCCCCCCCCTGCTTTCTTTTGCCAATCTGGCGCCGCGCGGAACTCCCACGCGGGGAACGCGAAGCAAAGCGATGGGGGTCCGGGGGAATTCCTGCCCCCCGCCTTTCACCCCCGTGGCAGGCCGCCGCGCTCGATGATGAAGTCGGCGGCGCGGGTGATGTCCTCGGCGATGGCGGCGCGCGCGGCCGCGGCATCGCCGGCGCGGATGGCGGCCAGCGCGGCGGCATGGCAGCGCAGCATGTGGCCGGCCGAAAGGCGGTCGCGCGAGTGGCGCAGGTCGAGGTTGATCACCGGCCCCGCCTTCAGCCACAGGCCCGCGATCATCGCGGTGAGGGTCGGCAGGCCGGCGGCGGCGTAGATGGCGAAGTGGAAGTCGCGGTTCAGCCGCACGGCCTCCGCGGCATCCGCGCCGGCATCGCCGCGGTGCAGGGCGGCCTCGGCGGCGATGATGCCCTCAAGCTCCGCGGCGCCGCGGCGGGTGGCGGCCAGCGCGGCGGCCCAGCCCTCCACCTCGGCGCGGACAATGGAAAGCTCGCGGAACTGGCTGCACGTCATGACCGGCACGCGCACGGCGCGGTTGGGGGCCACTTCCAGCGCGCGGTCCGCGATCAGCCGGCTGACCGCCTCGCGCACGGGCATGACGGAGACGCCGAGCGCCTCCGAGACGTCGCGCAGGGAAAGCTTCTCGCCGGGGGCGACGCGGCCGGACACCAGCAGGTCGGACAGGTGCGCATAGGCGGCATCCGTCAGCGTGCGGCGCTCCAGCAGCGGCAGGGTGGTGAGGGCGTGGTTCACGCATTCCCTCTGGACAATCCGGTGCGGTTCGGCAAGTCTGCCTGTGATCACAGATCACGACAAGGGATCGGATCACGGCCAAGGGGCCGAACACAGGCCCCGCCGATCGAGGAGAGGACAACGAGATGACCGAGCTTCCCCGCATCACGCGGCGCGGCGCGCTGCTGGGCGCCGCCGCGGTGCTGGCCGCCCCGGCGATTTCCCACGCGCAGTCCGACGTCGTGCGCATCGGCCACCTGACGCCGCGCACCGGCTTCCTCGGGCCGCTCGGCGAGTTCGCCGTGCAGGCCGCGCAGCTCGCGGCGGAGGAGGTGAACGCCGCAGGCGGCATCAACGGCCGCAAGCTGGAGATGCTCTACGAGGACAGCGTCAATCCGCAGACCGCGAGCGCCAAGGCGGAACGCTACATCCAGCGCGACAAGGTTTCCTGCATCGTCGGCGAGATCAACTCGGCCTCGGCGCTGGCGATCGGCCAGGTGGTGCAGCGCGAGCGGGCGCTGTTCATCAACACCGGCGCCAATTCCGACGCGCTGCGCGGCAGCGACTGCCGCAAGACGATGTTTCACGTCGAGGGCCAGAACTCGATGTACGTGAAGGCCGTCGGGCGCGCGCTGGTGGAGAAGGGGCTGATCAAGGGCAAGAAGGCCTATGCGCTGACGGCGGACTACGCCTTCGGGCATGACCTGCTGAAGGTGGCGAAGCGCTTCATCGACCAGAACGGCGGCAGCATCGCCAACGAGGACCTGGTGCCCACCGACCTGACCGACTTCTCGCCCTTCCTGCTGAAGCTGCGGCAGGCGCGGCCGGATGTGGTGGTGGTGAACCTGGCGGGCGCGCAGATCACCAACTTCCTGAAGCAGTATTCCGAATACGGGCTGCGCTTCCCGGTGGCGGGGTTCGGCTTCGACACGGCCCTGGCCTGGGGCGCGGGCAAGGGCAACTTCCTGGGCACATGGCCGACCATGTGGCACCACCTGATCGACAACCCCGAGGCCAAGAAGTTCACCGCCGAGTTCCGCAAGCGCTTCGGCAAGCCGCCGGAGAACCAGGCCTGGGGCGACTACAACGCGGTGAAGATCATCGCCAAGTCGATGAACGACATGAAGAGCACTGATCCGATGCAGGTGGTGGCGCACCTGGAGAAGGGCGCCAAGTTCGACGTGCTGAAGGGGCGCGAGAGCTATTTCCGGGCGCGCGACCATCAGCTGATGACGCCGATGTACGCCATCACCGCGCTGCCGCCGGAGAAGCAGACCGACCCCTACGACATCTTCACCTCCTCCGGGCCGATCCCCGGCCCGGACGAGAGCCTGGAGGCCATCGCCTCCACGCCGGAAGAGGCGGCCTGCACCTTCCCGAGCTGAGCCCGGCCTGACGCCGAACCGGGCGCGCGCGCCACGCCGCTGGCGCGCGCGCCCCCGTGCCGCAGGAGCCCTCGTCCGGGAGGCCATGCCTTGGAACTCGTCTTTCTGTTCGAGCAGGTCCTGAACGGCCTGCTGATCGGCGCCTACTACCTGCTGATCGCGCTCGGGCTTTCGCTGATCTTCAGCCTGGGCGGCATCGTCAACCTGGCGCACGGCGCCTTCTATGCCATCGGCGCCTACCTGGCTGTCACGCTGGCCCCCTCGATCGGCTTCGGCGGCGCCTTCGTGGCGGCGCCGGTGCTGGTGGGGCTGCTCGGCATGGTGATCGAGCGCTTCCTGCTGCGCCGCTTCTACCGCGCCGACCCGATCCTCTCGCTGCTGCTGACCTTCGGCCTCGCCATGGTGGCGGAGCAGGCGCTGCGCATGATCTACGGCGCGGCGCCGGTGCCCTTCTCGATCCCGACCGCGCTGCGCGGGCAGGTCTTCATCGGCGACTTCCTGCTCTCGCAGTACCGGCTGATGATCCTGGGCGTCGCGGCGCTTTGCGTGCTCGGGCTGTGGCTGCTGCTGCAGCGGACCTATTTCGGCCGCGTGGTGCGTGCCGGCGTGCAGAACCCGGACATGGTGGGCGCCCTCGGCATCTCGCTCGCGCCCTACATGTCGGCGGTGGTGGCGATCGCGGTCGGGCTCGCCGCGCTGGCGGGGGTGATGCTGGCGCCGATCACCGGCGTGCACCCCGCCATGGGCGCCGAGATCCTGACCTTCGCCTTCGTCGTCGTCGTCATCGGCGGCCTCGGCTCCTTCTGGGGCGTGGTGGTGGCGGCCATCATCGTCGGCGTGGTGCGCGGCATCGCCGCCTTCTACTTCCCGCCGGCCACCGAGGCCTCGGTCTATCTCCTCATGCTGCTCGTCCTGCTGCTGCGCCCGCGCGGCCTGTTCGGCGAGCGCATCGCCAAGTTCGAGTGACCCCAGGGGGACATGGTATGCGAAGCGACATCCGTTCCCTGCTCGTCGCCCTGGCGGCGGTCATCCTGCTGCCCTTCGTGCTGCCGCTCTTCGGGCTGACGCTGATCTCGGCGACCGACGTGGTGATCTACGCCATCGCGGTGATGGGGCTGAACATCCTGGTCGGGCATACCGGCCTGGTCTCCTTCGGGCATGGCGCCTGGTTCGGCATCGGCGCCTATGCCGTCGGCATCATCCAGCGCTACCTCTTTCCCGGCGACATGATCCTGCCGGCGGTCGGCGCGGTGCTGGTGGTGGCGGCGCTGGCCGCCGTCGCGGGCGCGCTGATCCTGCGCCGGCGCGGCGTCTATTTCTCGCTGCTGACGCTGGCGCTGACGGCGATGCTCTACACCATCGCCTTCCGCTGGACGTCGCTGACCGGCGGCGAGAACGGCTTCGGCGGCATCACCCGCTACGCCGTCCTGCAGGACATGCTGCCCTATTACATCCTGACCGCCGCGGTGGCGCTCGGCGTGGTCTTCCTGCTGTGGCGCTTCCACCACGCGCCGGCGGGCACGGTGCTGGTGGCGATCCGCGAGAACGAGCAGCGGGCGCGCTTCATCGGCTACAGCACCGACCGCTACAAGCTGCTGGCCTTCGTGCTCTCGGCGAGCGTGACGGGGCTGGCCGGCGTGCTCTCGGCCTACAACCACCGCTTCGCCTCGGCGGAGCCGATCGCCATCGCCTTCTCGGGCGAGCTGCTGGCGATGGTGGTGATCGGCGGCATGCGCAGCTTCCTCGGGCCGGCGCTGGGCGCGCTGTTCTACATCCTGTTCCGCGAGTTCCTCTCGATCTACACGCCGAACTGGCTGCTGTTCTTCGGCCTGCTCTTCGTCGGCTTCATCGTCTTCTCGCCGGACGGGCTGGTGGGCGTCGGGCGGCGGTTGCTGGCGCCGTTCCAGAAGAAGCATGTGGAGGGCGCCGCCATGGCCGCCCGCCGCACCGAGAGGCCGGAGCCGGTGCCGCCGCGCTTCGTCCGCCCGGGCACGGCCAGCGGGCCGGTGCTGGCGGCGGAAGGGCTGCGCAAGCGGTTCGGGCGCATCCATGCCGTGCAGGGCGTGAGCTTCGCCGTCGGCGACCGCACGCTGCACGCGCTGATCGGGCCGAACGGCGCCGGCAAGACCAGCGCCTTCAACCTGCTCTCCGGCATGTTCCCGCCCGACCAGGGCCGCGTCATGCTGGATGGCAAGGAGGCGACGGGGCTGGCACCGGAGGACATCACCCAGGCCGGCATCGGGCGCTCCTTCCAGATCACCAACCTCTTTCCCGACCTTTCCATCGCCGAGAACCTGCGGCTGGCGATCCAGGCGCGGCACCCGGCGCGCTTCGGCATCTGGCGCAGCGCCCACAGCTACCCCGACATGGCCGATGACACCGACGCGCTGCTGCGCTGGATGGGGCTCGCCGGCATCGAGCGGGCGGAGGCGGGGGCGCTCTCCTACGGCGGGCAGCGGCTGGTGGACATGGCGGTGGCCGTCGCCACGAGGCCGCGCGTGCTGCTGCTCGACGAGCCGCTGGCCGGGCTCGCCACCGCCGAGCGGACGCGCGTCGGCGAGCTGATCAAGCGTGTCTCGGCCGACATCCCCGTGCTGCTGGTCGAGCATGACATCGACCGCGTCTTCGCCCTCGCCGACCGGGTGACGGTGATGAACGACGGCGAGGTGCTGGTGGACGGCACCGTGGAGGACGCGCGCACCGATCCGCGCGTGCAGGAGGTCTATCTGGGCTCCGGCGCCAGCGCGATCGCCGCCAAGCCGCGCGCCTCGGCGGTGGTGGAGACGCCGCTGCTGAAGCTGGAGGGGATCAACACCTTCTATGGCAAGAGCCATATCCTGCAGGGCGTGACCATGCAGGTGCGGCAGGGCGAGATCACCGCGCTGCTCGGGCGCAACGGCGCGGGCAAGTCCACGCTCCTGAAGTCCATCATGGGCATCACGCGCCCGGCCAGCGGCTCAATGCAGCTCGCCGGGGATGAGGTGGCGGGGCTCAGCGCCGACCAGATCGCGCGCCGTGGCGTCGGCTTCGCGCCGCAGGGGCGCGGGCTCTTCGCCGGCATGAGCGTGGCGGAGAACCTGGCGCTGGGACGGCTCAAGCGGCTGACCGGCGCCGGGCAGCACTGGGACGAGGAGAAGGTGCTGGAGTTCTTCCCGCGCCTGAAGCAGCGCTGGAAGACGCCGGCCGACGCGCTCTCCGGCGGCGAGCAGCAGATGGTGGCCGTCGCCCGCGCGCTCTCGGGCGACACCCGCCTGCTGCTGCTGGACGAGCCCTTCGAGGGGCTCTCGCCCGCGGTGACGGAGGAACTGTTCGAGGCCTTCGACAAGCTGCGGCGGGAGATCTCGATCATCATCGTGGATCACAACCTCGACTTGGCGCTGGCGCTCTCCGACAGCACGGTGGCGCTGGAACGCGGCGCGGTGGCCTGGACGGGGGAAAGCCGCGCCTTGCGCGAGGACCTGGAGCTGCGGCGGAAGGTGCTGTGGCTGTGAGGAGGGAAGAGAAGGCTGGGGGAATGAATTCCCCCAGGCCCCCTTCTTTTTTTTGGCAGTCTGGTTTCTGGCAGTCTGGGCAACGCGGGCTGCGGCCGGGTTCGCAGGAGGTCGATGACCTCCGGCGCGCGGCGTCGCCAAGGCCTTTGATGGAGGGGTCCGGGGTGACACTGTCACCCCGGCGGGAGGGGGCCGGGGAGGGCGGCGCCCTCCCCGGAGCGGGCAAACGGGGGACAAGGGCATGAAGGTGGGCATTGTCGGCGCCGGGCTGATCGGCCGCGCCTGGGGCATGATCTTCGCGCGCGCCGGCTGGGACGTCGCGCTGCACGACACCGGCGAGGGCGTTGCGCGGGCGGCGGTGGGGCTTTGCGCCGAGGGGCTGCGCGACCTCTGCGCGCAGGGGCTGTGCGACGATCCGGACGCCGCCGCGGGGCGCATCCGGGCGGCGGGGTCGCTGGCGGAGGCGGCGGAAGGCGCGGAGCTGGTGCAGGAGAACGGGCCGGAGCGGCTGGAGGTGAAGATCGCGCTGTTCAACGCGCTCGACACGCTGGCGCCGGCGGAGGCGATCCTGGCCTCCTCCTCCTCGGCCATCCGCACCTCGACCTTCACGGAGAAGCTGAAGGGGCGGGCGCGCTGCCTGGTGGCGCATCCCGTCAACCCGCCGCACCTGATCCCGCTGGTGGAGCTTTCGGGCGCGCCCTGGACGGCGCCCGAGGTGATGGAGCGCGCGCGCGAGATCTATGCCGGCATCGGGCAGGTGCCGGTGACGGTGCGGAAGGAGATCGAGGGCTTCGTGCTGAACCGGTTGCAGGGCGCGCTGCTGGCGGAGGCC
This sequence comes from Teichococcus coralli, assembly GCF_009829925.1. GTDB lineage: Bacteria > Pseudomonadota > Alphaproteobacteria > Acetobacterales > Acetobacteraceae > Pseudoroseomonas > Pseudoroseomonas coralli. The sequence continues at coordinate 65,497 of NZ_SNVJ01000009.1, forward strand.
TTCCGGCTGGTCTCGGAAGGCTACGTCACGCCGCAGGACCTCGACGCCACGGTGAAGGACGGGCTGGGGCTGCGCTGGTCCTTCATGGGGCCCTTCGCCACCATCGAGCTGAACGCGCCCGGGGGCATTCCCGACTACTGCGCGCGCTACACCGGCTTCTACAAGCGGCTGGCGGCCGACCCGGCGAAGCCGGAGGTCTATGAGGAGCCGGCGACGCAGCGCATCCTGGACCAATGGCCGGCGGCGGGCGACCCGGCGGCGCGGATGCGCTGGCGCGACCGGCGCCTGGCGGCGCTGCGGGCGCACAAGAATTCCCAAGCGGAGGACTGAACCATGGCCAAGCGGAAGGTCATCATCACCTGCGCCGTGACGGGCGCGATCCACACGCCGAGCATGTCGCCGCACCTGCCGGTGACGGCGCAGCAGATCGCCGAGGCGGCGATCGGCGCGGCGGAGGCGGGGGCGGCCATCGTGCACCTGCACGCGCGCAACCCGGAGGACGGACGGCCGGACCAGACGCCGGAGGGCTTCGCGCCCTTCCTACAGGTGATCAAGCAGCGCTGCGACGCGGTGGTGAACATCACCACCGGCGGCGCGCCCACCATGACCATCGAGGAGCGGGTGCGGCCGGCGGCGACGCACAAGCCGGAAGTGGCCAGCCTCAACATGGGCAGCATGAACTTCGGCCTGTTCGGCATGCTGAACCGGTTCAAGGACTTCAAGCACCAGTGGGAGAAGGACTACCTCTCCGACAAGGGCATCATCTTCCGCAACAGCTTCGCCGACATCGAGTACATCCTGACGACCTGCGCGGAGAACGGCACGCGCTTCGAGTTCGAGTGCTACGACACGGCGCACCTCTACAACCTGAAGTATTTCTTCGACCAGGGCATCGTGAAGGGCCCGCTTTTCGTGCAGACGGTGTTCGGCCTGCAGGGCGGCATCGGCGCGCATCCCGAGGACGTGCTGCACATGAAGCGCACCGCCGACCGGCTGTTCGGCGACGACTATCGCTGGTCCGTGCTCGGCGCCGGGCGCAACCAGCTCCCCATCGCGGCGATGGCGGCGGCGATGGGCGGCAATGTGCGCGTCGGGCTGGAGGACAGCCTCTGGGCGGGGCCGGGGAAGCTCGCGGAATCCAATGCCGAGCAGGTGCGGCTGGCGCGGCAGGTGATCGAGGGGCTGGGACTGGAGGTTGCCACTCCGGACGAGGCGCGCGAGATGCTGTCGCTGAAGGGCGGCGACAAGGTCGGCTTCTGAGGCGCGGGCGGGCGGGGCCGGGCGGCCCCGCCCGGATCGCCCCGCCCGGATCGCCCCGCTTGCCAACGCCGCCACGGTGCGGCATTGCGGGGATGTCCCGGCGGCCTGTCCGATGCGCCCCCGCCGGGCCGGACGAGCCGGAGCCGCCGCCGATGCGCCCAGCCTGCCTGTTGCCCGCCGCCGCCGCCATGGCGCGTCTCCGCGCATGACGCTGTTCAACGTCCGCCACCTCACCGAGTACCGCTACGCCCGCCCGGTGCGGTTCGGCGAGCACCGGCTGATGTTCCGCCCGCGCGACAGCCACGACCAGCGCCTGCTGGAGGCGACGCTGGCGGTGGAGCCGCGGCCCGCCGAGCAGCGCTGGGTCCACGACGTGTTCGGCAACTGCGTGGTGCTGCTGCGCTTCGACCGGCCGGCCGAGACGCTGACCTTCGACACCCGCATCCGGCTGGAGCACACGCCGCAGCATGGGCCGGCGCTCAGCACCGACGCCGCAGCCCTGACCTACCCCTTCGCCTACGACCCCGAGGACCTGCCGGACCTGATGCGCACCATGGCGCCGCACCATCCGGACGCGGCGGGCGAGGTGGCGCGCTGGGCGCGGCGGTTCGTCCGCCCCGGCCGCCCGACCGAGACCGGCCACCTGCTGATGACGCTGTGCTACGCCATCCGCGAGAGCTTCTCCTATGGCCGCCGCACCGAGCCCGGCACCCAGTCGCCGCTGCAGACGCTGCAGCTGCGGCGCGGCACCTGCCGCGACTTCGCGCTGCTGATGATGGAGGCGGTGCGCCACCTGGGCTTCGCCGCCCGCTTCGTCACCGGCTATGTCTATGTGCCGGACCGCGACGGCTCCACCACGCTCGGCGGCGGCTCGACCCATGCCTGGTGCCAGGTTTACCTGCCCGGTGCCGGCTGGGTGGAGTTCGACCCGACCAACGGCATCGTCGGCAACCGCGACCTGATCCGGGTGGCCGTCGCGCGCACGCCGGAGCAGGCGGTGCCGCTCCACGGCAGCTATCACGGCGCGGCGGAGGATGGCCTCGGCATGCGGGTTCAGGTCAACGTCACCACCGAGGGCGGCGCGCCCGGCCCAGTGACGGAGACGCTGCCGGAGACGCTGCCGGAGATGCTGCCGGAGACGCTGCCGGAAGCGGCGGCGGAGACGGCCTCCACGCCTGGCGGTCCGGCGGCGCGCCTGCCGCTTCCCCCGGCATCGCCGGGAGCCGCGCCGCCGGGCTCGCGGCGCCGGGAGGCCGGCAAGGCGGGCTGAGCGCCTTCTTCACGTTTCCATCGTCCTTGCCCGAAGATTGCGGCAGTGCAGCAACCACGCGGCCGGGGGGAGCGTTGCGCTGCGACAAGAAACGCTCCCACATCCAGCCGGCGCTCCATGGCGCCCCCAGAAAGGCGATCCAGAGAGGCGATGAAGATCCGCGCAGGCTTTACCCTCGCCTATGACTGCCCCCAGCCCACGCCGATGCTGCTGTATCTCAGCCTGCACCCCTCGCGCACCCGCGACCTGCTGACCGACGAGGCGCTGCACTTCGACCGTCCCGTGCAGCCGCGCAGCCACCAGGACAGTTTCGGCAACATCTGCACCCGCATCATGGCGCCGCCCGGGGTGACCACGATCTCCACGCAGTTCGATGTCCAGGACAGCGGCCTGCCCGACGCCGTGGCCCCGGATGCCGTGCAGCACGAGGTGCAGGACCTGCCGGACGAGGTGCTGGTCTACCTCCTGGGCAGCCGCTACTGCGACACGGACAAGCTGGCCGACTTCGCCTGGGCGCAGTTTGCCGGCACGCCGCCCGGCTGGGGCCGGGTCCAGGCGATCTGCGACTTCGCGCACAACCATCTGACCTTCGACTACCAGCGGGCGGACCGCACCCGCTCCGCCTCGGACGGCTTCACCTGCCGGGTGGGCGTGTGCCGGGACTTCGCGCACCTGGCCATCACGCTGTGCCGTTGCATGAACATCCCGGCGCGCTACTGCACCGGCTACCTCGGCGACATCGGCGTGCCCGCCGTGCCCTATCCGATGGATTTCAGCGCCTGGTTCGAGGCTTATCTGGGCGGCCGCTGGCACACCTTCGACGCGCGGCACAACACGCCGCGCATCGGCCGCATCCTGATGGCCACGGGGCGGGACGCGACGGATGTGGCGCTCTCCACCAGCTTCGGCGCCAGCACCCTGGCGCGGTTCGAGGTGGTGACGGACGAGCTGGCCGGCGGCTGAGGCCGGCGCGCCGCGCCCCGCCCGCGACCGCCGCGGGCGGCCTTCGGCATCGCTCGCGCTGGCCGGGTGTCCGCCGCGGCGGAGCCCGGCGGCAGGCCCGCGCGCGAGCCGGAAGGCGGCGGCCGGATGGGCTTCCGAGACTAGGGGAGGGGCGCGGTTCGCCGCCCCTCCCGCGCGTCAGCGACGCTGCGGACCGAGGCGGAACCAGCGGAAGCCGTAGGGCTCCAGCTCCAGCGGGGCGTCGAGGTCGAGCGTGGTGCCCACAAGGTTGTCGCCGTCGCTGCTGAGCAGCGGCACGACGCGCGAGATGTCCTTGCCCAGCCGGAGCGGCGTGGAGAGCGCCCGGTCGCTGAAGTTGTGGGCGATCAGCAGGGCGTTGTTCCGCCAGGCGTAGCGCAGCAGCAGGATGCCCTCTTCCTTGCTGGGCAGCACCTCGTACTGCCCCCAGCCGATCTCCGGGCAGGCGCGGCGGATGCGGGTGAGCCGCTGCATGTGCTGCAGCAGGGAATCCGGTTGCTGCTGCTGCTGCGTGACGTTGACGCGCTTGTGCCCGAAGGTGCCGCCGGTGACGATGGGGCGCACCAGCCGCCTGGCCGGTGCGTCGGAGAAGCCGGCATTGGCCTCGTCGCTCCATTGCATCGGCGTGCGGACGGGCTGGCGATCCGGCAGGGAAAGCTCCTCGCCCATGCCGATCTCGTCGCCGTACCAGATGACCGGCGTGCCGGGCAGGGAGAACATCAGGCTGTAGGCCATGGCCAGCCGGCGCGGGTCGCCGCCGAGCATCGGCGCGAGGCGGCGGCGGATGCCGCGGTTGTAGAGCTGCATGCCCGGCTCGGGGCCGAAGGCGGCGAAGACCTCCTGGCGTTCCTCGTCGGAGAGGCGGCCGAGGTCCACCTCGTCATGGTTGCGCAGGAAGGTGGCCCATTGCGCCGAAGGCGGAAGCGGCGGCGCCGCCTTCAGCCGTTCCGTGACCGGAGCGGCGGTCTTGCGCGCCAGCGCCAGGAAGGTGTTCTGGTTGAGCAGGAAGTTGAAGATCATGTGCAGGCGGTCGTTGTCGCCGAAATACTCGTCCACCTCCTTGTCCGGGATGTTGGCCTCGGCGAGCAGCATGGCCTCGGCCTGCCGCCAGGACAGGAACTCGCGCATCTCGTTGAGGTAGCGGTGCGGGTCCCGCCGCCCCTTCGGCGCCTGCTGGTCGCGGTACTCGATCAGGAAGGGCACGGCGTCGATGCGGAAGCCGGAGGCGCCCATCTGCAGCCAGAACCCCATGATGCGCTGGATCTCCTCGCGCACCGCGGGGTTGGTGATGTTGAGGTCGGGCTGGTGCTTGAGGAAGCGGTGCATGTACCAGGCGCCGGCCACCTTGTCGTAGGTCCAGGTGCTTTCCTGCACGCCGGGAAAGACCATGCCCTTGTCGGCGTCCTTGGGCTTGGTGTCGGACCAGACGTACCAGTCGCGGCGTGGCGAGTTGCGGTCCCGCCGCGCTTCCTGGAACCAGGGATGGTCGATCGAGGTGTGGTTGACCACGAGATCGACGATGACGCGCAGGCCGCGGTCCTGGGCCGCCTGCATGAACTCCACCATGTCGCCCAGCGTGCCGAGGCGCGGATCGACGTTGTAGTAGTCGGTGATGTCGTAGCCGTTGTCGCGGTTCGGGGAAGGATGGAAGGGGAGCAGCCAGAGGCAGGTGGCGCCGAGCGCCTCGATATGGTCGAGGCGGTCGGCCAGGCCACGGAAGTCGCCCACGCCATCGCCGTTCGAGTCGATGAAGGTCTCGACGTCGAGGCAATAGATGACGGCGTTCTTGTACCAGAGATTGAGCATCGGGGGCGGCTCCCTGCCTGTGCAACCGCTATAGCGCCTGAGCGGCGCAAGCGTTGTCGGAGCGGGAGAAGAAGGCGGGAAAAGAGGGTTTCCCTCCGGCCCGCCCGCTGCGCTAGCGTCGGCACGTCCGTTGCGGGAGGGAGACGAGATGAGGCGCCGCCATCTGCTTGGTGCCGGGGCCGCCCTGCTGGGGGCGCCGGCGGCGAGCCATGCCCAGCAGCCGGGGCTGCGGCCGCTGCCGCCCTCGCCGGATCGCTTCCATTCCCTGCCGCAGGGCGGCGCGCCGCACCACCTGACGCAGCAGCAGGAGGCGCAGCGGGTGATCGCGAGCCCGGCGCCGCCGGGGCCGCCGGGGCGCTGGGAAGGCCGTGCCGAGATGCCGATCCCGCGCAGCGAGATGGCCTGGGCCGCCGCCTGGGAGGGACGCATGCACGTGGTGGGCGGCTATGGGGAGGGGCGGGTCAACCGCGCCTATCACACCGTCTATGACCCCGCGCAGGACCGCTGGTACGATGCGGCGCCGCTGCCGCGCGGGGCCAACCATGTGGCGGTGGTGGCGCATCGCGGCGTGGTTTATGCGCTGGGCGGCTTCGTCGAGCAGAACCGGGCCTGCGACGACAAGGCCTTCGCCTATGACGTGGCGGAGGACCGCTGGCGGGCCATCGCGCCGCTGCCCCGGCCGCGCGGCGCGGCGGCGGCGGTGATGCTGGGCGACGCGCTGCACCTGATCGGCGGCGCCACCGACCCCGCGAGCGAGCGGGCGAGCATCGGCTGGCACGAGGTCTACGACCCGGCGGCCGACAAATGGGCATTGCGGCGGCCGCTGCCCGGCGCGCGCGATCATGTCGGCTGCGTGACGCATGAGGGGGGCATCCATGTCGCCGGCGGGCGGTTCAACACCTTCCAGTACAACACCGGGCTGCACCATGTTTACCTGCCGCAGCGCGACACCTGGGAGGAGCGGGCGCCGCTGCCGACGCCGCGCTCGGGGCACGGCATGGTTGCTTATCGCGACCGCTTCTTCTGCATGGGGGGCGAGGGCGGCATCATCGAGGGCGGGCGGACGGTGGAGGCGCGCGTCTATGGGCAGATGGAAAGCTATGATCCACAAGCCGACACCTGGATGAGCCATGCGCCGATGCCGACGCCGCGCCACGCGGTGGCGGCGGTGGCGATCGGCGACTGGGTGCATGTGGCGGGCGGTGGCGCGGTGCTCGGCGGCGCCGTGCAGTCGGCGGTGCACGAGGCCTTCACGCTGGGCTGAGGGTCGGCATCGCCGCCGCGGAACCAGCGGGCGCGTCGGAGGTCGGCGCGGCGTTCTGACAGGATGCTCCTCCACGCACCTCCCCTCGCCGGCGGCCGCGACGCGTTCATCCGCCCGCCGCGCGCCGTGCAGTCGGGGTGGCATCGCAGCCGGCCGGTGCGGTCGCGCGCAACATGGCCAGCATGTCCGCGGCGGCGCGGCGGACATGGGCGGCGTGGATGCGCTGCGCCGCCGCGCCGTCGCCACGTGCCAGCGCCTCGACCAGCGCCCAGTGCTCCTGCCGGATGGCGGCGAGGCGGCCGGGCGCGTAGCCGGCGCGGCCGCGCAGTGCGATGATCAGCGCGGTGTGCTGGTTGAGCAGGCGGATCGCTTCCGCGTTGCCGGCGGCGCGCAGGATGGCCTCGTGGAAGGCGCGGTTCAGCGCGCTGCAGGCCCGCAGCTCGCCGGATTCCACCGCCGCGTCGTAGCGGCGCTGGATGCCGCGCAGCTGCTCGATCACCGCGGGCGTGACGCGCGTGGCGGCCTGGCGGGTGAGAAAGCCTTCCAGCGCCTCGCGGATGTCGAACAGGCTGCGGATGAAGGCGGCGTCCATCGCCCGCACGCGGGCGCCCCGGTTGGGGGAAAGGATGACCAGCCCCTCGCCCTGGAGCTGCTGCAGCGCCTCGCGCACCGGCATCTGGCTGAGGCCATACAGCCGCGCGAGCTCGGCGATCTTCAGCCGGCCACCGGGGGGGATGCGGCCGGCGAGGATGTCGTTGCGCAGCCGCTCATGGACGCGCTGGTAGATGGTGCGGCCAAGGGCGGGGTCGGCTTCCGCGGCGTCGGGCAGGGGCGCGCTGGGCACGGGAGCGTCCTTGCTGCGCGGGCCAGGGGCCACCCCCGGGCGGGGTCATTCCGGCCTTGACCCGATTGTCGATATGATCAAATCTACCTCGCAACGAAACAAGAAACAAGGACCAGCCCCGGCGCGGCGACGCCACGGGGCCGCCAGGGAGACGAGACGGCCATGACCAGAAACACCTCCGGGACGTGACACCCCGAGGCCCGCCCGCCGGCGGGCCGCTCCGCGTGACCAGCACCGCCGGCCGCGAGGCAGGTCGGCCGAAGGGGAGGGAAGCATGTTCACCATTGACCGCCGCGGCCTGATGGCGGGTGCCGCCAGCTTGCTCGCCGCGCCGCACCTCGCGCGCGCCCAGGGAAGCGTGAAGCCGCGCCTGACGCTGATCTCGCAATGGAGCGCAGGCAGCGACGGCGCCGCCATCACCGCGCTCGGCCGCGTCTTCGAGCAGGAGGGCGGCGTCTGGCAGCACAGCCCGGTGCCGGGCTTCACCACGGAGATGATGAACAAGCTGCGCGCCGACATCCTGGCCGGCAACCCGCCGGCGGCCTCGCAGCTCAAGGGGCCGGAGATCGCCGCCTGGTCGCGCATCGCGCCGACGGTGGACCTGACGGAGGAGGTGAAGGCCGCCGGCTACGAGGAGGTGGTGGCGCCGGACCTGGCGAAGCTGCACAAGCCGCAGGGCAAGTGGATCGCGCTGCCGCTGCAGATCTACCGCACCAACACGCTTTTCGTCTCCAGCAAGGCGATGGCCAGGGTGGGCGCCACCGAGCTGCCGACCACCTGGGAGGCGTTCAACGCGCTGGCCGGCAAGATGCAGGCGGAGGGCATCACGCCCGTGGCCAATGGCGGCATCCGCTGGGATGACGGCATGAAGTTCGAGATCGCGCTGGCCGGCATCAGCCCCGCCGCCTACCGCAAGGCCATCATGGAGCTGGACGACGACGCGCTGCGCGGGCCGGAGGTGCTGGCCGCCTTCCAGCAGCTGCGCCGCTTCGCCAACTGGATGGACCCGGCCGTCGCCGGGCAGCACTACAGCGTGTTCCTGCCGCGCTTCATCAAGGGCGAGATGGGCATGCTGATGATGGGCGGCTGGGCGCAGGGCGTGATCCGGCACAACGGCTTCGACGCGGGCGACTACATGATCGGCCAGGCGCCGGTGGACAACGGCAAGCCCGCCTTCGTGCTGAACGCCGACGCCTTCATCTTCTGGCGCAGCAAGGAGCCGGACCTGCAGGCCGGACAGAAGCTGTTCGCCAAGCTGGTGATGAGCAAGCGGGTGCAGGAGATGTACTCGAAGACCACCGGCTCCATCCCCGTGCGGACGGACATGGACCTTTCGGGCGAGGGCTGGTCGGAAGGGCAGCGGGAGGCGGCGCGCTCGCTGAACGAGTCGGTGAAGGCCAATCAGGCGGTGCTCAGCCTGGCGCACAACATGGCGCAGTCCAACCAGCTCACCGCCGCGATGATCGACGTGCTGACGGAGTACGTGCACAACAAGGCCGTGACGCCCGAGCAGGGCCGGCAGCGGCTGGCCGAGGCGGTGGAAAGCGCGCGCTGAGCCATGCGGGCGGAGGCCGATTCCCTGCCGCCTCGCCCCGGCCTGGGGGAGGCGGCGATGCCGGCCGGCACCGCCGCCGTGGCCGGGGTGCCACCCTTGGCACGCCCGGCGCCGGCGCGCTGGCGTGGCTGGCTCGGCCGCCTTGCGCCGCATCTGGTGCTCTGGCCGCCGCTGCTGGTCAGCGTGCTGCACGTGGTGAGCTTCACCGCCTACACCACCTGGATTTCCTTCACGCCCTCCACCCTGCTGCCGGAATACGACTGGGTGGGGGTGCAGAACTACGTCTCGGTGCTGAACTCGCGGAACTGGAAGATCGCCTACAGCAACCTGGTGATCTACGGCTGCGGCTTCGTGCTGCTGACCACGGCGCTCGGCCTGCTGCTGGCGGTGCTGATCGACCAGCGCATCCGCGCGGAGAACCTGTTCCGCACCATCTTCCTCTACCCGATGGCGGTTTCCTTCGTCGTCACCGGCACGGTCTGGGCCTGGCTGCTCAACCCGGGCATCGGCATCCAGCACCTGGTGCGCGGCTTCGGCTGGGCGGGCTTCCGCTTCGACTGGCTGGTGGACCGGGAGATGGCGATCTACACCATCGTCATCGCGGGCGCCTGGCAGGCCTCGGGCTTCGCCATGGCGCTGTTCCTGGCCGGCATCCGCTCGGTGGATGCCGACCTCTATAGGGCGGCGCAGATCGACGGCGCCGGGCCGTGGCGGATCTACCGGCGGGTGGTGCTGCCCTGCATCGGGCCGATCTTCATCGCCGTGCTGGTGATCCTGCTGCAATTCGCCATCAAGACCTTCGACCTGGTGCGGGCGCTGACCGGCGGCGGGCCGGGGCTGGCGACGCAACTGCCGACGCTCGTGGTTTATGACCTGATGTTCCAGCGCGGGCTGCTCGGGCGCGGCGCGGCGGCGGCGGTGATGCTGCTGCTCTCGCTCCTCGTCGTGCTGCTGCCCTATTTCGCCTATGCGCGCTGGCGCAAGCGCCGGGAGGCGCGGCATGGCTGAGGCGAAGGCGGCCGCCCTGGCGCCGGGGGCGCGCAACCCGCTCGGGCGCGGGGTGGTCTATGCCGTGCTGGCGGTGTTCGCGGTCTTCTACCTCGCGCCGCTGGTGGTGGTGGTGCTGAACTCGGTGCGCACGGCGCAGGATATCGGCGCCACCTCCGTCATCGGCTGGCCGCGCGAGCTGGCGTTCGACAATTTCAGCCGCGCCTGGGGCAGCTACTGCATCGCGCAGACCTGCGCCGGCATCGCGCCCTACATGTGGAACTCCTTCCTGCTGGTGGTGCCGGCGACCATCATCTCAACGCTGCTCGGCGCGCTGAACGGCTATTCGGTCGCGCTGTGGCGCTTCCGCGGCGACAACTGGGTGTTCGGGCTGGTGACGCTCGGCGTTTTTCTGCCGGAGCAGATGAAGCTGATCCCCTGGGTGCTGGTGCTGCGCGAGCTCGGGCTGACCAACAGCATCTCCGGCCTGGTGCTGATCCATGTGGTGCAGGGCATCAGCTTCACCACGCTGTTCTGCCGCAACTACTACGTCGCCATCCCCGCCGAGCTGCTGAAGGCGGCGCGGATCGACGGCGCCGGGTATTTCCGCATCTTCTGGCGCATCGTGCTGCCGCTCTCGCCGCCGATCCTGATCGTCACGGTGATCTGGCAGTTCACGCATATTTGGAACGAGTTCCTCTACGGCGTGACCTTCACCTCCGGCCCGCAGCAGCCGGTGACGGCGGCGCTGATCGCGCTCAGCGTCTCGGTCAGCGAGGCGCCGCAATACGGGGTGCAGAGCGCGGCGGTGCTGCTCGCCGCGCTGCCGACGCTGCTGGTTTATCTGTTTGGGGGAAAGTACTTCCTGCGTGGGCTGACAGCCGGCGCGGTGAAGTAGTGGCCCGGTCGGCGCTGCCGTGAATCGGTCCACCAGAGAACAGGAGGAAGCCGGATGTCCGCGCTGGTGATCCGGGGGGTGCGAAAGCGGTTCGGGGCGCAGGAGGTGCTGAAGGGCATCGACATCGCGGCCGAGAGCGGCGAGTTCATCGTGCTGGTCGGGCCCTCGGGCTGCGGCAAGTCCACGCTGCTCAACATCGTCGCCGGGCTGGAGCAGCCGGATGCGGGGGATGTCGAGATCGCCGGGCGGGTGGTGACGCGGGTGCCGCCCAAGGACCGGGACATCGCCATGGTGTTCCAGTCCTACGCGCTCTACCCGACCATGACGGTGCGGCAGAACATCACCTTCGGCATGGAGTGCCGCGGCGTGCCGAAGCGGCAGCAGGCCGAGGCCCTGGCGCGCACGGCGCGGCTGTTGCAGATCGAGGCGCTGCTGGAGCGCAAGCCCGCGCAGCTCTCGGGCGGGCAGCGGCAGCGCGTGGCGATGGGACGCGCGCTGGTGCGCGACCCGCTGCTGTTCCTGTTCGACGAGCCGCTCTCCAACCTCGACGCCAAGCTGCGCGTCGAGATGCGGATGGAGATCAAGCAGCTCCACCGGCGCATCGGCGCCACCATGGTCTATGTGACGCATGACCAGATCGAGGCGATGACGATGGCCACGCGCATCGCGGTGATGCACCAGGGCGCGGTGCAGCAGTTCGCCGATCCGGACACGGTCTATAACCGGCCGGCCAACCTGTTCGTCGCGCGGTTCATGGGGGCGCCGCCGATGAACACGGTGGCCGCGCGGCTGGTGGGGGGTGAGCGGCCGGTGGCGGTGATCGGCGCCGGGCGGCCGGACGAGATTCGCCTGACCTTGCCGGCCGAGGGCGGGCCGCCGCCGGGCTGGCGGAACCGCGAGGTGGTGCTGGGCATCCGGCCGGAGGCGATCGCCGAGGCCGGCCGGCGCTTCGGGGCGGAGGAGGGCAGCTTCTCCACCCTGGAGGCGCCGGTGGAGATGACCGAGCCGACCGGGGCGGAGACCATCGTCATGATGCGGCTCGGCGGCGAGCCGGTGCTCGGCCGGGTGGCACCGGATGTGCGCCCCGTGGTGGGCGGCGCCGCGCGCTTCGCGGTGGACACGCGCCGCATCTGCCTTTTCGACCCAGCGACGGAGCAGTTGATCGCATGACGGGGGTGAGCGCCTCGCGCTACGCGGGGATCGAGGGAAGGCTCGTCATCGTGACGGGCGGGGCGAGCGGCATCGGCGCCGCCTTCGTGCGCGGCTTCGCCGGGCAGGGGGCGCGCGTGGCCTTCCTGGACCGGCAGGCGGAGGAGGGGGCGGCGCTGGCCGAGGCGCTCGCCGCCGAGGGGGCGGCGGAGCCGCTCTTCGTGCCCTGCGACCTGACCGACATCCCGGCGCTGAAGGCGGCCATGGCGCGCATCCGCGAGGCGCGCGGGCCGGCCGCCGTGCTGGTGAACAACGCCGCCAACGACCAGCGGCAGGACTTCGCCGAGGTGACGGAGGAGAGCTTCGACTGGATGATGGCGGTGAACTTCCGCCATGCCTTCTTCGCCGCGCAGGCGGTGGTGCCGCAGATGCGGGAGCTGGGCGGGGGCTCGATCATCAACATGTCCTCCGTCGCCTGGATGAACGGGGCGGCGGAGATGCAGGCCTACAGCGCGGCCAAGGCGGCGGTGGTGGGCTTCACCAACTCCCTGGCGCGGCAGGTCGGGCCGGACCGCATCCGGGTGAACGCCATCGCGCCGGGCATGGTGATCACGCCGCGGCAGCGGGCGCTGTGGTTCCAGGACGCGCGGCGGATCACCGAGATGCGGGCGCGGCAATGCATTCCCGATGCCATCGAGCCGGAGGAGATCGCCCGGCTCGCGCTGTTCCTCGCCTCGGATGACAGCCGGCTGATCACCAAGCAATGCTTCATGGTCAATGGCGGCTCGCGCTGAGTCGCCACGGGTCATGGGAAGGAAATGAGCGATGAAGCCTGAGGTGCTGCTGATCGGCGCGATGATGCCGGAACTGGAGTCGCGGCTGGATGCCGACTACACCGTGCATCGCCTGGCCCAGGCCGGGGACAAGGAAGCCTTCCTGGCGGAGGTCGGGCCCCGCGTTCGCGGCATCGTGACGGGAGGCGTCACGGGGGCCAGCCGGGCGCTGATGGAGCGGCTGCCGCATCTCGGCATCGTCGCGGTGAACGGCATCGGCACCGACGCGGTGGATCTCGACTACGCGCGCGCCCAGGGCATCCGCGTCACCACCACGCCCAACGTGCTGACCGACGACGTGGCGGACATGGCCATGGCGCTGCTGCTGGCGACCTCGCGGCAGATCTGCCAGTCCGACCGCTACGTGCGGCAGGGGCTCTGGGGGCGGCAGGGGCTGCCGCTGGCGCGCAAGGTGACGGGGAAGAAGCTCGGCATCGTCGGGCTGGGGCGGATCGGGCGCGCCGTCGCGAAGCGGGCGGAGGGCTTCGGCATGCCCATCGCTTATACCGACGTGACGGAAATCCCGGGCGTGCACTACCGGCGGGTGCCCGATCTCGCGGCGCTGGCGGAATGGGCGGAGATCCTGGTGGTGGCGGCGGCCGGCGGCCCGCAGTCCCGCGGGGTGGTCAACGCGGCGGTGCTGGAGGCGCTCGGGCCCGAGGGCATCCTGATCAACGTGGCGCGTGGCAGCATCGTGGACGAGCCGGCGCTGGTGGCGGCGCTGGAGGGCAAGCGGATCGCCGGGGCGGGGCTCGACGTCTTCGTGGACGAGCCCAAGGTGCCGGAGGCGCTGTGGCGGATGGACAACGTCGTGCTGCAGCCGCACCGCGCCAGCGCCACCTTCGAGACGCGGATCGCCATGGGCGAGCTGGTGCTGGCCAACCTGGCGGCGCATTTCGACGGGCGGGAGCCGCCGACCGCCGTGGTCTGAGCCCGGCGCAACAACGGGAAAGGGGGAGGAACGCCATGAGGATCGAGCGCGTGGAGACCATGTCCTGCGATGCGGGATGGCGGACCTTCTCCTTCCTCAAGATCACCACCGCCGACGGGGTCGTGGGCTGGTCGGAGTACAACCAGGACTTCGGCAGCGCCGGGCTCACCCAGGTGATCGAGGCGCTGGCGCCCGCCATCATCGGCATGGACCCGATGCGGGTGGAGTGGATCGGCCGCACGCTGCACGTGAAGACCGTGCAGTCGCGCGGCGGGCTGAACCGGCAGGCCCTGGCGGCGATCGAGAACGCGCTGCTCGACATCAAGGGCAAGGCGCTGGGGGTGCCGGTTCACGCCCTGTTCGGGGGCGCGGTGCGGGAGCGCATCCCGGTCTACTGGTCGCATTGCGGCAGCTACCGCGCGCGCTGGCCGGAGGCGATGACCGGCGTGCCGCAGGTGCGCAGCTACGAGGACCTTTCGCGGCTCGGGGAGGAGGTGCGGCGGCGCGGCTTCCGTGGGCTCAAGACCAACACGCTGATGCCGGACGGCAAGGGCGGGCTGGCGAGCTACCGGCCCGGCTTCGGGCACGGGCCGGGCTTTCCGGAACTGAACTGGGAGCCGCGCGTGTTGCGCGCCGCCCATGACACGGCCATGGCCCTGCGCGAGGGCGCCGGGCCGGAGATGGGCGTGATGCTGGACATCAACTTCCACTTCAAGACCGAGGGGGCAATCCGCATCGCCGAGGCGCTGGCGCCGGTGAACCTCGCCTGGCTGGAGGTGGACACGCATGACGCGGCCTCGCTGGCGCTGATCCGTCGCGCGGCGCCCTGCCCGGTGGCCTCCTGCGAGACCCTCTGCGAGCGGCGCGACTTCAAGCCGTTCTTCGAGGCCTATGCGATGGACGTGGCGATCATCGACGTGGTCTGGAACGGCTTCTGGGAGTCGCTGAAGATCGCCGCCATGGCCGATGTCTATGAGATGAACGTCGCGCCGCACAACTTCTACGGGCATCTCTCCAGCGTCATGAGCGCGCATTTCTGCGCGGCGGTGCCGAACTTCCGGGTGATGGAGATCGACATCGACAGCGTGGCCTGGCGGGACGAGTTCTTCACCGGCGCGCCGGTGATCGAGGACGGCATGATGCTGCTGCCCCAGGGGCCGGGCTGGGGGATCGAGGTGAACGAGGCCGCGGTGAAGGCGCGGCCGCCGCGGCACCAGGATGTCGGCCAGGGGGCGCCGCCGCCCACTGCTCCCCCGGGCTCCCCGCCGCGGTGACAGGTGCGTCCCGGACGCCGGCAACCGGCAGCAAGGCTGACCTATCAGAACCAGGGCGCATGGGTGGAATGTTAAGTGCGAGGGCTCCAAGGCGAACGGCTATTGCGGTAGGATGGGGGCAACGCGCAACAAAACTGCGAGCGAAAGCGCCATGACCGCACCCAGCGAAACGCCGATCAGCCTGACCCGGACCCGTACCCCCAACACGCGGCCGGCGGATGCCTCGCTCTCCTTCGGCAAGGTCTTCACCGACCATATGTTCGTCATGGACTACATCGAGGGGAAGGGTTGGCACGACCCGCGCGTGGTGCCCTACGGCCCGCTGACGCTCGACCCCGCGACCTCGGTGCTGCACTACGGCCAGGCGATCTTTGACGGGCTGAAGGCCTTTCGCGGCGCCGACGGCGCCATTCGCCTGTTCCGCGCCCAGCGGCATGCGGAGCGGCTGAACAAGTCCGCCCGCGCGCTCTGCATCCCCGAGATGGACCCTGGCCTGGTGCGCCGCTCCTTCGAAGCAATTGTCGCGGCCGACCATGCGTGGGTGCCCTCGTCGCCCGGCACCTCGCTCTACATCCGCCCGACGGTGATCGCGACGGACGTGATGCTCGGCGTGCACCCGGCGCACAGCTACACCTACTTCGTCATCTGCTCGCCGGTGGGCGCCTACTACAAGGAAGGCGTGAAGCCGGTGCGCATCCTGGCCACCGACACGCATGTGCGCGCGGTGCAGGGCGGGCTCGGCGAGGCCAAGACGGCGGCCAACTACGCGGCCTCGCTCTCGGCGCAGCAGGAGGCCGAGCGCGCCGGCTACACGCAGGTGCTGTGGCTGGATGGCGTCGAGCGGAAGTGGATCGACGAGGTCGGCACCATGAACATCATGATGCGGATCGGCGACGAGGTGATCACCCCGCCGCTGGCCGGCACCATCCTGGACGGCGTGACCCGCAACTCCATCCTGCAGCTCCTGCGCGACTGGGGCCACAAGGTGTCCGAGCGCAAGGTCAGCATCGACGAGGTGATGCAGGCCGGGCGCGACGGCACCCTGCGCGAGATGTGGGGCACGGGCACGGCGGCGGTGGTCTCGCCGGTGGGCGAGCTGGGCTACAAGGGCGAGACGATCCGCATCGGCCAGGGCCAGACCGGGGCGCTGACGCAGAAGCTCTATGACGCCATCACCGCCATCCAGTACGGCCGTGCGCCGGACCCGCATGGCTGGACCAGCGTGGTCAAGGCGCCGGTCACGGCCTGAGGGCCGGACTGGCCGACGCGGCGGCCCGCGGCCGCGCAGCAGCAAGATTGGACCCGGGGAGATGTTCTTCCCGGGCTTTTTTCATGGCCCGAGCCTCGCCTCGATCCCCGGGATCGCCCGAGGCGCGGGCTGTACGTGGCGCTCCTGCCAGCCGCGCGCGTCACGGCGATGAAGGCACCTCGCCGGCAGCGCGAAGGAAAGCCGATGCCGCCAGTGGCCGCGGATGTTGCAGGCGGAGAGCCGCCACAGTATTGATTCGGAATCAAAACAAACAGGCGTCGCTGATCTGGGAGGACACGATGGGTGAGAGCCATGGGGCGACCGCAAACCTGGCCAGCGATGCTATCGCGCTTCCCGGAACCGTCGATCTGGTCGTCGATGCCTCGCAGCTTGCGGACAGGCTCTTCATGCCGCAGAGCCCGGCTGCGTGGTTTTCGCCGGAGATGCCGGTCGATGTCGAGCTTGAGCATGGCTATACGCTGCAATTCGCGGTCCGGCGCGGGCAGGAATTCGCCGCGGGCTCGCACGTCGCTGATGTGGCGCATTCGACCGGCCGCATCGCCCTGGAGCTTGGCCTCGTCGCCACGATCGTCCACCGCCTCGATGGGCTTCTCAGCGCTGCTGTGGAAAGCACATTGCGGGGCGAAGCTTCGGCCCCGTTCGTCTTCTTAGACCAGACGCACCGCGTCTTCCGCATCACGGAGGAGGAGCTGCGGCTTTTCTGGCAGAACCCGTTCACCAGCCGCTACACGGCAGGAACGTCCTATCTTTCCTTTGAGGTGGTCGAAGTCCACCCCGGCTCCACGAAGGTACGGCACCGCATCAAGGTCGCAAGCGTTGCCGTGGGTGCGATCGGCACCATCCTGGTCGTGACGGGGGATGCCGCGGAGGCTGCCAAGAAGATCATGGAAGCCGGGCAGAGCGGCTACACGATGATCTTCAATCGGGATGAGGAGAAGCGGAAGCAGCTCGCGGACGATATGTACAACCAGCTCGTGGTCGAGGTGCAGAAGGGAAACTACCGCATGCTCCAGGACTATCTCCGGGCGGCGGGCCATGATCCTGGAAAGAGCGACGGCGTGGTTGGGCCGATGACGCGGGGAGCTATCGAGGGCTTCGAAAAGGCGAACGGGCTGCCCGTCACCGGCAGTCCGAAGGGAAGTCCGATGCTGCGCATCCTGACGCGCCTCGCCGCGGAGAAGGTGAAGGTGCCCTGAGCCGGCATCTGCGCCGACTAGGCCGTGCTTTTTCCTGAGGAAGGAACCGCCTGGTCCGCGCAGATGCGCGCTTGCCCGCTTCAGGCGGGCAGCCAGTTTCGCCGCAGCGATCCTACTTTCCTTCCCGCGCCGCGATGGCCCTCGCCCGGGCCAGCAGCCTTTCCGCCCGCTGGACGATGGGGATGTCGATCATCTTGCCGTCCAGCGCGAAGGAGCCGCGCCCCTGGGCGGCGGCCTCGCGGTCGGCGGCGACGATGCGCTCGGCGCGGGCCACGGCCTCGGGCGAGGGGCTGAAGCCGGCGTTCAGCGCCGGGATCTGCGCGGGATGGATGGCCGAGGCGCCGACGAAGCCGAAGGCCGCCGAGCGGCGCACCACCTCGGTATAGGCGGGGATGTCGGAATAGTCGGCCACGGTCGAGATGGTGCCCATGGGCATGAGGCCGGCGGCGGTGGCGGCCTGCAGGATCTGCTGCTTGGGCATCAGCAGCACCTCGGGCGTGGGCTCGCCGCCGATGGCGGTGGCGTAATCCTCGGCCCCCAGCGAGAGGCCGACCAGGCGCGGCGTGGCGCGGGCGATGGCATGGGCCTGGGCGAGCGGCCCGGGCGCCTCGATCAGGCCGAGGAAGCGGATGCCGCCCTCCGGGAGGCCGCGCTTCTGCTCCAGCCGGGAGACCAGCTCGTCCAGCAGGCGGAGATGGTCGGGCCCCTCGACCTTGGTGACCATGATGGCGGCGACGCCGGGCAGCACGGCGGCCTCCAGGTCGCGCACCGCATCGTCGAGCGGCTGGTTGATGCGCACCAGGATGTCCGAGCGCGCCTCGCGGCGCAGGCGCTCGACGGCCGCCTCCACCTTGCGCCGGGCCTCGGGCTTGTCGGCGGGGGCGATGCTGTCCTCCAGGTCGAGCTGGATGGCATCGGCGCCGCGCTCGCCGGCCTTGGCCAGGAAGCGCTCGACGTTGACGGGGACGAAGAGGCCGGAGCGCCAAACGGGGTGCGGGGCGGGCTTCATGGGGTGGCCTCCTGGGGCGCGGAAACAAGGCCGGAGGCGAGCGCCGCCTCGATCTCGGCCTCGGTGAGGCCCTGGCCGGAAAGGATCTCGCGGCTGTGCTGGCCGAGGCGCGGCGCCGGGGCGCGAATGGCGCCGGGCGTGCCGGAGAGGCGCGAGGAGACGGCGTGCATGGGGAACCGGCCCATGTCCTCGTCCGGGTACTCGGCGAGCAGGGCGCGGGCCCTGACGTGGCGGTCGGCCATGAAGCGGGTGATGTCGTTGACCGGGCCGATGGTGACCTCGGCCTCCTCGAAGAAGGCGACGTTCTCGGCGAGCGTGCGCTGGCCGACGAAGGCGCCGATGATGGCGTCGAGCTCCTCGCCATGCGCGACGCGCTGCTCGTTGGTTCGGAAGCGCGGGTCGTCCACCAGGTCGGCGCGGCCGATCGAGCGCAGCACGCGCTCGGCCATGCCCTGGGTGGAGGCGGAGAGGCAGACCCAGCCATCGTCCGAGGTGCGGTAGACGTTGCGCGGCGCGGCGCCGGTGGAGCGGCTGCCGGTGCGCGGCTTGGTCTTGCCGGTGAGGCGGTAGTTGGCCGCCTGCGGCCCGAGGGCTGTGAACAGCGGGTCGAGCAGGGGCAGGTCGATCACCTGGCCCTGGCCGCCGTTGACCTCCACCTCGCGGAGCGCCGCCATGGCGGCGAAGGCGCCGGTGAGGCCGGCGATGGTGTCGGCCAGGTACATCGGCGGCAGCACCGGCTCGCGGTCGGCGAAGCCGTTCATCTCGGCGAAGCCGGCGAAGCCCTCGACCAGCGTGCCGAAGCCGGGGCGGCGGGAATAGGGGCCGTCCTGGCCCCAGCCGGAGATGCGGACGATGACGAGGCGCGGCTCCAGGCGCAGCAGCTCCTCGGGGGCGAGGCCCATGGCCTCCAGCGTGCCGGGGCGGAAGCTCTCCACCAGCATGGCGGCGCCGGGGACGAGGCGGCGGATCAGCGGAATGGCGTCCTGGTGGCGGAAGTCGAGGCAGAGGCTGCGCTTGCCACGGCCATGCACCTTCCAGGCGGTCTCGACGCCCTTGACGCGCCAGCCACGCAGGGTGTCGCCGTCGCGCGGCTCCACCTTGTCCACCGTGGCGCCGAAATCGGCGAGGTGCTGGGTCAGCGTGTTGCCGGCGACCAGGCGCGAGAGGTCGAGCACGCGCACGCCGGAGAGCGGGCCACGGACGCCGGGGGTGTAGTCGGCGCGGGGCAGGCCCTCGCCGGGGGTGTCAAGCGGCGGCATCGGCGCCTCCTCGGAACAGGATGCCGCCCGCCTGGGGCAGCCACAGGTGCAACTCCTCGCCGCGCGGGGGCTGGCGGGTCTCCAGGCGCAGCGGCGCGCCGGCGAGGTCGAGCCCGACCTGCCAGAGGCCGCCGACATAGGCGCGGCTGGTGATCCGCGTCCGCAGCACGGCGCCGCCATCGGTGGCGCCAGTCGCCCCCTCTGCGGCGATCCGCATCTGCTCCGGGCGGTAGGCCAGGGTGACGCGGCTGCCGGCGGTGGCGGGGCGCTCGGCCCGCACCTCCAGGCGCTGGCCGTCGGCCAGTTCCAGCACCGCCTTGCCGCCCTCCGGCGCGCCGGTGAGCACGCGGGCGGGGAGGAAGTTGGTGGTGCCGATGAAGTCGGCCACGAAGGGGTCGGCGGGATGGTCGTAGATCTCCTGCGGCGCGCCGACCTGGGCAATGCGGCCGCCGTTCATCACCACGATGCGGTCGGAGAGCGCCAGCGCCTCGATCTGGTCGTGGGTGACGTAGATGGTGGTGAGCCTGAGGCGGGTGCGCAGCTCGCCGAGCCAGGCGCGGGCGCGGTCGCGCAGCTTGGCGTCGAGGTTGGAGAGCGGCTCGTCGAGCAGCAGGATGGCGGGGTGATAGACCAGCGTGCGGGCGAGGGCGACGCGCTGCTGCTGGCCACCCGAGAGTTCGTGCGGGTAGCGGGCGGCGTAGCGTTCCATTTCCACCAGGGCCAGCACCTCCTCGATGCGGCGCTTGCGCTCGGGGCCGGGAACCTTGCGGAGGGTGAGGGGGAAGGCGACGTTGTCGGCCACCGTCATGTGCGGCCAGAGCGCGTAGCTCTGGAAGACGAGGCCGCAGCTGCGCGCCTCGGGCGGGCGGTAGAGGCCGCGCGCGGCGTCGAAATAGACGGTGTCGCCCACCTGGATGCGGCCGCCATCGGCGCGGTCCAGGCCAGCCACGGCGGCAAGGGTGGTGGACTTGCCGCAGCCGGAAGGGCCGAGCAGGGTGACGAACTCGCCGTCGGCGACGTGGAGGCTGACATTGTCCACGGCGGTGACGCCGCCGAAGCGCTTGGTCAGGCCCTCGATGAGGAGGTCAGCCATGCAGTTTCACCCCGAAGAGGCCGCGCACGGCGGCGACGCAGACGGCGATCACCGCCACCTGGATGGTGGCGAGCGCCGCGACCATGCCGACCTCGCCCTGCACCCATTGTTGCAGCAGCGCGGTGCCGATGACCTCGCTGCCGGGCGCGAAGAGGAAGATCGCCGTGGAGTACTCCTTGAAGAAGGAGATGAAGAGGACGGTGAAGCAGCCGACCAGCGCCGGGCGCATCAGCGGCAGGACGATGCGGCGGCTGGTGGTCCACCAGTCGGCGCCCTGCACGCGGGCGGCGCGGTCGAGATCCGGGCTCACCTGCAGCAGCATGGGCGCCACGGCGCCGATGCCGGTCGGGATGAAGCGCATGGTGAAGGCGATCACCAGGATCCAGATGGAGTTGCGGATGGCCCCCAGCCCCGGCAACAGGGCGAAGGCGTAGAAGAAGCCGATGCCGGCCACGACGCCAGGCACCGCGCGCGGGAACAGCGCGAGATAATGCAGCGCGCCGCGGAAGCGGAACTCCGAACGGTGGACGATGACGGCGACGAGGCCGATCAGCGCCGTCGCCAGCGCGCCGCCGACCAGGCTGACCACGAAGGAGTTCCAGACGGCGCGGGAATAGACCGGATAGTCGAAGATGCTGGCGAAATTGCCGAGGGTCAGCACCTCGGAGATCGGGATCATCGGCGAAAGGAAGCTGGTGAAGGCGCGCAGCACCAGCATGCCGATCGGCGCGACGACGGTGGCGAGGATGTAGAGCGCGGTGAGGGCGAAGAGCGGCCAGCGCAGCGCGCCGAGGCGGAAGGGGCGGGGGCGGGTCGCCTTGCCGCCGAGGGTGATGAAGCGGCGCGTGTTGCCGAGCATGCGGTTCTGCAGCCAGACCAGGAAGCAGACCACCACCAGCATCAGCGCGGCGGCGGTGGCGACGAGGCCATGGTCCGGCCGCGGCGAGGAGACGCCGTTGTTGAACAGGAAGGTGGTGAGCACGGTGATGCCGGCGGGGTCGCCGAAGATCAGCGGCACCGAGAGCAGCTCCAGGCCGATGGTGAAGTTCAGCACGGCGCTGTAGGCGATGGCCGGCTTCATCAGCGGCAGGGTGACACGCCAGAGCGTGCGCCCGGTTCCGGCGCCGGAGACGCGCGCGGCCTCCTCCAGCGTCGGGTCGGTGAGCGTCGCCGAGGAGAGGCAGTAGATGTAGGCCAGCGGCGCCTGCGAGACGCCGGCGATGGCCGCCATGCCGCCCAAGGAATAGAGGTTCCAGGGCGCGTCGCCGAGCCACTCCGTGGGCCAGAGCAGCGTCAGGTAGCCCGAGGGGCCATAGACCGCGTACCAGCCGAAGGAGAGCACCAGCGCCGAGAGGTAGAGCGGCCAGAGGAAAAGTTCGCCGAGCAGGCGGGAGAAGGGCAGGTCGGTGCGGCCGAACAGGATGGCGGCCACGGTGCCGACGCCCTGCGCCACCAGCGTGGTGAGCCCGGCCAGGATGGCGGTGTTGAGCAGCACCAGGCCGAAGCCGTCGGTGCGGGCGAGGCGGAGGAAGTTGCCGAGGGTGAGGTTGTAGTGCTTCTCGTAGAGGGCGCCGTCGAGCAGCGATTGCAGCAGCACCGGCAGCAGCGGCGCGATCACCAGCACAAGGACCAGCAGCGCGGTGCCGTACTGGATGGGGATTTCGCGCGGAAAGGCGGGCGGCGGGGCGGGCGCCGCCTCCGCCCGCGGCAGGGCGGCGTCCATCGGCTCAGCTCACCCCGTAGACCTGCTTCCAGCGTTCGATGAAGGGCTGGTACTGCTCCAGCATCTCGGGCTTGTAGTCGATATAGGCGATGTTCTGCTCGCCGCCGACGGCCTCGGCGATGGAGCTGTAGGTGTGGCGGATGCCGCTGCCGGGCTTGACCGCGGGGTGCGCCGGGGTGAGGCCGCCGCGGCCGAAGGCGGCCTGGCCCTCGGGCGAGGCGAGGTAGTCGATCATCAGCTTGGCGGCGTTGACGTTCTTCGCTCCCTTCGGGATGGCCATGCCGCGCAGGATGACGAGCTGGCCGTCATTCATGAAGTTCCAGCCCAGGATGCGGGCGCGCGCCGGATCGTCCAGGCGCGGCCAGAAGGTGATGGCGGAGACGAACCAGCCGGCGACGTATTCGCCCGAGGTGACCTTCTCCGTCATCGGGCCGCCGGAGCGCTCCCAGCGCGGCTGCACGGGGGCGAGCTCCTTGAACCACTCCCAGGCCTGGTCGCCGTGCTTCTGCACGAAGCCGAAATTGGCCGAGTAGCCGAAGCCGCCGTTGTGCGCGCCGTAGCTGGTGATCTTGTTGCGCCAGCGGCTCTTGTTCTCCTGCGCGAGCTGCACGAACTGCGCGAAGCTCTTGGGCTGCTGCGCCTCCGGCACCAGCATCTTGTTGAAGATGAAGACCAGCGGGTCGGAGGAGACGGTATAGACGCCGGGCCAGGGCTTGGACCAGGCGGGCCAGGCGGCGGCCTCGGGGGATTCGTAGGGCAGCACCTCGCCGCGCCGCTGGAACTCGATCCAGCCGGAGGGGTCGGCGGTGGCCAGCAGGTCGGCGGTGCGGCTGTTGGTGCCGCGCTCGGCGAGATAGCGCTCGAAAACCTCCCGCGAGTTCGGCAGGTCCAGCGTCTCGACCTTGATCTTCGGGTAGCGCTTGCTGAAGCCCTCCAGCACCGGCCGCCAGTTCTCGGCCGACATGATGGAATAGACGAGGAGGCTGCCCTCCCTCTCGCCCGCGCTGACGACGTCCTGGTAGCCCTGCGGGTAGCTGGCGGGGGCACCGGCTCCCTGGGCAAGGGCGCGGTCCGCCAGGATCAGGCCAGGAATGGCCAAGGCGGTGCGGCGACCGATCCGGATCATGCTGCGTTTCCTTCCCTGTCAGGGCCGGCGGCGCTTTCAGGCCTCGACCCCGGCGCGCTTTGGCGCAATTATTGGCGCCAATACGCTAGGCCGGGGTCCGTCCCCGGCGCAACCCCCTTTCAGCCGGGGAACGATCACCGCATGGCCCGACCCGCCCGCCCCAAGCGCCACCTCGCCGCCGAGATCGCGGCCGCCATCCGCGCCGGCGCCCATCGCTCGGGCGAGTGGCTGCGGCAGGTGGACCTGGAGGAGCGGCTGGGCGCCACGCGCTTCGACGTGCGCGCGGCACTGGCGGAGCTGGCGCTGCGAGGGACGGTGGAGCACGTGCCGAACCGCGGCTTCCGCGTCGCGACACCGGACCGGGCGCGGCTGCGCGCCATGCTGGAGGTGCGCGCGCTGCTGGAGGCGGAGGCGGCGGTGAGCGCGCTGCCGCATATCGACGCGGCGGCGCTGCGCCTGCTGGAAGCCAAGGCGGACGCCTTCGACCGCGCGGTGGCCGAGGGCACCATGACCGAGCAGAGCGCCACCAACCTCGACTTCCACGACACGCTCTACGGCTTCGCGCCCAACCGCGCGCTGGTGGAGGTGGCGACGGAGACGCGTGACCGTGCCCGGCTCTGGCCGCTGGTGCTCTGGCCCTCGGCGCGCGCGCTGCGGCGCAGCGCCGAGGGGCATCGCGAGATCCTGGCCGCGCTGCGGGCGCGCGACGCGGCGGCGCTGGCGGCCAGCGTGCGGGTGCATATCCTGGGCTCGGCGGCGAATGATCCGGCGCTGGACACGGAAGGGGAGGGGGTGGCCTCGCGCTGAGGGGCGGCCTATCGTGCCGGCGCGCCCGCAGACCGCCGCGCGAAGAGTGGCCAGGGAGCGACCGGAAACCGCCCGAGGAGACGCGCCATGCATCCGCGCCCCGTCGCCGCCGCGCCGCCTGCGGGCGCGGAGGCCATTCCCGACAGCCACGGCCTCGACCTCTACCGTGCCGATCCGATGCTGGGCGCGCTGCTCGGGCTTTATCTGCCGCCCGGGTTGCGGGCGCATCTGGAACCGCATCTGGCACGTCTCGGGGCCTTGGCGGGCGGCGAGCTGGCGGCGCTGGCGGCCGAGGCGGACCGCAACCCGCCGGTGCTGCACCACCGCACCCGGCGCGGCGAGGACGTGCAGCGCATCGCCTACCACCCGGCCTATCGCGCCATGGAGCAGCTGGCCTTCGGCACGTTCGGGCTGGCGGCGATGTCGCATCGCGGCGGCGTGCTGGGCTGGCCGGAGCCGCTGCCGGCGGCGGCGAAGTATGCGCTGACCTATCTGTTCGTGCAGGCCGAGTTCGGGCTCTGCTGCCCGGTCAGCATGACCGACAGCCTGACCCGCACGCTGCGCCGCTTCGGCGACGAGGCGCTGGTGGAGCGCTACCGGGAGGCGCTGACCACGCAGGACCTCGACGCGCTGGCGCAGGGCGCGATGTTCATGACCGAGCAGGGCGCGGGGAGCGACATCGCCGCCACCGGCGTGACCGCCGCGCGGCAGCCGGACGGAAGCTGGGCGCTGAGCGGGCAGAAGTGGTTCTGCAGCAACCCGGACGCGGCGCTGGCCATGGTGCTGGCGCGGCCGGAGGAGGCGCCGCCGGGCATCAAGGGCGTCTCGCTGTTCCTGCTGCCGCGCGACCTGCCGGACGGGCGCCGCAACAGCTACCGGATCGTCCGGCTGAAGGACAAGCTGGGCACCAGGTCCATGGCCAGCGGCGAGATCGCGCTGGAGGGCGCCACGGCCTGGCTGGTGGGCGAGCCGGGCGCGGGCATGCGGCAGATGGCCGACATGGTGAACAACTCCCGCCTCTCCAACGGCGTGCGCGCCGCCGGCATGATGCGCCGCGCCGTGACGGAGGCGCTGTTCATCGCCCATCGGCGCGTCGCCTTCGGCAAGCGGCTTGTCGAGATGCCTCTGATGCAGCGGCAACTCTGCAAGATGCTGGTGCGGGCGGAAGCGGCGCGCAGCATGGTGTTCCAGGCCGCGGCGGCGCTGACGCGCAGCGATGGCGGCGAGGCGGGCGCCTATCCGCTGCTGCGCATCCTGACGCCGCTGCTGAAGTTCCGCGCCTGCCGCGACGCGCGCAGCGTCACCGGCGATGCCATGGAGGTGCGCGGCGGCTGCGGCTACATCGAGGAATTCGCCGACGCGCGGCTGCTGCGCGACGCGCATCTCGGCTCCATCTGGGAGGGTACCAGCAACATCGTCGCGCTCGACGTGCTGCGCGCGGCGCGGCGCGAGGGCTCGCTGGCGGCGCTGGAGGGGCATCTGCAGGGAATGGAGGGCGTGGCGCAGGCGCTGCCGGAACTGCCTTCCGCCCTGCGGCGGGCGCTGCGGCTGGCTGAGGCCGCCGAGGGCGATGCGGCGCTGGCGCGGCAGGCGGCGAGTGCGCTCTACAACCTCACCGCCGCCGCCGCCATGGCCTGGGAGGCGGCGCGGCTGCCGCCCGAGCCCGGCGCGGCGCGGCTGGCGCTGGCGCGGATGGTGATGCGCCACCGCGTGCTGCCGCGCGACCCCTTGGCGGCGGAGGAGGCGATGCCGCTGCCGGCCGCGCTGCTGGCCGATCCGGCGGCGGGGCAGCCGCGCTTCGCGCAAGGCGCATAACGAACAGCGCTTCGCGCAGGGCGCGTAACAAACAGCGCTTCGCGCAGGGCGCGTAACAAACAGCGAGGAGATGCCGACATGCCGTTCCCCGAGGTGGCCGAGGCGGAGGCGGGTGGCGAGGTTGCCCGCATCTATGCCGAACTGCGCGCGACGGCGGGCATTCCCGTGGTCAACCTGATCTGGCGGCACTTCGCGGCGTTGCCTGGCGTGCTGCCCTGGGCCTGGGCGGCGGTGCGGCCGGTGGCCGGCTCGGCGCTGCTGGCGGAGGGCACCGCGCGGCTGGAGGCGGCGGCGCTCCGCGCAGGCGGCGGCGGCGTCGCGGCCCTGCCGGTGCTGCCGGAGGAGGCGCGGGCCGTTGTGGAGATCTACAACCGCGGCAACTGCACCAACCTGCAACTGCTGACCGCGTTGCGCCGGATCCTGGCCGGCGAGGCGGCGGGCGGGGGCGAGGCGCCGGAGGCCGCGCCCGCGCCGCCGCCGCTGCCGCCAACCCCGCCCATGCCGCAGCTGGAGAGGCTGGCGCCGGCGGTGCGGGCGCAGGTCCGGGAGCTTGCCGCACTGCACGGACCGGCCGTTGCCGAGGCGGTGCCGAGCCTCTATCGCCACCTGGCGCTCTGGCCCGACCTGCTGCCGCCGCTGCACGCCACCTGCGCCGCGCTGATGGCGGACGGCACCCTGCCGCAGGGGCGGGACGCGTTGCTGGCCGAGGCGCGCGCGCTGTCCGGCCGGATGCTGCCGGCGCTGCGGCCGCCGCCGGATTTTCCGGCGGCGCAGCGGGGCGCCGTGCTGGCGGCGCTCGACACCTTCGCGGGGCAGTTGATCGCCGAGATGGCGGTGCTCGGCCTGCTTCTGCGCGCGGCCAGCCGGCGGGGCTGAGGCGCGGCGGCCGCGGCCGCGCCCGGCGCTGCTTTGCGTTTGACACGGGCGCCGCAATCCGGAAGCCTGCCGCGCGGGGCGACGATTGTCGCAGATGCCCGGTAGAGCTTTGCAAAAAAGTAACAAGGGGAGCGGTCCAGAAATGATTACCCGACGCCAGAGTCTTGCCCTGGGCGGCGCCGCGCTGCTGGCGCGCCCGGCGCTGATCGGCAGCGCCGCCGCACAGACGAAGAAGATCGAGCACCTGCCGGCGACGCAGATCTGGTCGGTCTATGACGTCGGCTCCACCGGCTATGTCGAGGCCTCGGCCATTGCCGACGCGATGGGCAAGGCCTATGGCACGCGGGTGCGGCTGCAGCCCTCCGGCACCTCGATCGGCCGCGTGCTGCCGCTGAAGCAGCGCCGCGCCAGCCATGCCTGGCTGGCCAACGAGCTCTACTTCGCCGTCGAGGGCATTTACGAGTACGCCGATCCGCAATGGGGGCCGCAGGACTTCCGCGCCCTGTGCGGCCGCAAGAACGCCTTCTCCATCGCCGCCACCAAGGAAAGCGGCATCACCAAGCCGGAGGACCTGAAGGGCAAGCGGCTGGCTTATGTGCCCGCCAACTCCTCGGTCAACATCAAGATCGAGCCGATCCTGGCCTTCGCCGGGCTGACGCTCAACGACATGGAGATCGTGCAGTTCCCCTCCTACGGCGCCAGCCTGCGCGCGCTGATCGAGGGCCGCGCGGATGCCGCCGGCGCCGCCCCCGCCGCGGCCGTGCTGCGCGAGCTGGAGGCGAGCCCGCGCGGCATCTCCTGGGTGCAGCTCGACCCCAACAACGCCAAGGGCTGGGAGGCGGCGCGCAAGGCGGTGCCGTTCGTCGATCCCTTCGCCGAAACCATTGGTGCCGGCATGTCCGAGCAGAACCCGGTCAACGTCATGGGCTATCGCTACCCCATGGTGACGGTGAACGCCGACGCCGACCCGGACGAGGTCTTCGCCATGATGCAGGCGCTTGACCAGGGTTTCGACCTCTACAAGGACGTCAGCGCCATCATGACGCGCTGGAAGATGAGCGATGCCGGCACGCCGCCCATGGATGCCGCCTTCCATGAGGGTGCCATCCGCTACCTGAAGAAGGCGGGCATCTGGTCCGACGCGCACCAGGGGTGGCAGGACAAGACGCTGAAGCGGCACCAGGCGCTGCAGGCGGCCTGGAAGGAGTTCATGGCCGGTCCGGGCGGGAAGGAAAGCGGCGAGGCCTTCGAGAAGGCCTGGATGCCCGTGCGCGCCAAGGCCATCGCGTCGCTCTGAAGCCCGGAGGCGGCCGGGCGGGGCGCCACCCCTGCCGGGCCACTCCGCCGGGGTGGCAGTGCCGCCCCGGCCCCCGCCATCGCTCGGGAGCCAACCGCATGGGCGCCGCTCTGCCCGATACGCCGCCACCACCGCAGGAACCCGAGGCGCAGGCCGGACGGCTCGCCAGCGGCGCTGCCTTCTGGGCGGCCTTCGGCCTTTCCGCCATCGGTCTGCTGATGGCGGTGAACCAGATCTTCAACCTCGGGCTCTTCGGCTTCCGGCCGATCAGCACGGCCTACTACTACGCGCTGATCGGGCTGTTCGGCGCCTTTGCCTTTCTCGCCTTCCCCGGCGGCAAGGGCGCGAAGGCGCGCGTGCCGTGGTACGACTGGGGGCTGGCCGCCGCCATCCTGGCGCTCGGCATCTGGCTCGGCAGCGAGGCGCTGACCATCCAGCTCCGCGGCTGGAGCGCCACGGCGCCGGACTGGGCGGCGGCACTGGCCGGCCTCTTCGTGCTGCTGGTGCTGGAATGCACGCGGCGCACGGGCGAGCTCATCCTGTTCCTGGCCTGCGTGATCTTCGGTGCCTTTCCCCTCTTCGCCGGGCACATGCCGGGCTTCCTCTGGGGGGTCGAGCTGGACCTTCCGGCCACCATCCAGGAGCATGTCTTCGGCACCGAGAGCGTCATCGGCATCCCGATGCAGGTGGTGGCGGACACGCTGATCGGCTTCCTGATCTTCGGCGTGGTGCTGGCGGCGACGGGCGGCGCCGGGTTCTTCATGGACTTCGCGCTGGCCTTGATGGGCACCAGCCGCGGCGGGCCGGCCAAGGTGGCCGTCGTTTCCTCCGCGCTGTTCGGCATGCTCTCCGGCAGCCCGACCTCCAACGTGCTGACCACCGGCACGCTGACCATCCCCACCATGAAGCGCTGCGGCTACGCGCCGCACTACGCAGGCGCGGTGGAGGCCTGCGCCTCCACGGGCGGCGCGCTGATGCCGCCGGTGATGGGCGCCGCCGCCTTCATCATGGCCAACTTCCTCAACGTGCCCTATGGCGACGTGGTGGTGGCCGCGGCGCTGCCCTCGGTGCTCTACTACCTCGCGCTGTTCCTGCAGACCGACCTTTACGCCGTGTCCCACGGCCTGCGCGGCGTCCCGCGCGAGGAAGTGCCGGCCCTGCTGCCGGTGCTGAAGGGCGGCTGGTACTACCTGCTCGCCATCGTCGCGCTGACGCTGATGCTGCTGATGTTCCGCATCGAGGCGGAGGCGCCCTTCTGGGTGGCGCTGTTCCTGCTCGCCGTCGCGGTGCTCAGGCGGAAGCAGACGGGGTTCAACTGGAGCCGCTTCGCCGGGCTGGTGGTGGAGGCGGGGCGGACCGTCGCGCACCTCGTCGCGCTGATTGCCGGCATCGGGCTGATCATCGGCGCGCTTTCGGTCACGGGGGTGGCCAACTCCTTCTCGCGCGAGCTGGTGCTTTATGCCGGCGGCAGCATCCCGCTGCTGCTGTTCTTCGGCGCGGTGACGAGCTTCGTGCTGGGCATGGGGATGACGGCCTCGGCCTGCTACATCTTCCTGGCCATCACGCTGGCGCCGGCGCTGGTGCAGGCCGGGCTCGACCCGATGGCCTCGCATCTCTACGTGCTCTACTGGGGCGTGGTCTCCTTCATCACGCCGCCGGTGGCGCTGGCCGCGATCGCCGCCGCCTCCATCGCCAAGGCCAGCCCGATG
This sequence comes from Teichococcus coralli, assembly GCF_009829925.1. Classification (GTDB taxonomy): domain Bacteria; phylum Pseudomonadota; class Alphaproteobacteria; order Acetobacterales; family Acetobacteraceae; genus Pseudoroseomonas; species Pseudoroseomonas coralli. The sequence goes on from NZ_SNVJ01000009.1 coordinate 95,729, forward strand.
GTCACCGGCTTCACCGCGCTGCGCGTCGGCCTGCTGCTGATGCTGCTGCCGGTGCTCTTCGTGTTCCAGCCGGCGCTGATCCTGAAGGGCGACCTGCCGGTCATCCTGCAGGCGGTGGCGACGGCGCTGGCCGCCATCCTGCTGCTGGCCTCCGCCTTCGAGGGGCACCTCTACGGGCTGGGACGGCTGCCGGCCTGGGCGCGCGCCGGCATCGGCCTCGCTGGGCTGCTGCTGCTGGTGCCGGAGGGGGTGACGGACCTGATCGGCATCGGCCTGGCGGGTGTGACCATCGTCGCGGCGCTGATGCTGCGGCCGGTTGCGACACCCATGGCGGGGGGAAGGCCGGGGGAATGAATTCCCCCAGACCCCCATCTTTTTTCTGTCAGTAGGAGAGAGGCGGCCACCCTCCGGAAAGGATGATTGTGCGTGAAGCCGGATGAGAAATTGGCCTTCCGCTATCTGACTTCGCTGTCCAGCGATGTTCTGTACGAACCCGATGGCAACGTGCCACCCGACTTCCTGCTTGATGGGCACGTCGCCGTTGAGGTCACGCGCCTGAGTCAACGATACCGACAGGGAGATAGGGACAGGAGCCTTGAGGAGACCGCCATTCCGCTTGGCGACCGAATGTACAGGCTTCTCACGTCGCTTGGACCTTCCTCAGGCCAAAGTTGGTTTGTTTCATGGCATTTCTCTAGGCCCATCCCGGACTGGAAAAACCTGCGTCCGACGCTCGGAGGAATTCTACAGAACTTCATGCAGGATGATCAGCGCCGCGCCTTCTCATTGCGGACAATCGAAAACTTCGAGCTGGATGTATTTCCGGCATCTGGGAAGCATGCCGATTTCTTTGTCCCCGCAGGATACGACGACAGTCAGTCTGGGGGTGTCGTGGTCGCCGAAATCATCCGGAATCTTGAGCTTCGTCTCCTTGAGAAGGCCAATAAAATTGCGGCATTCCGCAGCAGGTATCCGGCTTGGTGGCTGATCCTGCCCGATTATATCGGCACCGGTCTGCGAGAGGACGATCAGCAGACTGTCCGCGAAATTTTCTCGGTAAGGGAGCCGTTCAACAGAGTCATCCTGCTGGATCCCACCGATCCGCTGCGCGCATTTGGCCTGACGCGGAACATGGCTGAGTAGATGCTGGGCTGCTTCGCCAGTCCTGGCAAACGAACAGAAAAAAGATGGGGTCCGGGGGAATTCTTTCCCCCGGCCTTTTTCCCCCGTTCAGCCCGGCAGCGCCGTGCCCTGCCAAAGCGCATCCAACCGCGCCTCCGTCTCCGCCGCGCCCAGGACCGGCGTGACCAGCTCGCGGAACTTGCCGGAAAGCTCGTCGTCGGAGAGCGGGTCCTCGGGATCGCCCTTGCGGTTGGGCTGGGTGTGGGTGAGCACACGGCCGTCGCGGAGCGCCACGCGCAGGTAGGCGGCACGGCGGCGGGGATAGGCGTCGGCGAGATCGGGGGCGATGCTGACGCTCACCTTGGGCATGGTGGCGCGCAGCGTCGGGTCGGCCAGGGCCTCGGGCGTGAAGGCGGCGAGGCGCACGCCGCCCAGGTGCAGCAGCGCGGCGACGCAGTGCTGCACGCTGAAGCGGGCTTCCTGCTCGGTGGCGGCGTTGGGCCGGTCGCAGAGTTCCTGCGTGGCGCGGTAGCCGCCGACATGGATGCTTTCGACATCCTCCGGGCCGAAGCCGTGCGCGGCGCGCAGCGCGCCAAGCCCGTCGAGCGCGGGGAAGATGTGGCCGCAGCAGCCATGGTTCTTGAAGGTGATGGCGGCGATGGCGAAGTCTCGGTCCAGCCCGTCCAGGGCCTTGGCCCAGTCGCCGGTGCTGTCGCTGGTGGCGGCCGCGAAGCCGACCGGGCCGTGCAGCACGTCGGGCGCGCCGGTGACGCCGGCCACCGCGAGGCGGGCGGCGAGCAGGCCGGCATCGGCGGCGTGGCCGGGGTGCAGCGGCTTGCTCATGCCCTCGCCGCGGAAGGCCTGCTGGAGGCCGCCGGCCATGGTGGCGGCGGTGGCGAGGGCATTGCCCATCTGTGTCGCGTTGGCGCCGAGCAGCAGCGCGCCGGCGGTGGCGGCGGAAAAGGTGCCGACGGTGCCGGTGGTGTGCCAGTGGCGGTAGTGGCTGGGCTGCACGGCGAGGGCGATGCGGCAGCCGACCTCGTAGCCGGCGACGAGGGCGCGGAGCAGGTGCTCCATCGCCAGGCCGCGGTCCTGCGCCACGGCGAGGGCGGCGGCCACCGTGGGGGCACCGGGATGCAGGCCGGAATCGCGGTGGATGTCGTCGAACTCCACCGTGTGCGCGGCGGCGGCGTTCAGCAGCGCGGCGTGGCGCGGGGCGCCGCGCTTCCCGTCGGTGTAGCAGAGGGCGCCGCCCTCGCCGCGCTCGGCGGCCAGGGCGACGGCCATCAGGCTGGCCGGGGCGCGGCCGGTGCCGGGGAGCAGGGCGGCGAACCAGTCCACCAGGGCGCGGCGGGCGTGGTGCGCGAGGTTCGGCGGCAGGGGGCGGGCGCGCCAGGTGGCGGCGTGCTCCGCGAGCGCCAGGAGGGGGTTCGCCGCCGCGCTCATGCCAGCACCGCCAGACCGTCGGCGGCGCGCACGCCCTGGCCGGCGGGCAGCACGAAGAGCGGGTTCACCTCCGCTTCCTGCAGGCGCTCGCCGGCCGCCATCGCCATGGCGGCGAAGGCCAGCACCGCATCCACCAGCGCCGGGATGTCGGCCGGCGCGGCGCCACGGAAGCCGCGCAGCAGCTTCATGGCGCGCAGCTCCTCCAGCATGGCCTCCACCTCGGGGCGGGTGACGGGGAGGGGGCGCAGCGCGGTGTCCTCGAACAGCTCGGCGGTGACGCCGCCGAGGCCGAGCAGCAGCATCGGGCCGAGCTGCGGGTCGCGGTGCACGCCGAGGATCATCTCGACGCCGCCGCGCACGCGCTCCTGTACCAGGAAGCCCTCGGCGGGCGGCAGGCCGGCTTCCGCGACGCGCGCCTGCATGGCGGCGCAGGCGGCCGGCACCTCCTCCGGCGACAGGCCGACGCGCACGCCGCCCAGCTCGCTCTTGTGGGCGATGTGGCGGGCCAGGATCTTGAGCACCAGCTCGCCGCCGAGGCTCTGCGCGGCCTGGGCGGCGCCCGCGGCGTCGGGCACGGCGATCTCGCGCGCGACGGGCACGCCGAAGGCGGCGAAGAGCGCCTTGCTCTCGGCCTCGTTCAGCGGGCCGGCGGGGAGGGCGGCGAGCATCTCGGCGGCGCCGGGCGGCGGGGCGGCGGGGGCGGACTCTTCCGGCAGGGGGCGCGGCTGCAGGGCGGTGAGCACGGCGGCGCAGCTTTCCGGCGTGGCGAAGGCGGCGATGCCCTGCTGGTTCAGCAGCCGCACGATATTCGGTGCGTGCGGGCTGACATAGGCGAGGATCGGCTTCTCGCTGGTGCGCTGGCATTCCAGCATGGCGTCGGCGACGATGTCCGGCCGCGCCAGGGCGGAGGAGCCGACGACGGTGACCAGCGCGTCGTATTCCGGGCTTTCCAGCAGGGCGGTGATGGCGCCGCGGAACAGGTCGGGGCGCAGGCCGGCGAGCGTGACGTCCACCGGGTTGCGGCCGGTCGCGGCCTGGTCGCCGTCGAGCAGCGCGGCGAGGCGGGCGTCGGTGGCGGCGGCGGGCACGGGGAGAGCGAAGCCGGCGAGGCCAAGGTTGTCGGCCAGCAGGGTGCCGGCGCCGCCGGTGGAGGTCAGCACGGCGACGCGCTTGCCCTGCGCGCGGCGGCCGGGGGCCAGGGCGGCGGGGATGTCGAGCAGGTCGTTGAAGCTCTCGGCGCGGATCACGCCGCACTGGCGGAACAGCGCGTCATAGGCGCGGTCAGCGCCGGCCAGGGCGCCGGTGTGCGAGGCGGCGGAGCGGGCGCCGGATTCCGAGCGGCCGACCTTGTAGACCACGACCGACTTGCCGAGCGCCGCCGCCCGCCGCGCCGCCACGCGGAAGGCCTGCGGCCGGCGCAGCCCTTCGAGGTAGAGGGCGACGGTGTCGGTCTCGGGGTCGTCCAGCAGGGCGTCGAGGAAGTCGGTGCTGTCGAGGTCGGCCTCGTTGCCGGTGGCGATCAGCTTGGCGAGGCCGATGCCGCGGTCGGCGGCGCGCGAGAGCAGCGAGCCCAGGATGCCGCCGCTCTGCGAGATGACGGAGAGGCGCCCGCGCGGCAGGCCGCCGATCTCCAGCGCGCCGGTCGCCGAGAGGGTGATGGCATCGGAAAGGTTGACCAGGCCGATGGTGTTGGGGCCGAGGATGCGCATGGTCCCGGCGGCCTGCTTCAGCGCCGCCTGACGCGCGGCGCCCTCGGGCGAGGCCTCGCCATAGCCGCTGGCCAGCACGATGGCGGCGGCGCAGCCGTGGGCGGCGAGGTCACGCACCGCGGCCTCGGCGCGTTCGGGGCCGAGCAGCACGATGGCGGCGTCCGGCGCGCCGGGGAGGGAGGCGACGTCGGGGAAGCAGGGCAGGCCGCCGATCTCCGCCGCGCGCGGGTTCACCGGCCAGATGGCGCCGGAGAAGCCGTGCTTCTGCAGATAGGCGACGGGGCGGCCGGTCATCTTGGACGGGTCGGCCGAGGCGCCGATGACGGCGACGCTCTGCGGGCGCAGCAGCCGCTGGAGCGCGTTGCTGTCGGTGGTGACGGCGTTCATGCGCGGCCGGCCTTTTTGGCCTCGCTGCGGGCGAGGAAGGCGGCGACCGAGTCCAGGTGCTCCTGGCTGCTGTAGCAGATCGCCTGCGCCTGGCTGCCCATGGCGAAGACCTGCTCGACGGAGAGCTCGAAGGTCTGGTCGAGGATGGACTTGGCCAGGGCGAGCGAGGCGGGGGCGCCCTGGCTGAGTTCGGCGGCCCAGGCGCGGGCGTCGTCGAGCAGGCTTGCGTCAGTGGTGGCGCGGTCGGCGACGCCGAGCTTCAGCGCCTCCTCCGGTTCCAGCGTGCGGCCGGTGAAGATCAGCTCCTTGGCGCGGGCGAGGCCGACCCGGCGCGGCAGGAAGTACATGCCGCCGCCATCGGGGATCAGGCCGCGCTGCACGTAGCTCATGGCGAAGCGCGCGGAGGCGCCGGCCATGACGAAGTCGCAAGCCAGCGCGACGTCGCAGCCGAGGCCGGTGGCGGCGCCGTTCACCGCCGCGATGGTGGGCTTGGGCAGGGCGTGCAGCATGGCGATGGCGTGGTGCGTGCGCTGCTGCCGGCGCCAGCCGTTCAGCGCGATCTGGCCATGCGGCGCGGCGAGGCGCTCCTTCATGCCGCGCACGTCGCCGCCGGCGCAGAAGCCCTTGCCGGCGCCGGTGACAACCACGGCGCGGATGGCGTCGTCGCGCGAGACGCGGTCCAGCACGGCCATCAGGTCGCCGCGCATGGCGTCGTCGATGGCGTTGCGGCGCTCGGGGCGGTTCAGCGTCAGGGTGGCGACGGGGCCATCCACGCTCAGCAGGATGGTGTCGCTCGCCGGCTGGTCGGAAGTCATGCGTGGGGGTCCTGTGCGGTTGTGGCGCCGGCCGCCGCGTTCAGCGGGTTCGGCAGCGCGGCGCCGGCGTTCCAGGCGCGCAGGCAGGCCGTGGCGCCCTCGAAATAGGCGCGGAAGTTGCGCGCCGAGACGTAGCCGAGATGCGGCGTCAGCAGGGTGTTGGGCGCCGCCAGCAGCGGGTGGTCCGCGGGCAGCGGCTCCTGCTCGAAGACGTCGATGGCGGCGCCGCCGAGCCGGCCCTCGTGCAGGGCGGCGAGCAGCGCGGCCTCGTCCACCAGCGCGCCGCGCGAGGTGTTCACCAGAAGGGCGCCGGGCCGCATCGCCGCCAGCTCCGCCGCGCCGACGATGCCCCGCGTGCTGGGGCCGAGGCCGAGATGCAGGCTGACGATGTCCGACCGGGCGAAGAGGTCCAGCTTGCCGGCCAGCTCGGCGCCGGCGGCGGCGGCGCGCTCGGGTGTCATGTTGGGGCTCCAGGCCAGCACCTTCATGCCGAAGGCCAGCGCAATGGCCGTCACCTTCACGCCGATGCGGCCGAGGCCGGCGACGCCGAGCGTGGCGCCTTCGAGTTCCAGTCCCGGCGGGTGCGCCTGCCAATGGCCCTGGCGCAGCGCGTTCTCCTGTGCGGGGATGCGGCGGGCGAGGCCGAGGATCAGCCCCCAGGCCAGTTCCACCGTCGGCGCCGCGGAGGAGGGCGTGCCGCAGACGGCGATGCCGCGCGCCTGGCAGGCGTCCATGTTCAGCACGCGGTTGCGCATGCCGGTGGTGACCACCAGGCGCAGGTCGGGCAGGGCCTCGGCGAGTTCGGCCGGAAAGGGGCTGCGCTCGCGGATCAGCACCACGGCGTCGAAGCCGCGCAGGCGCTCGGCCAGCGCGGGGCCGGTGACGTGGTCGGTGAAGACCTCGACCGGCAGGCCGGACCAGTCGGCGGAGGCGCGGGCGGCGTCGCCGAAATCGTCCAGCAAGGCGATGCGGCGGAGGGGTGGGCGGGCGGTCATGCGCGATCCTCCAAGGGCAGGCCAGGGGCGCCGGCCCTGGACCCCGCCGGGGTGCCCGCGGGAACACCGCGGTCCCCCCTGACCCCGCCAACAGATGCCGGGAGCCGGCGCATCGCCGTCACTCGACCTTCATGCCGGCGCGGTCCACCACCTGCTTCCAGCGCTGGCGGTCCTCCAGCAGGAACTTCGCGAAGTCGGCCGGGGTGGGGCTCGGCTCGATCTCGACGCCTTCCTCGATCATGCGCTTCTGCACGACCTGGTCGGCCAGGGTCTCGTTGAGCGCGGCGTGCAGTCTGCTCACGCGATCCGGCGGCATGCCGGCGGGGCCAAGCAGCGCGTACCAGGTGGCGGACTGCACGCCGGGAAAGCCTTGCTCAACCGTGGTAGGCAGGTCGGGCAGGATGGCGGAGCGCTTCGGCGCCGCCAGGGCGATGGCGCGCAGCCGCTTGTCCTCGATATGCGGCTTCAGCGGCGCCGCCGCGTTGGTGATCATGTCCACGCGGCCGGCCAGCACGTCGGTCAGCGCCGGGCCGGTGCCGCGATAGGGAATGAACTCCATCGGCACGTCCAGCACCTGCGCGATCATCGCGCCCAGCGCATGGCCGGTGGTGCCGACGCCGGGCGTGGCGAAGGACATCGGCGGCTTCGCCTTGGCGGCATAGCCCTGCAGCTCCTTCATGTCGTGCACGGGAACCTTGGGGTTCACGGTGATGACGTTCGGGGCGTTGCCGATGAAGCCGATCGGCGTGAAGTCCTTGATGATGTCGTAGGGGACGTTGGGCTGCACCAGCGAGGAGATCAGGAAGCTGCCGCTGCCGCCGAGCAGGAAGGTGTAGCCGTCGGGCTCCGCCTTGGCGACGAGGTCGGTGCCGATCAGGCCGCCGGCGCCGCCCTTGTTCTCCACCACGATGGTCTGTCCCAGCCGGTCGGACATGTGCTCGGCCACCAGCCGGCCGACGATGTCGTTGCTGCCGCCGGCGGTGAAGGGGATGATCATGTGCAGCGGGCGGTCGGGGAAGCCGGCGGCGCGGGCCTTGCCGGCGGCGAGCGCGGGCAGCAGCAGGGACGGCAGCATCAGGGCGGTGCGGCGGCGCATGGGCGAACTCCTCCGAGGGCCGGCCTCGTGGCGGGCCGGTTTTTGCGTGGCGCGGAGGATGGGGCGGGGTGCCCCGGCGGCCCAGGGAGAAATTCTTGCACTACCCCAACCTCAGGTTAGTCTGTGCCCATGGAGGAAACCCTGCCCCCGCTCGGCGCGCTGCGCGCCTTCGCGCTGGTCGCCGAGACCGGCAGCCTGACCGCGGCGGCGGCGGCGCTGAACGTGACGCAGCCGGCCGTCAGCAAGCGGCTGCGGCTACTGGAGGCGACGCTGGGCGTCGCGCTGCTGCGGCGCGGCGCCAATGCGGTGGCGCTGACGGAGGCGGGCGAGCGCTACGCGGGCGAGGTGCTCGCCGCCTTCGCGCGGCTGCGGGCGGCGACGGCGGCACTGGACGCGCGCCCGGCCCCGCTGCGCATCCGCGCCTACACCACCTGGGCGCTGCGCTGGCTGATCCCGCGCCTGCCGGACTTCCGGGCCCGCCATCCTGGGCTGGAGGTGGAGCTGGCGACCTCGACGGCGCTGGTGGACTTCGCCCGCGAGGGGGTGGATGCGGCGGTGCGCAGCGCCGCGGCGGCGAGTCCGCCGGCGCCCGGGGCGCTGCGGCTGCAGCCGCTGCTGGTGGCGCCCTTCGCCGCGCCGGCGCTGGCCGGCCCGGCCCGGCACCGGCGCGACCTCGCCGAGATGCGGCTGCTGGGCAGCCGGGTGCGCCCGCAGGACTGGGGCATCTGGCTGGCGGCGCAGGGGCGGAGCGCCGCGACGCCGCCGCTGCTCTTCGAGAGCACCAGCCTGGCGATCCAGGCGGCGATGGAGGGGCTGGGGGCGGTGATCTGCGCGCCAGCCTTCGTGGCGGAGGAGGTGCGGCGCCGCCGGCTGGTGCCGATGGCCCAGGGCGCCGCGCCGGGCGCGGTGCCGAGCGGCGACCACTACTGGCTGATCCTGCCGCCGGCACCGCGGCCCGCGGCGCTGGCCTTCCGGGACTGGCTGGCGGAGGCGGTGCGGGACTAGCGCGGCAGGGGATGCTCTATGCCCGCCGCGTCAGGGCTCGATCACGGCGAAGGAATAGCCCTGGAAGCGGGGCTCGCGGCGGAGCTGCGACAGCGCCTCCTCGGCGACCTTGCGGGAAACGAACCGCTCCGCGGCGGTGGCGCTGCTGACCCCTGCGCGCTGTCCTTCCTGCTGGCGGGCGCCGTAGAGCACGGCGCCGCTGGGGGAGATGAGCTTGATCAGGTAGGGCATGGCCTCCCTCTGTTTCCGTGAGGTGACACCCAGGGCAACCTCCACCTCCCCCTCCAGGTTGCGCCCGCGCCGGCTCAGCCCCGCCGCTGCCGCAGCGCACGGTAGCCCAGCCAGGCGCGCAGCAGCAGCCAGCAGCCCATGGCCCAGGCGGCGCCGAGCGCCCAGCCGGCCAGCACGTCGGTCGGCCAGTGAACGCCGAGATAGACACGGCTGATGCCGATGACGAGGACGATGGCGATGGCGCAGCCCAGGATGTAGGCCTTGAGGCGCCGGTACCGCGTCACGCCGGCGAGCAGCGTGCCGAGCGTCAGGTAGCAGGTGGCGGACAGCATGGCGTGGCCGCTGGGGAAGCTGGCGGTGTAGACGTCCGCGAGATGCGAGACCAGCTCGGGCCGCGGCCGGTCGAAGCCCTGCTTCAGCAAGTTGTTCAGCACCATGCTGCCGGCGAAGGAGATCACCAGCAGCAGCGCGGAAAGCCACTTCCGCAGCATCAGGATGTAGCCCAGCGCCAGCAGCCCGATCAGCAGCAGCACGGCGTAGCTGCCGAGCGACGTGAAGTCGCGCATCATGATCTTCAGCCAGAGCGGCCCGAGCGGTTCGGAGGGGTCGCCGGCATGGCGCAGCGCCAGCAGGACGGCCTGGTCGAAGGCGCGGGTCTCGCCCTCCAAGGTCTCGTCCACCAGGGCAGCGAAGGCCCAAAGGCCGCCGGCGCAGACCGACAGCGCGGCCAGGGTGACGAACTGGCCCCAGCTGAAGCGATGGACAAGGCCCTTGAGGAAGGAAGGAAGGAGCATGCCGGATTCCAAGTGCAACAAGGCAGAGACGCAGCTTTCTTGCCGGGGTTGCGAAGTGGCCCGCATCTCTCCCGCACTTCACGTGTTTCACAGCGGCGCGACCGCGGGACGGGAGAAGGGAGCGGCATGAACGACAGGGCAGGCGACGCGGCCATCATGGTGGAGCCGGTGCCGGCGGGAGCCAGCCGCCGCGCGCTGCTGGTGGTCAACGAGCGCGCGCGCAACGGCAACGCGGCCCTCGAGGAGGCGCTGGAGGTGTTGCGCGGCGCGGGCTGGACGCTGGTCGAGCACCGCTGCTCGCCGGAGCAGGGCGCGGCCGAGGTGATCCGCGCGCGCGCGGCGGAGGGCTTCGCCGCCGTCATCCTGGGGGGCGGGGACGGCACGTTGAACGGCGCCGCGCCGGCGCTGATGGAGACCGGCCTGCCCTTCGGCATCCTTCCCCTGGGCACCGCCAACGACCTGGCGCGCAGCCTGGGCATCGAGCCCGACCTGGCGGCGGCGGCCGGCGTGATCGCCGCCGGGCACCTGCGGACCATCGACCTCGGCGAGGTGAACGGAAAGCCCTTCTTCAACGTGGCCAGCATCGGCTTCAGCGCCACGCTGGCGCAGCGGCTGGGGCGCGAGGAGAAGCGCCGCTGGGGCAAGCTGGGCTACGCCTTGGCCGCGTTCCGCCTGCTGCGGGAGGTGCGCCCCTTCACCGCCTGGCTCACCCATGACGGCGCGACGGAAAAGGTGCGGACCATCCAGGTGGCGGTGGGCAACGGGCGGCACTACGGGGGCGGCATGACGGTGCAAAGCGATGCGCGCCCGGATGACGGCAAGCTCGACGTGTACAGCCTGGAGCTGACCCATCGCTGGCGGCTGCTGGCGCTGGTGCCCTACCTCAGGCGGGGCACGCATGGGCAGTGGCGGGACGTGCGCGCCTTTCCCACCACCGAATGCGAGGTGCGCACCCGCAGGCCGATGCCGGTGAACACCGATGGCGAGATCAACACCCATACGCCCGCGCATTTCCGCCTGCTGCCACGCGCCACGCGGGTTTATGCGCCCGCAGTGATCCCGGGGATGGAGGCCGCCTGATGGAGGGGTTGCTCGTCCTGGCCGCTGATCCGGCGGCCTGGATCGCCCTGGCGACGCTGGTGGCGATGGAGGTGGTGCTCGGCATCGACAACCTGATCTTCATCTCCATCATCACCAACAAGCTGCCGGCGGCGCGGCAGGCGCGGGCGCGGCGGATCGGCATCGGACTGGCGCTGGTGCTGCGCCTGGCGCTGCTCGGCACCATCGCCATCATCGTGCGGCTGACCGCGCCGGTCTTCGAGGCCTTCGGGCATGGCTTCTCCTGGCGCGACCTGATCCTGATCGCCGGCGGGCTGTTCCTGGTGTGGAAGGCGACCAAGGAGATCCACCACAACGTGGACCCGCCGGCCGAGGGCGACATGTTCGCCGGCAGGGGCGCCCATCTCGGCTTCGGCGCCGCCATCGCGCAGATCCTGGCGCTGGACCTCGTTTTCTCGATCGACAGCATCATCACGGCGGTGGGCATGACGCCGCACGTGCCGATCATGGTGGTCGCGGTGCTGGCGGCCGTGGCGGTGATGCTGCTGGCGGCCGATCCGCTGGCCCGCTTCATCCAGGCCAACCCGACGGTGGTGATGCTGGCGCTCGGCTTCCTGCTGATGATCGGCATGACGCTGATCGCCGAAGGCTTCGGCGCGCATGTGCCGAAAGGCTACATCTATGCCGCGATGGCCTTCTCGGCGCTGGTGGAGGGCCTCAACATCCTGGTGCGGCGGGCGAAGCGGCGGCCCGGCTAGGCCCGGGCCGGTGCCGCGCCCGGTTGCGGCGGCGCGGCCCACGCAACCGGGCCTGCCCGGGCGGCATTACCCGGCCGGGCATCCGGCCCGGCACCAGAAAGTCTGCCGATGGACAAGGCGGCCTATACCGCACGCAAGAGCATTCCCGAGATCATCGCGGCGGCCGATACCGGCGAAGTCGGGTTGAGGCGGGCGCTCGGCCCACTCAGCATCACGGCGCTGGGCATCGGCGCCATCATCGGCGCCGGCATCTTCGTGCTCACCGGCACCGCGGCCGCGCAGTATGCCGGGCCGGCACTGGTGCTTTCCTTTGTGCTCGGCGGCATCGCATGCGCCTTTGTCGGGCTGTGCTACGCCGAACTGGCGGCGATGATTCCCGTCAGCGGCAGCTCCTACACCTACACCTACGCGACGCTCGGCGAGCTGATGGCCTGGATCATCGGCTGGGATCTCATCCTGGAATACGCGATGGGGGCCGCCACCGTCGCGGTCGGCTGGTCCGGCTATGTCGGCAGCCTGCTCGCCGGCCTCGGCCTGCATCTTCCGCCCGTGCTGACGCAGGCGGCCGGGAGCACCGTGCGGCTGGCCGACGGCACGGAAGCGGTGGCGCTGCTCAACCTCCCCGCGGCGCTGATCGTGCTCGCGCTGACGGCGCTGCTGATCCTCGGCACGCGGGAGTCGACGCGGCTGAACAACGCGATGGTGGTGGTGAAGCTCGCTGTCGTGCTGCTCTTCATCATCATCGGCGCGGCCTATGTCACGCCGGCCAACTGGCATCCTTTCCTGCCGCCCAACACCGGCGAGTTCGGCCATTTCGGCTGGAGCGGCGTGCTGCGCGGCGCCGGCGTCGTGTTCTTCGCCTTCATCGGCTTCGACGCCATTTCGACGGCGGCGCAGGAGACGGCGTCGCCGCAGCGCGACATGCCGATTGGCATCCTCGGCTCGCTGGCCGTCTGCACGGTGCTCTACGTGCTGGTGGCAGGCGTGCTCACGGGCCTGGTGCCCTATCCCGCGCTGAGCGTGGCCGATCCGATCGCCAAGGGCGTGGACGTGATCGGGCTGGGCTGGCTTTCCGGCCTCATCAAGCTCGGCGCGCTGGCCGGGCTGACCACGGTGATCCTGGTGCTGCTCTACGGGCAGGCCCGCATTTTCCTCACGATGGCGCGGGATGGGCTGCTGCCGCCCGTCTTCGCGCGCATCCATCCCCGCCTGCGCACGCCCTGGGCCAGCCAGATGATGATCGGCCTTGTGGTGGCCTCGATCGCCGCGGCGGTGCCGATCGGCATCCTGGGCGAGATGGTCAGCATCGGCACGCTGTTCGCCTTTGTGCTGGTCTGTGGCGCGGTGCTTTACCTGCGCCGGCGGGAGCCGCAGATGGCGCGCCCCTTCCGGGCGCCGGGCGTTCCCGTCGTGCCGGCCCTGGGCATCGGCTTCAGCCTGTTGCTGATGGCGGGCCTGCCGCTCGACACCTGGCTGCGCCTGGTGATCTGGATGGCCATCGGCCTGGTGATCTACGCCCTCTATGGCCGGCACCATTCGGCGCTGCGGCAGCCGCCGCGCTAGAGCGGTTTCCGCTCGCTTCGGCTCACGTCAAACGCTCCAGCCATTTGTTTTGACGCGCATCTTCACCCGATCGAATGATTCCGCCCGATCGGGATCTGCTCCTGATCGGCCGGTGACGGAGGCGCGGGGCCGGGGTTCCATCCGGCTGCCCGTCCGGGTGAACAGGGGGGGGGCCTCCGCCGGTCGAGGGTCCGGCCGCGCGCCGGCGCCCTTCCGGCTAGAGCAGCTCCCGTTCCGCTGGCATCGTCGGGACGGGTAAAGATGCTCGTCAAAACAAACGGCTAGAGCATTTCCCGCGAGCCAGAGCGAACGGAAAATGCTCTAGTGTCCTGATCGAGAAATTCCTACGATCATGCGAATGGTCGTAGGAGGCGGCGATGGGCAAACCTGCGGTGTCGATTGCGCTGAGTGCGGCCGAACGGCGGCAGCTGGAATCGCTGGCGCGGGCCCACAAGACCGGTCAGGCGATGGCTCGGCGGGCTCGGATCGTGCTGGCTGCGGCGGCAGGGCGGGAGAACAAGGTGATCTGCGCCGAGGTTGGCGCCGACGCGAACACGGTCGGCAAGTGGCGCCGCCGCTTCGCCGCGCATCGGCTGGACGGACTGCTCGACGAGCCAAGACCGGGCACGCCGCGCCGGATCGGGGATGACGAGATTGCCGACACCATCCGCCGGACGCTCGAGATGCCCCCGGCCGGGGCCACGCATTGGTCGTTGCGCTCCATGGCCAAGGCGGTCGGCTATGCGCCGTCGACCATCCACCGCATCTGGCGCGCCTTCGGATTGCAACCGCACCGGAGCGAGACCTTCAAGCTCTCAAACGACCCGCTCTTTGTTGAAAAGGTGCGTGACATCATCGGGCTGTACATGAGCCCGCCCGAACGCGCCTTGGTGCTGTGTGTGGACGAGAAGTCTCAGATCCAGGCGCTCGACCGCACCCAGCCCCTGCTGCCCATGCGCCCCGGCCAGGCCGAGCGCCGCACGCACGACGACACCCGCCACGGCACCACGAGCCTGTTTGCCGCCCTCGACGTTGCCACGGGCGCCGTCATCGGTCGCTGCTACCCGAAGCACCGCTCCAGCGAGTTCCGGAAATTCCTGGACTAGGTCGAGACCGCCGTGCCGCCAAGCCTCGACGTTCACCTCGTCATGGACAACTACGCCACTCACAAGACCAAGCCGGTCCGAGACTGGCTCGCCAAGCGCCCCCGCTGGCACGTCCACTTCACGCCCACCGGCGCGTCCTGGATCAACCAGGTTGAGCGCTTCTTCGCCCTCCTGACCGAACGCCAGCTCCGGCGCGGCGTCCACCGTTCCACCGCCCAGCTTGAGGCCAACATCCGCGCCTTCATCGACGCCCATAACGCCGACCCCAAGCCCTTCCGCTGGACCAAATCTGCCAACGACATTCTCGCCGCCGTCCAGCGCTTCTGCCTCCGCTCCCAACAGGTCGGAGGAACTACGGAATCAGGACACTAGACGCCGCGCTGCAGCCCGCCATCCACCGCCACGGCCTGCCCGGTGACATAGGCGGAGACCGGCGCGGCCAGGAAGGCGACCATGGCGGCCACCTCCTCCGGCGCGCCGAGGCGGCCCATCGGGATGTCGGCGGCGACGCGCTGGAGCACCGCCTCCTCGGTGATGCCCTCGTCCCGCGCCATGGTGGTGGCGCGACTCTGCCAGAGCGGCGTCAGCGCGCGGCCCGGCGAGACGCTGTTCACCCCGATGCCTTCCGGCGCCAGCTCCAGGGAAAGCGTCTTGGCCAGGGCGAGCAGGCCCGCCTTGTGGGTGTTGGAGACGACCTGGTGCGCCGTCGGCTGGCGCGCGGAGACGGCGCCAAGCAGCACCACCCGCGCGTTGCCGGCGCGGCGCAGGGCGGGCAGCATGGCCCGCACGGCGCGCACCGTGCCGAGGATGTTGAGCTCGTAGTTCGCCAGCCACTGCTCGTCGGTCAGCGCCTCGAAGGCGGAGCGGTGGCTGCCGCCCGCGGCGCAGACCAGGGCGTGCAGCGGCCGCCCCTCGTAGCGCGCGGCCAGCGCCGCCACCTGGGCGGGATCCGCCTGGTCGCAGCGGACGGTCTCGGGGATGGCGCCGCTTTCGGCGGCGAGGCGCTCGGCGGCGGCGGCGAGGCGGCCGGCGTCGCGCGCGGCGATGGCCACGCGCGCGCCCTCGCGCAGCAGCATCGCCGCCGTGGCGAGGCCGATGCCGGAGGAGCCGCCGATCACCAGTGCCTCGCGGCCGTTCAGTTGCAGGTCCATTGCTCGCTCGCTTTCAGTTCGCCGTTCATTCCGCCTTGGCGCCGGAGGATTTCAGGATCGGGCGCCACTTCTCCGTCTCGCTCCTCAGGAAGGCGGCCAGTTCCTCGGGCGTGGACGGGCGCGCCTCGGCGCCGTGCTGCGCCAGGTCGGATGCCAGCGCCGGCTCGCGCAGGCATTCCTGCAGGGCGGCGCTGAGCCTGGTGACGATGGGCTTCGGCAGGTCCTTCGGGCCGAGCATGGCATACCAGTTCGCCACCTCGAAGCTGGGCACCGTCTCGGCCACGGCGGGCACGTCGGGCAGCAGGGTGCTGCGGCGGGCGGTGGGCACGGCCAGCGCGCGGATCTTGCCGGCCTCGATCAGCGGCAGGGCGGTGGGGGCGGTGGCGAAGGAGAAGTCCACCTTGCCGCTCACCAGGTCGGTCATGGCCGGACCGCCGCCGCGATAGGGGATGTGCACGGTCTGGATGCCGGCGAGGTGGTCGAGCAGCGCGCCGCCCAGATGCCCGGCGCCGCCGATGCCGGACGAGGAGTAGTTCAGCGCCCCCGGCCTGGCGCGCGCCGCCGCGATCAGCTCGGGCAGGCTCTTCCAGGGCCGGTCGGCGGGGACCACGAGGATGTTCAGCACGTCGGCGAAGAGGCCGATGGGCGTCAGGTCGGCCTGCGGGTTGAAGGGAAGGTCGCTGAACAGGCTGGGATTGATGGCGAGGGCCGAGATGGTCCCCATGAGCAGGGTGTAGCCATCGGGCGCGGCGTTGACGACCGCCTGGGTGGCGACGTTGCCGCTGCCGCCCGGCTTGTTCTCGACCACCACGGGCGCGATGCCGCCAAGGGCGGTCTGCAGGCGCGGCGCCAGCAGGCGGGTGGTGATGTCGGTGGCGCCGCCGGGCGCGAAGCCGACGATGATGCGGATGGCGTGATCCGGGTAGTCCGTCTGCGCACGCGCCGCACCGGCCAGGGCCGGGAGGGCGAGCGCGGCACCAAGCACGGCCCGACGCTGCAACATGGCGTGTCCTTCCTCTGCCGCGCCGGCTTTCCTTGCGCCGCCGGGAGGCGGGGGCCGGCTTCGGGCAAGTTCCCGGGCCATGCTGGCGCCCGCTTCTGACGACTGTCAACAGTATGGAGCGGGATACCCCGGCATACGGCCCTTGCCGGCGGGCTCAGGCGGCGAGACGGGCCGCCGGAATGGCGAGGAAGACGCGGCGGAATCCCTTCTCCTCACGGCGCTCCAGCTCCATGAAGCCAAGGCGGCGGTAGAAGTCGAGGTTGCGGGTCATCAACGCGTTGGTCAGCAGCCGGATCTCCGGCAGGCCGCGGCGCAGCGCCTCCTCCGCCACGAAGCGCATCAGGCGGCGCCCGGTGCCGGCATGCTGGCGCGCCGGGTCCACGGCGATGTTGTCGAGCCAGAGATGGCCCGGCCGCGCCTCCAGGACGAGGAGGCCGGCGAGGCCGCCCTCCGCCTCCAGCACCCAGGCCTCGCCGGCGGCGATGCGGGCGGCGTAGTCGTCGTCCATCGGCGCCGGGCGGCGGCCGATGGCGGGGACGTAGTGGGCGTAGGCCTGCTCCACGATCGCCGCGAGCAGCGGGGCCTCCCCGGGACGGGCCAGGCGGATCGTGGCGCCGCTCATAGGGCGGTGCCGCCGATGGTCAGGCCGGTCATCTTCAGCGTCGGCTGGCCGACGCCCACCGGCACGCCCTGGCCCTGCTTGCCGCAGGTGCCGATGCCGGGGTCGAGCGCCATGTCGTTGCCGATCATGGTGACGCGGGTCAGCGCCTCCGGCCCGTTGCCGATCAGCATGGCGCCCTTCACCGGCGCGCCCACCTTGCCGTCCTCCACCAGATAGGCCTCGGACATCGAGAAGACGAACTTGCCGGAGGTGATGTCCACCTGCCCGCCGCCGAAGTTCACCCCCCAGATGCCGCGCTTCACGCTGCGGAGGATCTCCCCCGGGTCCTTGTCGCCGCCGAGCATCACGGTGTTGGTCATGCGCGGCATCGGCGCATGGGCATGGCTCTGGCGGCGGCCGTTGCCGGTGGGGGCCGTGCCCATCAGCCGGGCGTTCTGGCGGTCCTGGAGGAAGCCGGTCAGGATGCCGTCCTCGATCAGCACGGTGCGGCCGGAAGGGGTGCCCTCGTCGTCCACCGTGAGGGAGCCGCGGCGGTCGGGGATGGTGCCGTCGTCCACCACCGTCACGCCCGGGGCGGCGATCCGCTGGCCGAGCAGCCCGGCGAAGGCGGAGGTCTGCTTGCGGTTGAAGTCGCCCTCCAGGCCGTGGCCGATCGCCTCGTGCAGCAGGATGCCGGGCCAGCCCGGGCCGAGCACCACCTCCATCTCGCCGGCGGGGGCGGGGACGCTTTCCAGGTTCAGCACGGCCTGGCGCAGCGCCTCGTCCACCGCGCCCTTCCAGGCGGTTTCCGAGGTCACGCGCGCATAGGCGAAGCGGCCGCCCATGCCGTGGCTGCCGGTCTCGCGGCGCCCGCCGGACTCCACCACCACGCTGACGGAGAGGCGCACCAGCGGGCGCAGGTCGGCGACGCGCTGGCCGTCCGGGCGGATCACCTGCACCGCCTGCCACTCGCCGGTCAGGCTGGCCATCACCTGCGTCACGCGGCTGTCGCGGGCGCGGGCATAGGCGTCGATCTCGGCCAGCAGCGCGGTCTTGGCCGGAAAGGCCATGGCGCCGAGGGGGTTGGCGTCGTCGTAGAGGCGGGCGTTGGTGGCGCGGGGGCCGACCGCCAACTGGCCGGAGCGGCCGGCGGCGACGGCGCGCACGGTGTCGGCGGCGCGCCGCAGCGCGGGTTCCGAGATCTCGCCGCCATGCGCGTAGCCGGCGGCCTCGCCCTGCACCGCGCGCAGGCCGAAGCCGCGCGTGGCGTCGAAGCTGGCGGAGCGGATGCGGCCGTCGTCCAGGCTGATGGCCTCGCTCTCGACGTATTCCAGGAACAGCTCGCCATCCTCGGCACCGGCCAGGGCGCCGGAGAGGATGCGCTCGGCGGCGCCACGGTCGAGGTCGCGGAAGAACAGGCGGTCGGTGGTGTCGAGAGCGGTCATGCCGTCTGCTCCTGCGGTTGTGTGGCGGCGGCCAGGCGCAGCCGGGCGGTGGTGCCCTCGCCGCGCAGGCTTTCCAGCGTCAGGGTGGCGCCCATGGCCTGCGCCAGGGCGCGGGCGAGATAGAGGCCGAGCCCCGAACCCTGATATCGGCGCGCGTGGCTCGTTTCCAACTGCACGAAGGGTTCGAAGGCGCGCTCGACCTGCCCGGCCTCGATGCCGATGCCGGTGTCGCTGACGCGGATCTCCACCGCTCCGTCCGGCAGCGCGGCGGCGGCGAGGTGGACCATGCCGCCGGCGGGGGTGAACTTCACCGCGTTGGCCAGGAGGTTGAGCAGCACCTGGCGCAGCCGCCGCTCTTCGGCAAGGGCGCGCGGCAGCTCGGGCAGGGGCGCGAGCTCCAGCCTCACCTGCGCCGCCTCCGCGGCGCCGCGCATCAGCCGCAGCACCCCTTCCAGCACGCTCGGCAGGTAGAGCGGCCGGGTCGCCACCCGCACGGCGCCGGTGCCGGCCTGGGCGACGTCCAGGACCTCGTCGATCAGCGAGAGCAGGTGCCGTCCGGCCTCCAGGATGCTGCCGGCGAACTCGGTGACGTGCGGCGGCCCGGGCTCGGCGGCCAGGGCCTCGGAGAAGCCGATCACCGCGTTCAGCGGCGTGCGCAGCTCGTGGCTCATGGTGGCGAGGAAGCGGGTCTTGGCGGCGTCCGCCTCCTCGGCCGCGGCGCGGGCGCGCTCGATCTCGGCGCGGGCGCGGCGCTCCTCGGTGACGTCCGCATAGGTGCGGACGAAGCCGCCATCGGGCGTCGGGTCGGTGCTGACCTCGATCACCGTGCCGTCCGCGCGGGTGCGGCTGAAGCGGTCGAGCCGCGGCACCTTGCCGACGGCGCGCTCCCGGTACATCCGCTCCGCCTCCGGCCCGGCACCGAACTCGCCGCGCTTGTACTGCAGGTCGCGCAGGGTGGAGAGATGGGTTCCCGGCGCCAGCTCCTCGGCCGTCAGCCCGATCATGCGGCAGGCGAGCTGGTTGGCGGCGACCAGGCGGTTGTTCTTGTCGAACAGGCAGACGCCGTGCCGCATGCTGTCCAGCATGGCCTGCAGCAGGTCGGCGCGGCGCTGCGCCTCGGCCTCGGCGCGGTGCAGGGCGGTGACGTCGGAGACCACCGAGAGGTGGCCGCCGTCCGGCAGTGGCGCGGTGCGGCCGGTCAGGACGGTGCCATTGCGGCGGACACGGGTGACCGGCGGCCGCTCGAAGTCGAACTGCCGGCGGAAGACCTCCTCCGCCGCCTCGGGATTCAAGTATTCCCTGTTCTCCTCGCGCCGGCGGCAGACGTCCATCAGGTGCTCGCCGATGGCCACCTCGCTGCCCGCCATGATCTGCTGAAAGGCGGCGTTGACCATGCGCACCCGGTGGTCGGGGCCATAGACGCAGACGCCGTGCGGCATCGCGGCCAGCACGCCGTCCAGCAGGGCGGCGCGGCGCTTGGCCTCGTCCTCCGCCTGGCGCAGCGGCGTGACGTCCTCCAGGGAGACCAGGAAGCCGCCGCCCGGCACGGGCTGGCTGACCGAGCGGATGGCGGTGCCGTCCAGCCGGACCCGGACGGAGCTGAAGGGCTGGCTGCGATCCTGCTGGCGGCGGGCGGCGAAGATGCGCCTCGCCTCCTCGTCCAGAGGGTTGTGCTCCAGCATGATCTCGATGATGGCGTCGAAGCTGAGGCCGGTGCGCAGCGTCCCCTGCGGCAGGCCGAGCAGGCGCTCGTAGGCCTCGTTGAACAGGCAGAGCTGGCGCCGAGAGTCGTAGAGGCCGAGGCCGGTCGGGGTCTGCTGCAGGGTCAGGTGGGCGATGCGCAGGCGCTCCAGCGCCATGGCCTCGGCCTGCCGGTGGGCGGTGACGTCGGTCAGGAGGCCGAGCCAGCCGCCGCCCGGCAGCGGCACGGAGCTGATGTCGTACCAGCGGCCGTTGGTGCCGCGCAGGGTGCGGTGGTGCGGCCTGCCGCGGTCCACCGCCATGGCGGCCGCGGCCTGCGCTTCCGGGTCACCGGCGCCGTAGAGGCCGCGAAAGGCGAGCAAACGGACCACTTCCGCCTGGCTACGGCCGAGCAGCTCGCTTGCGGCGGCGAGGTCCAGCATCCGCCGGGCGGCCTCGTTCGCCAGCACGACCCGGCCCCCGGCATCGAACACGCAGGCCGCGGCGGGCATGGCCTGCAGCGCCGCCTCGGGAAAGGGCGCCGCGTCCGTCATGCCGTGCCGTCTCGCGGCGGGCGCAGCGCGTGCATCGCCACCAGCGTGGCGGTGAGCACGCCCACCGCCACGGCCTGATGCAGCGTCCCCAGCCAGGCCGGCACAACCAGCAGCAGCGTGGCGACGCCGAGCGCGTATTGCAGCGCCACGGTTCCGCCCAGCGCCAGCAGCGCGCCGCGCGCGAAGCCGGCGGGCAGGGCGCGCGCGCCCCAGATGGCGGCGGCCAGCGCCGCCGCGCCGGTGAGGGTGGCCAGCAGGCGGTGGTTGAACTGCACGGCGGCGATATTGGCCACCCAGTTGTGCCAGAAGGGGTTGAGCTGGCCGTAGCCGGGGGGCACGATCTCGCCGTCCATCAGCGGGAAGGTGTTGTAGGTGAAGCCGGCGTGCAGGCCGGCCACGAAGCCGCCGGCGAGCAGCGTCAGCGCCACCAGCCCGGCGGTGGCATGCACCAGCCGGCGCAGCCCGGCCGGCGCGCGCGGGCCGCCGCGCCGCGGCCGCAGCTGGCCGAGCGCGGTCCAGAGGATGACGCCGTAGAGCAGCAGGGCCAGGCCGAGATGCACCACCAGCCGGTAGGGCGAGACGGCGGTGCGGTCGGCCTCGAAGCCGGAGGCGACCATGAACCAGCCGACCGCGCCCTGCAGGCCGCCCAGCGCGAACAGCAGCACCAGCCGCGGCTTCAGCCCGGGCGGGATGCGGCCGCGCAGCCAGAACCAGACGAGCGGCAGCAGGAAGGCGAAGCCGATCATCCGCCCCCAGAGCCGATGGGTCCATTCCAGCCAGAAGATCTGCTTGAAGCCCTCGATCCCGAAGCCGCGATTCACCAGCTCGTATTGCGGGATGGTGCGGTAGAGGTCGTAGAGCCGCTGCCACTCGGCCTCGGAGAGCGGCGGCAGCGCACCCGAGAGCGGCGCCCATTCCATGATGGAAAGGCCGGAACCGGTGAGCCGCGTCGCGCCGCCGAGCGCGATCATCGCCCAGATCAGCCCGGCGACAATGAGCAGCCAGAGGCCGATGGCGCGGCGGTGGGCGAGGCGGTCGGAACCAGGGGGGTGAGGATCGAAGGGCATTTGAGGATCTTTTAGCACAGCGTTCGCTGCGGAGGTGGCGTCGCGGTGCCGCACCGGCAATGCGTTCGCGACGGAGCGGCACGGTCTCATCTTGTCCGTCCCCCCGCCGGCTGCTACCCCGCGCCGCCATGCCGGACCATACGCGCCCTGCCGTCGCCGAGATCTCCGGCACCGCCGCCGGGGACACCCCGCTGCTTTCCGTCGTCGTGCCGGTGCGCAACGAGGCGCCCAACATCGCGCCGCTGGTCGCTGAGATCGGCGCCGCGCTGGCCGCCATCCCGCACGAGATCGTCTATGTCGACGACGGCTCCACCGATGCCACGGCGGCAACGCTGGACGAGCTGGCGCGCAGCACCCCGGCGCTGCGGGTGCTCGGCCATGTCGCCTCCTGCGGGCAGTCCGCGGCCATTGTCACCGGGGTGCGCGCGGCGCGCGGCGACTGGATCGCCACGCTGGACGGGGACGGGCAGAACGACCCGGCGGACATCCCGGCGCTCTGGGACTTCGCCCTGGCGGAGTCGGCCGCCGGAGGGCCGCCGCTGATGGTGGCGGGCTGGCGGGTGAACCGGCGGGACACCCAGGTGAAGCGGCTCTCCTCGCGGCTGGCCAACCGAATCCGCGCGCGGCTGCTGGGCGACGCCACGCCGGACACCGGCTGCGGCCTGAAGCTGTTCCCCCGCGCGCTGTTCCTCAGCCTGCCGGCCTTCGACCACATGCACCGGTTCCTGCCGGCGCTGGTGCTGCGCCAGGGCGGGCGCGTGGTCAGCCGGCCGGTCAACCACCGGCCGCGCATGCGCGGGCAGTCCAACTACGGAACGCTCGACCGGCTGGCGGTGGGGATCGTGGACCTGTTTGGCGTGATCTGGCTGCAGCGGCGGTGGAAGCGGCCCCGGCTCCGGCCATGAGCGGGGCACCGGAGGCGGGCGCGGCGCGGCGCCGCAGCCCGCGCCGCAGCCCGCTGGCTTCGCTGGGCAAGCTGCTGCTGCTGGCCGGCGGGCTGGGCCTGGCGGGCTGGCTGCTGCGCGAGCTGGGCGGCGCGCCGGGCGGCGAGCAGGCCGAGGCCTGGGTGCGCCGCTTCGGGCTGGAGCAGACCCTTTGGGGCGAGGCCGCCTTTCTGGCGGTGGGAACGCTGGCCGCCACCGTGGGCGTGCCGCGCCAGGGTGTGGCCTTCCTGGGCGGATACGCCTTCGGCCCGCTCTGGGGCGGCGCGCTGGCCATGGTGGCGCAGGCGCTGAGCTGCGTGATCGGCTACGGCTGGGCGCGGCTGGTCGGGCGCGGCTGGGCGGAGCGCCGGCTGGCGGGGCGCTTCGGGCGCCGCCTGCGCGGCCTGCGCGACGCCCTTGCGGCCAGCCCCTTTGGCGCCACCCTCGCCCTGCGCCTGCTGCCCGTCGGCAACAACCTGGCGCTGAACCTGCTGGCGGGGCTTTCCGGCATCCCGGCCTTGCCCTTCCTGGCCGGGTCGCTGGTCGGCTACGTGCCGCAGACGGCGATCTTCGCCCTGGCTGGCGGCGGCGTGGCGGTGGACCACGCCGCACAGCTCTGGCTGGCGGGGGGGCTGTTCCTGGGCTCGGCGGCGATCGGCCTCTGGCTGCTGCGCCGCCATCGCGCCGGGCAGGCCATGGCGACCGACGCATAGGGGGAGCGAGGGGGCGTTTGCCGGCCGTTTCCGCCGGGCTTTCCGGAACAGGCTTGTCGCGCGCCCTGTGATCCCAGTATTGCGAGTCGTTCGCAAAATCGGGATGGGCTGCCATGCCGCCTCGCCGTGCTTTTCTTCTTTCCCTGGCGGCGTCGCTGGGACCGGCCGGGCCGGCGCGGGCGCAATCCTGGCCGCGCCGCGTGACCGACCTGCTGGGCCGCGAGGTCACCATTCCCGCCGAGCCGCGGGCGGTGCTGCTCGGCGAGGGCTTCCAGCTCCTCAACATGGCGCTGGTGCATCCCGACCCCGTTTCGCTGCTGGCCGGCATCGGCGGCGACCTGCAGCAGGTGGACCCGCAAAGCCATGCCGCCTTCCGGCGCGCCTTTCCGGCCCTGGCGCGGGTGCCGCGGCTGACGGCCGGCGTCGGGCAGCCGCTGCCCGCCGAGGCGGCGCTGGCGCTGCGGCCGGATCTGGTGATCCTGAGCGCCTGGCAGGCCGCGAGCGAGGAGACCAGGCGCCTCCTGGAGCATTTCGGCACGCTCGGCACACCCGTGATCTTCGTGGACACCTTCCAGGACCCGCTGGCCAACACGCCGCGGACGATCCGCCTGCTGGGCGTCGCGCTGGGGCGGGAGGCGCAGGCGGAAGCCTTTGCCCGCTTCCACGAGGCGCGGGTGGAGAGCATCCGGGCGCGGGTGGCGGCCGCGGGGGTGGGGCCGAAGGTTCTGTTCACCGCCTTTCCCGGCCGCTGGGACTGCTGCTGGGCGGCCGGCGAGGGCGGGGGAGGCGAGTTCCTCGCCGCGCTCGGCGCCCGCAACGTGGCGGCCGGCCTGCTGGCGGGCCAGCGGGGCGGCACGCTCGGCCTGGAGCAGGTGCTGATGCTGGAGCCGGAGGTCTATATCGGCACCGGCCTCTACCGGCCGGGCGACAGCGGCGGGCTGCAGCTCGGCACCGGGGCGCCGGCGGAGGTGGCGGCGGCCAGCCTCGCGCGCGTGCTGCGGGCGCCGGAACTGGCCGGGCTGCCGGCGGTGCGGGCGGGGCGGGCGCATGGCCTGTGGAACTTCTTCGCCGGAACGGCGATCAACGTCGTGGCGCTGGAAGCGGTGGCGCGCTGGGTGCGGCCGGACCTGTTCGGCGACCTCGACCCGGCGGCGACCCTGGCCGAGATCAACCGCCGCTTCGCCGCCCTGCCCTTCGAGGGCACCTACTGGGTGAGCCAGGGCGCGCCGCAGTAGGACGGCCGCGCCGCCCCGCCGCGAAACCGCGATCCGCCCGCCGGTTCAGGACGGCCGGACGCGGGCGAACTTCTGCACGCGGCGCAATGGCGCCGGCATGGGCTCGCCGGGGAACAGCGAGGCCCAGTCCGTGGCGGCCACCTCGCCCACATAGAGGTCGCCCCGGGAGTCCAGCGCCACGCTGTGCGGGGCGAGGAACTCGCCGGGGCCGCGCCCGGCCTTCGGACTGCCGATGCGCGCGAGCAGCGCGCCGTCATTGCCCATGATGGAGAGCCGTGGCCCGATGTTCGGCGTGGCGCGGTTGACCGGCTGGTAGGGCCCGAGCTCGCCGACCAGGAAGCAGGGCGAGCGGTCGCCGAAGATGGCAAGCCCGCAGGGCCGGTGCAGGTTGTTCACCTGCCGGACGTAGCGCCCCTTGCCGTCGAAGACCTGGATGCGGTGGTTCTCGCGGTCCGCCACATAGACCAGGCCCTCGGCGTCGCAGCAGATGTTGTGCGGCAGGTTGAACTCGCCCGGGCCGGTGCCGGAATGGCCCCAGCTGAACAGGTGCCGCCCGTCCGGCGAGAACTTGTGCACGCAGGCATTGCCGTAGCCGTCCGACACGTAGAGGTCGCCCTCCGGCGACAGCGCCGTGTGCGTGCAGCGGCAGAAGGGCTTGCCGCACATGAACTCGGCCGGCGTGTTCGGCGTGCCGATCTGCATCAGCAGCCGGCCGTCCAGGGTGAACTTGCGGACGGTGTGGTCGCCGTTGTCGGTCAGGTAGATGGTCCCGTCCGGCCCGATGCTGGCCGCATGCGGGTTGGTGAACACGCCGTGCCCCCAGGTGCGCAGCACCTTGCCGCTCTGGTCGAGCACGATGACCGGGTGCTTGCCGCGGTTGAACATGTAGATGCGGTCCTGCGCATCCACGGCCAGGCCGGCGACGTCGCCAAGATCGCCGATGTCGATGTCGTCGGGCAGCTTCGGCCAGCCCTCGACCGGCTCGAACACCCAATCGCCGCCGCCCACCGCCTTGCCCATGATGTCTCCTCCCGTTGCCGCCCGGCTCGCGCGGGTCGTTGCGGGAGCAGCCTAGTCGCGCAGCGCGGGCGTGAGAATGCCCGAACGCCGGAGGTTCCGGCCTGCCGCGCGGCAGGGCTGGCCTGTGCCGGGGCGGGAGCGGGCGGGGCAGGCGGCGCCTTCAGCCGCGCTCCCCGCCGACAGCGTTGATCAGCGCCGTCACCGTCTCGCCCGGACGCAGCGCGAGGCGCCGCACCGCATCCAGCGTGACGCGGGCGAGCAGGATGCTGGGGCCGATGCCGAGGCGGAGGAAGCATTCCCGCTCGCCCGCCGGCTCGATCCCTTGCAGCACGGCAGGCAGGGCATTGTCGGTGGAGAGCGCGGGAGCGCCGGCGCGCGCCACGGCCACGTCGCGCGCGCGCACCCGCAGCCGGATGTGGCGGCCGGCCGGGCCCTCGGGAAAGGGGGCGAGCAGGGTGCCGCCGGGAAAGGCGAGTCGCGTCAGCCCGCGCTCCTGCCCGGCCAGCTCGCAGCGCAGCACCACGCCGGCGTCGCGCCGGGCGGCGAGCAGCGGCAGGTCGGTTCGGGCGGTCAGCGCCTCCAGCGGCCCGGCGGCCTGCACGCGGCCGCCTTGCAGCAGCACCAGCGTGTCGGCCAGCCGGTCGGCTTCCTCCAGGGCGTGGGTGACGTAGAGCATGGGCAGGCGCGCGGCGTCCCGCAGGGCCTCGAAGAAGGGCAGGATCTCGGTGCGGCGGGGCATGTCGAGCGCGGCCAGCGGCTCGTCGAGCAGCAGCAAAGCGGGGCGGGCGAGCAGGGCGCGGCCGAGCGCCACGCGCTGCTTCTCGCCGCCGGAAAGCAGGCCGGGGCGGCGCGCCAGCAGCGGGCCGAGGCCAAGCAGCGCGACCACCTCCTCGAAGCCGGGGCCCTCGGCGCCGCGTGGCGCCCGGCGCAGGCCATAGCGCAGGTTGCCCTCCACCGAGCGGTGCGGAAAGAGGCGGCCCTCCTGGAACACCACCGCGCAGCGCCGCGCCTCGGGGGGGAGGAAGCGGCCGGCGGCGGTGTCCGTCAAGGTGGTGCCGCCGAGGGCGACGCGGCCCTCCCGCGGGCGCAGCAGCCCGGCCACCGCCGCCAGGATGCTGGACTTGCCGCTGCCGGATGCGCCGAACAGCACGGTGACGCCGGGCGCGGGGGCGGTGAAGGCGGCGTCGAGCATGAAGCCGGCGGGACCGGGGAAGCGGTGCCGCAGCGCGACCTCCAGCATCAGCCGCGCCCGAGCCGGCGGGCGAGCCAGCGGGAGAGCAGGTCCGAGGCCAGCAGCCCGAGGATGGCCAGGGTGAAGGAGATGGCGGCCAGTCGCGCCGCCACCGCCTCGCCGCCCGGGCTTTGCGTCGCGCTGTAGATGGCGAGCGGCAGGGTCTGCGTCTCGCCCGGGATGTTGGAGGCGAAGGTGATGACGGCGCCGAACTCGCCCAGCCCGGCGGCGAAGGCCACCACCGCGCCGGACAGCAGGCCGGGCGCCATCAGCGGCAGGGTGACGGTGAGGAAGCGGTCCAGCCGCGTGGCGCCAAGGGTGGCGGCGGCGTCCTCCAGGCCGCGGTCCAGCCCGTCCAGCGAGAGGCGGACGGCGCGGACGATCAGCGGAAAGGTCATGACGCCCGTGGCCAGGGCGGCGCCCTCGGCGGTGAAGGCGAGGCGGATGCCGAACCATTCGGCCAGCGGCGCGCCGACCGGGCCGCGCAGGCCGAAGACAAGCAGCAGCAGCCAACCGGTGACCACCGGGGGCACCACCAGCGGCAAATGCACCAGCGCGTCCAGCAGGGTGCGGCCGGGGAAGCGGCCGCGCGCCAGCAGCAGCGCGACCATGGCCGCCAGCGGCAGCGAAACCGCCACGGCGCGCAGGGAGACGGTGAGGGACAGGCGGAGGGCCTGCCATTCCTCGGGGGTCAGGTGCATGCGGAGGAAAAAGGCCGGGGGAAGGAATTCCCCCGGACCCCCATCTTCTTTTTGCCAGTTTGGCGCCGCGCGGGCCGCCCACGCGGGGACTCGAAGAAAAAAGATGGGGGGTCTGGGGGGAATTCATTCCCCCCGGCCTTTACGCGCGGCACGCCCTCAGCCCGGCAGGGTGAAGCCGAACTGCCGCCAGCGCGGGGCGGCCCCGGGGCCGGTCAGGAAGTCCAGCAGCGCGGCGGCCTCCGGGCGGCCCTTGGCGAGGCGGGTGAGGGCGAAGGGATAGCTGATCGGCGGATGGCTTTCGGGGGGGAAGGTGCCGACCACGCTCACCTTCGCCACGCGCGCGTCCGTGCCATAGACGATGCCGAGCGGCGCCTCGCCGCGCTCCACCAGCAGCAGGGCGGCGCGCACGTTGTCGGCGCGGGCGAGGCGCGGCTCCAGTTCCTGCCACAGGCCGAGCGAGGTCAGCGCCTGCCTGGCGTAGATGCCGGCGGGAACATGCGCCGGGTCGCCCACCGCGAGGCGGCCGCCGGCGCCCAGGCGGGCCAGCAGCTCGGCGCCCTCGCGGGGCTCCAGGGGCTGCGCCTGGTCGGGCGGGGCGATCAGCACCAGGCTGTTGCTGAGCGTGGCGCGGCGGCTGCCGGGGAGGATGAGGTCGCGCTTCGCCAGGTAGTCCATCCATTGCTCGTCGGCGGAGGCGAAGAGGTCCGCCGGCGCGCCCTGCTCGATCTGCCGCGCCAGGGTGGAGGAGGCGGCGAAGGACATGCGCGGCGCCGGGCGGCCCGCCTCCTCCCAGGCCGCCGCCTGGGCGCGCAGCGCATCCTGCAGGCTGGCCGCGGCGAAGACGGTCAGCGGTGCCGCCTGCGCGCGGGCACGGCGCGGCAGGGCGGGGGCGGCTGCCGGGGCGGCGAGCAGGGCGGCAAGCAGGGTGCGGCGTTGCATGGAGGGGGACGTTATGTTTCTTCGGATATAACGGCAAGCCTGGATCGGGTTGGTTCCGCGTGCTTTGCTCGGGCGATGGCGGAAGGGCGGGAACGGCTGGTGGCGCATCTGCGCGTGTCGGTCGGAGCGAGCACGCGGCTTGGTCCTGGCAAGGCCGACCTGCTGGAGGCGGTGGGGCGGGAAGGCTCGATCAGCGCGGCGGGGCGGCGGCTCGGCATGTCCTATGCGCGGGCCTGGCGGCTGGTGAACGAGCTGGAGGAAGGCTTCGGCCGGCCGCTGGTGCAGGCGGCGCGCGGCGGCGGCGGTGGCGGCGGGGCGCGGCTGACGCCGCTCGGCGAGCAGGTGCTGGCGGCCTATCGGCGGATGCAGGCGCAGGCGGAAGCCGCGGTGGCGGCCGAGGTGGCGGGGCTGCGTGCCCTGCTTTCGCCGCCGGCCTCCCGCGAAGGGGAGGCCGGCGAGCCGGCTCAGGCGGCGCCGCGGGTCAGATGGAGGTAGCCGAGCTGCCCTTGCAGCCTCTGCAGGCACTGCTCGGCCGTCATGGTGCCGGTCAGGCCGGTGGGCTCGATCAGCGCGAGGGCAAAGCCCTGGGTGATGAAGTTCTGCAGGTATTGCAGCGGCGGCAGGATGGGGCGGGTGCTGCCCTCGTGGAACTCGACGATCAGCGTCAGGTCCGGGGAGCGGTCCATCAGCGCCCTGGCGCCCTGGAAGACGTAGGGCTCGGCGCCCTCCACATCCACCTTCATGACGTTGACGGCGGGCACATCGGCCAGCAGCGCGTCGAGCGGCGCAGCCCTGACCTCGACCTGATGCGAGCCCTGCGGGCCGCCCATGGTCGAGCCGCCGCCGGAATACTCGTCCGTGTAGCTGAAGCGGAGCGTCGCCTCCTCGGCATGGACGGCGAGGTTGTGCAGCGTCACCCAGCCGTCGAAGCCGTTGATCGAGACGGACTTGCGCAGGTGCCTGAAGATCTGCGGATTGGCCTCGAAGGAGTAGACCTTGCCGGCGGCGCCGACCCAGGCGGCGCTGAGAAGCGTGTAGTAGCCGAAATTGGCGCCCACATCGAGAAAGGTCATGCCCGGCTTCACGGCTTCGGCGATGATCTTCTCGATCCAGGGCTCCCAGCGGCCCTCCAGCATCAGGTGCGAGCAGATGCCGACGTCGCGCGTGTCCACGTAGATGCGGTGGCCGGTGTAGAGCCGGGTCAGCGCCTCGTGGTCGCCCAGGTAGAGGGTGTGGGCGTTGCGCATCTGGTTGAGCTGGGCTTCCAGCCGGGTGATGCGCCGGACCAGGTTGGTCTCGATCTCGGCCAGCCGGGACTGCACGGCGTGGAGGCCGGCCCCGAAGGTTTCGGCGGCGGCCGAGGGCCGCGCCTCCAGCCGCGCGATCGGCGGCAGGAGGTTGGCCTCGATCTCCGCCAGCCTGGACTGCACGGCCTGGAGGCCGCTCTGGAGCGCCTCGGCGGCGGCTGGCGGCTGCGCCTCCAGCCGGGTGATCGGCGGCAGGAGGTTGGCTTCGATCTCCGTCAGCCTGGACTGCACGGCCTGGAGGCCGCTCTGGAGCGCCTCGGCGGCGGCTGGCGGCTGCGCCTCCAGCCGGGTGATCGGCGGCAGGAGGTTGGCTTCGATCTCCGTCAGCCTGGACTGCACGGCCTGGAGGCCGCTCTGGAGGGCCTCGGCGGCGGTTGGCGAATGCGCCTCCAGCCGGGTGATCGGCCGCAGCAGCCTGGTCTCGACCTCGGCCAGCCTGCTTTGCAGCGCGCTCAGCCCGGCATCAACGGCCGCGGCGGTGGCGGGCGGCGGGGGCGGGGTGCCGGCCCCGGCGGCGAGCCGGTCCTGCAAGGCCCGGATGCCGGCCTCCACACTCGCCAGCATTCTCGTGAGGTGATCGGAGGATGGATGCGTCTCACTCATTAAGATTTCCGGCGGCGCGGTTTTGCGCCTAATAGGGGAGGGCCTTGGGCCTGCGGACAGTGCCCGTCAGGCTCTGCCAGAGCAAGGCATAAGCGAAAATGCTTCCTAAACCCTTTCCCGCCATGCAAGCAGGGCAGCGCCGGCCAGGGCGCCGCGCGGCTCCCGCGCCGCTGGGCGAGGCAGGCGGCGCGGCAGGGAGAAACCCTTGATCCTTCACGCTGATTCCATCCCCGACGGGGAAATCCTCCAGGCCGACGTGTGCATCGTCGGCGGCGGCGCCGTCGGCTTGCAGATGGCCCGCCGGCTGATCGCCGCCGGCATGCAGGTGGTGATCGCCGAGAGCGGCGAGGAGGAGGCCAGCCAGCGGGCGCAGGACCTCAACATCGGCACGCAATCCGGCCGCAACGCCGGCGGGCTGCGCGACATCCGGCTGCGCCAGCTCGGCGGCACCATGCACCTCTGGGGCGGCAACTGCCGGCCGCTCGACCCGATCGACTTCCAGGCGCGCGAGTGGGTGCCGAACAGCGGCTGGCCGCTCTCCTATGCCGACATGGCGCCCTATTTCGAGGCGGCGCACGGCCTGCTGCGGCTGGAGGAGTTCGCCTACCGGCCGGAGGCGCCGAGCCTCGTGACCGATCCCGGCCCGGCGCAGCCCTTCGAGGAGACGCTGTTCCGCCTCACCCGCTTCGTGCCCGGCACCCGCGCGCCATTCCTTGGCGAGTTCGCGCAGTACCATGCCGAGGAGCTGCGGAACTCGGACCGGCTGCGCGTGCTGGTCGGCGCCAACGTGTCGCAGATCTTCCTGACCGAGGACCGCCGCTCGGTGCGCGAGCTCTACGCGCTCACCTTCCAGGGCCGGGAGCTGCACCTGCGCGCCAAGGCCTATGTGTTCGCCTGCGGCGGCATCGAGACGGCCCGGCTGCTGCTGGCCTCGCGCGAGGACATGCCGGCGGGCATCGGCAATCACGGCGATTCGCTCGGGCGCTACTTCATGGAGCACCCGCACGGGCTGGCCGCCTTCCTGATCGCCGAGAAGTCCCGGGTGGCGGCGCTGCGGCCCTTCAGCCCCGGCATCCGGGTGGGCGACGCGGTGATCCACCGGCGCATCCGCCTCGCCGACCACACGCAGCGCGGGCTCGGCCTGCTGAACATGATCTTCCAGCTCATCGCGGTGAACATGAAGCCGCATGAGGAGAACCAGTACGAGACGCATTTCCGCGCCCTGGAGGCGACGGTGGACGATCCGGCGCAGTGGCAACGCTTCTACGTGGTGTTCCTGGCCGAGCAGTTTCCCTCGCGCGACAGCCGCGTCACGCTCGGCGCCGAGACCGACTTCTTCGGCATGCCGCGCGCCGACCTGAACTGGCAGGTGGGGGACCTCGACTTCAAGACGGTCTCCACCGCGCTTTCGCTGCTCGGCCAGCATGTCTTCACCGCGCCCGACTTCCGCATGAAGGGACATGTCGCCAGCACGACGAAGGACTGGATCGTCGGCCATGGGGCGCACCACCTCGGCACCACGCGGATGAGCGCGACGCCAAGGGATGGCGTGGTGGACCGCGACTGCCGCATCCACGGCCTGAGCAACGGCTTCTGCGCCGGCAGCTCGGTGTTCCCGACCGCGGGCATGTCCAACCCGATGCTGACCTCGCTGGCCATCGGCCTCCGCCTGGCGCGCCACCTGGAGGCCAGCCTGCCCTTCATGCCGGCGCCCGACCCAGGCCTGGCGCCACGCCGGCCGCGGGAGTTCGAGGAGAGCGCGGCGTCCCCGGCGATGGCCTGAGAGCGGCCAGGGGGGCGCCGCCCCGCTGGACCTCGCCATCAGCGAAGCAGACCGGCTCCTCAGGCCGCGCGCCCGCGCGGCCGGCCCAGCGCGGCCCGCGCCGCCTCCATGGCCCAGCCCGCCGCCAGGCCGAGCGCCGGGTTCAGCAGGGCCGTCGCGGCGGCCGTGAGGCCGATCGCAGGCCAGCAGGCCCGGCGGGCATCGAACAGGCGCCGCGACAGGGCCAGGTCGCCGCCGGCCACCAGCAGCAGGGCGCCGACCGCCGCCGGGGGGATGGCGGCGAACAAGGCCGCGGCGCTGCCGGCAAAGCCGAGCGCCAGCACCAGCAGGGCCAGGCCGAACAGCACCGGGGCCAGGCCCGTGCGCGCGCCGAAGCGGTGCTGCGCCGCCACGCCGCCGGCGCCGTGGCACATCGGCATGGCGCCGAAGGGCGCGAGGAGGAGGTTCGCCAATCCGGAGGTGAGCGCGAGGTTCCGCACCGTCGCGCGGGCGGCGCGCTCCGGATAAAGGTCGCGGCAGAGGGCGGCGGTGACGATGACGGCGTTGGTCAGGGTCAGCGGCAGTTGCGGCAGCACCGCGCGTTCTGCTGCCTGCCAGAGCGTCGTCCAGCTCCCCGGCAGCGCCAGGGCGGGGAAGTGCGGGGCGAAGCCCGGGGCGGCGGGCAGGGTGGTGAGGCCGGTCGAGAGGCCGGCGCCGATGGCGGCCAGCAGCACCAGCGGCGCGGCCGGGGCCTGCGGCCAGAGGCGGGGCAGGCCGAGCAGCAGGGCGAGCGCGGGGAGGCCGATCCAGGGCATCCCGGCGACCATGTGGAGGCCGAGCCACCCCATGCCGAGGCCGAGGCCGAGCTGCAGGCCCGCGATGACGGATTGCGGAATGAGCCGGGCCAGCCGCCCGATCAGGCCGGTCGTGGCGAGTGCCAGGAGCAGGGCGCCGATGACAAGGCCGGCGGCGGCGGTGGCTTCGGGCGTGAGCTGGCCGGTCAACAGCACGGCGGAGACCGCCTTCATCGGCTGCACCGCCATCGGAAGGCCATAGAACAGGCCGGAGGCCACCAGGGACAGGCCGAAGCCGAACAGCACGCCTGCCGGCGCCAGCCCGGCCACGGTCATGGCGCCGACGACATGCGGGATGAAGGTGCCGAGGTCGCCGCAGGCGCCGGCGAGCTCGCCGGCCAGGCGTGGCCGTGGCGCGCTTCCGCCGTGCTGGGGCTGGCTGTCGCTCATGCCGTTTCGTAGCGCGCTGCCGGGCGCCGTGCCACTCCGGCGAGTGGCGGGGTCCGGGGTGACCCTGCGACCCCGGCGGGAGGGGCCGGGGAGGGGCCGGGGAGGAAGGCGCCCTCCCCGGGGGTCACCGCTTGCGCCGCCCGCCTTTCTTCTTCTCGGGATCGTACCCGCCGCCGCCCGGCCCGAGCGGCTTCGGCTTCCAGTCCTTTTTCGGCGCGGAGGGCTGCATCGAGCGCCCGGCGCGGTTCGGCTCCAGCGGCGTGTCGAGGCCGAGTTCGAGGCTTTCCAGGCGCTTGATCTCGTCGCGCAGGCGGGCGGCGGTCTCGAACTCCAGGTCGGCGGCGGCGGCGCGCATCTTGCGCTCCAGCTCGGCGATCGAGGCGCGCAGGTCCTTGCCGACGAACTCGGCGGGGCCGGCCTCCTCCGCGCCGGTGGGGGCGACGGTGACGTAGTCCTGCTCGTAGACGGATTGCAGCACGTCGCTGATCTGCCGGCGGATGGTCTGCGGCGTGATGCCGTGCGCCGCGTTCCATTCCTGCTGCTTGGTGCGGCGCCGCTCGGTCTCCTCCAGGGCGTTGCGCAGGCTGTTGGTCATGCGGTCGGCGTAGAGCACCACGCGGCCCTCGGCGTTGCGCGCGGCGCGGCCGATGGTCTGGATCAGCGAGGTGGTGGAGCGCAGGAAGCCTTCCTTGTCGGCGTCCAGGATGGCGACCAGCGCGCATTCCGGGATGTCGAGCCCCTCGCGCAGCAGGTTGATGCCGACCAGCACGTCGAACACGCCCTTGCGCAGGTCGCGGATGATCTCGATGCGCTCCAGCGTGTCCACGTCCGAGTGCAGGTAGCGGACCTTGATGCCCGCTTCCGTCATGTATTCGGTCAGGTCCTCGGCCATGCGCTTGGTCAGCGTGGTCACCAGCACGCGGCCACCCTTGGCCATGACGTCGCGGCACTCGGCGAGCAGGTCGTCCACCTGCCCCTCGACAGGGCGGATCTCGCAGACCGGATCGGTCAGGCCGGTGGGGCGGATCACCTGCTCGGCGAAGGTGCCGCCGGCGCGCTCCATCTCCCACGGCCCGGGGGTGGCGCTGACGAAGAGGCTGTCGGGGCGGAAGCTGTCCCACTCCTCGAACTTCAGTGGGCGGTTGTCCATGCAGGAGGGCAGGCGGAAGCCGAACTCGGCCAGGATCGACTTGCGCGCGAAGTCGCCGCGGTACATGCCGCCGATCTGCGGCACGGTGACGTGGCTCTCATCGACGATGAGCAGGGCGTTCTCGGGCAGGTATTCGAAGAGGGTCGGCGGCGGCTGGCCCGGGCCGCGGCCGGAAAGGTAGCGCGAGTAGTTCTCGATGCCTTTGCAGGAGCCGGTGGTCTCCATCATCTCCAGGTCGAAGGTGGTGCGCTGCTCCAGGCGCTGGGCCTCCAGCAGCTTGCCCTCGGCGTTCAGCTTCTCCAGCGTCTGCTTCAGCTCGACGCGGATGTCGCGGATCGCCTGGAGCAGCGTGGGACGCGGGGTGACGTAGTGGCTGTTGGCGTAGATGGCGACGTTCTCCATCTCGCCGGCGATCTCGCCGGTCAGCGGGTCGAACTCGCGCAGGCTGTCGATTTCGTCGCCGAACAGCGAGATGCGCCAGGCGCGGTCCTCCAGGTGGGAGGGCCAGACGTCCACCGTCTCGCCGCGCACGCGGAAGGTGCCGCGCTGGAAGCCGGCGTCGTTGCGGCGGTACTGCTGCTCGACCAGCGCCTTCAGGAGCTGCTCGCGGCCGATGCGGCCGCCGAGCTGCAGCTTGACCACCATGTTGGAATACAGCTCGACCGAGCCGATGCCGTAAATGCAGGAGACCGAGGCGACGATGATGACGTCGTTGCGCTCCAGCAGCGCCTGGGTGGCGCTGTGGCGCATGCGGTCGATCTGCTCGTTGATCTGCGCGTCCTTCTCGATATAGGTGTCGGAGCGCGGCACATAGGCTTCCGGCTGGTAGTAGTCGTAGTAGCTGACGAAGTATTCCACCGCATTCTCGGGGAAGAAGGACTTCATCTCGCCGTAGAGCTGGGCCGCCAGCGTCTTGTTGGGCGCCAGAATCAGCGTCGGGCGCTGCACCTGCTCGATCACCTTGGCCATGCTGAAGGTCTTGCCCGAGCCGGTGACGCCGAGCAGCACCTGGTCCCGCTCGCTCTGCTGAAGCCCCTCCACCAGTTGCGCGATGGCGGTGGGCTGGTCGCCCGCCGGCTCATAGGGGGAGACGACCTGAAGCCGCCGGGTCTGCGGCGGGGCGGGGCGCTTGGGTGGCAAAAAGGGGGTGGCGGCGGGGATGATGAGGTTCATGCGCTGCTTACCGGAAGGCGGAGCCCGGATGTGGGGTTGGTGCCCGCGAAACGCCAGCGGCACGGGGACGTTTAGGGAACATTACCTCTGATGCGGGAGGGAAGCCGGAAGCAGGGCATATTTTTGTGATCCGGTTACCTTCTTTAAGAGTTATTCACCATTAGCCGCCATGATGCGGGCCAGCCGATCGACCACTGCATCGCCGCGGAGCTGCACAGAATGTGCGAATTGCCTGACGCCTCCAGCCTGACCGAACAGGACATCGCCGAGATCACCGCCGGCGCGCGTGGCCTGCCTGGGGAATGGAGCGTGTTCCCGCACGTTAACTTTTCCGGCGAGGTGATTCTGATGCTGAACCCCCTCGCCTGGGAGGAGGAGGACAAGGCCATCATGGTGCGGCGCGATCCCGCCGGGATCCGCGTGCTGTTGAGCAACGGCGACCAGGTTTTGCTCCGGGCCACCGTGCCGGACGGGACCGCGGCGGTCGAGGCCGCCTGGCGGGCAACCGGCTGGGAGGCCGAAGTGGGGCACTCGCGCGTCGCCTGACGCGCCGAGTCGGCCCCACCGGTTCAGTTTCCGTCTCGCCCGGGGTGTGGCGCCCGGAGGGCGCGCGCCGGCTCAGATCGCCGCTTCGGCCAGGATGCGGGAGACATCGCCGCCCCACTCGGTGGCGCAGCGGCGCAGCCAGCGGTCGGCCTGGGTTTCGCCGCTCTCCAGGATGGCGTCCAATGGCGCCAGGTAGCGTTCCTCGCCCTGGCCGCGGGCGCGCAGCCCGTCCCGCGCGATGGCCAGCACGTCCCGGCCCCAGTCGCGCAGCGGGCGGCCGCGGAAGGGCGTGGTGAGAGCCCCCTCGGGCACGCCGGTGCGCAGCGCCTGCATTTCCGGCACGGTCCAGTCCCGCACCAGGGCATAGGCCGCCTTCTGCGCCGCGTCGTCATAGATCAGGCCGACCCAGAAGGCCGAGAGGGCGAGCATCATCGCCGGGCTGCCGGCATCGGCGCCGCGCATCTCCAGGAAGCGCTTGAGGCGGACATCGGTGAACACGGTGGTGACGTGATCGCCCCAGTCGCCCATGCTGGCGGTGATGCCGGGGTGGCCGGGCAGGCCGCTCGCCATGAACTGGCGGAAGGTGACGCCGGTGGCGTCGATCCACCGGCCCTCGCGCATGATGAAGTACATCGGCACGTCGAGCACGTGCGCGGCGAAGCGCTCGAAGCCGAAGCCGGGCTCGAAGGCGACGGGCGGAATGCCGGTGCGGTCGGGGTCGGTTTCGGTCCAGACGCGGCCGCGCAGGGTGCGCAGCCCGTTGGGGCGGCCCTCGGAAAAGGGAGAGTTGGCGAAGAGGGCGGTGGCCAGCGGCTGCAACGCCAGGCTGACGCGCAGCTTCTCCACCATGTCGGCCTCGTCGCCGAAGTCGAGGTTCACCTGCACGGTGCAGGTGCGCAGCATCATGTCGAGCCCCATGCGGCCGACGCGGGGCATGTACTGCCGCATGATGGCGTAGCGGCCCTTCGGCATCCAGGGCATCTGCTCGCGCGTCGCCAGCGGGTGGAAGCCGAGGGGGGCGAAGCCGAGGTCGAGCGGGGCGGCCACGGCGCGAACCTCGGCGATGTGGTTCTCCAGCTCGGCGGCGACGGCGTCCATCCCCTCCAGCGGCGCGCCGGACAGCTCGAACTGGCCGCCCGGCTCCAGGCTGATCGAGGCCTGGCCGCGCTTCAGGCCGATCGGGTTGCCGTTGTCCAGGATGGGCTCCCAGCCATGCGCCTGCAGCCCCTCCAGCATGGCGCGGATGCCCTGCGGCTCGTAGGGCGGGGGGGAGAGGTCGCCGCGGCGGAAGCCGAACTTCTCGTGCTCCACCCCGATGCGCCAGTCGGCGCGGGGCTTGCTGCCCTGGGCGAACCACTCGGCCAGTTGCCGCACGGACGTGATCGGCGTGAGATCGGCCTCGCCGGGATTGGACATCGTGACCTTCCGTGCGCACCCGCACGGGCGGCGGCCCGGCGCGGCTTCATGAACTCAGGTGGGAGCGGCCCAGTCCCCTGCCAATGCCTGGAGCACGGCGAGGCCCGCGACCGCTGCCGTCTCCGCCCGCAGAATCCGGGGGCCGAGCGCGGCCGGTGAAACAAAGGGGCGCCGGCGCACCGCGTCAAGCTCCGGCCCGGTGAAACCGCCCTCCGGCCCGACCAGAAGGCCGATGGGCAGTGAGCGTCCGGCGAGAACCACGCTGAGCGGCGGTGCTTTGCCGCGCGCGTCGCCGACCAGCAGGGGGGCGCCGTCCCAGGCGTCCAGCGCGGCGTGCAGGTCCATGGGCCGGGCGATCGCCGGCAGGTCGAGCCGCTCGCACTGCTCCGCCGCCTCGCGGGCGATGCTGGCCAGCCGCTCGCCGTTCACCCGGCCGACCACCGAGCGGGCGGTGAAGACCGGCTGGATCAGGCGCACCCCCAGCTCGGTGGCCTTCTCCACCACCCAGTCCATCGCGTCCCGCTTGATCGGGGCGAGCAGCAGGCGGAGGTCGGGCGAGGCCTGTTGCGGGCGCGTGCGGGCCTCGGGGAGGAAGGTCGCGCGGTCCTTCCGCAGGCTGGCGATGCGGGCCCGCCACTCGCCGTCCCGTCCGTTGAACAGCAGCACCGCGTCGCCCTCCCGCTTGCGCATGACCTGGCCGAGATAGTGGCCCTGGCCGGGCAAGGCGGAGGCCTCGGCGCCCTCGCTGAGATCGGCCTCGACATACAGGCGTGGGATGGACATGGGGCGCTCCGGCAGGGCTAATGGAGGGGTGATTCCGCATACCGATATCCGCGCGCGCGGCTGGGTCGCGCAACTCCCCCAGGGCTGCCGGCCCTATGCCCTGCTGATGCGGCTCGACCGGCCGATCGGCGCCTGGCTGCTGTTCCTGCCCGGGCTCTGGGCCTTCGCCATGGCGGCGCCGGGCTGGGTTGAGGGGCTGCGGCTGGTGCTGCTGTTCGGCCTCGGCGCGGTCGTGATGCGCGGCGCGGGCTGCGTGGTGAACGACCTCTGGGACCGCGACCTTGACCGCAAGGTGACGCGCACCGCCGGCCGGCCGCTGGCCTCCGGCGCCGTGCGGCCGCGGCAGGCGCTGGCCTTCCTGGGCGCGCTGCTCGCCATCGGGCTGGCCATCCTGCTGCAGCTCAATCCGCTCTGCTGGCTGCTGGGCGTGGTCTCGCTGGTTCCGGTGGTGCTCTATCCTCTGGCCAAGCGGGTGACGGACTTCCCGCAGGCGGTGCTGGGCCTCACCTTCTCCTGGGCGGCGCCGATGGGCTATGCGGCCGCCACCGGGCGGCTGGATGCGCCGGGGCTCGCCCTCTACGGCGCCGCCTTCCTGTGGATCCTGGGCTACGACACCATCTACGCCCACCAGGACCGCGAGGACGACGCGCTGGTGGGCGTGCGCAGCACCGCGCGGCGCTTCGGCGAGCGCACCGGGCCCTTCCTGGTGTTCTGCTACGCCGGCACGGTGGCGCTGATGCTGCTGGCCGGGGCGCTGGCGGGGATGGGGCCGCTGTTCTGGCCGGCCATGCTGCTGCCGGCGGGCGTGCTGGCCTGGCAGGTCCGGCGGCTCGACATCCAT
Organism: Teichococcus coralli; assembly: GCF_009829925.1. Lineage (GTDB taxonomy): Bacteria > Pseudomonadota > Alphaproteobacteria > Acetobacterales > Acetobacteraceae > Pseudoroseomonas > Pseudoroseomonas coralli. Next base: position 134,903 of record NZ_SNVJ01000009.1, read on the forward strand.
GACCCCGCGCTGTGCCTGAAGCTGTTCCAGCGCAACCGCGAGGTGGGCCTGCTGGTGGCGCTGGCCTTCCTGGCGGGACGGCTTTGAAGGACGCTGCCGGCTTCATCGCCCGCCACACCGTGCTCGCCCGGCCGGCGCTGGTGCCGGAGATCGAGCTCCACCTCGCCACCGAGATCACGCCGATCTGGCAGGCCAGCGAGGACTGGCTGGCCGAGCGCGACATCGAGCCGCCCTTCTGGGCCTTCGCCTGGCCGGGCAGCCAGGCGCTGGCGCGGCTGGTGCTGGACAGCGCCATTCCCGTGGCGGGACAGCGGGTTCTGGACTTCGCGGCCGGAGGCGGGCTGGCTGCCATCGCCGCGGCGCGGGCCGGGGCGGCAGTGGTGGAGGCGGCGGAGATCGACCCGCTGGCCATCGCGGCCACCCGGCTGAACGCGGCGCATAACGGCGTGGTGGTGGATGCGAGCACGGCCGACGTGGTGGGACAGCCCTGCCGCTGGGACACGGTTCTCGCCGGCGATGTCTGCTACGAGGCGCCGATGACCGGGCACATCATGCCCTGGCTGCGCGGGCTGGCCGCCCAGGGGGCGGCGGTGCTGCTGGCCGATCCCGGGCGGGCCTATCTGCCGAAGGCCGGGCTTCAGCCGGTGGCACGGTTCAGCGTGCCGACCACGCGGGAACTGGAGGACCGGGACAGCCGGGAGGTCACGGTCTACCGGGTGGAGCGCTGAGGCGGGGAGGGCGCAAACCCTCCCCGGAGTGTGCGTCAGGCGGCGTTGTCGAGGCCGCCGGCCTCGGCCACCACGCGCAGGTGGCGGTCGGTGTCGCCGAACTGGTTGGCCAGCATGGTCAGGCGCTTGAAGTAGTGGCCGGCCTTGTACTCCATGGTCATGGCGATGCCGCCATGGAGCTGGATGGCCTCCTTGCCGATCAGGTCGGCCGAGCGGTTGACCAGCGCCTTGGCGGCGGCGATGGCGGGGCGGCGCACGGCCGCGTCCGGGTGCTCGGCCATCATCGCGGCGTACATCGCCATGGACCGAGCCTGCTCCAGCGCCACCAGCATGTCCGCCGCGCGGTGCTGCACGGCCTGAAAGCTGCCGATGGTGGTGTTGAACTGCTTGCGCTGCTTCAGGTAGTCGATGGTGAGCTCGTGCAGCGCCTCCATGGCGCCAACGGCCTCGGCGCAGAGCGCGGCGAGGGCGGCGTCCACCACGCGCTCCATCAGCGGCAGGGCTTCGCCTTCGGCGCCGAGCAGGGCGCCGGCGGGGAGCTTCACCTGTTCCAGGGTGATCTCGGCGGCACGGAGGCCATCCTGCGTCGGGTAGCCACGGCGGCTGACGCCGGCGGTGTCGGCGGGGAGCAGGAACAGGGAGATGCCCGCGCGGTCGCGCCGGTTGCCCGAGGTGCGGGCGGAGACGATCAGGTGGCTGGCGGTGTCGCCGTGCAGGACGACGCTCTTGCTGCCGTCGAGCACCCAGCCGTTGTCCGTCCTGCGGGCGGTGGTGGCGACGTCGAAGAGGTCGTCGCGCGACTGGCGCTCGGTGTGGGCGAAGGCGAGGGTGGCGCTGCCCTCGGCGAGGCTTGGGATCATGTCCTCGCGCCCGGCGAGGCGCAGGAAGCCGCCGCCGAGCACCACGGTGGCGAGGTAGGGCTCCACGGCGAGCCCGCGGCCGATGGCCTCCATGACCAGCATGGTCTCGACGGGTCCGCCGCCGAAGCCGCCCTGCTCCTCGGTGAAGGGCAGGGCGAGCAGGCCCATCTCGGCATATTTCGCCCACAGCTCCGGGCTGTAGCCCTGCGGATGTTCCTGGTGCCGCTTGCGCTTCTCGAAATCGCCGTAGGCGTCGGCCATCAGGCGGTCGACGCTTTCCTTGAGCAGGCGCTGTTCCTCGGTCAGATCGAAGTCCATGACGTGGTTCTCCTGGGAATGGGAGATCCAAGAACCTCAGGTTCTTGGCGGGGAGAGTGTGAGAGGGGCGGCGCCCCTCTCACAGGCCGAGGAAGGCCTTGGCGATGATGTTGCGCTGGATCTCGTTCGAGCCGCCGTAGATCGATGTCTTGCGGAAGTTGAAGAACTGCGGCGCGACGGCGTCGGCCCAGTCCGGCCCGACCGGCGGCTCGTTGTGCGAGTGCGACGGCATCGGCGCGGCGTAGGGGCCGGCGACGGTGACCATCAGCTCGGTGGCCATCTGCTGCAGTTCCGAGCCCTTGATCTTGAGGATCGAGGAGTTGGGGTCGGGCTTGTCGGCGGCGCGGCTGCGCTGGGCGGCGACGACGCGCATCTGGGTGATCTCCAGCGCCTTCAGCTCGATCTCGGCGATGGCGACGCGGCGGCGGAAGTCGGGATCGTCCCAGAGCGTGCCGTCACCGGCGGGGGTCTCCTTGGCGCGCTCCTTGACGCGGGCGAGCTTCTCCTTGGAGAGGCCGATGCGGGCGATGTTGGTGCGCTCGTTGGAGAGCAGGAACTTGGCGTAGTCCCAGCCCTTGTTCTCCTCGCCGACCAGGTTCCCGACAGGCACCTTCACCTCGTCGAAGAAGACCTCGTTCACCTCGTGCGCGCCGTCGATGGTGATGATCGGGCGGACGGTGATGCCGGGGGTCTTCATGTCCACCAGCAGGAAGGAGATGCCCTGCTGCTTCTTCGCCGCCGGGTCGGTGCGGACGAGCAGGAAGATCCAGTCGGCGTGCTGGCCGAGGGTGGTCCAGGTCTTCTGGCCGTTGACGATGTAAGTGTCGCCCTCGCGGCGGGCGCTGGTCTTGAGGCTGGCGAGGTCGGAGCCGGCGCCGGGCTCGGAGAAGCCCTGCGCCCACCAGATGTCGAGGCTGGCGGTGGCGGGCAGGAACCTCTTCTTCTGCTCCTCGCTGGCGAAGTTGGCGATCACGGGGCCGACCATCGCCACGTTGAAGGAGAGCGGCATGGGCACCGCGTTGCGCTGGATCTCCTCGGTGTAGATGTAGCGCTGCACGGGGGTCCAGTCCTTGCCGCCCCACTGCACCGGCCAGTTCGGCGTGGCCAGCCCCTCGGCGTGGAGGATGCGGTGGGCCGTCGCGATATCCTCGCGTTCGAGGTGGCGGCCTTCGCTCACCTTGCGGCGGATCTCGGCCGGGATCTTGCTCTGGAAGACCTGGCGCAGCTCGTCGCGGAAGGCGACTTCCTCAGGCGTGTAGCGGAGTTCCATCGGGTCTGCCTTCCTTCAGAGGATTTCGAACAGGCCGGCGGCGCCCTGGCCGGTGGCGACGCACATGGTGACGACGGCGCGCTTCACCCCGCGGCGGCGGCCCTCCAGCAGGGCGTGGCCGGTCAGCCGCGCGCCGCTCATGCCGAAGGGATGGCCGATGGCGATGGCGCCGCCATCGACGTTCAGCCTGTCCTGCGGGATGCCGAGCTGGTCGCGGCAATAGATGGACTGCGAGGCGAAGGCCTCGTTCAGCTCCCAGAGGTCGATGTCGTTCACCGTCAGGCCCTGGCGCTGCAGCAGGCGGGGCACGGCGAAGACCGGGCCGATGCCCATCTCCTCCGGCTCGCAGGCGGCGCTGGCGAAGCCACGGAACACGCCCAGCGGCTGCAGGCCGCGCCGCCTCGCCTCCTCGGAGGACATCACCACGCAGGCGCTGGCGCCGTCCGAGAGCTGGCTGGCATTGCCGGCGGTGATGAACTGGCCCTCGCGCACCGGCTTCAGCTTGGCGAGGCCCTCGAGGGTGGTGTCGGGGCGGTTGCCCTCGTCGCGGTCGAAGGTCTTCCTCTCGGTGCGGGTCTCGCCGGTGGCCTTGTCGGTGACGGCATAGGTCACCTCCATGGGCGCGATCTCGTCGTCGAAGCGGCCCTCGCGCTGGGCGGCGGCGGTGCGCTGCTGGCTGAGCAGGGCGAACTCGTCCTGCGCCTCGCGCGAGATGCCGTAGCGCGCCGCGACGAGGTCGGCGGTCTCGATCATGCTGTCGTAGAGATGCGGCTTGTGCTCGGCGAGCCACGGGTTGCGGCTGGCGGCGCGGTCCACCTTGGGCACGGTGAGGCTGATGGATTCCACGCCGCCGGCGACGGCGACATCGACGCCGTCCACGATGACGCGGCGGGCGGCGGCGGCGATGGCATCCAGGCCCGAGGCGCAGAAGCGGCTGACCACCAGGCCGGCGGTGCTCACCGGCACGCCGGCGCGCAGCAGGCCGGCGCGGGCGATGTTGCCACCCGTGGCGCCCTCCGGGTAGCCGCAGCCCATCACCACCTCCTCCACCTCCGGCGGCGCCACCTGGGCGCGCTGCAGGGCGTGGCGGATGACATGGGCGGCCATGTCGGCGCCGTGGGTGATGTTCAGGCTGCCACGGGCCGCGCGGCCAACCGGCGTGCGGGCGGTGGAGACGATGACGGCTTCCCTCATGCGGGCGTTCCCTCTGTTCCGGCGCCTCGCGCCGTCGCTTCCTCTTCTTCCTCGCGCAGGCGGGCGGCGAGCAGCTTGCCCGCCGGGCTGCGCGGCAGGGCGCCCCGCAGCTCCAGCGCGGCGGGCATCTCGTGGCGCCCGAGCCGGTCGGCCAGGAACAGCTTCAGCCCTTCCAGCGTCAGCACCGGGGCGGCGTCGCGCAGCTTGACGAAGGCCTTGGCCGCCTGGCCGCGATAGGCGTCGGACACGCCGATGACGATGCATTCCTCGACATCCGGATGCTCGTAGATCGCCTGCTCGATCGCCGCCGGATAGACGTTGAAGCCGGAGGAGATGATCATGTTCTTCCGCCGGTCCACCAGGGTGAAATAGCCCTGCGCGTCCATCCAGCCGATGTCGCCGGTGCGGAACCAGCCATCCTCGAAGCAGGCGGCGCTTTCCTGCGGCTGGTTCCAGTAGCCGGTGAAGACGTTGGGACCGCGGATGGCGATCTCGCCCTGCTCGCCGGGCGGCAGCTCGCGGGTCGGGTCGTCGAGCGAGACGACGCGCATCTCGATGCCGGGAAGCGGCAGGCCGATCATGCCGGCGCGGCGCGGGCCATCGACGGTGAGGCGCGCGCCGGCGGGGCTCGTCTCGGTCATGCCCCAGCCGCCGCCGATGCGCTGGCCCAGCAGGGCTTCCAGCTTCTGCTGCACCTCGAAGGGCATCGGCGCGCCGCCGGAGGAACACTGCCGTAGCGAGGAGAGGTCGCGCGCCTCGATGCCGGGCAGGTTCAGCAGGCCGATCCACATGGTCGGCACGCCGGGGAAGACGGTGATGCCGTGGCGCTCGATCTCGGCCGCCGCCGTCTCCGCGTCGAAGCGTGGGTAGAGGTAGAGGCAGTTGCCGTCGGCGAGATGGCGCAGCAGCACGGCGGTCAGGGCGTAGATGTGGAACAGCGGCAGCACGCCGAGCACGCGCTGCGTGCCGCGCGGCAGCGTGTCGCTGTCCTTCCAGGCCCGGTAGATCGAGACCGCCGAGGTCAGGTTGCGGTGCGTCAGCATCGCGCCCTTGGGGCGGCCGGTGGTGCCGCCGGTGTATTGCAGCAGGGCCACATCCGTCTCGTTGAGCACTGGCCATTCGGCGGGAAGCGCGTCGGCGAGCGGCAGCGGCCGGAAGTCGGGCTGCGCGGGAGCGGGGGTGCCGCCCCAGGCCACGTCCGGCGCGACGAAGGCGGCCTCCAGGCCGCCCTCGCGCAGCAGGCGCAGCGCGTTGGGCAGCAGGGTCGGGAAGTCGGTGGTGACCAGCCAGCGGGCGCTGCTGTCGGCCACCTTGTGCAGCAGCTCGCGCGGGGCATCGAGCGGGGAGAGGTGCACCACGCGCCCGCCGGCCCGCAGCACGCCGAAGAAGCAGGCGGGGTGCCAGGGGGAGTTGGGCAGGTAGAGCGCGACGGCCTCGCCGGGACGCAGCCCGGCCGCCATCAGCCCGGCGGCGACGCGGTCGGCGGTCTCCCGCAGGGCCGTGAAGCTGACGGGGCGGTCGCGATAGACCAGCGCGGGGCGTTCGCCCCATTCGGCCGCCGCGTGGTCCAGCAGCGCCGGGATGGTGCCGCTGGCGATCGGCGCGTCCCAGCGCGCGCCGGGAGGGTAGGAGGCCTCCCAGGGATGCGGGCGGGCCACGGCGGTTATGCCGCCTTGGTGGTGTTGCCGCCCCGGGGCTTGAGGGAGCCGAAGCCGGCGCCCTCGGCGGCGAGCTGGCGCAGCAGGGCGGCGGGGCGCAGGCTCTCGTCGCCGGTCTGGTCGGCATAGGCGGCGAGGCGCTCGGCGATGCGCGGCAGGCCGACGGCATCGGCATGGTGCATCGGGCCGCCGCGCCAGGCCGGCCAGTTGTAGCCATAGAGCCAGACCACATCGATGTCGCCGGGACGGGCGGCGATGCCCTCCTCCAGGATGCGGGCGCCCTCGTTGATCATCGGGTAGATCAGCCGCTCGGTGATCTCCTCCTGGCTGATGTCGCGGCGGGTGATGCCGAGCTTTCGCGAGACACCCTCGATGAGGGTCTGCACCTCGGGGTCGGGCTGGCCGGCGCGGGCGCCCTCGGGATAGGCGTAGTAGCCGCGCCCCGCCTTCTGGCCGATGCGGCCGGCTTCGCAGAGCGCGTCGGCGACCGGGGCGGTCGCGCCGGTCGCCTTGCGGACGCGCCAGCCGATGTCGAGCCCGGCGAGGTCGGCCATGGCGAAGGGGCCCATGCGGAAGCCGAACTCGGTCAGCGCCTTGTCCACCTGCCCGGGCGTCGCGCCCTCCTGCAGCAGGCGCTCGGCCTGCTGGGTGCGGCGCGAAAGCATGCGGTTGCCGACGAAGCCATGGCAGACGCCGACCACGACCGGCACCTTGGCGAGCTTCCTGCCGACCGCGACGGCGGTGGCCAGCGCCTCGGGCGAGGTCTTTTCCGCGCGCACCACCTCCAGCAGCTTCATGACGTTGGCGGGGGAGAAGAAGTGCATCCCCAGCACGTCCTGCGGGCGGGAGGTCGCCGCCGCCATGGCGTTGATGTCGAGGTAGGAGGTGTTGCTGGCGAGGACGGCACCGGGGGCGATGCTGTCCAGCTTGCCGAAGATCTCCTTCTTCAGCTCCAGTTCCTCGAACACCGCCTCCACCACGAGGTCGGCGCCGGCGGCGGCTTCCAGCCCCACCGCGCCCTCGATCAGCGCCAGGCGGGCGTCGCGCGCCTCCGGCGTCAGGCTGCCGCGCTTGACGGAGGTGGCATAGGTGTCGGCGATGCGCTTCCGGCCGCGCTCCAGCCCGGCCGCGTCGGTCTCGATGATGCGGACGGGGATTCCGGCATTGGCGAAGCTCATGGCGATCCCGGTGCCCATGGTGCCGGCGCCGAGCACGACGGCCTGGTTCACCGCGCGGGGCCTGGTTTCCTTCGGCAGGCCCGGGATATGGGCCGCCTGCCGTTCGGCGAAGAAGACGTGGCGCAGCGCCTTGGAGCGCGGGTCGTCGCGCAGCATGACGAACAGCTCGCGCTCGCGCTTCAGGCCCTGCTCCAGCGGCATGTCGAAGCTGTTGCGCACCGCCTCGATGATGGCGGCGATCTGCGGCTCGTCCGCCGCGCGCTTCGCCAAGGCCTGGGCGGCCGCCTCGAAGGCCTCGCGGGCGCCGGGGGCGGTCAGGCGGTCGGTGCGGGTGTTCAGCCGCGCGGGAAGGGGCTTGCCGGCCAGCTCCCGCACCCTGGCGAAGGCGGCCCGCAGCAGGTCGCCCTCCGCCACCGCGTCGGCGAGGCCCATTTCCACCGCCTTGGCGGCGGGGACCTTGTCGCCTGAGGCGATCATCGGCAGGGCGGCGGCGGGGCCGATCAGGCGCGGCGTGCGCTGGGTGCCGCCGGCGCCGGGCAGCAGGCCGAGCTTCACCTCGGGCAGGCCGAGCTGCGCCTTCGGGCCGAGAATGCGGGCATCGCAGCCCAGCGCCACCTCCAGGCCGCCGCCGAGCGCCACGCCCTGGATGGCGGCGACCACTGGCTTGGGGCAGGCCTCCAGCGCGGCGACCACCTCGGCCAAGGCGGGCGGGACGGGCGGCTTGCCGAACTCGCTGATGTCGGCGCCGGCGATGAAGGCGCTGCCGGCGCCGGCCAGCACCAGGCCGGCGGCCTCGGGATCCTGCGCCGCGCGTTCGGCGGCGGCGAGCAGGCCGGCCCGCACCGTGGCGGAAAGGGCGTTGACCGGCGGGTTCTCCACCGTGGCGACGGCGATGCCGTCCTGGATCCGGTAGGACACGGCTTCTGGCATGGCGCTCTCCCCTCTCACGCTTTGCAAATTCTGCACCGCGGAACTAAATTCCGCAGAATTGTGCCGGGTTGGTCGCGCAAACCGCCCGCGCCGTCAAGCGTCGCCAGAGGTCTCCCCATGTCACGCCGCCGTGCCGCCACGCCCCCGCCAGACCCCGAAGCCCCCCCGGACCGGCATTTCGTCACCGCGCTGGCACGCGGGCTGGAGGTGCTGGGCTGCTTCCGGCAGGGCGAGGCGCTGCTCGGCAACCAGGAGATCGCCGCCCGCACCGGCCTGCCGAAATCCACCGTTTCACGCCTCACCCATACGCTGACGGAGCTGGGCTACCTGCACTACGTGCCCGAGCTTGGCCGCTATCGGCTGGGCATGGCCGTGCTGTCCCTCGGCCGCGCCATGCTGGGCGGCCTGGATATCCGGCGCGTCGCGCGGCCGCTGCTGGAGCAACTGGCCGTGGAGACGCGCAGCGTGGTGGCGCTGGGCACGCGGGACCGGATGCGGATGGTGTATCTGGAAGTGGCGCGGGGCGACGCTGCGATCGCGGTGAACCTGGAGACCGGCTCGCGCATCTCGCTGCTCAGCAGCGCCATGGGGCGCGCCTGGCTGACGGCCTGCCCGCCGGCGATGCGGACGGCGTTGCTGCGGCAATGGGACGGAGCGCAGGCGGAGCGGGCCGAGGCGGTGGCCGCGCGGGCGCTGGCCGAGCAGCGCGACTATGGCTGCTGCTGCTCCTTCGGGGACTGGCAGCCGGACGTGAACGCCATCGCGCTCGGCTTCGACCCGGGCGGCGGCCTGCCGCCCATGGTGGTGAACTGTGGCGCGCCCGCCTTCCTGGTCAGCCCGGAATACCTGCTGCAGGAGGCACGGCCGCGCCTGGCCGCCGTGGTGCGACGGCTGGAGCACAGCCTGGGACTGGCCGGCATGTCGCCGGCCTCCTAAGCTCGGCGGGGGTCAGCGGATGCGGGAATGCGGCTCCGGCGAGGCGGCATGAGCGACGGGCTCGGGCCGCCTTCCGATGGCTCCCGGCACCTGCAGCAGCTTCTGCTGGCGCGCGGCTTCCGCCGCACCCAGGCGGGTGACGGTGGCCTTGTCGGTGCCGCGGCTCGGGACGGGAGGCGTGATGGGCAAGCGGTCTCTCCTTCGGATCCAGCGAGGTGGCCAGACATCTGGCAAGCCACTCCCTCACAAGCGCATCACCTTCGCGATGGTTCAGTGATGCGACCATCACGTGTGCGAGACCGAGCGAATGCGCGCGAAGCGCAAGCGGAACCGGCGGGAATAGGGGCCGTCGCCATGGTCCGGCACCTGCCGACCGACATGCCGCCGGGCCACTGCTATGGCCGGCTGGACCTTTCGCCCGGCCGCATGGCCGAGCCCGCGCCGGTGCTGGCGGCCTTGCGGAGCTTTCCGGCGGCCCGGCTGGTCAGCAGCCCGGCCCGGCGCTGCCGCGCGCTGGCGGCGGCGATCGGCGTGGCACGGGGACTTCCGGTCGTGCTGGACGCGCGCCTGCTGGAACTGGATTTCGGCGCCTGGGAAGGGCTGGCCTGGGAGGCGGTGCCGCGGCCGGCACTGGACGAATGGGCCGCCGACCCCTGGGGCTTCGCTCCGCCGGGAGGGGAAAGCGGCGCCGGGCTGGTGGCGCGGGTGCGGGCTTTCCACGCGGAGCTGCAGGCCGGAACGGTGGTGGTTTCGCATGGCGGGCCGCTGAAGGTGCTCGCGGCACTGCTGGAAGGACGGGCGGTGGATCTGCTGGCGCCTGCCCAGCCAATGGGGACCGTGCGCGTGGCGGGGCAGGGAGGCGCGCCGCGCTGAAGGCAGCGCGAATGCCTTCAGCGCAGCGCCACCAGCACGGAGAGTGCCGCGCATTCGGCCAGCACGGCGGAGGCGCCGAGCACGTCGCCGGTCTGCCCGCCGATCTGCGACCCTGCCAGGGCCGCCAGCGCCGCCGCGCCGGCCAGTGCCGCCCCCAGGGCCAGCAAGGCCGCGCCGGCAGGCAGCAGGAGCGCGGCCAGGATGGCCGCGACGGCCAGCGCGCCCAGGGCGGCGGCGAGCGGCGGGCGCCCCAGCCCGGCGGCGAGGCCGTCGCGCCGCGCCGGCGGCAGCGCCAGCAGCGGCAGAAGCATCGCCAGGCGGGCCAGGGCGCCCGCGGCGGCCATGGCGGGCAGGGGCGCCGCCAGCTCCGCCAGCGCACCGCCGCGCAGGGCCAGCGAAAGCACCAGGGCCAGCGCGCCGAAGCTGCCGATGCGGCTGTCGCGCATGATCTCCAGCTTGCGCGCGGGGTTCCGGGCGCCGCCGAAGCCGTCGGCGGTATCGGCCAGGCCGTCCTCGTGCAGGGCGCCGCTCGCCAGCAGCATCGCCGCCAGCGCCCAGGGGGCGGCGAGCGCGGGCGGCAGGCCGGCGGCGGTGAGCAGCGCCTGGGCGGCACCCCCGAGCGCGCCCACCGCCGCGCCGGCCAGCGGCCAGGCCCAGGCGGCGCGGGCGTATCCGGCGGCGTCCGGCGGCTGCGGCAGGGCGCCGACCGGCAGGCGGGTCAGCAGGCCAAAGGCGGCGGCCAGCTCGGCGAACCGGGCACGCAGCATCAGGCGCGGTCCGCGACGCCGGCCTCGGCGAAGGTGGCCATGCCGGCGTGGCAGGCCAGCGCCGCCCGCAGCAGCGGCACCGCCAGCGCGGCGCCGGACGCCTCCCCGAGCCGCATGCCCAGGTCGAGCAGCGCCTGCTGCTCCAGCGCGGCCAGCAGGCGGCGGTGGCCGGCCTCGGCGGAAACATGGCCGATGCGGGCGTGGTCGAGCCCGCCGGGCGCCAGCAGCGCCAGCGGCGCGGCGGCGGCGGTGCCGGTGAAGCCGTCGAGGAGCACGGGGATGCGGTGATGACGGGCGGCGAGCGTCGCGCCGAGAATGGCGGCCAGCTCGCGCCCGCCGAGGCGCCGCGCGGCTTCCAGCGGATCCCGTCGCGCCTCGGGGTGTTGGGCCAGGGCGGCATCCACCGCCGCCTGCTTGCGGGACAGGCCTTCGGCATCCACGCCGGTGCCGCGCCCGGCCCAGTCGGCGCCGCGGCCGCCGAACAGCGCGGCCGCCAGCGCGGCGCCGGCCGTGGTGTTGGCGATGCCCATCTCGCCCAGGCAGAGCAGGTCCGCCGCGGGGTCCAGCGAGGCGGCGCCGGTTGCCACCGCGTCGAGGAACTCCGCCTCGGCCATGGCGGCGGCGGCCGTGATGTCGGCGGTGGGGCGCTCCAGCGCCAGCGGCACCACCCGCAGCGCCGCCCCGGCCAGGGCGGCGAGCTGGTTGATGGCGGCACCCCCGGCGGCGAAGTTGGCCACCATCTGCGCGGTGACGGCGGCCGGATAGGGCGAGACGCCGCGCGCCGCGACACCGTGGTTGCCGGCGAAGACCAGCACCTGCACCCGCTCCAGCCGGGGCATCGCGCGGCTTTGCCAGCGCGCCAGCCAGGCGGCCAGCTCCTCCAGCCGGCCGAGGCTGCCCGGCGGCTTGGTGAGCTGCGCCTGCCGGGCGGCGACGGCGGCGGCGGCGGCCTCGTCGCCCGGTGGCGGGGCGAGGGCGGCGGCGCGCAGGGTGGCGAGGCTGGAGAAGTCGGGCATCAGCGGTCCTGCCGGGCGATGGCATGGAAGAAACTGCCGCTGACCAGGCCGCGCCGCCCACCGGCAGGGCCCAGCGGCTGCCCGCCGGCATCGGCCAGCTCGGCCAGCGGAGCGTCGCCGCCGGGCTCGGTCACGCGGGCATAATGGAACTCGTGGCCGCGCAGGACCGCGCCGGCCGGGCCAAGCACCCCGTCCGCCAGCAGCCGGGCCTCGCGGTAGCCGAGATGCATCTTCCGCTTGGCGAAGCTGGTGGCGTGCCCGAGCAGGCCAGCCATGGCGTGGCGGCGGCCCTCGGCATCCTCCAGCCCAGCGCCCAGCACCATGTATCCGCCGCACTCGCCGTGGACGGCGTGCCGTTCGGCGAAGCGGCGCAGGCCGCCGAGAAAGCCCGTGGCGGCGGCGAGGCGGCCGGCATGCAGCTCGGGATAGCCGCCGGGAAGCCAGCAGGCGTCGCAGTCGGGTGGCGGCGGGGCGTCCGCCAGCGGGGAGAAGGGGTGCAGCGTGGCTCCGGCGGCGCGCCAGCCGGCCACAACATGCGGGTAGAGAAAGCTGAAGGCGGCATCCTCCGCCACGGCGATGCGCTGGCCCGGCGGGGGCAGGGCGAGGGCAGGAGGGGCAGGGGCATGGACAGGGGCAGGGGCAGGGGCGGGCGCCTGCCGGGGCACGCCCGCGGCGGCGGAGAGGAGGGCGTCGAGGTCGAGATGCGCCTCGGCGAGGTCGGCCAGCCGCTCCAGCAGGGCGGGGAGGGTGCCAAGCTCGCGCGCCTGCACCAGGCCGAGATGCCGCTCGGGCAGGGCGATGCCGGGATCGCGCGGCAGCGCGCCGAGCACGGGCAGGCCGATGGCGCCGATCGCCCCGGCCGCGCCCAGCCGGTGGCGCTCGCTGCCCACCCGGTTCAGCACCACGCCCGCGACTCGCACCGCGGGATGGTGGGTGGCGAAGCCGCGCGCCACCGCCGCCGCCGACTGCGACTGGCCGGACACATCCAGCACCAGCAGCACCGGCCAGCCGAAGCGGGCGGCGAGGTCGGCGGCGCTGCCCTGCCGGCCGGGGATGGGGCCGGCGCCGTCGAACAGGCCCATGGCGGATTCGACCAGCAGCACGTCCCGGTCCGCCGCCGCGTCCGCGGCCACTTCGTCCAGCAGGGCGGCAGGCATGGCCCAGCTGTCGAGGTTCGGGCTGGGGCGCCCGCAGGCGGCGGCGTGAAAGGCAGGGTCGATGTAGTCGGGGCCGGACTTGGCGGCGGCCACCCGCAGCCCGCGCCGCCGCAGCGCCGCGAGCAGGGCCATGGTCACGGTGCTCTTGCCCGCGCCGGAGCGCGGCGCGCCGATCACCAGCCCGCGGCCTGCCCCGCCTCCTTCCGCCCCGTGCATCCCTTGTTTTCCTTCCATCGCCGCCGCCGCCGCCGCCGCCGCGGCCGGGTTAGCACAGTTGCGGGCGCGGGGCAGGCGCGGAGCTTGCGGCGCGGCGGAGATGGTGTCTCAGCAACATGGCGTAAGAAACTGATTTGCTGGATCTGCAAACTGCGTGCGAACGAATGGTTACCCTTGCTCTGCAACCGGGCGGCACGGTATTCAGCGGCGGGCACTAACGCGACGGTGATCGAAAGGCCGGATGGCCGGAGAAAACGCCGCCGCCTCCCTGCCCGACCAGCAGAATCCACGTTTCCGCAGCCAGTCCGCGGCACCACCGCGCGCAGTACACGATCGGAGAGGAGAGGGGCATGGTTCAGCGCCACCTGCTTCCTGAGACGCGTTCCGCCCAACCGAGCCGCCTCGCCCGCGGCGCCCGTCGCGGGCTCGCCGGGCTGCTGATGCTCAGCACGCTCTGTGTGTCCACCGGCGCCTTCGCCGCGCCCTTCCGCTGCACCTCGGAGGAGCAGCAGAAGATGTTCGAGATCTCGGCGCTGAAGACCGAGCTGATGGTGGTCGCCACCACCTGCCGCAACGAGGAGGCCTACAACGCCTTCATCACCCGTTACCAGCCGGTGCTGAGCGCCAACGACCACTCGGTGATCGACCACTTCACCGGCCGCGACCGCCGCGCCGGCCAGAAGGCGAACGACACCTTCATCACCAACCTGGCCAATGCCCGCGCGCAGGAGGCCAACCGTGTCGGCGCCGACTTCTGCGCTCGCAACGCCATGCTCTTCAAGGAAGTGATGTCCCTCCCCAGCGCCGCCGAGCTGGCGCCCTACGCCGCCGCGAAGGACCTGCTGCCCGCCTCGATGGGAAGCTGCGCGCCCTCCGCCGTGACCCCCGCCGCCCCCGCCAAGGCGGCCCGCACCCCGATCCGCAAGGCTTCCCGTTGATGCGCCATGGCTTGCTCTGGGCGTCCCTGGCCCTGCCGGCGCTGCTCGCCGCCTGCGCCAAGCCGGAAACGCCGGTCGTGCAGTCCACCCGCCCGGTCTACGCCATCGACATGGTGGGCGGCGCCAAGCTCTGCACCGTTCCCGAGAACCCGAAGCTCGTGGATGCGCAGCAGACCGAAGTGGCGATGACCGTCGGCAATGACGGCGGCTGGTGCGGCGTGAAGGTTTCCCGCCCCGGCCCGGCGCCGTTCGATGCCGGCCTGCTGGCGGCCCGCCCGGACCATGGCCGCGTGCAGGTGCACACGGTGGGCGACTGGACCCGCGTGGACTACACGCCGGACCCGGGATTCGTCGGCACGGACTCCTTCACCGTGCGCCTGCTGCCGGGTTCCACCACGCTGCGCGTCAATGCAACGGTGCAGGGCGTGGCGCAGCCGGTGGCCGCCGCGGCGCCGGCCGTGGTGACGCCACGCGTGACCGAGCCGACCCCGGTCAGCACCAGCGGCAAGCCGGCGGCGAGCAAGCCGGCGGCCAAGGCTAAGCGCTGACCGCAGGTCCAGGGGGCGGCGCCTCCTGGAGCCCTGGCCGGGGGCGGGGGATAGCCTCCCCCCCCCCGGACCCCGGCATCACCCGGGGCGCAGCCGCCCCCGCAGCGACACCACGCCGCCGATCGCCACCACGGCAGGCGCCGCCATGCCGGCGCGGCGCACCGCGCCCGTCACGTCCGCCAGCGTCGAGACCAGCACCCGCTCGCGCGGGGTCGTCGCCTCGGCCACCACGGCGACGGGGGTTTCCGCCGCCAGGCCGCCGGCCAGCAGCGCGACCGCGATCGCCTCCAGCCGGCGCATCGCCATGTAAAGCACCAGCGGCTGGCCGAGCCGCGCCAGCGCCGCCCAGTCCAGCGCCTCGTCGGCGCCCTCGGCGGCATGGCCGGTGGCCAGCACCACGGCCTGGTTCACGCCGCGCTGCGTGGCCGGGATGCCGGCGGCCGCCAGCCCGGCCAGACCCGCCGTCAGGCCCGGCACCACGCGGAAGGGAATGCCGGCCTCGGCCAGGGCCAGCGCCTCCTCGCCGCCGCGGCCGAAGACATAGGGGTCGCCGCCCTTCAGCCGGACCACGCGGCGGCCGGCGCGGGCCTGCTCGATCAATGCCGCGGTGATGTCGGCCTGCCGCGCCGAGGGGCGGCCGCCGCGCTTGCCCATGTAGAGCCGCTCGGCGCCCTCGGGGGCGAGGGCGAGGATGCGCGGGTCCACCAGCTCGTCATGCACCAGCGTCTCGGCCTGGGCGAGGGCGGCGACGGCGTCCAGCGTGAGCTGGCCCGGATCGCCCGGCCCGGCGCCGACCAGCCAGACATGCCCCGCCTCCAGCACCGGCGCGGGCTGGCCGAGCAAGGTTTCCAGGACGGCCAGGCGGTTCATCGCGCCCCCGCATGACAGGCGGCGGCGGCGGCGCTAGGGATGACGGCGTGCCGCAACAGGACGAACCGCTTCGCCGGGGCTGGACCACCGGCGCCTGCGCCACGGCGGCGGCGAAGGCCGCCTTTGCCGCGCTGCGGACGGGCGCCTTCCCCGACCCCGTGACCATCACCCTGCCGCGCGGCGAACGGCCGGCCTTCGCCCTCGCCGAGCAGGCGCTGCTGCCGGGTGGCGCGGCCATGGCCGCGATCGTCAAGGATGCCGGGGACGACCCGGACGTGACGCATGGCGCGCTGGTCCGCGTGACGGTGCGGCTGCTGCCGCCGGGCAGCGGGGTGGTGTTCGCCGCCGGGGAAGGGGTGGGCACCGTGACGCTGCCGGGCCTGCCGGTGTCGCCCGGGGAGCCCGCCATCAACCCGGCGCCGCGCGCGATGATCCGCAGCGCGCTGGCGGAGGTGGCCGGCGGGGAGGCGGATGCGCGGGTGGAGATCGGCATCCCCGGTGGCGAGCGGATCGCACAGCGGACCATGAACCCGCGGCTGGGCATCCTGGGCGGGCTGTCCATTCTCGGCACCACGGGGGTGGTGGTGCCCTATTCCTGCGCGGCGTGGATCCACTCGATCCAGCGCGGCATCGACGTGGCGCGGGCGCTCGGGCTGCCGCATGTGGCCGGGGCCACCGGCAGCACCTCGGAGGCCGCCATCGCGGAGCTGGACGGGCTGCCGGAACAGGCGCTGATCGACATGGGCGACTTCGTCGGCGGGATGCTGAAGTACCTGCGGGCGCATCCGGTGCCGCGCGTGACAGTCGCAGGCGGCCTGGCGAAGCTGACCAAGCTGGCGCAGGGGCGGCTGGACCTGCATTCCCGCCGGGGCGGGGTGGACCTGCCGGCGCTGGCCGACCTGGCGCGGGGCGCCGGGGCCGGGGAGGGGCTGTGCGTCCGCATTGCGGGCGCGAACACGGCGCTGGAGGCCTTCAACCTCGCGGCGGCAGAGGGCGTGGGCTTGCCTGAGGCGGTGGCGCGGCGGGCGCGGGAGACGGCGCAGCGCGTCGTCGAGGGCGGCGGCATCGTTGTGGATGTCGCGCTGTTCGGCCGTGACGGCGCCTTGCTGGCGCGCGTGTGAGATGCGCCGCAACTGACAGGAAAAAAATGGGGGGTTCGGGGGGAATTCCTCCCCCCCGATCGTTCTCCTCATGACCGGAACCGCCGCTGGTAATCCGCGCTGTAGAGCGCGCTGTCCCGGAAATCCCCTGCGGTGAGGGCCGGCCCCACCAGGATCAGCGCCGTGCGCTCGGCGGGCTCGGCTTCGAGCTTCGCCAGGATGTCTCCGAGGGTGCCGCGCAGGATACGCTCATCCGGCCAGGAGGCGCGCACCACGATGGCGACCGGGCAATCGGCGCCGTAAAGCGGGGCGAGGCTTCCGACGATCCGCGGGAGGGCGTGGATGGCGAGGTGGATGGCGAGGGTGGCGCCGGTCGCCCCGAAAGCCTCCAGCGTCTCCCCCGCCGGCATGGCGGAGGCGCGGCCGGAGACGCGGGTGAGCACGACGCTTTGCGCCACTTCCGGCACGGTCAGCTCGCGCCCGAGGGCGGCGGCGGCGGCGGCGAAGGAGGGGACCCCGGGCGTCAGCGTGTAGGGGATGCCGTGCCGTTCCAGGCGGCGGATCTGCTCGGCCACCGCCGACCAGACGGAAAGGTCGCCGGAATGCAGCCGCGCCACGTCCTGCCCGGCCTGGTGGGCGCGCAGGTACTCGGCCTCGATGGCGTCGAGGTCGAGCGGGGCGGTGTCCACCCGCCGGGCGCCGGGCGGGCAATGCGCCAGCAGCGCGGGCGGCACGATGGAGCCGGCATAGAGGCAGACGGGGCAGGCGGCCAGCAGGTCGCGCCCGCGCAGGGTGATGAGGTCGGGCGCGCCGGGGCCGGCGCCGATGAAATGCACGGTCATTCGATGGTCTCGGTCGAGATGGCGCAGGCGACGCCGCCCTCCACGATGCGCGGCAGCACCAGCGCGCCGCCCATGGCCAGGGCGCAGCCCTCGGCGACGGAGGCGATGCCGGTGGCGCGCAGGGCGGCCTCGGAACGGGTGGGGCAGCGATCCTGCACGGCCAGCAGGGCGTCATGGTCGAGGAAGACCAGCTCAACGCCCAGCGCCAAGGCGGCCTCAGGCAGGGCGGGGAGGTTGCGGCGGAAGGCGGGGGCAGCCAGGCGGCCGACGCGCAGGCCCGCCAGGGACTCGGCATGGCGGACCAGGGCGACGATCGCGGCCGTCGAGGCCGAGGGGCGGAGCCCGAGCCCGGCCGTGGCCAAGGGAGGCGTCGCCTCCCCTGGACCCCTCCGCCGGGGCGACAGTGTCACCCAGGACCCCGCCCTCGGCTTTTCCACCGCGTACTGCGTCACCGTCATCGCGGGGCGGTAGCCGTGGAAGCCGCCCACGCGGTCCAGGCGCTCCACGCCGAGCCGCGTCAGCGTGCCGCCCCAGGCGGCATGGGCGGCGGTCAGGGCGGCCTCGGTCTCCAGCGTCACGGCATTGGCCACCAGGCGGCCACCAGGACGCAACGCCGCCCAGGCGGCCTCCAGCACGCCCTCGCCAGCGGCGCCACCACCCAGGAAGACGGCGTCCGGCGTGGGAAGGCCCGAAAGGCCCGCCGGCGCCGCCGCCTGCACCACGCGCAGGCCCGGCACGCCCAGCGCCAACGCGTTGCGCGCGGCCCGCGCGGCGCGGTCGGGACGCGGCTCCAGGCCGATCGCGCGGTTCGCCGGGTGCCGCAGCATCCACTCGATCGCCACCGAGCCGCTGCCGGTGCCGATGTCCCAAAGCAGCTCGCCCTGGCGCGGGGCGAGGGCCGCGAGCGTGACGGCGCGCACCTCCCGCTTGGTGATCTGGCCGTCCTGCTCGAAGAAATGCTCCGGCAGGCCGGGGGCGAGCGGAATGATCCGCGCGCCGGGGCCGGGGATGACCTCCAGCGCCAGCAGGTTCAGCGGATCGGGGGTGAGGTCGAACTCGGCGGCGGTGGTGGCGCGGTGGCGGGCGCGCGGGCCGCCCAGGGCCTCCAGCAGGTGCATCCGCGTCGGGCCGAAGCCCTGGCCGGTCAGCAGCGCGGCGACGGCGGCGGGGGTGCCGGCATCCGCCGAGAGGGCGAGGATGCGCGCGCCGGGCTGAAGCAAGGGGAGCAAGGGCTCCAGCGGGCGGCCGCAGAAGGAGAGCGTGGCGCAGTCCTGCGACGCCCAGCCCAGCCGGGCGCAGGCCAGGGCGAAGGCGGAGGGCGCGGGCAGGCAGAGGAACTCCTCGGGCGCGAGGTGCCGCGCCAGGGTGGCGCCGATGCCGAAGCAGAAGGGGTCGCCCGAGGCCAGCACCGCCGTCGGCTCGCCGCGCCGGGCGAGCAGGTCGGGCAGGCCGTCCAGCATCGGGCTGGGCCAGGGATGCGCGCTGCCGCGCAGCAGCGGCGCGGCGAGCGCCAGGTGCCGCTGCCCGCCGAACACCGCCGAGGCCGAGGCGAGGAGCGTCGCGGCGGCGGGGGAGAGGCCCTCGACGCCGTCCTCGCCGATGCCCAGGATGGACAGCCAGGGAGCGCTCATCGCGGGGGATTATGCGGGTTCTGGTGTTGGGAGGAACGACGGAAGGCGCCGCGTTGGCACGCGCCCTGGCGGGCCATGCGCAACTCGACGCGACCCTTTCCCTGGCCGGCGTCACCCGCGCGCCGCGCCCGCAGCCGCTGCCGACGCGCATCGGCGGGTTCGGCGGCGTGGCGGGGCTGGTGGAGTATCTGCGCGCCGAGCGCATCGGCGCCGTGGTGGACGCCACGCACCCCTTCGCCGCGCGGATGACGCGCCACGCCGCCGAGGCCGCCGCGCGCTGCGGCGTGCCCCTGCTGCGGGTGGACCGGCCGGCCTGGGCGCCGCAGCCGGGCGACGACTGGGCCGAGTTCCCCGACATGGCCGCCCTGATGGCCGCGCTGGGCGAGGCGCCGCGCCGCGTGCTGCTGACCGTGGGGCAGAAGGAGCTGGCGCCCTTCCGCGCCGCGCCCTGGCACCACTACGTCATCCGCAGCGTGGACCCGCCCGATCCCGCCAGCCTGCCGCCGGGTGCCGAGGTGCTGACCGCCACCGGCCCCTTCGCGCTGGAGGAGGAGCGCACGCTGCTGCGCCGGCACGGGGTCGAGGTGCTGGTGAGCAAGAACTCGGGAGGGGCGGCGGTGGCGGCCAAGCTCGTCGCGGCGCGGGAGAGGGGCATTCCCGTGCGGCTGCTGGCGCGTCCGCCCGCGCCCGAGGGGCTGGCGCGCGTGCCGGATGTCGCGGGGGCGCTGCACTGGCTTCACGGGCTGCTCGCCGAGCGGGGTGTGTAGAGCCAGGGGCGCGCGCCCTCCCGCGCGATGCCGCGGGTGGCGGCGGAGCCGATCAGCACCAGCGTGCGCATGTCGGCCAGCGCCGGGTCGGCGTCGGCGAGGGGGCGGAGTTCGATGCGCTCCTCCGGGCGGCTGACGGCGGTGGCGAAGGCGACGGGCGTTTCGCCGGGGAGCAGGCCGCGCAGCAGTTCGAAGGCGCGGCCGAGCTGCCAGGGGCGGGCACGCGAGACCGGGTTGTAGAGGGCGATGACGAAGCCGGCCCCGGCGGCGGCCGTGAGGCGCCGCTCGACCAGCGGCCAGGGCTTCAGGTTGTCGGACAGCGAAAGGGCGCAGAAATCATGGCCGAGCGGCGCGCCGAGCCGGGCGGCGGCGGCGAACATGGCGGAAATGCCGGGCAGCACCGCGATGTCCAGCGCGCGCCATTCGGGCGGGCCGTGCTCGACGGCCTCGAACACCGCGCTGGCCATGGCGAAGACGCCGGCATCGCCGGAGGAGACGACGGCGACGCGGGCGCCGGACTGCGCCATCGCCAGCGCATGGCGGGCGCGGTCGAGTTCCTGGCGGTTGTCGGTTTCGTGGCGGCGCTGCTCCGGGCGGGCGGCCACGCGGGCGACATAGGGGCCATAGCCCACCAGGTCGGTGGCGGCGGCGAGGGCTGCGTCCGCCTCGGGGGTGCGGAGCGCGGTGTCGCCGGGGCCGAGGCCGATGATGCGCAGCCAGCCGCTCATCGCTGGCCCTTCATCGTTGGCCCTGGCGGCCCTGGATCAGCACCAGGGAGAAGTAGGGGGCGGGGCTGTCGTCGCGCTCGGCGAGGGGCAGGATGACCTCGCCGGGCATGGTGCCGCGCTCGGCATAGACGGCGCGCCCGGTGAGGCCGAGCTCGGCCAGCACGGCGCGCAGCTTGGGCAGGTTGCGGCCGAGCTTCATCACCACGGCGGCGTCGCAGCGGCGCAGGGCGTCCGCCAGCTCAGCCGCGGGCATGGTGGCGGGGAGGATGGCGAGGATGTCGTCGCCATGCACCATCGGCAGGCCGGCGCGGGACCAGCAGCCGGCCATGGCGGTGATGCCGGGCGTGACCTCGACGCGGTGCGCGGCGCGCAGCCGGTCGAACAGGTACATGGCCGAGCCGTAGAGGAAGGGGTCGCCCTCGCAGAGCAGGGCCACGTTTCGGCCGGCTTCCAGATGGGAGGCGATGCGCGACGCGCAGGCGTCATAGAAGGCGGCCATCTCGGCGGGGTAGCGCGGGTCCTCCACCGGCAGGTCGGTGGTGAAGGGGTATTCGAAGCGCAGTTCCTCGGCCGCCGGATTGAGGTGCGGCGTGGCGATGGTGCGGGCGTTGCCCGGGCGGCCGCGCTTGGCGAAGCAGGCAAAGACGGGCGCGGCGGCGAGGAGGCGCGCGGCACGCAGGGTGATCAGCTCCGGGTCGCCGGGGCCGATGCCCAGGATGTGCAGCGTGCCCGTCATGCGCGGCGCACCTTGTCATCCGACAGCGGGTAGCACTGGGGGAGAATAAATTCTCCCCGAGGCCCCTTCTTCTTCTTTCTGTCAGTTCGGGGGCTCTGGAAACGGGCGCCCGCGCCGGGGCTGCAGCAGCCCCGGCGGCTGCGGGGGGGTGCGGCCCTCGCCGTGAGCACCGGAAAACTGACAGAACAAGGAGGGGATTTGGGGGAGTTCATCTCCCCCAGGCTTGCTTCCTGTCCGCGCATCATTCGCGCTCCGTGGCCAGGGCGTTGACGGCGGCCACGGCCATGGCGCTGCCACCCTGGCGGCCTTCGACGATCATCCAGGGCACGCGGTTGTCGGCCGCGAGGGTTTCCTTGGATTCCGCGGCGCCAACGAAGCCCACGGGCATGCCGATGACGGCGGCAGGGGGCGGGGCGCCGGCGTCGAGCAGTTCGAGCAGGTGGAAGAGCGCGGTGGGCGCATTGCCGATGGCGACGAGGGCGCCGTCGAGTTTCTCGCCCCAGAGGTCCAGCGCGGCGGCGGAGCGGGTGTTGCCGATGGCGCGGGCACGCTCCGGCACGCCGGGGGCGTCCAGGGTACAGAGGATCTCATTGTTGGCGGGCAGGCGGGCGCGGGTGATGCCGTGCGCGACCATCCTGGAATCGCAGAGGATGGGGGCGCCGCGCTTCAGGGCGGCCTCGGCGGCGGCGGTGAAGCCGGGGGCGAAGCGGATGTGGCGCGCGACTCCCACGAGGCCGCAGGCATGGATGACGCGCACCGCGACCCGCGCCTCGGCGGGGGTGAAGCGCGCGAGGTCGGCCTCCGCCCGAATGGTGGCGAAGGACTTCTCGTAGATCGCCGCGCCGTCGCGGATGTAGTCGTAGGGGCCGCTCATGGTTCTTCCAGTTCCGCCGCTGCCTCGGCCAGGGTCAGCCCGGCGCGGGCGGGCGGGTCGCCGGCGCGGCCATGGCGGATCAGGGCGTAGCGTCCTTCCGCCTCGGCCACGAGGGTGACGGCCGCCGGGGCCGGATGCGCGCAGCCTTTGGCGCAACCGGAGAGATGCAGCAAGCCCATGCGCGGCACGGCGCCCATGCCGAGCAGGGTGGCGGCATCGGCGCGCGTGTCGGCCAGGCCGCTGGCGCAGCCCTGGGTGCCGGGGCAGGCGCGCAGGCGCAGGCGCGGGTCGGCGGGGTCGGCGATCAGGCCGGTGGCGGCGGCGAGGACGGGGGCAGGGTCGGCCAGGCCGGGCAGCAGCAGGGCGCGCCAGGGGGTGAGGCGGAGCGTGCCGTCGCCATGGCGCTCGGCGAGGTGCGCCAGGTGCCCCAGGGTGACGGCGGGGAGGGCGCCGAAGGGGATGCCGAGGCCGAGGGCGGCATGCACGCCAAGCCGGTGGCAGCCGATGGGCTGCGGCGCCGGGCCGGGGGCGGACGCGGGTTCGGCGCGCAGCCCGGCGGCCGCGAAAAGAGCGGGAGCGCCGGCCCTGCGCACCGAATCCCGCATCCGCCGCGCGCCGGGAATGGCGAGGAAGGCCCGCAGCAGGGCGGCGACGGCGGCGGGGGTGGCGCCGGGGGCGTGGAGGTCGGCGCCGGGAAGGTGGAGCGCGGCGCCGGAAGCGCCGAGGCGGAGGATCAGGTCGGCTTCCACGCCGTGCAGCGGGAGCGCGCCGCCGCCATCCAGCACGAGGCCGAACTTGGAGGGAAGGGCGGCGAGGGTCTGGTCGGCCAGGAGGGCCTCCAGGGCCGCGAGCCAGTCGGCGGCCGATGCGGGAATGGCGGAATCGGCGCCCAGCAGGGGCGGGGCGACGATGCTGCGGCGGCGCTCCACGCCGGGGTCCGGGTCGGCGAGGCCGGCGTCGAGCATGGCTTCGGTGAAAGGCGCGACCGTCTCGGGGCGCAGGCCGCGGACCTGCAGGTTGGCGCGGTGGGTCAGGTCGAGCCAGCCATTGCCGTAGCGGGCGGCGGCCTCGGCCAGGGCGCGGGCCTGGGTGGCGGTAAGGCGCGCGGCGCGGGGCTTCACGCGCAGCAGCAGGCCATCGCCGGAGGCCATGGGCTCGAAGAGGGTGGGGCACCAGCCGCGGACGGTCATGGCGTGTCGTTCCGGCGGGGGCGCCAGAGGCCGCGCTCGCGCGCCTCGGCGAAGCGGGCGCGCATGGCCTCCAGGGCGGCGGGGTTGTTGGCCGCCAGGAAGGCGCGCACTGCGGGGTCGCCCAGGGTGGCGTCGAACAGCAGGTCGAACTGCGGGTCGAGCCGCTCGGGCAGGGTGGCGGCGAAGGCGTGCAGCCCCTCCAGCGCGCGGGCGATCTCGCCCCCGCCGCGATGGCCGTGGCGCATCATGCCGGCGATCCAGGCCGGGTTGGCGGCGCGGGCGCGCACCACGCGGGCGACCTCCTCGGCGAGGCCGCGCAGGCGGGGAGCGTCGGGGGTGGCGGTGTCGGCGTGGTAGAGGGCGGGGGTGGCACCGAGCGCCGCCGCCGCCGCCGCGAAGCCGCCCTCGTGCGCGGCGTAGTCGGGGCTGTCGA
This sequence comes from Teichococcus coralli, assembly GCF_009829925.1. Taxonomy (GTDB): domain Bacteria; phylum Pseudomonadota; class Alphaproteobacteria; order Acetobacterales; family Acetobacteraceae; genus Pseudoroseomonas; species Pseudoroseomonas coralli. The sequence goes on from NZ_SNVJ01000009.1 coordinate 158,661, forward strand.
GCAGGTCGGTCTCGGCGTGGTCCTGGGTGTGCAGGAAGGCCTCGGCGGCGGTGACGCGGGCGGCCAGCGCCGCGCGGTCCGGCGTGCCTTCGAGGCCCTGGCCATAGGTGGCGGCGGAGGCGTCGAGCCAAGCCCGCCCCAACTCGTCGCGGCTTTCCCAGGCGCCACGGGCGATGCGCTCCTCCAGCCCCGTGCCGTAGAAGCCGGGGGCAGCGCCGAAGATGCGGGCGGTGGCGCGGCGCAGGGCATCACCTTCCAAGCCCTGGGCGGCGGCGGCCAGCGGGTTCCAGTCGGGCGCCTCGTCGTCGCGACCGGCGATGGCGCGCACGGCGCTGTCGAACAGGGCGATCTGCGCCGGGAAGGCGTCGCGGAACAGGCCGGAGATGCGCAGCGTGACGTCCACGCGCGGGCGGTCGAGCAGGGCGAGGGGCAGGATTTCAACCCCGGTGACGCGGGCGGAGGCTTCGTCCCAGGCGGGGCGGGCGCCGAGCAGGACCAGGGCGAGGGCCAGGTCCTCGCCGCCGGTGCGCATGGTGGCGCTGCCCCAGAGATCGAGCACCAGGGCGCGCGGCCAGTCGCCCTGCTCCTGCCGGTGGCGGCGGAGCAGTTCGGCGGCGGCCTTCTCGGCCAGGGTGAGGGCGGAGCGGGTGGGCACGCCGCGCGGGTCGATGCTGAAGAGGTTGCGGCCGGTGGGCAGCACGTCGGCGCGGCCGCGCGTGGGGGCGCCGGCGGGGCCGGGCTGGATGAAGCGGCCGTCGAGCGCGGCGAGCAGCGCGGCGCGCTCGGCGGGGGCGGCGGCGTCGAGGCGGGCAGCGTCGAAGCCCGGCGCGGCGCGGGCGAGGGCGGCGAGCAGGGCCCTGCGGCGCTCCGGCGCGGGGGCGCGGCCGAAGACGTGCAGCCCGTCGCGGATCTGCATCTCCTTGACGTCGCAGAGCCAGGCGTCGAGGCGGGCGAGGGCATCCTCCTCCGGCAGGTCGCGCGGGATATGGCCCTCGGCGAGCAGGCCGGTCTCCTCGGCGCGGTCGAGGATGGCGCGGCGGAGGAGCGCGGTGCGGCGGCGGTCCAGCCCGTCGGCGGCGGCGTATTCGTCGATCAGCCGCTCCAGTTCGAGCGCGGCGCCGTGCTGGCCGGCGGGCTTCAGCGGCGGGGTCAGGTGGCCGATGGTGACGGCGCCGAGCCGCCGCTTGGCCACCGCCGCCTCGCCGGGGTTGTTGGCGATGAAGGGATAGACCACCGGCAGGCCGCGCAGCAGCGCCGCCGGGGCGCAGGCTTCGGAAAGGGCGGCCGCCTTGCCGGGCAGCCATTCCAGCGTGCCATGCGTGCCGAGATGGACCAGCGCATGGGCGCCGAAGCCCGCGCGGAGCCAGAGATAGAAGGCGAGATAGGCGTGGCGCGGCGGCGTGTCGGGGTCGTGGTAGCCGGCGCGGCGGTCGAACACGCTGCCGCGGTCGGGCTGCACCGCCAGGAGCAGGTTGCCGAGGCGAAGGTGGCGCAGGGTGAGGGCGCCATCCCGGCAGGCAGGGTCCTCGTCCGGGGCGCCCCAGGCGGCGGTGACCGCCTCGCGGAGCGGCGCGGGAAGGGTGGCGAAGCGGGCGCGGTAGTCCGCGAGTGGCAGGAAGGGCGTGGCCGGGCCTTCGGTCAGGCTGCGGGCGAGCGCGGCGGTGGCCGGCGGTGGGGTATCGAGCTGGTAGCCGGCACCGGCGAGGTCCTCCAGCAGCGCGGCGAGGCTCGCAAAACTGTCGAGGCCGACGGCGTGTCCGGCCTGTCCGCCGGCGGCGGGATAATCGGAGAGCAGGACGGCGACGCGGCGCTGCGCCGCCGGGGTGGCGGCGAGGCGCGCCCAGCCGGCGGCGCGGTCGGCGGCCAGGGCGATGCCCTCGGCGTCGGGCGCCAAAAGGGTGCGGGCATAGTCCAGGCCGGGGATCGGCGTTGCTTCTTGCTTGAAGCCGATGGCGGCGGTGAGCAGGCGGCCGTCCAGCTCGGGCAGCACCACCTGCATGGCGAGGTCGCTCTGCGAGAGGCCGCGCGTCGAGGCGGCCCAGGCCTCGCGCGGGGCGCCGGAGAGCAGCAGTTGCAGCACCGGCGCGCCGGCGGCATCCAGCGGCGAGGCGTTCCCCTGGCGGGCGGAGAAGGCGGTGGCGTTCAGCACCACGGTGGGGCGCCAGGCGGCGAGGCGGTCCGCGACGAAGCGGGCGCAGGCGGCGTCCTTCAGGCTGGCGGCGAAAAGGCCGCGCACGCGCAGGCCGCGCGCCCGCAGCGCCTCGGCCTGGGCGAGCATCGGGGCGACGTCGCCGGCCAGGAGGTGGGAGCGGTAGAAGACCAGCACCGCCTGCGGGTCGGCTTCCTCGCCGCCGAGCGGGTGCTCGCCACAGGCGGGGAGGGGACGGGGCGGCGGGGCGTCGTCGGGCGCGAGGCCGGCGAGGTGGGCGGCCAAGCGCAGGGCGCTGCCCAGGTTCTCCGGGCCGCCTTCGCGCAGGGAGGCGTCCAGGCGGGCGTAGGCCTCGGGCGGGACGGTGGAAAGGGCGGCGAGCTGCGGGTCGGCGCGGCCGTCGCCGGGGAGCAGGGCGAGCGGAATGCCCGCGCGGCGGCAGAGGGCGGCAACCTCCTCCGCGCCGTAGCGCCAGTATTCCAGGCCGCCCAGCAGGCGGATCACCACGCAGCGGGAACGCGCCAGCACGTCCTCGGCGTAGAGGTCCACCGACATGGGGTGGCGCAGCTGCGCCAGGTTGGCCAGGCGCAGGGAGGGGCGCGGCGTGGGCAGGGCTTCCCAGGCGGTGGCGGCGGCGCCGAGGTCGCTGTCGGTGAAGGAAAGCAGCACGAGATCGGCCGGGGCATGGCCGAGATCGACCGCCGCCGCATCCTCCTCCAGGCTTCGCGTTTCCTGCCGCAGCAGATGCAAGGTCTGTCTCCCGTTGTTGAGAGGGGCCTTGCCCCTCTCAAACTCTCCCCACCAAGAACCTGAGGTTCTTGGATCTCCCATCCGGCGGCGGGGGGGTCCAGGGGGAGTGGCGCCCCCTGGCCGGCCCTACCCCAGGATGGCGCGCGCGACGGCCTCGCGATCCATCCCTTGCTGCCCGATCACCACGAGATGCCCCTGGCGGTCGTCGGTCCAGGGCCGGTCGAAGTGGTGGCGGAAGCGGCGGCCGACGCCCTGCACGGCCAGCCGCATCGGCTTGTCCTTCAGGCGGATGAAGCCCTTGATGCGCAGCACGTCATGCATCGCGGCGACGTCCGGCAGGCGGGCCAGCAGGGCGTCGGGCGTGTCGTAGTCCGGCAGGGGCAGGACGAAGCTGTCGAAGTCGTCGTGCTCGTGCGCGCCGTCCTCGGCGTCGTGATGCGAGGGGCGGGCGGCGAGGTCGTCCTCGGCGGCGGCGTCAAGGCCGAGCAGCACGGCCGGCTCCAGCGCGCCCTCGCGCGCCGGCACCACCTTCACGGCGCGCGGGAGGCGGGCGGCGATCTCGGCGCGGAGCGCCGCGAGGGTGGCCTCGTCCAGCAAATCGGCCTTGTTCAGCACCACCAGGTCGGCGGCATTGAGCTGGTCCTCATAGACCTCGGCCAGCGGGTTGTCGTGGTCGAGCGACGGGTCGGCGGCGCGCTGGGCGGCGACGGCCTCCGGATCGTCGGCGAAGCGGCCCTCGGCGACGGCGGGGGCATCCACCACCGTCACCACGCCATCCACCGTGACGCGGGAGCGGATGGCGGGCCAGTTGAAGGCCTTGATCAGCGGCTTCGGCAAGGCGAGGCCGGAGGTCTCGATCAGGATGTGCCCGGGCGGCTCGGGGCGGTCGAGCAGGGCCTGCATGGTGGGGATGAAGTCGTCCGCCACGGTGCAGCAGAGGCAGCCATTGGCGAGTTCCACGATGTTCTCGGCCTCGCAGCCCGGGATGCCGCAGTCCTTCAGCGTCTCGCCATCCACGCCGAGGGCGCCGAACTCGTTGACGATGATGGCGATGCGGCGGCCGTTGGCGTGCTGCATCAGATGGCGCACCAGCGTCGTCTTCCCGGCACCCAGGAAGCCGGTGACGATGGTGGCGGGCACCTTGTCGAGCGTGGTCATGCGGCGGTGTCCTTCGGAGGGGCGTCGAGCGCGGGGAGGCGGCCCAGCACCACCTTGCGCAGCGACTCCGGGCGGCGCGAGGGCAGCACGGCGCCGGAGGCATGCGCGGCGTAGGTGGCGCCATAGGCCAGGAGGTCGTCAGCCAGGTCGGGCGTCAGGTGGCCCAGCAGGTAGGTCCACTTGCCCGGCGCGGCCATCGCCGCGGTGCAGCCATGGTCGCAGGCGGCGAGGCAGGCGACGGGGTGCAGCTCGACCGGCGGCGTGACATGGCCGGCCAGCGCCGTGGCCAGGGCGTCGTGCAGCCGGCGGCCGGGCGGGATCTCGCCCTCGGCCAGGGGGTGGCCGGCGCGGCAGGTGGTGCAGACCACCAGGCGCGGCTTCGGCGCGGGCTCGTTGGACGGCTCCATGCACGCTCCTGCGCCCGGGGGCGCGGTTCGACGCGGGATGCCGACCGCCCGCGCGTCGCCACGCGGGACCGAGGCGCCGGGGTTGGATGCCCGGCCGCATCGCCGCCCGCCGGGGCACCCCGCCCGGTGGCACGATCCGATGGGTGATGGCAGGTCTCCTGGCTCGCGGATCGAACGCGGCCCGCCGGCCTTCCCGGAGCGATGCTCCAGTGGCCATGGCGGCGGATCGCTCTCCGCTTACAGTTGCGGGGGCAGCCGCGGCATGGGGTCGGGGACCCGGCACCGCATTCCCTTTTCACCTTCCCCACGGGAAAGGACCATCAGGCGGTTCGTAGGCGGGAGGGAGGCAGGGAGTCAAACCCCGTCTCGCGGCCGCGGAAGGAAGTTCCACTCTCGCGCACAGCATTGCCGCCCGGATCATGGCAACGCCGAGAAATGCCGGCAGGATCGGACAATCTTTCCATGCGGCAGCATAGAAACGTTCAGATTCTTTCGCCTGCGGCGAAGCGTAGTTCGCATTCCTATTGCGATAATTTTGTCGGTTGGCTGCGAAACCATCTCCTGCCCGGGATCTTCATTTCCCCGACCCCGCGGGGCGGGGGGAACGACTTTCCCTAAGGGGTGGACAATTCCATGCGACTGGTCTAGACCGCACCAGACGTCGTGGCGGCGACACAGAATTATGGCCCTTTCAGGGCAATCACCGCAGGGTCCCCTCCAGGCCCGCCAGCGTGTCTGCCGCTCTGAGAATTCACGGAGGTGAAGCCGCGCCATCCGGCAAGCGGCAGGTCAGAGGACGATGGAAACAGCTACCCAGACGACGGGCGAGGATGCCCCGGCGCCGGTGAAGATCGCGCTCCGCAACGTCTTCAAGGTGTTCGGCGACCGGCCCGAGGCGGCCATCCGCATGGTCCATGAGGGCCGCGGCAAGGAGGAGATCCACGCGGCCACCGGCTGCACCCTGGGCGTGAAGGATGCGAGCTTCGACATCCGCGCCGGCGAGATCTTCGTCATCATGGGGCTCTCGGGCTCCGGCAAGTCCACCCTGCTGCGCCTGATCAACCGCCTGATCGAGCCCTCCGCGGGCGAGATCCTGGTGGACGGGCAGGACATCACCCGGATGTCGAAGCGCGAGCTGATCGCGCTGCGCCGGCGGGACATGAGCATGGTGTTCCAGTCCTTCGCCCTGCTGCCCAACCGCACGGTGCTGGACAATGCCGCCTTCGGCCTGGAGGTGGCGGGCGTGGGCGAGCAGGAGCGGCGCGAGAAGGCGCGAGCGGCGCTGCAGGCCGTCGGCCTCGGCGCCTATGTGGAGAGCCGGCCGGACCAGCTCTCGGGCGGCATGAAGCAGCGCGTCGGCCTCGCCCGTGCCCTGGCGAGCGAGCCCACCGTGCTGCTGATGGACGAGGCCTTCTCGGCGCTCGACCCGCTGATCCGCGCCGAGATGCAGGACGAGCTGCTGCGCCTCCAGGCGGAGCACAGCCGCACCATCGTCTTTGTCAGCCATGACCTCGACGAGGCCATGCGCATCGGCGACCGCATCGCCATCATGCAGCATGGCGAGGTGGTGCAGGTCGGCACGCCCGACGAGATCGTCAGCAGCCCGGCGAACGACTACGTGCGGTCCTTCTTCCGCAACGTGGACGTCACGCAGGTGTTCCGTGCCGGCGACATCGCCCGCGAATCGCAGGTGACGCTGATCGAGCGGCGCGGCCTCGCCGTGCCCGCCGCGCTGGAGCGGATGCGGCAGCACGACCGCGACATCGCCATCGTTGTCGGCCGCGACAAGACCTACCACGGCATGGTCAGCGCCGATTCGCTGGCGCGGGCCGCGCGCAGCGGCGCCGAGGACCCCTATCGCAGGGCAATCCTGGCCGAGGTGGAGCCGATCGCCGCCGATGAGACGCTGTCCGACGTGATGGGCAAGGTGGCGGAGAGCCCGCACCCCGTGCCGGTGGTGGACGCGGACCGCCGCTATGTCGGCGCCATCAGCAAGTCCACGCTGCTGCGGACGCTCGACCGCTCGGGCAACTGAGCGCCTCTTCGCCGAAGGAATACGCCCCATGCAGGACTGGAACCTGGGCATCGGCGAGGGCGCCGATGCCGTGGTCAACTTTGTGCTCGACCACTTCACCCCGGCGCTGGACGCCATCGCCGCCGGCATCGGCTTCGTCACGGACGGCATCCGGGCGGCGCTGACCGGCGTGCCGATGCTCGCCGCCGTTGCCGTCATCGCGCTGCTGGCGCTGTGGCGGGTCGGCTGGAAGTTCGCCGTGTTTGCCGTCGCCGCGCTGCTGTTGATCGGCGGCATGGGCCTGTGGGAGCGCATGATGGAGACGCTCTCCCTCGTGCTCGCCGCCACGGCCATCGCCATCGTCATCGGCGTGCCGCTCGGCATCGCCATGGCGCGCAGCAACGGCGTGCAGCTCGTGGCGCGGCCGGCGCTCGACCTGATGCAGACCATGCCGGCCTTCGTCTACCTGATCCCGGCCGCGATGTTCTTCGGCCTCGGCGCGGTGCCGGGCACCATCGCTACGGTGATCTTCGCCATGCCGCCGGTGGTGCGGCTGACCAATCTCGGCATCCGCCAGGTGCACCACGAGTTCATCGAGGCGGGCGAGGCCTTCGGCTGCACGCCGATGCAGCTGCTGCTGAAGGTGCAGATTCCGAACGCGCTGCCCTCCATCATGGCCGGCATCAACCAGACCATCATGCTGTCGCTCTCGATGGTGGTGATCGCCTCGATGATCGGCGCAGGCGGGCTCGGCAACACCGTGCTGACGGGCATCCAGCGGCTCGACGTCGGCACCGGCTTCGAGGGCGGCCTCGCGGTGGTGGTGCTGGCGGTGCTGCTGGACCGCATCACCCAGAGCTTCGGCCAGAAGCGCGCGCCCTCCGGGCTGCGGGCGCTGTTCGCCCGGCGCAACGGCGAGGCCGCGGCGCAGCCCGTCAAGGCCTGATCCTTCATTCCTGCCGGGCTGAAGGCTGGGGGGAATGAATTCCCCCCAGGCCCCCCTTCTTTTTTCTGTCAGAAAGAAGATGGGGGTTCGGGGGAATTCCTTCCCCCGACCTTTTCCTGCCCGGCCCGTCACAGGCAAACCCGAAAAGGAAATCCCATGCTGCTCAAGAAGCGCGAGCTCTTCGGCCTCACCGCCGGCCTGGCGATGGGCCTCACCGCCGGCACTGCGCGCGCGCAGTCCGGCGAGCCGATCAAGCTGGGCTTCGCCCCCTGGGCCGACGCCGAGTTCATCACCCGCCTCGCCGCCAAGCTGATCGAGGACCGGCTGGAGACGGAGGTCGAGCTGGTGCAGACCGACGTGGCGCCGCTCTACCAGGGCCTCACCCGCGGCGACGTGGACGCCATGCTGATGTGCTGGCTGCCGCAGACCCATGCCGACTACTGGAAGCGCGTGCAGGGCAAGGTGGAGCGCCTCGGCGTGCTCTACAGCGGCGCCCGTCTGGGCTGGGTGGTGCCGAAGTATGTGCCGGATGCCGAGCTCGCCTCGATCGCCGACCTGACGAAGCCGGAGGTGCGCGAGAAGCTGAACGGGCGCATCCAGGGCATTGAGCCGGGTGCCGGCCTGACGCGCCTGTCGCACAAGGCGCTGAAGGAATACGGCCTGGACGACTACACGCTGCAGGAGTCCAGCGAGGCTGCCATGCTCAGCATGGTGGACCGCGCCATGCGGCAGGAGAAGTGGGTGGTGGCCACTGCCTGGAGCCCGCACTGGATGTTCGGCAAGTACGACCTGCGCTACCTGGCCGACCCGAAGGGCGCGCTGGGCGGCGAGGAGGAGGTCATCGCCCTGGGGCGCCCGAAGCTGAAGGAGGAGCGCCCGGAGGTGGCCGCCTTCCTTTCGCGCCTCAACATGCCGCTCAGCGAGCTGGAGAAGGCGATGCTGAAGGCGCAGCAGGAGAGCGCCGACGCGGCGGTGGCCGACTACATCGGCAACCACAAGGACCGCGTGAAGAGCTGGTTCGCGCAGAGCTGATCCCGGCCGTTCCGGAAAGGGCCGGGGAGGCACGCTCCCCGGCCCGTTCGCGGCGGCACGCGGCTGCCGCCTGAAGCGCGCGCCGCGTGCCGGGGGCGTTGAGAATCCCTTCCGCCTCCTCCCGCGCTTCGCCGCCCGACCGAGGGGCGGCCGCATCCTCCCCGTCGCATGGGGCGCGCCTCCGGGCGGCCCGCCGCGCGCATGCCTGCCGGCCGGACCACCTCCAGGCGTGGCCCCGTCCCTTCACCAGGAGTCTCCATGCTGCTCAACAAGCGCCAGATCCTCGGCCTCACCGCCGGCCTCGCCACCACGCTCGCCTCCGGCACCCTCCAGGCGCGGCCGGACAGCCCCATCAAGCTGGGCTATGCGCCCTGGACGGATGCCGAGTTCATCACGAAGCTGGCGGCGAAGCTGATCGAGGACCGCCTGGGCACACCGGTCAGGCTGGTGCAGACCGACGTGGCGCCACTCTACCAGGGCGTCATGCGCGGGGACCTGGACGCCGTGCTGATGTGCTGGCTGCCCAAGACCCACCGGGACTACTGGAAGCGCGCCGAGGGCAAGGTCGAGAAGCTTGGCCAGATCTACACCGGACGGATGGGGCTGGTGGTGCCGGCCTATGTGCCGCGGAGCGAGGTGGCCGCCATCCCCGACCTGGCGAAGCCGGCGGTGCGCGACCGGATGGACGGCCGCATCCAGACCATCGAGCCCGGCGCGGGCATGACCCGGCTCGTGCATGAGACCGTGAAGGCCTATGGGCTGGACTACCGCGTGCAGGAATCCGGCGAGGCCGGGATGCTGGCGATGCTTCAGCGCGCGATCCGCGGCGGGGACTGGATCGTCTACTCCGGCTGGAACCCGCACTGGATGTTCAACAAGTTCGAGCTCCGCTACCTCGACGATCCCCGGCTGGCCATGGGCGAGGAGGAGCGGATCCTCGGTGCCGGGCGGCTTGGCCTGCACGAGGAGCGCCCGGAGGTGGCCGCCTTCCTTTCGCGCCTGCGCATGCCGCTCGAGGAGCTGGAGAAGGCGATGCTGAAGGTGCGGGAGGAGAATGCGGAAGCGGCGGTTGCGGACTACATCGCCACCCACCGCGAGCGGGTTGCCGGCTGGCTGGGCGGCGCCGCCGGCTGAAGCCTGCGCGCGGCGCGATCGGAAGAGGGGGGGGCGGCGTCGTGCCGCCCCCTTCGTGCATCGGCGCCGCGCACCCCGGCTTTGGCGCTCCGGGGAAAATCGGCTAACCCGGTCCGGTCATGCCCTTCACGCTTGTTCTTGGCGGCGCCCGGTCGGGCAAGTCGCGTCACGCCGAGGCGCTGATCGCCCGCCACCCCGCGCCCTGGGCCTATGTCGCCACCGCCGAGGCCTGGGACGACGAGATGCGCGACCGCATTGCCGCCCATCAGGCGCGGCGCGGCGCGGATTGGCGGACCCTCCATGCGCCGCTCGACCTCGCCGCCGCCCTGGGCGCGGCGGAGGCGCGCCCGGCGCTGGTGGACTGCCTGACGCTCTGGCTGACCAACCTGATGCTCGGCGGGCATGACGTCGTGGCCGCCACGGCGGCGCTGGAGGCGGCGCTGGATGCGCGCGCCGCACCCACCGTGCTGGTGGCCAACGAGGTGGGGCTCGGCATCGTGCCGGAGAACGCGCTGGCGCGGCGCTTCCGCGATGCCGCCGGCGTGCTCAACCAGCGGCTGGCGGCGCGGGCGGCCACGGTGCATTTCATTGCCGCCGGCCTGCCGCTGGTGCTGAAGGGGGAGTCATGACCGAGGATCGCGACGAGGCCGCGCGCCATCAGGAGAAGATGGCGAAGCGCAAGGCGGTGCAGGATGCCGAGGTGGCCGCCAAGACCGTCGAGAAGGGCCTGCTGATGGTCCACACCGGCGCGGGGAAGGGCAAGTCCACCGCCGCCTTCGGCCTGGCGCTGCGGATGCTGGGCCGTGGGCGGCGCGTCGGCGTGGTGCAGTTCATCAAGGGCGCCTGGTCCACCGGGGAGCGCGGGCTGCTGGAGGCCTATGCCATGCTGGAATGGCACAGCATGGGCGAGGGCTTCACCTGGGAGACGCAGGACCGCGCGCGCGACGTCGCCGCCTGCCGTCGCGCCTGGGAGCAGGCGAAGCGGATGATGGCCGCTGGCGACCTCGGCCTGCTGGTGCTGGACGAGCTCTGCATCGCGCTGCGCTACGACTACCTGCCGCTGGAGGAGGTGCTGGCGGGGCTGGCCGCGCGGCCGGCGGGGCTGCATGTCGTCGTCACCGGCCGCAACGCGCCGGCGGGACTGATCGAGGCGGCGGACATGGTCACCGAGATGAAGCCGGTGAAGCACCACTTCGCCGCCGGCGTGAAGGCGCAGGCGGGAATCGAGTTTTGAGGCGGGCCCATGCCGCCCTCGGCGTGGCCATCCTGGCGGAGGTGGTCGCGACCTCCGCCCTGAAGGCAAGCGGCGGCTTCACGCGCGCCGGGCGCGCGGCGGCGACGGGCTGGACCTGGCTCCGCCATGCGCCGGACCTCCCGGCGATGCTGGACCCGAATGCCGCCCGAGTCGCCGTGGCGCGCCTCTTTCCGAAGCCGGCGGGACACTGAGGTGGCTGCCAGGGCCATCATGCTCCAGGGAACCGGCTCCTCGGTCGGCAAGTCGCTGCTGGTGGCGGGGCTGGCGCGGGCGCTCACGCGGCGCGGGCTGCGGGTGCGGCCCTTCAAGCCGCAGAACATGTCGAACAACGCGGCGGTGACGGCCGACGGCGGCGAGATCGGCCGGGCGCAGGCGCTGCAGGCGCGCGCGGCGGGGGTGGAGCCGAGCGTGCACATGAACCCCGTGCTGCTGAAGCCGCAGAGCGAGGTGGGCGCGCAGGTGGTGGTGCAGGGGCGCGTGCATGCCACGGCGCGGGCGCGCGAATACCAGGCCATGAAGCCATCGCTGCTGCCCTTCGTGCTGGACAGCTTCGAGCGCCTCCGCGGGGAGGCCGACGTGGTGCTGGTGGAGGGGGCCGGCTCGGCCTCCGAGATCAACCTGCGGGCGGGGGACATCGCCAACATGGGTTTCGCCCGCGCGACGGGCACGCCGGTCGTGGTGGTGGGCGACATCGACCGGGGCGGGGTGATCGCGGCGCTGGTCGGCACCCACGCGGTGCTGCCGCCGGAGGATGCGGCGCTGGTGTGCGGCTTCATCGTCAACCGGATGCGCGGCGACCTGTCGCTCTTCGCCGAGGGCATGGCGCAGATCGCCGCGCGCACGGGCTGGGCGCCGCTCGGGCTGGTGCCGCATTTCGGCGGCGCGCGGCGGTTGCCGGCGGAGGATGCGATGGACCTCGCCGACCACCTGCCGCGGCGAAGGGGAAATGGAGGGACGGACGGGGCATGCCGCATCGCCGTGCCGGTGCTGCCGCGCATCGCCAATTTCGACGACCTCGACCCGCTGGCCGCCGAGCCGGAGGTGGACCTGCTGATGCTCCGCCCGGGCATGGCGCTGCCGGGGAACGTGGACCTGGTCATCCTCGCCGGCTCCAAGGCCACCATCGCCGACCTCGCGGCGCTGCGGGCGGAAGGGTGGGACACCGACATCCTGGCGCACCACCGGCGCGGCGGGCGGGTGCTCGGCCTTTGCGGCGGCTACCAGATGCTGGGGCGGCGGATCGCCGATCCGGAGGGGGTGGAGGGACCGGCGGCCGAGGTGCCGGGCCTCGGGCTGCTGGCGGTGGAGACGGTGCTGCGGGGCGACAAGCGCCTGGCGCGCGTGGCCGGCGAGACCCTGGCCGACGCCGCGCCCTTCACCGGATACGAGATCCATATCGGCCGCAGCAGCGGGGCGGATACGGCGCGGCCGCTGCTCCGCTTCGCGGATGGGCGGGTGGATGGCGCGGTCTCGGCTGACGGGCGCGTGGCCGGCACCTACGTGCATGGCTTCTTCGACGGCGACGCGCAGCGCCGGGCCTGGCTCGCGCGGCTGGGCGCCGCGGCGGCGCCGGACGGGCATGGCGCCGCGGTGGAGGCGGCGCTGGATGGGCTCGCCACGCATCTGGAACAGTATCTAAAAGTTGATGAACTCCTAAGGATGCTCCGCTAAATGAGATTGGTCACCGAAAGCGCGACAATGGCATCCAGGCTGCCGAGGCGCGGTGGTGCGCCAGAACGGAAGCAACAAGAATGGATCGTATTCGAGCGCTGATCGCGCGCCCCTGGAGCCGGCCCCCCCTGCGGCGGACGAGTGTCGCCAGCCTGGCCGTCGCGCTGTACCGCGCCGAGCGGAAGGAACTGGGCGCCGCCGCCGAGTTGTCGCGCTGCATGCGCGCCGCTGCCGCGATGGTGCCGCGCCAGTCGCGCTGAGGAGCGTCGTCCGCCTCGCGCCCTGCCTCGCGCCGGCGGCGCATCACCGCCTGACATGGTCGCGGGGCGCCGTCACCAGGCCAGCAGCGCCAGGGCAAGCACCGCTGCCAGTTGCAGCGCGCAGGCGCGCCGGTAGAGCGCCAGGGCGCGTCGGAGGTCGGCGGCGCTCGCTTCGGCGCGGCCCTCACCCATCCAGGCGTCGTCCACGCGGGCCGTGCCGTAGATGCGCGGGCCGGCGAGGCGGAGGCCCAGGGCGCCGGCCATGGCGGCTTCCGGCCAGCCGGCATTCGGCGAGCGGTGATGCCGGGCATCGCGCCATACCGCCCGCCAGGCGCCGCGTGCCTCGGCACCCCGCGTCAGTGCCGCCGCCAGGGTGAGCCAGAGCGCCGCGAGGCGGGAGGCGGGAAGGTTCACCCCGTCGTCCAGCCGGGCGGCGGCCCAGCCGAAGGCCTCATGCCGGGCCGTGCGGTGGCCGATCATGCTGTCGGCGGTGTTGATCGCCTTGTAGCCGGCGATGCCCGGCAGGCCCGCCACGCCGCACCAGAAGGCGGGGGCGACGACGCCGTCCGAGAAGTTCTCGGCCAGGCTCTCGATCGCCGCGCGGGCGACGCCCGCCTCGTCCAGGGCTTGCGGGTTCCGGCCGACGATCATGGCGACGGCCGCGCGGCCGCCTTCCAGGCCGTGCTGCTCCAGCCCCTCGGCCACCGCGCGGACATGGTCGTGCAGGCTGCGCTGCGCCGGCAGGGTGGCGGCGAGCAGCGCCAGAAGGGGCAGCGCCAGGGCGCCGGGCAAGGCGGCGAGCGCGGCGCCCTGCACCAGTGCCGCCGGGGCGATGGTGGCGAGCAGCAGGAGCAGGAGCGCCGCCATGCCGTTGCGGCGCCGCCGCGCGAAGGCGAGGGACGGGCGGTTCAGCCGGGCGTCCAGGGCGGCGATCAGCGCGCCGATCCAGACCACGGGGTGGCGGATGGCGGCGAAGAGCGGGGCGGGATAGCCCAGCGCGGCTTCGATGAGCAACGCGCCGGCCAGGATCAGGAGGGACGTGGACAGCAGGGGGGATCGCCTGTTAGCGCGGGGCCTCGGTTCGTTTCTTCCGGGCGGAAAAGGTCGGCGGGATCCATTTCCCCGGCCTTTGCCCGGATGATCTCAGCGGCAGGGGGTAGCATGGGGCCGGACAGCCTGGAACATGGCGGGCGGCTGGCCGAGGCGCGGCGGCACTTCGTGGGAGCGCCGGAGCCTTTCATTGATCTCTCGACCGGCATCAACCCGGTGTCCTGGCCGCTGCCTCCATGGCCGCCCGAGGCCTTCACCCGCCTCCCCGAGCCGGGGGAGGAGGAGGCGCTGCGCGAAGCGGCCGCGGCGGCCTATGGCGTGCCAGCCACGGGCTGCGTGGCGGCGGCACCGGGCACCCAGTTGCTGATCCAACTGCTGCCGCGCCTGTTTCCGCTGCCGCAGCTCCGCATTCTCGGCCCCACCTATGCCGAGCATGCCGCCTGCTGGCGCGCCGCCGGGACGGTGGTGCGGGAAGTGGCGGAACTGGAGGCGCTGGACGGCCCCGGAGGTGCCCTGCTGTGCAACCCGAACAATCCCGACGGGCGCCGCCATGCGCCCGCCGTGCTGCTGGCGCTGGCGGACCGGCTGGCGGCGCGCGGCGGCTTCCTGGTGGTGGACGAAGCCTTCGCGGACCTGGAGCCGGAGGCGCTGGGCTGTGCTTCCGCCTTGCCGCATCCCGGGCTGATCCTGCTGCGCTCCTTCGGCAAGAGCTACGGCTTGGCGGGCCTGCGGCTGGGCTTCGCGCTGGCGGCGCCGGCGCGCGTGGCGGCCATCCGTGCCGTGCTGGGACCCTGGGCGGTGTCGGGCCCGGCGCTGGCCGCCGGCAGGGCGGCGCTCGCCGATGCGCCCTGGCGGAGGGCCGCCGCCGCGCGGCTGGAGGAGGAGGTGGTGCGGCTGGATGCACGGCTCGCCGCGGCCGGGCTGCGGGTATGTGGCGGGACGCGCCTGTTCCGGCTGGCGGAAGGGGAGGCGGCATTCTGGCACGGGCGGCTGGGCCGCGCCGGCATCCTGACGCGGCGCTTCGCGGACATGCCGCACTGGCTGCGCTTCGGCCTGCCTGGCGACCCCGCGGCCTGGGCGCGGCTGGAGCAGGCACTCGACCTTCGCCGGGATGCCGGAACGGTCTGAAGCTTCTCATGCCGTCATGGTGGTGGGGGTCCATGCTTGTTTGCGAATCATTATCACTTGCGCCTATGCTCGCCCGGCATCGGACAGGAGGGAGATCCGCCATGTTCCATCACCGATCCTGCGGCACGGCCGATCTTGTTGCGCTGATGGCCGCACATCGCGCCGCGCCGCGCGACCTGACCGCGCTGGACCAGCAGGACTTCACCGGGCTGCTCGAGCGGCTGGAGCAGCAGCGGGCGCCCGCCGCGCAGGATCGGGCCGCGGCCGCCCAGGAGCGCTGAGGCGGCCGCCTGCGGGTCGTTTGCATGGTAAATGTTATGTTGTAACGTCCGCCCCGGCGGGAACGTCACCGAGCCTCCCGGCTGCGCAGGGCGCGAAGCGGGGCTTGCGGTGGCGTTCCCCATCTCCAGGATCTGAGCCTTTCATGAAACATGGTGACTTGCCGCCCCGCGCGCCGCGTGGCCGGACTCTTGCGCTGCTGGCCGCGCTCGGCGCGCTCCTGCTGCCGCCGCCCGCCCGGGCGCAGGAAACGCCGGAACCCGAGGAAGCCTGCGAAACGGGCTCGGTTCTGTCGCCCGGCCTTTGCCTCAGCAGCGGCATCATCGTGGACGCCTTCGCCAACCTCCGCGGCGGGCTGCGGCAGGGCGTGGCGGCGATCGGGCAGTTGCAGTTCGGGCTGCAGGCCGATTTCGACCGGATCGCCGGCCTGACGGGCTGGAGCCTGGGGGCCAGCGCCATCGCCGTCTATGGCAAGGAGCCCGCCACCGTGCTGACCGGCTCGCTGGCGCCTCCGAGCAACATCGAAGCGCTTTCCTCCGTGCGGCTGATGGAGTTGTGGGTGCAGCGGGAGGTCGAGGGCTTCGGTTCGCTGCGCCTCGGCCAGCTGGCCGCGGATACCGAGTTCGCCGTGGCCGATGCGGCCGGCAACCTGGTGAACGGCACTTTCGGCTGGCCCGTGGCGCTGGCGGAGGGACTGCCTTCGGGCGGCGTGGCCTATCCCTTCGCCGCGCCGGGCGTGCGGCTGGCGCTCGGCGCGCCGGACCAGGGCAGCGGCTTCCGCCTCGGCCTGTTCGCGGGCGATCCGGGCGGGCGCTATGGGCAGCAGACGGAGGCGCAGCGGCACAACCGCTATGGGATCAACTTCAGCACCGTCGGAGGCGCCTTTCTGATCGGCGAGGCGGTGCTCGGCGGCCGCGCGCCGGAGGAGGGGCCGCGCCCCTGGGTGGTGAAGCTGGGCGCCTGGTATCACAGCGGCGGCTTCGACTCGCAGCGCTTCGACGCCGACGGCCTTTCGCTCGCCGACCCCGCCAGCAGCGGGGTGCCGCGCCGCTTCCACAACGACTACGGCGGCTACGGCATCGGCGAGGCGACGCTCTGGCGCGGGGAAGGGCAGAGCCTGGCGGGCTTTACCCGGCTCTTCGCCGCGCCCTCGGACCGCAACCTCGTCTCGCTGCAGGTGGATGTCGGCGTCGCCTGGGCCGGTGCCTTCGGGCGGCGGGAGGACACGCTCTCCTTCGGCGTCTCGCAGGCGCGGATCGGGCGGGGGGCGCGCGGCTTCGACCAGGACACCGAAGCCTTCAGCGACCCGTTCCGGCCGGTGCGACGGCATGAGACGGTGCTGGAGGTGAACTACGACATTCCGGTCGGGCCGGCACATCTGCGGCCGCTGGCGCAGTGGTACATCAACCCGGCGGCGGGCGAGCCGGACGAGGCCAGCGGCCGCGGGCTGCGGGACGCCGTGCTGCTCGGGATGCGCATGCAGGCGGAGTTCTGAGCGCCACCCTCGCGCCGCGGACCGACGAGGGCGAGCGGCACGGGGCTGCCCGCCAGCCCGGCGGCGGCGGGGGAGGCGGAGTGCGCTGGCCGGGGCCGTGCCGCCGATACCCTGGGGCGCGCCTCCGCCAACGATATGGCGGCAGGGTGGCCGGCGCGGGGAGAAGGGTTGCGCGCGCCGCCGCCGCCTTGTTCCCGAACGGAACCCCTCAGTCGGAGGCGGGACCGGGTGCCTGCTTCCCCGCGGCCGGTTGCGGCGACGGCCCGGCCATGTTCTGCGCGGCGGTGACGGTCTTCTGCGCGGCCGCGATGTCGCCGGGCCGGGCGGCGGGCACCGGCTGGTGCGCGGCGGCCTCCGGCGCGTAGCAAAGCTCCGCCAGGATCGGGTAGTGGTCGGAGCCGAAGTCCGGCAGCGCCTCCAGTGTCCGGAGCGTGAAGCGCGGGCCGGCGAGGATGTGGTCGAGGGGCCAGGTCATCAGCAGCGAGCCGGTCCGGAAGGTCGGCACCCAGTCGCGGCCGATGCGGGGCGACAGCAGGCCGCCGACGCGTTCCACATGCTGCAGCACCCCCTCCCACGGCACGGCGTTGAAGTCGCCTGCCATGACGGCGGGCCCGCCGTCCTGCCGCGCTGCCAGCGCCGCCGCCAGCAGCTGGCCGTCGCGCTCGGTCGAGGCCTGGCCCGCCAGCGGCGGGCGCGGGTGCACGCCGTAGAAGCGGACCACCGTGCCGGACGGCAGGGCGAGGCCGGTGAAGATGGAGGGATTGCGGGAGTCGGTGAGGAAATGCACCTGCGGATCGACCAGCGGGTACTTCGACAGGATCTCCATGCCGAAATAGTTCTGCGTCACCTGCTTGGCGCTGTGCGGCCATTGCCCGCTGAGGGCCTGCAGGTGCTGCGCCCACCACGCGTCCGTCTCCTGCAGCAGGATCACGTCGGGATCGGCGCGGCGGAGCAGGGCGAACAGCGGCTCGGCGCTCTCGTCCGTCATCTGGACGTTCGCCGCGACCACGCGCAGGCGGTTGCCGGACGGGCAGTCCGCACCGGCGGCCATCATCCGCACCGGCGATAGCGGCGTGTAGGGGAACAGCACCGCCGCCTGCCAGACCACGCCGGTGGCAGCCACGACGCCCGCCACCATGCTGCTCCAATGCAGGCGGCGGGGCAGCGCCAGCAGCAGGCCGAGCAGCACCGCCTGGGCGATGAGGAATTGCAGGCGGGGGAAGTCGAGCGTGCGCACCCACCAGGCGGTGGCCTCGGCGTGGGGGAGGATGGTGACGGTCAGTCCCGCCACGGCCAGCAGCGAGAGCACGCCCCTCGCCCAGCCGACCCAGGCGGAGACCCGGGTGCCATGCCGCCTCGTTCTGGGCATCGAAAGCCTTTCCCGCCGCGCGGGAGCCGGAGCCTCCGCAAGATCATCCCGGGGAGTAAGCGGCGCGGACCGGGAGGGTTGCCGGCGGGGTGCCGCCTCAGGCCGCGCGATGGCTCGCCGCGCGCACCCGGCGCTGCTGGCGCAGCACCTCCTCGATCCAGTCATTGAGCCGCGCCGTCTCCGCCTCGGCCTGCTCGCGCTCGGGATAGGCGACGGGGAAGCGGAGCGCCATCCAGCGCCAGGCGACGAGGCGCTTGTGCACCTTCTCGGCGCGCTGCAGTTCCTCGTTGCTGGCGCGCTCGGCCGGCAGCAAGCGCCCGGCCAGCGGCGGCCGCACCGGACGGCCGGCGCCGTGCTCCACCGCCCATTGCGCGAGGCGGGTGATGCCATCGTCGCGCTCGTCCACCGGGCACATGGCGTAGGTCCAGCGGTCCAGCAGGGAAAGGCCGGCGACGCCGTCGATGGCGGAGGCGATGGCGAGCGGCTGGGTCAGGTCGGCCAGGCGGTAGTTGGGGTCGTCCTTGCGCAGCACGGCCCGCTTGATGCGGGCGAGCACGCCGAACAGGCTGTCCGAGCCGATCTCGGCGGCGACGGCGGCGATGATCTCGGCATCCGGCTGCACCTGCGGGCGCAGCTCCTCCGGCGGCTGCGGCGCGGCGTGCAGCATGGCGTTGATGACGCCCGGGTCGCCGGCGCCCGCCAGCACGGCGACGATGCCGCCCTCGTGGTGGCCGAAGCGCCCGGCGCGGCCGCCGATCTGCTTCACCTCCTGCGCGTTCAGCTCGCGCCGCTCCTCGCCGTCGTACTTGCGGAGCGTGGAGAAGATGACGCGGCGGATCGGCAGGTTGAGGCCCATGCCGATGGCGTCGGTGGCGACCAGGATGTCGGCCTCGCCGTTGCGGAAGCGGGCGGCCTCGGCGCGGCGCACCTCGGGGGAGAGCGCGCCATACACCACCGCCACCTTGCGGCCGCGCTTCACCAGCTGCTCGCGCAGCTCCATGACGTCGCGGCGGGAAAAGGCGACCAGCGCATCTCCCGCGCGCAGGTCGGAAAGGCCGACCGGACCACGCGCGGCGTTCAGCGGGCTCTTGCGCTGGAGCGAGATCTCCTCGACCTCGTCGCCGCAGAGCTGGGCGATGCGCTTCACCATGGGGATGCATTCCGGCGCGCCGAGCACCAGCACCTCGCGCGCCGGGACGCCCATGATGGCGGCGGTCCAGGCGGCGCCGCGGTCGCGGTCGTGCAGGAGCTGCGCCTCGTCGATGATCGCGACGTCCACCGGGTTGCCGAAGGGGCACATCTCGACGGTGGCGGCGAGGTGGCGGGAGCCGGGGGCGGGGATGCGCTCCTCGCCGGTGGCCAGCGCCGCCTCGATGCCGCGCGTGGCCAGCGCCTCGCGGAACTCGTGCGCCAGCAGGCGCAGCGGCGCGAGGGCCAGGCCGCTTTCCGCCGCCGCGAGGCGGTCCAGCGCCAGGTGGCTCTTGCCGCTGTTGGTCGGGCCGGTGACGATGGTGATGCGGCGGATCAGCGCCCGCGCGGTGGCGAAATGCGCGGCGTAGCGGTCGAGCGCGGCGGCGCGGGCGACGGCGGCATTGGCCACCTTGTTGCCGCGCCCCGCGACCTCGGCGGCGCGGTCCAGCCGCAGGCCAGACTGGCGGGGCGCGCGGGGCTGCTGGGTCCGCTCGGCCTCGCGCCAGGCGAAGACCTCGCGCCGCAGCGCCGCCACCTCCGCGGGGTCGAACTCCCAGCGCTCGCGCCCGCCCCCCTTCTGGCCACTTTGGGCACCGCGCAGCCGGCGCGCCACCGGCACCAGCCCGGCGCCGACCCAGCGCAACACCTCCCGCTCCGACGCGCGGAGCAGGGCGGGCAGGGCCTCGACGCCGACCAGCCCGCGCTCCCATTCGCGCAGGCGGGTGACCTCCTCGCGCCGCTTCTCGCGGGCAGCCTTCTCGGCGGCGCGCAGGTCCTGCCGGCGGCGCTCCTCGACGCGGCCGGTGGCGAGCACGAAGTCGGCGGCCTGGGCGGCGTTCAGCCCGTGCGCGGCGGCGACGGCCTGGGCCAGCGCGGCATGGCGCTCGCCGGAGAGCGGCTTGCCGCTTTCCAGCAGCTCGCCAGCCAGGATTTCCAGCGTGGCCTCGGGCGTGGCGGCGGTGCCGCGCAGGCGGGCGGCGACGGCCTCGTCCAAGGCGGCGCGCAGGGCGCGCTCGTCGGCCTCGGGGTCGTTCAGGCTCTCGGCGGCGGCCTCGGCATCGGCGCGGCGCACCCAGGGCTGGCCGGCGCGGTTGGCCAGGTCCATCGCCGCCTTGGCCCAGTATTTCCGCCGCACCTCGACCAGGGCTTCCCGCACCGCCGCGGCGTCGGCGGGCAGGCGGCGGGCGACACGGCGGATCAACTGGGGCATCTCGCGCGGCTCGACCCGCAGGCCCGCCGCCAGGATGGCGGCCTCCGCCGGGTGGGCGTGGGCGTGGGGGTCGTCATTCATGCGCGGGCTCGTCTCGACTGCGGTGCATAGGGGTATGGCTTAGCGGAAAACACCGCCCGGAAGCCAATGTTGCGGCGCGGCCAAGGGGGCGCCGCCCCCTTGGAACCCCCGCCGGGGTGCCCGATGGGAAGAACTGTGCCACCCCGGACCCTGCCATCAGTGGCCCTCTTCGCGGCCGGGATCGGGCAGGAATATCTCCTTTTTTTTCGAACGAATGCTGGTTGTCTGCGCGCGCAAGCCGCCTTCCGCCCAGTAGGGACGGCGGAGGGATGATCAGTCGTTCGGCGAGCCAAACAGCCAGCGGAAGGAATGCCGGATCCGCGGAAGAAGCTGGCACTCCGAGACCACCTCGCCCTCTTCCTGGATGCGCAATTCAATGCGGCAGGAGGTTGGCCGGCGACGATCCACTTGGAAGGTAATGAGGCGCTCGGCGCCAGACTCCGGATTCCTCAGCACAAGATCCCCTTCGCCGAGAAGGTGATCGAGGCGGCGCTCTTCCTCACGAACGGAGCCTTGCTCGCCAGCGCGCGCAAGAGTCCGCTGTTCCGCGGGCTCATGTGTGTAAGGTCCGCCCCAACCGTCGAGAACAAAACTGTCGATTAAGAAATCATGGCCGGTTTCGTTGACGATGCGGATCTCGGCCAAGCCGTAGTCGATGTCGGCCGGTTGCTCGGCGGCGCGAAAGAAGCGGCGCTCGCCTTCCGCATGGTTGCGGTCGTGCCAGGCCCAGATATCCCAGCCGAGGTTCAGCAGGGCCAGGCCAAAGAGGAGGCGGAGGGACCAGCGTCCCAGGCGGGTTACGAGCCGGCGCATCGGGCCTTGAGGAGAAGCGGCTTTCCCACCAGCGGGCGCACCTTGGGAAGTGACGAGGTCAAGATCGCGGAATAAATTCCTTTTGCCAAGGATATTCCAGCGCCTCTCGTTTCGATCTCCCGCTCCCCCTTCGCTGTGCGGCCGGGTTCCAGCGCCTTCATGCCAGGGGGGGCGATAACGAACGGCGGGGTCTGGGGTGACACTGTCACCCCAGCGGGAGGGGCTCGGGGAGGGCGGCGCCTTCCCCGAAGCGGCGTCAGACGTGCTGCCCGCCGTTGATGTGGATCTCGGCGCCGTTGATGTAGGAGGAGGGGTTGGTGCAGAGGAAGTGGATGGTCTCCGCCACCTCGCGCGGGTCGCCGAGGCGGCGCAGCGGCACGATGTCCTGCACCAGCGCGTCGGTGCCGGGGGAGAGGATGGCGGTGCGGATCTCGCCGGGGGCGATGGCGTTGGCGCGCACGCCGCGCGGGCCGAACTCGTGCGCGAACTCGCGGGTCAGCGCCGCGAGTCCCGCCTTGGAGGCGGCGTAGGCCACGCCGGCGAAGGGGTGCACGCGGGAGCCGGCGATGGAGGTGACGTTGACAATGGCACCCTTCGCCGCCTCCAGCTCCGGCAGCAGGTCGCGCGCCAGCAGGGCGGTGGAGACGAGGTTGACGTTCAGCACGCGCGTCCAGGTGTCGGCGTCGCTCTCGGCCACGCCGAGGCGCCGGCCGCCGGGACCTTTCGGCGAGATGCCGGCGTTGTTGACCAGGGCGTGCAGCTTGCCGCCCGGCAGCCGCTCGCGCACGGCGGCGGTGAGGGCGGGGATGGCGCCGAGGTCGGCGAGGTCGGCCTGGATGTGGCCCATGCGGCCGCCGGCCCAGGGGCAGGCCTCGGAAAAGGCCTGGCGGGAGACGGTGAGCACCCGCCAGCCATGCTCCTGGAAGAGCTTCACCGTGGCGTGGCCGATGCCGCGGCTCGCTCCGGTCAGGAGCAGGGTGCGGGGAGCGTCCGACATGGGGGGCGACCTCGGGCGGGGATGCGTCGTGAGGCCGCAGGATAGCACGGGGGGTGGCGGCTGTCCCGCGCACCTCCCGTGCCCGGATCAGTCCAGCACGGCCTGGTAGCTCAGCACCCGCAGCTCGCGCCGGATCGGATAGGTGGTGGAGGGGGTGAGCTGGGTCAGCAGGACGACGGCCATCTCCTCGGCCGGGTCCACCCAGAAGGCGGTGCTGGCGGCGCCGCCCCAGGCATACTCGCCCGGCGTGCCGAGGATCTGCGCCCGCGCCGGGTCCAGCGTGACGGAGAAGCCGAGGCCGAAGCCGATGCCCTCGGCGGTGGACTCGGACCAGCGCGGCTGGCCCATCGCCGCCATGTCGCCCTTCAGGTGGTTGGCGGTCATCAGCTCCACCGTCTTGCGGCCAAGCAGGCGGGTGCCCTCCAGCTCGCCCTTGTTCAGCATGAAGCGGCAGAAGCGCCAGTAGTCGCCGGCCGTGGAAACCAGGCCGCCGCCGCCGGAGCAGACGCTGCGCGGGCGCAGGTAGCGGCTGGTGGCGGGATCGTCGATCAGCGCCAGCGCGCCGTCGGCGCCGCGCGCGTAGTTGGCGGCGAGGCGGGGGTGCTTCGCCTCGGGGACGTGGAAGTCGGTGTCCGCCATGCCGAGGGGCGCGATGACGCGCTGGCGCAGGAACTCCTCGAAGGGCTGGCCGGAGATGACGGCGACGAGGTGGCCCAGCACGTCGGTGGCGATGCTGTAGTTCCACTCGCGGCCGGGCTGGGCGATCAGCGGCAGGGCGGCGGCGCGCTCCACCACCTCCGCCAGCGAGGATTCGGCGGTCTGGAAGTCCACGCCCTGGTCCCGGTAGAGGCCGTCCACCAGCCCGGCCTGCATGAAGCCGTAGGTGAGGCCCGAGGTGTGGGTCAGCAGGTCGCGGAAGGTGATGTCGCGTTCGGCGGGGACGGTGTCGATCTTGCCGCGCGCGCCGCCGGTCGCCACGCGCATGTCGCGGAAGCCGGGCAGGAAGCGGGTGATCGGGTCGTCGAGCTGGAAGCGGCCCTCCTCGTAGAGCATCATGATGGCCACGCTGGTGAGCGGCTTGGTCATCGAATAGATGCGCACGATCGTGTCCGGCGCCATCGGCGTGCCGCGCGCGATGTCGGCGAGGCCGGTGCTGTGCAGGTGGGCCACCGCACCGCGGCGCGCGACCAGCGTGGTCACGCCGGCCAGCTTGCCGTCGGCCACAAGGCGCGCGGACCAATCCTCGATTCGCTTCAGCCGCGCGGCACAGAGGCCGACGCTTTCCGGCTGGACCAGGGCGGGAAGGCTCATGGGGCAGGCTCCGTCGCGAGGGACCGCGATCCTGGGCCGCATGGCCGCCGGCGTCGAGGGGGCAGGCGGTGCGCCATGGGTGCAGTTTGAGGCACAGGCCGGCGCGGCGTTGCCGGCGGCGCGTGCTAATGCCAATCCAGACGGCCGGCAGAAGGCCCGCCGCGCGCTGAACAAAACCTTCAGGCGGCAGGTCAAGATGGCGAATCTGATTGGAACCTCGCTGAGCGAGCGGCTCACCGGGACGGCTCTGGCCGACACCCTCTACGGCATGGACGGCAACGACACGCTGGATGGCGGTGCGGGCGCCGACATCCTGTGGGGCGGCAACGGCAATGACGTGCTGATCGGCGGCCGTGGCGCGGATGTGCTGAACGGCGGCGCCGGCAACGACATCTTCCGCTATCTCAGCCTGGAAGAAGTCCATCTCGACCGCATCGTGGACTTCTCGGCGGGCGACCAGCTCGACCTTTCCGCCATTGCCGGGCTGAGCTTCCTGGGCGAGGCCGCCTTCACCGGCACCGCGGGCGAGGTGCGGGTCAGCTATGGCGCCGGCAGCACCATGCTGCTCTTCGACACGCGCGGCTTCGGCGCCGCCGACCTGGTGCTGACGCTGGACGGCACCCTGCGACTGGCCGAGAGCAAGGCGGGCTCGCGCATCCTCGTGCTGGCGGTGGCGAAGGTGCTCGCCGGCGGCAGCGGCAACGACGTTCTGACCGGGGAGGCGGCGGACGATACGCTCTCGGGCGGTGCCGGGAACGACACGCTCTCGGGCGGCGCCGGAAACGACACGCTGATGGGCGAGGACGGCAACGATGTGCTGATCGGCGGCGCGGGCGCCGACAGCCTGTTCGGCGGCGCGGGCAGCGATACCTTCCGCTACCTCGACCTGAGCGAGATCAATGGCGACGTCATCCATGATTTCGCGACCGGCGACCGCATCGACCTCTCGGCGCTGGCCACGCTCCGCTTCATCGGCGACGAGGTGTTCAGCGGCGCGCCCGGCGAGGTGCGGCAGAGCGGTGAGATGCTGCTGGTGGACAGCGATGGCGACAAGGTCGGCGACATCGCGCTGTTCCTGCCGGGCGGCGGCATGCTGCAGGAGACCGCGACGGGCTCCAACATCCTGATCCGGGCGCAGCCGGTGGTGCTGACCGGGACGGAGGGCGTGGACCGCCTGATCGGCGGCGCGGGCGACGACTTCCTGGACGGGGGCGGCGACAATGACGGGCTGAGCGGGCTGGGCGGCGACGACCGCATGTTCGGCGGCGCCGGCAACGACTTCATGGATGGCGGCAGCGGCAACGACTTCATGGACGGCGGCACCGGCAACGACAACATGGTCGGCGGCTCCGGCGACGACATCATGCTGGGCGGCGCCGGGGATGACGCCATGGTCGGCGGGCTCGGGCGCGACATCCTGAGCGGCGGGCCGGGCAAGGACGTCTTCCGCTACTATTCCGCCGAGGAGGTGGACGGCGACCAGATCACCGACATGGATGCGCAGGACACCATCAGCCTGCGCATGCTGGGCAGCCTCGCCTATATCAGCGACCAGGCCTTCACCGGCACCCGCGCGGAGATCCGCTTCGACGGCGAGTTTCTCTGGGTGGACAGGAACGGCGACGGCATCGCGGACGCGAGCATGCGCGTCCATACCGGCGGCCTGCTGATGGACGAGACCGCCCCCGGCAACCTGCTGCTCGTGGTGGCGCAGGACCGCGTGCTGAATGGCGGCGCCGGCAACGACACCCTGACCGGCCGCAGCGGCCGCGACACCCTGAACGGCGGCGCCGGCAACGACATCCTGGTCGGTGCCTCCGGCGACGACGTTCTGGATGGTGGCGCCGGCGACGACGTGCTGAACGGCGGCACCGGCTCGGACACCATGACCGGGGGCGCCGGGGCGGACACCTTTGTGATCGATGTCCGGCAGGGTGCCGGCGCCGCCGACGTCATCACCGACTTCTCGGCGGAGGACAGCATCCTGCTTGCCGGCCCGGACGGGCTGACCTGGATCGGCGATGCTGCCTTCAGCGGGGTGCGGGCGGAGGTCCGGCAGACCCGTGTGGCTGGCGGCACGCTGCTGCAGATCGACGGCGACGGGGACGGCGTCGCCGAGCAGACGGTGCTGCTGCGCAACGCCGGCGCGGTGCGCGAAAGCGCCACCGGCTCGCTGCTGCTGCAGCTTGCCGCCGGCATTGACCGCAGCGGCACGGCCGGCAACGACAGCCTAGCCGGCGGGGCGGGTGACGACCGCCTGAGCGGCCTCGGCGGCAACGACACGCTGAGCGGCGGCGGCGGGAGTGACGTGCTGGATGGCGGTGCCGGCAACGACGTGCTGAACGGGCAGGATGGCGACGACATCCTGCTCGGCGGCGACGGCGACGACATGCTGGTGGGCGGCGCGGGCAACGACACCATGACCGGCGGCGCGGGCAACGACACCTTCCGCTTCGCGACGCCCGCCGAGATCGGCCTGCGCGGCGATCGCATCACCGACTTCGCCTTCGGCGACAAGATCGATCTCACCGCCTTCGCCGACTTCGCCTTCTCGCCCGACGGGCTGACCCGGGCGGGGGCGCAGATCGCCGTCTGGGAGAGCTATGGCGGCGCCAATGCCGGCAAGACCTTTCTGGTCTTTGATGCCGACGGGGATGGCCGCCCGGAGGCGGTGCTGGAGCTGGACGGCGACTTCGCCCTGGAGGAGACCGCCGCCGGCTCCCGCATCCTGGTGCGGGCGCCCGACCGGGTGCTGAGCGGCGGCGCCGGCAACGACACGCTGAGCGGCGGCGCGGGCAACGACACGCTGAGCGGAGGCGCCGGCAACGACGTGCTGGATGGCCGCGGCGGCGACGACAGGCTGCGCGGCGGCGCCGGCGACGACCGCCTGCTGGGCGGCGCCGGCAACGACTGGCTCTACGGCCATGAGGGCAACGACATTCTGGAGGGCGGTGACGGCAACGACCGCCTGGAGGGTGGCGACGGCAACGACCTGCTGATCGGCGGCCTGGGCGCCGACAACATGGTTGGCGGCGCGGGCAGCGACACCTTCCGCATCGCCAGTGCCGCGGAAATGGCAGGCGACGTCATCGCCGACTTCTCTGCCGGGGACATCCTCGACCTGGCCGGGCTGCATGCGCGCTTCATCGGCGGCAACAACTTCGTCGCCGACGGCTCGGCGCAGATCCGCATCTTCACCGGGTCGAACACCGGCGTCGCGCTCGACAGCAACGGCGACGGGCTGATGGACGCGCTGCTCACCCTGCGCGGGCTGCTCGCGCTGGAGGAGACTTCCGCCGGCTCGGGACTCTTCCGCTGCGTGCCGGATGTGACGCTGACCGGCACAAGCGGGGCCGACATCCTTTCCGGCCGGGAGGGGAACGACACGCTCAACGGGCTCGACGGCGACGACGTGCTGAGCGGCGGCGCCGGCAACGACGTGCTGAGCGGCGGCGCCGGCAACGACGTGCTGAACGGCGGGCTTGGCAACGACACGCTCACCGGCGGCGCCGGCAACGATCGCTTCGTCTGGAGCCTGGACGAGCTGAACACCTACTTCAACGATACGGTCACCGACTTCGGGGCGGGCGACAGCCTCGATCTTTCGGCGCTGTTCGGGCATTTTCGCGGCACCGCCGCCTTCACCGGAACGGGCGTGAGCGAGTTCCGCCAGGTGGGCGCCGCCATCTATCTCGACATCAACGGCGACGGCTTCTCGGACAGCTCGATCCAGCTCACCGGCCTGACCGGCCTCCTGGAGGAAACCGAAGCGGATTCCGGCGTGCTGGTGCTGCCTGCGCCGATGGTCCTCACGGGCACCGCCGGCAACGATGCGCTTTCCGGGCGCGGCAACGCGGACATCCTGTCCGGCCTCGGCGGCGACGACACGCTGCAGGGCGGCGGCGGTGACGACCGGCTCGACGGCGGCGCGGGCAACGACATCCTGCTGGGCGGCGAGGGCAACGATATCCTGATCGGCGGCCCGGGTGCCGACACGCTGACCGGCGGGGCAGGCAACGACCGCTTCGTCTTCGCCAACGGTGACGTCGGGCTGGGCGCGGCACGCGACGTGATCACGGACTTCAATGCCACGGCCTATACGGACCTGCTCGACCTCTCGGGCATCGACGCCAACACCGGGCTGGACGGGGATCAGGCCTTCGTGCTGATCGGCGGCACCAGCTTCACCGCGGCGGGCCAGCTTCTCTTCGCGAACG
Source organism: Teichococcus coralli (assembly GCF_009829925.1). Classification (GTDB taxonomy): domain Bacteria; phylum Pseudomonadota; class Alphaproteobacteria; order Acetobacterales; family Acetobacteraceae; genus Pseudoroseomonas; species Pseudoroseomonas coralli. Next base: position 186,578 of record NZ_SNVJ01000009.1, read on the forward strand.
GGGTGCTGTACGGCAACGTCAACGCCGATCTGGCGCCGGACTTCGAGATCGTCCTCACCGGCGTCAGCAACCTCTATTCCTGGCACTTCGCCGGGCTGTAGGGCGGCGGCGGGCGGGTGGCGGAAAGGGGCGCCGCGCTTGCGCTGCATCAAGGACGCGGCGCAGCCCCGGCGGCAGGATGGGGCTTCCGATTGACCCAGATGGGAAGCGCCTCGATGTCTCGCCTGATTGCCTCCGCCCTGGCCTTGCCGCTGCTCCTCGCCGTGCCGGCAGCCGCCGCCGAAGTGGAGGTTCATGCCCTCAACCGCGGCGGCAACGGCGCCATGATGGTGTTCGAGCCGGCGCTGGTCCGCATCCAGCCCGGAGATACGGTGCGCTTCGTCGCCACCGACAAGGGGCACAACGCCGAATCCGTTCCCGGCATGCTGCCGGATGGCGCCGAGGCCTTCGCCGGGCGGATGAACGAGACGATCACCATCACCTTCGACAAGCCCGGCGTCTATGGCATCCGCTGCAAGCCGCATTACGGCATGGGGATGGTGGCGCTGGTCGCGGTGGGGGCGCTGGAGAACGAGGCGGCCGCCCGCGGCGTCGGGCATCCGGGCCGGGCGAAGCAGGTCTTCGGCCAGCTCTTCGGCGCGCTCGACGGCCAGCTCGCCGCCGTGAAATAGCGGCAACCCGGGCTTCGCCAGGGGAAACCCCGCCGCGCCTGTGCCTTTAGTCCCGGTGACGCCCCACCTGCCGTGGGGCCATGGACCCACTGGGAGGTGACAGCGATGCACAGGCACCCGCAGCATCGGAGCGACGTGGTGGTGGTGACCGGCGCGTCGGCTGGCGTCGGCCGGGCGGTGGCACAGGAGCTTGCCCGGCGCGGCGCCCGCATCGGGTTGATCGCGCGCAACGGGGAGGCGCTGGAGGAACTGGCCGGGCAACTTGTCGCCAACGGCGCCGCCGCCGCGCTGCCGCTACCCTGCGACGTCGCCGATGCCGACGCCGTCTTCGCCGCCGCCGAGCGGGTGGAGGCGGAGCTTGGGCCGATCGACGCCTGGGTGAACAACGCCATGGCCACCATCTTCGGCCCGGTGCACGACATCGCGCCGCAGGAGTTCCGCCGCGTCACCGAGGTGACCTATCTCGGCTACGTGCACGGCACCATGGCGGCCTTGAAGCACATGCGGCCGCGCGACCGCGGCACGATCCTGCAGGTGGGCTCGGCGCTGGCCTATCGCAGCATTCCGCTGCAGAGCGCCTATTGCGGCGCCAAGCACGCCATCGTCGGCTTCACCGATTCCCTGCGCACGGAGTTGCGGCACGACAGCAGCAACATCCAGGTGACGATGGTGCAGCTGCCCTCGGTGAACACCCCGCAATTCGCCTGGGCGCGCACGCGGATGCCGCACGCGCCGCGGCCCGTGGGCGCGCCGGTGGAGCCGCAGGTGGTGGCGCGCGACATCGTGGCGGCGCTGGAGAACCCGGCGCGGGAAAGCTGGATCGGCGGCGCGACGGTGCTGGCCATCCTGAGCGGGCTGATGGCGCCCGGCATCGGCGACCGCTATCTCGCCAGCACGGCGGTGGAGGGGCAGATGAGCGACACGCCGCTCGACAAGCCGCGGGAGGGCAACCTGTTTCGCCCCGTCACGGGCGTGGAGCGCGCCTTCGGCCCCTTCGTGGGGGAGGCGAAGCACCAGGCGGTGCAGGTGGACGGCGCCTGGATGCGCTATGGCGCGGCGGCCGCCACGGCGCTGCTGGCCTGCGGGCTGGGCTTCCTGCTCGGGCGGCAGCAGGACCGGTGAAGGGCCGGGGGCCGGCCGCGCGCCGGCCCCCTCTGCGCTCAGGCCGGCATGCGCTGGTCGTAGTGGCGGATGAAGCGGGCGCAGAGGCCGGTCAGCTTCTCCACGAGCGCCGCGCCCGTCTCGGCCGAGCTCAGCTTCGGGTCGCCGCCGCCGACGCCCTGGTTGTACACCTCGTCATACTCGATCGGCAGGCCCACCTCGGCGCCCTCGAAGCTGCCGGCGCCGAGCGTCATGTGCGGGATGTCCAGCTTGCTGTTGCGCTGCAGCGGCCGGCCGGCGGGAACCATGTCCGGCCGCATCATCTCGGGGAAGAGGTGCAGGCCGAGGCTGGTCAGCGGGTCGGCGCCATGGCCGGAGACCGCCTTGGCCTTCTCGGCGCCCAGGATGCCGGGCAGTAGCCCGTAGGCGATGCGCCAGAGATAGAGGCTCGGGATCAGCGTGCCGTCGCGGCGGTAGATCTCGCGCGTGACCTCGACGATCGGCCCGACATTGCCGCCATGGCCGTTGATGACGATGACGCGGGAGAGCCCGTTGCGGAACAGCGAGCCGAACATGTCCTCCAGCACGCGGGCGAGCGTCGCCTGGCTGATGGCGATGCCGCCGACCATCGGGCCGAAATGGTCGGCGCCGCCGAAGGGCAGCACAGGGGCGACCACGGTGCGCGTGCCCATTTCGGTGGCGCGCAGCGCGGCGAGTTCGGCCACCTTCTCGGCAAGCAGGTAGTCGCCCATCGGGGCGTGCGGGCCCTGGTCCTCGTGGCTGCCCATCGGCAGCAGGATCACCGGCTTCTGCGCCAGCAGCTCGCGCGCCTCGCCGCCGGTGATGGTGCCCATGTGGACCTTGGGCTCAGTCAGATGTGCCACGACTGTGGGTCTCCTCTTCGGGGTAAAAGGTCAGGGGGAGATGAATTCCCCCAGGCGTGTTTCACGCGATTTCGCCCACCCGGATGCAGGCCACCCTTCTCCCATCCTCAAAGGGCAGCAACTCCGGGACCGTTGCCGCGCAGGCCTCGACGGCGTGCGCGCAGCGGGTGCGGAAGACGCAGCCGGAGGGCGGGTTGGCCGGGCTGGGCGGGTCACCTGGCAGCAGGATGCGGGTGAGCCGCCGGGCCGGGTCGAGCCGCGGCGTCGCCGAAAGCAGGGCGCGCGTATAGGGGTGCGCGGGCGCGGCGAAGATGGCCTTGGCAGGGCCTTCCTCCATGACGCGGCCGAGATACATCACGATCACCCGGTCGCAGAGATGCGCCACCACCGGCAGGTCGTGGCTGATGAACAGCAGCGCCAGGCCGAGGTCGCGCCGCAGCTCGTCGAGCAGTTGCACCACCTGCGCCTGGATGGAGACGTCCAGCGCGCTGACCGGCTCGTCCGCCACCAGGAAGTCGGGGTTGGTGGCGAGCGCGCGGGCGATGCCGATGCGCTGCCGCTGCCCGCCGGAGAACTCGTGCGGGAAACGCTGCGCATGGGCGGGGTCGAGCCCGACGCGGGTGAGCANACGCTGCGCATGGGCGGGGTCGAGCCCGACGCGGGTGAGCAGGGCGGAAACCTTTTCCGCCACCTCGCGGCCGCTGGCGCGGTGGTGCAGCACGATGCCGTCGGCGATCTGGGAACCGACCTTGCGGCGGGGATCCAGGCTGCCATAGGGGTCCTGGAAGACGATCTGCAGGCGCTGGCGCAGCCGCCGCCACTCGGCGCCGGAGACGCCGGCGAGGGGGCGGCCCTCGACCAGCACCTCGCCGTCGCTGGCCGGCATCAGGCCAAGCATGAGGCGGCCCAGCGTGCTCTTGCCCGAGCCGCTTTCGCCGACCACCCCCACCGCCTCGCCGCGCGCCACGGCGGCGTCGATGCCGCGCACCGCCTGCACGGGGCGGCCCTTGCGGAACATGCCCTTGCCCGGGAAGGTCTTGGAAAGGCCGCGGGCCTCGATCAGCGCGCCGCTCATGCCGGCACCTCCTCCTTCGGGTGCGCCAGCTCGGTCCAGCGGATGCAGCGCACGGCGCGGCCGGGCGCGGCCATGTCGAGCGCCAGGGGCGCGGCCGAGCAGGCGGGGATCGCATGGGCGCAGCGCGGCGCGAAGCGGCAGCCCTCGGGGAAGGCATGCGGCGGCGGCACCACGCCGGGGATGCCGCTGGGCTGGGTCTCGCCCTCCGGCACGGCGGCCAGCAGGGCACGGGTATAGGGATGCAGCGGGTCGTGGAACACCTCGGCCACGCTGCCCTGCTCCACCACCTGCCCGGCATACATGACGACCACGCGCTGGGCGATCTCGGCCACCACGCCGAGGCTGTGGGTGATGAAGACGATGGCGGTGCCGGTCTCGCGCTGCAGCTCGGCCAGCAGGTCGAGGATCTGCGCCTGCACGGTGACGTCGAGCGCGGTGGTCGGCTCGTCGCAGATCAGCAGGTGCGGGCGGTTGGCCAGCGCCATGGCGATCATCACCCGTTGCCGCATGCCGCCCGACATCTCGTGCGGATAGGCGCGCATCCGCCGCTCCGGGTCGGCGATGCCGACGCGGCGGAACAGCCCCTCCGCCTGCTTCCAGGCCGCTTCGGCCGAAACTCTCTGGTGCGCTTGGATGGCCTCAGCAACCTGCGCGCCGGTGCGGTAGACCGGGTTCAGGCTGCTCATCGGGTCCTGGAACACCATCGCCATGCGGCCGCCGCGCAGCTTGCGCATCTCCGGCTCGGGCAGGCGCAGCAGCTCGGTCTCGCCGAACCAGGCCTCGCCGTTCACCACGCGCGCGACCGGCGGCAGCAGGCCCATCAGCGCCGTGGTGCTGACCGACTTGCCGGAGCCGCTCTCGCCGACGATGGCCACCGTCTCGCCCGCCCGGACGTTGAAGGAAACCTCCTGCACCGGGCGGATCGGCCCACGCGGGGTGTCGATCTCGACGGTGAGGCCCTGCACGTCCAGCACCGACTCGGGCGTGGCGTCGCGGCGCGGCAGCAGGCCGGGCAGCAGGCGGTCCACGGCGCGCAGCCGGGGACGGGGGCCGGAGGTGCGCGGGTCCACCGCGTCGCGCAGCGCGTCGCAAAGCAGGTTCATCGCCAGGATGGTCAGCGTCAGCACCGCGCAGGGCCAGAACAGCAGCATTGGCGCCTGGTCCATGGTGGCGCGGGCGCCGCGGATCATCAGGCCCCAGGAAGGCGCCGGCGGCACCACGCCGAGGCCCAGGAAGGAGAGGCCGCTCTCCAGCACCACCGCCGAGGCGACGGCGAGGCTGAGCTGCACCAGCACCGGCCCGGCGACATTGGGCAGCACCGTGCGGAGCAGGATGCGCGGCGCCGGGGCGCCGAGCGCCCGCACCGCCTCGACATAGTCATGGCTGCGGGCGGAAAGCACCTCGGCATAGGTGACGCGGACGAAGCCGGGCAGGTAAAGCACCGAGAGCACCAGGATCAGCGTGCCGGCGCCGGGGCCCATCAGCGTGACCACCAGCAGCGCCAGCAGCACGGGCGGGAAGCAGAGGATGACGTCCATGCTGCGCACCGCCAGCAACTCGCCGAGGCCCCTGAACCAGCCGCCGATCAGGCCGAGCAGCGTGCCGAAGATGCCGGCGATCAAGGCGGAGGCGAAGGCCACGCCCAGGCTGGTGCGCGCGCCCCAGATCAGCCGCGAGAGCACGTCGCGGCCGAACTCGTCGCGGCCCAGCGGGGAGCCGGGGAGGGGACCGGCCAGGCGATGCATGATGTCCTGGCGGATCGGGTCCGTCAGCGGCAGCAGGGGAGCGGCCAGGGCGGCCAGCAGGATCAGGCCCACCAAGGTACCAGGGACGATCAGGCGCTTCATGGCCTTCCTCCTTGGGCAAGAAGGTCGGGGAAATGAGTTTCCCCGAACCCCTTTCTTTTTTCTGTCAGTTGGGCGCGCGCCATTGTCACGCCGCGCGGATCCGCGGGTCCAGCGCCGCGTAGAGCAGGTCCATGATCAGGTTGATCAGCAGGAACAGGCCCGAGATCGTCAGCACGATGCCCACCACCATGGGATAGTCGCGCGCCTCCACGGCGCGCAGCAGCGGCGTCGAAAGGCCCGGCCAGTTGAACACGTATTCCACCAGCACCGTGCCGCCGAGCAGCGTGCCCATGTGCAGGCCCAGCACCGTCAGCACCGGGATCAGCGCGTTGCGCACCACATGGCGCACCAGCACGCCGCGCGGCGTCAGGCCCTTGGCGCGGGCGGTGCGGACATGGTCGCGCGAGAGCGCATCCAGCACCGAGGCGCGCGTCATGCGGAACAGCACGGCCGCCAGGCCCTTGGCGATGGTGAGCGCCGGCAGGGCCAGCAGCGCGAGGTGGCGGCCAGGATTGTCGGCGAAGGGCACGTAGCCCCCCGCCGGCATCACCCGCAGCCATTGCGCCAGCATCAGGATCAGCAGCGTGCCGACGACGAAGACCGGCACCGCCAGCAGCAGCGCCGCCAGGCCGGAGGCGACGCGGTCGAAGGCCCCGCCACGGTGCAGCGCGGCGTAGGTGCCTGCCGGCAGCGCCACGACGATGGCGAGGATCGCGCCGGCGAAGATCAGCTCCAGCGTTCGCGGCAGGCGCAGCGCCACCTCGGCGAGCACGGGATAGTCGTCGATCAGCGAGTTGCCAAGGTCGCCGCGCGTGAGGCCGCGCAGGAAGCCGCCGTATTGCACCAGCAGCGGGTCGTTGAGGCCGAGGCGGTCGCGCAGCTCGGCCACCGCGCCGGGGTCGGGCATGATGCCGCCCGTCGAGAGCAGAAGCTCCGCCGGGTCGCCGGGGACGAGGTGCAGCGTCATGAAGACGATGCTCGCCACCAGCCAGGCCAGGATCAGGGAGACGCCGATGCGGCGCAGGATCCAGGCCATCAGGCGAACGCCGCGGTTTCGAGCTGGGTGCCGGAAAGGGTGGTCAGCGCGCCGGGCAGGTTGGCGAAGCCCTGGACGTTGCGCTTCATGCCGTAGCCCTGGCTACGCCAGGCGAGGCCCACCATCGGCACCTCCTCCAGCGCCGCGCGCTGCATGTCCTTGTAGGTCGCGACGCGCTTCTGCGGGTCGAACTCCGCGCGGCCCTGGGCCAGCAGCGCGGCGGTGCGCGGCGCCTGCACCCCGAAGGAGCGGCCATGCGAGGGGGAGAGCGTGGTGTCCAGCACCGAGCTCAGCCCGTCCGGGTCGTTGTTCTCCGCCGTCGTGCCATGGATGGCGATCTCGTACTGCCCGCGCGTGCCGAGGCTGACGCGGGTGGACCAGTCCGGCAGGCGCAGCTCGCACTGGATGCCGATGGCGGCGAGGTGCTGCTGCACCACCTCCGCCGTGTCCTTGTGCATGCCGAACTGCGCGGTGGCGAGCAGGGTGGTCTGGAAGCCGTCGGGGTGGCCGGCCTCGGCCAGCAGCGCCTTGGCACGGGCGGGATCGTAGTTCCAGCCATGCGCGAGCTGCTCGTCGTACCAGGGCGTGCCGCGTGGGATGGGCACGCCCTCGAGGGGGCTGCCGCGGCCGAAGAAGGCGGTCTTGACGATGTCCTCGCGGCGGATGGCATGGGCCACGGCGCGGCGCACCCGCGCATCGGCGAAGGGGCCGCGCGTGCCGTTGAACAGCACGTCCATGAAGGGCCCGTCCACCGCGTCGAGCTTCAGCGCGGGGTCGCTTTCGACGGCGGCCATGGACTGCCAGGGAACGTATTCGATCATGTCCACGTCGCCGGACTGCAGCGCGGCGGCGCGCAGGTTCTCGTCGGCATAGACGACGAAGCGGATGCGCTTCAGCCTGGGCAGGCCGGGCTTGTAGAAGCGGTCGAAGGCGGTGAGCTCCAGCGAGCTGCCGCGCTCCTGGCCGGTCAGGCGGTAGGGGCCGGCGCCGACAGGCTCGTTGGGCGCCGACTTCCGCCAGACCATGGCCATGTTGTAGCCGCCGAACCAGTGCGGCAGCGTGGCCACGGGTTCCTTTGTCACCAGCCGGAGGGTGTGCGCGTCGGGCGTCTCGATGCGTTCCACGCGCTGGAACTGCGCGCGCATGTAGGCGGTGGAGCGTTCGCCGGCGATCTGTTCCAGCGTCCATTTGATGTCGTCGGCGGTGACCGGCTCGCCGTTGTGGAACACCGCGTTCCTGCGCAGGCGGAAGACCCAGGCGCCGTCATCCTCGTGCGACCAGGATTCGGCCAGTTCGCCCCTCAGCTCACCCTGGCTGTCATAGGAGACGAGACTGCGGTGGATCAGCAGCTTGACGGTGCCGGCGGAGGCGCCGGTGCTCGCCCAGGGCTGCAGGTTGGGCGGCCAGGCGGAGAGGCCGAAGCGGAGCGTGTCCGGGGTGGACTGCGCGCGCGCGGGGCGACGCAGCAGCGGGAGCGTCGCACCTGCCAGCAGCAGCGAGCGTCGGGGCAGGGTGGTCATGGGCAAGCCTCCAGCCTGGCGAAGCGTCGCGCGTGAATGCGCAGGTGGAAGGGTCCGGTGAGAAGCCGCTATCCGTCAAGGAAAGCAGCCGCAAAAAAGCCCGGGCGAGGACGGAAAGTGACGCGAAGGGAAGCAGGGCCGTGTATCGGGTGCCGCGAAGCGCCCGGATTTTGCGCATGCGAAGAAAGTCTGAAGCCCCGGACGCGGAAAGATCCGCCAGGCCGGCCCGCAGCCATTCTCGAACGGGCGCTCAGATCCTCGCGCAGCGATCGTGCTTTCAGGCCGGGCCCGTCGCGGGCACATCCCAGGACGGCAAAAATGAAGAAGCGGGTTCGGGGAGGCACTCGTTCTTCCGACCTTTCCCGCCTCGTGATCCCGCCCTAGTGTCCGGCCCACGAAGCTTCTGGGCCTATCCACGAAGGCGGCGGACCAGCAGGCCCCTGAAAGCAGAGCCTGGTGCCCCGGCGCCGAAGCCCGGAGGACTTTGCGATCAGGACACCAGGGCTGAGTGGTGTTCGAGAAAGGATGTGACCTTCGCATGGATCGCCCATCCGCCGACCTGTCGCGGCGCCTGGCGCCGAACTGGTTCGCGCGTGCGCGGCTGAAGCTGCGGCACCTGCAGTTGCTGGCCGCGCTGGACGAGACGCGCAACCTGAACCGGGCGGCACTGGGCCTCGGCATCACCCAGCCCGCCGCATCGAAGCTGCTGGCCGAGGTGGAGCAGATGGTGGGCGCCTCCTTGTTCGAGCGGCGGCCGAGAGGGCTCGTGCCGAACCTCCAGGGCGAGGCGCTGGCGCGGCGGGCGCGCTCGGCGCTGGTGGAGCTGGAGCAGGCGGCGGTGGAGCTGAACAGCCTGGAGGCCGGCTCCGGCGGCCGGGTGGCGCTGGGCAGCGTGACGGCGCCGGCGGTGGACATCGTGGTGCGGGCGGTGGAGGCGGTGCTGCGGGCGCATCCGGCGCTGGAGATCGCCGTGGAGGTGGACAGCAGCCCCGCCCTGGTGGCACGCCTGCTGGAAGGGCGGCTGGACTTCGTGCTGGCGCGTATTCCACTGGATGTGGAGGCTGCTGGCCTCGAGTACCGCGAGGTGGCGGAGGAGGCGCTCTGCCTGCTGGTGCTGGAGGGTCATCCGCTGCTCGCGCGCGAGACGGTCGCGCCCAGGGACCTGCTGGCCTACGGCTGGGTGCTGCCGCCGCCCGGCAGCCTGATGCGGCAGGAAGTGGAGCGGCTTTTCCGGCGCCACGGGCTGCCCGGGCCGGAGCGGGTGCTGAACACGGATTCGGTGCTGCTGGGGCTGGCGGCGCTGGTGCAGGGGCCGTCCATCTGCGTCGTCACGGCCTCGGTGGCGCAGCTGCTGGAACCGGGCGGGCGATACCGCCGCTTGCCGCCGCTGGAAGGAGGGCAGAGGCTGGCGGTGCCGCCCTTCGGGCTCATCCGCAGCCGGGTGCGGCCACTTTCGCCGGCAGCGGGGCGGCTTTACGACCAGGTCGCGGCGCAACTCTTCGGGGGAGGCGCCGCCTCCCCCGAACCCCCTCCGCCGGGGGGATAGTTTTCCCCCGGACCCCACCGGCCGTGGATCAGTGGCCCCAGCGCAGGACCAGGGCGTCCAGGCGCTTCGCCAGCTCGATCAGGCCGGCGCGGGTGGCGTCGTGCAGCGGTGCGATCGGGGCGCGCGGGCGGCCGCAGCGGATCACGCCGCCCTCCTCCATCAGCGCCTTGGCGGCCAGCAACCCGCACTGGCGGTTCTCGTAGTTGATCAGCGGCAGCCAGCGCTGGTAGGCGTCCATCGCCTCCTCGCGGCGGCCGGCCTGGTAGGGGTCCATGATCTGGCGGATGCCATCGGGGAAGCCGCCGCCGGTCATCGAGCCGGTGGCGCCGGCATCGAGGTCGGCCATCAGGGTGATCGCCTCCTCGCCGTCCCAGGGGCCGACGATCGCCTCGCCGCCCTGCGCGATCACCTCGCGCAGCTTGGCCGCCGCCTGCGGTACCTCGATCTTGAAGTAGGAGACATGCTCGATCTCCTTGGCCATGCGGGCCAGGAAGCCGGCCGAGAGCGGCGTGCCGGCCACCGGCGCGTCCTGGATCATGATCGGGATGTCGATCGCGTCCGAGACCTGCTTGAAGAACTGATGGATTCCGAGTTCTGGCACGCGGATGGTGGCGCCGTGATAGGGCGGCATCAGCATGACCATCGCCGCGCCGAGGTCCTGGGCGCGGCGGCTGCGCTCGGCGGCGATGTGGGTGGCGAAATGCGTCGTGGTGACGATCACCGGCACGCGGCCGCCGACGTGCTTCAGCACCGCCTGCATCACCTGCTCGCGCTCCTCGTCCGTCAGCACGAACTGCTCGGAGAAGTTGGCGAGGATGCAGAGGCCCTGCGAGCCGGCATCGATCATGAAGTCCACGGCGCGGCGCTGGCCGTCGAGGTCGAGCCGGCCCGCCTCGTCGAAGACGGTCGGCACCACGGGAAAGACGCCGCGATAGGGGCCGCGATGCTGGCTGCTCTGGGCTTGGGACATGGTTGTTTCCTCCTCAGTGGTTGTCGCGGGGCACGGGCGAGCCGCTGCGCCCCACGAGGAAGTCCAGGTCCACGCCCTCGTTCGCCTGCTGGACGTGGTCGATGTACATCTTGACGTAGCCGCGGTCGGCCGCCGGCGGCGGCGGGGTCCAGGCGGCGCGGCGGGCGGCCAGCTCGGCCTCGTCCACATGCAGGTGCAGCGAGCGGGCGGCGACGTCGAGGGTGATCATGTCGCCGTTGCGCACCAGGGCCAGCGGGCCGCCGGCGGCCGCCTCGGGCGCCACGTGCAGCACCACCGTGCCATAGGCGGTGCCGGACATGCGGGCGTCGGAAATGCGGATCATGTCGCGCACGCCCTGCTGCAGCAGCTTCTTCGGGATCGGCATGTTGCCGACCTCGGCCATGCCCGGATAGCCCTTCGGGCCGCAATTCTTCAGCACCATGATGCAGGAGGCATCGATGTCGAGGCTGTCGTCGTCCTTCAGCTGGTGCAGCTCCTCGATGTTCTCGAAGACCACGGCGCGGCCGGTGTGCTTCATCAGCTCCGGCGAGGCGGCGGAGGGCTTGATGACGGCGCCGTCGGGCGACAGGTTGCCGCGCAGGATCGCCATGCCGGCTTCCGGCTTGAAGGGAGAGTCCTGCGGGGTGATGACCTCCCGGTTGTAGCACTCCGCGTTCCTGACGTTCTCCCAGATGGACTTGCCGTTCACCGTGGGGGCGTCCTTGTGCAGCTTGCCGGCCTCGGCCAGGGCGCGCAGCACCACCGGCAGGCCGCCGGCGTAGTAGAAGTCCTCCATCAGGAAGCGGCCGGAGGGCATCAGGTCCACCACGCAGTCCACGCCGCGGCCGAGGCGGTCGAAGTCGTCCAGCGTCAGGGGAATGCCGACGCGGCGGGCGATGGCCAGCAGGTGCACCACGGCATTGGTGGAGCCGCCGATGGCGCCCAGGGTGCGGATGGCGTTCTCGAAGGCCTCCCGGACCAGGATCTTCGAGAGGACGAGGTCCTCATGCACCATCTGCACGATGCGGCGGCCGGCGAAGCGCGCCAGCTCGTTGCGGCGGGCGTCCACGGCGGGAATGGCGGCATTCCCCGGCAGGCCGACGCCCAGCGCCTCCACCAGGGAGGCCATGGTGGAGGCGGTGCCCATGGTCATGCAGTGGCCGGAGGAGCGGTTCATGCCCGCCTCGGCCTCGTGGAACTCCTCCAGCGTGATCTCGCCGGCGCGGAGCTGCTCGCTCATGGAGATGATGTTGGTGCCGGAGCCGATCATCTGGCCACGATAGACGCCGCGGAGCTGCGGGCCGCCGGAGACGCCGATGGTGGGCAGGTCAGCGGAGGCGGCACCCATCAGCAAAGCGGGGGTGGTCTTGTCGCAGCCCATCAGCAGGATGACGCCGTCCAGCGGGTGGGCGCGGATGGCCTCCTCGACGTCCATGGCGGCCAGGTTGCGGTAGAGCATGGCCGTCGGGCGCATGGTCACCTCGCCGAGCGAGGAGACCGGGAACTCCAGCGGGAAGCCGCCGGCATCCAGGACGCCGTAGCGGACATGCTCGGCGATGGTGCGGAAGTGGGAGTTGCAGGGGTTCAGCTCGGACCAGGTGTTGCAGATGCCGATGACAGGCCGGCCGTCGAACTGGTCCTGCGGGAAACCGCGGTTCTTGAGGAAGGACCGGTAGTAGAAGCCCATCTTGTCCTGCCGGCCGAACCAGGCCTGGCTGCGCAGGGGCTTGCGGGTGCTCATGGAACGTCTCCGCTCGGGGAAGGGGAGGCGCCGTGACGAAGGCCGGCCCAGCGGACGGCAAGCGCCACGCCGCTAGGGCGGAGCGGATGGCGTCGTGAACGGACCGGCATCGCGGTCAGCCTCCCTGGCTGGCTCCGCCTTCCATGGGGGAGCCTTGAATCGGTCGGGTTTAGGAGAGGGAGGCATCACCGTCCAATGCCGTCTTCGGCTCGGCATATGCCGATATGGATATGACGACGGAAGAATGGTGGCAGGTCGCGCTGGATTTTGGGGTGTGTTGGTGA